>NZ_QYTW02000009.1 GCF_003605405.2 Siminovitchia terrae | reverse complement strand
GCGAAGCAAGAGCCGTACGCTCTCTCACTTACACGGTTAAGTTTACACTCCCGCTATATTTATTTAACCCTCAACTTTTGGCCAACATTAATCTTATTGATATCTTTAAGCTGATTCCAGCTTTTAATCTGCGCCTGGGTAACCTTAAATTTAACGGCTAGCCCACTCACTGTATCGCCATGTTTTACCGTGTGGTAAACGGCTTTTTGAGTAGGTGCCTTTGCTGGGGCAGATCCTGGCAGTTTAATTGTTTGCCCCACACGAATAACGTCAGGATTCTTTAGGCCGTTGATACGGACCAACTCGGCTACAGTCGTCTTGTATTTTTTAGCAATAGCGGACAACGTGTCTCCTGCTTTGACGATATGAGCATTAGCAACTGGCTTTTGATTGGCAGCTGGCGGAGCTGTTGCCATCCCTCCAACAAAGTATGACAATGACTTGCTGCCTGTGAGCCTGTTTAAATCCACATTGCCAGCTACCCCTGCCAAACGTCCGGTCTCCGTGTACTGCCATAGATCGCATGGGTAAGATGGTTCAGGTCCTCCATAGCGCGGAATCCAAACAAAATCAGCTTTAATCTTATCAGCCTGGAATTGCTTGTAAACATGATGCCCAACATACAAACCTACTTTCTTGGCTCCCAAACGCCGTAGCTCGTCAATGAAGGCTTGAGCACCTGCCCGCATATCGTCCATCGTTTTGACCTCCACGTCAGCGATCCAAAACTCGGCTGATTTATCGCCACGATTCCAGAAGTCTCGTGCTTCCACTCTTGCATCGGCAATGCTGACAAAGCGTGTAAAGGCATAGTTACCAAACGGAACGCCGTATTGCTTTGCACCAGCGACATAATTTTTATATTGGCGATCAATTACCCTGGAACCGTCTTGCACCCGTAGGATAGCAAAGTCTAACTCCTTACTTGCATTTGCCCAATTAATATTACCTTGATGATGTGATAAGTCTGCAATTTTACTCATTTTATACCCTCTCCCTTTTAATTATTAAAAAAGAGCAACGCTTATGCGTCGCCCTTTAAATACTTTTCCTTCTCCTGGCGTCTTTTAGTGGCCCGGGCTATCTTATGTTCAATCTCGTCTGCAACAACATTCATAGCCCATTCAGGAACCCATTTTTCCCAGCCAGCACGTACCACATTGGCCGTCATACTTTTCCATATATGAAGACCAAATGCCGCAATAATAAATCCAAATGCAATGCCTGGCATGCCCGTGATTTGATCAATTAAATGACCAATGGCAGGCATGATCAATAAAAATACAGTCCTGTATGCTCCTTCGATTCCATACTCAGAAGCATAAGACCCATCCTTCTTGGCAGCGCGATGACCGCCAATCCAGTCTAAGGCAATGACCAAACCGAATAACAGTAACGCCATATAACGCACCGGGTCCTCACCATATAAAAAGTTGAAAACTGAAACAAAAAAAGCACCTACGGTGCCGAAAATAGAATAGATGATATGATCCTTCAAATGAAACACTCCTTTTTGACAAAATAAAAAGCACACCCTAGCGGATGTACTTCATAATAATTAATTAAACGTTACTTTCGCGAATTCTTTATTAAGGAAAGTTATAGCACTTTTAAAAGTCTCAACTACCTCCCTGCCTTCAACATATTTAATGTAGTTCTTTTTTTGACTTTCGTGTTTGCCATTCAGAATATTCCCGGCCGGCATCCATAATATTGTAATTTCTTTAGTTTCTAATGGGGAAGTAATGGGGTACTCTAAACCACCTTTTTTGTGATGGATTTGAAAAAAAGACATGTTATGTTTTAAACAATTGAATGCATGTCTCATTCCATACAGAATTTTCCCGTCTTCATCTTTTCCCTTTCTTTCTTTATAATCTGCTAAACCATTCTCAATATGCCATTCATCTGTCGTAACTACCCATAATAATAATTCGCCAATCGCTGTGTATACTTCTTGGTTATCTGTGCTTTGTATTGCTTCTTTAAGCTTTTGGAATGATAACCGAATAGAATCATTGTTAAACGCCAATCTCATATCCTGTTCATATGGTAATACTTTCATAGGAAACTCCTCACTCTCCCTTTATCCATTCGACAAAAGAAGAGGAAATCCTGCAAAATAAAAAAGCCCTACTCGGCTATTTGAGAAATTTGTTCAGCTAATGTTTCCTTTACAATCTCCTTTAATTCCGGAATACTTGCATCTATCCGGTCTGTCTCAATGAAGCCATTGTGCATACTTCTATAATCATCGCTGGATAATTTGTAATGCACCTGTACGCTTTCAACTTCTCCATTAACGATGTTTTCATTTCTTCTAGTAATCTCTAATTGCATTGATGCCCACACCTTTCGATTATATTATTCGGCCTCATTTTTCAACCTTTCCAGTTCTTCTTCCAGCTCCCGGATACGTTTTTCTTTTTCGTCGGGAACTTCGATTTCCTCGCCTTCTTTAACTCGTAACCTTGGCGTGAATCCATCCATATACATTTCGCATTTGTCGATCTGTAGGGCGATATGGGGTTCTACAAAAAACTGGAAACCCTGCTCTACGGGTATGGCTTGATTACCAATAGTAACTCCTGTGACATTACCGTTTTCTACGGAAAAGAATACTTTGACGTATTTGCCATCGGGATTGTCTCTATAAGTTTCAATTTCCATTAGCACACCTCCTAGATGAAGTCTGTTTGGATAACACGTTGGACCCGGAATTCAATTTTCTCACTTGCAGGACCCATACCATGTGTCCAACCGAATTTCATGTGCATTTCTTTTCTGGAATAAGTAGGCTTGCCTATATCGACAATGCAAAGCTGTTCACCTGAAAAAGTACTTTCAATCCTTTTATAGTAGACCCTTGACGTTAGGTTGTCTGAGCCATCATTAAAAAGCATGACCGCGAATGCGCCAGCGCCTGACGCCACCTGTAAACTCACAACAAAATATCTTGCGGAGTGGATATATTCGTAGCGCTGAAATACAATACCGTTAGTATTAGTATCCCGTACATCACTATATGTTTGGAAATCGTTAGGGTCGCCCCGTCCGTCCAGCATGCCTTTGTAGCCGATAAAAGTTGAGCCTGAGTATTCCTGGAAAGCTTTAAAATAGAAAGGACTGGTAGCCCCGCCTGTGGCTTTTCCCCGTTTCATATAGTGTGGGTCATTTCCGCTAACACTGTACGCATTATGCATCAGCCCGTTATCAACCGCCACAGCACCGTCAGGACGGCGTATTTGTATTCCTTTGTCGTCAATGGTTACACGCTGGTTGCCGATAGTGACTTTACCATTAGCGTCGACGATAAATTGATCGTTGATATTTAAGCCTTTTAGCGATTTAATATGCTTGGCTTCGAGTTCACCCGTCATTTTGACGCGCTTGAAGTCAATGAGTGCTGTTTCTGGCGTTAGGTTTAATGCGCCGATAATTCCATCTTTGCTGACCTTAGCGTTGATTTCACCGGGCAGGACTTTCAATTCTCCCTCGGCGCTGGTGACGCGTTTTTCTAAACTGTCAACGACTGTTTTGCTTGCTTTGGCGATTACTTCTCCGGCAAGTGTACGTATTTCACCTTCGGCTGTTTCGACACGGCCTTTGACGTCGCTTATTGCTGCGTCTGTATCTTCGGGAGCGGGGGTCCAATCGGTAGCTTTGTTGCCTTTTTCTACTTTTGGACGTCCCACCGTCATGCTATCTCCGATACACTGAATGTATATACCGAAACTACGTATATGGGATATTTTCTTTGTCACCTTAGGAAATGTAGCTGACAGACGTAATTTATTTGTTATAGGAGTATCCGGTATCTTTAACCAAGCTCCGAACCAAGCGTTCTCTCCGTCAGTATATGCTACCGATAGCTCCGCACCAACTCTTCCCGTGTAAGTTCCTTTCGTAGCATTCTTAACATCAATGTCAACGGAGATTGTGAAAGGTCCACTCTCCATATCTTCAGGAGATATAAGTACCTCATTTTCCGGCGAGAATGTGTGTGACACATACTTAACGTCCGTCAGGTACACATCGGAATTACGAATAAAATTCCGCCCACCAATCTCAAGCCCATCAACCTCTGCCTTAACCTCACTTACTCGAGTAAAAACTTCATCAGCCTTAACTTCAACATTCCCGATTTTTTGAGTTAAGGAATTATTAATCTGATTAACTTTCGTATCATCGGCTTTTAGCCCAATAGCTGTTTCGTTCTGTGCTATGCGTGTACCAAAATCAAGGAAACCTTGGACGATCTCGGCCTGATCTGTGGTGTACTGTGTAATGCCGACATAGTTATTAAATTTGTTGTCTACCTGCTCGATAGTGTAGACAGTTGAGCCGTCCGCTTTCTTTTCAATTTCGGAAAACATGTCTTCAGGGGCAGGTGTCCAGTCGGTGGCTTTGTTGCCTTTTTCTAATTTCTCGCTTGAAATTTTAACATTATAGTTTTTACTCCAAAGGTAAGGCATTACCCTTCCACGTATTTCAGTATAAGCGGTATCAGAGGTCACTTTTGCAGTAATTTGTATTCGACCGTTATTGGAAGTTTTTCCAATAGCATACGCCACTGAATCATAAGTTCCATCAGGTTTAAACCAGTCAAGCCGAGCGTATACTGATTCGCCATCTGGAATATCTTCCACGTAAATACTAAACGTAACTTGATCTCCATGCGAAACTAGAACCCCGTCAATAGGTACTTTCAGTAATCCACTATATCCGTATTGACCGATAGTCACCGTCCTTGGAATTTCACTTGTCTCTCTGGCCAGGTTCCTTCCACCAATCACTAACCCATCAATCGCATGTCTCAGTTGCCCATCCACATACTCAATTGGTGCCTTTTTGCCAATATCCTCGGCAATTTCCTTCATCTTATTTTCGTAAACAGTTTTAGCAACTGAATACATCTTGGCTTGATCTAGTGCTGATTGAGCCTTTGAATCGGCATAGCCTTCGGCGGCCGCTTTGATAAGGGCATCTTGGATAATAGCGAAATCTTTGGCATTTGCTTCGGCATTGCTTGCCACAAAATCAGCATGCCCTTTGGCCTCAATCCCAACAGCTTCAGCAAAAGACTTCCCTTCTTCGAAATACGTTTCGTCTTTATCGTCAATGGTGAGCTTGTCGTATGTGTACTCGACCATTTCATAGTAAGATACGCGATTCTTTATTTGCTCTTTCAATTGTTTCCAAACGGCGTTAACATCTTCCTCGGTATATTCGACAAAATCTCCAAGTTTAATATCCTTTTTAGCAGTTGTTTTAATGGAGCGCTCCTGCTCAAATACTCGTGCTTCAAGATATAAGGGTGGGACAAATGACGTGTCTTTGATTCGGATAGTGTCACCAAAACGGATTTTTTCGTTCTCCAAGCCTGGGACATTTTCAAGGTCAACGATTGTACACTCATATGTCACCTGCGTATTGATTCGCTTGTTCAACGCTGTTTTAGTATATCGCCGGGCTTCTGTTTCGGTCATTTCGGTACGTTCGGATTCGATTTCATACGGCTCAATCAAGTGCTTTAAATTGCCATGTTCGTCAACCCTGCCCCAGCGCTCCAAGGCGTCAAAGTCCTCTACTAATACCTCGATACGCGTGCCGTTTTCTTGCTCGGGACCCAAGCCGAGCAAAGCCGTGACAATGTCCTGTTTCTCTACCCTTCTGATGCCGTCCAGGTCACGGCCAAACTCAACCTCACGACCTCGCCATTCGCCCACACGTTGTAATAGATCGACATAGCGTCCTGTTATTTGCTTACCGTTATGTTCCACCCTAAAACGCAATTCAACACCGTATTCCTTAGCGATATGCTTTAGAAACTCATACGGGCTTGTATGTTCACTGATGGATAAGGTTTTTTCTCCGCTTGCTTCAACTGTGCCTACTTGCCATCCAGTATCGTTTAAAGCAAATCCCGCATGCTGTGAAGCTGTACGTTTCTTGCCTTTCAAGTCCGGGTAAATGATTCCGGCTTTACGCAATTCAAGGTAACTTGCATGTGCAAAGACCTGGACCTTACGTCCTTCCGAGTCGTTGTATTTTGGAGCTTCAAAGATGACAAACTCAACTAAAGAACCGTCTTCATCGGGTATGATGAGACGGTTCCTTTTTCCGAGATGCTCCGTATAGCTGCGTTCACCCTTTGCAATAAATTCGTATGTTTCCAATGTATCCTCTAATGATTTTCGGTGGTCATCATCTACGATGTCATCGGCTTGGACATAATCCAAAATCAAGTCATTCTGCCCGTCTAAAATGTGGATTTGGGACATGGTACCACCTCCTACAAAAACCTCTCCTGGAATATAGCCCTTGTATCAAACGTATCCTCCGGGGAAACCAGCAGCATGTTTTCACCTTTTTTAAGCTTAAAAAAAGAACCTCCAAAATTTTTGAGATCCTTTCGTGATTCTCCGTTAAGAAGAATATCTTTAGTTTTATGGTCAAGCGTCAGTACGTCTCCGGCATCCATAATATACGGCGTCTGGTCTACAGTAGCTGTCGTATGCTTATATGCCTTAATAGCATTAATCCGTGGTAAATTGGCGTTGCTGGTGCCTCTGTACTTGCCGATATGGATTTGAACATATTTAAGCTTGCCCTGGTACTCGTTTGCCACATCGTTGTAAACCTTAGTTAAAGTGTCATAATGCTTGCCGCTTGATCCAGCACCAGAAGTCAGCCTTGCTACATAAAACTCGAACCTCTTTCCAATGCGCCGCATTCGGACCATACCGTGGAAATGCTTTTCCAGTTTTAGATAGTTAGCTGAGTATATAGGATAGTGGATACGAGAACCTAAGAATGGCCCGTAACGACCTTCTGCGGCGTATTGAATACGTTTGTCCGAACTGTCCCATATCGCCATTTTTCCGAGAACGTTCATGTGTTCATCGTACAAGTAAAATTCAATCCGATACGTCTGTTTTGGGTTTGTCGTTTCTGCACGGCAGCGCATTTCAATTTCAAAGTCTTGGACAGGAGTGATTTCTTTCATGAGTGCTGGTCCATGCCACTGATCCTTATCGGGTGTGCCGTAGCTTTCAACGACAATGCCAGTACCGTCAGGTACAAGTTTACCTGTCACTTTACCCATATGGTCTATGGCTGTGCCAGCAGAAGTCCAGGAACTGAGTGTGTCACCACGTTCATCAAAGATCAACGTTTTTTCATTGACCAATTGCTCGTCTACATCAGCAGGCTTGCCAACTAAGTTATATACCTCATCGCCGTTACTGATCATGGCAAAGGTTGTTTTCTTTTTCGCTGTCAATTCAAATATAGGGTCAGCTTCGGCTGTGCCTTTGTTGTCGATTTTGACAGCATCAGTCGGGAAAGTTAGGATTTTTTCGGGGCCGTAACCATATGGATCAAGGCAAAGAAACTGAATCGTTCCTTGCCTTAATATTGCTATCCTCTCAAAGTCTTCAATTGTGTTCTGGACTAATGCATAATAAGTGCGCCCTGGCTCATCATCGAATTCTAACGGAGCTGGGGTGTCGGTTATTAACCATGCTGCAAGCTCATCCTTCAATTGCAAAGCATGTACATCATTCTTTGCAATGAAAGCAATAGGTTGTTCAAACTCCATTGGTTGTATTTCACTTGACTGCAAATAAGCCCCGGCCATTCCAGGTACTTTTAATATGTTTCTTTGGATGGGGACAAATAAAGGCTTATTTCTCCCTCTGGTCATGTGCAGCCAAGGTTTTCTTATGCCGTTAAATGAAAAAGATTTTTTAGACAAATTTTTCCCTCATCTCCTTATTCCTGTTTTGTATTTCGGTTATATGCTTTTCCAGTGGTACACTTGCCATCCGCCCATCGATGTATATGTTAGGATCTTTCATTAGCAATTGAGCAAGAAGCGACACAATTTCTTTCGTGTCTTTAACCTGTTCACTTAACTTCTCGACTATCTTCTCAAGATGTTGGTTGTCATTGCCTTTTTGGACATTGGCAGTATTAGTCGCAAATTGAACTTTGGCTTCTGAGTTTCTACCAGTGAGGGCAAGCAGTTTCATGAATTCGTTATTTCTCACATTTTCAAATTCAAACATGCTCTTCCAATTTTTTGTACCAGCAGCATAATGTTTAACGGATTTCAAAAGCCTAGCCGTTTCTCGATGCGGAATTACATGAGTTCCACGCGGCAAGTTTAACAAGGTATCTGTGGACGGTGACAAAAAGGACCTACCATCAGGGAGCTTAATTAATTCACGGCCGCCGCCATCACCTACAACTGCTGCACCACCTGGATGTCCTTGAGGCGGTGTCCCTTTTGCCCAGAATTTCAATTTCCCTAAACCTTTGCCAACAAAATTAACCACTTTCGTAACTGGACTAGAAGCCTGCCTATTTAAAGTGGTTATTGATGAACCAGCTGTCACGTTTACTTTTTTGGTCTTAGCAGCCTTCGCTCTTTGATCAATTTTTGCAACGGATCCATGGTCTTTAGCTGTTACTCTTTTATCTTTCGGAGCTTTGGCTTTTTGATCAATCTTTGCTACAGTCCCATGATCTTTAGCAGTGACCTTTTTATCTACGGACTTACCAGCTTCTTTGGTGCGCTGTTGTTCCTTTTGAATACCTTTATCGGTTTTCTTATTATTATTATCAATCTGCTGCCCCTGGCTTTTTTGCTTGCCTGTACCTTGATCAATGGCCTTATTTTTTTCCTGCTGTTTCTTTTTGCCTTGATCATGTTTTTGATTTTCTTTGTCCAGTTCCTTGTTTGTTTCTTTTTGCTTCTGGTTCTTTTTACCAACTTCACCAGATGCTTTTTGGATGGAACCTTTAACCTGATCCCATATCCCGAGTTCTTTTAATATTTTTTCGAGCACTTCATCATTTTTTAATCTTTTCTTATCAATAGCAGCTATCTGCTTGTCAATTTCCTTAGTGTTTGCCCCTTGCTTTTTACGGCTTTCCTCGAGACTATTTCTCTCTTTAAGAAGTTCATCGTTTTTCTTTTGTATTTGTTTAACGATGTTGCCTTCCTCAACCTTAATCTCAGTTGTTTTTGCTAGACTCTCAATTTTTTGCTGTTTTTCCTTGGAAAGCTTGTCTTTCTTAGCTTGGGCAAGTGAGTTAAGATCTTTATAAAGATTAAGTTCATCGTGGATATAATCGCGAGCTTCAATTTGCTTTTGGGTTGTCTCAGACAATTTTGTGTAACGCCTATGTTCTTCTGCCGTTAAATCACCATTTTTTTGATGTTTAGCTTCTAACTGGGCCATTTCCTCTTGGTTTTTGGCAATTACCTTATCCAGCTGAGCTAGACCTTTTTCTCCTTCCTCATTAATGCCGACTTGTTTAAGTCTGATATTGGCAATCGCTGGATCAAGGGCCTTAATCTTCTCTAATTCTTCCTCAGATTTTTTTACACTCTTGTCTTTTTGAGCTAGAATATCCTGTCTTTTTTGGATCTCTTCTTTCAGATTTCCTTTTTGAGCATCTTGGAGTGTTGTAAGCTGCTGTTCCAGCTCTTTCTTTTCGCCCATTGTTAGAATGTTGTTTTGCAATTCTTTATTTATTTCTGTTTGCTTAGCCTTTAATTCTTTCTTACTCATATTCTGAGCGTCTAGCAACAAGTTGAGATCATTTTCTGCGGATTTATATTCAGATTGCTGGGATGCAATTTCTTTCCTTAACTCTTTTTCCCTTTCGAGTTGTTTTACCCTCTCAGCTTCAATCTGTGTACGTGACATCTCGTACAACTTTTCAATGTACTGTTTAACAGCAGCTGTACTTTCCACAAAAGCATTCCCTTGATCGGAAACAGACTTTTTAACATCCGGGGATTGTTTGATAATGTTTTGATTTGCAGCAAATAACTGTTCAAGTTCAGACTTTGACAATCCTGATTTTTTAGCAAGTTCATCATATTGCCTTTGAAGTTGTTCAATCTCGCCCGGGTTGCTGGATTGGGATATCCTGATATTTAAATCATTTAACCGCGCTAACTCTTCATTACTGATCTTTGCTTTATCAGACAACTTATCAAAAGTATCTACGCTCTTCTGCAAACCAACTGCCTGATCACTTAAAGATTTAGTCAGATCAAGATTGACTTCTTTAGCATCATTTGATTTTTGTACAAGTTTATAAACCCCAACAGACAACGCAGCCACACCAGCAATGGCCAATCCAACAACACCAGCTTTTGACAAGCCAGCAATCGCTCCTACTGCTCCGGATTTTCCCGCCATCCCTATAGTCTTCGTAAGCTTTCCTGACACTTCCAATAATGCCCCTGCACCAAATGTGAGCTTACCAAAACCACTTATAGCTGGACCCGCAGCAGCTGCTAATAATCCGAACTTAATAATGTTCTCTTGAGTTTTTGGGCTTAATTGTGCAAACCAGTCTGTTGCATCTTTGGCACTGTCAACCAATCTATTTAATGCAGGGTTAAGGTTTTTGTATGTCGTAATAAATAAATCTTCTAGCTTAGACCTTAACTCCTTAAGACTTCCGGCCAGGTTATCCTGCATTGTCGCTGCCATATCCGCTGCTGTGCCATCTGCATTTTCTAGGTTCTCTGTCATAATTCCAAGCTCTTTGCTTCCAGTACTCAGAAGAATCGACCAATGTTTAGTTGCTTCTGCACCAAAAAGAGTGGTAATCATCGCTTGTTTTTGCTTGGCTGTCATACCTTCTGTTTTCTTTTCAATTTCAGCGATGATATCAGGTAAAGGTTTCATATTTTCATTCGCATCAAAGAAGGATAGACCGAAACCCTTTATTTTTTTCTGCATTCCAGGGGATGCCAGCCTACTAAGCGAAGAAGCAAAGGCTTGTCCAGCAATAGAACCTTTTAACCCTTGGTTTGCAAGTGCCATCATCGCCGCTGATGTGCCTTCCAGTGTCCAACCTAGGTTATTTGCGACAGGAGCAATATATTTCATACCCTCGCCTAGTTGCTCCACATTCGTGTTAGCGTTCGCTTGTGCATACGCGAAGACATCAGCTGCATGTCCGGCTTTTTTAGCATCCATGCCGAAAGCTGCCATTGTATCACTTGTAATATCGGCTGCTCGCCCTAAATCAAGAGCACCAGCTGCAGCTAAGTTAAGCATACCTGGCATACCAGCCATAATGTCTTTTGTTTTCCAGCCAGCTAAAGCTAAATATTGCATCCCTTCACTAGCTTCTTTAGCCGAAAATATTGTTGTTGCGCCTAAGTGCCTCGCTTGTTTTTCAAGGGCTTTGAAGTCTTTACCAGTAGCTCCCGATATTGCTGCAACCTTTGACATTCCAGATTCAAAATCCATACCGGTCTTAACCGCAAGACCACCAACGATTCCTAACGGTAGAGTAACTTTACGCGTTAGTTGCTGACCTGTATGATCCATTGCGGCCCCGGCACCTTTTAATTTGCCGCCCCATTGCTCCATACTGTCAGCAGCTCTATACCAGCCTTTATTTTGGATGTCCTGGACTCTTTGAAACTCTTTAAATTCAGCAGATACATTGTCCAATTCCCTACCAGTCTCCTGGTATCTAGCAATCTGCTCATTAAGCACCTGGGATGCCTTTTGAGCCTTAACGCTATTTTCACCATATTGATTGGACATAGCCCTATATTTTTCTCTGGCTTCCTCAACCATTCGTGCCTGTATACGGTGTCTGTTGGTCAAACCTTCAATCAGAACTCCATATTTTGCAGCTGACTTTTCACCACGACCAAAGGCTGAAAGCTGTGCACCCATTGCTTTATTAGAGCTTTTAAGTTGACGCTGCAGGCCAGTCATGGATTTTTCTACACCAGCGCTATCAAGATCCACTTTGATGATCATATTCCCTACTGGTGTGCCGCCAATTGCCATTCGTCATTTTCCTCCTTTCTTTAAAAGAGGTCGAAGAAAGACTCTACTTTTCTCGACTTCTTCTTTTTTGCTTTTAAGTTTTTCAAACGTAAAAGTTCTAATATGTCCATTTCGTAAATGTCATGTATGGAATGACCTTCTTTTAAAAGTGCGGCAAAGAGTTGATCTAGGTTTTCCTGTTGCCTGGAAAAACTAAAATCTTCATCTGTCAGTTCCTCTTCGCCGTCTATTCGTTTTTTGAATCGCCTTGTAAAGTCCCCATCAAAATATCAATATAGGTTTCAATAATTTTTCCAGAATGGATCCCGTCTACCAACTGATCAGTTGTAAATTGCTTTCCGTACATATCCACAATAAAAGCAGTCAATCTATCAAATAGATCCTCTGGAACAACGTAGTTATTTCCTTCAAGTTCTTTCCCGAGCTGGATCGCTTTTTTTGTGTAAACTCCCTTAACAAAAATAGGGAATAAAAATTCCTTGGTTTCTAACTTAGGCTTGCCGCCATTGTCATACTTAACATCAGTAACCAGCGTGATAGTTTTTGTTGATTCGTCATAATGCTTAACCATTATTTTTTCCCTCCAAAATAAAAAGAGTAGGCGCTAAACCTACTCCTTAATTTCTTTAATAACAGCCCTGCCTTGCTTGTTTTTATTGCTTAGCAGCTCGTTAATTCGTTCTTTTTTTATTCGTTTGTTAACCGGATCCGGAAACGAATCACCTTTAAAATAAACCTGGTTATCATCCTGCAAATCCGTAAAATCGTGAATCACTTCATATTTCGCCATTTTTTAAACTCCTTCCGGAACTGTGCCAGCAGGATTGAAGACCATTTTCTCGAATTTTTGACGCTTTGCATCGTCGCTTTTACCCACTCGTATGCGGACGATTGCCGCATCGTCATAGGTGCGCCCTGCAAACTCTCCGCTCAAAGTGTCGCTACCAAATTCAAGAGAATCTTCTTTTGTCTGTGCTTCGGTTGCTGGCAGCATAAACATACCTTTTGTAAGTCCTAATAGTTCAGCGCCATCTGTAGTTGTTTTTTCTAAGCAAACAGCCACATATGGAGGGTTAGTTTGTGATCGCTGGATAACCAAACCATCCTCGTCCTGTTCCAACCCTAGTAAAGCAACACGATCCTCAATTGGGATAGCGTGAAACTGCATTTCTAAGGAAGTAGAACCTGTGGAGACAGCCATTTCAGCAACCTTGTTGTCTCCGTAGGCTTTCGCAATTTCCTGCTCTGTTTCTATATTGACGCTCTGGGCATAAGGGACCCGGACTTTTTCTCCATAAGATACTGTCTCCTCTGTATCTACTGTTTGTATTGCATAATAAAATTTGTCAATACCAATAGTACCGCCTGTTTTTTTCTTTTCTGCTGCCATTTTCATTCTCCTTTTTCAGAAATTAAAACACCCCTGTACCTTCGGCAGTCCCGGTATAAATAAGTGTCCGGGTCATACTCAAAAGTAGGGGTGCTTTGTTTAAAATTGATTGACTTCATGAGTTTGTGAATCTTTAAAGCGATTGTCCTGGCATCGGAATCATCCCAAACATCAATCTGTAAGATACAATCCCAGGCATGTTGCTTGTTATCTGCATATCCAGTTGGCAATTCAGATATTGGGTAAATCCGAATGATTGGAGTCTCTTGCCTGTTTTCTTCCGGTACATGATATTTAAAAACCTTATCTGGACCACCAATAAGATTCATTAAATCTTCATCGTGTAGAAAGGTCTCATAGGCCAGCTGCAATGAATCAATTTCGTATATACCGCTCAACTTATCGCCCCCCTGATCGCTTTTTCCATTTCTTGAGCGACTTTTCTTTCAGTAGCATGTACGGTTTTCGTCATGTATCCCTGCGGCGATTGAGAAATAGACCCGAACTCGGGGATATGCGCCCGGAAATTTGCTGCTTTGTTAAATCCCACCGCGACATAGCTTTCCCCAGAACCACCATCTGTTCGATTACCGCTCATGACCACATTATCCGCCAATCTCGCTTGTGGGTTCGCTCCGCTGTAGCCACTGCGGGGAACATTGCTCTTTAATTCTTCCTTGATGACTTTTCCGCCTGCCAAATTCCCCGCCTTCGCAGCCCGTATGATGTCCCTCTCTTTTTTTGAGAGATTGGATATCACCTCTCTCAAACCTTTAATTTGAACGCTCATCGGGTCACCTCGCTCGCAATAAGAACGGTGAACCCCGATTGTCGATAATCAAACAGAACTTGATTGATGTTATAATCCTGGCCATTGCAATTAATCTGCATCTTGTTTGTAATGCCGGGATAGTTCCGAATAAACACCTTGATATTATGCTGCGTCCCTGTCTGTATGCTTGTCTCATAGTCTTTTAAACTAACAGTCTCAACATGGGCAAAACACTCATAAAACGTGACCGGATGTGGTTTTGTAGGGTTACCATTGTTACTAACGTTTTTTAATTCATTGATAGTAATCGGCTGATTCAGCTTGGAAAAATCAAATTTCATACGGCTCATTTCAAGTACCTATCCCTATGTGCTCTAAGAATTTGTATCGCGTGAGTGACAGACATAGGTGATTCTTGTACGCCGCCACTTTTAGAAACTTCCTGCATAGCCAACCGATTTTCATAATAATAAGACGTGAGCATGATCGCCGCTTTACGAAAAGAAGGATCCTTTTCCAATTCGGTTTTGTTCAAGCTCACGTCTCTACTATCAAACACCGCTTCAATCACATCATGTTTTGCAAATTCAAGGTACTCTTTGATGTCCCCGTCGTCCAGGTTATGGGATACCCTCATATGACTCTTGACTCGTTTTACATCAAGTGGAAGCAACTAAATTACCTCCTTCTTAAACCCCTTCTGGTTCCTCTGTCAGAGCTTCTGCTTCAAAATTGATAATAATTGCCGATTTCTCATCAAGAATACGAACATCTTGGCGGACAGCTACCATTAAGGCTTCACCATAATGCATGTAATCAGTCCAGGACGCTTGATATTGGCTACGGTCAAACAGGACAATTGCGTCTTTCAAGTTACCGATAATGATTGTATTAGTCGACTTTGCCCCAAGCATTTCATCTGGTAGGACAACGACTTGAGCGCCGAGCAAACGTTTTTGGCTAGCTTCCTTGATGTCCGGCTGTAGCAAGTAGTTACCTTGCTTGTCTTTCATTTTGTCAAGTGTGGCAAAGGCTGTTTGAGAGACGATTGCTACATTATGCTCATAGTTTGGCTTCAAGTTAAGGTTAATCGCATCTTTAATGCCATCAATACCGACCGCATTTTTGGTTGCCAATTTTAGCGTTTTGCCTTTTTCACCAGGTGTTCCTTCTTTAATAGCTTTTATAATTGCAGCATTACGCGTAGCCGCAATAGTACGAGCCATCCAGGTCATCAATTCAGCCAAGATGTTAACTGCCGCATCTTCGATAGCTTCACGGGAAACACGGAAGTAACCGCGATATGTTTTGATGTCATATCCTAATTCGTAGAAAGGTCTGACAGCAAGCTTAGGGTTTTCCTCAAGTTCTGCAACTTCCGGGAGAGCAGCAACCTCAGACTGCCGAACAACTGGATATTTGCCGCTTCCGTAACCTACCTGCTTTACAGTGACGTATTGGTCAAGGTTGAACTCCACTTCTTTTAACTTCATAATTTCCAGTACAATTTGTTCCGGAATTACAACAAAACCGGAATCCGTTTTGAGTGACCCGCCATCAATTTCACGTGTCTCAAGGTAAGCCTTAAACGCTTCTCTCTGTTCATCGGTGGGTTCAATCAAAGTTCTTTCTTCGCCGCCTTGATGAGCCTGTTCATGTAGGCTGCGCTCTTCAACTTCCCCATTATTAAGCTGTTCGGTTTCTTTCATGAGGCGTTCACGCGTCTGCAGCTCTTCCAACTCCTCATTCAACTCACGAATTTCCTTTTCAAGAGCCTTGTAATCCAAATCATTGCTGCGCTTTTCATCCTTTAACATTTCGTTAATTTCTGCTTTTCTTTTCAAGATTTCTGCAATACGATTCATGTTTTCATCTCCTAAACATTATTTAATACATAAAGTTTTGCTCTTAACTCTTCCTGTTCCTCGACAAAATGCTTCATCGGGTCATATCCACGTGCGCTCACTTCGCTATCCGGATAAGCTGGGAAAGCAACTGCAGATACTTCCAGCAATTTAGCTTTCGTAACTGTCCGCAACATTAGATCGTCGTCAGGTTCCTCGATTTCATCTGAAATCTTTTGGAATCCAAAACTTACACCATCCACGTCACCGCGCTTGATAGATTCATAGGTGTCATTTCCGAGCGTTGTTTTGGGTAAATCAAGTTCAAAACGCAAACCTGTTGAATCTTCTTCCAGTCGCAAGGTGCCATTTTTAGTCCTTCCTAGTACCTTGCCTGTATCGTGAGACCATAAAAAACGCTGATCTTCTTTTCCAAGAGAATCAGCGAAAGCACCTTTTTTAAATTGTTCTCGGAATTTCCGATAGTAGCCCATAACGTGTGATTTTTTCTCCCACTTAACGGCATAACCGGACAAAGTGCGATTGCCGTCATCATCTTCCCGGATTTCAATCTTGCTGGTCACCAGCTCCCTTGTTTCCGTCTTGTCCATGTTTATCACCTCCCTTAGCTTTTGCCATTTGATATTCTTCGAGTTTGTCCAAAGTGGTATAGTTCAAGCTGACAATGTGCTTTTTGCCAAAGTCATCATTCCTGGGTTGTTCACCCAATCGCTTTCTGGTTTCATCCAAACTGATGATTCCTTTGTCCCACTTATCAAGCGTGAGCTTCGTGTGAGTCTCTACATCGGTTGTTTTAAACGGTGAAGTATCAAATTGGTATTTACTGTTGCGATCAGTTGCCAACTTATAGTTCAATTCATTCGTTATCACTTTCAAATAACTGTTGAGCGTGGAAGTCAGATAATCCAGATTGGCTTGTTCAAGTGACATATTTGATGTTTCCAACCCCAATTTATGGCGTGGAATTCGGTACACTTTACCAATGGTTTCGGTAGAAAAGGTGCTGGCGTTAATCAATTTCAAAACCTCTGTATCCACTTCTATAGGCTCATATTCAAAGGTTTCATCGATAACCAACACCTTGTGAGCATTATCCACGCCAGCATTTGATTCTTGCCATTCCTTTTTGATTTTGTCCCTAGCCTCTTTCGACAACATCCCGCGCTTCATCTTTAAGATGCCGCCTGTTTGGGTATCATTTTTAAAGAAGTTGGCCAAGAACCTTTTACTGTCCCGCTGCATGGATAGATCATCTTTAAGTGACCTTAACGGACTTACGCCGCGTATGCCATCAAGGGTAAAAAACTTAAAGTGGAGGATGTCTCTTGGTTGCTTCCGTCTGATCTTCCCTTTATCATCTGAAACGTCATAAACTAGCCTGTAATTAGTTTCAGCATCTCGTTTGATAGCAACTTGAGAATTTCTTAGATGGTAAAATGCAATAATTTTCTCCTTTTTGTTTCGAATGACTTCACAAAAAGACTCGCCGTTTAACAAGGCGTTTGCCGTAATAATGAATTTTAGCGTTCCACCTGAATACAGCCCGTTAGGATTGACGTTGAACAAATTCGCAGTTTCGTTTGACTGAACTATGTCATTTTGAGTCATGTCAATATCAAGTGACGCCACATCACTAGCTAACAAGTTAATAACAGTAAATACATCACTATTTTCAATTGCTTTGGCAGAAGTGAAATTTGATGCAGTACCAGTAAAGCCTGGTAGCATACTAATTAATAACCCTGCTTCTTCCTGCGTATATTCGCGTGTCTCGGATTGATAGAAGATCCGCAATCACCCTCACCCCCTTTCTCGGGCTAGAATGAGAGATATGAGTACAGCTGCTATCCCCAACGCAAAAATCCCGGTTTTGGTTCCAAATTGAAAGAATCCATATACAATGACAGCAACTCCCGCTAAAAATAGAATTCCTGTTAAATTCGCCAATAAAAAAAGACCCACTCCTTTTAGCGCGTCTGTTACTTTGTTAATATTCATTTTTTCACCACCTCAGTAAGTACAATCCCGTTGCATTCAGGACATTTAATGCCATCTAACCACCTGTGGGTTCCTTTTAGCTCCCATTCGCATTCAAGGCATCGCGCATTTTGCTTAGGTGCTTTACTCACAACTAATCACTCCTTAAAATCCAAAATCATTGCTAAGGATGTATTCTTCGATTTGTTTGATGTCCATACCACGATATTCATAATTCCGGGCTTCAGAAAATCCAGTAATTGTAGCGACAATTGGGTCAATCTTTTCCCTGTTTTTTTGCTTGTCCAATATGACATTCGCATTATTGTCGTATTTAACGACTGCGTTATTAATCGCGATATTCAATAACGGATTATTGCTGTGGAGTATTTTCCTTTCATAAACACCAAACCGGAATTGTTTAATCGGCTCCGATAGAAATTTAAAGTTTTGTGGTACTTCGATGAACGGAATATCTAAATCTGGATACTCCTTTTCCCATTCACTTAAAAAGTTTGAAATGCTCCAAGGGTCATAGCAAAACGCTATTACATTGAGATTGTTGTCCATTATTAATCTTGCTGCATGATGGACAACCTGGGTTATATTGATAAAACCGCTCTTTAAATTGGTTGCCGTAGCATAACCGTGATCTATTAGCATTTGATAGTCGATTTTATCTCTCTTGGACTTTGCCTCTAATCCACCAACAGTACCAATGAAGGAATGCCCATCTACATAAAACCTTTCCTTTTCCAACGGTACTATGTGGTATAGAGCCGTAATATCATCTGTTCGCGATAAATCTAGCCCTAAAAAGACGTCACGACCATAAATATTAATTGGGTCTGTTTCGCACGCTTGCCATTCTTTTGCTGGCAGGAAGGAGTTTTCTGCTCCCTGCTTCCACATGTTGAAGTTCTTTACGATCAGACCAAGTAAGTCATTTTTAGCAATTGATTCACTTACCCGTTTCCTTAAATTACGAATAAGCGTGTCCTTGATCGCTTCAACTTCCATCAACGGGTTACTTTTAATCCACATTTCCTCGTTGTAGATTTCTTTTTCATCATCCTGTTCATATACCAGAACAAAATAGTTCTCGTTATCAGTATCCCCGTTGAGGATTTTCCGGCCGTATTGGTATTCCTGCGTGTACATTGGGCTGTTTAAATCAAAATATGCTGTAGAAATAATCAGAGTCAGCATGTTGGGCTGTAGCATGGATCCAGACTCAAGCACTTCCATCATGCTGTTATCTTTACTTGCTCCATATTCATCCAAAATTGAGAGTGTTGGAGCCAATCCGTTGATATTTCCAGTTTCTTTGGATAACGGCTTTAAAACACTATAAGACGGAACATGTTTAATTTCATTGCGTACCTTGTGTACTGATTCTCGGATAGCCTCTGACTTTGAAAGTAACCCGTCTAAACGCTGTACAACCATATCGAAAACAATTGACGCTTGTTCCCTAGATTGCGCTGTACAATAAATCTGCCTGTTTTGAATCGGGAATTTACCTCCCAAGAATTCAAATATTGCAATGCTACTGATCAGAGCAGACTTCCCATTCTTTCGGGCCATACTTATTAATGCTTTGTTGAACCTGCGTAAATCAGTATTGTCTTTCCGGTACCAACCAAATAATGAATAGACAATAAAAAGCTGAAACTGAGCAAGTTTAACTGGCTTTCCGGTTGAAATATCCGGAAGAATCTCCATAAACTTGACCGCAATTTCAGCACGTTTAGGAATGTATATATAGTCAAAGTTATCTTTTTCTAAGTCGTTTAAATGACGCTGGCACGCTTGTATAACCTTTTTTCCTGCTAAGATTTCTCCGTTGACAACCTTTCGAGCATATTGCGTTCCCGGATCGTTGAAATTCATTTCAAGAGATTCCTTTGATGTCCACAGTTTACGCAATTTAAAATGTGTTCGAGTGCATTGCCTTTTTGATTGGACATTTTCACTTCTTCATATTCAATACTGCCACATTCTAGGCACATATCATCTGCAAAAGTAATTTCAATTGCATCATCATGGACAATTAATCCTTCTGAAATTTGCTGTTTAATGTTTTCTCTAACCCTATCGTGTACCTCGCTATTAAAAACACCTTTTAATCTTACAATCAACATCGGATTTCGTCTCCTTTTAGCATCCTACACATCTTTTGTTGTTCGTTGGGTGTAAAACCTAGGTCAATTGCTTTGTGAGCTTGCTCAACCAGCCCTCTGCCTAATTTATGCAGCTGCTCTCCGCTCTCTGCAGTTTGTTTACCCATCACTCTAGCAGTTGCATTTAAAACATCAAACTCTCGTGTTGCTCTCGCTAATATTTCCATAACCTTATTCGATTCTTCTACAGACAAGTTATCCCACCCCTATTCGTGTAATAAAAAGACACTCTAAGTGAGTGTCTTCAGGTTGTTCTATATTTCGCATTTATATCTTTTGTTTCTTGTAATAAATCTTTGAATTCACTTTCAGTCATATTATTTGGTACAAATCGTTCAATCACTTCTGAAAATGGTTGTAGATGTTGATTTAAAATGATCTCACCTTCATCCCTATTTCTAACGGTTCCAGTGACATTGTTTAAATAATCCTCTTTCGTCATGTTTATGTGAGTTGGACAATCAACAATTGTACTAAATCGAAGATACAATCCATTTGGTTGTTTCGCTATAAACCTAGCCACAAAATCACCCCTTCAACAACTTTAAAATCTCATCCTCTTCTTTTTCCCCGTCCGGTATCGCCAATTCAAGCCTGCTGTTAATTGTCATACCCAACTGGTTTGCTATCATCCGTATTTCTTTCACTGTTGAAAGGTAAGCATTGTATGAGGGATTAATCCTTCTATTGGTAAGATTACCGTCCTCATCATAAAAATTAGTTACTTCCCCAAATTCCTGTATATCCTTTTGCAATCGCCTTTTGAATCCATGCAGCTGACAATACGATTCAATCATTTGCCTATCCAGTTCTGCTATTGGAAGTTGCTGCAGCAAGGGAATAATCCTTTTCCATTCTTGTTTGCCGTAATAGCATAAGTGGCTCGGAATGGGCTTAACTTGCAATTGATCGTAATCGTTCAAAGTATCTTGCCTGGCAATTTCCTTGGCAACGTGATCCTTGCCCTTTTTATGTTTTTTTAAGTCGTCTTTAGAGTGTAATCTTCGAGAAGGCTTCCCTCTCATACCTGCTCACCTCCTATTTTTACCAATTATTAGGTTCCGACCAATTTTGACCTTTCATAATCGCATTTTTCGGAGAGAAAGGTGCGCACCGTCTTTCCGGCAGCAGTTCCCCCAAGGGTTATTTTAGGTGGGGGGGCATATGCCATACTTCTGCTCATCCTCTGCTGTCTTTTTGTTATGGCATTCAAAGCACATCGATTGCACATTGTCTATATCCAGCCTTAAATCCCATCTCACTTTAGTCGGTATGATGTGATCTCCGACCTCTGCTTCTCGGCCACATTGGACACAACAAAAGCCGTCACGCAAGAAAGCTTGATAGCGTAACGACTTCCATTCCTTTGTACTATAAAATCTTTTGTAGGCTCGACCTTCTTCTGTTAATGTCCTTATCCTCTCGTACTGCTTATGATTATGGTTGGTATGTTTTCTGCAATATGTTTCTGTTATATCAATCAGTGCATTGCAACCAACCTTACCGCAACGCTTCTTGATATTCATTCGCTAACCTCTGACTATGTTCATCGAGTTCCTTTGTGCGTTTATCTATACGGGCTTGAATCTTTTCAACCTGGGATAGGTTCTTCATAGCTTGTTCCTCGGTCAATTGATTCTCTCCCTTAAGCATCTGTGCTCTCTTGTTAATGTTTCCGATCTTCTGTCTGTCTTTCTTGTTCTCCTGCATCATACGCCTAGATGTCTTGTCCATCACCATAATGAAATGCTCATGCTTACAATGGTTACAATCCCATACTCTTGCTTGAATGCCAGGTTTAATTTGTTTGTCATGGATGTTAACAGCTGCACTAGAGATCAAACCTTTACAAGATTCACATTGAATTAGATTAATCTTCATCAGCTCCTGTTCTTTATGTCTAACTTTAATTAGAAATTGTTCCTCTTGAAATTACTAAGTATTGACCTTCTTGTACATTCACAGAGTATCTCCCATTAAAATTTTCGTTATTTATAATCTCATTGTTTCCAACAGGTCCAGTCATAACAGCGACATATCCGTCCCCAAAACTTTCAATGACATATTCACCAGGATCTATATCCACACCTACTTTATACCAACCTGAGTCCATATACTCTTCCGTGTTATTTAGTGTTTCATAAAGCTCTTTCGCTCCAGATACCTCTAGTTCATCCAATGCATCTACTTTCACTAATACCCCACTAGTTTCAATGTTTCCTGCTTCATGTACTTCTACGTATCCGAAACTATCAAAGTTTTCATTATCAATAATATTCCCACCTGCATCTTTTTCAGAATAATATTGTCCGCTACCTTCGAAAGTAACAAATGCGTACTCTCCTTTTGGTATATCTCCTTTAACATATGATCCAGTATCAAAAGCTAAATCATCTGCAAATAAATCTGTTATATCTTCAAGCATTTGCTCTTGAGCAGTTAACTCTATCACTTCTTCGACTTCATAGCCTTCCTCAAGGCCATCTGTTTGCTCAATTGTCTCTTGCTCTTTCGCTTTCAGTTTTTCTCTTTCTTCGGGTGATTCCCTTTCAATTGAACACCCGACTAGAATTATAGACACTAATATGAACATAATAATACGTTTCAAGACATTAACCCCCTACACATATGTATAGGGATATCTTACCAATTAAGTTAAGTTGGCGCTACATCTGTACTGTTTTAAAGTATTAGAAAAAGTACGTTGTTAAGTGCACAATGAATAAAAATAGGAATACTAGATTAAACCAATCATTTTTTTCATGGTTTTTACGTCAACATGGTATACTACAGTTGGAGAAGGGAGTTTTTAGCTCCCTTACTCCCCTTTCATTTGCGACGTTTCTTCTTGCCCGGAGAACGTCGCTTTCCTTTTTTTGCTTTCTTTTCCTTTAGCTTCGTCATATTTATGTTGTTTTGGGACTAAGAAAAAGCACCGCAGTGGGTGCTCATAATCATTCGAAGTCTTTTGTTTTTGGGTTGAACCATCGATCTCGTTCAGGTGTTCTTTTGTTGTTTTTGTCATACCATCTTTCATAAACTGCTTTGCAATTGTCATCAACACAAACAAATAATGTAGAGTGTCCTCCCGGTAGAGGATCTGTATCTTGTTGCATCATACGAGTATTACAGTATCTACATATTTCCACGCTTTCATCCCCTTTGCTCACTAATTCGACAAAAGGAGATATTTTCCTGCAACTATTTACCCGAAAACTAACTATAAGCTAACTTGTTTAACTTTCTTACAGCAATTTTCTTTGCAACTTCTAAACTTCTTGATTTTCCGGATGTCAGTATATTTCTGTAGGGCGGCTCGTTTTCGTCGTAAAGATTCAGGTAAACTTCGAAGCGGTCATTAAACTCAAGAATCAAATAATCAACGGCATCGTTATGATCATTAATCATAATTCCTGTGTCGACGCTTTTGTTCCCTACTCCAAATTGTTGATCATCTACCAGCATTTCTAATTTTGACTTAGACAAGTAGATTCCCTCCCTTTTGACTACTCATTTCGCCAAAAAGGACTATTTACCTACTGCATTCGTTCGACAAAAACTTGCAAATAAAAAAAGCGCCATCCTTTTCCAGGGGACAGCACCGACAGATACATAATAGAGGAACAGCCACGGAATAACGCCGCGCTGATCTTCCTCCCAGTCTAACATGCACATTTTTCATTTTTCAAATCCGTATCCTTTGTACCATTTGTAACATTTGTATCAGACATATGATCGATTATGTTATTTCTTAACCTTTGAATGTGAGAGGCTGACAGCCCCATATGATACCCAATCCACCGATAGCTTTTCCCTTCTAGGAGCCAGTAAAGAACTTCACATTCCCTTTCATCATGAACTTTATGGAACAATCCTTGGAATTCCAATATCTTTTCTTCGAACTCCCGTATTTTTTTCACCCTTTTTCCTCGTCTTATGACTTCTCTATGCACTGGATCGCTAGTCATTCCCTTTGGCTTGGGCAAAGATGATTCAACGCCATATTGAGCCGTCAGTCCTTCCCCGGGATCCTTCAATGACTCTCGCATAACCTTGATGCTGTTGATCATCCAGTGATAGTCCTTTAATATTTGCTCAATTTCGTTTCTCTTCACTCCGACCCCTCCTTATATTTGCCTGTATGCTATGCCCTTCCCCTTTGCATACACAGGGCGATTGATTGAACTATTTATATCTGAATCTGTTAAAACCTCTACACGGCGTTTCTATGACTTGCTACGTGCTCTCAATAGTTACGTTTCCAATCCTTCAATTGCTCTTTCAAGATTCGTCAGTTCTTTTTAGCCAATAAAAAAGGACACCAAACAACGCTTTTGCGTCATTCAGTGTCCTCCAGTGGGCTGGGTGGACATTTTCTCTCTCTTAATTGTATAACTGTAAGTTACACCAACATTACTTATGACTATTTAGTATGTCGTAAATTTTTTCCGTAACAGCAAGGGCACTATCATCATAGTTAAAATTTAAAAATTTTGCCTTCCTGCATTCATAACTATATCCTTCTTGAAATACATTCCCTTGAAGTTCATAGACTTCATATTGATATAGTTTTTTAAAGGTACCAATTGCCAAAAATATTATTTCCTTAACACCTTGTTCTTCTAATAAATTTCTAGCTGATTCAAAAGATGAGCCATTAGTTACAAAGTCATCTAAAACAACAATTCTTTTCCCCGATAGTTTCCCTTTATAATTAGGGTTTAAATTTAACGTGTTAAAGTGTCGACCTGCTCCCTGCTCTATTCTCTTTGCTGAATCAATTGAAGTAGATTTTTGTGCAGGAGTATGACGTATTAATATTTCATCTTTATATCGATTTTTAAATAAATACCTTGTGTTTTTGGCTATTGAGTATATTGCATTCTCATTTTTTCCACTAGATGAAGGAAATGTCATCCAATAGTCAATGTTGTCAAAATCATCATTATTAATGATTAATGTCAAATAATGAAAATACAGTGCGTATAAATGAAGGTCTTTATTGTATTTCAATATGCCTGTATATTTATAAATCATTTCGTTGTTTTTTGGAGTTAGTTTATAATACTTATTAGCGTTAGAAATCGCTATCAACTTACTTTTAGGAGAAATTTTTTCATTCACAAATGCTACTGGCTCGAGAGTGAGAATTTCTATACATTCAATCAATTGACTTGGACTTTCTAACGCAAATCCGTATTCTTCAATTTCATCCTCGACATTGTCTAACCACAATGGGTTAATTAATAAAGCTTTATTATTTGCAGCTATCCACATATCTTGTTTAACCGCACCAACAAATAGAATCTGTTTACGATTAACGCCTTGATCTTTATACCAATTATTTCGATCAGTAAACATTACTTGGTGACCATCCCCAAGTAGTTGATCTACTAAACCCTTATAAGTCCCTAGTTTTCTAGACATTATCGCAATAAATATATCTGTACCTTTTACACGTTCTATTAATTCTAGGGTTTCTGGACGTATTTCATCATCTTCGGTAAAGAAAACATTTCTGGACAGCACTATGTAAAATGGCATACTATTCACCTCTGGCTTGATATTCGACAGCATTATACTCTGCTATATATTTGATTACTTCTTCAGAAAGTAATTCTTTGTTATAATAAATCGGTTTTCCAAGATAAAAACCATTACGAACAGTGTTTAATGTACCGCTTTTAATAGATGCTTCAATAATCAAAATTTCATCGCTCATTTTTGCTACTATTATATTTCTATCCAAAAAGCTAGATTTATATGTATTTTCAAAAGGCCCTATGGTTGTAAGCGCCAATCCACCTTTTTCTATAATCTTTTGAAATAAACCTTTATTTTGCGCAGGATAAATTTTTTCAAAAGAAGTAGGTAGTATCGCTATAGTTAATCCACCATAATTTAGGGTTTCTTTATGTACAACGGTGTCGATGCCTTTAGCCAACCCACTAATAGTTACCCAACCCTTTTTTACGTATTCCTTAACATATTCTTTAGTCTTGGTTTCACCCATAATTGTTGATTTCCTTGTCCCAATAATGGCTGCTTTTTTATATCTTTGTTCAAGTAATTCTGTATTTCCATAACTGTACAGAAATAAAGGTTCTTTTCCCACCGGGAAAATATGTTTTGGAAAGTCATCACTATATTTGAAAAAAATTTTAATTCCCATTTTTTTGTAGTCATTCATTTTATCGATAAATTTTTTTTCGAACTCTAAAAGCAAGTTCAAGTTATTAGCCAATTCTTTTTCTTTTTCAGTGTAAATATCAAAATATTTATTGTGAAAGATATGATTTTCATCATAAATAACTTCTAATATTGATTCCTCTTGGTTATATATAGCGTCTAAGGTATTATCTGAAAACCCAAATTGTTTCAATAATAGTAACATATTCCTATTCACATTACTACTCAAAATTCCTCACCTTCTTCCCTTCTCATCCGCTTCACTTTCCCTTGATAAGTTACAATTTTATATTCTCCATATGATGGTAGTTCTCTTATCTTAGCTTTTCCATCAGATATTACAATTACACAACTTAACGGTATTTTCATTATATCTAATTCCAGTCTATTTGTACCAGTCAATTCAATATCTTGTAATCTCATCAAAGATACCTCCCAGATATGGTATAATCAATTTGCATATGTATTTAGCCGGGAGGAAATCCTGGCTTTTTGTTTATTTTTGTTCTTCTTCTAATATTGGAAGGGGTGAAAAAATTGAGCGAAGCCTCAATAAATAAGAAAACTAAGTTCTTTTATTGGATATCTATTGTAATCTTGATTGTTGGAATCGCTTCTTGGCTTCCTTATTTAGTGTTTAACATCCAGGTGGGGACAGGAATATTAACATTAATTCTTAGTCCAATCGGTTTTTACTTTGGTTACTTGGCAGAAAATAGATCAGTGGCACTAGCCAATTTGTTGATGATCTTCAGTTTCATCCCCGTTGTAATATACATTTACTTTTCTAAGGGCTACATTCCAATGTAATTCATAAGCCTTTTTATGAATCATTCTTGATTAATAGCATCATCCACCCCGTAGGTCTTGATTGATTTGTTACATGGGATCACTTCTTTCACTCATACATATCTTGTAAAACATAATCCGGAACCATTGCTCCACAATCTTCGCATTCATAAATTCCTTGGTTCCAATGCTTCATTTCGCTTTCACCACAGATAGGACAAATATTTTCCAAGCTTCTCACTCCTTCGCTTAATCTTCGAGCTTATGCCCTATGCCCACTGCTATTTATAACAGTGGGCTTTCCGAATTTTCACGTTCCTGAAAGGGGATTTATTCCTCTACTCTGTAGCTCCTTGAAAATAATCTCCTGCATTTTTTTAAACAAACAATTATCATCTTCTTCGAAACACGTAAGTACTTTGGAAAGCTTTTCGGTTGCCATCCTCTCACAAGCAGCCCGGAACATCTCGGAACTGGTCATTTCGGAATGAATAGTAACTCCTAAAGAACTACAAAGCTCCTTTGCCATTCGATAAAATTCTTTGAATAACAATTCACTTGGTTTATTTAGCATAGTACACGCTCCTCCTCTCCTGTACCTTCACGACTGGAGTCATGGATCTGACACATCTTCAATTCCATCTTTCTGGCCTGCAAATCATCTTTCATCATTTTCACTTGCCAACATGGAGCATCAACAAAGTTCTCATATAGATAATCAATAGTTGCTTTATCCAAATATCCTAAAGCGTGGATCCACCATTCTCTTACATCGTTTGTTTGTAGCGGGGGAATACCTAGATATTCGCAAAAAACAAGCGCGATACTTTTTAATTCTTTACCTGAATTAGTCATAGTTCTTCCCTCGCTTCTAATTGCTTTTTATTTTCGATTCTTTCCACAGCCATTTGAAGCTCTATTTTTATCTTTTCGCCTAACGTTTTGGCCTTTGACCACTTTTCACGTAGTTCCCTTATTTTCTTTGAAGAATCACAATAGCAAATTTCACCTTCTAACACACCACTTTCAGCTAACTCAACTACCATCCCTGTACCTTTACACTTTTCACACATCTTGATCACCATCCGTTCACTATTTTAAAAGGGAATATTATTCATCCGCTTATCCTTGGTTTCCTTGAATACAACAAACTTAGGATTTCTAAACAGCCGTGATACTAATTTTTTATCGTACATCCTGAATAGAGTTTCGCTGGATAGGTTTGTAGTTATTAGAGTTGATTTATCCTGTCTGGTGGTTGTAATAGCATATAGAACCCTTTGAACAAAATCTGTAGCAATTTTGTCTGTTCCGATCGCGCCGGTTTCCGCTCCAATATCATCCAGTGCAAGATAATCAGCCTCAGACATCAATTCCACAAAATAATTCTCTGTATATCTGCTCTCTTTATTATTAAATGAGTCTTTGATTAACCGCATCATGCTTTCCACATTTACGAATAGACATGATACATCTAATCCACTTTCATTTAATTCACGTAAAGCCGCGTAAGCTAAGTGACTTTTTCCAGCACCTTGATTACCTTGAAGGATCAAATTAAATACTTGGCCATTTCTAAGACGGGATATTGACTCTACAACTGTTTGTTTATTCTTTCGTTCCTCTTGGTGCTCAGTATGATAATTTTCCAAGGTAGCTGCTAAAATTGTATTGTCCGCCAATATGCTACGATTATAAAAAGTGTTGTATTTCTTTTGCTTTAAGAATTCATCGTATTCCTTTTGTGTTGCTTCCTGTAGTTCGCGGTCACCTTGCTCCAATTCACAACGAGGGCAAACCAGTACACCATCGATCACCATCTTTTGAATAGGCTTAACAACCTCTTGGCCTGCCTTGATGTAAGTGTGACGATCACACACATCAGAATGGTATGTTATATTCTTCTGCAATGTTCCCGGAATCGTTAGCTTTTCCACTTGTTGCACCGCCTTTTTGGTTTAGGTAGGATTCGAACTTCGTTCCGAACAATGTTTCAGGTCGAAGGAATTTATTCATTTTTTCATCCGACAGCCATTCTTTACATTTGATATCTATTACAGCTTTAAAATCATCCAGCCTAAAGCCCTCATTCCAGCGAGCCTTGATAATCGATTTTGTTTTCGGTGTTGTATGACGGTATTTTTTTGAAGCCGCTTGGTTGAGATAGGTTACTATCTCGACATAGGGTATATTATTATCATTATTACTATCTTCTTTATTACTTAAATCATTATTACTACTATCATTATTACTAGTGTTGGATTCTCCGACGTCGGTTTTACCGAAATCGGATTTCCCGACATCGGCTTTTCCGTTTTCGGTTTTTCCGACATCGGGGGTCTCATAAACTTCGTACTCCCATCCCTTAAACTGTCCCTTATCCCTAATCCTTTTCCGGATTATGTAACCCGCATCTGCAAGTTCCTTTATTCCTGATCTAACGGAATCCCTGCCGTCTGCAGATCGTTTTTCAATGTCCGTTATATAAGTAATCCATCCGTCAGGTTTGCTTAACAGATAAGAAAGTATTCCTTTGGCTTTCCAGGATATTTTTTCGTCTGATAGCATCGTCTTATCGATTTGAACAAATGGATTCATCCTTTTTTTATTTCTCATTACTGTCAATTCATTTCACCTCAATGAAAAACCTTTTGACATTGTGATATAATACAAATGACTTTATTTTTAGGGTGTTACCCTGCTGCTCATTATCTAAGTTGCCGCTTAGCTAGTGAGTTTTTTATTTGACAACTTTCATGTATCTTGGAATGGGCTTTTTTATTTTCTCTACTTCTCCGGTGTCATTATTTGTCAAATACAATTTCCCGTTTTCCTTTGACACTGTATAAGTAGTAACATCTTGTTTTTCGAAGAACTCTTCCGCAAGCCCTTTTTGGCCTTCTGCACGACGAATCGCGCTCATAATACACGTTGTTTCAACCACAAAAAAACAAATTGACCAGTTTTGATATTCCCAAAGAAATTCTGTAATCTCATCACCAATAACCTTGTCCTCGCCAAATTTATTGATAAAATCTTTCGTGTAAAAATAATCCTTCATCTCGTATTTTTCCCCGTCATATTCTTTATCGATTGGAAAAATGGTCTGAAATTCTTTTGGTGTCAAAGTACCCATTAGCGATTTAACACTTGACATAAACTGAAAATCTGAAACTAAAGATTCGTAACTCTTATCCTTCGACTTATCTGAGATAATCAACTTTACACTTAGCCAGATCAACTTTTTCCGGGTATCCAAATCAATGTCTTGGAATTGTTCCTTCCCCTTTAAAGATCTTTCACACAAACCATTTAATGCTTTTAAATACATTGAATGATAATCCGGCTTTTCTTTCTTAATCCCATCAATCGCTATTAATTTAGGCATTACGCTCACCATCCATTTCTTAAAGTTGGAATTGCTGCTGTTCATTCAAATTTTTTATTTCAAGGCGGGTGCTTGTATCCGGCGACCATTCATCAATGAATTGAAGCGCTTCTTGATACCGGACCTTTGGCAACTCTCCGTATCTAGGAATCTCAAAGTGACGTTGGAACTCTTTCCAAAATTGAGAGAAGACTTTTTTGCTAATATTCTGGTATGCTTTTGATTTTTTTCCTCCAAGACATTCAACAACCTTACCTCTGCCTTTGCTGTTAATTTTTTGTTCCTGAGCACCGTTGATTCGCATGTTGTCTTCCAATGAATCGACACGCCCTTCAACCACTTCAATTCGCTGCTCATGTTTTACCATTTGTCCAATTGTTGACTGCAGCACTTCAAGATGGGTTTTTGGTTTCTCTTCCCTCATTCCAAAATAACCGTCTAACAATTCATCGTACTTGTCCCAAGAGAGATCATCATCAAATATCTTTATTAACTTTGCATAACCGCGTTCAGAAAGAACGTAAATATTATTTGATCTGTTGATGGCATTTTGATTTAAAATTCCGTGGTTGACCAAATCAACCTCGAAAGCGGATCCTTTCAAATCGATTACATCCACCCCATCTTTAAATCTATTGCGGTTATTGTTTATAGCCTGATTAACAAACTTCATTTCCTTTTCATGAATTTCTGCAATGTGTTGAACCAACATTGATTTCTTACCTTCACCAAAACCACCCGCAATATTGGGAACTGTAATTCCACACACGCCTGTAGTGCCATTGATTGTTAAATCGTTCACTCTTCATCCTCCTTCAATATTGCTGAAAAATAGCTACCTAAGCACAGACAAAATAAGACTAAAAAAATCAAAGCTACTGGACCGATGTACATTTAGTTCAACTCCTTGAGAATGTCAGCTAGATGATTAAAAACTATCGATATAATGGCTAACCAAAAAGCAAATTTAGGTATCCCGTCTTCATTAAACGACCAGATTATGCCGACGGCCAACCACAGAACAATGACTATAATCGACAAAAACACTTTCCTCACGCTCCTTCAATAAATTGAATGGTTTTACCTACAACAGACCGGACCACATTATCTTGAGTGTTTGCCTCCAACTCTTTTAGCAACTCAATGAGGTTTTTCTCTTCCTCAGCAGTATGGTATTTTTTCAAAACAATAGACTCACCATCAACAAAGAATTCAACCGGTGTACCGGTGCCCCATTTCATTGTCTTTCTGATTTCTTTTGGAATAACGACCCTGCCTAGATCGTCGATGCGGCGAACAATTCCAATTGCTTTCATTTAACTCTTCCTCTCTAGTAAATTTTTCCTCCCGATTTGATAGAATGATTGTGGAAGGGAGGTGTATAAATATGGGTGTTAAGATAGATATCTCTAAAAACTTTGGTAAGAATCTCAACAAAGCCATTTCCAAAAGTATTAAAGATCATGCTAGAAAAAACGGAATTGATATCACATGCCCCACATGTGATAAAAAGATTAAAGTTAAAAGCACTGACCCCAAATGTAAATACTGTGGAACTACTTTTGATCTAAAGTTTTAACGACTATCTCAAATTTTGTATTATTGGAAGCGTCATTTAATATGGCGCTTGCCTCTTTTAATAGTTCAAGAGCGTGTTCAACTTTACTGGTAAACTCGTCAACGCCATCCACGCTAAGTTGCAATCCGGTTTTGTTTTCAGTCATTTTTGGATGACCTCCTTTCTTTCCCACAAAAATTCCACTCCAAGCAAATCGGACATGAATTGGTAAAAGGCGAGATAACTTCCAAACAAATCGGATATAATTTGACAAAGAGCTCGATGCTCCACAATCTCAACCAATCGCTCAAGTGCAACTATTAGTTCCAGAACAAGCTGATAATCTCTCGCTGAAACTAGCATTTTTGGATGGCCTCCTTTTCACTATCACTAGATAACCACTGATCTATAGCGTCCAAGTCAAAGATAAGTATGCCTGGACTCGGACGTCTGAAAGGTATGCTTTTGGTTCGCATTAACCTGTAGATCGTTGCCTCTGACATATCACAATTAATAGATTTGAGATAATTTGATAGAGCTTTTGCACCTCTTACGCGTCTCAAACAAATGCACCTCCCCCTTGTGATGGTTGTCCGTCAAGAAACTTTCGTTTTACGTAAGTTAGAACTAAAAAAAATTTCTGTTGCTTCATCAGGTGTCAGTTCAAGCACCTCATATAACTTATTCATAAGCTCGTAAGACGGATTGTGCCTTCCTTTCGTTAGATTAGTAACGGATGTTGGTGAAATGCCCAATTCATAAGCCAGTTCATTTCTGTTAAAACCTTTTAATGCGATTTTAGATTTTAAGAGGTTTACGTTAATTTGATACTCCATTTCGACACCACCTTTCGTAATTCGTAAGTTTATACTATCAAACAAAAATACAAAAGACAACCATTTTACGTAAGTTCAATAGGCTTTTTTGTTAAGTAAACTTGCCTTTCGCGTAAGTTAGGAGTATTATAAGTATAGGAGGTGATAACGGTGAATATAGGAAAAAGAATAAAAAAAGCACGGGAAGAGAGAAACAAAACACTATTGGAAGTAGCAAATGCACTAGGGGTTACGGAAGCGACCGCACAAAGGTATGAAAGCGGAAATATTAAAAACTTAAAACTTGACACAATTTCTAAACTAGCGGAGTTTCTGAAGGTGGATCCAGCCTATCTGATGGGGTGGAAGGAAGCAAAAGAGGATTTTAAGATTTCATCCAAATATCGCTACTACCCGGTCGGTATATCAGCTGGTCTCCCACTTTGTGTGGACGGCATACAAGAAGGTGAACTAGAAACAATCAGCATACAGGACAATATCATGGGCAAATGGGCCGGACGATCAGATATATTTATGATGAGAGTAAACGGCGACAGCATGAATAAAGTAATTCCTCACGGTTCGTTGATCGGTGTTAATCCTATACCATTAGAGGAAATAAAAAACGGCGACATAGTTGTCTATAGTGACGGCGGAGATTATGCTGTTAAAAGGTTTCATCAACGTGAAAACAAAATTATCTTTAGACCAGATTCAACCGATGATATGTTTTCTGATTATGAAACAACAACGGACAATGCCGAATTAAAAATTCACGGAAAAGTAGTTATGTATTTAGTGGAATTAGATTGAAGTTTAGCGCTACATTTTAATCACGGCGGGCTGATCACCCGCCTACTTTTTAGAAAGGGGATTAAAAATGGCTTCTTTTAAAGAAGTATCAAAAGGAAGATACCGTCTTTATGTGGAACTTGGATATGATGCTGAAGGGAAAAGAAAAAGGAAAACAAAAACCGTGCAAGCCACAGGACCCAGGCAAGTTAAGAAATTACTCCAAGAATTTGAAATGGAAGTCCTAGACAGCCAACACTTGGAAGATGAGAATCCGACCTTTTCAGATTTTCTTGAAAGATGGAAAAGCAATTATGCAGAAACTGAACTGTCTGCATCTACTCTTGAAAAATACAACAATGTCCTGAAATACATGAAGCCCTACTTCAAGGGGAAAAGAATGAAAGACATCTCCACTTTTCATATTGTACAGTATTTTACAAAGGAAAGAAAAGCTGGCAGAGGGTCTTTAGAAAAGAAATACAACCTTTTGCAATCCCTTTTCAAGTACGCGGTTAAATGGAGGATTATAGACGACAAAGCAAACCCTATAGAGGGAGTTGATCGCCCAAAAGCAAAGAAGAAGAAAGTAGATTTTTACGACAAAGAGGAAATCGAACTACTTTTTAAATTGGCAAAAGAACTACTGCCATATCAACAGTTAATTATTAAGCTAGCTGTGACCGCTGGATTAAGGCGCGGGGAGATATTAGCACTTGCCGATGACGTACTGGACTTTCCGAACAGAAAAATCCATATCAAAAGGTCATTGCAATACACCAAAGAGAAGGGGCATGTTTTAAAAGAAACGAAAACAGAAGAAGAAAGAACTGTGACCATCCCTGAAGTGTTGATGAAAGAAATCCATAAATCCTATGTCAGGAAATTAAATTTGAAAATGGAAATGGGAACTCAATGGAAAGGATTTAAAGGTAGAGACAGCAAGAAAGTTATGCTGCTGTTTTCGGATGAATGCGGCATCCCATTTAGGCCGGATTCTGTAACGCAATTTTGGAATAGGTTTATGATCCGACATAATGATAAAATAAAAAGGATTCGATTCCATGATTTGCGGCACTCTTCAGCTTCATTAATTTTGAGCGAGGGAGTAAATATGAAGGTTGTGCAAAAAAGACTCGGACACAAAAATATAAAAACAACCTTGAACATTTACTCTCATGTGACAGAGAAAGATGACGAGGAGGCAAGTAATGTATTCGATCAATTATTTTAGAATTGGTCACACTTTGGTCACAGGCAAGCATTTTTGCAGAAAAAGACGCCGTTCCTTTTGCAGAGGAAACAGCGTCATATCAAGGTTTTGAAACGATGATTCCGACTGGGTTCGAACCAGCGACCTCCACCCTGTCAAGGTGGCGCTCTCCCAGCTGAGCTACGGAATCAATATGTAATAATCAATTCGACAATTAATAATATATAACGTTTAACACTAAAAGTCAACTAGTATTCTTAAAAAAGTTTTTTATTATTAGAAAGGCCGCCAACTGGTCAAGGAGGCGACCTCTTTTTTAGCTTTCAGCCAAATCAAATGCGCCTTGGCGTGNCTAAAAGTCAACTAGTATTCTTAAAAAAGTTTTTTATTATTAGAAAGGCCGCCAACTGGTCAAGGAGGCGACCTCTTTTTTAGCTTTCAGCCAAATCAAATGCGCCTTGGCGTGTTTGCGCCCAGATTTTATCGAGCTTCGCTCGATAAATTTCCTCTGAAAATCTATGGTATCCGCCGGAGACTTTGACTTTATTCAGCCGGGGTTTGCCCCCCACTGAATGGAATACCAATAGGCATTCATCTCACCACTTACTGAAGTGGGAGACTTCTACTGAATGAAGTTTACATCTTCCTTTGTTTTTAGTATGAACGTGAACTCTAAATATTGCTACAGTCACAAAAGACCGATCGGTCTCATTCACTGCGTTCGTTTACGTTACTTCGTCTCTGCTGAAATACCTTTTTCATCAAAGTATTTTTTGGCGCCTGGGTGAAGTTCGATGGTCATTCTATCCAATGCATGTTTAGCACTGATTTGCTTCCCTTTTTCATGACCGATTTTATCTGTATTCTCGTAAATAGCTTTTGTCATTTCGTAGACAAGATCATCTGATAAATCCGAATTAACAACAAGCATGGCCTGGACCGCTACCGTATGAATGTCATTTTTTGCATCATATGTTCCTTTTTTGATTGTTTCCTTAGAATAATAAGGATATTTTTTAATCAAAGCAGCGATCTTATCATGATCAATTGGGACAATGGTGACTTTGTCTGTTGCGGCCAAACCTTCTACTGCACCTGTAGGTGTTGTTGCAGTTATAAAAGCAGCATCAATTGTACCGTCCTGCATTCCAGCCATAGAATCGTCAAAAGATAAGTCACTGGCTTTTACATCGTCAAGAGACATGCCATACATTTCAAGAATTTGCTCCGCATTGGCAAGTGTTCCTGATTCGGATTCCCCTACGGAAACGTTTTTTCCTTTTAAGTCGGCCACAGAGTGAATTCCGGATTTTTCTGTTGTGACAAGCTGGATTGCTTCTGGATACAGCACACCCATTCCTTCGATGTTGTCCACTTTTTCTTTAAACATTTTAGTTCCTTCAATTGCATATGTAGCAATGTCCATTTGTGTAAAGGCAATTTCTGCTTTTCCCTTTTTGATCAGTTCCATATTTTCTGTAGATGCACTGGAAGTGATAGCATTGGTCTCAATCCCTGTAGCCTTCTTAATGAAATTGGCAAAGTCTCCTCCAAGTGGATAATATGTACCGCCCGTACCCCCTGTAGCTATTCTAATGACCTTCACACCATAATCCTCTCCCTTTTCACCTTCTCCTGCTTTGTCCTTGCCTTTATCGTTTCCTCCACCGCAAGCTGCCAGCACTAATGTGAGCACTAACACTAATGCGATTTCAGCAAGAGATTTTCTAGTCATTTAAAAAGCCTCCTTCTTTTTGATACGCTCCAAATATGATTAGGTTCTGCCAAACATTTTTATAAGCTTTAAACACTTGCCATATCACTCTCTCTATCCTTTCCCTATTAAAAGAATACAAACCTGGTTTTTAACCTCTGGAATAGTTGGTATGATACAATAAAACCACACAACCTATTCAGAGGAGGACGGCATCGGGATGCGCCAAGGAACTATTACAGAAATGGAATTCACAAGTCAAGAACTGGATGAGACGATAAGCTTATTAATTTATTTGCCTGCAGGCTATTCACCCCTGTACAAATACCCTCTATTGATTGTTCAAGACGGAAAAGATTATTTTCAGATGGGCAGACTAACGAGGTTTGCAGATGAACTTATCGCCGAGGAAAAAATTGAAAATCTGGTCATTGTCGGCATCCCCTACAAAAATGTGAAAGACCGGCGGAAAAAGTATCATCCAGATGGGGAAAAGAATGAATCATACATAAGATTTTTGGCACATGAGCTTGTTCCATGGCTGGAAAAGCAATATCCTACCAGCGGTGTTGGAAAATGCAGATCTCTGATGGGGGACAGCCTTGCTGCAACTGTTTCCTTAATGACAGCTCTTGAATACCCGCATACCTTTGGGAAAGTGGTTTTACATTCGCCTTATGTGAATGACAAAGTACTAGCTGCTGTCCGTTCTCATAAAATGCCTGATCTATTGGATGTTTATCATGTAATCGGTAAGGATGAAAATGAAATCAATTTTTCGCCGGAGCGTGTGGAAGACTTCTTGACGCCAAACCGTGAGCTTCAGCAAGCATTTGAGGAAAAAGGATTTGATTCCTTTTATGAAGAATTTGATGGCGGACATTCGTGGAAATCCTGGCAGCCAGACGTTAAACGTGCATTGTCAATGATGTTCCCCCGCTAGGTCATTCCGATATTTTATTTAATATAACACCTTAAAGACCTTTATCTCATTTTCGAGATATTGCATCAAAAAAGCACGTAATTGCGACTTACAAATAAAATGTGGGTCGTATAAATAATAAAGCCCGGCGCTCTGGCCGGGCTTGTTTTAATCTGCATATTTACCTTCGGCCATTGCTTCAAACTCAATCAATAGACATTTCCTCTGATATCCCCGTACATGAACCTGTTCATTCATCTGACCATGTAATAGACCGCTCCATTGAGCGAGCGATAGAAACATCATAGAAATCCATTTCTCGGATCATCCCATCCTTATTGTTTTCAGAGTTAGTTATTTAAGATAAGGGGTTAAATTGGCTGAATGTAATGCACGTATGGCATCAACAGCATGACCACCCCAGTGTGTTTTGAAATGAAACTTCCAATTCCAGAACGCTTCTTTTTGCTTTTTTCGTTCAAACAAAAAGATTCCTTTTTTAACATCTTTATACATATCTAAGACGTCATCCGTTAAGCTGGTGCACACAGGTGCTTCCAAGTTGTATGGGTTAAAGATCTCCCAGTAATACTCGTATTGTTCGAAGTAAATTTGAGGAAGAGTATCATTAAATTCATATAACCTGCATTTTCTGGTTCAACATCGGGAAGAAACAGGGCCTTGGAATATAAGTCCATTAGAAAAATAACTAGTTTTTTTAAATTTATTGCAATAGTGAATAGCCGAATTCAAGATGTTTACTGTTTTATTTTTCGTTTTTTTCTCTCAGAATTAAGTGTTACCAATTCAACTTTCCATTTTCCAATCAAATGCCTTTTTAAAAACGGGCTCAGATTCCACAACAACATTAGTGAGTACTTTTCAATTGATTAAATTTACTTTTTAAGTAGCCAATCAATGCTGGTAATAGTGACACGAAGATAATTCCTAAAAGAAAAGCTGAAAAATTCTTTTGAACTATTGGCAAGTTACCAAATAAATAGCCTGCAATCGTGCACACTAGCACCCATATAGCTGCTCCCCCAATATTATAAGCAATAAAATATCGGTAATTCATACGGCTTGCCCCTGCAACAAATGGTGCGAAAGTCCGAATGAACGGAATAAAGCGAGCAATCACAATAGTTTTCCCACCATGTTTATTAAAGAACAGCTCTGCTTTTTCCAATTTATCTTTATTAATGACCCTTCCTATCAAGCTTTCTGGAGAGATAGACCTGCCACACATCTTACCAATATGATAATTAACAGTATCTCCCAAAACAGCCGCTGTAAAAAACACAAAAATGAGAAGGACTATATTAAAAGCGCCTGCGGCCGCAAAAGCACCGCTGGCAAAAAGTAAAGAATCTCCTGGTAAGAATGGAAAAATAACCATCCCTGTCTCAACAAAAATAATTAAAAATAATATTGCATAAGACCATAAATCAAATATCTGAATAATATCGATTAGGTGCTTATCAATATTTATAATAAAATCAACTAAATACATGATTATTCCCATAGATGTACTCCTAGTTTAATATTATTTAATGAACAACTTAAATATTGAACATATAGCATCACTCGGCTCCGATCATTCATGCGATATCTCGAAGTATTTTAGAATATCGAGTCCCCCTCCAATGAATTTTGCACAAATAATCATAATGCTAAAAAATAATAATAGTAAAATAAAGATAAAGAAATAACATTCAAGTGATTGTCTCCAATAAGATTTCTCCAGCTTTTTCATTTAACTATTCTCCTTTTTATTCTATAAAAAAATCCATTACAAAAATACCCCTAACTTTAAATCATTAAAGGGACAGTTGTTTACATATTGGATAAGAATGATACTAGGAGAGATAATTAGATTCGTACTTTCTCGCACTGAAAAAACCAGCCATTTTAGTTTTATGTGAAAACTCATTCGGTTGGTATTGGCTAAAGGAAATTATTGGAACAAACATGAAGAGAAGAGGAAGATATGAGTCATCTTGTCCTTGGTTCTTGTTCTTATTTTTAATAGATAGATGTGAATGTGTAGTGAAATGGGTGGCGTCTAAATCAAGTATACGATCGACAGAGGAAACAGTAACTTCATTGAAGTCAGTCTTATTATTAAAAGTTAATTTCTCAAACTGGCCAACAATCAAAATAGAAAGGAGGATCAATAACAATAGATTACGTAATTTATTTTTCATTACCTTCTCCTCCTTTTTAAGACTAAAACATACCTCAGCAGAAAAACTTACCAAGTTTTAAGAGAGATCCTTCTTTTCAGTGTCATCTTCATTCGCTAAACCTTGGGTTGCTTTTTTAAATTCTTTCAAACTGCTGCCTAATGCCTTTCCTAGCTCGGGTAATTTGTTAGGGCCAAAAACAATTAGAGCAACAATAGCAATAATAATGATACTACCAATACCTGGTCTCATAAACAAACAGCTCCTTTGTTATTTATATTATAGGGAAGCCATTATTTGTTATGCAAGCAGGAAGATTTTTTGAATAATTGAGAAAATAGTTATAACGGTCAACTTTGCTAATAAATAAACGTTGCCCCAAATATTTTAAGCTGCATGTCCTCGTTTCCTGACAAAAAAAGCCACCATACAATGATGACTTTAACACTTCACGAATATATTAAAAACTTGTTACTGTATATCTCAAGACTAATTGCCGCGGTAGTATTCCTTTATTTAAAACCTAAACGATGTATGCCCTACCTCTCATACATCCTTACGACTCCGAAGTCGATCCAGTGTGATTAAGTTCTTCATTAATTTAATAAAGAACGCCAAAAATTTATTTCATCTATGATATTTCAAGTTCATTCGTTAAGCATTCTAATCTATCATATCATAAAGGCAAAATAAAAGAAAGCCCTACTCCAGAGCTGAACACACCATCGACCATAAAAATCAAATGCGCCTTGGCGTATTTGCGCCCAGATTTTATCGAGCTTCGCTCGATAAATTTCCTCTAAAAATCTGTGGCATCCGCCGGAGGCTTTAACTTTATTCAGCTGGGGTTTGAACCCCCACTGAATGAAATACCAATATGCATTCATCTCACCACTTATAGAAGTGGGAGACTTCTACTGAATCAAGTTAACTTTCCAGCTATAGTCATATAAGTATTATCACGAACGCTGAACCTAGGAGGGATCCGCTATACACCCGATTTTCACTTTTCCCCTGCATTTTATTGACTTCTGCTCTATTTGATGCGCAGCTTGCCCATTTTTTAGAGACTTGCACATTGCGTCACTCCCACTCATCCGCCGAAATATTCAGAGTTCAACATTAAAATCTTGAAACTTTTCATCAGCTGTAACGTATTAGTTTGTAAATCAATATTGGGAGTTGATTTCATGAACACCTCACTTTGGATAGCTGTTTTTGTTGCTATGGCTACTGCCCTTATCATTACTTTTAGCAGTAATAAGAAAAAGAAATAGCTTGAAAAGGAAGTCATGGATATTGATCTCTTTACATAAAATCATTGATTCGATTAATACACATTTATGTGTCCGCTCCCTCTTATCTTGATTAAGGCGATGTTAAGTGATTTATCTTAGCTGGAGCTAAAATTGAAGCTGAATAATATTCATCAGCCCCAAACCCTTGATACAGAGGTGTTTTTTAAATGCTAAGCTTCTTATGTCCTATAGGAAAAGCTGGCAGAGTTATGTTATAGTAATAAGATATAGAAGATTTCAATCAATTTCTTATTAGGGAGGTTAGAAAAATGAAATATGGGATTGTTATATTCCCCTCTAAAACGTTGCAGGACTTGGCAAATTCCTATCGGAAAAGGTATGACCCCCATTATGCGCTGATTCCTCCTCATCTGACATTGAAGGCAGCTTTTGAAACAGAAGTAGATGCCCATTCCATAACAGAAAAATTGGAAGCGATAGCAAAAAAATATGAACCATTTGTTTTAAACATCAGGAAAGTGAGTTCTTTCCAGCCCATCAACAACACAATTCATTTGAAGGCTGAGAAAACTCCACAGTTAGAGGGACTTTACGTGGATCTGTATGCTTCCTTGCCAGGTGATAAGCCGGAGCATCCTTTTGTTCCCCATATTACCATCGCACAAAAGCTATCAAATGATGAGCACTCCGATGTTTATGGCCAACTAAGGATGCTCGGGATTGAACATGAGGAAACCATTGACCGATTCCATCTCGTATATCAGCTTGAAAATGGTTCATGGACTGTTTATGAAACTTATCGACTTGGAAAGGATCCCCAGTAAATGAAAGTCATTCATGCCGGAACAGATGATCAGATTCAAGATGCTTTCAACATTAGAGAAAAAGTGTTTGTCGAGGAACAGAAGGTTCCAGTGGAAATCGAAATCGACGAACACGAAAACAACTCTGCCCACTTCGTGCTTTATGATGGTGAAAAGCCGGCAGGCGCGGGCAGATTCCGGATACTTGATGGCAAGGGGAAAGTAGAAAGAATTTGTATTCTCCCGGAATATCGAGGTAAAGGGGCAGGCATCCAAATAATGGTGGAGATTGAGGATTATGCAAAGAGACTTCCTGTTGAGGAACTCGTTTTGAATGCTCAATCTTATGCCGTTCCATTTTATGAGAAACTTGGATACGCCGTCGTATCGGACGAATTTCTCGATGCGGACATCCCCCACCGGAAAATGATAAAGAAACTCGAACAAGAAATGACAAAGCGCTCTGTTTAGCTAGGAAAGAACAAGGCGATTCCTAGAAGGGCCCACCTTCAACATTAAAGGGAATCGGCTTGTGACCTTGCAGCAGAGCGCTATTTGCTTTTGATCCTCTTGGATACACCTAAAAAAGAATCCGTTTAAGGTTTCATTCGAAACCTTAAACGGATTCCCCTTTCAACCATAGCGTATATTCATTTATGGATATTGAAACTGTTCCGGCTTCTATAAGCGAAGATATGTATGCAGTAAAAGATGTTCTATAAAGCAGCCATTGACCGATTTCGCGTGCCCTTAATCCAAAGTGATCAAACATTCTTTTCATTAAAGCTTCCATAGATATGCCATCTGTGGAGGCTTTAATACTGTTTAAAAGAAAAAGTTTGATGTTGTTATGGCATTCAATGTTGGCTTGGATCGTCTCTTCAAATGCGGTTTCATAATCACCATGCCCCGGAATTGCTCCCTGCAAGGTTAAGCTTTTTAACTTTTCAAGCGAGTTGATTGTTGCATCAGCATCCACGATAAAAGGAACCTTGTGTTTCGCGAGAACCTTGGTGCCGAAATAACTGTCTGCTGCATACAGGATTCCATCTATTAAAACTCCTATCTGCGAATAACTGTGCCCTGGCAAATGAAGCGCCTCAAAATGAAATGGTCCCAATTCCTGTTGCCCTTCAAAGAGGAACCCATCAATGATCACCGGTTCTCCCTCCAAAAATTTGTTTCTTAATTGTTTAATCGGCACCGCACCATTCCACAAATAAATCGGCTCAAGAATAGGATGTTCCATGATAGCTGCTTCTAACCGCTGTGCATGTAATTCTACCTGGAGCTCTTTCTGTAAATAGGAAGCTCCCCCATAATGATCAGTATGTGCATGGGTAAGGATGACATAATCGACGGGAAGCTGATGCTCATTCAATATTTTCAATACTTTTTTTGCGGTGCCTTTATCAATACCGGAATCAATGAGCAGCCCTTGGCCTTCTTTGTGTATATACCCTATATTGACTGCACCACTGAAGTAATAACAGCAACCCGACACTTCTATCAATTCCAATTCAAAACATTCCTTCCAAATTTGCTATTATACATATTCGTTTAAATATAGACCTTTTCCTGTTTCATGAGGAAAATTTTCTTTTTTGAAGGCCTCCCTTTCAATCCCCCTTACGTTCTTATCATTAAACGGAATTTGCGTTGCGGAAGTTCGCAACTGAAATTTCGCTCGAAGTCTAATTTTAGGCACAAAATGGACAGGCATAGGATCTCGATCTTTCGTTTTTTCCTGATCTCTTTTTTGGTACTCCGTATATTGAAGCATCCTGACTGGCGCAATATATCCCATCGGTCATAGCACCTTCTTTTTCATGGGGTTTACCCGAAAATCCTTATTTGTAAACCTTTTCTTTAAAAAAAGGAGGACTTGCAAATGATGCAAGCCCTTTGTTTATTTTTTATTAATCATTTTTGAAATGGTCCCCATATCCAATTTGCTGCCATCCTTTGTGATGGTATGCACCATCTTGTCTTCCAATTCTTTTGAAACGGGTCGATTTGCAATCCTCGCTACTTCTCTGATTACTCGGCGGACTGTTTTTTCATCTTTAAAATTTGCACTCTGTAGCGAATTCGCAAGCTTGAGTACTTCATTCATATCGACTCCGGTCTTACTTTCAATATTTTTGAAAAATTGATTATCCATAGTTAAAAATAGCCTCCTTTTCATCTTTTATATAGTATGAAGAAGACTATTTTTGGTGAGGTATAGAAACCCCAAAATGCTGGAATGAGTTAAAGTCCCTATCCTTTCGGCTTAAATAGTAAAGCGCCAAGGAAACCGAAAACGATGGCCGCTGATATACCGGATGACGTCACCTCGAACATTCCGGTCATTACACCGACAAGACCATGTTTGTCAGATTCCAGCATCGCCCCATGGACGAGCGAGTTCCCAAAGCTGGTGATCGGTATGGTTGCTCCGGCCCCAGCAAAATCTATAAGGGGATCATACAGTCCAAACCCGGCCAGAATTGCACCAATGACAACCATTCCACTTAATGTATGGGCAGGAGTCAGTTTGGCAGCATCAAACATGAGCTGCCCAATTACACATATAATCCCTCCGATGACAAATGCCCAAAAAAACATCGCAAGCATAAAATCCCTCCTTTTAAATATATTCGATGGCGACAGCATGAGCAATGCAGGGAATAGACTCTTTCTGTTGAAAAGAAAGCGGCGATAAAAGAGAGCCTGTAGCTACAAATAAGATTCGCTTATACTTACCTTCCTTCATCTCATTGAGTAAATGTCCATACATGACGACTGCAGAGCAAGCCGGTCCACTTGCTCCGGAAAATACTCCCTGTTCATTTTTATATATGAGAAGGCCGCAATCCTTAAATTGTTCATCATCAACTGATACTCCTTTTTGTTTAAAAAGGTCCATAGCAGCCCGTCTGCCTATTTCAGCCAGGTCTCCGGTCACAATCAGGTCATAATGGGACGGATCAATTTTCAAATCAAAACAATGTCTTTGAATTGTGTCAACAGCAGCCGGCGCCATTGCGCCCCCCATATTAAACGGGTCCGTCAATCCCATATCAATCACTTTTCCGATGGTTGCCGATGTAATTCTCGGATGAGGAGAACTGATTAATCTCCCAGATCCAACAAGGGCGACACCCGCCCCCGTAACTGTCCATTGAGCAGTTGGCGGCTTTTGGCCGCCATATTCTGTAGGATATCGAAATTGGCGTTCAGCTGATGCATTATGGCTGGACGCTCCAGCCAGTATGTAATCGGCTCCGCTATTGTTAATGATCATAGCTGCTAGCGCCAGCCCCTCTGTCGAAGTGGCACATGCACTGAATAACCCGAGATGCGGTATCTGATTTGTTCTAGCAGCAAAACTCGTCGGTGTTATTTGATTGATTAAATCACCCGCCAAGAAAAATTGAACATCTTCACCTTTTAGTGCTTTTTTTCTTAACGCAATGTCGACAGCATCTTCAAGTAAAACAGTCTGTGCCTTTTCATATGAATCCTTTCCCATCCATAAATCCTCATGAAATTTATCAAAATCATTCGTAAGACGCCCGTCCTTTTCAAATGGACCGCCGACAACTCCAGTAGATAAAATGGCAGGCCTTTGATTAAAAACCCACGTCTGATTCCCAACAAGCATTATAGCCCTCCCCACTTGAACAATATCGTCTTAATAAAAGCGACAACAAAAGCGGAAAATACTCCGAACATGATGACGGATCCCGCGAGTTTAAACATATTTCCTCCTACCCCTGTAACAAACCCCTCACTTCTGTGTTCAATTGCTGAGGATATCACGGCATTTCCAAAACCTGTAACCGGCACTGCACTTCCTGCACCGGCATATTGGCCGAGACGATCATACATACCAAAGCCCGTCAAAAGCATTGCAAAAAAAACCATCGTAGCTACAGTCGGGTTTCCCGCTGTCTGCTCGGTAAAATCGAAAAAGTAAATATAGAAATAAGTGATGGCCTGTCCGATTACACAAATCGTGCCGCCCACCCAAAAAGCCCTGATACAGTTCTTTAAAATAGGCCTTTTTGTTTCATGTTTTTTTTGCAGTTGTTCGTACTGAATCTGTTCAGGTGTTTTTGTTTTATTTTTGCTAGACATCTGCTTCTCTCCTATGTCATCTCTTCTTTTAATCGGATGATTTTTTTGAATCGTTTTTTAGCTTCCTCATCTGATAAATTGCCATCATCCAGATCCTCTTCCAACCTGATTGCTTCCAGGAAAATTTTATAATCGCTGGAAACAATGAACTTCTCGTCAGGATATTCGCTGTTCAGTCTTTCAGTGAGTTCCTTTTCGATTTTTTTCATTCTGAACCTTTGCATATGCTTTACTTTATATGCCACGATGATTTTCTTTTCTCCTTCTATCACGGCAACATCGTAAATTTCCTTTATTTTCGACACTTCTTCTCTCACCTGATAAGCAACCGAATCCTCCTCATCCCTTTGCTTCAGTTCAATAGGCGGCGGACTTGTCGTTTTCAGCAAGGCTGAATCGCTCTCTTTGTGTTCTTTGCCGTCATCATAAGAACAGGCGGAAAGAACCAATAAAATGGCGGTCAAAATAATAATATTTGATGATTTACTCATGTGAACCTCCGCTTTAAAGAATCGTAACTACCTTTATTTTTCACCATTCCATGTAAATTATGAACGCAAATGTCCAACTTGCTTTTTTGAAAATGGCATAAATAAAACAGAGAAACCCTTACAAAGAGTTTCCCTGTTTATGAATGCATGGTAAAAAGTCGAAAAAAACTTTCTCTAGTACACTTTTGACTTCTTGATAGGTCCTCCGCATCCGCAGCCTTTCCTTTTTTTATGAACAGGAGCGACCGACCTTTTTTTCCTTCTATTTTTTTCCAAAGATCTCACTTCCCACATGTATATTGGATGCACCTAAGCACCTTGTATATTTTATGAGCGAACTGTGCTTATCGTTTTCCCAAAACCCCAGATTACCCGATGTTTTTTGACTGAATCCACGTTTCAACAATTGCTGCCAAGCCAGCCGCAGCCAATACGATGACAACAGGTTTATAAACGACAGGAACATATAAACGTATGACGAATAACCCAATGGCCATCCATATTCCTGTACACCAGAAGCAGCTCAACAGATTACCAAACCAGCCCCGCACACCTCCTTCTTTCGGAAGCAGATAGGTTTCTGTCTCTCCCTCATCATTTTTTTCCTCGTATTCATCCATGAACGGGCTTCTTATCCATTCTGTTATTTGATCATAGACTAAAAGCCTTGTCAGGCGAAAAACTGCCATGCTGAATATGATAAATTCCAACCATGAAATATCCATTGTTTCCACCCCTTCAATTGCCTATTTTATGTAAAACAGGCGTTTGTCCGTTACTCATTCACCCATGGATTAATATGTTATTAATGTAAATGACCATTAATGACCATATAAAAAGGAGGAACATAAAAGATGAGCTTCGAAGAAATGGAATCATCCTTCGGCCATACGGCACCGACAACTCATCATCACGATAACAGCGGTGGCCATGGCGGCGGTGGGGGATGCAGCGGCGAGTGTGCATTAAATTGTGTTTGTCAAGTAGTCAAAGCTATTAAAGATATTCAAGAGCAAGCAGAAGAAGAATGCGAAGCATGCACATCCAACTGCTTTGTTGAACCTCTTGGTGATTTGGGTGTACGTGGACGAAGACATGCGGATACCCGTGTATTCACTTTGACTCATAAGAACGGTGAGCTGTTTAAAGCTTTTTTCAGAGGTCATCACGGCAAATGTATGTCTGTCTTTTTCCGGGTAGAAGAAATCTTTGATAATTGCTGCGCCACCCTAAGAGTGCTTGTGCCATTGAAAAAGGATGGAAAGACAGTAGCTGATATTTTTGAGCCCCACGGAAAGTGTAATTTCTCTGAACTTTGCGAAGTAAGAGACTGGGGACGCAGCAATAGCTGTGTTACCGTTGACCTTCACTGCTTCTGTGCCGTTCAATGTATCGCAGATGTTGACTTGGAGCTTTGTGAATAATCAGAAGACGGAAATGGAACAACCATTTCCGTCTTTATTTTTGCAGATCACATCAAATGCGCCTTGGCGTATTTGCGCCCAGATTTTATCAACCTTCGCTCGATAAATTTCCTCTGAAATTCTGTGGCATCCGCCGAAGGCTTTAACTTTATTCAGCCGGGGTTTGACCCCCACTGAGCGGAATACCAATATGCTTTCATCTCACCACTTACAGAGATGTGGGAGACTTCTGCTGAATGAAGTTAAGCATTAATCCGGATTCCAGTGAGCTCTTTTTTGTTAATCGTAATAAATTCTCCGGAATCTGTCTTAACGACTATTTGATTTTGATCACCTGCATGCAGCTTACCAGTGACCCCTTTATCTAATGTTGAAAAGGTACAGGAATAAAATTGAGGTTTCGATGATAAATGCTGAAGCTTTTCTTCAATGGTCATAGAGGTGAAAGATTTAACTGGGTTAAGCCTGCCTTTTACAGGACTGTTGTTTTGAGCATGAAATCTGAAGTAATCCGCTGCTGAAACAGGAATTTGTTTTTGAGGTTGCTTTTCTTCGACTTGCTTTTCTTCGACTTGTTTTTCCTGCGCATTCTTCTTCTCTTCAAAAATAAACTCTTCTTCCTCAAAATAACTGATACTTCTTTTGGTTGTTTTTGTCTTGCCAGCAGCAACTATAGCATCACTTGAGTTCAAATTGGATAGTTGATCAGCATTTGAAGTGTATTGGCTCTGCATCCGGTGATTCGGCTCTTTTAAATTAGGTTGTGAAATATATAATATAGGCTTTAGTGACTTCGATTCATCTTTTTTTTTCATATGGAAAACCCTCCATCACTGAAACTTTCTTAATATATGTATGCATAACGCCAGCCGACGTTTATAAGAAAATAAAAAAACCACCGGGAATTACATTCCGCGGCAGTTCTTTGATATTTAGCTTCACCCAGGATAACAGATGAGATGAAGTTTTATGACAGTTGCTAAAGACAATTTTATGGCTCTTTGCTTTTCACTCAAGATCTATGAAGCAATCTAAAACTACAGTACTAGAAATAACCACCTAGCGTTTGGTGAAAGCCACTATTAATTGCCCATTATATGATAGCCGGAATCGACATGGATGTTTTCACCTGTAATACCACGTGAAAGATCGCTGAACAAGAATACGGCAGTATCTCCGACTTCTTCCGGTGTTGTTGTTCTGCGAAGAGGAGCTTTTTCTTCAATTTCTTTCAAAATGCTATTAAAATCGCTGATTCCTTTTGCTGAAAGGGTGCGGATTGGACCAGCAGAAATTGAATTCACTCGGATGCCCTGTTTACCAAGATCGCTTGCCAGATACATGACGCTCGCGTCAAGTGAAGCTTTGGCCACTCCCATAACATTATAGTTTGTTACAACTCGCTCTCCACCAAGATAAGTCATTGTCACAATGCTTCCGCCTTCAGGCATAGCATCCAGTTTTTGAACCGCTTTGGCGACAGCAGTCAACGAGTATGCACTAATGTTGTGAGCAAGAAGGAAACCATCCCTTGTAACATTCAAGTAATCTCCATCCAGCTCTTCTTTGTTGGCAAACGCGATACAGTGGGCAATCCCATGGATCGGGCCTGCTTGCTCCTTAATTTGGCTGAAGCATGCCTCGATATCATCGTCTTTTGTCACATCGCAAGGAAGGACCAATGATTCTTCTCCTTCCAGCGTATCCGCCAATTCACGAACATTTTTCTCAAGACGCTCTCCGGCATATGTAAATATCAGTTTAGCTCCAGCTTTATGTAAAGATCTTGCGATTCCCCATGCGATACTCCGTTTGTTTGCAACACCCATAACCACAAAGGTTTTACCATTTAAAGAAAGCATGTGAATTCCTCCCCAATGTTTTTAATACATGTTATTAGCACCTAGTACTAATCATACACGACTGCTTTTTGTTTTGTAAACAGGATTCTCTTAAAATATTACTGCTTATATTGCAGTTCCCTCGTCAATTCCTCCACATATTCAACTGATCCAGTCACAATCAAACGGTCATTGACCTGCAGTTCCGTATCTCCGTGGGGAACGATGGAGTCCTTCCCCGTAAATGGAAATTCCCGCAAAGTCATCTGGTCATATTCCGGATTCATCATTCGGATTTCGTGCAATGCCGTTTCCTCACTCGTCATAATATGCGCAATGTTCGGTGACTCTATCAAAGCTTTCATCAGTGCTGTTGTGGCAAGCAATGTTGAGAACACTTCAATATCCTGTTCCGCCAATGCCTTTGCAAGGTCGGGGCTTTCGATACGGGCAATGACCCTTTCCACTTGGCGCTCCTTGGCAGCGACAGCCAGCGTTGAATTAAGCTCTTCATCTCCAGTGGCAATAAAGAGAATATCCGAGTCAAATACCCCTGCTTTTTCTAACATATCTTCCTCATATCCCGCGACCTCTATGATGTCAAATGTAGAATCCGCAGTCCGGGAATCTGCTTTCTCAAATCTCTTGTGAAAAACAAATGTGTCGTACTGATTCTGGCTCAATTCCCTGGAGACAGCAAGTGACATTTGATTGGCTCCAACAAATGCCACCTTTACCTTCCTCTTATCGGCATTTTCCTTCGGGAACCATTTTCTGAACATGATAGGAGTTAAAATGCACGAAATGACAGCCACTAATATGAACGTACCACTCATCTCCGATGAAATCACATTGATCCGTTCAGCAATTTTAGCAGCAGCTATGACAAGTGACAAAGTGGATGTCAATAAAAATGCAGATGCGAGTACTGTATTTTTGTCATACCATCGCCTTAATATTAGCACTGGAAAAAACTTAGATATAAACAAAGCCACAATCAAAAACGGAATCAGCAGCAACATATTTTTATTACTTAAAAGCGACCATAAGTCAAGGTCTACTCCGACCATGACGAAAAATATAGGGATTAAAAACCCATACCCGAAGGAATCGAGTTGACGGATCATATTTTGGTCAGGATTCAGAAGCGATACCAGCGTTCCTGCGATAAATGCGCCTAATATGTTCTCGGCTCCAACTGATTCTGATAAAGCGACAAGTACAATGATCAGCGTAAAAATTGCACGAGTCCCGATCTGCACCGTCCCTGTTGACAAGCTTGCGACAAAATTCCTGCTTTTAAAGCGGACGCCTATAAAGTAAAAAATAACTCCTGTTGCAAACAAAACAAGCAGCAGCCACATTTGTCCACCGCCATCACTTGAAAGAGAAACGAACACAGATAGCAGGATCATCGTGACAAGATCGGCAATGACCGCTACAAGCAAAATAATCTGGCCTATCCCCGTTTTCATGATACCCGCTTCTTTTAAGGTCGGCACCACCACTCCGAGTGAAATTGTCGAAATGATCAATGTCATCAGCATCATATTTTCGATAAACCCTGCGAGAACGAAAATATACGAAAGCAATAATGATAAAACAAAAATGCCTGCAAAAATAAAAGTAGACACAGCTAACCTGTTAGGCTCTAATTTACCGTTTGGAAGCACAGCTTTCTTTTGTTTGCTGCTAAATGCCGAGAAATCAATTTCCACTCCACTTAGGAACATTAGAAAAATAAATCCGAGCGTTGACAGCGTATCAAGCCACATATCGTGTCTGATCACGTCGAACCCGCTTTTACCGATAATCAGACCCATGATAATTTCCGCGACAACGACCGGAATGAAAAATAACCGAAAACGGTGGAGAAGAAGCGGAGTAAAAAACGCGACCAGCAATACAATAACCAATGATAGTAATGACGATTCAGAGTCCATATGCTTCTTCCTCCGTTTTATGACTGTTTATAAGAAAAGCGCAAGGCGCCCGTTTAGCGACGTACAAACTGCCCCAACAGGATGTTGGTGCGTCGACGTTGCCACAGGAAGTGGCGATCTTGGTCGACGATCCTTCAATCGAGATAAAGGAAAACGAAGTGCGAGAGTGCCTGCTAATCGGCGACCAAGCATAAGCGAGCGCTGAAGAAGGCGTAGTTTTCCTTCAGCTGCGATTGGCTTATGACCTCGAGCCGATGGCACTCACAGCCAGACAACACGGAGAAGAATGCAGGCTTAAATCGCGACATCCTGTCGCTTCGCTTGCACTAGGGCGTCCTGTCCGTCGACAGGGTTAAATCGCGACATCCTGTGCTTCGCTTGCACTAGGACGTCCTGTCCGTCGGCAGGTTCAAACCGCGACGTCCTGTCGCTTCACTTGCATTAGTACTTCCTGTACGTCAGCAGGCTCAAACCGCGACGTCCTGTCGCTTCGCTTGCATTAGTACTTCCTGTACGTCAGCAGGCTCAAACCGCGACGTCCTGTCGCTTCGCTTGCATTAGTACTTCCTGTACGTCAGCAGGCTCAAACCGCGACGTCCTGTCGCTTCGCTTGCATCAGTACTTCCTGTAGGTCAGAGCCGATGTTGACTTCTCATAGGAAGAAGAGTAAAGTTTGCTAGTCGCTGGGCCCCCTGGCAGGCTCAGAACGCGACATCCTGTCGCTTCGCTTGCACTTGTACGTCCTGTACATCGGAGCTAAACACGGAAATCTGATTTTTGAAATGAAAACGATAAAAATTGTATACTTTCTTTACTTGTTTAATGAACCAGATAACTCATGAATAATGTAGCAAGGCCAAAATAGATCAAAATAGATGTTAGGTCGTTCATTGTCGTTATAAAAGGCCCAGATGCAACAGCCGGGTCAATTTTCAGCTTGTGCATGATAATAGGCACAAGTGTCCCAGCCAAAGTGGCGACAAACAAAGATGCCAGGATAGAAATCCCGACGAGGAAACCAAGGAACAACTCGCCTTTCCACAAATAAACAACAATGACTACAAGCAATCCACAGATTGAACCGGTGATAAGACCGGTTCCTCCTTCTCTGAGAACCAATTTCCATCTGCTTTCTTCTTCCAGTTCACCCGTAGCAATTCCCCTTACCGCCACCGCAAGAGCCTGTGTACCGGTATTTCCGGCCATTCCGGCAATCAGCGGAATGAAGACTGCCAAAATAGACACCTGATTTAATGTATCTTCAAACCTTCCTATCAAACTGGCTGTAAACATTCCCAAAAAAAGTAATATGATCAGCCAAGGAAGACGTTTTTTTGCTGCGGAAAACGGATTTTTATCAGGTGTATCTACATCCATTACAGCCGCAAGTTTCGAATAATCATCGGATGCCTCTTCGTCGATAACATCAATAATATCGTCAACTGTTATGATACCCAATAAATGATTTTGAAAATCAACGACCGGAAGTGCCAACAAGTCGTAGTCACGCATCTGGTTTGCCGCTTCTTCCTGGTCCGCATCCACCGTAATTGAAACAACACGTGAAGACATTATTTCGGAAATCATCGTATCATCATTGCTGATAATAAGGTCACGAAGTGAAATGACCCCGACAAGGCGCCTGTCATCATCGATGACAAATACATAGTAAATCGTCTCAGCAGTAGGGGCTTCATTTTTCAAAATATGCATTGCGGAGCGGACTGTCTGATTGGCGGAAATGGCAATATATTCCGTTGTCATAATACTTCCGGCAGTCGACTCTTCATAGTGAAGGAGGTCTTTGATCTCCTGCGCACTTTCTTTGTCCATGATGGTCAAATAACTTGCCGCCTGAAGTTTATCTAGCTTATTTAAAACATCAACCGCATTGTCAGTGTACATATGTGACAGCATATCTGTAGCGTATTGCGGCACCATTTCCGCCAATATATCTTTATATTCACTATCCTCAATATCTAAAACCTCAAAAAAGTCCGATACTTCCTTAGGTGATAAATATCGATAAATTTTCAGTCTCTCGTCCTGCTCAATTTTTATATAAAATCTCGCTTGGTCATATGGGTGTAAATGTAAAAATTCTTCACGAAATTCCATGATATTGTCATCATGAAGGGCTTCAAGAAGCAATTCTTCGTTCAATTGATCTTGCTCTTCTTGATTCATTTCAGCCATCATTTTCGTGCCTCCTCTCCGCCTGTCCTTCCTATCCTAACAAATCTTAATAAGCTTGTCGTTATATTTTAGAGGATATTCAAAAATCACCCAATAATAAGCGACAAATCTCTTCGTTGGCTTGTTTCTGTGCTGCTTCATGTATCTAAAAGCATACATTCTGTTGCTCGTAGCTTCGCCGGCTCGATCTTTTTACTTCTACTTTGGCAACTTTTTGAATATGCACTTTTGTGTCATAGTTTGCATGAAACGGAACACATTAATACAATAATATGAAAGAGTCGACCACCAACGAAAATATAGGGATATCGGAAAAAGACAGGTGATTATATTGAAAATTGATATAGTTGGTGATATTCATGGCTGCTTTACGGAGTTGGAAAATCTGACACACGAGCTCGGATACACATGGCAGAATGGAGTTCCCATTCATCCAAAAGGCAGGGTGCTTGGATTTGTAGGTGATCTCACAGATAGGGGACCTCAATCATTAAACGTTATTAAAACCGTCTGGGAGCTCTGGAAACACCATGGTGCTTTCTATGTTCCCGGAAATCACTGCAATAAACTTTATCGCTTTTTTCTCGGAAGAAATGTCCAGATCACCCACGGTTTAGAAACAACGGTTGCCGAATTAAACAGGCTTTCACCAAAAGAAGAGAACCTTTACAAAAGGATGTTCATGGAATTGTATGAAGGTTCCCCACTCTATCAAACGCTTGATGAGGGAAAATTGATCATAGCTCATGCGGGCATCAAAGAAAATTACATTGGCAAAGTGAATAAAAGTGTAAAGACCTTTGTGCTTTACGGAGACATTACCGGAGAATTCCTCCCTGATGGAAGACCCGTAAGGCGGGACTGGGCGAAGAAGTACCACGGCATTCCTCATATCGTTTATGGTCATACCCCAGTAAAAGAACCGCGCATTGTCGGAAGAACCATCAATATCGACACAGGCTGCGTATTCGGTGGAAAGCTGACAGCATTCAGATACCCGGAGAAGGAGACAGTATCCGTACGGTCCTCTTTGCCATACATCCCGGAAAAATTTACGCCGTTTTCATAGGCAGCGTTTTGTACACTTTACGAGTATTTCTCCAATCCACGGGTATCTCCTCTTATCCGTGGGTATATTTCTTTATTGGAATCTGAAAAGTGCTCTTTTTCATCCTCGGGTTATTTCCCTTTATCCACAATGTCAAGTTCCTTCAAAAGCATCTGCATATCCTGTGGCAAGGGGGCTTTAAAAAACATTTCCTTTCTTGTCAAAGGATGCAAAAAGGCCAATTCGCTACAATGCAAAGCTTGCCTTTTAATGCTTTCCATCGGCCCACCGTACAATTCATCTCCCAGCAGAGGATGTCCAATATGAGAAAGATGAACCCTTATTTGATGGGTTCTGCCTGTTTCCAATTTAAGTTTTACAAGAACAGCCCCTTTTAACTGTTTCTTCACTTCGTAGAATGTGACAGCTCTTTTTCCGTCCTCCCTTACTTCCCTTTCAATGATGCTTGTCTGCTTTCTGCCGATTGGCGCATCAATTTCGGCGTTTTTGTTCTCAAATCTGCCTGTAGCAATCCCCTCATAGGCTCTGTGAATTTTCGACTCCCCCTGCTGAAGGCCGAATAAATGATGAGCGTGTCGGTGTTTTGCCACCAGCAAAAGCCCTGAAGTATTTCTATCAAGCCTCGTTGCTATATGAACGGCGGCTTTCATCGATCCATGATGCTCATTATAATAGGCCAGAGCATTCGCCACACTTCCAGATGGATGTTCCCTCGAAGGAATAGTGCTCATATAGGGTGGCTTATTGATGACTATAATATCCCGGTCCTCATAAAAGATGTCAAGTTGAATGTGTTCTTGCTTCAGATGAGGATTGACCGGTTCCGGAGGAAAGGCAATTTCCAGCTTTTCACCTTCATTCAGAAAATAACGCACATTCTGTTCCTTACCATTAACACTTATATACCCACCTGCAAACTTTATATCCGTCAAAGCCCGTCTAGAAATATGCTCTTTTGATAAAAAAGTCTTAATATCTTTTCCTGCATCTTCATTTGATATGACCCACTCAAGAGTAAAATTTGACATTTTTCTATCCTTCATCCGATATGAACGAATCATGAACCCTTTTCCAAAAAGGAAACGGCCTGAAGCGTGCGAATCGTACTTTTTCATCAGCAACTCGAAATTGGATGGATTTTACGTCACGGTGCATCACAGAAAGATGGTCGATCGTAACATTGAAGTCATGAACATATACTGGTTTGAGCATCAATGTGTGATGGGCTGGCAAAATAAGCGGAGAACCAACTGTCCTGAACACCCGATTGTTAATGGATGCCATTTCGGCTAATTGAATCGCATGAATCGCAGGGTGGATAATGGCCCCGCCTAACGCTTTATTATAGGCTGTACTTCCGGAGGGGGTAGATACACAGAGACCATCTCCACGAAAACGCTCAAAATGTTCCCCTCTGATCTCAACATCCATGACAAGGGTTCCGACTGTACTTTTGACAGTCGACTCGTTCATTCCAAGGTACTTCGTTTCTTTTCCGCCATGCCGATATCGGATGATTACTTCCAAAAGCGGGTACTCCACGACCTGATAAGGTGTTTTTGCTATGGCGATCACAAGCTTTTCGATCTCATCCGGAAGCCAGTCTGCATAAAACCCAAGATGCCCGGTGTGAACCCCAACAAAAGCCACTTTGTCCAACCTCGAGCTGTATCGGTGAAATGCGTAGAGGAGTGTTCCATCTCCACCGACAGAGATTACAATATCGGGTTCTTCCTCATCATAGATCAGTTCAAAATCCTGTAAATAAGTGATGATCCTCTGCATTAACGCATTAGATGTCGAGTCGCCTTTTGAAAGTACTGAAAACCTCATCACGTCCACACTTCCCCCTCAACGGTCATTATTTCCATCAGGAAGCTCATATGCTTCCCTATTCTTCGTAAAATAAACTTGTGCTTCTTGTATTTCATCCTTGATTTGGGACATTTGTTCATCGAGCCTGAAAGCTGCTTCAGCAGCCGCCTGGAGCCTGTCTTTAATTTCATCTGGTATTTGCCCCTGGTATTTATAGTTAAGTGAATGCTCGATTGTAGCCCAGAAATTCATTGCCAATGTCCGAATTTGGATTTCAACGAGAATTTTCTTTTCCCCGTGAATTGTCTGAACCGGATACTCGATCACCACATGGTATGAACGATAGCCGCTAGGCTTTTTATGAGAGATATAGTTCCTCTCCTCAACAATTCGAAAATCATTTCTTTTTCTAAGAAGCTCGACGACCGTCTTGATATCATCGACAAACTGACACATCATTCTAAGTCCTGCAATGTCCTGGATTTCGGTCTCCAGTTTATCCAGCGGAATGTTTTTTAAGTTCGCTTTAACCAAAATGCTTGCAACCGGTTTTACCCGTCCAGTCACAAATTCAATTGGTGAGTGGACATGCTCTTCCGCAAACTGCCCCCTCATTCCTTTCAATTTTACTTTCAATTCGTCTACTGCTTGCTTATATGGCGCTAAAAATTGATCCCAATGATTCAAGATACTACTCACCCCTGTGACATCTGGCGCAAAAGTTTAACCATTACTTTTTCCATAATTTATATACGACCTCATTTTAGCATAAAGTGATCATTCATACATTGAACTATCTGTTTAAAAAAGCGATAATGAAGATATCGTTTCAGAAAGGACGAACAGTTTTGGGCAGAAATATCGAAATTGAATTTAAAAACATGCTAAGCAAAGAGAACTTTATCAAGCTGTATCAACATTTTCAACTTAACGATCATGATTTTCTTACACAAAATAATCATTACTTTGACACAGTGGATGGTTCTCTCGGGGGGAAAAAAGCAGCCCTCAGAATCAGAGAGAAAAACGGACAGTTTGAGCTTACGTTAAAATTAATAGTAGAGGCCGGCGTCCTCGAAATCAATCAACCTATTTCCGCTGACCAAGCAAAGGCCTTGATCAGTGAAAACGAGTTGCCTGCTGGCGAAGTCAAAGATGAACTCATGCTTTTAAATATCGTGCCTGAATCTCTCGAATATAAAGGTGCGCTTCAAACCCGCCGTGCACAGATTCCTTTTAAACAAGGACAGTTAATGATTGATCACAGCATTTATTTTGGCCGAGAAGATTTTGAAATAGAATATGAGGTTGATGAACATTCGTTGGGCGATGAAAATGATTTACTTCAATTGTTGAATGAACTCAACATTCCCAAGGTTCATGCCGATAATAAAATAAAGAGATTTTTTGAAGCCAAAAAGGAGGGGAAACATTGAATTCACTTGGTCAAATCAGGGCATTGCTTGAATTGCAATCGCTCCAAAACTTTTCGGAGCAGCCGTCAAATGCAGGTACGCCTGCATCTTCATCATTTGCCAGTCTTCTTCAGGAGTTTGTTCAATCACAGAACACTATTTCTCCTTACGGACAAGCCGAAAACGGATTGAATACGCTTGGTCAGGTTTTTCAAAACAACCAAGCTTACATACAGCATTATCTGACAGACAAAGGAAGTACTCCCAACATTCATGAGACTGCGTCTCCCACTGTAATGAAAACGGGATCTTCTATTGAAAAGATTATAGAACGTGCAGCTGAGACCTATCAACTGCCTTCTAAATTAATCAAAGCTATCATTCGACATGAGTCTAATTTTAATACCCGAGCAGTAAGCGGGGCTGGGGCTTCCGGATTAATGCAGCTGATGCCTGCTACTGCCCGGGGTCTCGGAGTCACCGATATTATGGACCCGGAGCAAAATGTCATGGCTGGCGCAAAGTATTTACGGAACATGCTGGATAAATATAAAGGCAACGTAAAGCTAGCACTTGCAGCTTACAATGCAGGCCCCGGTAATGTGGACAAATACGGAGGCATCCCTCCGTTCAAAGAAACTCAAAACTATGTTCGTAAAGTAACAGATACTTATCTTAGCTAAATGTGCAAATGCCAATCTTTCTTGAATCCCTGTTTACATAACAGGGATTTTTTAGTGTGTCAATACCTCTTTTTCCCCAAAATGCTATTTATTTGTGTTATTTTTAAGCCGTTGATACAATGTACATACTATTTAAGAATAGCGCAACAAGGTGCCTTGTCGACTTAGCACCACGTCAGATGGCGTCGGCAGGCTCAGACGTGACATTCTGTTGCTTTGCTTGCATTCATACTTTTTGTATTCATGAGTTCTTACTATTTTCTAAAAAAGGAGCGATTCATATGGTTGAAAAGCGTATGATGCCGTATGACGCAATTGGAGAAGAAAAGCTCTCCTCTCTTGTAGATGCCTTTTATCGCAGGGTAGGAAAACATCCCGACCTGATCCCCATATTTCCTGAAGACCTGACAGAAGTTGCACGGAAACAAAAACAGTTTTTGACGCAATTTCTTGGGGGACCGCCACTGTATTCACAAGAGCATGGGCATCCCATGATGCGGGCACGGCACTTGCCCCATGTAATCACTCCTCTCAGAGCGAAAGCATGGCTGATGTGCATGAGTGAAGCAATGGATGAAGTGGAGCTTGATCCCTCTTTTCGTGAGTTTTTTTATTCAAGGCTTGCCATAACAGCCAACCACATGGTGAACACACCTGATGAAGCATTGGGTGAAGCGCCGTGATGGATTGGAAAACCCAAAGCTTTCTTAAGCTAAAAGACGTACGAAATAAACCGATCGAAATATATGTATTTATAGATCCCTTTTGCGAAGAGTGCTGGCTCCTGAACCCGATCATTAAAAAGCTGCAACTTCAATATGGTGATTATTTCACACTTAAACATGTGCTATGTGGAAATTTAACCGTGCTGAACAATGGGAATAAAAACAGAAGGCAGAGAACAATTGGCCATGATCGAAATATGATGGAACAGGGCACGGTTGTCCCCCATTTGGCGGCCATTAGTATTAAAGCAGCAGAACTACAAGGGAAAAGAAATGGCATCCGCTTTTTGAGAAGACTCCAAGAATTGCTTTTTGCTGAACAGGCCAATATAACAGATATCAATACACTAGAAAAATGTGCAAAAAGTGTTGGCTTAGATTGCAAGGAGTTTATCCGTGATATCTATTCATCAAGCGCTTCAAGGGCATTTCAATGCGATATAAGGATCTCATCTGAAATGAATGTAACAGAGATGCCGGCAATGGTGTTTTTTAATGAACATATTGAAGATGAAGGATTAAAAATTACCGGCCGTTATTCATATTCCATTTATGTCCAAATTTTAAAAGAAATGATGGGCGGATATGTACATCCAACAAAGATTCCTCCGTTGGAAAAATATTTATCCGGACAATCCATTATTTCGACACACGATCTTTCCATCATTTACGATATGCCATACCAACAAATGGAAAGGAAGTTAAAAAAGCTTCAGCTCCAGCGCAAAGTTGAAAAAATCAATTCTGCATATGGCTCGTATTGGAAGTGTCTGCAGTCCTGTTGAAAGGCGAAAAGCGCCTTTCTTTTTTTGTGAGTAAAGAAAGTATAACTTGTTATCGAAAAATTTTATTCAAAGGAAGCTTTATCTTTGTCCAGCGACGCACAGGATGTGCTAGTGCAAGCAAAGCGACAGGACGTCGCGTTCTGAGCCTGCCGACCCACAGGATGTGCTAGTGCCACCGAAGCCACAGGATGTGGCGGCTTGAGGCGGCCAGCGCCTAGCCCCGCAAGGATCAAGCCGCTTCCCTGTGGTGGCTAAGAAACTGCCTCCTCGGGAATCGACTTGTTTGCCCGCGCTGTCCAAGGCTTACGCTTTTCTTATTCATATTATCGTTTCTTTTTCATAAAAATTTAAGCAAGGGATTCGAAACGGAGGGATCGCAAGGTTGAGAAAAATTCTGATTGGGTTAATGATTCTGTTTTTCATCATCAGTTTTTGTCTCAATATGCTTGGACTCATGCAGCTAATTCCGATTTATATTACTGCTCCGCTGCTGTTCCTATCCATCTTTATTTTTTTCTCCTTTGTAAACAACTGGAACAAATTTAAAGGTTTTCATTAAATCAATCATCTTCTCACAGTAAAAAAGAGCCGAAAACAAATTCCGGCTCTCTTTTTATTATTCATTTAAAAGCTGTTCCATTTCATTCAGCTTTTCTTCAAAGACTTTGCAAGCTGCTTCAATTGGTTCTGATGAAGTCATGTCAACGCCAGCTTTTTTCAATACCTCGATCGGATAGTCAGAGCTCCCTGCCTGGAGAAACTCAATGTAACGTTTGACTGCTTCCTCTCCTTCATCTAGGATTTGCTGGCTTAAAGCAGTTGCAGCACTGAAGCCCGTCGCGTATTGATATACGTAATAGTTATAGTAAAAATGTGGGATCCTTGACCATTCAAGGCCAATTTCTTTGTCAATATGAAGGTTTTCTACACCGAAATACTTCTTGTTCAATTCATAATACTCATTTGTCAGCAGATCCGGCGTCAGCGCCTCTCCATTTTGCGCTTTCTGGTGGATTAAATGCTCAAATTCCGCAAACATTGTTTGACGGAATACCGTACCTCGGAAACCTTCCAAATAGTGATTGATTAAATAAAGGCGTTTTTGTTTATCATTGGTCGTTTTTTGTAAATAATCTCCCAACAATGCCTCATTGCAGGTCGAAGCCACTTCCGCCACAAAAATGGAGTAATTCCCATAAGGATATGGCTGGTATTTTCGAGTGTAATAACTATGAACGCTATGCCCGAATTCATGGGCTAGGGTGAATAAATTGTTCACATTATCCTGCCAATTCATTAAAATATATGGGTTTGTTCCATACACCCCTGAAGAATAAGCACCGCTTCTTTTTCCTTTATTCTCTACAACATCCACCCAACGGTTTTCAAATCCTTCTTTTAAAATATTGATATAATCTTCACCGAGCGGCTTTAGCCCTCCCAGCAGAATGTCTTTCGCTTCTTCATATTTAATTTTCATATCCACTTCTTTTACAAGAGGAACGTAAAGATCATACATATGCAATTTATCAACCTGCAGAAACTTCTTTCTCAAGCCGATATAACGATGAAGCAAGTGCAGGTTTTTATTAATGGTGGAGACGAGATTGTCGTAGACACTTTCAGGAATATTATTCGCTGCCAATGCTGCCTGCCTAGCAGAATCGTAATTTCGTGCCTTTGCATAAAAATTATCTTTTTTAATTGTGCCACTTAAAGTGCTGGCGAAAGTATTGGTGAACTTTCCGTACGTGTCATAAACGTTTTTAAACGCTTGTTCACGAACATTCCGGTTCTGGCTTTCCAAAAACTGAATATAGTTTCCATGTGACAATTGAACATCATTGCCTTCTTCATCTTTCATGACTGGAAAAACAAGGTCTGCGTTGTTCAGCATACCAAAGGTCGTGTTGGATGCCCCCAAAACTTCTGATGCTTCTGCAAGCAACGCCTCCTGCTCAGAGCTCAATACATGTCCACGTTTCAGATTGATCTCGTCCAGCGCCTGTTTATAAAGCTGTAAATCCTTGTTTTCCTCTAAAAACTGTTTCAGTCTGTTCTCATCCATTGCAAGTATTTCAGGAACAATATAGGAAAAAACACTCGCAAATTTGGAATAAAGTGATTCAGCCCGCGCATTAAAAGCTTGATAATGCGAATCGGCTGTATCCTGATCATAGCGCATATGTGCATATGTATATAGCTTTCCCATTCGTTGGGACAGTCCGGATTGAAACTCCAATGCACTATAAAGCGTTTCTGCACTTTCATCCAACTTACCCTTAAATTGTTCGCCCTCCGGAACTTCTTCTTGAATAGCGGAATATTCCTTCTCCCATTCTTCATCTGTTTGGAAAATATCCTCCAAACGCCATGTCAATTCCTCTTTCACTTCTGACCGACTTGGAAGAGTTTTTACGTTCGTATCCTGTGCCATAGCATATCCTCCGTTCGCTTTATCTTATTCCAGATTTTGCATATTAACATATTCTCTATTTTATTGGAAAAGTCCTGCCGAGTACACGGAAAGACCTTTTGTTTAGCGATAATTTTTTATCAATGCTTTTAATATGTCTTTTTCGCCATTTTTCGCATCCTCAACATGTGACGGCCAAGGAAATACTCGAATCATTCTATATAAGTCTTTCCCGACCTTTTGAAAATAAAACAATTCTTCAAGCACTCGAAAATAATTCCGAACAGCCTTCTCCCACAAAGCTTTCTCATGGAGCGGAAGCACCCTGCAAACAATATCGCCTTTGGATATTCTTTTCCGCAACTTATAGTAAACATAATGAAGCGAGATTCTTTTATTGAAGCTTAATTTTTTTAGACAGTCCGTCCAAATGAAAAACTGCCACTCGGTTGGGTGGGAAACAAAGCCCTCCATGTATTTCACGGGTAGTCCGATAAGTGGAGATATTAGAAATGGATTAGACTTTTCCAGATAAACCGTGCTTAAAAAACGGTCTTGCACAAGGTCCCCATATCGAACCTTTTGTTGAATCCAACTCATTTTTTCATTTAACCAGCTTTTAAATGGAAAATAGGGATGTTCTGCGAATAGCGGAAGGGGAAGTTTTAAGTGAGAGATGGGCAGTTGAAAATGCTTGGCAAAAATTTTTCTTGAAGTATAAGGCACAATGTTCGTCAAAAGGGATGCCTTTCCGCTTTCCGGCTCATATCCGGCAAGCATGGCATATCCATTATTTCTCTTTGTTAACGACCAGAGGTACTCCGTCAGTTCAAACATATCATTTGTCCTTCTTTTATGAAAAGGCTGTCCTCCAACAATCCAAATTGGGGTGATATCTGATAAAAGGTATTGGAGCGATCTTCTTTCCACGCTTTGAACAGAAATCGGAGTACATTGAAACTCTACAGCAAAACGTCGGCCAGCTTTTTCAATAAGCAAATCGGGTCGCTGCTTAATGTCAGGGAGATAATGTTCGAGGTGTGCAGACAATCGATTGGACCTGCACCATTCGAACAAATCCAGTTTGCCTTTTAGATGTCTCGGACTTTCTGGTTCCGAAGCGGTGTTGATACATTCAGAATGATGACGGTGAGAAAAATGCGGGATTCTTACGTGGCCAGCTTTTAAAATGAGGGGTTCTGTACAGATCGGACAATAGAATTGCTGCTTCCGCATTTGAAGAATTTGCTTCCGCACTTCTCCATACAGAGTGAAGAGTTTTCCTTCTTTAGTTAATGCAGTTAACAAATAACACACTCCCTTCTTTCCTTTTGTATTCTTCATATGGACCTGTTTCTCCTCTAAAGGTGGTCAAAATTAAAAAACCGATTTTCATGGAAATCGGTTCTTTAAGCAAAATATTTGTTTAATGTGTTGAAAACATCCTCGTCAATAACTTTTTTGCCATATTCCTCAAGACGGTGAACTGTGAACGCTGATTCATATCCGTATTCAAGCAGGATACTCAAAACATCCTCAATCTGGTCCTCGTCAGAGTCTTCATCATGAAATTTTGCATATAAGTAGTATTTGTTCTCATACGCAAACAGTTTCGTTTCAACCTCTTCCAGCCCCTCTCTCTTTGAGAGAGCCAAGACATCTTCAAAGTCGTTAAACATAAGGATGAATTCAAGTAAATCATCGTCAGAACGCACATAATGGTTTAATTGAAGATGGTGGTCAAGAAACTCTTCAATCCTTTCATCAATCGGCAAGTCCTTCAATTTTTCATCCGGGATTGGCAGCTCGAACCTTTGTCCATCTTTGGATAATTGTGCTTTTGTTACCAGTACTTCCAACCCTTTGTCCAATGCCTGGACTTGGATCCATAACGGTCCTTCCGGAACAAATTCTTCTTCATGATGGATTTCATCCATCATTTCCCAGAATAACTCTTCGCTCTTTTCACGGCTATACCATATTTCTTCACGATCAAAGCCTCTTTCTTCTATATCGACATATGAAATGTAAAATTTCACTGTATTTTCATTTATACGTTCAATCTCCACAAAACTACTCTCCCTTCTTTTGTAGGGTGGCGGTGTTGAAGGGACATGTATCCCGACTAAGGAATAAATTAATAATTAGTCTTCCCCTTGTACTCTTTATTTTATGATAAACGGTTGTAAAAGGGAAACAATTTTGTTCCCAATTTATAAACCATCAAACGCCTATTAAAAATAATCGATGTTGCGCCTATCTTAACCAATAAACTATAAGAAATCAAGCGATTTTTCCGAAAATTCGACTGCTATCTAAAAATGTGCTTTTCTGAAAGCGAACAAGCTCTTACTTGAAATCTTGCTCAGTTTTATAAAAAAAACCTTCATACTGCTGATTCAGAGCATGAAGGTTATAATTATGCATTACATTTAGTTGACCATTTTCTGTGCCTCGCGCAATTGATAAGTTCTCACTTTGCGCGGTAAGAAACGTCTGATTTCATCTTCGTTGTATCCAACCTGAAGACGTTTTTCATCCAGTATAATCGGCCTGCGCAGCAATCCAGGGTTCTTTTGGATGATGTCAAACAACTGTTGAAGCGGTAAAGAATCCAAATCGATATTGAGCTTTTGGAATACTTTGGAACGGGTTGAAATAATTTCGTCCGTTCCGTCCTCAGTCATCCGTAATATCTCTTTGATTTCTTCAAGGCTCAAAGGTTCAGAGAAGATATTGCGTTCAGTATATGGAATGTTCTGCTCTTCTAACCACGTTCTAGCTTTTCTACACGATGTACAGCTTGGTGAAGTGTATAATGTGACCATATTTTAAGCACACTCCCATTTTATTTTGAAATATATTAAGGGTTGATTTTGATCAGTTTTAAGAAAATCATCCAAATTAAACTTAGTATTATGAAACACTTTATACTATGTATTATACACTATTTTCTCTTTAATGAATAGATTTTTTTGGAATTCTTATATACTGTATTCCTTATGGATTTCAATCTGTTATACTAACCCTTAACATATTTTTACCCCTCAAAAGACGATTTGAAACATCCTCTTTTGAATGATTCCCTCATATAATATAACCTGTTCTTATTTTTTCATTCATGCTTTCATTGCTTTTATTCGGTTTCTGGAGTGTAGTCCACCCCAGGGGAATAGGTGTTGCCTGCATTCCATAATAAATACTCCTCGATTCCTGAATCATAAAGAGCTTTGATCTGCTCCTCCACTTCTGCTTTGCCATATACACGATAATTTCCGCTTCCTAAGTATGATGCTGTGAAATCTTGCAGCCACGGCCTTGAAATCGGCGGATTTTTTAATTCGGATAGCTTTTTATTTTCCACCTTTGCATATTCACGGACAAGTTTATAAGGTTCCAAATCCGGTTTGGCTATACCGAAATAGGATGTCCAATGACTTGGATAGATCATGGATGAGATTACATCGACATTCTCAGAAATCTTGCTGAAGTTCTGTCCAATCCCTGGGGCTTCCGGCATGGTAGCGGTGTAACCGAATATATCCACAGAAATCTTTACACCATATGGCTTCAATTTTTCACGCGCGTAAGCAACAAAGTCAGTAACAGCATGCACACGTTTTTGCACGTTGTCCTCTTTCATGTCTTTATACTCGCCCATTTCATATTTAAGCTGATTATCCCGGTTCTCAAAGCCTTCCGGGAATCTTACATAGTCAAACTGGATCTCCTTAAATCCGAGTTTTGCAGCTTCGATGGCAATACCAACGTTATAATCCCATACTTCTTTTAAGAACGGATTGACAAAAGCTTCTCCCCGTCCGTTTACCCATATTTTCCCTCCATCCTGAAAAGAAAGTTCAGGCTTTTCCTTCGGTAAAAGGGAATCTTTGAAAACAACAATTCTGGCGATTGGATAAACTTGTTTCTTTTCCATTTTTTCGAGCATAGCTCTTGGATCCTTTATGTAGCTTTTTCCAATCTTGGCATATGGTGAATCTTTGTCGCCTTCAAATGTTACATTTCCCCAATCATCTTTAATATCTATAACCATTGCATTTAAGTCCGTTGACTCCGTCAGATTCAATAGTTCATCAAAACGGCTTCCCCCTGCTGAATTTCCCGTTACATAAATTCCACGAACTGCATCCGGATATTCAAATGTCAGACCGGAATCGTACACAAAACGAGGTGAATCAAGAGGCAGAGCCTTCATCGCGATTGCATTTTCCCTTATTGAATTGGAATGTATCTGCTTGTCATCCTGTGCTATTGCCGGATGAGCTGTAAGCGCCAACACACCGAACACTCCTGCTGTTGCCATCAGCCTTCTAACTCTCAAGATGTTCTACTCTCCTTTTATCTGGTTCGAATCTATTAGTCGTTCGTTCATTACAATACTATTTTAGCAATAATTACATGATATTGAAATGATTGTTTTTTCCTGCCGGCTTAGCTCTAAAGTCGGATGAAGCAGCACAACGGCTTGATTGCCAAGTTCCCAGCCGTTATAATTATAAGGATAGATTAAATTTTGTTTAGGTTTGTGTAGATTTTTTGTGCTTGCTTTCCATGAGTCTCGTTAAAGTTGACTGCATTTTTCCTTTTTGAAAACTGGTCGGACCTTGTTATCATTTTCAAGGACATACACATTCCTTTTCTGTTTTAAAGCTCTGGGTACTAAGGTGCTACAGTAAAACTACCACTTGTCACGCTTACCAAAACAAGAGCTCTTAATAAAAAATTTACATATTTATAGGTATATCGCTTTTGCGCCCTTCAGTATTTCCCTGGAAATCGGGATGATCAATGGGCGTTTGTGCTTTTATATGATGAGGAGGACTATATATGGAAACGATATTTTCTGGAATTCAGCCAAGCGGCGTTATCACACTAGGCAACTACGTTGGAGCAATCAGACAATTTATCGAGCTTCAGCATAATTATGACTGCTATTTTTGCGTAGTAGACCAGCATGCGATTACAGTTCCTCAGGATCCTGTCCAGCTTAGAAAAAACATTAGGGGGTTGGCCGCCCTTTATGTTGCGGCCGGTCTTGATCGTAAGAAGGCTACTTTATTTATTCAATCCGAGGTGCCTGCCCATGCACAAGCCAGCTGGATGCTACAATGCATCTCTTATATTGGAGAACTAGAAAGAATGACCCAGTTCAAAGACAAATCAATCGGCAAAGATTCTGTTTCAGCTGGATTGTTAACCTATCCGCCTTTGATGGCAGGCGACATCCTGCTGTACGAAGCTGATCTTGTTCCCGTTGGCGAGGACCAAAAACAACATTTGGAGCTCACACGCGATCTTGCTGAAAGGTTCAACCGCAGATACAAAGAGATTTTTACAATTCCAGATGTACGAATCCCTAAGGTAGGAGCAAGAATCATGTCCTTGCAGGAACCGACAAAGAAAATGAGCAAATCTGACTCCAATCAGAAAGCTTTCATCACGCTGCTTGACACACCAAAACAGATTGAGAAAAAAATAAAAAGCTCCGTTACGGACTCTGAAGGCATTATAAAATTTGACCTGGAAAATAAACCGGGAGTATCCAATCTTCTTTCAATCTATTCCATTTTGGGCGGGAAAACAATTGAGGAGCTTGAAGCACAATATGAAGGCAAAGGATACGGAGATTTCAAAGGTGATTTAGCGAAGGTTGTAGTCGATACCTTATCCCCTATTCAGGAAAGGTACTATGAGTTGGTAGAATCAAAGGAACTTGACGATATCCTTGATGAAGGAGCCGAAAAGGCAAATGCGCAGGCAAATAAGATGCTGAGAAAAATGGAGAATGCCATGGGGCTCGGTCGAAAGAAATAAACCCGAAGCAAAAGAAGGCTGTCATGGAAAAGCCAGTGAAAACTGTTTTTCAATGACAGCTGTTGTGAATTACAATGAGAACGAACGCTCCAGCTCTCCGTTCATTCAATGTATGACAAAAAAGATCAGGAGAAGAAAACCAAATTGATTTCTTCCCTCTGATCTTTTGTAAGGGTACCGTCAGTTGACCTTTGAATCATATTCCATTTCCCACAGCTTTTCAAAGAAAGGCTGCCCCTTCACCATATTTTCACAAAGCGCTTGGTGTTTTTCCGTCCAGCCTTCCTTCATCTCCTCATAGAGATTTGTCCATACAATTTCAAAGTCCATTGTTTGAATCTCTGAATAAAGATGCGGGCACCATTCAGTATACCAGTATCTGACTTCCGCAGTGTTCTTGGAATTATACAGCTGGTCAAGTGCCATAAAAAGAAGCTGCTTCAAATGGCGCTCTCTGCGTGTTAACCCCCGCATCAAGATGGGATCAGGTGAAAGAATATGATATTCCTTCTTTTTACTTACCTCTTTAAACTTATATTTCGTCGGTTCATTCTCATCGATCATTTCAAATACAAGTTGTTCCTGACGGGGAATCAACCTGCTTTTTCTGAGCGGAGTCGAATATCCCATCGTATCTACCGCCAATATACCTTGTCCATCCGTAACAACAAAGCATGAGTCGAGAGCAATACGCTCATGATTTTTTCTTAAATAAGCTTTTTGATAAATGTCATTTAATAATTCTTGAGGTATGTCAGTCATATCATTTTCAATCATATCGAATAAGAGGTGCTCAATGTACAATAACGGAACTTGATCGAGAAGCTCTATGACATCTTCCCCTCTTCTCCATTCATGAAAATGGCAAACATTATATCCATTTTCTTCCCCTTCAAACCAGTTGACCCATACATCATGAAGATAAAGCATCCTTAACCCCTCACTTCATAACTATTTGTATTTCAGTATGGGCAGGCTGCAGTTAATTTATTCCTGTGAATCCATCATCGGGTAATTAGTCATTCCTCAGGATTAAACCCGTATACGGAAAACCAGATCAAGATAAGACCGGCTATAGCTAAATAACATTCAGGACGCCGGCCAATATACAAAAAGTAATATGAATAGCTATATCCCATCGACAAAAGGTTCAAATAGGCGATAATATTGATTCCTCCGACAGCGGATAGACCAAATCCTATCAAATAAACGGCTGTTCTATAGAGCATGGCGGTCCCCCGGAAAATCATTCTTGCTTACAAAAGCTTGTCTTACACCATATATATTCAAATAGTTTCCAATGATGACTATAAGTGCATGTATCAAATGCGCCTTGGCGTATTTACGCCCAGATTTTATCGAGCTTCGCTCGATAAATTTCCTCTGAAAATCTGTGGCATCTGCCGGAGGCTTTAACTTTATTCAGGCGGGGTTTGAACCCCACTGAATGGAATACCAATAGGCATTCATTCACCACTTACAGAAGTGGGAGACTTCTGCTGAATGAAGTTAAAAATTGCCAAATTAGAAGCAAAAAGGTCGAGGCGGCGAAGCTACGAGCAGCGGAATGAATGCTTTTAGGTACATGAGCAGCATAGAAACAGGCCAACGAAGAGTTTTGCCGCTTAAGATTTGGTGACTTTTTGAACTTCTTCTATAAAAGAAAGCGGCCTCCGTTCATCCAGAAGCCCCCTCTAAATCACCGCTATATAGGCTATTCTCGAGAATACGCTCTGATGGAATATTGAACGATTCATGTACAGTCAACGGCTGTTTTCCAGCATACCCTTTTACAATATCTGCCCCTAAAGCATATCCCATCATATTGGGAATGCCTCTTCTTCCAAAAAGAAGATCATCGTGCATTGGATGTTGCTTCTTCAGCTGTAATTGATCCTTATATACCCTGTTCCAGAATTGTTGGAGATGATCCTGCTTGTAAAAGCCCAACCATTCAGCTGTGTATTCTTTTCCGCAATATTTTTGCACAGCATGTTCTGCAAGTCCTTCAAACATAAGTGAATCAAGCAAAGAGTATTCTTCCGGATCCTTTTTATAGCGATTCATCCTCACGGCATGATGATACTCATGTACAAGCAAAGATTCCCATATTTTTACATCATCGACAGGTGAAAGGAACAAAAAGATTTTCCGCGGAAACGTCAATCCTGAACGACCTTTTAGCTCCATCATGAATTGCCGCGTCGGCTCAATCGGAAAAATATAAACATCTACATCCGGCGCCTTCCACATTTTTTTATATTTTGTATAGAACTTCTTCATGTGCTCCCATGCATTCGATTCCTTGAGCTTGCTAAACATATCATGTGTTGCTCTTGATGGCTGGTACATCCCAAACCTTCTTAAATATTGATAGTATTGCGCATGGTTATCAACATCCGGCGAAGCCAGCTTACATAACTCCATCGGATTGAAGAAGTGTTCCTCCAACCAGTTGTCAGTCTGGATTATCCCCATTTTGCATCCCTCCCTCCATATCCTACGGATGAAACAGGAAAAAGTGCGTAAAAAATACAGCTCCTAGCTTCGGAGCTGTATCTTCTTTACACATTATATTTTTTAAACGCAATAGTGGCATTGTGGCCGCCAAATCCAAGTGAGTTGCTGATTACTGCGTTGATCTCTTTTTTCCTTGCTTCATTTGGTACATAATCAAGATCACAGTCAGGATCAGGCGTTTTGTAATTGATTGTAGGCGGAAGAATTCCGTCTCTTATGGCGAGTACAGAGAAAATCGCCTCTACCCCTCCTGCAGCGCCAAGAAGGTGGCCCGTCATTGATTTTGTTGAACTAATCGCAAGCTGAGATGCATAATCACCGAACACTTCTTTAACAGCGGCAGTTTCATATTTGTCATTGTATGGAGTGCTTGTACCATGAGCGTTAATATAATCGATGTCTTCAGGGGCTAGCCCTCCATCTTCTAACGCAATTTTCATAGCCCGTACCCCGCCTTCGCCGCCTGGAGCCGGAGCAGTGATATGATAGGCATCACCGGTAGAACCGTAGCCAACAATCTCTGCGTATATGTTTGCCCCACGGTTTAGTGCATGTTCAAGCTCCTCGAGTACAATGACACCTGCACCCTCCCCAATTACAAATCCGTCTCTGTTTAAATCAAACGGCCTGCTTGCAGTACCAGGATCAGGATTTGTAGAAAGAGCTGTATTCGCGCAGAATCCTGCAACGGCCATTTGTGTTATAGGCGCTTCTGCTCCTCCGGCAACCATAGCATCTGCATCTCCGCGTTGAATGACTTTAAAGGCATCCCCAATGGAGTTTGTACCTGTTGCACACGCTGTTACTGTACAAGCGTTGACTCCTTTGGCTCCGAGATAAATAGAGACCTGTCCGGTAGCCATATCAGGAATCATCATCGGAACGAAGAACGGGCTAACCCGACGGTAACCTCTCTTTTTAAAAATATCAAACTGATTTTCGAGGGTTTCCATCCCTCCAATTCCAGATCCGATCCAAACACCGATTCGATCCGCATTGCTCTCATTGATGTCTAATTGCGCATCTTTTACAGCCATCAAGGCAGAAGCAAGAGCATAATGGGTAAAGCGGTCCATTTTCCGTGCTTCTTTTCTTTCAATAATGTTTTCAATTTCAAAATCCTTTACTTCTGCTGCCACTTTAGCTGAAAACTCTTCAGGATTTAGCCTTGTAAGAGGACCAATTCCCGATTTTCCAGCCAAAATATTTTTCCATGAAGTTTCTACATCATTTCCTACAGGAGAGACAGTTCCCAAACCTGTAACGACAACTCTTCTATTCAAATTATTCATCTCCTTTTCTGCCCCTCTTAAGAAGATATTACTTGTTTAAATTCTTTGCTTTGTCCAACTTTGATGGACAGGAAGTACGATTGCAAGTTTCAATGACAGGATGTAGCGTCATGAACCTGCCGGAAAACATAGGACCTGGCGCTTTGAGATTGCCAAGCCAAGTCTCCTTTTCTTAATACAGAGGGTTTCGGTTTATGCATCGCTCACGGACGCTTCCGCTTTCCTTAGCGGCCCCATCTTATGGCAATGGCTCCCCATGTGAGCCCTCCGCCAAATCCAACCAACACGATTAAATCGTCATCTTTTATTTTTCCCGCTTCCACTTCATCCGCAATAACCATTGGAATAGATGCGGAAGATGTGTTCCCATATTTGTGGATCATTTTGGACATTTTCTCTTCTGGCAATTCCAGTCTTTGTCTAGCCGCTTCCATAATTCTGATATTTGCCTGATGAGGAATTAACAGGTCTACATCATTTTTTGTAAGACCTGCTTTCTCCAATACTTTAACAGATGACTCTCCCATTTGCCTTACCGCAAATTTGAAAACTTCCCTACCATTCATCATAATATATTTTTCCTGATAAAGATACTGTCCACCTGTCCCGTCAGCCCCGAGGTCAAATGCCAAGACTCCGCGTCCTTCAGAAACAGGTCCCATGACAACCGCTCCAGCTCCGTCACCAAAAAGGACAGCTGTATTTCTATCATTCCAGTCGGTGATTTTGGAAAGCTTCTCAACACCGACAACTAAGATATTTTTGCTTGCTCCAGTCTCAATGAATTGCTTTGCTGTTGCCACCGCATACATGAATCCAGCACATGCAGCACTGACATCCATTGCTGAAGCATTAACACAGCCAAGTCTTGCCTGAAGCATACACGCAACAGAAGGGAATGGATGGTCAGGTGTCACTGTCGCAACTAAGATCATATCGATATCTTCCGGACCAACTTCCGCATTTTTGAGGGCTTTTTTTGCAGCTTCATAAGCCATATCAGAAGTGTTCACATCATCCGATGCAATCCTTCTTTCTTCAATGCCGGTTCGTGTCCTAATCCATTCATCGGAAGTATCCACCATGGTTTCCAGCTCTTGATTGGTCAACACCCGTTCGGGTATGTACTTTCCGACTCCAATTATTCCTGCATTCATAGAAAATGTCCCTTCTTTCCGTTCCTTATGAAAATCTGAATTTATTATCTTCTATTAAGACTTGGTACTAATTATACCATTTGTTAATAAACCTGTCATCACTATTTCAGTTGTTGTTCTCTAGCAATTTTTGTTGTTCAATATGACTAACCGCCTCCTTTGCAGCGACGGAAATATTGCTTTTATGGAGGCCAACCGTGTTTTCTGCTGCGTTGTCCCATTTTTCATTTTCCGATGCCAATGGTTCTTCTTCTCGGAGAATGTCTGAAAGGCAGAACTCCTTTACATGATGAATTTTCTTTAACGATTCAATAAGCGCAGCCAGCTTTCCAGCGAACGAAGATTGCGTCCTCTCAGTAGCGGACGGATGGATCAGCAATAGGCATTCTTTGATACTTTTACGTTCTAAAAACCCCTGCAACTGTGCAAGCAGCTGCTCCATAGCATTTATGTTGCAGCGGTTAAAATAATCTATAGTTGGTATAATATAAAGACATTCTTCTTCCATTAAAGCTTGATGTATGGATTCCTCTTCACTGCTCAATTCCTTATATCTTACATTTGCATTTCTTCCAATAAGCAGCCAATTTTCTTCCTGCTTATCCGTTATCCAATCACGGTGGTCGATCGCGAATACTTCATAGCCTTTTTCAAGGAGCAAGGAACATAATTCAAAACCGAAGTCCTGGCGGGCTCCAAATAATACAGCGGTCTTCATTGCAGCATCCCCTTTTTGCGCATTCTTAAAATTATCGTATGCACATTTATAAGGGACTGACCTCTTTTCTCTTTATTTAACAATGGATGATTGTAACGCCTGACTCATTTATGATATACTTACGTGGTGGAAAATAATATTGATTAAATGAAATACATAGAGAAGCTCTGAAATGGAGGGAACATAGTTGAGATTTATAATGATGATTTTCTGGACACTTCTACTTGTAAACATGCTGATGTATGTAGCAGGCTCCATGATCGGATCAAGCTATGATTTTGAAACTGCAACAACTTTGGGTGTCTTCGCAGTTATTTTAATTTTCATCGTCTCTGCATTGATACCAGCACAACCAACAGAAGAACAGTAAATAACTCGCCGGCAAACGGCGAGTTATTTTTATTTTTCAGAGTAAGAAAGCATAAAATTAGATAAAATATTTTGTTAGAGTTCAGATTTTGTCTAGCTGCGACGTACAGGAAGTACTAGTGCAAGCGAAGCGACAGGATGTTGTGTCTTGAGCCTGCCGACGTACAGGAAGTACTAGTGCAGGCGAAGCGACAGGACGTCGCCGATCTGAGCCAGCCGACGTACAGGAAATACTAGTGCCACCGAAGCCACAGGATGTGGCGGCTTGAGGCGGCCAGGCGCCATCGGCGCAAGGATCAAGTCAAATTGCTGTGGTGGCTAAGGAACTCCCTCATCAAAATTCGCCTTGTGCTTGTCGCCGATAAGGCGGGCGCCTTTCACTTTTCTTATTCAACCTTTATTTCCAATTCATTACCCTGAAGATCGACGATGACCGTATCGAAGGGATGAACTTTCCCTGAAATAATCTCCTTAGCCAGGCCTGTTTCAATTTTGCTTTGCAAATACCGTTTTAAAGGCCGTGCCCCATATATCGGATCATAGGCTTCGCGGGCGGTAAATGCTTTTGCCCCTTCCGTCATCTCCAATTGTATATGCTGATCGCGTAATCGCACTTGGAGCTCTTTCACAAGCTTGGAAACAATTCCTTTGATGTTCTCCATACTAAGTGGTTTGAACAGAATAATATCATCCACCCTGTTAAGGAATTCCGGTCGGAAGGAGGCTCTTAGCTGTCCGAGAACAAGATCCTTCGTTTCCTCATCTATTTGGTCTTCATTGTGCTCCCGTTCCAACAGGAATGCCGACCCGATATTGGAAGTCATGATAATGACCGTATTTCTAAAATCAATCCTTCTTCCTTGAGAGTCGGTGATTCGGCCATCGTCAAGCACTTGCAGTAAAATATTGAACACTTCCGGATGTGCTTTTTCAATTTCATCCAGCAGAACAACTGAATATGGCTTTCTTCTGACAGCCTCTGTCAGTTGTCCACCTTCTTCATACCCTACATAGCCTGGTGGCGCGCCAATTAGGCGCGATACTGCGTGTTTCTCCATATATTCGGACATGTCGATACGAATCATCTGCTCTTCACTATCAAACAGCGTTTCCGCCAAAGCCTTTGCCAATTCAGTTTTACCAACCCCGGTAGGGCCAAGGAATATGAAAGATCCGATTGGACGGTTTGGGTCTTTGATTCCGGCCCTTGCCCGCAACACAGCATTGCTCACGAGCTCCACCGCCTCGTCCTGTCCTATGACGCGTTCATGCAATATGCTTTCAAGCCTCAGCAGTTTCTCCCGCTCACCTTCAACAAGTTTTGTGATTGGAATGCCTGTCCATCTGGAAATAATAGCTGCCACTTCATCTTCTGTCACTTCCTCTTTTACAAGGCGCGACTCATTTCGCTCTTGCCCTTCTATTTGCTTCAGCTCTTTTTCTAAAGCCGGAATGCGCCCATGACGAAGCTCAGCAGCACGGTTCAAGTCATACTCATTCTCTGCTTTTTCCAACTCTCTTCGAAGTTTCTCCAACTGTTCCCGCTTTTCTTGGATGCTGGAAATTTCACTTTTTTCCTTTTCCCACTTCGCCTTCATTTCATTTGCCTTTTCCTTTAGGTCAGCGAGGTCTTTTTGCAGCAGTTCAAGCCGTTCTTTGCTTGCCTCATCTTCCTCTTTCCTCAAGGCCGCCTCTTCGATTTCAAGCTGCATGACTCTTCTTGTAATTTCATCCAGATCACTCGGCATGGAATCGATCTCCACGCGTATATTGGCGCAGGCTTCATCAATGACGTCAATCGCTTTATCCGGTAAAAAACGGTCCGTTATGTAACGGTCTGATAAAGTTGCTGCAGCTACAAGCGCTCTGTCATGAATATTGACCCCATGGTGAATTTCAAATCTTTCCTTCAATCCACGTAAAATGGAGATCGTATCTTCTAGTGTGGGTTCCGGAACAAGCACCTTTTGAAAACGCCTTTCCAATGCAGCGTCTTTTTCAATATATAATCGATATTCATCCAAAGTCGTCGCTCCAATGCAGTGGAGCTCCCCTCTTGCGAGCATTGGCTTCAGCATGTTTCCTGCATCCATCGAGCCCTCAGCTTTTCCAGCGCCTACAATTGTATGGATTTCATCAATGAACAGTAAAATCTGGCCTTCACTTTTTTTTACTTCCTGTAACACTGCTTTGAGACGTTCTTCGAACTCGCCCCTGAATTTGGCTCCAGCGATCAGAGATCCCATATCCAGCGCGTATATTGTTTTGTTCCTTAGCCCCTCCGGCACATCTTTTCTTACAATTCGTTGAGCTAGCCCCTCAACAATGGCCGTTTTCCCGACGCCCGGCTCCCCGATCAGGACCGGATTGTTTTTGGTTTTGCGAGACAGAATCCTGATGACATTCCTTATCTCCTGATCCCGTCCGATGACTGGATCAAGTTTTCCGGACTTCACTTCCTCCACTAGATCCCTTCCGTATTTTTTTAAAACTTCATAGGTTGCTTCCGGATTTTGTGATTCCACTCGTTGTCCCCCTCTGATTTCTTTTACTTCTCCCAAAATACTCTCTTTCGTGATGCCATACTGGGAAAGAAACTGCACGATTTCATTATGGGGCATATCCATCAAAGCAAGGACGAAATGCTCAACAGATAAGTATTGGTCTTCAAACCCCTTCATTTCTTCCTCAGCCTTGCTAATGAGTGTTGATAAAAGACTGCTCAAATATTGGCCGCCTTGCACTCCCTGTCCCGTCACCTGTGGCTTCCGTTCCAATATTTTATCAAGTTCAAGCTGTATTTGCCCTCTCGTTAATCCGAGGCGCTCATAAATTGTCGAAAGTAGACTATCGTTCCTATCTATAAGAGCTTTCCAAAGATGTGGAATATCCAACTCCGGATGGTTTAGTCTTTTGGCAATTTGCTGAGCATCTGCAAAAGCCTCCTGCACAGTCATCGTCATCCCACTAAGATCCATATTCTTCCTCCTTTTCAAAAATAAAAGAGCTGTTTATCATCTATTATAAGAAAAGCGCAAGGCACGCAGCCTTAGGAGACATGAACAAGGCGAATTGCAAAAAGGCAGTTCTTCTGCCACCACGTCCAATTTGACTTGATCCAATGGCGCTTGGCTGTCATTAAATGCGCCTTGACGTATTTGCGCCCAGAATTTATCGAGCTCCGCTCGATAAATTCCTCTGAAAATCTGTGGCATCCGCCGGAGGCTTTAACTTTATTCAGCCGGGGTTTGAACCCCCACTGAATAGAATGCCAATATGCATTCATCTCACCACTTACAGAAGTAGGAGACTTCTGCTGAATGAAGTTAAAGCGCCACGTCCTGTGGCGTCGGCAGGCTCAAAACACGACATCCTGTCGCTTCGCTTGCACTAGTACGTCCTGTACGTCGGCAGGCTCAAAACACGACATCCCGTCGCTTCGCTTGCACTAGTACGTCCTGTACGTCGGCAGGCTCAAAACGCGACTTCCTGTCGCTTCGCTTGCACTAGCACGTCCTGTACGTCGGCAGGCTCAGAACACGACGTACTGTCACTTCGCTTAACTGGGACTCCTGTCCTTCAGAGCTAGACATACCGCATGTTTTTCCCAATAAAATAAGGCCGATTTATTCTTTACTATAAAGTAAAAGCGAAGCTGCCAAAAGGAGCTTCGCCTATACAATTCCCATTCAGCAGAATCGTAAAACTGAGTGTTATTTTTGTTTAATGGTATGGTCAGCGCGAAAGAAGACTGCAAGGTTCTGGTACCGCCGACATCAAGCGGCGCTGCCAGAGTTACGCCCCTCTTCCTCTACATTAAGTAACGCCAAGCGCAATTTTTGCATAGCGCGACATTTTATCTTTTGTCCAAGGTGGGCTCCAGACAATATCCACTTCTGTCTGTTTGACTTCCGGTATATCAGCCAATGCCGCTGTTACCTGGTCTACAATAACTGGTGCAAGCGGGCACCCCATTGAAGTAAGGGTCATCGTTACTTTCGCTGTTCCATTCTCATCCAGTTCAACACCATAAACGAGCCCAAGATTCACAATATCTATGCCCAATTCAGGATCAATCACCTGTTCCAAGGCACCATATATATTCTCTTTCAGTGCTTCATCCATATTTCCCGCTCCTTTCAATTTGGTTTCTATTCTTATCATACCAAATCCATTATAAATTCAAACAGAAATGATTTCTTTACTGTAAAAATTTTCCGAACCAGTCTACTGTTTTTAAAAAAGCCTTTCGGGTTACCTTATGCTCGGCATTGTCTTCAGCAAGGAAGTATAGACGTTCTGGAGTTTTTTCATAATCAGCTTTGATTTTTTCATAAAAATCAAAGGTTGGCTGGAACGGTACCACCTTATCCTTTTTGCCATGCCAAATGAGTAAGGGCCTTCCTGCAAGTCTGTCGAGCTGAAAGGTCAGATCATATTTCCGCAAGCCAGTATATATTTCTTTAAGTTCATTCTCGGAAAAAGGTATGGTCATTTCAGCTTTTTCCAATGACTCAATCTGATCTCGGGCGAATTTTTCATAATACGGGCTTCCCATCAAAGAAACACCCACTTTGATCCAATCATATTGGGTCAGTGCACCGAACATGGTAATGCCACCCATAGAGGTTCCCACAACTCCAATTTGGCTACTAACCAACCCTTTTTGGGATAATTCTTCTTTTATATCATTCAACTCACGAATCGACTGGAGAACAATGTTCCAAAATTCGAAGGCCAGTTTTTCCGAATGTCGACCGTCACTTCGTTCTCCATGTAAATTTGCATCTGGAAGGATGACCCTAAATCCTTTTTCCGCAAGCAAGTAGCCGAAATGAAGGTTATGTTCCTTCGCTGAGGTAAAGCCATGCAGAAAAAAAACGAGCGGCAGTTTTTCATTTTTTCGACCTTCTTTTACGACATGTAAAACCGGTATATGCCTTATGTATTCATGATGGATTTCTATCAATCGACTCTCTCCTTCGGCTAAACGTAATGGAATGCCAATTAATGTTATATTTTAACACTCCTTATTTCTACTTACCAAAGATGAGCATTGATTGTCATTAATTCCCCGATGTTTTTTGACTGCCTTTCGGCCACAATAACATTTGAACGCATTAAGCGTTCCTTCCTATCCTTTCAAAAAAGGCGGTGTGTGTCATGGCTAAAAACAGTAAATCCAAACGCTTTACGTATCAAGGAAAAAACTCTGTTGAACAACATGCACAACGTTTTCCATATCGCTCCACATTGGATGAAGCCGAAAAGGAAAAAATCGACTTTATGAAAGAATCTTCAGTCGGAGGCTTTTAGGGGGTCAGACCCTCTTTAGTACTTTAACGTACTGGGGGTCAGACCCCCAGGTTTTAATCTTTCCGGAAGAAACCGAAAACTGCCGCTGTCTCAACGACATTTGTAAATGCTTCGGGATCGACCTCTTTGATGACATGTTCAAGTTCATACAATTCATACCGAGTTATGACGATAATCATCATGTCTTTTTCTTGGTTGGAAAACGCTCCTTTGGCCGGTACCATCGTGATTCCCCTGACCAGTCTCTTATAAATCGCTTCTTTTAACTCAGAGGCTTTCTTCGTGACAATCATAACCGTCAGCTTCTGATGGCGCGTATGGATGGCATCAATCACCCTTGTAGATGCGTACACCGATAACAATGTGTACAATGCTTTATCCCACCCATATAAGGCTCCCGCCGTCATGATGATAATGGCATTTAAAATAAAGAAATACGTCCCGACTGATTTATCACTCATTCGGGAAAGAATCATCGATATAATGTCCAGGCCTCCCGTAGATGCCCCCACTTTCAGTGTGATCCCGATTCCAATGGCTGTGATCACTCCGCCAAACACTGCATAAAGCATGATATCTGCCGTTTGGGTCTTCACCGGTATGATTTCCAGAAATAATGAAGTGACAGCAACCGATATAAAACTATAGACCGTAAACGTCTTTCCAACTTTGAACCAGCCGAGCACAGCTACAGGGATATTAAACAGGAATAATAAAAATCCAGTTGATACATTAAGAGGCGTAAATTGGCTAATAACTTTTGATAAAAGCTGTGAGGCACCAGCAAATCCGCTGGCATAGACATTGGCCGGAATGAGGAAATAATTCATTGCAACAGCGACTAGGATTGCCCCCGCTATGATAACAAGCAGTTTTTTTATAACTTCCCATATTGATTGATGTCTCATTTTTTCACCCTTATTCAGCGTTTTTAACATTGAGGTTTATAATAAAAGTAGATAAACTTATAAAAAGGACAAAGACTGCCAAATTATTTTTTCACGGAAGGTGTAATTTTATGACATTGAAACTTTTTGCCGACAGTGCATGTGACCTGCCGCTGTCTTTCTATGAGGAAAACAATGTTGAGCTAATCACTCTTCAGGTACATATTGACGATCAGGAATATCAAGATTTACAGAACATCCAGCCTGAACAGGTGTATGAAGAAATCAGAGCTGGTAAAATGCCTAAAACCTCCCAAGCCTCCCCTCAACGGCTTCAAGAGCTGTTTACAGAGCTGGCGAAATCCGGAGAAAGTGGATTATACATAGCTATGTCATCCGGCCTTTCAGGTACATATCAAACGGCTATCATGGTGAAAAACCAGGTAAAAGAACAATTTCCAGATTTGGATTTGACAATTATCGACTCAAAAGCTGTTTCTTTGGGTTATGGCATGACCGTAATGGCTCTTGCGGAAAGAATCAAAAATAACGAATCAAAAGAGGACATCATCAAATTCGCACAATCCAATTGCGACCGCATGGAACATCTATTTACAATCGAGGACTTGGAATTTCTTGCTGCTGGCGGACGCCTATCCAGATCATCAGCATTTTTCGGCGGACTTTTAAACATTAAACCTCTTCTGCATATTGAAGAAGGAAAATTAGTACCTCTTGAAAAAATTCGCGGGAAAAAGAAACTTTTAAAAAGAATGCTTGACCTCATGGAAGAGCGCGGTATCGATCTGGAAAATCAACTTATCGGAATCTGCCATGGTGATGATGAAGAAACAGCCTTGGTTATGAAAAAAATGATAGAAGAGCGTTTCGGTACCAAAAACTTTTACATACGCCTGATAGGTGCTATCGTCGCGTCACATGCAGGCCCTGGAACACTCGCCGTCTTCTTTCTTAAAAAACCGAGCGTTTGACATTGAGTAGGAAAATCCCTGTCAGGACATACTAATTGCAAACTTAGGAAAGGGAGACTCTCTTATGCGTTACAATACATCAGATAATGACAAAAAAGCAAGAGATCACCAAGCTCGCAGGGAAGTCAAAAACATTCGGCGCGAAGAGGAAAGGAAAGCTGGGAAACATCTACACTCCAAAAAAACAGACCACCTTTAAGAAATCACGCAGCTTATTGCCTGTAAAAACTGGCATAAAGCTGCGTTTTTGAATTGGGACATGAAAAACACTACATTCTAATTCATTCAATTCCCAAAAATACTTGCTCCTGATAAGGGGAAGATTTTCTTTATTTGCTGCTCCATTGAAGCTTCATCGATAGGAACATAGCCTTCAAGTTTTTCTTAAAGGAGTACAGTCTTACTATAGTATCTCCTCTCTTCTTATTGGCTAGCTCCAGGCTCCAGCAACTAGCAGACTTCACAACTCCAGTCTTTACATCGCTAAACCTCGCCCTACGCTTTTCTTATTGTTCTTCCCTCCCCTTTCACCTATAATGAAGGAAAAGCTGTCCGGAGGTAGATTATGGCAAAGGAAAATTCATTTGACATCGTATCCAAAGTTGACCTTTCCGAAGTGTCAAACGCAATTAATATCGCTATGAAAGAGATCAAGAACCGCTTTGACTTTAAAGGGAGCAAAAGCAATATCGCTTTAGAAAATGATGAGCTTGTCCTTATTTCGGACGATGAATTTAAACTATCACAGGTAAAAGATGTTTTGTTTGGTAAATTGATTAAGCGTGAAGTCCCTGTAAAGAATATCCAATATGGAAAAATCGAAAGCGCCTTGGGAGGCACGGTCCGCCAACGCGGAAAACTTGTTCAAGGAATCGATAAGGACAATGCCAAGAAGATTAATACAATCATTAAAGACAGCCGGTTAAAAGTAAAAAGCCAAATTCAGGATGACCAAATTAGGGTCACCGGAAAAAATCGTGACGATCTGCAACAAATTATCAGCGCTATCCGGTCTGCGGATCTTCCCATTGATGTACAGTTCATAAACTACAGATAAATCAAAATGAATATTTCATAGACGAATGGGTAAATGATACATGTATCCATTCGCTTTTTTTATGCAATAGATGAAGGAGGGCTGCGTATGAGTGAAAATAAAAAGCAAACGATGCCAAAGCAGGTACAGAATTATCAACCGGGCGTAGAGTCAGAAATGGATCCTGTTCCCAAATCTGTTGATCCTGGGTACAAAGGGAGTGGAAAGCTCGAAGGAAAAACAGCGATTATTACCGGAGGTGACAGCGGCATAGGAAAAGCTGTTGCCATCTATTTTGCCAAAGAGGGTGCAGATGTAGCCATCTGTTATTTAGAAGAAGAGGAAGATGCGAAAAACGTAGAAAAGTACGTTAAGGCTGAAGGAAGAAAATGCCTTCTCATTCGCGGTGATGTAGGTGATGAACTACATTGCCAACAGATTGTAAAACAGGTGATCGACGAATATGGAAAAATAGATATACTGGTTAACAATGCAGGCGAACAACATCCGAAAAAGAGCCTTCTCGAAATAACGGATAAGCAATTGCAAAAAACCTTTAGAACGAATGTGTTTTCGATATTCTACTTGACAAAAGCCGTCCTGCCCCACCTGAAACAGGGAAGTAGCATCATCAATACAGCTTCAATCACAGCCTATAAGGGCAGCCCGGAATTGATCGATTATTCAGCGACAAAAGGCGCCATCGTATCATTCACCCGCTCTCTTTCGGCGTCATTGGCAACAAAAGGAATCCGCGTGAACGGGGTAGCGCCAGGACCGGTTTGGACACCCCTAATTCCATCGACTTTTTCAGCAGAGCATGTCAGCACGTTCGGTTCAACTCAGCCAATGAAAAGGCCTGGACAACCTTATGAGCTAGCACCTGCTTATGTTTATCTCGCTTCAAATGACTCCAGCTACGTTTCGGGCCAAATGATCCATATAAACGGCGGTGAAGTGCTAAACGGTTAAGAACAGGCGCTGAGGCTGGACAAAGCACACTGTATCAATAAGTTATCCATAACCTAAGAAAAAGCTGCCAAAAGTTTGGCAGCTCTATCTGTTTCATTCATTTTGTTCATATGGATTTCGCTTTTTTCCTCTTTTCCATGCAAAATACATAAAAAGGCCAAAGACGATAAACACGGAAAAAATCGAAATGATGAACGGAACGTTAAAACCTACCTTATCAGCAAGCTTGTACACTTCCATCATTTCCCTGTCTACAACAATTCTATATTCGCCTTTCTCGCTTTTTACCAGATCAGAGGCAAATAATCCTCGCAGTTCTTTATTATTCCCAATTTTCTCGGCTGGGATTAACGCGGTCTGATCCTGCGTCGTATTATTAATCGCGGCTACAATCGTTTCACCCTCATATTCCCTTTTAAAGACGATCATACCGTCTTTTTCATATAAGAGCTCCATATTCCCGCGGCTAAGAGCTTTATGTTCTTGTCTAATCGTCCCAATTCTTCCTATAAATTCCATCAACTCTTCTTCAGCTCGAAAGTTCATCAACGGAACATTGTCCGGCGGGACATCTCCATTAACAGCAATTTCAGAACCGTAGAACACAATCGGCACTTCCGGCTGTGTATACAGATAGAATAGAGCAAGCTTCCAACGGGCACCTGGATATTGTTTATTTTCCACCATATCTTGTGTATACCTGGTTGAGTTTCGATCATCGAAAAGAGCTCCTAAAGAATGGGGTTCGGGATAAGCCCCATTGTTCTTTTCCCACACATCCATCAATGATTTTGATGATATATCAATAGTGGAATATGAATCTCTTAAAGGTTTGGTCAAACCCGAATCAATGACGCCCTCAATACCGGCTTCCTGGTACTTTTTCAAATCTTCACTCACTTCTCCGCTAGCCGTCCCGGCCAAATAAAAGCGGTTATTTTGCTCTTTTACAGCAGCGGAAAAATCTTCCCAAAACCCAAGGGGTGCCTGATCAATTCCCGATAGACTATAGCCGTCAATACCCGTTTCTTCGATCCACCATTTGGCTGCGTCGATGAGATATTCTTGGACTTCCTGGGCATTTAGGTTAAGCTGCGGCAATCCATTAAGCCAACTATTATCCGATACCATAGCCTCTTTTTTGAACCAGTCCTTCTTTGCTGGATCTTTTGTCCACGGATGGTTCTGTCCCACATGAGTTGTCACAAACTCAAACATAACCTTCATATCTTTCTTGTGAGCTTCATCGACAAGCTCTTTTAGTTCATCAATCGTTCCAAAATGAGGGTCTGTCTCATAAAAGTCCTCCACCCATTCTCCATGAAATCCATTTTTCTCATTTTTAAAAACAGGTGATAGCATGATCGTCGTAAATCCCATGTCTTTCAAATAATCCAACTTCTGGATGATTCCTTGGAAATCACCGCCTTGGAATTTATTGACCGGGTCGGAATAATCGACGCCTTCATCATTACTATTGTCTCCATTGTTAAATCGGTCCACCATAAGTGAATACACAATTTCATCTTCCCACAATCGTTCTTCTTTTTTGTCGGCACTTGCTGAAAAGGCAGCGGAAAAAAGAAGAAACGGAATAAGCAGGAAAACCAGACTCTTTTTGCTCAAATCCGTTACCTCCCTATTACTTCTACGCCTTTAAGATTAGCCTTTCACCTGCTCCCCGTCAATTTTATGTATTCGAAGTGCTGGGCTTTTTTTAAGCGCGTTTGAAAAAAGCCTGTTCTAAAGCGTTTTTTCAATCAGATCCATTGAAATAAAGTCATACCTCAGAATAGTTCAAACATCGCCAGTAAATCCTTCAAATAATTAGAATGATATGGATATATGTGATTCAGTTCTGGATAAAAAAACTGCCATATGTCAAGGAAAATATGGAAAGTTGCTTCAGATTACTCAATGATGCTGAAAAAGAAAAAAACCGTCGAAAATCAACGGTTCTTTCAAATTTCTTATGCAAACATATTCCACCCGATCGGCAACTTCATTCCCAGGTAAATAGTGATAGCCAATGCCACGACAAATACGATCCAAAGAATGGCTGTATTCTTTGCTTTCGCCGTTCTGACGAGGATCATTTCCAGCATGGCGATAACGATAATACCACCCAAGAATTTTATTCCGTAGAGTGCAGGATTATAAGCTTGGTGTTTAAAGAAAAGAAGTGCTCCAGTTGCGATAATCAGCAAATAAAAGACTCTCAATATCATATGAGTAATTTTCGCACCCTTTTGATTGCCGCCCTTTTGCAGCACCAAAACAATGACAAATAAAATGAGAGCAACTACCCATGTTGTAATGTGAGCATGAGTTGATTCAAACATATTCATTTCCTCCTAAAAACGTGTTTGCTGTTTCGATAGATTCCCTTCCAATCTTATCATATAAGGGGAATCCGACAAATCAGAAACATACTAGTTCACAGTATTGTGCAATTTGCCAATGCCTTCAATCGTAATCTCGATTTGATCTCCGCTTTTTAGCAAACGTGGAGGCTTGAAGCCTTTCCCAACTCCCGCAGGGGTCCCAGTAGCAATTATATCTCCTGGTTCAAGTGTCATTCCTTGTGACAAAGTTGAAATAATTACTTCTGTTGGGAAGATGAAATGCTTTGTATTGGAATCCTGCCGGACTTCTCCATTTACTTTTGTCTGGATCGCGAGTGCATTCGGGTTATCAATTTCTGAATGGTGAACAATCCAAGGCCCCATTGGACAGGAAGTATCAAGGCTCTTACCGATAAAAAATTGCTTATGATTTTTTTGAAGATCACGTGCTGTTACATCGTTAATAATGGTATACCCGAAAACGTAGTCGAGCGCTTCTTGTTCAGGTATATCTCTTCCTTTCTTTCCGATGATTAAAGCCAGTTCACCTTCGTAGTCAAGTTCGTTTGTTATGTCCGCATGAGCTTCCACAGGTGCTTCATGCCCAGTGACGGTTGTAGGTGCTTTGGTAAAGACGATAATATGTTCTGGAATATCCGCCTCGCTCCCCATTTCAATCGCATGATCACGATAGTTTTTTCCAACGCACATGATATTTTTGCTTGGTCTTGGAATAGGAGCCATCCATGTGATATTCTCTAACGAATGTAAATATTCGTCTTTTCCGTTTTGCTCCCCCCACTCAACAAGCTCTCTTACATTCTTGTAAAATTGATTGTCGCTTTCAATCCCTGCAAGAATGGTAGCGGGAATTTCTTTGTCTGCTGCTTTGGCTAATGCAAGAACATCCCAAACTTTTTGTCCGGTGTTGTCAACAACTCCGTATTTTTCTGCATCTTCTAATTTAAAGCTCATTAACTTCATTACCTGCACCTCTTTTTTGTTTTTTTCCATATGTTAAAAACCGCCAAAATTTCTCAATGGGCCCCTGTTTAAATTTGGACAGCCAGATTTCGGCGAATACTACTTGAATAATATAGATAGCAAAAGCGAGCCACGTCCCAGTCGCCAACGAAATTTTTCCGTAAAGCCCCAATCCGTAATGATAAAAAATCAATGTTCCAATGACGGACTGCATAATATAGATTGTAATAGACATCCGCCCTATCGAACTGAGTGGATGCAGCAGCTTTGCCACTTTGGCACTTCTCATAATTAAAACGATAGCGGCTATATAGGCCATGCCAAGAATAGGTCCGCCAATTGCATCTTGTATGTATTGAAAGCTGATGGTTAGTCCCATTAAAAAAGGTAACGTTTTTACAGCAATGCCAATAGGAAGAGCAATAAGTAAAATGACCAGCCATTTCTTCCACTGACTGGCTGCTTTTTCGAGCCATTGCATTTTCCCGGCCCCTGCACCAATCATCATCATTGGCAATATTATAAAAAAATAAATGATAAGACCGCCTGATAAATTGTTTGCTTTCCAATCCAAAATCCTCTGGTTTGTGATCTCCATGAAGCTTCCAGTTGAATAGATAATTTCCGACTGCTGTAGGCCCGCAATATCAATATAATCCGCAAGGGAAGCAGAATCAAACAATGAGGCTAAGACAAGCATGCCCGAAAAGAATAACTGCGGCAGCAAGTATAACCCCCAGCCTAATCCCATGAGCCATGGACCAGGCAGCCTCAAAAACAAGAGTAGTACCATTCCCATTAATGCGTATGTAATCAAAATATCTCCAGACCAAATAAAAAAAGCATGTATGATTCCAAAAATGAGCAATATGGAAAGTCTTCTCATACTAATCTTCAAAAAAGAGGTTCCCCTGATTGCGGAACGCCTTTGCATGATTACCAATCCATAGCCAAACATCATCGCAAAGATTGGATAAAAACTTCCTTGTACAAGGATATCTAACCACGTATACACAGTCAGATCCCCGTACTTCCACCATTCATATGGATTGTAGTAACCATACGGCGAATGAAAACTAATCATATTCACCAACAGAATCCCCAGCAGTGAGAATCCCCTGAGAACATCGAGAGTCTGAATCCTCTCCATTGTACTTACAGATTCCAAATGTTTATTCATTGTTGCTCCTTTCAGGCCATTGCAAGCTCCCTTACAAGACCCGCTTCATAACTCTTCCTTATTTCTTTATACCACCATCGTATAAGTTTGTCTAAAAAACTACAATTAATATTACTTGCTGCAATGAATTTTTTGAAAAAGGGCAAAACGGAAGCAATATCACCAATTCGATTCTTTTTCATAAAATACAATACATAGATAAATACGGCAATATGGAAGGATGTGAACGGTATTGCCTGGATTTGTTGGTGCCGTTCAGATTATCAATATAAATACAGGGGCAGCTTTCAATATTGGGGATGTATTTCAAATCCATCCGATTTCCTATGCCAAAACGTTCTCGGGTGCAGGGTCATTCAATACAGGCGAAGAGATTAGGGTTCGCAACCAGAATTCTGCCACTAATAGTTATGATGCCGATGGCCTGGATCAGGGTATTTTACTCAATCTATAAATGAAGGACACAGGAGGAAGCCATGATTGTAAATGTACAGCAGACCATTCACATACAAATGATTAAAATCGGCGGAATCACCAACTCCTCGGTACTTCAAATCGGTACTTCTGGAGTCATCACACCCTCTTCTCATCTATATAATACGGGTGGTTATACAGCTCCTGCTCCAGCCGTAACAGGCGAAGCTGAACTGGCACAGCAGGAAGTCAGTCTAATTCCATTATAGACGACTGATTAGGGGTGATAAATGAACTAACATCGCCACATCCTGTGGCACCGCCAGGCTTAGAACGTGACTTTCTATACATCGAAGCCGATGATTACTTATCGAAAGGAGGCTGGAGCCAGACATAGCGCATCGACTGTTATAGAATAATTTAGTTATTTTATCAAATGCGCCTTTGCGTATTTGCGCCCAGATTTTATCGAGCTCCGCTCGATAAATTTCCTCTGAAAATCTGTGGCATCCGCCGGAGGCTTTGACTTTATTCAGCCGGGGTTTGAACCCCCACTGAATGGAATAACAATATGCATTCATCTCACCACTTACAGAAGTAGGAGATTTATGCTGAATGAAGTTATATACCTTTTTAAACATTGAAAGGGTGTGGATGTACAAAATGCAGGCGAATTACACAATGCAGCAATTGTATTTTTTCATAGAAAGGCAGCAGAAGGAAATTACCTCTTTAAGGAATTCAATCCAATCCCTGTCAAATGAACTGAAACAATTGAAAGAAAAGCCGACTGTAACTGTTGAAAGGCTGGAATATAAGTTTGACCAGCTAAAAGTGGAAACACTTGAAGGGACCTTAAATATTGGAATGAACCCTGCTGACCTGAATTCCGTTGAGGATTTTTCAGCACCGCCAGGCTCGACGCAAACCCAGGCTTTTGTACGCCACCCCAACCTCTATGATGAGATACTTGAAAAGCTGAATCATTATATTGATAATGAATTGGATACCTTGATAAAAGATACAGAAACTCAGGTTGGCAGGAATCTTGAAGAGCCGTATATCAACATGATCAAAGAGGATATCCGCAAGCAAATCCCTGGTAGAGCCGATCATTATTTGGGTTTCTTCAGCACGCAGCATACCCATGATGTGAATGAAGAAGAGTTGTACAGTAAAGTATATAAGACATTGCTGGCGGATATTAATAAAGCTGTACATGGTTTCATTTCTCAAATTCCAAATCAACAGGGAGGGATGAACCCCCATGGAACTTAATATAGTGAACCGTGAATTATGTGTCGGGCAGATCCGGGTGATCGGGGTAAGTGCTTCATCCATTCTGCTGGTAGGAGATGCGGATACAATTCAGTTAGCATCTTTATTTGACACACCGCCGGAATCTTTGATCATTGGGCCTTTCGTTCCTCTTTCCCGATAAATAAGGAGATGCCATTATGCCGTTAAGAGGTTCTGTCGTAAAGACGATGGATATTAAAAATATGATATTCGGCTCTGTCGTTGAAATCGGCGACACTGTACATTTGAGAGCCTACACAGATGCTCTGGCCGTACAAAGATATAAAGAATTGTTTTTTGGCAACGAAGGTAATTTCAAGAATTACAATGCCTTCAACAAGCCCATCCCAATTCCTTCATTACCCAGGCAGCTGCCGTCCATTACGAAGTATAACGAGTATCCAGATATCAAGGTTGGTAATATTCACCTAATAACTATTTCTTCTTCTGCCATCGTTCAAATAGGTACTACTAATCACATTAATTCAGAAGCAAGAGTGCTTCATATCCGTCAAATTTCTCCGGGTAATGAGAGCGCAAGGCGCACAGCCTTAGGCGCACAAGGCGAATTGCAAGGAGGCAGCTTTTCAGCCACCACAGCAATTTGACTTGATCCTTGCGCCGATGGCGCCTGGAGCTAGACAAATGCTAAAGAAGGCGAAATTGCTTTGAGCTCTTAAAACGCCATATCATATCCTATGGCTTCGCCAGCACCAATACTTCCTGGAAGTTGCTGGACAAATCAAAATTATCATATAGGGTGATGACAAATGCCTGCTATTGTTGGACCTGTCCAAATTTTCAATGTCGGGGGAGGCGTTGTCCAGTTTGGGGATACAGCTGTCATTTCTCCCAAAAGTGCTGTAAAAACATTTGAAGGTTCTGGCTCTGCCAATACCGGCGGTTTTATCGTGACGAATAACGGAATCAGTGGAACCAACACACTTGATACGAATCTTGTTGACCAGCCGACAGTCGGGAATAACTAAGAAAAGTGGTAGCGTCCGATTACCGACGTACAAACTGGAACACTCAAAATGAGGGAGACACAATAACTCGATCTCCTCAAAGAGCCACCTCCCGATTCAGGATCGCACATCCTGTCGCTTCGAACTGCACTAGGACGTCCTGTCGCTTCGCTTGCACTTGTACTTCCTGTACGGCGGAGCTGGACACAGGGTTTAGTGAAAAATAAGCTATTCACCTTTATTAGAACAAAAGCGCAAGCGCCTGTTCATCGACGTACAGACTGGAGTGACTCCAACGAGATAAAGGAAACACGAAGTGCGAGAGTGCCTGCTTATCGGCGACAAGCATAAGACGAGCGCTGAAGAAGGTGTAGTTTGCCTTCAGCAGCGATTGGCTTATGACCTCGAGTCGATGGCACTCGCAGCCAGACAACACGGCGACGAAGGCAGGCTCAAAACGCGACATCCTGTCGCTTCGCTTGCACTAGGACGTCCTGTCCGTCGGAGCCGATGTTGACTTATCGTAGGAGGAGGCGCGAAGTCTGCTAGTCGATAGGCGCTGGAGCTGGACGTAGCACAATCTGATAAACAAGTTATACACAAGCATAGAATTTTATAATTTCCTATACAACAAAGAAAAGAGTGCCAAGGGACTGATTTTCCCTATTTGGCACTCTTTCGTTATAATTTTAAAATGTGGCTGCCATCAAAGAAGTATAGATATTTTTCTTTCACTTTCTTCTTCCAAATTTGTTCAATGGCCTGTCCATATAAATGGACTTGCATCTGATATCTCTTTTCAAGCACCTTTTTGGCTTGGTCGAAACCTCCCGGAAATCGGTTAGTGATAGCATCTGTTTTATAATCGACCAATATGGCACCATCCTCTTCCAACACGATGCAGTCGATCATTCCCTGGACGATAACAGATTCGTCTTCACCATCCCAATCGGGGTAGACTTCTTTTGCCTTAATGCCCATTGTGAAAGGAACTTCCCGTTCAGTTTTGGGTGATTCTAGGATTCTCCTGCCCAGATTACTTTGAAAAAAATGTACGATTTGCTCACCTGAAACTGCATCTGCCTGTTCAAGCGTAAGGATTTCTTTTTGAATTAAATCATCTAACAGATGCTCAACAGACATTAGTGACGGAGCTTCGTCAAGTGGAATATGCTGCATGACCGCATGCATGACTGTCCCACGTTCAGCTGGCGATATGGATTGCTTTTCAAGAAATTTCGGCTTGTTAAAAATCGGGGAGGTCCTACGCCCGCTTCCACCCATTAAGGTTACAGCGCTGGCCTCATCTTTTATTTCAGCCATTCTTTTAAGTTCCGAAACCGTTTGTTTCGACATTCTCTTTGAAGCAATCAAATGAGGATAACTCCAATTAAGCCTTGAAAACACCTTCTCTTTCAAAGGTGATTCGATACTTATAGACAGCCCTTCCTTCACGGTCTCAAGCCAGTCATCAGACTCCCTTTCTACTTCCTCTGCTGCTGACTGTAGCACGGATGTCGGTACAATATCTACTTTCCACCGAGATGGATGATTGCTGACTTCTCCAAAAACATCTGCTATATCAGCAATATTGCAGTCTTTGTGCCTGATAATCGCAGGTCCGATCCAATCCATAAATGTTGAAGCAGATGCCCGATCAAAATCCTTCAGGAGCCAATCTCCTTTAAGGCTTCCTTTGGACCACTTTTTGATCTCTTTTTCCAAATTTTTAACAATCCCAATGAGATACAGCTTTTCCTTTGCACGCGTAAGAGCCACATATAGAACCCTCATTTCCTCTGCAGCGAGTTCCATTCTCTTTTTTCTTTTCAGCGCTAGTTGCGGCAGGGATGGATAAGAGATTCTCTTATCAGAATCAATATATTTGCTGGCAAAGCCGAAGTCCTTATCAAACAAATACGAGCTGTTGATGTCCTGCATGTTGAACTTGCGCCCTAATCCTGCAGCAAATACAATAGGAAATTCCAAACCTTTGCTGGAATGGATAGTCATCAGCCGAACAACATCCTCCTGCTCTCCCAGTGCACGGGCAGCCCCTAAATCTTTGCCACGGTCCTGCATCCTCTCAATGAAGCGCAGGAAACGAAACAAACCTCTGAAGGATGTTTCCTCGTACTGGGAGGCCCTGTCATACAGCGCCCTTAAATTGGCTTGCCTTTGCTTTCCCCCTGGGAGTCCGCCTACAAATTCATAAAAACCTGTATCCCGATACAGCTGCCAGATCAAGCTGGACAGCAACCCGCTTCTCGCCATGCTTCTCCATTCATTCAATTGTCCAATAAATGGAGTCAGCTTCTCCCTGACTCTTTCAAGGGATGCATCACCAGGCATTTTAACAAATTTTTTTACAGCCTCGTAAAAACTGCCCTTCCTAAAGTTCATCCTGATTTGGGCCAAGGCTTCTTCGTCAAGGCCGACGATTGGAGAGCGGAGAACAGCTGCTAGCGGGATATCCTGATCCGGATTGTCGACGACTTTCAGAAGTGACATCATCACCGTTACTTCTGTCGCTTCAAAATAACCGGATGAAAGGTTGGCATACACTGGAATCCCTTCATGTTTCAACTCATCCATAATATCTTGTGCCCAGGTAAGAGATCTTAACAAGATGACAATATCCTTATACTGAACTGGACGGTGCAGTCCAATTTTCGGATCATAAACAGACTTCTCCCCATCAACGATCTCCCTGATTTTCTTTGCCAAGAATCTGGCTTCCAATCGGGATTGCTCGATTTCTTCTTCATTGAACCCGTCTTCTTGCAGATTACTCTCTGAATCCGATTCCTCTGATTGATCAATAAGTACAACCTCTATTGGGTAAACGTCATCCGAAGGATAACCTGCACCAAGAACAAGCTCGGCATCTTTGTTGTAATCAATTTCTCCGACACTTTTTCCCATAAACTGCTTAAATAGAAAGTTCGTGCCATCCAATACTTCTGCCCTGCTCCGGAAATTTCTGGACAGATCAATCCGAAGACCGTTGTTAATTCCGTCAGAATCGAACCTCGTATATTTTGCCAAAAACAAATTCGGTTCTGCAAGGCGGAATCGGTAAATCGACTGTTTCACATCCCCAACCATAAATAAATTCCCGTCATATTCACCGTCGGCCGAAATAAGCTGAAGAATTGTTTCCTGAACCATGTTTACATCCTGATATTCATCTACAAGCACTTCCCTAAACTGATTCCGATACTCCAAAGCAATTTCGGAAGGCTGGATTTCATTTTCAGAACTCTCACCATCCACAAATATATGAAGAGCAAAATGCTCAAGATCAGCAAAATCTACGATCCCTTTTTCTTTTTTCTCAAGAGTGAAACGGATGGAAAATAACTTTCCAAGCTGGACCAACGCCTGATAAATCGGGTGCATTTGGCGCATGTCACGCAAAAAGCCTTCCGCTTCTCTTGCAAAAACATCCTTGACAATCTTTTCTAAAATACCTTTGGCCTTCTTTCTAAGTGCATCGGCATCTTCCAATAGTTTGCGATCGTAATCGTCTCCGCGACAGCTTTTTGCCCTGGTAAACTTCCAGTTGTTCATCTCGCTGTGAAGAATTTCCCAGCTTTCTGTTGTTGCCTTTATCATCCGATTCACTATTTCCAAGTCATCCAGATAATTGGCTGCTCTTGGAGCCGGCCCGCCCGGCATTTTGGTCATTTCATAAGCCTCTTCAAGCATTTGCCTTGCACCTGTAAGCTGCAGCTTAATATCGGACAATAATATCTGTGTAAATGGAAGGTCCTCAATGCTGGTACCTTCCGGAATATTATACATATTAACAAGGGCATCCAACCAACGGTCCGGATGCGGGTGAGACCTGGAGAAATCATATAATTTAAGAACAAGTTCCTGAAGCTCTCCATCGCTCCGGTCTCCTGTAAAAGTGTCAACCAGCTCGAAAAACTGGTCATTGTTCTTTTTTCCGTATTCTTCTTCAAATAGATCATCCAGCACTTCATCTCGCAGGAGGCCGATTTCATTATCGTCGGCTACCCTAAAGTGAGGATCGATATCAATCATGTAATAATGCTTTCTCACTGCATCGAGACAAAAGGAATGAAGTGTTGAAATAGATGCCCTGTTTAACAAGCCTAGTTGTTTTCTTAGATGGACGGATTCCGACCGTTCGTTGATTGCCTGGGTCAGCGCTTCCCCTATTCTTGCTCTCATTTCTGCCGCAGCGGCATTCGTAAAGGTGACAACGAGCAGCTGATCGACATCAAGCGGATCTGTCTCAGCAATAACTCTTTGAATGATTCGCTCGACAAGCACGGCGGTTTTTCCGGAACCAGCCGCAGCAGCTACCAATATATCCTGGTCTTTTGCATAAATTGCTTTCCACTGATCATCCGTCCATTTCGCATGTTCAGGTTTTACTGGAATATCAGTTTTCAAGTTCTTCACCTTCTTCCCGAATACGTGTAATGACAGCTTCCCGTTTTTCCGGCTGAATCAGTCGAAATTCATTTTCCGGCAAAGCTGGGTCAAACTGGCAAACTGGTTTATACAGACAAAATTTACACGGCGTTTTATCCTTCATTCGATAAGGGTCTATATCCACTTTCCCCGATATGATTCCATTTCCCGACTGTTGATAAAGAGAACGTACATGACGCCTCAAGAGTCCAAGCTCTTCTTTCGTTGCGGATTTTGATCTGGCACTTAGCGTACCGTCCTTTTTTATCCCTGCCGAAATGATATTGGATTCACCTGTCTCCAAAGAGAAATCCATCAGACGAACTAAATCCGCATCTTCAAGGACAATCCCCTTCATCTTAAACTTCTTGAATATTTCTTCCTCTATTTCAGATAATGTCATGATTTTCTCAGTTTGAATCATCGGATTATGTAGATGGAAATAAAATACCCCTGCTGGGAATGCTTCTTCTCCAATCAGCTGCTTTGAATAAGTAATGATAATGTCTAAATACGTAAGCATTTGCAATGAAAGCCCGTAATAGACTTCACTTAGATCCAGCTCCCTTGCGCTGGATTTATAATCAATCACCCGTAAGTAAATCCCATGGTCGTTCTCAGCTTTATCTACACGGTCGATCCGCCCCTGCAACTCCATCTTCATCCCATTTTTCAATGTGAAGGACAATGGAGGAAGTGGCTGCTTCGGTCCAAAGGCCAGCTCTAATCCAACAGGTATAAACCCGCTTTCCTTCGCATGCCCGCTCATTACATAAGAGGCCCTGCCAATCACCTGTTCAAGCTTTCTTTTAATATAGTAAAAACGGTTGGAGCTTAACAGAATTTGATTTTGAAGTTTTGGGGCCAAATAGGCCACTGCTTCCCTGGCCAGTTGTTCACATTGTTTTTTCGTCAGGTCTGACCACTTCAAATTGTTTTTGTTCACTTCATCTGCAATCCACTTCAAAGCAGCATGAAATAAATCTCCAATATGAGGTGCTTCAAGCTTGAAAATGTCACGGTCCCGGAGCTTTAAGCCATGCAATGCGAAATGGGAGAAAGGACAGCTGTTAAAAAGCTCCATTCTCGATACGCTTGCCGTAATATTGTCCCCATACAGCTCTTTGCTCGTATTTTCCGAGAGTTTCTTCGTTCCATTATTAAAGAATAAGCTTGATAAAATCCTTTCAGCCCTTCTTTTCCAAAGCGAGTCTGACATATAAAAGTTATAGACATCCCACCAAAATGGTGCAACGGGATAATTTCTTTTCTTTAGGTTCAATTGTCCCGTCAAATAAGCTATCGCCGAATCCGGGTGGGAGATATATTCAAATTGATGATCACCGCTTAATTCTGCTGGATCATTCACAGCGATTGTTTCTACTACCTGAGGAAACATTCCTTTAATTCTATCAATGTAAGGGGATGGCTGGAGTGCCTTACCCTCGTCATCCGCCAAAGGCCAAGAAAGCAGCAGCTGCTCCTCTGCTGAAGTAAATGCCCTATAGGCGACGAACTCTTCATTGAGAAGCCTTCTTCTGCTGTCAGGGGCGATATTCATCCCAGAATCCATCAACGCTGTCCGGTCTTCATCCGAAAAGACTCCCCCTTCGCTGAATTTAGCGGGAAGGACACCGTCATTCAATCCGACGATAAACGAAACCTTAACACGAGAAAAACGCGACTGCTCAAGGTTTGCTACAAAGATCTGATCAATGGCTGGGGGAATCAATGAAAACTTCATCTCTTCCAATCCCGCATTCATCACTGGGATAAACTCTTCTAATGTCATTTTTGTATCCCCTAAAATCTCCACGAATTGGTCGAGCAGCTCCATGACATCATTCCAGGCCTGATCATGTTCCCTTGATTCAACAAGCTTGCCTTTCTCTTCAGCTTTCTGACTTAGAACCTCCAGCTTTCTAGGAATATCAAGTTCTTCCAAAAAGAAATAGACGGCTTCGCACAGATCCCGCCCTGTTTCTGCTTTTTTTAGACGCCTTGTAAGCCTAAGGATGGGCAGGGTGACAATATCCCTTGATATAGCAAGCTCCTTTTCGAGTTTCCTTTCTTCATCAGTCTGTACACCCCCATCCAACTCCAATCCGCGGAAACGGCGGTATATCCACCTGTCTTTTTTCGTCCAATCGGCGCCTTTGATCCCATAGGCCAGGACATAGTTTTCCAGCCTGTCCATCTGCTCCCTTAAATCGTTCAAATTAGTTTCCAGCGGAAAGAACAAATCGGTTTTTATTGCACGGAACACGTGCTCATATCTCCAATTGCTGTTGATCACTTCCAGGACGGATCGAATCAGTTCAACAAGAGGATGGTTAAGCATAGAGCGTTTTTGATCAATGAAATAAGGAATTTCGTAATCATAAAAAACGGTTTCTATCTCCCCTTGATATTGGTTCCCATTTCGTAGCAAAACCGCGATATCCTTATAACGGTAGCCATCTTCCATGACGAATCGACGTATTTCTCTTGCAATTCCTTCAATTTCTGCACGCTTATTGACGGATTGCATCAGTTTTATTACCGGATTGTCCGTATACTGTCCCGACGGCCTGCTTTCAAACCTGGACTCCAGGAATTTCAGGCTATTATGTTTAAATTTGAAGGTTTCCCCGAGAACCACATCATCTTCAACTGTAATTCCTTCCTGGATTGCCAGTTCATATAAGCTTCCGTATGCTTCCCCCGTCATCCTGAATAAATGAAGCTCATCAGGGATTTCATTTTTAAATGGACGGTCAAGCATAAGAGAAACAGAAACACGGCTGCAGGTTTTCATCAGTCGTTCAATCACCATATATTCTTGAGGTGTAAAGCTGGTAAAACCATCTATATATACTTCTGCATTCTGTAAGTAACGAGATTTCTCAATCGACTCCGCCAGCAAGCTCAAGGAATCATTCGAGTCCAGATATTTTCCCGTTAAAGCATCTTCATAATGCCTATAGATCAATTCAAGGTCATGCATCTTGTCAGCAAGTGCTTTCTGGGATTGAAAAAAGCCTACTTCTTCCCTTTTCTGAGCGAGATCGTCCGGCTCGACACAGTAATGTTTGAACTCTGTGAATATCTGTTCGACCTGCTGTATGAATCCTGTTTTATCAGATGCTTGCCTGAATAGCTTCAATTCAGATCTATGTTCTTCAATTATTTTTTTTATGAGCATATTTAACCCGGTGCTAGTCACATGGATTCGACTTGCTCCGCCTGTCTCCTGAAAAATACGCCAAGCAAGGCGAGGAAAGCTATATACCTGTGCACGGATCATTCCCGTAAGCCCCTCCGATTGCACCAATTCATATTCTGATATAAAAGTCATTTGCTCCGGAACAATATACAAGATCGGAGGGCCATCAGGTTGCTCTGTCAGTTTTTCTCTGATTTCCTTCTGGAATAGAGTTGTTTTCCCTGTTCCTGTACGGCCGATGACGAAGCGTAGTGACATGCTTTCAACCCCTCTTTTGTTGTAAACATCATCTTAATTGCTCTTCTATGTTTGTAACCTTATTATACCATACATGGCAGCTAAGAAACGAACATACATTCCTATTCATAGATACGTTTTCAGCAAAAAGAAAAAAGCCGCTATAACTTTTAGCAGCTTTCCCTTTATCATTTTGACAATATGTAAATTATCCCCGATCATATTGCTTTTGTTTCAGTTTCACTTCAATCCGCTTCCCAATATACCATAAAATTACGATGGCTCCGAGTGCAATCCCAGTCCTGACCGGCTGCCTGATCAATGAGATAACATCATAGCCGATGAAACTCATAATGAAGATCATGACTGCTTTCCCCGTCAATACAGCCAGCATGTACTGATAAATGCCAATACCTGAAAGCCCCGCTACAATATTGACGACTGCTGACGGAGTAAACGGGAAGCATAGTAAAAGAAACAGAGGACCAAACCCGCGTTTTTCCACCCATGCCATCAAGCTCTGCACTTTGGGATTTCTGCGGAGCGGGCCAAAAAGCCTTGCTTTGCCAAATCTTCTAATAAGGAGGAATACAAAGTAGGCCCCCCATGAAGCCCCAATCCAAGAGAAAAGAAAGCCCCACCCCAGACCAAAGGCATTAGCATTGGCCATCACAAACAGGAAAAGTGGCAAAAAAGGCAGAAAAGCCTCTAAAAAAGGCAACAAGATCCCTGGAAGCGGACCAATTGATCGGTATTTTTCAATCAGTTCGATTACATTTTCTATCGTCATCCAGTCTTCGAATGAGAACAAATCCATGAACATTCCTCTATTCCCAGCAGGTAAATGGGCCCGGCAACTTGATTTCTTATAAATTATAGCATAGCCGGGCCTGCTTGTTCTATTCGGCACCTTGCAAGAGGTAAAATTTTCAGCTTGCTATTTTTTTCACCCCTTAGTAAAATACAAAAAAAGGAACAAACGTTCTACTCAGGAGGGCTGCTCAATGACAAAAATTCCTGGAAACGAGCGGGATATCATTGAACAAGCGATCTATTTACCGATGCTGCTGACAGTTTTACACCGTGATTTGTCCGCTATTGAGAAAAGCTCGTTCAAGTTGAAAAAACCCTATCAACATTTGATTGAAAACACCATCCGGAAAGTGCAGAAAGAATTGGCCGAAGTGAAGCGGTATTTGCATAAAAATAATATTCGGGTGGAACGAATGAAGTCGGATGAGGCTTTTACGATGTACTTGTTCTTGTATAAAGGGTACGAAGAACACCATAATTACTTCAATCCCCGGCTGCGAAACAGGATCGAAGAACTAATGTGCCTTTATTTAAGCACCCGCTACCCTTCTTAAACGATAAGCACAAAGCGAATTGCTAAGAGGCAGTTCCTTAAGCCTGACTTGACCCTTCCACCGATAGTGCCCGACCGCCTCAGATCGTCACATTCTGTGGCTTCGGTGGCACTAGTACTTCCTGTACGTCGGCTGGCTCAAATCGGCGACGTCCTGTCGCTTCGCCTGCACTAGTACTTCCTGTACGTCGGAGCTTGACATATTCAATTTTAATTCGAACAAAATATTTCAAGTGATTCAATACTTTCTTCCTCTTCAAAAAAAGAGAAGAAGGCGTGACTGTCTTTTTCTACTCGTTGATCCAATAGGCCCCATTAGGCTCAGATGCCCGATTATGTAATAAATGAGACGGATTTTTGTTAAAATGTTCCATTCTCTTCATATTTTGTGTAAATTTGATCCGAAGCATAGCTGTTCGCGAAACTTGATTTTCTAGAGAGTAGAAAGAAACCGGGAGCTCAAAGCTTTCGCTATTCTGAAACGTGACAATTGTTGAATATGGACCATTCTTTTTATATGAAGCAATATAGTCATGGGAAATCCACGCACATTGAGGACTTGTCGGCGATGCGGTTGGAAATAAATAGATGGAAGTGTAGGGGTCTACAATAATGGGTGCCTTATGAGTGATGCCGATTAACTGCTTTGTTCCAGCCCTCCTGCCTGAATATGAGCTTCCAAAATACTCACAGCTTTTTTTTACAATCTCAAAGGTTTTGCAAGAAATCAAATAGCGGGCGCCTGCTTCAACTACTTCCGAGGATTCGTCGCCCGCTGGCCGAATCATCATCGTATAAGGATTAATTTCATAATTTGATAACGTTGTATCTTTTTCTGCCATTTTTCTTCCCCTTTCTTCAGCATTCATCCAATATGCCTATAATAATAGCATAGATTTCCAAAAACGTCATTAAAATTCTAAAAAATCAAAACATACCATTCTATCCACTCATACTTTATTACCTCATCAATGCATCAAAATATTTTTGTTCCAAGGCACCTTGAGTCCTTAGTCACGATAGGTTCAAATATAAAAAAACATCAGAAAATTTAAATTCCTGCCTTGTTTTTTTACCCAAATCCGTGTATAATTAAAAAAAGGTTCCGAGGTGATCATCGATGGAGAGGAAGAAAACTTATCAGGAACTGTTGAAAGAGTACACGATGACCCAAAATCAAAAAGAAGCTAAAGCGTTGCAATGGTACACAGAAATTTTCCTAAACGATCTTTTGCAAAAGCGGAGAGAGGAACAACTGCGTGCGGAAATTGATCTTGCGTTAGATCAAAGAGACGAGAAAGCTTTCACAAAGCTTTCCAAAGAACTCATTAACCACATAGGTAAATAAAACTGCATCCCCCTGAAAAGGGGGGTTTTTTTGCTTTGAAGCGCAAAATACTTCAAAGGACCAGTTCTTCATCTACAGCTAATTCTTCCAGGGCTAACAGAGTACTTCTAACGAGATAAAGAAAGTACGGGAGATACCTGTTATAGAACGGGCGCTGAAACCCGATTCCAGTGTTAAGTGATAGATATTCGGCGCAACTTAGGCATTGTTAGTTTGCGAAACTAAAGGATGGCTGCGGGGTTCATGAACCGCAGCCATCCTTGTTGACTAATCGCTCTCTCTTTCAAACTCGTCTGCCATTTTGATTCGCTCCAGCATCGTCGGGTGTCCATATCGGAAAATTTTTACTAAATACGGTGGATTGACCTCGCTTAACCCAGCTCTTGTCAAATCCTGGAATGTCCGTACAGCGGCATCACGATCTTCCGTCGTTTCCAATGCATACCGGTCCGCACGCATTTCCTGGTAACGCGATACCCAATTGGTTAGAGGGCTCACGGCAAAAAGCAAAATAGATGTAATAAGCAGAAAGGCTGGCAGAGAACTGATGCTGATTATGCTATTTACCTTCCAGACTGTTCCCCTCTTCTGAATCCACAGCTCCATCAGTTTCGCTGTCAGCCACAGGCCAACAAAAGAAAGCATTATATACCCCGCAATGCCTTTATAAATGTGCTTCTCCACATAATGACCCATCTCATGCGCCATTATGAACAAAACCTCTTCGTCATCAAGCCTTTCCAAGGTCGTATCCCAGAGGACAATCCTGGAATTGGAGCCAACACCTGTCACATAGGCATTCAATGCGTTAGTCTTTTTAGACATATCCACTTCATACACATGTTCGGCAGGAATGTCCGCTTCATCAGCAAGCGAAAGAATCTTCATTTCAAGCTGTTTATCTTTTAGAGGATAAAAGTCATTGTAAAGCGGGTCAATCACGACTGGCCGGATGAACATCATGAAGATTGAAAACGGGATGGATAACACCCAGACCGCTAGCCACCACTTCTTTTTGAATTTTTTCATCATCGAATAAATGACAAGGATGACTACACACATCGTTGCATAACTGATCCAGAAGTCCAGAAATTGATCCTTCATCCAAGAAGAGAAATACTGTGTGGAGATATTATAGGTCCTAGAAAAAAGATAGGATGTATAGGCAAACGGAAAAGTTGCGACAAATGAGGCAAGCGACAACCAAAAAAGGTAAATGATTGTTTGGAGCGGGAACCATTTCGTCGTCTTCCCTGCCCATCGTTCAAACATCGCAGATATGCCAAACAGTAAAATTAGATAATAAAACAGCCATTGATAAGGTTCCGCAAGAAAAAACATCAGGTTCCGGATTTTTGAATATTCCTCGCTCAGCATAAGCTCTCTGCTGTTTAAAAAAGTCGCGGGATCTATGCTCGTCCCTTTATACATGTGCGGAATCGAAGTGTCCGTCAAGAAAAACAGATACACATACATGGCTATACCAAACAAAAAATAAGCGATCACTGCCCGCAATGCCCATTTTCTAACCAATAGTCTCCCCTCCTTGTCCATTCATTATTATATGTAGAATAGATAGCCGGCAGAACAGAACCGATATGGTCCTATTGTCTCCTCAAAAGAAAAAAATAAGCGAAAGCTTTAAAAAAGCCCCGCCAATGTTAAATAAAAAATGAATAAATGCTTAATACCACAATAGAACCAATCACGACGATGATTACGTTGGCCCCAAGAAATGCAATGATAAAAGCAGCCGCGGCTCCCGCAACCCCAAAAAGAAGATTTCCTTCGTTAATAAGGAGAACAGCGGGAAATATCAATGCGCCAAGCGTAGCAAACGGAACATTTTGCAATACCCCCTGAAAAAAGGGCGGCAGCTCCCTGCCTCTGAACATGACGAAGGGCAGCATTCTCGGAATATATGTAACAACCGCCATACCAATAATTGTAAAAATGATCAATGAACTATTCATTGGCTGACTCTCCCTTCTTTTTTATGGTTTCAACCGCTTCGACCAAAATCGAGGACAGAAGAGTCGCCACAACGATAGCCCAGCCTTTTCCCATCACATTCCAAAAAACGAAAACGCTATTAAAAACAGCGGCTAAAAGAGCTAAGTAGACAACCTTTACACTTTTTCTCATGGAAGGGACAAGTAAACCGATAAACATGGCGTAAAGCGCTATGGTCATGCTGTCTTGAAGCACCTTCGGCAAACTGGCCCCTATGCCATAGCCAATGCCTGAAAAAACAACCCAACTGCTATATGCCAAAGAAATGATACCAAATAAATAACCAGTCGAAACAGTCCCTGCTTTCGTAGCGGCAACGGAAAAAGTTTCATCTGTAATTCCGAAGGCATAAACGGCTTTTTTCCACGGAACTTCTTTTTCTACTTTCTCGTTTAATGAGGCGGACATGAGAAAATGCCGGATGTTCACAATGAAAGTCGTCATGATCACTTCAAGTGATCCCGTTCCGAGCGCAAACATGCTAAGCGCCATATACTGAGAAGCCCCTGCAAACACAATGAGACTCATCAAGACAGTTTCTATCAGCGTAAGACCTGCTGTTTTTGCCAAAAGCCCATAGGTTAGGGCAATCGGGGCATATCCAACGGCTATGCTAACACCATCTTGGAGACCGAGGCGAAATTGTGAGGTCTTTACTTTCCGTACTGAAGCTTCCAATTCTCCTTACCCCCAAAAATCAATCAACTAATCTACTTATTTTGAACTTTTCACCACTTCACACCCTGCGGGTTGTTTGAAGCAGGAAATTCCTAACAACATCAGCGTAACCAAAGTTTTAATTAGGCTTTGCTTCTCCTAAAGTTAGAAGTCATATGGCTTCATTTTTAAGATTTTGTCCTGCATACATGAGCTTTAATCATTCAGTGTTTGCAAAAATATGAATAAGGCCAAAAAACATGATTCCATTCAACGAAACGTTATATTCCTCACTAAGTTTTACAAACCTATCTTTTACACAGTTAGACATTCCAGCAGCTTTTCTGCAGTATTTAGCCACTAAGATAAGATAGTAAAACATTAGGAATACTGAATGCTCATTTCATTGTAGCATCAGCCTTTCCATTATGTAAGACTGATTTACTCTAAGGAAGTGAAACTGCCCAGAATAACCGTTAGGCTCACACCTAACCAACCTTTATCTCCCATCTGTCTTCTCACGGTAAATGATAAACAGGAACGATTTGTTCATCAAAGGAAGAAATAATACGAAAGAGATCGATCAATGAACCGCAAACAACTTGCCCGTCTGCGTTTTGAATGTCTCCGATGTTTTTTCGTATATCACCAGGAGTCATATTATCTGCTCCTAGAGCACAAAGAGCCCCTGCTTCAGAAACAGCGGCTGAAAGTGTGGACGTGGAAGTACCAGCTATCCCAGCATGAATAATTGGTAATGGATGTCTGACAAATCACATATAGAAGTCTTTATATTAAGCATCCTTTCCTTCATCCTTCTTCATCAGCTTGCGAACGTTATCTTTAGGAGTCCAGCAATTGAATTGGTAATGGGTCTTTGTTTCATATCCCAATCTTTTGCAGTAGTAACTCATCTTTCCGTCTTTTCTTTCGGCAACAAAATGAACGCATGTTGCACAACAATGATATCTATTCATAATCAGCTCCCCCATTGCACCCTTGCCAAAAGAAACCGCAGGATCCAGACATTTCCTGGCCAGTCTACCGTCGATGGGCAAGCGTTTACGCTTTTCTTTATTGTCTAACTATAGCACACCGCTCTCCTCTATCCCGCCGGAGGTACTCCGATCTAGATGGCTTCGATCAATCTCATGAAGGCAACAAGCGCCTTCACTGGATTGACCTTCGCTGGACAGGAAGTACGAATGCAAACAAAGCGACAGGGTAGTTGTCCTGGATCTACCGGTTCCTTGGCTGGCTGCACTCGCCTCTAAACAACCTTGGCCGTTCCGCATTTCGGAGCAGTCTATAGGATAGACGCTTGTGCTTATTTCCCTTGATACATAGGCCTTCTCTTTTCACTGAATGCCTGGAGCGCTTCAAGCCGGTCCTCGGTAGGGATTGTCAGTTCATATGCTTTTCTTTCAATCTCCAACCCGGTCTGCAGGTCCGTATTCATTCCTGTTTTGATGGCATATTTTGCTTGTTGGACAGCAATCGGCCCGTTAGCAAGAATAGCGTCTGCAAGTTCCATTACTTTTTCCATCAGTTCTTCCCGCTCCGCGATTTTGGTAACAATTCCATATGTATATGCTTCTTCGGCTTTCATTCTCCGTGCTGTCAGGATCAATTCCATTGCCTTGGCTTCTCCAATTAAGCGCGGCAGCCTTTGCGTTCCTCCAGCACCCGGAATAATTGCTAAGCTTGTTTCCGTCAACCCCATGGTCGCTTCTTTTACTGCTATCCTAAAGTCGCATGCCAAAGCAAGCTCCATTCCTCCGCCAAAAGCATGGCCGTTCATTGCTGCAATGGTCGGCTGTGGCAATTTTTCTATTGCATGAAACACATCTCCAATTTTATTGACGTTGCGACGTACTTGCTGTTCGGACAACGTCTTCCTTTCTTTCAGGTCTGCGCCAACACTGAAGGCCTTTTCACCGGCTCCTTTCACAATCACCAATCGAACATTTTTGTCCGTTTTTAATATTTCTGCGGTTTCTCCCAATTCACACAGTGTTTCGTAATTAAAAGCATTTAAAGAATCGGGACGATTAATTGTTATAGTCGCAATAAAATCCTGCACATCCAACTGAATATTTTTCATAGCTAATCCCCTTCCTTATTAAGCTCACCTATATATATTTCTCGATTTCTTTGAAAAAACCTTTCTATCTATAAGAAAAGTGCAAGGGGTCCCTTTCTGTGACAGTATAAGATGAATTTTATGGGGCAGCGGCAGCTTCTCGGCCAACTCAACAATTTGGTCGGATCCTTTCACCCATGGCGTCGGCAGGCTCAGGACGCAATCTCTTTGTAGGAGCTAGGCGTCTAAAGCTCATTATTCGAATAAAAATTCGTTTAATCTTATAACTTTTCACCTAAAAAAATCACGGAAGAGAGCATCCGTGATCATTGAAGAACTCGATTTTTCAAATCCCTTTTCATTATTTTGCCTGTAGAGTTTTTCGGTAGTTCTTCAAGAAACTCGATGAATTTAGGCAGCTTATACGAAGCCAGTCTTTCAGCAAGAAATTGATGCAGCTCCGCCCTATCCACTTGTTTATCCCTTGGTACAATAATAGCTTTCACTGTTTCTCCTTGTTCCGCATCGGGCACGCCGATCACTGCGGCTTCCAGAACACCAGGATGTTTATACAGAACTTCTTCCACTTCTCTAGGATATACATTATACCCCCCAACAATGACAAGATCTTTCTTACGATCAACTATATAAAAATAACCTTCTTCATCCATTCTTGCCAAATCTCCCGTATACAGCCAACCTTCACGAATAGTCTCTGATGTTTCTTCGGGCATGTTATAGTACCCTTTCATGACGTTTGGCCCACGTACCGCCAATTCTCCCACCTCTCCTATAGGAAGTTCATTTCCAAATTCATCCATTACCTTATTTTCCACATTGAAAATAGATGTGCCGATCGATCCAGGCTTTCGGGGTCTGTCAAGCGGATTAAAACAGGTGACTGGCGAAGCTTCCGATAATCCATATCCTTCAGAAACAACTACATCGAATTTTTCTTCAAAATTTTTCAGTAAAGCGACTGGCATGGACGCTCCTCCTGAAATACATAGCCTCATAGAGGAAAAGTCACCAGGGTTACTTCCCGCATACTGATATAGGAAATTATACATCGTCGGAACCCCTGCAAAGATGGTTGCTTTATATTTTTGGGCAACTCGGAAAATTTCCTTCGGACTGAATTTTGGTACGATAATCAGAGCCGATCCGCTTATAAGCGGAGCATTCAAAACTACAGTCAGGCTGAATACATGGAACATTGGCAGCGTTGTAATGACCGTATCTTTACTATCCATTTTCAAATAGTCCCGGATATCACGTGCGTTGGAATATAGATTTCCATGGCTCAGCATCGCACCCTTAGGCTTTCCAGTCGTTCCAGATGTATATAAAATGACGGCCGTTTCCTCGCTATTTACAGGTACTGGTATAAAATCGCTATCTCCTGAATGGAGAACTTCAGAAAACGTTTCCATTCCTTCGGTTAATTGAGCTCCCGTTTCACAAATGATATAATGTTCAATTTTCGGTGCCGCCGTCCTCAATTTTTCGATATAAGGAACCATCTGATCCAAAGCGATGACGGCTTTTACATCTCCATCTTTCAATATGTAGGCAATTTCGGACGGAGTATAGGTTGGATTGATCGGAATCGCTGTCGCTCCAACTCTCATAATCCCATAAAGACTAATAATGAAATGCGGGGAGTTACCCAGCAGAAGAGCAACATGGTCCCCTCTTCCTATTCCCGCTTTTGCTAACCCGCTTGCAAACTTATTGACAGACACATTCAGTTCTTCATAGGTCGTCTGCTTATCCATGAAATAATAGGCGGTATTTTCACGGTTTTTCATTGCTGCCTCTAGTAAACTATCAGGTAAATTCATAACGTTTCCTCCTATTGAATGAACGATCATTCATTTTTTTGGCGTTAAAAATCCCAGATGCATTACTATTTTTAATTATAATAAAAGTTCAAAAAAGTCACAACCCTATTTTTCAGGCTGTGACTCCTCTCTTAATATAACAGCTCAATGATTTCATCCTTTGTAACGTTTCCGAAATAATGCTGGATGTCTACATTTTCAAGAACCTTAGCTATTTCCGATCTTTCATATTTTACTCCTATCAACCGCTCTTCAATATCATTTACATCCCCGATACCGAAAAAGTCCCCGAAAATTTTACAGTTGGTAATCTGGCCTTTATTCACATCCAAAAGGAATTCGATTTGGCCTACAGGAAAACGGCGTGAATGCTGAAAGTTAAATTTAGGAGATTTCCCATAATTCCAATCCCAATTCTGGTATCGGCTTTTCGAAATTTCATTGATCTTTTTCCAATCATCTTCTGTCAACTTATACGCTGGAATTGGATCCTGTCCGTCAAAAATATAACGGAGAAGGAGTTCCTTAAACTGCTCGGTGGTCATTTTTTCTTCCAGAAACTCCGAGATATTTGCTACACGGCTTCTGATTGACTTGATCCCCTTTGATTCGATTTTATCTTTCCGAACCTTCAATGCGGAAACTACATTTTCGATTTCGGAATCAAACAGCAATGTCCCGTGGGTAAACATGCGCCCTCTGGTCGCAAACTGGGCATTTCCAGAAATTTTTCGACCTTCCACCAGGATATCATTTCTTCCTTGCAATTCCGCTTTTATTCCAAGCTTCTCCAATGCCTGAATAACGGGTTCAGTAAACTTCCGGAAATTCATGAAGCTATCCCCTTCATCCTTCGTGATGAAGCTGTAATTCAAATTTCCCAAATCGTGATAAACAGCTCCGCCTCCTGACAGCCGCCTGACGACATGGATACCATTTTTTTCAACATAATCTGTATTGATTTCTTCAATTGTATTCTGGTTTTTGCCGATGATGATTGAAGGTTCATTAATATAAAAGAGTAAATACCCGTCGTCCTTCATTTCAAGGTTTTTAAGGGCAAATTCCTCAATAGCCAGATTGATTCGCGGATCCGTAATACCTTGATTATCAATAAAAAGCATGTTATCTTCTTCCCCTTTACCATTACATGCGCCTTGGCGTATTTGCGCCCAGATTTTATCGAGCCCCGATAAATTTCCTCTGAAAATCTGAGGCATCCGCCAGAGGCTTTAACTTTATTCAGCCGGGGTTTGAACCCCCACTGAATGGAGTACCAATATGCATTCATTTTACCACTTACAGAAGTGGGAGACTTCTGGTGAATGAAGTTAAATTATGATTTTCAGCCCTTCCGAAGCCATGAGAATTTCACCTGTGAACTGTTCTGCAGCTTCGTCTTTAAGCCTCGACAGATCTCCGAAATGGGGCAGATGTGTCAGGATGAGCTTGTCCACACCCGCTTGATGAGCAGTCATTCCAACTTCCTCGCTCGTCATATGACCAGCAGCACTTCCATCCATCCCTTTATAAAAATTCGATTCACAAAGCAATACATCAGCCCCTCTAGCAAAATCCTCCAGTTCTTTAAAGTATGAAGTATCGCCTGTATACACAAGAGCTTTTCCATCTGTCTCAATCCTCATAGCGAAACAGGGAACTGAATGATGTGTTTGCAAAAAGGATATCCGAAATGGACCAATATGTAATATTTCTTCAGGTTTATAAGCTATCCCTGCTGTTACATCTTTATAAGAAAGCTGATTAAAGCGCTCCAGATCCAGCATATGACCATAGATGGGGAGAGTTCTGTCATACTGGTTAGTGAACTTTCCAACATAAAGGGCGTGCTGGACTACACCAATATCCGCCGTATGGTCCGCATGATAATGCGAAAGAATCATTCCATCCAGCCTCTCAGCACTTATTATGGTCTGGAGCTTGGATAGGACAGCACTTCCGCAATCTATAAGCAAATGAAAACCGTTATGAGTCAACAAGTATCCTGAGCTTGCTTCCCCTTTTTTCGGAAATCCACCCCAGTGTCCAATAATGGTCAGTTCCATCTTCATCCCTCCCTTCCGATCTTCGATCAAATGCGCGCCTTGGCGTATTTGCGCCCAGATTTTATCGAGCATCGCTCGATAAATTTCCTCTGAAAATCTGTGGCATCCGCCGGAGGCTTTAACTTTATTCAGCCGGGGTTTTGAACCCCCATTCAACGGAATACCAATAGGCATTCATCTCACCACTTACAGAAGTGGGAGACCTCTGCTAAATGAAGTTAATCCTTACTATACTAGATTTTTAAATTTTTAGCAGAAAAAAAGAAAATTCCTGTTGACAGAAAAACAACTGTTATAATACAATATAAACAACGAAGCACCGTTGTATAACAAATTTGAGGGAGTGGACATTCAAATGATCGAAAATGCAGTTGAATTTTTTAAAAATTTACCTCCAAAGAAATGTACAGAATGCGGAGAAACCGTATCAGAACAACACGAGTGCTATGGAACAAAATGCGATAAGTGCTTAGATTTTAAATAAGCTGACATACTCCCCCACCGCTGGGGGTTATTTTTTTATTGTTTCATCTGTTATAATACAAAAATGGAACTGCCCAATGACAGCTCCATCCTCTCTCTAACGGCCTGCTCCAACCGCCTCTTTAATATTTGTAAATCCATCTCTCTTCAACAATTCCAGCAATCTTGTATTAATAGATTTGACGATTCCCGGACCCTCATAAATCATCCCTGTGTACACTTGGATTAGGCTTGCGCCAGCAAGGATTTTTTCATAGGCATCCTCTCCATTAAATATACCGCCAACACCAATAATAGGTACCTGATCGCCGATTTCTTCATATATTTCCTTAATCCATGCGGTTGACCTTTCTTTGAGCGGGAGACCACTGAGGCCGCCAGCTTCTTCAACATAGGCTTTTGAAGCCAGCCCTTTTCTGGACAGAGTCGTATTTGTAGCAATAATTCCGGAAAGACCTTCATCCACAGCAGCATGTACAACATCGCGCATATGTTCATCAGTCATATCAGGAGCCACTTTTAAGAAAATCGGCTTTTTCGCTGCGCCATTTGACTCCAGTTCAGCCTTTTTCCTCTGAATCGAAGAAATTAACTGTTTGAGACTCTCTATTTCCTGTAAGTCACGCAAATTAGGAGTATTAGGCGAGCTAATATTAATCACAAAATAATGTCCGTACGAATAAAGGATGTCCAAGCACTTTTCATAGTCGCTTGATGCTTCATCATTGGGAGTTACCTTATTTTTGCCAATATTAATTCCAATCGGCACACCTGCAGTTTCATAATGGTGCAGGTTCCTTTTAACAGCCTCTGCCCCATCATTATTGAACCCCATGCGGTTGATCACCGCACTGTCTTCAACAAGACGGAAAAGCCGCGGCTTTTCGTTTCCAGACTGCGCAACCGGTGTTATCGTCCCCACCTCTACAAAGCCAAAACCCATGGCGGACAGCGCATGATAAACCTCAGCGTTCTTATCATATCCGGCAGCCAATCCTACCGGATTTGGAAATCGTATTCCACAAACATCTATTGCCAAGCTTTCGTCATCAACCTGATACATTGACCGCAACAATGCTTTTCCGCCCGCCTTATCCGCAAGCTTCAATGCGGAGACGGTACGGTGATGCATCTCTTCAGGATCCATCTTAAATAAAAATTTCTTTATCAGAGGGTATATGACTCCTCACGCCTTTCTAATATACCGTTTCGAATTCTTTTCTCGGATTGATATTACCACTATCTCTCGAGACTCTCAATAAGGGAAAGCCTTCATTTTTGTCCGGCAAGTAAAAAATTCACCAGATTTACTTTTAAATGAATTATTTCTGAACATTGGCCTGTTACTGCCAATGTGTTGCATATATTAGGTATAATGGATGCAAAATATGTGTGTTTTTCGGGAGGGTTTTTTTTGAAAAAAGTTTTTTCCGTTATCTTTATATCTTTTCTTCTCATATTAAGCGCCTGTTCTTCCCCGAAGAGTGGCAGCCCCATTGAAGATTTCAATTATACAGATCAAGATGGGAACAGTTTCGGGCTTAAGGATTTAAAAGGTAAGGTCTGGGTCTCCGATTTTGTATTCACGAACTGTACGACGGTTTGTCCCCCAATGACGATGAATATGAGCGAACTGCAGAAAAAAGTAAAGGAAAAGGGACTGGACGATGTCCATTTTGTATCATTTAGTGTGGATCCGGAAATTGACACTCCTGAAGTGCTAAAAGACTACGGTGAATCCTTTGAAGCCGATTTTTCCAGATGGCACTTCCTTACAGGGTATTCACAAGAAGAAATCGAAAATTATGCACCGAAAAATTTTAAAACAGTCGTGAAAAAACCACGAGATGACGACCAGGTCATCCATGGAGTCAGCTTCTATCTTTTTAATAAAGAGGGGGAACTGATCGGGGAATATCCCGGGGATAAAGAAGTGCCATTCAAGCAGATCATTAAAGATATAAAAGCTTCTCTATAAGAAAAGTGAAAGGCCGACAAGCACAAGGCGAATTTTGATGAGGGAGTTCCTCAGCCGCCACAGGAAAGCTGCTAATTTCAATTACATCGTGAAAAGCTTCCTTGAGTATGCTTCATGTAGCTTTGCGACGAGGGAAACATATGCTTCCTTGAATAAGCTGTGCCGCAGGAGCACATTTCTTCCTGAATAAACTTCCGCGTGACTTGTGACCTCGAGGGGCTGACCAAGGCGCTGGCAGGCTCAGTACGCGACGTCCTGTCGCTTTGCTTGCACTTGTACGTCCTGTACGGCGTAGCTAGACATATAAAAACTTAATTCGAACTAAATATTTCATCTAATTTTATACTTTCTTTACTCATAAAAAAATAGTGCGGAAGAAAAGCCCAATCGGGACTTTCTTCCGCATTTTTTATGCTTCCTCAGCCATATGGCTCACAGCATATTGCTTCTTATGTTTATAAATGAAAAAACCTAACGTACAAATCATAAAGCCAAGAAGGAAACCACCCAGAATTCCTAGGTTATGCCACATGAAACTGAAATCCCCGCTAGAAATAACCGCTTTATACGCTTGAACGGAATAAGTCATTGGTAACAGAGCGTTGAACCACTGCAATTCATGCGGGATCAGTTCAAGTGGGAAGGTTCCTGCGCTCGTTGTCAATTGCAAAATCAAGATGACGATGGCAATGAATCTGCCTGGGTCGCCAAGCAATGTGACAAGAAACTGGATTAAGGCCACAAATACCATACTTGTTACGAAGGTTGTCAAAATAAAAAGCGGTACACTTTTCACTTCAATTTCAAGACCGTACAGCATGATGACTACCGCAAGCAGTGATTGTAAAATACCAACAATCGCAACCACTCCAAATTTCCCAATGAACCAGGAAAAGCCATTTTTAGGCCTGCTGGCCGGTTCCCTTAACGGAAATACAATCGATAAAAGTAAGGCGCCGACAAATAATCCAAGCGACAAGAAGTATGGTGCAAACCCAGTTCCGTAGTTAGGAACTTTATTCATTGGATGGTTTTCCACTTCTACAGGCTCGCCCATCATATCATATGTTTGGTCATCGGCATGGATAGAGCTTGATTTCTTAGCCGCATCGCCCAGTTTTTCCTTCATTTCGGCAGCTCCATCATCAAGCTGTTGGATGCCATCCGATAGCTCTTCAGAGCCTTCTGCCAGCCGCTTGCTTCCCTCACCAAGCTGGCTTGACCCTTCCGTCAATTTTTCCATTCCGCCGTTCAACTGTTTTGCCCCGTTATTCAGCTCTGCAGCCCCCGACTTTGCATCATTCAACTTTTGATCAAAAGTTGACATTCCATTGAGCAACTCGCCTTGTCCTCCAGCTAGCTGATTTGCCCCTTGTAAAAGCTCACCCGATCCACGGGAAAGTTCACCCAACCCAGACTGTAACTGTTGTTGCCCATCGTTCAATTGGCCGACTTTCTCATTTAGAGTAGCAGCACCTTTTTGCAGTTCACCGGCGGACGACTTCAATTGTTCTGTCCCTGCCGCCAATTCAGCACTCCCGGCTTCCAATTTAGATATCCCTTCCTGAAGCTGCCCTTTTAACTCATTTGCCAACTGCGCCTTTACTTCATCAGGAATTGGCAGTGCTGCAAGCTTTCCATCAATTCCATTCATCTGCTCCTTCATTTGGACAATTCCTGCATTCAGTTGATTTGCCCCCTGAGAAACTGTGCTTGCACCGGATTGGAATTGTTGAAGCTTTTCGGCCAACTGGCCTGTTCCATCATAAATTTGGCTAGTACCGGAAATAATTGCATCCATTGAACCCTCAGCCTGCATAAGCCCCTCTTCCAAGTTTTCCGAACCTGAAGCTAGTTTCTTAGCTCCTTCCCGTGCTGATTTCGTTCCATCTACGAGCTGTTTATGACCACTAGCAAGTTGGTCAAGGCCATTTGATAAGCTTTCAGTTCCAGATGACAACTCTCCGGCCCCTGACTTGATTTGGGATACGCCGTCTTGAAATTCGATTGATTTAGAAGCAAGCAAACTCAAATTTTCTTTCAATTTATTCGAGCCTTCATTTACTTTTTCCGTTCCATCACTTAGTTCGTTGGCTCCTTCAGTCGCCTGCTCAAATCCATCCGCCATCTCTTGTACTTTGTCAAACATCGTTTCAGCGTATGTAACAGTCACTTCCTTGGAAACTGCTGACTTAATTTCTTTCATAGCAGTTTCTCCAATTTGAGCAGACAGGAAATTGTACCCTTCGTTAGGCACATAATTCAGTTCCAACTTCTTCGGATTTTCATCCATCAAGGTAGTTGCATTTTCAGAAAAATCCTTTGGAATCTCAATCAACATGTAATAATCCTGCGACGCTAACCCCTTATAACCTTCCTTCTGTTTAATAATCTGGAAAGAAAACTGGTCGTTTTCTTTTAATTTTTCCACGAGCTCATATCCCAGTTGAAGATCTTCTCCTTCAAATTCGGCTCCTTTGTCATTATTAATAACGGCGACCGGCAGATCTTCCAATTTATCGTATGGATCCCAAAAAGCCCATAAAAACATACCGCTATACAGAATTGGAATCATCATCACAGCAATAATAGGTATTAATAATTTTTTATTACGGAAAATCTCTTTCCACTCAGCAATAAATAACGATTTTTTCACTTTTGTTCTCCCCTCGATACTGAATGACCATTTTCCTCATTTAGTCATTTTTATTGTGAAAACAAGGACTATCACTTGGACAATCCCTTAAACAGATAAAATTCGAATAAAGATGCTATCTTATCCTTATCCAATGGCTGATGACATTTTTCCCAGTCAAAAATTAGAGAAACATACATCTTCAACATAATGTAAGCTGTAACTTCTGGATCGCATTGTCTGATTTCACCTTTTTGTATCGCTTCCTCCACTTTATCTTTTATATAGTTGATAATCGCTCCCTCGACCCTTTGGATGACTTCCATGACAGTCGGAGTACCGATTTCCCTTTCCTCTTGAAACAGTTTAATCGTGAGTTGGTGATCTTTCCGAAACTCTAGCAAACGATAGATAGCTCTGTTGGCATTTTCATGGAATGATAAATCATCCCGGATTGTTTCTTCTGCTTCAGCTTTCATTTCTTTGATTAAAGCAGTCACTATTTCGGCAAGTAATTCTTCTTTATTCTCGAAAAAAGTATAGATCGTTCCCTTGCCGACATTGGCTATCTTTGCAATTTGATCCATCGTCGTGGCTTTATACCCGAACAGAGAAAATGATTTTGTTGCCGCTTCAACGATTAGCTGCTTTCGGTCAACAGCCATCTATTTCACCTCGCTTATCATTGACTAAAAAACCAAAATAGTCATTTTGTTCAAAATATAACACAGTTTTAAAATGGAGGCAAGAATGAGCCTCAAAAAAGGTATTGGGGAATAGTGGAAACCCAATTAGAAAGTAGCCTTTTATTAGTGTGAAAATTCAGCACTATAGATTTCTTCAAATCTCCATTCATACTAATCTGTGACCAATCTAGGCATAAAGAAGGTAACATCCACAAGAAATATTTACATATCTATCAAATGCGCCTTGGCGTATTTGCGCCCAGAATTTATCGAGCTCCGCTCGATAAATTTCCGCTGAAAATCTGTGGCATCCGCCGGAGGCTTTAACTTTATTCAGCCGGGGTTTGAACCCCCACTGAATGGAATACCAATAGGCTTTCATCTCACCACTTACAGAAGTGGGAGACTTCTGCTGAATGAAGTTAAACTTTCTAATTTGATGATTTGTCAGATGATACTTGAAACTCATCAATGATAACATTACCCTTGTCATCTTTTACTCTTAGTAACACATCACTTTCATTATTTGCATCATTAATAAGCTCCTTCTTCCCAAAAAGGCTACCATATAAATAATCTTGATCATTAAAGTTGAAATCAGAAAAACTTATTTCTATTCTTACTTGTTTGTACTCTTTACGATTTTTAATGTTCTCACATATCCGAGAAGCAATAAAAGAACAACTGTATATACAAATACACCGCAAATAGTATATATAGCTTTGAAATTTGTGCTTATTGAAGAATAACCACTGTGAGCATTATAATGGTCTTCTACGCCAGCATATCCTAACCAAATGCTAATTAACATAAATCCTAATAAGGTTAAAGCTAAAATAGCCTTTTTGTGAAAAATCATTTTAACTAAACTAGATTTAAAAATTGATATGAAGGATATCTGATTCTGTTGGTAACTTTTTGAGTGTGCTCTCCTTTGAAAAGGGATTAAAAAGAAAGTCATGAGTCCACTATAAACGAACAGTATTACTGCAATTTCAGAATACCCCATATTAATGCTCTCCTTTTCTTCAGTTGTATCATTCTTTACCTAGATTGTACATTCCGAGTTAACATCTGTTTTCATTTTTGCGAAAAAATTGATTGATACTTTTATGGGCTGAATAACAGGCCTCTTCCTTGTCGTATCTCGTACCAATCTCAGCTTCAAAAGCGATTTGTAGTTTATTTCTAATTTTTATGTATCAGGTGTTGCAAAATTATTTCTTCGCCCTAGTTCTTTAGCTGTTATCTCGATTCCTGTGTTAACCATCGGATATGCCTTAGCAATTTACCTTCTAATATCGAATCGACAGCTATATTTTCAACAAATTCATATTCTTATATTTTTCCAAGATCATGTAAATTACCCCTAAAAAAAGCAAGTCTTTATAAAGGATAGGATACAATTAGCCTATGATTTGGCCAAACTAAGTGTACAAAACGCGTGATATGCCACTCCAGAAATAATGGCATGGTAAACATTTCTTAAGCCGAATATTGTTTCAAATCAGTTATGTATTTTAGGAGTACAGATTTAGTAATTGTCTTGAATCTCATCTACAACGGAAGTTACTTAAGAACGATATCTTCCCTTAATACTTGGATAAAGTCCCTTGTACCTTAATAGGCTGTAACATCCTTTTCTGCATTAGCTCCCAATCTTTGAATCAACCTGTCCACTAACCCCTGTAAGAATAATTTTTAAACAAGTGTTCACGTTGCATCATTCAAGAACCATTGTGAGGAATGGATTTACTTAACCATATAATTTATTATACACTGAATTTACACAGCTATTAAAAGACTGTTACAAAACAAATATTTACATATCCATCAAATGCGCCTTGGCGTATTTGCGCCCAGAATTTATCGAGCTCCGCTCGATAAATTCCTTTGAAAATCTGTGGCATCCGCCGGAGGCTTTAACTTTATTCAGCCGGGGTTTGAACCCCCACTGAATGGAATACCAATAGGCATTCATCTCACCACTTACAAAAGAGGGAGACTTCTGCTGAATGAAGTTAAACTATTATGAGTAAAAACAATAAAGGAGAATCGAACATGACAAAGAGTGATAAAATCAGCAATAAAAAGGAGCTGTCATTAGAACAACGCGAAGAGTTGCTTAGTGTATTAAAAACTCGTTTTGAAAAAAACATGCATCGCCATAAAGGTCTTGAATGGACTAAAGTCAAAGCAAAGCTGGATGCTAATGCTGAAAAAATTTGGTCGCTCAATGAAATGGAAAGAACCGGCGGTGAACCGGATGTTGTTGGTCATGATAAAAAGAAGGATGAATACATTTTTTGTGATTGTTCAGCGGAAAGCCCTAAAGGTCGCAGAAGTGTTTGTTTCGACCGTGAAGGGCTGGAGTCAAGAAAAAAACATAAACCTGAAAATAACGCTATTGATATGGCAGCCGCCATGGGCATTGAACTGTTAACGGAAGAACAATATCGAGAGTTGCAGAAACTTGAGAATTTCGATATGAAAACGTCAAGTTGGGTGCAAACTCCCTCTGATATTAGAGAACTCGGCGGTGCGCTTTTTTGCGATTTTCGTTTCGGACACGTCTTCTTGTATCATAACGGCGCGGACGCCTACTTTGGTGGCAGAGGGTTCCGCTGCTCGCTAAGGGTCTAAATTTGAATCTGAGTGATCAAATGCACCTTACGTATTCGCGCCCAGATTTTATCGAGCTCCGCTCGATAAATTTCCTCTGAAAATCTGTGGCATCCGCCGGAGGCTTTCACTTTATTCAGCCGGGGTTTGGACCCCCACTGAATGGAATACCAATAGGCATTTATCTCACCACTTACAGAAGTGGGAGACTTCTGCTGAATGAAGTTAAATCTATAAGGGTATATTTTCACAGAAGAATTTCTAGCAATTAACCATCGAGTTTTCCCTCATGATCATCCGAACACCCGAAAAAATAAGAGGAACGGTCTTCAGAACCGCTCCTCCATTTTAATGAATGTGCCGTAAAACATCATCTACCGCTGCTTTTCCCTGGTCAATACAATCAGGAATTCCCAAACCTGCGTAGGAGCTGCCGGCAATGAATACCCCAGGCATATTATTCTGGAAATCAGATTTGATTTTATCAATCCGCTCTTTATGGCCGACAGTGTATTGCGGCATGGCCTGTTTCCACCGTGTTACAATCGTAAAATTTGGTTTTGCCGATAAATCCATTGTCCGCTTCAGATCTGCCAAAACAATTCTTTCTATCTCTTCATCTGATAAATCTACAACGGTTTCCTCACCCGCACGGCCAACATAGCAACGCAACAGAACTTTTCCTTCTGGTGTTGTATGCGGCCATTTTTTATGCGTCCAGGTACATGCCGTGATCGTATAATCACTGTTTCTTGATACTACAAAACCAGTCCCATCCAAGTGATCATCGACATCTTTCGCATCAAAGGCCATCGCAACCGTTGCTACAGAAGTGGCAGGCATTTCCTTCATCCCTTGAATGACAGGATTATCAGGAAACAAATCTGCCAGTGCAAAATGAGGCAGAGTAAGAATAATACTGTCCGCTTCGAGCCACTCTCCGTTATTCAGTTGAAGTTTGTACCCTTTTTCATTGTTATTCACTATTGAAACAACACGTGTTCCTTTTAATATCGAAGAAGGTTCGAGTTTTTCTTCAATTGCTTTGACAAGCGACTGCAAACCGCCTTTCAAAGTTAAGAAAATCCCTTGATTCTTTGCACTTACTTCCTTTTTCGGTCCAGAAGGTGTTGTCTTTTTCATCCCCATGATCAAACTTCTGTATTTCTGTTCCACCTGATAAAATTGCGGAAATGTGGACATTAGGCTAAGCCGGTCAATATCACCCGCATAAATGCCTGAAAGTAGTGGTTCAACCAAATTTTCCACAACTTCATCCCCTAGGCGTCTGCGGAAAAAGCCGCCCAATGATTGGTCCCCCGAAACTTTTGAGCGAGGCATGACAAAATCTGCAGCCGCCCTCATTTTACCTTGGATAGAAAATAAATCAGTTGTAATGAAAGGCGTGATTTTCGTCGGAATTCCCATAACTGCCCCCTTGGGCATTGGATGGAGCTTCTCGTTGGCAAGTACAAAAGACCGTCCCGCTGTATTGTTCACCAGTTCATCTTTCAAGCCGACATCTATAGCAAGTTCTGCCGCGCTCTTTTTCCTTTCAAGAAAGGAGTCCGGGCCGCGTTCGATTGTAAATCCATCTTTATAAACTGTTTGAAATTTCCCTCCAAGTTTATGGCTCGCTTCCACAAGCAAGACATCACATGGTAGCTTCTTTTCATGAATTGTTTTTTGTAAATAATACGCTGCTGATAAACCAGTTATTCCACCACCGATCACAACAACTTTTTTCTTGTCTTCTGCCAAACCGAAATCGCCTTCTTTTAATTAAAGTTTTCCAAGTTGCTTTAAAACAACTGTCGCCAGTGCATCAATAAATTCAGGCTGCGCATCTGGCATTGCAGGCCTGTAGTATGCTGAGCCGACTTCATCTGTCACTGCTTTGCACTCGTGGTCGTTATCATAGAGCACTTCCAAGTGGGTTGAAACAAATCCCACCGGTATATAAACAAAAGCCTTGTACTTTTTCTGATGGTATAAATCGCGTGTCAAATCCTGCACATCCGGGCCGAGCCATGGCTCGGGTGTATTTCCCTCACTTTGCCACCCGACCTCATAATCTTTAATACCAGCTCCTTTTGCAATCAGGTCTGCTGTCTCCTGCAATTGCTGAGGATATGGATCGTGAAATTGAAGAATTTTCTCAGGTAAGCTGTGTGCAGATACAATTAAACAGGCTACCTCCCGTTCATCACTCGGCATGCTATCGTAAACCTCATTTACCTGTCTGACCCAGTAATCGATGAATTTCGGTTCTTTGTACCAGCTTTCAATGGACGTAATTTCAAGGCCTCCCAATTCAACGGCCTTTTCTTGTGCACGTCCGTTATACGACTTGACGCTGAAAGTAGAGAAATGAGGAGCCAGGACGATCGATACGGCCTCTTTAATTCCATCGTCCTGCATTTTCTGTACGGCATCTTCAATAAATGGCTCAATATGCTTTAATCCGATATATGCTTTGAATTCCACCTCATCTTGGACTTCATTCAGCCGGTCAGCAAGTCCATAGGCTTGATTTTCGGTAATTTTTGCCAGCGGTGAAATTCCTCCGATCGCCTCGTATCTGTTCCTTAAATCTTCTAATGCTTCAGGAGAAGGCTTCCTCCCGCGCCTTATATGAGTATAGTAACGTTCAATATCATCTTCATTATATGGAGTTCCGTATGCCATAACTAGCAATCCCATTTTCTTTTTCGGCATCTTGCTGCTCTCCTTCTGGAAAAGATTACTGCTTTAGTTTCTCTGCACTATATTCATGAACAAATGCAGTCAGTTTTTTCAGTGTTTCCGGTTTGACCTCCGGGAAAACTCCATGGCCAAGATTGAAAACAAAGCCCGGCTTTTCTATCCCTTGATCAATGATTTCTTTTGCCCTTTCTTCTATGACATCCCACGAAGAAATAAGTACAGCAGGATCTAGGTTTCCTTGTACCGCTTTTGTAACGCCTAGCTTACGTGCATCAGCAATCGGCAGTCTCCAATCAAGACCGACCACATCAAGCGGTAGGTCATTCCATTCCAGCGCAAGATGGCTGGCTCCTACTCCATGCATGATAAGCGGGACATTCTCGTTTTTCAATTCGGTGAATATCTTTTCCATAACAGGTTTGATAAACGTTCGGTAATCTGCTTGGCTCAGCGCACCGACCCATGAATCAAACAATTGGACGGCGCTTGCTCCTGCCTGGATTTGTGCTTTCAAATAAACCACCGTCATATCAGCAAGCTTATCCATCAATAGCGACCACGCTTTTGGCTCCGAATACATGAACGCTTTCGTTTTATGGTAATTTTTAGAAGGGCCTCCTTCAACCATATATGACGCCAACGTGAATGGCGCCCCTCCAAATCCAATCAATGGGACCGTTAATTGCTCTTCCGTTAAAATCTTGATTGTTTCTAAAACATAATCAATATCTTTTTCCGGATGAAGCTCACCGAGTTTTTCAACATCAGTTGCAGAACGAATCGGGTTATCAATAACAGGGCCAACCCCACCGACGATTTCCACATTCACGCCTAGCGCAGGAAGCGGGGTCATGATATCTTTGTATAAAATTGCCGCGTCCACATTATAGTTTTCTACCGGAAGCCTTGTTACATAAGCGCAAATTTCCGGACGATGCGTAATTTCGAAAAGAGAGTACTTTTCTTTTAGTTCCCGATATTCCGGCTGAGAACGTCCAGCCTGGCGCATATACCAAACAGGTACATGATCCGTTTTCTCTCCTTTCGCAGCCCTTAAAAATGTATCGTTTGTGATTTTACCCATGAACAAGGAAGCCACCTTTCAGGTTTTTCTCGTATATAAAAATAATCTAATTCCACTCATATAATAGTACATGTGATTGACTCATGCCTACTATATTACTTTTCCTATCCAAAGTATAGGCGGGATGCGGGGTTGTCATAAATTTGTGCTTTTTTCACAAGCTTCCTTGCTTTGTTTTGTCCTCTCCCCATTTGGGTAGACTCATGTAAATAAGTACTCTATATGAAAGAGGTGTCTTGAATGTACACATATATTACAACTGGAACATTTTTCTTCTTAAAAAAAATGAAAGACAAACATCCGGAGGACTGCATGCTTTTAATGCAAAATGCAGACACCTGCCAATTGTGGCACGAAACCGAAGGAAAAACGATTTTTCAATCACCCAGAAAATACGAAGCCATCCATTCTTCTGGGCGGCTTGAACAGAAAGGCTTCGTTGCTTGCAACCATATACCTGTACGTGAAGAAAACCGTCCCGTTTTTGAATATACGTTCACAGAGCAAATGAAAAAAATCGAAGCGCTTCCCGGCTTCACTGCCTTTCGGCTACTTCGTCCACTATCCAATGACACGTACATTGCCATGACGATATGGAAGGACGAGGAAGCATTTAAAGACTGGAAACAATCTTCTCTATTCGCCGATTCTCATTCTAAGGCCATCCAATCTGCTAAGAGCACAAATATCTTTTCCGGACCTTCTTACCTGTCTGTCTTCGTGCTAGACGATGAAGATGAGATAAATACAGATTAGGCCTGATTATGCTGACACACCATGCCCTGGCCATCATATGATGAAGTATGGGATTTTGGGCTTTTGTCCCTACTGACATTTGAAGCCGCAGGGAGGAATAAATGTGGGAATAGAGTTGACGGCCTTACATTGGATCTATCTTCTGTTCATCGGCTTTACCATTCTGATGATGATTTTCAGACGCGATATCACGATTATTTGCATAGCTGGTGTTTTTCTGCTTGGACTTACCGCAACAGGATCCATAGCCGCATCCATCAGCGGGATTTTTTCAAGTTTCATGTATGCCATTTCCGAACTTCTGTCCATAATCCTAGTCATTTCTATCATTACGTCTATGAGCCGGGTGTTGATGGCAACAGGAATCAATGATTTGATGATTTCACCTTTTGCTAAAATCATCAAAACACCAACACTCGCCTTTTGGACGATTGGAATCGTTATGATGATTATTTCCTGGTTTTTTTGGCCCTCTCCTGCTGTTGCTCTAATGGGAGCTGTCTTGCTGCCCGTCGCCCTCCGCGTCGGCCTTCCAGCTCTCGGTGCCGCAATGGCCATGAATCTGTTCGGACACGGGATTGCTTTATCCGGTGATTTCATCATTCAGGCCGCACCAAAACTGTCAGGTGACGCAGCCGGGATCACTGCTTCAGACGTTATCACAGCCAGCATTCCCCTTATCATCATAATGGGTATTGTCACAACAGTCACCGCTTTCGTCCTATTAAAGAGAGATATGAAGAAAGGAAAGCTTGATTCTTTAAAAAAGTTCTCAGCAGAAGAAATCTTGAAAAAAAATGAAGAAAGCGAACTTCCCCTTCCCGTCAAGCGCATCTTCGCAGCAATCATTCCCCTCTTATTTGTAGCCAATATAATCATGATGTTCACCTTAAAGCTTCAGGGCGGCGAAGCCACAGCCCTCATTGGCGGCACATCCGTATTAATACTAATATTCACATCTATAGCAGCCCATAAACAGCAGGCATTGGAAAAAACAACAAAATTCCTCATAGAAGGGTTGCAATTCGGCTTTCGTGTGTTTGGCCCAGTTATTCCCATTGCCGCATTTTTCTATCTCGGTGGAGGCGGATTTGAACAAATGATTGGCAGCCCCTTGCCTGAAGGTTCCGAAGGGATTATCAATGACCTTGGAACAGCCCTTGCAGCTGTTGTACCTATCACTAAATCATTGGGAGCTTTTACAATTGCTGCAGTCGGAGTGATTACAGGATTGGACGGCTCCGGTTTCTCCGGCCTTCCACTAACAGGTTCCATTGCCGCACTATTCGGCAAAGCCATCGGATCTGGTACAGCCTCTTTGACAGCGTTAGGGCAGATTACAACAATCTGGATCGGAGGAGGAACACTTATTCCCTGGGCACTCATACCTGCGGCTGCCATCTGCAATGTCGATCCTTTTGAACTGGCAAGGCGCAACCTTGTCCCTGTCATCATCGGCTTATTCGTTACAACCGTTGCCGCTTTGTTTTTCATATAACGAATCTATTTGAGGAAATGGGCTTATCTGCTACATTTCCTTACTTTCTTTGTGGTTCGGTCACTTTTATTCTAGTTCTCCAAATAAAGATATAAGACTTCCTCTATGCTATAATCATTTTAAATAAAAAATAGGTGGTGGTTCTCATTGGAGCAGGCTCTATTTAAAAAATTAGAAGAATATTACGATGAAATGGTGCGAATTAGACGCCACCTGCATCAAAATCCCGAATTGTCATTCGAAGAAACCGAAACAGCAGCCTATATTGCTGACTTTTACAAGCAACTAGGGGTTGATGTAAAAACAAATGTGGGAGGAAACGGTGTCGTTGCGCGGATCAAAGGCGGAAATCCTGGTAAAACCGTTGCATTGCGCGCCGATTTTGATGCACTTCCGATTCAAGAAGAAACCGGCCTTCCGTTTAGTTCAATGGTCCCAGGTGTGATGCATGCATGCGGTCATGACGGTCACACAGCATCATTATTGATTATCGGTAAGGTTCTGAATGAACTCAGGGAAGAACTTTCAGGTGAGTATGTATTGATTCACCAGCATGCCGAAGAGTTCGCACCTGGCGGGGCCATCTCCATGATTAAAGACGGCTGCCTGGATGGTGTAGATGCCATTTTTGGAACGCATTTATGGGCGGAGATCCCTCATGGAACGATTAGTTATCGTACAGGCCCATTCATGGCTGCTGCAGACCGCTTTGAAATCCTGATTAAAGGCCGGGGAGGCCATGGGGCTATGCCGCATAAAACAAAGGATGCAGTTGCGATTGGCTCTCAGCTTGTCATGAACCTTCAGCAAATTGTAAGCCGAAGGGTAAACCCTGTTGAATCGGCAGTTGTTTCGGTTGGTTCTTTCATTGCCGAGAACGCCTTCAACGTTATTGCGGATACTGCCAAACTACAAGGAACTGTCAGGACATTCAGTGAAGAGGTCCGTGATTTAATTGAGCAAGAAATTGAAGCGGTTGTAAAAGGGACTTGTCTCGCCAATGGGGACTGCGGATATGAATACAATTATTACCGCGGCTATCCGGCAGTCGTAAACCATAAACAAGAGACAGAATTTTTGGCAAAACTAGCGGTAGACGTTGCGGGGGTCACAAATGTAGAAGAATTGGAACAACAAATGGGCGGAGAAGATTTTGCTTATTATTTACAACATGTAAAAGGTACCTTCTTTTTCACTGGAGCCCAACCCGATGATACCGAATCTCCATACCCGCATCATCATCCGAAATTTGATATCAACGAAAAGTCAATGCTTTTAGGGGCTAAAACTTTGACATTAGCTGCTGTTGAATATCAAAAACAGGAACTTCCAAAAGATGAATCTATTGCTATCCCTTAAAAGTGTAAGCTTTGTCCATTGACTTGCAGTTTGAGACTAAATGGAAAAAAGAAAGAGCAAGCAAAATAAGCGAGTTTTAAGGAAGCTATCTGAAAGAACTGACTGAATTCTTCGGACTTGGCATTCGCTTGTTCAGAAAGTACCTCTCTTGCTCCGCTTGACTTTTACTTCCTGTACATCCGAGTCAGTCGATAGCTGCTGTAACTGAAAGCAGTGCGCTGGATAGATTCACAACCTTTAAATTCCTGAAACCCGAAAAGCACTCGCGGGGCGAGTGCTTTTAATATTGTTCCATTTTCCTAATTCTCCCAGGGGCATAACGCTTACCGAAAATAAACGCAAACAAAAGGCTTACCATTAGAACCAGTCCGGCGTTGACAAAGCTTCCACCCAATGCAGTTACCCCCCCGAACACCAGCCCCTGAATGACGAGCACTTGGATCAATAAACGATAAAAATCTACCTTTTTATAGATGGGCTGTACTGGATATAGATGTATCCAGACCTTGGTATCATGCCGCTTAAAAATGGGAAGAAGCTGAAAGCCCGTCAAATATAGAAAGAGTAGGGAAACGCCAACTGCCACGTATAAGTTATTAACAAAAAATAAAATAACAGCAGCAATCAACGTGAGTCGGACAATCAGCCCTGAATATTCGCTAGTCCGAACAAGCGTCCTTGAATATAAGTAGCGGAAAGTGTTTTTGTCTCCAAATGGAATAAATCGAAAAACAGGATCCAGCCATTTTCTTCGCCATACCTTACTTTTTAAATGGGGAACATCCGTGAACATATTTGCCATCCTATAGAACATTTGCATCCTGCCTTGTTCTTTTTCAATCAACAGCTCCCATTTCAGCAACTTGTTTTTCACTGAAGCCCTTATAAAAAGAGCAAAAGCTACCATGATCAAAAGAACCGCCAATATGAACCACCACGAAGCTTTTTCAATAATAAGATAAAGCGCCGATGCATTCAGGATAAAGCGAATGAGCGGATCCGCGATTTGAGTCCCCTGCTCCGTCGTTTTCATCGTATCCCAATGAAGCCTTAAATTCCAATATTTCAGAAGTAGAAGCAATCCGAATAAATATAGAAAAGAAACCAAACCAGCACCCGTTGCTTTAAAATACATGGGCATGAGTGCGGCAAGTACGAGCAGCAGCAGGTACGCCTGGATAGTAAAGCTGAGTCTCATCCCTTTTCTGAAATAATCCGACAGCTCTTTCTCCAGTGGCAATAAGAAAACCATATCCCCTTCCTTTAACAAAGTAATGATTGGACTAATGGTCAGGAAGAAAGCTAAAATTAGCGACATAACAAGACTGATCGGAAATTCCGGCGTGAGCTGCTTCACCCATTGCGAATAATAATAAATGGCTGCACCGCCTCCAAATATCAAGACAAACCTCATATGGTCGTTAAACATATATTTGAAGTAACGGCGCATTTCTTTTATAAATTCCTGAAGCCTTTCAGGCCATAGCTCATTTATTTGCTTCATCAGGCTCTTCCTTTGTCAATTGAATATAAATGTCATTCAAAGTTGCACCACGCATGCCGAACTGTTCTTGCAGCTCTTCCAAAGTCCCCTTTGCCCGAACCATGCCGTCATGTAAAATGACGAATCCATCACAAAATTGCTCGGCCGTCGACAGGATATGAGTCGACATTAATATGCCCGCCCCTTTATCCTTCATCTTTTCCATCAATTCAAGCAGCGACTGAATTCCGAGCGGGTCAAGCCCTACAAACGGCTCATCAATGATATACAATGACGGTTCAATGAGAAAGGCACACATAATCATCACTTTTTGTTTCATGCCTTTGGAAAAATGGGAAGGAAACCATTTCATTTTTTTATCAAGCCGAAACTCCTTAAGCAGTGGCATAACCCTTGATTCATATGTATCCTGCGATAATCCATAGGCCATTGCGGTCAATTGCAAATGCTCCTCAAGTGTCAATTCATCATACAGGACCGGTGTTTCAGGCACAAAGGAAAACTGCTTCCGATATTTGACCAGATCCTCTTCCAACTGGGTACCATGTATGGTGATATTCCCTGAACGCGGCTCCATCAAGCCGATAATATGCTTAATTGTCGTACTCTTTCCAGCCCCATTCAGTCCGATCAAGCCGATTATCGTCCCTTCCTCCATAGAAAAAGAGACATCCTTCAATACCGGCTTTTTCGTATATCCACCGGTAAGGTTTTTGATTTCCAATAAAGACATTCTCATTCGTCCTCTCGTTCAACTGATTTCATTGTAACAAAAAACAATCGTGCAAGCACTAACAACTGGTGAATTTTACCTCTTATAGGTCTTGCCAAAATGCACAATATATATTTGAAGGAGCGGGAAAAAGCGAAGCTGGGGTGGTTGTCGTAGACACTGAACTGCAGTAAACGCGGAAAGTCAAATCAATTGCATGAACTGTAATCTGCACCTTCATAAGGGGATGATTGCGTTGGGCATGATAAGATTGATCAAACGTTTCTTTAGTTAAACCGATGGTTTAGATGAAGAACACTTTCCAAAATGAACCGCAAACCTTCAAATGTGCAGAGCTTAACTGCTCTGCACATTTTATTGTGCCTTGCTTCAACAAACGGAGAATGCAAATTCGAGAGAAGGCACATAACGCGCCGCTGACACTTTAAGTACTGATTGCATGCTAAGCTTGCTGAGCACAAGGTAAAGTGAAGCGACAGGACATCGCGATCTAAGCTTGTCAAAGCCAAATATGGCTTTTGTTGTTCCCCTTCCCTTATGATAAAATGAGCTATTATATATCAATACGAGGTGGAATGGACATGAGCAACTGTATTTTTTGTAAAATTGTAAATGGAGAACTTCCGTCAGCAAAGATTTTTGAAAACGAAGATATTCTGGCTTTTTTGGATATAAGCCAAATCACAAAAGGACATACACTTGTCATCCCCAAAGTACATAAAACAGATATTTTTGAAATGGACGAAGAAACTGCAGCCAAGCTTTTTTCCGCGGTTCCCAAAATTGCACAGGCTATTAAAGATCAGTTTGGTGCAAAAGGCATAAACCTTCTAAACAACAATGGTTCTTTTGCCGGACAGGAAGTGTTTCATTACCACATGCACTTGATTCCAAGATATGATGCAAATGACGGCTTTTCAAAGCAGTTTGTGAGCCATCAATCCGAATACACTCCTGAAGATTTACAACAAATGGCGGCCGAAATTTCCAGCCGATTGAAATAAAAGAGATGTACGATCCTTTCTCAACGAAAAAAGGCTTCATTTTCAGAAAATATTATGCTACAATACTGTTAATCTTTCGCTGGCAGCATCAGAGCATGTCAGGATTGACATTATGAGTTGAGTTTAGAAGAGAAGAGGAGAGTTACAAATGAATACAAGAACGCTTGTTATTTTATCGTTATTTGTGGCAATCGGCGCCGCCCTGCATTTTATTATGCCTGGGATCTATATGGGTATGAAGCCGGACACAATGCTGGCTATGATGTTTTTGGGGATAGCACTTTTCCCTGATAAGAAAAACGTGCTTTTGCTAGGTTTAGTCACCGGATTACTTGCAGGACTCACTTCAAGCTTCCCCGGAGGACTTATTCCAAACTTAATCGACAAACCGGTTACTGCTTTTGTTTTCTTTGGACTTTATTTGCTGATCGCGAAAAATATGTCCAATTTGATTGGAGTCTCTATCCTTACGGGGATCGGCACAATCGTTTCCGGTACAGTCTTCCTCACATCGGCTTATCTTATTGTCGGCTTGCCAGGACCGTTTGCAGCACTATTCGGTTCAGTAGTCATCCCTGCAACAATCATGAACGCAGTCGCCATGTTCGTCCTTTTTCCAATTGTAAAAACGATTTTAAAAAGGACGAACCTTATGCAGCAAGCTTCATAAAGTCAATAAGAACCCCGCCGCTGGTGAGGGTTCTTATTTTACTTGGAAAAAAGGGAAAATAAAAGACCGACAATGAACAAGATTCCACCAATGCTTCCCAAAGAAGCTGCGCGAGCCCTCAACACCTTCTTTGGAGGATAAATACCCGGGCGTTGGTATAAAATAACATTATAGAACATGCTTACGAGCATCAATGTGCCCATAATGAGAAAAATAATCCTGATGAGATTCAAGTTGTCCACCTCTATCCTTTCTTGTGTAAAAAGGAAAGGAAGTTCCAAATTTTTTTGGACTTGCTTGGAGCAAAGGACTTCAGCTTTTCTTTTGTCCAGTTTCTGCGCCTAGCCCCTCGAGGTCACAAGCCTCTTCCCTGTGGTGGCTGAAAGAATGCCTCCTCGGGAACCGTCTTGTGCTTGGCGGGGCTGAGCAAGGCGCTTCAGCTTTTCTTTTGTCCAGCTTCCGGCGTCAGCGACTAGCAGACTTCGAGCCTTTTCCTACGATAAGTCAACATCGGCTCCTTCGTCGCCGTGTTTCCTTTATCTCGTCAAAGGCACTCCAGTCTGTACATCGCTAAACGACGCCTTCAGCTTTTCTATATACTATGCAAAAAAAGTGTGTACATGAACAAGTTCGGGTAAAGTGATTATCAGGAGAGTTTATTTTTATCCAGAAAAATATTTTATAAGAGAACAAGGGGGAGGAAAAATGAACAAAAAAATGTTAACTTACGGACTATTTGTGGGAGGAGCTGTCGGTGCGGCTGCAGCTCTACTATATGCTCCACTATCGGGCAAAGAACTGCGCAAACAAATGAGGGAATCGAAAGATGAATGGATCAAGATTGCCAGCGAATTTAAAGAAAATGCAACTGAATTGAAAGAATCCGTAACAAAGCTTTCTCACGATGGAAAAGAAATCATCAAAGAGCTAGCAACCGACGTAAAAATGGCCGTAGAAGAATGGCAGCATGAAATCGAGCCTACGAAAGAAGCAATGCAAACTGAGATTAAGAACATCCAAAAAACGATTGCAGAGCTGGAGAACAAGCTGGAAGAAGGTAAAGGTGTCATACGCCCTTCCTAATTGGTTCCAAGGCAAGAGATCAAAATAAACCGCTCTTGCCTTTCTCTTAATTACCTCATTCAAAATTTTCCAAATTTTTTTCAGATTGCATTTTTATGATTTTTTTTGCATAATAATAGAAATACCTTTAAAGCGGGGGAATAAAATGGCAAGCAAACACGTTTCCGTCAAAGAAGCAATGATCTTCAGCCAACGCATGGCCCAATTAAGTAAAGCATTGTGGAAAACCATTGAGAAAGATTGGCAGAACTGGATTAAGCCGTATAATTTGAATATCAATGAACACCATATTTTATGGATCGCCTATCATTTAAAAGGCGCCTCCATTTCAGATATTGCAAAATTTGGTGTAATGCACGTATCCACTGCCTTCAACTTCTCTAAAAAGCTGGCAGAGCGTGGATATCTTCAATTTTCAAAAAAAGAGAATGATAAACGAAATACGTACGTGAAATTGACAAAGCTTGGAGAAGACCTTTTGCTTGATTTAATCGATTGTTACGATCCCGAGGCTGACTCAGTTTTCACAGGAGCTTCACCTCTTAGGGATTTATATGGCAAACTTCCTGAAGCCATGGAAATGATGGCGATTGTAAGGCAAATATACGGGGATGATTTTATGGAGATTTTCGAAAAATCTTTCAATAACCTCGAATCCGATTTCTTGGAAGAGGGAAGAAGATTGGAAAAGGCTGAAATCAACAGCGCTGTATAAAATTGGATATCATTTGATATTCAGCCATAGTATTTTCATTAGCTCGGGATGAACCTTTTGATTCAAGCATGCCTGTATGGTTTCTTCAGGCTTGAGTTTCCCGTTCAATCTAGAAGTGAATTGTTTGAAAAGCGGAAAATGAAAAACAAACTTTTCCGCTTTTTGCTTTTCCATCTCATCTGTTAATTCTTCACAAAGCTGGGAAAATTCCTCTACTTCTCTCTCAGTCATTCCTTTTTTTATTATCAGCAAATCGAAATCCTTATTCACCGGCTGGACCATGCCCAGCAACAGCTTTTGATGATATTCCAGCCTTTCGATTCGCTCTTTCAATTCGTCCATTCTCATACCTCCGTACTTTTATCATCCATGAAATCATCAATTTTTTACAACATAACGAAAAAACCTCAAAAATCATATTGCAATTCCCTTCCATCCGTCGTACATTATGAGTGAAACTTAAACAAAGTTAGGGGGGCTGTTGCCATGCATTGTTGGAAAGCCTACAACGTGCACCACAAATATCATTTTTTTCGACGTTTTTTTATTTCCGCTCTGATTTCCGTATTGGTTTTTATCGTATCCTATGTAACAATGCAGACAGTTGCGGCCCGGGAATTCAATGATGAATTTTTCCTTATATTTTTATGTAGTTTTATTTTACTATATCCGATTCATAAACTATTTCATATTGTACCAATCATGTCTTATTATAAACATATGAGATGGGAAATCGAGCGGTATTTTCGTATTATACCTGTCATAGATTTAAAAGTGGAGTATCCGATTCCTAAAGCAAAATTTGGATTGGCGCTTATATTACCATTTATTGTGCTGAATGTACTGCTCATTGCAGCTATTTTTTTCTTTCCGCAATTTGGGCACTATATTACCATTTTGCTTGCATACCATAACGGTATATCAGCATTTGACCTTTTATATTTTAAAACACTTTTCTTTACGCCCAAAAATGCACTGGTTGAAGAAAATGATGAAGGCTACGAAATATTGGTAGAAGACGATTCCGAGTAACGGTGCTTTCACAAGTTTGCTGAAAACTTATGGAAGCATCATTTTTTATGCTGTCTTTTTTTTGAAAAATTTGCTATCGTATGTTTATGAGATAGTTGGGGGGAGATTCGGATTGCCGGTGTTGTTTATAATATTTGCTATTTTTATTTTATATATTTTTAATAACTTGACATATTCCCTCTGTGTTCAACGGGAAATACCTGAGGAGCGGCACCCAAAAATATTTCGCACCATCAATATACTGATTACGATTTTGCTTTTCTCCTCGTACATCGAGATCTTGTACACTTAAAAACACTACAAGTGCAAAGGAATACTGGGAAAAAAGAAAGGACGGCATCCGCGTGGATACCGTCCTTATTTTCTGTCATGATTTCAAGAAATATTTCATTTTTAGATAAACCAGGACGCTCCGACAATGACTAACAAGATGAACAATACTACTATCAAAGCAAAGCCTGCTCCGAATCCAGCGCCTCCGCCCACTTACATGCACCTCCTAAAAATTCCTCACCATATATTCTATTCATTCAATATTTTTATGCTTAGATACTCGCCCAGTTTTTAGATGTTTTTTACCAAACAAACGCTGCCCCAACAATGATCAACAAGATAAACAGAACTACAATAAGCGCAAATCCTCCGCCATAGCCAAATCCTCCCATATTGATAACCTCCTTTGCTTTTCGCTATAGCATATGAACCAGAAGGGCATGTTGGGTGAATCAAACGCCCAATTTCTTAGATTTTCGGGAAATTGTTTTTTTTCTTCAACCATCTGTGATATAGTATGATTTGTAGAAATTGAAACACATAGACATAAAAAAACAGGGAGTTGGCTTACATGAAAAAATGGGTATTATCCCTTTCCTTAGCTGCAGGAATTGTCGGTCTTGCAGGATGCGGAGGCCAAGGCGGCGATACAGTTGCCAAAACAAAAGCTGGAAACGTCACAAAAGACGAATTATACGAAGCAATGAAAGATAAGTACGGAGAGCAGGCACTTCAGCAGCTTGTTTTTGAAAAAGTTCTCTCCAAAGAATACAAAGTGTCTGATAAAGAAGTGGACCAAAAAATGGACGAGCTTAAAGAACAGCTCGGGCCACAATTTCAAATGGCACTTCTGCAAAGCGGCTTTAAAGACGAAGACGATTTCCGTCAATCCATGAAAGTCAACCTTCTTCAAGAAAAAGCGGCAGCAAAAGACATTAAAGTCTCTGAAGATGAAGTAAAAGAATATTATGAGAACAAACAAAAGGAAATAACTGCCCGACACATTTTGGTTGATGATGAAAAAAAAGCAAAGGAAGTAAAAGCAAAGCTTGATAAAGGCGAGGACTTTGCAAAGCTTGCAAAGAAATATTCTGTAGACACAGCTGCCAATGAACAAGGCGGGGACCTGGGGACAATTTCCATCGACGACCCTCAAATGGACGAAACGTTCAAAAAGGCCGCTTTCAAATTAAAAAAAGACGAGATCAGCAATCCTGTGGAAACCCAGTTTGGCTGGCACATCATCCAAGTAACGGACATCAAGGAAAAGAAAGACAAGAAGTCTTTTGATAAGGTAAAGGACAAGTACGAAAATGAATTGAAAGTGTCCAAGCTTGATCCTGAAATGATGCAGGAAGCTTTAAAGAAAGAGCTTGAAAAAGCAGATATCAAAGTGAAAGACAAAGATCTGAAAGAAGCTTTCGACCCGATTTTAAATGAGCCGAAAGAAGACGGGGACGCATCAGATAGTGAAGAAGAAAAACAATAAAATAATAACCGGGCAGCCCGCCCGGTTTATTTTTTATGAACATCCCTTTTGTATGGCTGAAGGGGGAATTCGATTCAATATAAAACAGTAATCCAAACCCTCCATCTTGTTTAACTTCCGGTTTCCCTTACCTGCTTTTTCCTTTCCTTTTCTTCCTCCATCCTTTCAATATAGACTTTTCCTTCTTTTTCAATCCATTCCTTTTCAAACTCACGGTCTTCACGCGCTGTTTTGATAGCCATAAACGCACTGACAAATATCCCTACAATAACGAAATACAACCAAATCGGCAAGGTCATTTTCTTTTCTCCTTTCATTGGCTAGTCCATTTATTGTAATAATATGAAAAAGTGGTCAAAAAAATGCCTCTCAAGAGAGAGGCATCAAGAATGAAATGTCGGCTTATAAAATGACCGGTTATCAAGCGGAAAAACCTTTTCCGAAAACTCTCCCGGTTTAACATGTTTTAATGCACGATCCAGCATATTCATTTTTGCGTCCATATTGTCAATCAAGAATAGAATTTCAGCCTCTTTGATCATAGGCTGTTTTGGACTACCCCACTCTAATTTTCCATGATGACTAAGAACTAGGTGCTGAAGGACAACCACTTCTTCTCCCTGAATGTCCAGCTCTTCGGCAGCTTTTCCAATTTCATTGACGATGATGGTTATATGTCCCAGTAAGTTCCCTTCAATCGTATAAGTTGTAGCCACAGGACCAGATAGTTCTATGACTTTACCGAGGTCATGGAGGATAATGCCCGCAAACAGCAAATCCCGGTCAAGGGAAGGATACAATTCCGCCACAGCCTTAGCCAAATCCAACATTGAAACGACATGATAACCAAGGCCCGATACAAACTCATGGTGATTTTTTGTTGCAGCTGGATATTCGAGAAACGCATCATGGTATTTGCGAAGCAAATGCCTTGTAATCCGTTGAATATTCGGGTTCTTCATTTCAAATATATATTGTGTTACTTTACTAGAAATTTCATCTTTTGATATAGGGGCTTTTTCCAGTAAATCCCCGACGTTTACATTGTCCTGTGGGTTAGAGCGCCTAATTTTTTTTATTTTCAGCTGCATTCTTCCACGATAATTGTGTACTTCCCCGGAAACTCGTACAATCGTCCCCTGTTGGTAAGCTTTTACCTCGCTGTCTGAAGCATCCCAAAGCTTCGCCTCGATATCACCGGAGCGATCTTGTAAAATGAGTGTAAGAAATGGCTTTCCATTACTTGCTACTCCTCTGAACGCACTTTTGACGAGGAGAAATAAATCCACCTGCTCTCCAACTTCATGTTCCAATAATTCTTTTAACATCCAAACGCCAGCCTCCCTTTGTTCTCCTCAAAAAATTATAACATACTCCCTCTTCGCCAAGCCTCATTATTCAGTCAAATTTAGGGTGGGCAGTCTCTGCTGAAGATGAAAAATCCGATCTTCAGAAAACTGTCCGGCAATATGACGATGACATGTAAATAGCAAAACCTGGGTATCAAGGCTGATTGTTTGTACCAATTCAAGCATCCGTTTTGTTCTCGCTTGATCAAAGTTGACAAATCCGTCATCAATAATAACCGGAAAGGGATATTCTTTTTTCATTACATGAACAAGCCCAAGCCGAATAGCGATATAAAGCTGCTCACCTGTACCTTTACTTAATTCTTCAGGGGCGAATAAAACCCGGTCTTTCCTTTCAACTGCTAGATTTCCATCTGCTTTGACGTGAAGATGAATATACTCATGATCCGTTAAGAATGAAAAATATTCAGCCGCTTGCCGGATTACCTGTGGAAAGCGGCCCTCCTTGTATTTTTTCATGATTTTTTCAAGCAGCTTCAAGGCAATGGCCAGTTTGGCCCAGTTCCGTGACTCTTCGTTGAAAGTTGAACGCATCTGACGGAAAAGATGCAATTGCTCCGTATAGGTGCCTCCTTCTTCCAAAAAAGATAATTTCTGATTTAGGGACGCCAGACTATTCCGATCCTCCTCCAACAGCTGTGATTTCTTTTCAATCTCTGCTTTTAAGTATTTGATTTCAGTTTGTATTTCTTCCTGAGTGTGGAAAGGATTCATTATTTCACCTAACTGTCCTTCCAGAAGAGATAAACGCTCCAGCAGGATATTCTTCTCCTCGGATAGCTTGGCTTTTTTACGAAAATCCTCTTCGTCATCAACTTGAGCAGCTTCAAAAAGCTTTTTCATATTCGACCGGATAGCGGAATCTTCATTTTTAAGTTGTAAGACATCTATATTCAGTTCAGACAATTTTTTTTCAAGCTCTTTTATGACAATCTTCTTTTCCTGTTCTTTCTTCAAAGTCTCTTGCAAAAAGTACACCGCTTGCGCAGGCTCATGAACAGGTTCTCCCACATTACTTAGAAATTGAAAGAGTCCTTCTGTCCATTTTCCCTGCTCTTTTTGGAGCCTTTCTTTCTTGGCCATAGCCTCGTTTAATTGGCAGCTAATACTCTGAAGGTTTTTAAGCATGGAAAATGCATCCTCCATTTTCAAATGTGAAAAACCTTCGTCTAACCCAAGCTCCGCTTTAATTTCGTTCAGTTTTCTTTCCTCTACCTCGACAATTCTTCGCAACTGGTGAAAAGAATTCTCCATTTCCGCCACCCTCTGCTTCTCATCCTGAAGCCGCGCATAGTCCTCTTTCCACTTTATACGCAAACGCTGCTGATCTTCGTATTGATGTGTGATATGGTTATCGCCAGCAGCCCTTTTCAGCTGTTCCTCCAATTTTTGTAGCCCCCGACGTTTTCCATCGAGAGTTTCGGTTATGAAATCAATTCCAGTTCCCTCAACTTTTCTAATAAAGTAACCGGAAAAGGTCATTCCTAATATGGCGGCAAAAATCATCGACCACTGTTTGGATATGAAGCTCCAAATAAGCATTCCAAGAGAGATAAAAAGAAATGTAGCTGACACAATGAGGGACTGCCTTTTCTTTTTGTGGAGCAAATCCTTCTCATGCTTCTTCCTCTTTTCAAGCTCCTCGATTTCCTTTTCAAGCTTCGACTTTTCCTCCTTCAGGCTCGCTGTCGATGCCTGCTCCTCGTAATGGATTCTCCATTCTTTAAAAACACTTTCACTCACAAACTGCTGTTCTATCTCTTTGCATCTATTTTCAAGGTCAATGACCACTTTTCTGCCGTCCTTGAGCCGATCTGCCAAATCTTTCAGCCGGTCTTCTGATCTGATATATTGTTGAAGAGTTTCCGTCATTCTAGCTTTCATGTCTATACCCAAATTCAAGCTGTTGATCTTTTCGACCATTTTGGCGGGATAATGGAGTTCTGCAAGAAAAGCATCGAACTTTTTTCGTTCTTCAGCAATAGAATGGTCCAAATTGGACAACTCCCGCAAACCTTGCTCTTGTTGGGGCCATTCGTTAACGAATATTTGCGCTTTATTCAGATCAAATTCCTGTCTAAGGGCATTTTCCTTTATTTCATGTTCAATGGACCGGATTCTTTGATGTACAGTCTGCAGAGTACTAGATAATTCAAGCAGCCGGTCATGATATTTTTCCAATCTCTTTAAGCCATCTGCAGGAAAATGAACAGGCCCCAGTTCAAGAAGGCGCTGTTTGATTTGATCTTTTTCCATTATAAGCGGCCATCTTTTAAATAATTCATTAACAGCTTCAGACTTTATTTTCTTTTGTTTCAGAAACTCTTTAGTCGCTTCCACTCTACTGTTGATTTTTTGGATTTCAGTTAAAAGTGATTCGTATGCTGCATTCTCCTGTTTTGCTCTTTTAAGCTGCTGATCCTGTTGACGAAGGTTTTTCAATAGATCATTGAGAATCGGCCTGCGGCCTCCGGGTTTAAAAAGCTCTTGAAGCTCCTTCTGGATTTGTTGTTCTGCCCTTAGGAGCCCGTCAGATCCGATGGTAGCGGCTGCAATCAAGTATTTTCCGATTTCTTCTTCCTTTAGGTGCTGGATTTCCTGAAGACCTTGAAGATCAAAGGAAAAAATACTCCGGTACATTTTTTTATCCATTCCGTTCAGTAGCTTCGGGAGAAAATCCGATGCTTCCGCAGGTCCATCTTCAAGCAAGACAGTGACATCACCCGCTGCTTTTCCTTTTACTCGTTCAATAACCACCTCACCATATTTCTCCGTATCGAAAATAAGCTTGCCTCCATATGAAGATTGGGTTTTCGGCTCATATCTTAATTCGGATTGCTGCAGGGTGGGAAATCCAAAAAGGATACTGTGGATAAAAGACATGATCGTAGATTTACCCGCTTCATTTTCTCCATAAAACAATTGGAGATCTGAAAGGTTGTCCGCTGTGAAATCATGAAGCCTGCCATATCCATATATATGTATTTGTTTTAATTTCAAGAAATCCGCCCCCTTTCAGTCTACTTCGGACAGACATCTAAGCACCAACTTCTTTGCTGATTGCAATATCTGTTCTCTTTCGGGCCCATCAATAGCATCAAGGTATCTGCTGCCATATGTATGTGAAAATAAATCGGATACAGCTTGATCGAATACATCTGCATGAAACAGCTCACTGGCGGCTTCTTCGAGCACATTCAAAAAGGCATCATCTGATATAAGTTTTTTTTCATCCTTTAAATTCTCTTCAAGCTTCACATGATAAGGCCAAATAAAATCATCATCAAGAAAAACCTCGTCCTGAAGCATTTCAATGAACTCCCCATTTTCTATTGTTTTCAACAATTTTTGGGAAAGATGATATGGGTTGGCTATCATTACCTGACAAAGGATACTTTGCCCCTTACTTCCTAGTGATTCCATTGCTGTCATACATGAGGTATAGAATTGCGTCATCCCCATTTTTTCCTTCAAATCGATACGGACCGATTCCCATCTTATATCCGCTGTTTCAATGAATTCCAGCTCCGTTTGTCCCTCCTTTGTCATCGTAACAAAATAACAGCCTTTCTCCCCTTCTTCCTTCCTGTGCCGCCCCTGCGTATTACCTGGATAAACAATATATGGATCCGAATGCAGTACCCTGCTTTTATGAATATGCCCAAGCGCCCAATAGTCCATAGCTTTTTCCTTCAGTTCACGTATGGTAAATGGCGCATATGGCTGATGGGAGCCTGAATGTCCGTCTTCACTTCCATGGAGCATCGCAATATGCAAATCTGCACCAGGTACTTTTTCATATTCATCTATTTTTCTTGTCAATACATGCCGTTCTGGATAGCTGAACCCATAAACGTGAACCGTAACTCCATTTTTAGCTGTAAAAAGGAAAGCTTCAGGGCTTTCATTAAAAACATATACATTGTCTGGCATATCCAGCTTAACCCAGTCACCAGCCAAATGATCATGATTGCCATATGTAATAAAAGCGAAAATGTCCTCTTCCTCTAGCCGCTTTAGCTGTTTTCTCAAACGTGCCTGTGCCTTAATGCTGCGATCCTCCCCGTCAAATAGATCTCCTACGAACAAAACAAAGTCGACACTCTTTTCAATGGCTGTGTCCACTATTCGCTCCAATGCGGAAAATGTGCTTTCCTGCAGGCGACTGAACAGTTTATCGGGTAATTTGTTTAAACCGAGAAAGGGGCTGTCCAAGTGCAAATCTGCTGTATGGATAAAACGAATTTGCTCCAATGCCATCACCTCAATCGAATATACGTTCTATCATTATACATGAATGGACAAATTTCTTCCATATCTCCTTACATTGCGCTTTTCCCTTTTTCAAAAATATGTAACAATAGATACAAGACAAGGAGGCTGAAAAATGGGAATTTACAAAATTACTGCCTTTGAACCCTCAGGAGAAAAACTACTGGATGAGAGCTTCGAGGCTATGGATGACAGCGAAGCCAAAGAAAAAGGAACAGCGATCCTAACAGATAAAGGACTACTCAACAGAACACATCGCTGCTCGTCCCCCGCTGGGAAACTACTTCTATTCCATCGCTAACATGAAAGTGAAGAAGACTGCCCATTAATAGGCAGTCTTCGGTACCTTCACTCAAATTTATTTTTTTCCGAACTGATCAGAAAAGGGTTATCATAACCATCCTCGGGTAAATCTGATTTCTTTAAATTGTTCAAGAAGCCAAGGCGATACTGTTTTCTGAAATGCTCTTTGACCATATACGCCACACCATTATCATTATTTGTTCTTGTGATCCAATCGGCGGCATCGTGAACCTCCTTCGGAGCATTCCCCATGGCGACACCAAGCCCAGACCATTGCATAAGAGAAAGATCATCCACACCAGCCCCAATGGAAACCACCTCATGCTTACTAATGCCGTACTGGCTACAAACAAATCTTACAGCTTCCAGCTTGGAGACCCCTGCTGGCACAATGGCCATTTTCAAAGGGTCAATTGGAATACAGACAACCTCACTGTACATTTTCTTTATTGCCGTCATGGCATCAGTCATTTCATTTTCATCAAAAAATACTACTTCAAAGTTGGGCGGAGAAACCGACTGATCCACCAGTTTTTCACTAATAGAGTCAACATACCGTTCCTGATAAACAAAACGATTGGCCGATTGAAAAACGACCTTTGCCATCATGTTGTTCGGAAGTTTTACTTTATTGCCGATTAAAAATTTCTCATGGACGAGTCTGATTTGGCATGAAAAAGATTCTAAAAATGCGGTAATTTCACTTGCAATCTGCTCATGGATTCTTTGAACATAGATGGGTTTGCTTATATTTTTTGCAATAAAAGCCCCCTGGTGAGCAATAATATAATCTTTTATCTTCAAAGACTTTGCCGTTCGTTTTGCCGCAGGAAAATTCCTTGTTGTTGCCAATACTATATGAATCCCTTTTTGAAGAGCGAACTCAATCGCTTCACGGGTTTGCTTATGAATGCGGCCATTATCTTGCAACAACGTTCCATCAATATTTAAAACAAGCATTTTATAGGTCATGATGCTCCCCCTTTGCGAAGGTCTCCTACCTCTTCTTATTTATACGAGACACGCCTTTTATATAGAACCGGAAATTTGAGAAACTGCTGACGAACATTGTTTTATCATTTTGCAGGGGTGATGGAGTGACTGCCTAGGGACTCCAGAAGAAGCACAGACCGTGAAACCTTATGAGTAAACTCTGGATAGAATTGCTTTTTATTCGGAATTTTTTGGATAGTAACCTTATTTTTGGGACAGTAACCTTCATTCTTGGACAGTATCCTTAATTTTTGATAGCAATCTTTCATTATCGGACAGTTTTCGGATTTTTGGACCGTTCAAAAAAAGCCCCTCAGTGAAGTGCACCCCGAAAGTTAGAGTCAAAAATCTAACTTTTGGGGGTCACCACACAAAGAGGAGCCTTTTTAAGAAAAAGAACTATATAATTCATCCAGCGGCTTCATGATAATTTTATTCAGTTCTGCAATTGTCATACTCATCCGCTGTTCTGCTTCCATGAGTCTAGTCACTTTCTCATTTTGCTGCACTCTGTTGGCTATTTCCTGAGCATGCATAACCTCTTCCTCCGAAATATGCTGCCCTTCCATTTGTTTTTGCTGAAGCTGCATCTGGACATTGCGGAACTCGTCAAACATTCTACTTGCTTCACTGTCGTTAGTAACAGATCCATACATCTCTTTCAAATGCTTGAATTCATCACTGTTTCGCATCGCTTTTTCAAGGTCGTACGCAAAGTCATACAAGTTGTTCATGATCATCCCTCCTCACCCAAGTGTAACATACTATGAAGTGACCGTTACAATGATTCCTTGGATCATGCCGATCAAGCCCCCAAGCAGTGCGCCAAGGTAAGTAATCATCACGAGTTCTTTTTTTGCAACAGCTATAACCAGTTCTTCCAAGCGCTCAAGGGAAAATAACTCAATTTCCTTCCGTACAATATCCTCCACTTGAAAACGCTCAAGGATTTCACCCGATTGTTGCGTTAAATATTCGCCTGCTGATGCAAGCAGCCGTGGCACTCCCCTATCCAACAGTTGAATTTTATATGGTTCAATCAGCTCTTTAACAGGTTTTTGCAAATACCCTTCAAGCGGAAAAAGCTCGGCTGCCTCCTTTTTTAAAAAATGCAGGACTTTCTCCTCATTTACTCCAGAATAAAACTCTTCCAACTTTCTTTGTTCTAACTTTCGTCCTTCCTCTTCTAAAATGGATATCAGGAGATCCCTTGTTCCTTTATTATGAAGAAACCTCATAATTTCCGGCTGCATTTTATCCGCCAGTTGCTCTTCACCAATGAACATCTGAACCAGATTCCAAAGCTTTCCTCTGTTTTTCAAAAAATTCTCGATCATGAGCCTGATTTTTTCTTTTCCCTCATCGCTGGAAAAATAATCTTCCCCTTTTTTAATGATTTGATCGGCCAATCCGGGGATTTTGCTGTAAATAGTTTCTGTAAGCTGATCGGGCAGAATATCCCCTATCGGCTCGTTCAGATACTTCATTTTAAGTGAGACATATTTTTTTTCAATCGCCTTATCGATCACTGACTTCATTTTCTCCACGGGATTACTCATTCCAAATTGGTTCAGTATTTCTTCCGGTGTCACCCCTTTTTCCAGCCAACTGTTCAATTTGGTGTGAATCCATTCCTCTGTATCACGTTTGAACGACTCATCTGTCAGTTTTTTATAAATGCTTTCAGGCGTTACCAGATAGCCTACAACGAGCTTTCCGATTTGGGCTGCCAATTCACCCTGTCGCTTCGGAATTAAGCCTGGTGTAAATGGTACCTGCCATTTGCCAATATAGAGCGTGCGATATGGCCGAAACAGCATCCGGATTGCCAAAAAGTTGGTGAATCCTCCTATTACGGCTCCGATAATAACCATGAAAGGTATGATTGTAAACCAGCTTGACATACATTTTCTCTCCTTTAGGGATGGTTCCTCAGGTAACAGTTTTTCAGCCACCAAAGGAAAGCAGTTTGATCTTTTACAGGGTTATGGCGCTAGAACAGAACTAAGGTAATTTCACTTTCGAACCAAAATGCTATTTACAAGGCGAATTGAAATGAGGCTGTTCCTCAGCCATCACCATCACTGACTTGACTTAACGTCCTGTGGCGTCGGCAGGCTCAGGACGCGACCTCCTGTCGCTTCGCTTGCACTAGTACTTCCTGTACGTCGCAGGCTCAAGACATGACTTCCTATACGTCGTCGGCACCAGGACCTTCTATCCGTCGAAGTTAACCCTATTTGATTTTATACTTTCTCTTGAACAAGGACATATTCTCCGTCATACGATATGGGGAATCCGCCTAGTTCCGTTGTTCGGCATTGTACGGTCTGAACTGATTATAAATAATAATGGTGCACAAGGGCAAATATGGACACCTTTTAAAAGGAGGGCTTTTGTATGAGGGTTCGATATAAATGTGAAATGTTTGACAGTAACGAGATAAAACTATATTATCCGCGGGAATTTCAGCCTAAGGGGAAACATCAATTTGTCTTATTTGGTTCCAATGCTGCAGAAGCTGAATGCAGCCGGCACCCGAATGGAAGAAATGTAATTTCCATCAGTTCAAGTTTGGCTAAAATTTTGGGAATCCCTGAATTTGTTTCGTCACTCTGCCTCTTTGAAGATGATGAAGCATTATATCTCGGTCCCCTTGTAGGCATTTTCACGTCAGGTTTTACACCTTTTCAATTATTGCCTGTCGGAGAAAGGACAAAAAATTTCGCCAATCAAATGTCCGTACAGGCCTCTGTCGGAGCGGTCCCTTTTTTATTCGGTGAAAAGCATGTTGATTGGGAAAAAGGGGTCATAAATGGATTTTTCTATCACGAACAAAGCTGGAAGAAAAGGATCGTTCCTTTTCCCAATGTAGTATATGACCGGCTGCCAAACCGTTTGAGCGAAGGCCAGCCCTCTTTCCAAAAAGTAAAAGAAAAAATGGAAAATGACTATCTGATCCCTTGGTATAACCCAGGATTTTTCAACAAGCTGGAACTACATGAGCGGTTGTGCAATGATTCCCGTGCCGAACATTATCTCCCTGAAACCCATCCATTCAGGTCATTTTCGGATATTGAACGGATGGTCGAAACCTATGGGCATGTATATTTGAAAAAGGCGGACGGAAGCAACGGAGAAAAGATTCGTCAAGTTCTCTATGATCCAGCAAAAGGAGATTTCTATTGCCGTTTTTTTGATAAAAAAAGCCGACTTTATAAATTTTCTTCCATCGAAGGCTTAATCAACCACACGTACAAAGGGAAAGAATCTGAGAAATTGATAGTACAGCAGGGAATCCGGCTTCGACGGCTCAACAAAAAGCCGATGGATTTTCGTGTCCATGTCAATAAAAATGAAAGCGGCCAATGGAATATCAGTGCAATCGCCGCTAAAATAGCTGGAGATGGCAGCCCTACCACTCATTCCAGGTTTGGAGGGGTTGTCCGATCCCTTGAAGAAGTTTTTCCGGAAGAAGAGGAAAGGGAAATTTATCAAAATAAACTTCATAAAGCTGCACTGGATCTGGCTGCTGCTATTGAAGATAATATAGGAGGGATTGTTGCGGAAATCGGCTTTGATCTTGGAATAGACTGTAATGGGAAAGTTTGGATGTTTGAGGCCAATTCAAAACCGGGACGCCAAATATTCTCCCATCCCGGATTAAAAGAATCCGATGCATTGACTAGCAAACTCGCCCTTGCATTCGCAGTTCATTTGACGGAAAAAACGATCCATTCTCCCCAACTTCTTTGGGAGTGATAATCTTAGATTCTTTTTAAAATAATTGTTAGAATAGTTCTAAAAGCCGAGGTGATCCCGCGTGCTACAGCACTTTCAATATAAGCCTCTCTATAAAGAAGAGCGAATTCCAGGGTGGTCATTTTCATTTTATTTCTCCGGAAAAAGAATGGAAGGTGTCTATCACAAGAACGGAAGAATCGAATGGAAATTGGAGAGGCCAGTCAGTCAATACGAGACTGCATTGGAAAAGCAGGTGCATGATTTAATGCTTTTTCATGTTTACGATCAGCAACGATAATTTTTTCCAACTTTTTATATGTATGATCTATCGTATAAGCAGCCCAAACTACCCCTAAGGAGGCTGAATACGATGGAAAAGAAAAAGGTGAAAGATAACTTTCTGCCAGATTCAAACCATGAAGGTCGAGAAAAATATTTCATGGATGTAGACCGGATGGAGAATGAAGGAATGTCCGGAGGATCTGTTTTTATGAGAGAAGATTCAACAAACATAGAACAATCCACTGATTTTTTTCCTGAGGATCCGCCACAGGAAAGTATGGAATAACCGGGGGACTCGATAATGGGTCCCTTTCTTATGTTAACACCCATAAAAAATTTTCAATTCTTGCTGTGTTCCGCACGCTTCACAAACAAATAAGTGAACACATTCCGACTTTTGGAAGCTCTCAGGATCGCCGTCAGCCAATTTATTCAATTCAATCTCCATATAAGGAGAGTAATCATCGTAGAAGTCATATATTTTGCCTTGATCCTTCAAAATTCCCATGCATATGAAGCAAGTCTGATTTTCAAGCGATATTCCGTTACATAACCGACAGTAATTCATACGTACCCTCCTCCTTTCATATATCTTTTCGTGAAATGAAGAATACATGTATGACACCCGGCTATTACATCAGGTAAAAACTTCCACTCCCCCTCCTGCATATTTTCATTTTGAAAAAACATAATAAATATTATAAACGATGGGTTAAATTCCAAGAAGGTCACATGCATGTGTGTCGGTGCAAATCCGACTAACCCAGCCAATCTTATTATCAACAAACAAGGAGATGACAACATGGCTAATAACAATTCAAATCAAATTTTGGTTTCTGGTGCTGAGCAAGCAATTGACCAAATGAAGGTTGAAATCGCCCAGGAATTTGGCGTGAATCTTGGTGCAGATACAACTTCACGTGCTAACGGTTCTGTCGGTGGAGAAATTACAAAGCGTCTCGTTGCAATGGCGCAACAACAGCTTGGCGGTTACCCTCAACAATAAGTGAATATAACATGGCAAAAAGGCCCCCGAAAATTCGGGGGCCTTTCGTATGGGGTCAGACCCCCTTTAGGAGACTAAAGGGGGTCTGACCCCTGCTAAGCGTCGCCCTACGCTTTTCTTTATAGATGAACCATTTTTTTCGGATCAATCCATTCGTCGTATTGCTCTTCTGTCAAATATCCAGTTTTGATAGCAGCTTCTTTCAAAGTTGTACCTTCTTTGAATGCAAGCTTGGCAATTTCAGCAGCTTTTTCATATCCGATATGAGGGTTCAGCGCTGTAACGAGCATGAGTGAACGGTTCACATTCTCCTCAATGACTTCAATATTCGGCTCAAGACCTTGGACACATTTTTCATTAAATGAAATCATTGAGTCTGCAAGTAGGTGAACTGACTGTAAGAAGTTGTAAATAATTACCGGTTTATAAACGTTTAATTCAAAATTTCCTTGGCTTGCAGCAAAGCCGATAGCCGCATCGTTACCAAACACTTGAACTCCAACCATTGTAAGTGCCTCACTTTGTGTCGGATTCACTTTTCCAGGCATGATAGAACTTCCCGGTTCATTGGCAGGAATCGAAATTTCTCCAATACCGCTGCGTGGACCGCTGGCAAGCCAGCGAACATCGTTCGCAATTTTTGTCAAATCGCCAGCAAGTCCCTTCAATGCTCCATGCACGAAAACAATTTCATCATGGCTTGTTAGAGCGTGGAACTTATTGTCAGATGAAACAAAAGAATATCCGGTTTGCCTACTTAGCTGTTCCGCCACTTTGTCGCCAAAGATAGGTTCAGCATTGATCCCTGTGCCGACAGCCGTTCCTCCAATAGCCAGGTTAAGAAGATGTTCGGCACTTTCTTTGATCATTTTCTCACTTTTTTCAACCATTGCTCTCCAACCGCTGATTTCTTGGCCAAGCGTGAGTGGAGTAGCATCCTGCAAATGAGTGCGGCCAATTTTAATAATATCCATATTCGCTTTTTCTTTTTCAAAAAGCGTTTGTTTCAATTGGCCCAAGGCAGGAATCAAGTCATGGTAAATTGCATGATATGCAGCAATATGCATTGCTGTCGGGAATGTATCGTTAGAGCTCTGGGACATGTTGATATCATCATTTGGATGAACCTTTTCTTCAGAACCCTCTGGTAATAATTCATTAGCTCTACGAGCAAGAACCTCATTCACATTCATGTTGGACTGTGTGCCGCTTCCCGTCTGCCATACAACCAGCGGAAAATGTTCGTCGAATTTACCGTCCAGCACTTCATCACATGCTGTAACGATCGCTTCCTTCTTGGCATCAGATAACTTACCAAGCCCATTATTTGTGAATGCAGCAGCTTTTTTTAATTGAGCAAAAGCCTTAATGACTTCCAAAGGCATTTTTTCATTTCCAATTTTAAAATTCTGCTTGCTCCGCTGAGTTTGTGCGCCCCAGTATTTATCTGCAGGCACTTTAATTTCACCAATCGTATCCCGTTCAATGCGGAATTCCATTCTTACATGCCTCCTCTATGTTTTAACCAATAAGTATTCTCTCATATATCGACAAAAATTTCATCTTCTGTGACATAAATCATATAAAACTTCAAAAATTAACAAAGTTATTCATTTTGGAATCGCCTATACGTTTCTTTTAGCTTTTCTTCAAGCTTTTTAAAACTGCTCTTTCCGTTTTCCAATTTATCTTTCCATTTTTTTGCTTCATCAATCATCTTATCATCAAAATTTTTCAGTTGTTCTTTTAAGGATTTCTCTTCTTTTTTCCGTTCTTCCTCAAGACGCTCATTGATGGATGGTGTCCCAAACTCGCTTTTTTCAACATGAGGTAATGTCTGCTCCATCATCGAGCGGAAAATAGGGACAACTGTTTCACTGCTTGAACCTCTTAAATAATGGTTTCTATCGGTTAAATCATAACCAAGCCAGACAGCTCCCACAAGGTTCGGCGTATAGCCGACAAACCATTGGTCTTTCGTACCATCTTTTATTTCCGGATAAGGAAGCTGTGTTGACCCGGTTTTTCCGGCAATTTCATACTCAGGAACTTTTGCGTTCCGCCCAGTCCCTGTCTCTACTACATTAAGAAGGATGGCTGTCATTTTTTCGGCAGTTTTACGACTTGTCACCCGTTTGGTTTTTGGCTTGAATTCGCCTTCTACATTCTCTGTAGGTCCGACGATTTTCGTAATAATATGGCTTTTTTCCCTTTTTCCTTCATTAGCAAAAACTGAATAAGCCTCTGCCATTTGCTGTGGGGAATACCCGGTGGTCGTGCCACCCAAAGCCAGGCTAAGGTTTTCATCTTCTTTTTGGATAGGCAGCCCGAATTCCTTAGTGGATGCAATCCCTTTATCCAACCCCATTTCATTCAAAAGCCAGACAGCCGGAACATTTAGTGATTGTTCAACAGCAGTATACAACTGGACTTCTCCTGCGTATTGCCCATTAAAATTTTTCGGTTTATAGTTCCCAAATGTCATGCCCTCTTCATCTTTTAACATAGATTCTGCCGTATAACCTTCTTCAAGCGCAGGTGTGTATACAGCAATAGGCTTCATAACGGAACCTGGTTGTGCCTTTAATTGTGTCGCCCTGTTATATGCACGGAATGAGTGTTCACCTCTGCCGCCGATTAATCCACGGATTCCTCCTGTCTTAGGGTCAAGCATGATGGCCCCGCTTTGCGCAAGCGTTCCGTCTGGACTTACTGGAAAAAGAGAGTTATTTGCATATACCCTTTCTAAACCAGCCTGAACATTTTGATCCATCTCTGTGTAGATTTTATAACCTCGCGTCAGTATTTCTTCCTGAGTTAAACCGTATTGGTTAATAGCCTCATTCAAAACGGCGTCTACATAATAAGGATACTTTCCTTTGAGCGGGTCTTCTCCTTTGTCTTCAAGTACAATTTTCTCATTAACAGCTTCTTGATATTCTGATTCACTAATCATTTCAAAATTCAACATCTGCTTTAAAACAAGATTTCGTCTCTCAACTGATGCATCATAATTTTTATATGGGTCAAGGGCTGATGGTCTATTCACAATTCCTGCCAGCATCGCTGCTTCACTAAGCGTAACTTGACTTACATCCTTACCAAAAAACTTTTTGGATGCATTCTGGACTCCCCAACCTCCGCTACCAAAGAAGGCTTGGTTTAAATACATTTCCAATATTTCATCCTTCGTAAACTTCTTCTCGATTTCGACTGCCAAGAAAATTTCTTCGAGCTTTCTCTTATATGTCCGCTCTGGAGAAAGGAGGGCATTCTTGGTTAACTGCTGCGTAAGAGTACTTCCTCCAGCCGTAATTCTTCCAGCAAACAGATTTTTAAAAAACGCACGGGAAATACCATAAACATCGAATCCTCTATGCTTATAAAAACGATGGTCTTCTATAGCAACAACGGCGTCCTTTAAGTTTTGAGGAACCTCCGCAATCGGCACACCTTCCATCCGGTTGGCAGAAATCTTACTCGCTTCATCACCATCTTTGTCATAAATAACGGTTGCTTGTGCCAATCCTTTTTTCAAAGATTCAACATTGGCGGCACTCGCCAAATAAGCAAAATATGATAGACCAATCAAGATCACTAACGAAATAACCAATAGTAATATCTGATTAAGATGGGCTTTTTTCCAGAATTTCCAAATACTATCCTTTATTTTATGAAGTAGGTCCATACCTTTTCCTCACTTTCGATTGACCTGGCTCCAACTATTCATTTGGAAACCAATTATAATATAATGTTTTTTCCGTCGAAAAGCTACAGGAAAAGTGAGGGTGGCTGTTCAGGGTCAGCAAGCACAAGGAAAGCAGTAATGCTTTTCAACCTCCATAGCTGATTGACTTGTGACCTCAAACCCTAGCACTTGCAACCGAACAACAGGACGACCTCATAAGCCAAAGCCCCACATTCCGCAGATCCGGCAGGATTGAAACGTAACACCTCATCGCTCACTGTACTAAGAGCTTCCTACTTTACCGGAGTTTATGTTACTTACCATAGAAAGAGGAAACAATCGGCCAGTTGCTGGAACCCGTCACATAAGAACAAAAGCGCAAGCGCCTGTTCATCGATGTACATGAAAACGGCGTTTAGGGGCGACAAGCGCTGGCCGCCGAATATCGCCACGTCCTGTGGCGTCTTATGACCTCGAACCGATGGGACTCGGCAGGCTCAATCGCGACATCCTGTCGCTTCGCTTGCACTAGGACGTCCTGTACGTCGGAGCCGATGTTAACTTATCGTAGGAAAGCAGCCTTCTTGAATTACCTCGTGACAACTTCTTTGAGTAAACTTCGTGCAGCTTTGCGACGAGGTGAGGTTAACATCCTTACCGCAAGAGCACATTAGGCGCGAAGTCTGCTAGTCGATAGGTGCTGGAGCTGGACACAGCACAATCTGATAAACAAGATATACACAAGCATAGAATTTTATAATTTCCCATATAACAAAAAAACAACCGGGTTTTCCGATTGTTTAAGGGGATTGGTGATCGAGTTCTTTTTCATTCACCTTTGTCAACTTATCTTCCAGTGTCTTCATATACATATAAACAATTTGCCTTGTTTTATCATCTGCTCCAATGATTTCCAAATGCTTCATACACTTTTTTATCACTGGATCCATCGATCTGGTTTTACTCTCTTCATTTTTCATATTACCTACTCCATTCTACAAGATTTGACTTGCAAAATTTCTTATGTTTGAAAAATCGCCATTTTGCACCAAATATAATGGGTAGATATTTACTAAATTATATCTATTATAAATAGGCTTCCAAAAAAAGTATATAGGTACATTTTATCAACTTTTCAAAAAATATAGTCTACAAGGGGAATTTCACGTTTTTGAATATAAAAATACAAGACTATATTTTCTGTTTTATATATTTTCTGTATGATAATACGTTAAAAAAATTGATGGAATTTGTTCTTTTTAGGCATAACCTACAAAATGTGTCATATATATCTAGTAAACTTTTAAATAAAATGCATAAATTTATTATTTAAGTGAGTCTTTTTACTCTTCAACTGATATAAATATACTCTCGGTATTCCAAACGAGTAAATTCCTGAATTCCCAAAAATTTACTGGAAATGGAGTGTAATCTGATGAGGAGATGGTCATTTTCATAGGGTTTTCAAAAAAAGGCATGCCAAATAAGCTCCAGCTATTTAATTTTT
>NZ_QYTW02000008.1 GCF_003605405.2 Siminovitchia terrae | reverse complement strand
AGGTATTAAAATACCTTGAGTAAAGTGTACTTACACACTTTATTTGACAAACCCCATATTGTGATAAAAGTCAGCTGTTTTGCTATGATAACCGAAATGCTCCCTTACCAAAATTCACTTAACTTTTCTTAGACATTCATATTTCAAATGGAAGACCAATCTCTTTTTGTGCTTTTTTTGGTAAATTTTTCAAGACTAGGTTGTAGGAATGCGCAATCAATTTTTCTATCAACTCATTTGATATGTTTGATTCAAAGTAAATTGAGTTCCAGTGTTTTTTATTCATATAATATCCGGGAATGACTGCTTCATTATCCTCTCGTAATTCCTCTGAAAGAATCGGATCACATTTTAATGTTAAGATGGGTTTCCCATTTGAATCTCCACCAATCATTGCATACATCTTGGTTCCGATAAAAAATCGGTCAGCTTCCCAATCCTTTTGGTAATCTTGGGTGGTACCTGCGAGTTTTAAACAATAGGCTTCAATGCTTTTTCTATCCATTTCATTACCTCTTCCTTATCTTTTCTCTTAAACCCATTACACTCACTTGCACTCCAAAGCTGTTTGGTTGAAAAAACAATATAAATGGCTCTCTTTTTGTATTTTATCATCTTTCATGTGACATTTAGTCAATTTTCTCTATTCTTTTTCAAATAGAACACCCCAAAGAAGGAAAATGACGAGAGTTTATCGAAAAAGAAAAGTAAGCGCTTTCTAATAACTAAGGGGGAGAAGTGTTTGAGGGAAGTTGTCATAGTTGAAGCTGTTAGGACACCGGTTGGAAAAAGGAACGGGATGCTAAGTCTTATACGCCCGGACGAGCTGCTTGCCATGGTTTTAAAGGAAATTACTGAACGGGCTGGTGTGGAAGCAAGCTATGTGGAGGATGTCATTGCCGGCTGCGTTACACAGACAAGTGAACAGGCGAATGATATTGCAAGGCTCGCAGTATTGATAGCGGGATATCCCATGACAGTTCCGGGAGTCACCATTGACAGACAGTGTGGTTCAAGCCAGCAGGCTGTCCATTTTGCATGCCAGGCGATTTTAAGCGGAGACATGGATGTCGTTATAGCTTGCGGAGTGGAGAATATGTCGCGAGTTCCCATGCTTTCGAATTTGCAGGGAGCTAGAAACAGTAAACAGCTAACGGATCGTTATGAAATAATTAACCAAGGATTGTCGGCGGAACGGATTGCAGAGCAATGGGGTTTTACAAGGGAAGAGCTCGACCATTTTTCCCTGGAGAGCCATGAAAAGGCAGTAAGAGCTATAAAGGAAGGGCGATTTGATCGTGAGATCATGAAAATCATTACTGAAAGTGGAATGATGAATAACGATGAAGGTCCCCGTGAAAATACATCAATGGAAAAACTAGCAGCTTTAGAACCTCCTTTTATAAAAACTGGAAAAATCACCGCAGGTAATGCGAGCCAAATCAGCGACGGGGCTGCAGCCATATTGCTCATGTCCCGAAAAAAGGCGGAGGAACTTGGGGTAAGACCTCGCTTTCGAGTTATTTCCAGGTCAGTAGTGGGGTCTGACCCCACCTTAATGCTGACAGGACCGGTAGCGGCAACGGAAAAAGCATTGGAAAAAGCCGGAATGAACCTTTCAGATATAGATTTATTTGAAGTAAACGAAGCCTTCGCCTCTGTTCCGCTCCAATGGCTGAAAGAAACCGGAGCGAACCCAGCAAAATTGAATGTGAATGGAGGTGCGATTGCATTAGGGCATCCGCTTGGTGCAAGCGGGGCAAGGGTTATGACGACATTGGTTCATGAATTGGAAAGGCAGAATAAGAAATATGGACTTCAGGCGATTTGTGAAGGTTTCGGCATGGCCAACGCGACAATAATTGAAAGACTTGAACAGTAAATTTCAATACAGGGAGTGGTATACATGGGAGGACCTACACTCAGGGATGTATTTGAGCAAACTGTTTCGAAGTTTCCCTTAAAGGAAGGGCTTGTGGATCGGAGACTAGGAAAAAGCTGGACCTACCGTGATTGGGATCTGGAGGTGAACAAGCTTGCCAATGCATTTAAACATGCGGGAGTAGAAAAAGGAGACAGGGTATCCACTGTTTTATATAACACAGCTGAATTTGCAACTACTCTGTTTGCCTGTATGAAAATCGGCGCAGTTTTCAACCCTATCAATTTTCGCCTGACGGGAAAAGAATTGGAATTCATTTTACGTGATGCAGCCCCGAAAATCGTGTTGTATGAAAAAGCAACGAGCAGTCCAGTTACGTATGCGGCACAGTCAATTTCGGATATCCAGTTTTGGTGCATTGACGAGCCCGATTCGTTTGCAAAAGATTATGACGAGGAAATGTTCAATGCTTCGACCGTGAGGCCAGCTTGTGAACTCAATGAAAATGATCCCTACGCCGTCATGTATACCTCTGGAACAACAGGGATGCCTAAAGGTGTCATACATTCCCATCGTAATATGGTGGATCAAAGTCTCATCATGTCGGCTGTTATGCGTGTGACAAAAAATGAGAGGGGTCTGTGTGTAGCACCTATGTTTCACTGTGCCGAGCTCCATTGTGCTTTCCTTCCACGTCTTATGATGGGCGGTTCCAATATAATTATGCATCAATTTAATGCAAAGGAGCTTATTCATGCTATAAAGGAGGAAAGAATCACCCATTTTTTTGGTGCACCAACAATGTGGAATATGATACTGCGTGAAGATTTAACAGAAGCTGATTTTTCCAGCTTGCGTGCTGGGCTTTACGGTGGAGCTCCTATGGCCCCGGTCCTTGTAAAAGAAGTAAATAATACTTTGGGGATTGATTTATTTCAGGCATATGGAATGACTGAAATGGGTCCTGCTATATCTGTGCTATATGATGATGAGCAATTGTCAAAATCAGGAGCGGCTGGAAAACCTTTGATTAATCATGAAATAAGAGTGGTCAAAGTAAAAGAAGGAGTGCCGTCTGATCCGCACGATATTTGTCCTCCTGGGGAACTAGGAGAAATCATCGTGAAGGGACCCAGTACAATGCTGGGATATTTTAACTGTCCGGATGCTACAAAAGAAGCAATGTATAAAGGATGGTATCACTCGGGAGATATTGGATACATGGATGAAGAAGGCGTTTTGTGGGTAAGTGACCGTGTGAAAGATATGATCATTTCGGGTGGCGAAAACATCTATTCAAGGGAAGTCGAAGATGTCCTTTTTGAACATCCCGGCATTTTGGATGCCGCAGTAGTCGGCGAGCCGGATGAAATGTGGGGAGAAAGGGTTGTCGCTTTTGTGGTGAAAAAAGACCCTTCGATAACGGCTGAGGAACTGGATAAATTTTGTACGGATAACAATCGCCTTGCTAGGTATAAAAGGCCGCGCCGTTATGAATTCATGGAGGACCTTCCGAGAAATGCCAGCGGTAAACTGCAAAAATTTATGTTGAGAGAGCAGGCTGCCATCGCTAAAAAATAAAACGAGCTCTAAACAGTATAAAGCACCCCTTTTCTTCAAATAATAGTACCGAATCAATAGTAAATGTAGCTGTTGGTTCTTTTGAAGACAAAAGGGGGTGTTCTATATGAGCACACTACGTAAAATTGCCTTGGCCCTGGTCATTATTGGAGCTATCAACTGGGGGTTGATCGGATTATTCAGGTTTGACCTCGTGTCTGCCATATTTGGCGGGCAAACTGCGGGCTTATCACGTTTAATCTATACCTTAGTTGGATTAAGCGGTCTTATTTGCTTGTCATATTTCTTCGATCGGGAGGAAGCGGACGAGAGTGAACGTTATACAAGCCCAGTTATAGATGAAGAAACAGGCGTTCGACCAAACTATGGAACGGAATTTGCCGAAGATCCAGATCTAGATCTTAACTTCAACCCATCCAAAAATTTGTATGATAATGAGGAAGAATAATTGAAGGCCATGCAAGCTGTAAAAGCGAGCATGGCTTTTTATTTGTTGATGTTAAACTTTCATTGGAGCAATATGTTGATTAATTAGAACGTATGTTCTATAATGATAAAAGAACTATTTATTAGCACATTAAAATGTGAGAATAAATATTTGTCTTATGAGAGCCTTTATGTTATAATTTCTCTCTGTGAGTAATGAAAGTTGCTCCTTGCCCTCGATTATTTTTGAGGGCCGCACAGACCATAAGGAGGTGGATCATTGATGAGAAAGTACGAAATCATGTACATTATTCGTCCTAACATTGAGGAAGAAGCGAAACAATCTGTTGTAGAACGTTTCGATAATATTCTTACTTCTGAAGGGGCTGAAATCATCGAATCGAAGGATTGGGGCAAGCGTCGTTTGGCATATGAGATTGAGGATTTCCGTGAAGGATATTACCGCTTAATCCATGCAAATGCAAATGCTGAAGCTGTTCAGGAATTTGATCGTCTTGCTAAAATCAACGATGATATCATTCGTCATATCGTAATTAAACAAGAAGAAAAATAAACAGAAATAAATGTTCCACGTGGAACATTGTAAGAATAGTAAATCGGGAAGAGGTTGATTCTGATGATGAACCGAGTAGTATTAGTTGGCCGATTAACTAAAGATCCAGATCTGCGTTATACTCCTAACGGAGTACCGGTTGCGAACTTCACATTAGCTGTTAACCGTACGTTTACAAATCAGCAGGGGGAACGTGAAGCAGATTTTGTCAATTGTGTTATTTGGCGTCGACCGGCAGAAAATGTTGCCAACTTCTTGAAAAAAGGAAGCTTGGCTGGGGTTGACGGTCGTTTGCAGACACGGAGTTATGATGATCAGAATGGAAAACGGGTGTATGTAACTGAAGTAGTTGCAGACAGTGTTCAATTTCTGGAGCCTAGAGGTGCTGCTTCACAAGATCGTGGCCGTGATTTTGGTGAAAGCCCGTATGGTGGCGGTGGCGGCCAACGAAGCCAAGGCTCATCCTACGGCGACCAAAAGAACCAGGGCTATACTCGGACAGATGAGGATCCGTTCTCAAATGATGGACAACCAATCGATATCTCAGATGACGATCTTCCATTTTAATAAAATTGTGAAGGAGGGTTTTAAATGGCAGGTGGACGCAGAGGCGGACGTAAGCGTCGGAAAGTGTGTTTCTTTACTTCGAACGGTATTACACACATCGACTATAAAGATGTTGATCTACTTAAAAAGTTCATTTCTGAACGTGGGAAAATTCTTCCACGCCGTGTGACTGGAACAAGCGCTAAGTACCAACGTAAATTGACTGCAGCTATCAAACGAGCTCGTCAAATGGCACTTCTTCCATTCGTGTCAGGAGAATAATCAAAAGGGAGCAATGAGGAGAAATCCTTGCTGCTCCTTTTTTGATTGTGAATAAACCTTAGAGTGTCACGTCTAGTATCGACGCAGCCAAAAGTCTTGGTGCAGGAACATCATCACAACTTTTTCAGCACTTCCCTAGACTTTAGTGGCATCCTCATATTTCATTCTTCTTTACTTTATTAGAGGTATCCAATATCCCCACCTATCTCAATAGCTGCATAAGATATCTAGCAGTACAATAAAAATGAGTCATTCAACCTCGGCAAATCCTTCCGCAAGATTCTTGATTTATCCGGTCCGAAGTAATCCGCTTACCAAATAAATGCTTACTTTAAGAATGTCCTTGTGGATTGTGACTTATCAGGTGTTTTTTGTTAAAATAGACTGGTACATACTTAATGAGGTGAAAAAGTGAAAAATACGCGCATGTTGACAGAAGGGGCGCTGATGCTTACGATTTTTACAGTGTTGCTGCTTTTTTCTGTCTTCGTTCCGATGGCGACGCTCGCCACTCAATTTTTTCTAATATTACCCTTTCTTTTCTATAGTTCAAAATATCCTTTGAAAAATTCAATTGTTTTAGTCGTAGGATCCATTTTTATGGCTATGGTAGCAGGGACGGTGCTTGCTGCTCCAATTGCTATCCTATATGGGACAACTGGTATAATGATGGGATATTGCATTCGGACCGGAAAAACTAAGATGGTTACCTATATGGCTTCGAGTTTGGTGTTTTTGGGTAATGTTTTATTATTTTACGTGCTTGCGACTCAACTGTTTGGTATGAATTTCTTTGATGAACTGATTCGGGTCTTTTCAAGTTCTGCCGACCAATATGCTGACATGATGAGAGCGCTAGGACAGGCTCCTGATCCTAACCTGCAAAAGCAGGTTCAGCATATGATCGGATTAATAAAAACCTTGGCCCCAAGCCTTCTGTTGGGTAGTGCATTCTTATACGTTATTCTTTTCATGGTGATCAACTTTCCGATTATTAAGAGGTTTGGGATTCATGTGCCGAAATTCCCTCCTTTTAGGACGGCTAAATTCCCAAAAAGCATCTTATGGTATTATTTAATCACCTTGATGGTTACCCTCTTCGTTAAACCTGCAGAAGGAACGTTTTTACATATGACCGTCGTCAATGCTGCTTATATATTGCAGATATTGCTGATGATTCAGGGACTGGCTTTCATCTATTACTACAGTCATGTGAAAAAGTGGTCCAAAGCTATACCGGTTACGGCAACGGTTATGACTTTTTTACTGCCATTGTTTTTCTCTATCATCAGGTTATTAGGTATAATTGATTTAGGCTTTGATTTAAGACAACGATTGGCAAAGAAGTAATGATATGAAAAAAATTAGTATGGAGTTAAGGGAGCTGAAAGGATGCCGCCGTATATAAATAGAAAGAAGAGCCTTCCTCCGATAATTGGGATTGTAGCTTTAAGCGCCATTCTTCTTGTAATCATCAGTCTTCGTTACTGGTGGGCAGGCGCGATAGGAGCTCTCTTGCTCGTAATTTTCGTGGTATTATTTTTAAATTCCCAGAAGGACAGGATGAGAGAGATTGAAAAGTATATTTCCACCCTTTCTCACCGTGTGAAAAAAGTGGGGGAAGAAGCGCTACTGGATATGCCGATCGGAGTGATGTTGTTCAATGAAGATTATATCATTGAATGGAGCAATTCTTACATGGCATCACGGCTGAATGAGCCGTCACTTGTGGGGCGTTCACTGTATGAAGTAGCCGAATCACTCATACCATCCCTTCAACAGGAAAAAGAATCTGAGATCATTACATTGAATGAACGTAAATATCGCGTACTTTTGAAGATTGAAGAACGTCTTCTTTATTTTTTTGATGTAACGGAAGAAATCGAAACGATGAAACGGTATCAGGATGAACGTCAGGTCATTGCGACCATTCTGCTTGATAATTATGATGATGCGACACAGGGAATGAATGATCAGACGAAAAGTGAACTCAATAGCACGGTTACGGCTTTGTTGAATAATTGGGCCTTGGAACACGGCATCTTTTTAAAAAGAACATCATCGGACCGGTTTATTATTTTATTTAATGAAAAAACATTGCATGAGCTAGAGCAGGATAAGTTTTCTATCTTGGATGTCGTCAGGGAAACGACAGCAAAGCAGCATGTGCCGCTTACTTTAAGCATCGGTGTGGGGCTTGGCGTTTCTGATTTTCCAGAACTCGGATCACTCTCCCAATCAAGCTTAGATTTGGCATTGGGACGCGGGGGAGACCAGGTCGCAATGAAACTGCCAAATGGAAAATTGAAATTCTATGGCGGGAAAACAAACCCAATGGAGAAAAGAACTCGGGTCCGTGCCCGCGTTATCTCTCATGCATTGAAAGACTTAATCCTGGGAAGCGACAAGGTGATCATCATGGGGCATAAATTCCCAGATCTTGATGCAATCGGAGCTTCGATAGGGGTCAGAAAAGCGGCAGAGATGAATGGAAAAGAAGGCTATATAGTCATTGACTTCAATGAAATTGATACAAGTGTCAGAAGACTTCTGGAGGAATTAAAGAACGAGCCAGACCTTTATTCCAGGTTCATTTCGCCTGAGGATGCCCTAGAAATTGCAACGGAAGGTACACTACTTGTCGTTGTAGATACACATAAACCTTCTCTAGTGATTGAGGAAAAACTGTTGAACAAAACCGACCGGGTCGTCGTCATAGATCATCACCGGAGAAGCGAAGATTTTATCAACAAGCCGCTGCTAGTTTATATGGAGCCATATGCTTCGTCTACAGCTGAGCTTGTGACAGAATTGCTCGAATACCAGCCGAAGAGTAAAAAGCTTCACAGACTGGAAGCGACGGCACTTTTATCTGGTATTATTGTTGATACGAAGAGCTTTACTTTGCGAACGGGATCCCGGACATTTGATGCGGCTTCTTATTTGCGGGCTCGCGGAGCGGATACAGTTCTTGTACAAAGCTTTATGAAGGAAGACATCGAATCTTATATTAAAAGAGCTAAGCTGATTGAAACAATGGAATTTTACGGAAACGGAGTGACCATCGCGACCGGCGTTGAAAATGTAGTCTATAGCCCGGTCATGATTGCACAAGCGGCTGATACACTATTGACAATGGATGGTGTAGCTGCATCGTTTGTTATCTCCAAACGAGCGGAAGAGGTTGTAGGAATCAGCGCGCGTTCCCTTGGAGAAGTGAATGTGCAGGTTATTATGGAAATGCTCGGCGGAGGGGGACACCTGACGAATGCAGCAGCACAGCTTCCGGGAATCACGGTAGTAGAAGCGGAGCTGCAGTTAAGACAGGTGTTGGATGAATATTTTGAAGGAGGTCAAACATCGTGAAAGTAATTTTCTTAAAAGATGTAAAAGGGAGAGGTAAAAAAGGGGAAGTGAAGGATGTTGCTGTCGGTTATGCACAAAACTTCCTTTTAAAACAAGGGTTGGCAGTTGAAGCAACACCTGGAAATTTGGCTAATCTTAAAAACCAGCAAAAGAAAGAGCAGAAATTGGAAGAAGAAGCTCTTCAGGATGCTAAAAACCTTAAAGAGAAAATAGAGAAGCTTACGGTTGAGATTAAAGCGAAATCTGGTGAAGGCGGACGATTATTCGGCTCTATTACCAACAAGCAAGTGGCAGATGAGCTGAAAAAGACGCATGACATCAAAGTGGATCGCAGAAAAATTGAAATGGATCAGCCGATCCGGGCGCTTGGCGTTACGAAAGTGCCGGTTAAACTTCATCATGAAGTGACAGCGACTCTCAATGTCCATGTACTGGAACAAAAATAATATACTTCTCATTGATCGATTCATGATAGAATAGAATAAACGATAAAAATGTGATCTGGTTACTACGGGTCACATTTTTTTACTGATTAGTAATGATAAAACACATAAATTTTAAAAAGTTTCATCCCATTATACTGGGACCGGCTTCTACGGAGAGGGGGGTCCCAGAGCCACCGACGGGACAGAACTTAGCCCACAAAGAAGATTGTGCTCCTGAGAAAGCCTCGTCACAAAGCTGCAGGAGTTTAATCCAAGAGGCATCCCATAATTTGAAACCAGTAGTTTGACTGAAGAATTGTCGTGTTTTCCCGCGCTGCTCCAGGAGCTTGCGCCTTTATTTTGGATCAATGAGGTTGAAGAAAGGGGAGGTGACCTGTACATTGAATGAGTTGATGATTGACCGTACGCCGCCGCAAAATATAGAAGCTGAGCAGGCGGTGATCGGGGCGATTTTTCTTGATCCTGCGGCTATCGTATTAGCATCTGAGATTTTGCTGCCGGAAGATTTTTACCGCAGTGCCCATCAGAAAATATTTGAAGTCATGATCCATTTAAATGAAACAGGACATGCCGTTGATTTGGTTACCGTTACGGAACAACTGGCCGCCTCAAAATTGCTGGAGGATGTTGGCGGGATCTCTTATTTGAGTGAGCTTTCCGTATCCGTCCCGACAGCAGCCAATGTTGGCTACTATGCCAGAATCGTAGAAGAGAAGGCTCTGTTGCGCCGTCTGATCCGAACTGCTACAGATATTGCAACAGAAGGCTATACGCGCGAAGATGAAGTGGAAGCACTCCTTGATGAAGCTGAAAAAAATATCATGGAAGTCGCCCAGCGCAAAAATTCAGGAGCCTTTCAAAATATTAAAGACGTCCTCGTCCGAACATACGACAATATTGAACTGCTTCATAACCGGAAAGGGGATGTGACGGGGATCCCGACAGGGTTCTCGGAATTGGACCGGATGACTGCTGGATTCCAACGCAACGATTTGATCATTGTTGCAGCACGTCCATCTGTGGGGAAGACAGCTTTTGCTTTGAATATTGCCCAAAATGTTGGAACGAAAACAGATGAAAATGTAGCGATTTTCAGCTTGGAAATGGGATCAGAGCAACTTGTGATGAGGATGCTCTGTGCAGAAGGGAATATTGATGCTCAAAATTTAAGAACAGGCTCTCTTACTGATGAGGACTGGCGAAAACTGACGATGGCAATGGGGAGCTTATCCAATTCAGGTATTTATATTGACGATACACCAGGAATCCGGGTCAGTGAAATCCGTTCGAAATGTCGGAGACTGAAGCAGGAAAGCGGACTAGGAATGATTTTGATCGACTACTTGCAGTTGATTCAAGGGAGTGGCCGTTCAAAGGAAAACCGGCAGCAGGAAGTATCGGAAATCTCCCGTTCACTTAAGGCACTCGCCCGTGAATTGGAAGTTCCGGTCATTGCTTTGTCACAGTTATCCCGGGGAGTCGAACAGCGTCAGGATAAACGGCCAATGATGTCCGATATCCGGGAATCTGGATCCATTGAGCAGGATGCGGACATCGTAGCATTCCTGTATCGTGATGATTATTATGACAAGGAAACGGAAAACAAAAATATCATCGAAATCATTATCGCTAAACAGCGGAACGGCCCGACAGGAACTGTATCGCTGGCATTTGTAAAAGAATATAATAAATTCGTCAACCTGGAACGAAGATTTGATGAAGCGGATGCTCCGCCTGGAGCATAGTTGTAGAGCACCTCTTGTATAGAGGTGTTTTTTTTTAATAAAGTATGAATTGGGATTACTCCAGACTTTTTTCATATAAGCAATATTTTAGTTAAATAAAACGCATCTCTAATAAAGGTTCCCGAATTAGGTGTGAGGTCGAAAAACGGTAACCAATCCAATAAAGTGCCCGTATTTGCCGGAAAACGAAAAAGACGGTACCAACTCCTTCGTTGATATCAAACTTATTATTTGTCCAAGTTTCACTCGAAACCTTATGAACTCTGTTCCCGTATATGACATGAGGGGTGAACAGATGTGAAGAAAGTTCTTTGGATCATTGTTGCTGTATTGTTTATTGTGGTATTAATCATAGGTTTTGGTACTTGGTTTATCAAAAAGGAGTTTAAAGAGGATGACCCCGAATTTGTTCTCCAGTTAATCAAAGAGCAGGCAGATTCAAAAAATGTTGCTTTATCAATCGTGCACAACGGAAAGCAGCTTGCGGATGTAAACAGTGACCAGCCTCTGCCGCTGGCCAGCACGATGAAGATTATTGTAGCGATTGAGTATGCACAGCAAGCTGCCGAAGGAACGATTGATCCAGAAGAAAAAGTAAGCCTTCAAGAATTAGAAAAATATTATATTTCGAAGACAGATGGTGGCGCGCATCAGGCATGGATTGATTCCTTAAATTCTTTGGAGCAGGTACCGATTAGCGAAGTAGCAAATGGAATGATTGCCTTTAGTTCCAATGCGAATACGGATTTTCTAATCAACCTTTTAGGGGTGGATCATATTAATGACGTTCTCATCCAAACTGAGCTTTCTGCTCATGAGCCGATCTACTCAATCGGAGGTGGGATGTTTATTCCTCTAACAATAATGGAAGAAGGGAATTTGTCCAAGAAGGAAGCATTAAAGGTATTAGAGGACATGTCCCTGGATGACTATCGGGCAAGAGCGAACGAAATATTCAAGAATTGGAATGAGAAGCCGCCAACTTCCGAGGAGAAAAAGGAATCGGCTTCAGCCCTTGATATGAAATTCCAAAAAATTTGGTCCGATCGTTTGCCGAGAGCAACGACAAGTGATTATGTTTCTCTGATGGAAAAATTAAATAGCAAACAGTATTTTTCCAAAGAAACCCATACTTTTCTTGACCCTGTTATGGAAGGGTTGATGCAAAATCCACAAAATCGCGAGTGGCTCAAACATGCGGGACAAAAAGGTGGTTCGACAGCCTTTGTATTAACAAAAGCCATGTATGCAGAGGATAAGAAGGGCAATCGGACAGAGTTTGCTTTTTTTGCCAATGATCTGGGTACGATTGAACAAATGCAGCTGACAAAAAAATTGAACAGTTTTCAACTTGAAATTTTGACGAATCCTTCTTTTCGGTCAAAAGTGGAAAAAATATTAGGAACTTCGAATTCTGTTAATCAAACTGAATAATAGGGGTTATAATAAGATTAGAGCAAAAAATAAATTGTAAAAGCGAACAAATAATATAAAAATCGCCAACAATGTTCGTCTTTTTATTGGTGTGTGGGATCCGTACTGATAAAATATAGATGTTCCATATTAGGGTTCGTCATGAACTGTCGGAGGTGCTTTTTGCATGTCATCAGTAGTAGTTGTCGGTACACAATGGGGAGACGAAGGAAAAGGGAAGATTACAGACTTCTTATCCGAGAATGCAGAAGTGATTGCCCGTTATCAAGGGGGCAACAATGCCGGCCATACAATCCAATTTAACAGCGTTACATATAAGCTGCATTTAATTCCATCAGGGATTTTTTATAAAGATAAGATCAGTGTGATAGGAAACGGGATGGTTGTAGATCCGAAAGCCCTTGTTCAAGAACTCGCGTATTTGCACGGACATTCCATTTCTACGGATAATTTGCGAATCAGCAACAGAGCGCATGTCATTCTTCCATACCATATTAAAATTGACGAAGTGGAAGAAGAACGTAAGGGTGCAAACAAGATCGGTACAACCAAAAAAGGAATCGGCCCTGCATACATGGATAAAGCTGCACGTATCGGAATCCGGATTGCCGACCTTTTGGATCGCGAAGTCTTTGAGGAAAAATTGACACGCAATCTTGAAGAGAAAAACCGTCTGTTGGAGCGTTTTTATGAAACAGAAGGTTTCACTCTGGAAGAGATTCTGGATGAATATTATGAGTACGGTCAACAGTTCAAGGACTATGTATGTGATACATCCGTTGTCCTGAATGATGCGCTTGATGAAGGCAAACGTGTCCTTTTTGAAGGAGCTCAAGGCGTCATGCTAGACATCGACCAAGGAACCTATCCGTTCGTTACATCATCCAACCCGGTTGCGGGAGGAGTAACGATTGGCTCTGGTGTCGGACCAACGAAAATCGACCATGTTGTCGGAGTGTGTAAAGCATATACATCCCGTGTGGGAGATGGACCATTCCCAACAGAATTGAAAGATGAGATCGGTGACCAAATCCGTGAAGTGGGACGTGAATATGGTACAACAACAGGGCGTCCGCGCCGCGTCGGCTGGTTCGACAGTGTCGTTGTTCGCCATGCTCGCAGAGTCAGCGGATTAACGGACCTTTCGTTGAACTCCATCGACGTGTTGACAGGAATTGAAACGGTAAAAATTTGTACAGCATACGATTATAAAGGTACATTAATCAAAGAATATCCAGCTAACTTAAACATTTTAAAGGATTGCAAGCCTGTATATGAGGAACTCCCTGGTTGGACGGAGAATATCACAGGTTGTAGAACATTGGATGAACTGCCTGCAAATGCGCGCCATTACCTTGAGCGTGTATCCCAATTGACAGGTGTACCTCTTTCCATCTTCTCAGTTGGACCGGATCGTTCACAAACCAACATAGTGAAGAGTGTGTGGAGGTAGAAAAGCGGAAGGCGTCGTTTAGCGACGTACAGACTGGACGACTCCTGACGAGATAAAGGAAACACGGCGACGAAGGCCGCCTCAAGCCGCCACGTCCTGTGGCTTCTGTGGCACTAGGACGTCCTGTCCGTCGGCAGGCTCAGAGCGCGACATTCTGTCGCTTCGATTGCACTAGTACTTCTCCTGTACGTCGGAGCCGATGTTGACTTATCGTAGGAAGGAGAAGGAAGTCTGCTAGTCGCTGACGCCTGTAGCTGGACAAATGGAAAACGCAAGTCGCTGTTTAACAACAAAAGTATATATTATTTAAGTAAGGCATGGGATTTTACAACTCCATGTCTTTTTCTTTTTTTGGGCAGGTGCTGCCCAAAAGATCAGTTCGTGCGCTTATCTCCAGAACAACGGACAAAAATAGGTGGGGAATCCCTACTGGCATCGCTATCTCTACAATACTTTCTTCCTAGCCTGAACAAGATCTTTTTTAGTAAAAAAGGATGATTCCTTTCGGTTTCGCTATTCCTTTCGAAAATCCAAAGTTAGAATATGCTTAAGACTCCAATGGAAAGGAAGAAGAAGGTGAAAAGATTACTGTTTGCGATTTTGGCTACCGGGGTCATTGTTGGTGGCTGTGGCAAGGCGGAGAAGACGAAAAAAGAGTCGGAGCCTGATCTATCTGTTGAGGGCAGTACCGCTGAGGAGACGGAGGTAAAAGACGCCTGGTGGGAAAAAGAACTGGAAGTCTATGAATCGACAGATTTGCCGAGAGAGATGACGAAAGACGAGAAGGACCTCATGAGGAAACCCGGTGAATTTAGCGGGGATCAATATGATGAGCAGGCGGCTATTGAAAAGCTCAAGGAGCTTCCTGATCATTTGACCAGTGAGCAATACTCGGAAGCGATCGTGAAATTGGTAGCTGAAGATTATCATGAGGAAGTTCAGGAATTGATTAAATTTGACCCTACGATTGAAGCAACTGGCAGCCGACCTGATGAGGAAATTGATGAACCGACTGTGAACGGTGTCCATTACGCCATTTTATTGGATGCCAGCGGCAGTATGAACGCCCAAAACAAGGGCGGAACAAGAATGGAAGAGGCCAAAAGCGCGATCCTGAGTTTTATAGATGTCCTACCTAAGGAAAGCACGGTCTCCCTTCGAGTATACGGGCACGAAGGAACCGGAAGTGATGCGGATAAGGAACGCTCCTGCGCATCCACCGAAACACTTTATAATGGAGCAAACGATCCGGGCAAGGTGAAGTCTGCTCTGAATCAAGTAAAACCAGCAGGCTGGACACCGATTGGAAAAGCGATTGCCGAGACCAAAAAGGATATTCCAAAAGATGCTGGTTCCGCCATTGTGTATGTGGTAAGTGACGGGATTGAAACATGCGGGGGAGACCCTGTAAAAGAGGCCAAACAACTGGCCGCGGAAGGAATTGAGCCGATTATCAATATTATCGGTTTCCAAGTGGACAATGAAGCCCAGCAGCTTTTAAAAGAAGTGGCCGAAGCTGGGAACGGTGAGTTCACACTTGCCAACTCCAAACAAGATGTAGAGAAATATTGGCAAGAAGAGTACCAGCGTTTAATGAGGGCATGGGAAAAGTGGCAGCGGGAAGGCCTTAAAGAAGTGGAAGCTAAGCAACAGGATCTTATGAAGAAAGCGGAAGGCTTGGGCCAATCCGTCATGAAAAAATCTGAAATTGAATTCAAACATGCTGAAGCCCTCCATATCGCCCTTTCAAAAGAAGGGATTCAGGAGGAATACGATATTACTAACAAAGTTTGGAACTTGCTTTATGACCGCCAGCAAAAAATTTGGAGATATGGATATGAGACCGGAACTAAAACATGGAGAGAGGCCTACGAAGGCGGAAATAAAGTTTGGAGAGAAATTTATTACGAAGGAAACAACAAATGGCAGGAATATTATCATAAACAATAAAGGTTTGCATAAACTATTTTAAACAGAAAAGACAACCCGCTCAAATTGTAAACATTATGTGACAATCCTAAGAAACTAGTTTTTTTCTTGGAAAATCGTGTCTGCATTTGTTGCACACTCAAAAATCCTGTGATAATATACGATTTATTACATCATCCATCAAGAAGCATTGCGACGACATTGACTCTCGCAGTGCTTTTTCTATTATCCAGGGAATGATTGGAAAAATAATAACGTTGGAGTAGTCACTTTTTGCTGTGTTCAGCTCTGATGGACAAGTACGAGTTTAATCGCAGTGACAAGCGCTGCGTCCCAGGCTGTGGCGCTTGAAACGTGATCAAGTTTGTCTGAAACAAATGGCTGTGGTAGCTAAAAAGCTGCCTCTCCAAATAAATACTGCACTTAGAACCTTTATAGGAGTGGTCCCAGCGGGCTCTTGCCCCATTTGGACTAGTCCTTTTTTTATGATAAAATAGTTAGATTAAGAGACAAAAATAATTTTGTAGAACATATATGATAAATATTGGTTGATGGGAGGAGACGGGGCACTGTGGAGAAGAAGATTTTAGTAGTTGACGACGAGAAGCCGATTGCCGATATCCTGCAGTTTAACTTAAAGAAAGAGGGATTTACGGTACAATGTGCCTACGATGGCGAAGAAGCGCTTGAACTCGTTGAAGAAATGCAGCCTGATATGGTTTTGCTTGATATCATGCTTCCAAGCCGTGATGGGATGGAAGTCTGCAGGGAAATCCGAAAGAAATATGAAATGCCGATTATTATGCTGACTGCCAAGGATTCAGAAATAGATAAAGTTCTTGGACTTGAGCTTGGCGCGGACGATTATGTAACAAAGCCTTTCAGCACGAGGGAATTGATTGCGCGGGTGAAGGCGAATTTACGCCGGCACGCACAAATCGCTGATCAACTGACGGAAGAAGAGAATGATGAAATCACTATTGGTTCACTGACTATTCATCCCAATGCCTATGTCGTGTCCAAGAATGGAGAAACCATTGAATTGACACACCGGGAATTTGAGCTTCTCCATTATCTAGCAAAGCACAGCGGACAAGTAATGACCCGCGAGCACTTGCTGCAAACGGTATGGGGCTATGATTACTTTGGAGATGTCAGGACAGTAGATGTGACTGTAAGGCGCCTCAGGGAAAAAATAGAAGACAATCCAAGCCATCCTACGTGGATTGTTACGAGAAGAGGAGTAGGCTACTATTTACGCGTACCTGAACAGGAGTAGTCCCATATGGAAAAAGTAGGTTTTTTTCGATCTGTACATGTTAAGTTTGTAACAATCTATTTATTGCTTATTTTGATTGCCATGCAGATCATCGGCGTTTACTTCATTAATAAGCTCGAAGATCAATTGGTCCGCAATTTCCAGCAATCTATCGAAGGAAGATTACCTTTGCTGGAATACAGTCTTGTCGAGGAAATGATGAAGGATCGTGCGGATGAAAACATTCCTCCGCTCGAAGAAGAAGTGGGGAAGCTCCTCGCTGACTTTTCAGCCCAGGATATTTCAGAGGTTCGAGTCATCAATAACAGAAGCTTGATCATCGGGACCTCGGAACGGAACAATCAGAGCATTGTTGGCCAGAAAACAACCGATGTAATGGTAAAAAGGATTTTGGCTGGCGGAAAAAAAGAAGATAAAATTTTTATAGATCAACAGTCCGGAAACCGTGTTTGGATTTTGGCGACACCTATTAAAATCGGTGGGGAAGTGGCTGGTTCCATCTACCTTGTCGCAAAAATAGAAACAGTTTTTGACCAGTTGGAAGAAATCAACCAAATCTTCATATCTGCTACGTTGATTGCTATGCTCATTACAGCAATACTGGGTATCCTTGTGGCAAGGACGATTACAAGGCCGATTTCTGACATGAAGAGACAAGCAGTGGCCATGGCAAAAGGAAATTTTTCACGGAAGGTCCGTGTCTATGGAGAAGATGAAATCGGGCAGCTTGCTATTTCGTTCAACTACTTGACTCGAAAGCTGCAGGAAGCGCAGGCTATGACCGAAGGAGAACGCCGAAAGCTTTCCTCGGTTCTTTCCAATATGACGGACGGCGTCGTTGCGACAGATAGGAAGGGACGAGTCATTTTAATCAATGAGCGGGCTTCCCAGATGCTGAATGTTTCACGTGAAACAATGATCTCCCAGCCGGTGACAGAGCTGCTCCTTTTGGATGATGAATACAGCTTTGAAGACCTTCTGGATCAGCAGGAACCGATTGTACTTGACTACAGCACGGATGATTCTCTCTTTCTTTTACGGGCTAATTTTTCCGTCATTCAAAGGGATACAGGCTTTGTAAACGGGCTGATTGTCGTTCTTCATGATGTGACGGAAGAGGAGAAAATTGAAGCGGAACGCAGAGAATTTGTGGCGAATGTTTCACATGAGCTAAGAACGCCGCTCACAACTATGCGCAGCTACCTTGAAGCGCTAACTGATGGAGCATTGCATGATAAAGAGCTGGCTCCGCGTTTCTTAGATGTAACACAGAATGAAACGGAGCGGATGATCCGCCTCGTAAATGATCTTTTGAAACTGTCAAAAATGGACAGCAAGGACTATGAGATCAATACGACATGGGTTGATTTTGTATCATTCTTCAACCATATCATTGACCGCTTTGAGATGACGAAAGAGCGCCATGTCACTTTCAAGCGGATGCTGCCTGACAAAGCAATGTTCATCAAAATTGATGAGGATAAGCTGACGCAGGTCATTGACAATATCATTTCAAATGCTCTTAAGTATTCTCCGGAAGGTGGCCGGGTGACATTCAGGCTGAAGGTACTTGATGATCAGATTCAAATCAGCATCAGCGACCAAGGCTTAGGTATTCCGAAGGAAAACCTGGAAAAGGTGTTTGAACGTTTCTACAGGGTGGATAAGGCCCGGACGAGACGCCTCGGGGGAACAGGTCTTGGACTTGCGATTGCAAAAGAAATGATAGGTGCCCATGGCGGAGATATTTGGGCAAGGAGCGTGGAAGGAAAAGGGACGACAATCATATTTACGCTCCCTTACGATCCGGAACAAGAGGATGATTGGTCGTGAGATACGAAACAATTAAATCAGTGCTGCTTGTTTTTCTTGTCATTACCAGTGCCGTATTAACTTGGACTTTATGGACTTTTCAGCCGAAATATGAGTTTAATGATAAAAAACAAGTTCATGAAGTCTCCATTTCTGATTCGAAGGATGTAGGGGAGGTCATCAGACCGGTTAAACTCCTACTTCATATGGACAGCGGTCACTTTGGTATAGTAGACGAAAAGAAAATCGGGGAGACGTTACAGGAACTCAGCAGTTGGAGCTTTTATGATCTTGGCGATGCAAGGTCCTATTCGCAGGATCAAATCAGAGCTATAGCTCAAAGAGAGAATTCGCTGGAACTCATCTTCCCTGATCTCGTCCCTTTTGATTTATATAAAGGGATCCTTAGATTTGAGGCGGAAAGTTTGCCGGGAGGATCATTTGACCGTTTGGTTATCCATTGGGAGGGCGAGTCCAAGGAAGACGGTATCGGCTATTTTATCTCGAACAAAGAAGGAAAAGTCTATGAAAGCCACGTCAATCATGAATATATACAAGCTCTTTTAAACCGCTTGGAAAAACAGACAAGCCAATTTCCTGAATTCAAAGCGTATGAGTTGCCGGATGGCAGGGTAAAGTATCTTCCTGCGAAAGAGACAGTGATGTACAGATATCATTATTATGCTGATTACATCGATCCTAATAAGTTTAAGGAGGCACTATTTAAGGACCCCAGTTTGGTAAGAAAAATCAGTGAGGATGCAATCGGTGAAAAATTAACTGACCCGACCAGTATGATGAATGTGAATAAAGCGAATAGCACGATCGATTATGTAAATCCGAGTCAGGTAGTAGATACGGCAAACGGCCAGGCCAATATTGATCTACTTAAGAGAAGCATCGATTTTATAAACGAACATGCTGGCTGGACGGACAATTATAAATATTTTGGTATGGACCCAACTACTCAGAAGACGACTTTCCAATTGTTTTTGAAAGGTTATCCGGTATTTAATGCTGAGGGTATGTCTGAAATCAAACTATATTGGGGCAAGGAGGAGGTTTACCAATATCGCAGGCCATATTTCAGCCTTGATATTCCGTTGCCTCATCCTGAAAAGGTCTATTTGTCCTCCGGGGAAGAAGTAATGGATACCTTACTGGCGGATCCGAACATAGACATCAATAAACTACAGGAGCTGATCCTTGGTTATAGAATATACAAGAACCCGGAGAATTCGAAAGTGATTATTCTGGAACCTTCTTGGTACTATTTATACAAGGGTACTTGGGAGCGATTTGAAGTGAAGGAAGCTAGGGGGAATCTAAGTGGATTGGGGTAGACTGAAGACCATTTTCATTATCGCATTCTTAATCCTCGACATTTTCCTTCTGACTCAATTGATGAATAAACAAAAGGATAACAAGCTCGAAGTGAGGACAGATGTCTCTTTGGAAGAAAACCTGCACAACGACGGTATTGATTACAGTGGCATTCCGAAAAACCCGATCAGGGACCAATATATGAGTGCTAACACAAAGGTTTTCAGTGAAAAAGAGACTGAGAAGCTGAAGGACCAGTTTACCACCATTGTAGACGGCTCCATTATTTATTCTAAACTGGCGAATCCCGTCAAAGTGCCGGATAAGCTTAATGTTCAAGAGATGGAACAGTATGTGCGAAATAATGTTCTTTACGGAGACCAATACGGCTTCGGTAACTATGATGAAAAAGCCGGGACCATTACCTTTTACCAAAAACACCAGGATAAATTGCTCTTTAAAAATAGAAGCGCACACCTCGTTTTTTATGTCGAGAAAAATAATGAAGTCTATTCATATGAGCAGACGATGCTTGAAAAGATTGAGCCAATCAGTGAAAAAGAAGAGGTATTGCCGGCAATTCGTGCGGTGGAGGCAATTTACCGGAATAAGCTGCTGAAGCAGGACAGCAAGATTGTCCGAGCTGAGCTGGGTTATTATACGGTTGTCAATATGGAGGCATCTCAGGTGCTGACACCAACTTGGCACGTGGTTGCCGAACATGAAGGCGAGAAAGAGTCAATGCTTGTGAATGCATTTGAAGGACAAATTATTCAGGAAAACACGGGAAGTGGGAAATCGGTATTGGAGGTAAGATGAATGTCGATGCAATTTAGCGTACTGGCAAGTGGCAGTTCAGGGAATGCTTTTTATATAGAGACAAAGGAACATTCCTTTCTTGTAGATGCCGGGTTGAGCTGTAAAAAAATCGGTGAGCAGATGGAGCAGATTGACCGTGATCCGGCCAAGCTAGACGCAATTTTCATTACCCATGAACACAGCGATCATATCAAGGGGCTTGGGGCCATGGCGAGAAAATACAAGCTGCCCGTTTACGCGAATGAACGGACGTGGAAAGCAATGGACGGCCTTGTTGGGGAAATTGCTGTTGATCAAAAATTCACTTTTGACATGGAGACAGTGAAATCCTTTGGCAGCCTTGATATTGAATCGTTTGGTGTGTCGCATGATGCTGCTGAACCAATGTTTTACATTTTCAGAACTGGAGAAAAGAAGGTTGTTTTGATCACAGATACTGGATATGTCAGTGATCGTATGAAAGGAATGATCTCGGACGCTGACGTCTATATTTTTGAGAGCAACCATGACACAGAGATGCTAAGGATGGGGAGGTATCCCTGGAATATCAAACGGAGAATACTAAGCGATGTTGGCCATGTCTCCAATGAAGATGCGGCTCTTGCTATGAGTGATGTCATTGGTGATCGGACAAAACGGATTTATCTTGCTCACTTAAGCAAGGATAATAATATGAAAGACTTGGCAAGGATGAGCGTAACACAGACGCTCGCTACAAGAGGAATAGAAACTGGCACTCAGTTGGATCTTTTTGATACAGATCCGTACATACCAACAGGGTTAACTGCTGTATAGAAGGTTTAAGGTTCAACCAATAAGGAAAAGAAATGAAGATAATCGGTTAAATGGCCGCTTATTTTCATTTCTTTTTTACATTTTTTTGAATAAGAATGTTTTTTTATGTGCTTTCTGGCCAGGCGGATTATAATTATCTTTATAGAAGGGAAACTTATCTTCATGGATGCTAATGAAAGGAATGGTGAGCAGTGGGATTATACGATGATCATAGTCCGAACCGTTTCAAAAACCGAGGCGGCAGAGGGGGCTTTTTTACGGGATTGATCGGCGGGCTGATCGGAGCATTGATTATTGCCATACTGGCTCCATCAATTTTTGGGATAAAGAACAACGAAAACCCAAACAATACGACAATCCAACAAAATGAAGGAAAGTCAACAAAAGAGCAGGTTTCGCTAGATGTGACAACGGATGTAACGCAAGCTGTAGAGAAGGCTGGAAAAGGCGTTGTGGGCATTACTAATATCCAGACAGCCAATTTCTGGACAACTGGTCAGGAAGGTCAGCAGGCAGTGGGAGTCGGTTCCGGCGTTATTTATAAAAAACAAGGGGACAAGGCTTATATCGTAACAAACCATCATGTTGTGGAAGATGCCACCGAACTGGAAGTAACGCTTTCGGATGGAAGAAAAGTTCCGGGTGTGCAGCGGGGAAGTGATGTATGGACAGACCTTGCCGTTGTTGAAATCAGTTCCAAAGATATTGGAGAAGGATTTGTGAATGAATTTGGAGACTCTGATGCCTTACATATCGGAGAGCCTGTTCTGGCGATCGGAAATCCTCTCGGTCTGGAATTCGCCGGCTCCGTGACACAGGGAATTGTTTCTGGTGTGAATCGAACTGTCCCTGTCGATATTAATAGAGATGGCGTGCCAGATTGGAATGCGGAAGTCATTCAAACTGATGCGGCCATCAACCCTGGAAACAGTGGTGGAGCATTGGTTAATATTGCTGGTCAGGTTGTCGGCATCAACTCCATGAAAATTGCTCAAAGTGCCGTTGAAGGAATCGGCTTTTCCATCCCAATTAATTACGTCATACCGATCATCGAAGACTTGGAAAAGTACGGTGAAGTAAAACGTCCAGCCATGGGTGTTACGCTGCGGGATGTCGCTGAAATCTCCGCCTACCACCAAGAGCAGACATTGAAGCTTCCAAAAGACATAACATCTGGTATCATGATCGAGCAAGTATTGGCCAATTCACCGGCAGCAAAAGCAGGGCTGAGAGAGCTGGATGTCATTGTTGCGCTGGATGGTGAGGACGTCGAAGATGTCGTGGCACTCCGAAAATACCTGTACAACAAGAAGAAAGTCGGAGACTCCATGAAAGTCACCTACTATAGAGGTGGTAAAAAACAAGATGCAAACGTCAATCTAACGGACGAGACAAGATTATGAACTGTTAGCGGGAAGGCCTGGGAGGCTTTCCCGCTTTTATATTTTATATGGTAAAATGAATGTGGATAAATTTTGGCAGTTGATGGTAGAAATTGAGCGGTGGGGCTGTAATGCGCACAATTATTGAAGCAGTTAACAAGTAAGATTGATGCCGTAAAAAATGATGATTTTTAGTAGAAAAGAGGACCAAGTATGATTTATTGTTGTAAAGAACATGTTGAATTGGCGTTAGACATTATTGTAGATGAAGAGGAGACAGCACCTATATTAGAGAAGCTGGAAGCGGAAAACGGGTTACCCACACCCTGTAAATATTGCAATAATCCGGCAGAATATATAGTGGGGAACTAATATTCCCACACTAAATGTGGATGAATAATGTGGATATGTGGATAACCACTGTGGATAACCACTGTGGATAAAGTGTTTGCTGGATGTTTGTAACCTGTGTGTAATCTAACGGAAGGAATTGGACAACATGAACATCACCATTATTTCAGTCGGAAAAATAAAAGAAAAACATATGAAACAGGGCATTGATGAATACCTCAAACGCCTTTCGGCCTACACCAAAATCAACATCCTTGAACTCCCCGACGAAAAAGCTCCTGAAAAGCTAAGCCAAACCCAAATGCAGCAAATCAAGAAAAAAGAGGGAGATCGTATCCTCGACAAAATCCATCCCGACGCCTACGTCATCGCCTTGGCGATCGAAGGTAAACAGGCGAGCAGCGAACAATTCGCGGAGCATCTGGGCCGCCTGTCTGCATCTGGGAAAAACAGCGTTGTCTTTGTTATCGGCGGATCCCTTGGATTGAGCAACGAAGTGATGCGGCGAGCGGACGAAGCACTCTCTTTTTCGAAAATGACTTTTCCGCATCAGTTGATGAGATTAATCTTGGTCGAGCAGGTGTATCGGGCGTTTAGGATACTGAGGGGTGAACCGTATCACAAGTAAGTGAGGTTTTTTGTTAAGATTATTAGCCTAACTTATTTAGTTAAGCTTTTTTATATGTTATAACTTTCTATGAAATTAGCAATTCCTAGCATGAATATTTGATAGTTGGAGGATATATGAATACTGTTGCTAGAGCTTCAAAAATACTTAATACAAAAATATTGGAGAGTAATTTAGTTACCTATTATATAGGCTGTGACTTGAACGATGATGTAGAGAAGGTGTATCGATTAAAAGAATTAATAAAATTATCTTATAAACATCATTCCAATTTGTATTACTTGACGACAGCCATAAAAATAGGACAAAGGAGTTACTCTCCCTTGTCCTATAGGTTTTCGTTGATTTTCCTAGTAACCCTTATTTTGTGTAGTTGTCGAAGTAGCCCTGAATAAAGACAATCGGTGTCCCTTTATCACCGCTGCCTGAAGTTAGATCGGACAGTGAACCGATTAGGTCTGTTAGTCTCCGAGGTGTAGTTCCTTGGGCTTCCATTGCTCCGACTAAGTCATCCTCTTTCTCATCAATGTACTTAGAGATGGCTTTTTTTAGTTCTTCACCTTTTAAGTCAGCAAATTGATTGTCAGCCAAGTACTTTAATTTAATTTCATTCGGTGTTCCTTCTAATCCAGCTGTATAAGCAGGGGAAACAACCGGATCTGCCAGCTCCCAGATCTTTCCTACAGGGTCTTTGAATGCACCATCACCATAAACCATTACCTCAACCGTTTTACCTGTCTTTTCCTTCAGGATTTCTTGAATGTTATCAACGACAGGCTGACAATTGCGCGGGAATAACTTTACACTATCTTCTGTTGCCTTATTCGAGCCCAATAAACCATAAGCCTCATTAAAACCACTTCCGTCAATTGATTCAGAAAGAATATTATCGAGACTATAAATTTTTTCGCCGCCATTAGCCCTTAAAATTCTTTTCGTTCTATCCCGTGAATGAATATCACAACAAAGTACACTCTTTGTGTACTCTAAAATCGTCTTTGGATGATTTGAAAAGATTACTTCGCATTCTACTCCATATTCTTCAACCAGAGACTTGTAATAATCAATATAATCTACGCCTGTGAAGGTATGTTTGTTGTAGCCAAAGTGCTCACGAAATTGCTTTTCTGTTAGAACATCTGTCCAAGGGTTTATCCCTTTTTCATCAAGTGTATCTAAATCCACTAAATGATTGCCTACTTCATCGGAAGGATAGCTTAGCATTAATACGATTTTCTTGGCTCCTTTTGCGATACCGCTAAGACAAACAGCAAAGCGGTTACGGCTAAGGATAGGGAAAATCACACCGATTGTATCATCGCCAAATTTGGCTTGAACATCTTTGGCAATATGGTCAATGGTGGCATAGTTTCCTTGTGCACGTGCCACAACCGACTCTGTAACAGTTACAATATCTTTATTCTGAATTGTAAAGCCTTCAACTTCTGCTGCTTTTAATACGCTATCAACAACGATATCTTCAATGCGATCTCCCTTATTGATTATGGGACAACGAAGTCCCCTGGCAATAGTTCCTACAACTCTTTCCACAATCATTCGCTCCTTCTTCGCAATCTAACTATATTCGATAAAAAGGGTCAATTTTTTTAAAAGTATCATACTAATACATCAACAATCCAAACAGTCTCTTCTTGTAATATACGGTTTTTAATGATATAAGTAAAGTCAATATATCTAATATGGGGTATAAGGGTGGATTATATGGTGGGCAAATTGGATTTATATTATCTTTTTTATACTGTTGGTAAAAATAAAAGCTTTTCTAAAGCGGCAAAAGTGCTATATATGTCACAGCCAGCAATAAGTCAATCAATTGCACAATTAGAGAAGGAATTAGATACAAGGCTTTTTAATCGGCTATCTAAAGGTGTAACGCTAACTGATGAAGGAAATTTATTATTTGAATATGTCAGTTCAGCACTGCAAATTATACAAGCTGGTGAAGAAAAGCTTTTAGAATTTAAAAATTTAATCCTTGGTGAGTTTAAAATAGGGGTTAGCGATACTATTTCGCGATACTTTTTACTTCCCTATTTAGAAACTTTTCATAATCGATATCCAAATCTTAAATTCAAAATAGTCAATGGGACAACGTGGGAAATTATAGCTGCCTTAAAAGCGGGAGAAGTGAACATCGCCATCTGTAATCTTCCCATTGATGACAAGTCATTAGAAGTAAAGCCTTTACTGGAAATCCAAGATACCTTTGTATATGGCGAAAAATACCGAAAAGTATTTTCTAAGCCAATGAAATTTGAGGAATTGGTGAAGTTCCCGCTTATTTTATTGGACAATTCGAATTCCCGAAGATATGTTGAAGAATTTTTCCTTACAAAGGGAATTAAAATTCAGCCGGAATTTGAGTTAGGTTCACATGAACTTCTGTTAGAATTTGCAAAGATTAATCTTGGTGTTGCTTGCGTTACAAAAGAATTCTCTGAACAGTTTTTGAGAAAAGGCCTACTTCATGAAGTGACCTTAATGGAACCTATACCTAAAAGAAGTATTGGTATATGTTATTTGAAAAATGTTCCTTTAAATAGAGCTACGGAAAGGTTTGTTGACCTTATTGAAGAAAATATAAGAAATTTCTTTTAGCAATAAGTGTACGATTAGTTTAGTTAAAATTAGAAGATGTATGTAGCAAAAAAATAATATGGTTCATCTTGAAAATATCTTAAAAACCACGGACTGGAAGCCGGCGAAAGAATCTTCATTTAGATGCGTGACGGTGAGCTGTACCATAAGTAAATGAGGTTTATTACATTATGCTCTATCATAAGTAAATACAAAGTGATTTTTAATAGGAGCGTCAAAGCCACTAAGTTTTTCTTTGACGCTTTTTTCAACGGCTATTTTATTAAGTCTAAACTAGCTTTTTTAAAAAACATACGTGCGCACCATTTCACTATGGTACTTCTTAAGTATTTTGATTTTCTTCGGCTCTTCCTCAACTTTGTCTAAATAAGAAATTGTCCAGGATTAAACTTCTCGTATTCTTCTCTTCGATGTTTAAACTCTTCTTTATCAATAATAGCTACGCCCCCTACGATCGCGTTTATGAGGGACAATACTGCGGGACCGGTATCAATAGTTGATGTAGCTGATGCTGAAGTAGATAGGTTTATCGGTAGTATAATATCAGAGAACTCGTTAAGGGGAGAAAGAACCGAGTCCGTAATTCCAATTACATAAGCTCCTTGTTTCTTTGCTAGTTCCGCTAAATCCAAAGTCATTGATGAATAGCGGTGAAATGTTATACCAATAAAAACGCTTTGATTGTCTAAGTTTGATAACAGATAGTTAATATCATCGACTCCCGGTTGAATTAAGTGTGAATTTCCCTTTACGATATTCAAAGTAAATGATAACCAGTTAGCTAAAGCGAACGAGGTCCGAACGCCAGCTACTAGTATATTATTAGAATCGTATATTCTCCTGGCGATTCGATATAAATCTTCTTCATTAATTTGTTCGATAACAGCATGAATATAATCTTGATCTCGTTGCATACTTTTAACAAAAAAATTAGATTGGCTGGAATCCTCAGAATTAACGGCTTGATAGTAATGTAGACTGCTCTTATGAAAAATAAGATACTTTCTTACCTCTATTTGCAATTCACTATAACCACTATATTCTAGGGCATAACAAAATCGAATAACAGTAGTTTCGCTAACCCCAATAACCTTTCCTAGTTGACTTGCCGATTTCATGGCAACTTCCTGTGGCTGATCAAGTACATATTTACCTACCTTTTTATGACCGGAAGATAAAGTATGATACTTTAACTTAATTTTATCTATAAATGTGGTCATTTATGCTCAACTCCGTCGCGAAATTACTTTATTATTTAAAAAAAAGAGATTTAACTTCATTCAGCAGAAGTCTCCCACTTCTGTAAGTGGTGAGATGAATGCATATTGGTATTTCATTCAGTGGGGTTCAAACCCCAGCTGAATAAAGTCAAAGCCTCTGGCGGATGCCACAGATTTTCAGAGGAAATTTATCGAGCGGAGCTCGATAAAATCTGGGCGCAAATACGCCAAGGCGCATTTGATACTTCTTTTTCCCTTTGTCTACTTTTACAGTATCAGACCAATAGTTTACTGACAATATTTTTTGTATGATTTGAAGTATTGTAATATAGAGAAAATTATTATTGATAAGAAACAGAACATATGTTAAATTCGATAAAAAGTATTAACTTCATATTTTGAAATAGGAAGCTTAGGCTTAATTTTATAAAATGTGGGATTATATACTTTAAAAATCTAAAGATAATGAGGGGGAAAGTATTAATGAAAAAAATCAGCTTTTTTTTATTAATATTAGTTCTGGTTTTTTCGTTGGTTGGGTGCTCATCGGGGAAAAAGACATCTTCAAAAGAGTCTAAAAGTGGAGGGGAAATCAAGGTAGCTTATAATGCTCAACCACCGACCCTAGATCCATTACTAACAACTGCTGTTGTAACACGCGATATTTCTAGACATATTTTTGAAACATTAGTAACTTTTAATCAAAACTTTGAAGTAAAGCCAATGCTTGCTGAATCTTTTGAAGTAAGCGAGGATGGAAAAAAGATTACGTTTAACTTGAGAAAAGATATTACATTTCATAATGGTGAAGAAATGACAGTTGAAGATGTAGTGGCTTCCATGAATCGCTGGAAAGACACTACTCCGTTAGGAAAGTCCTATTTTCCAAAGGCAACCTTTAAAGCAGACGGTGACAATGCTGTTGTGTTAGAAATGCCTGAACGCTTGTCAACAGCCTTAGCGATGTTGGCTGATCCGGGACAAGCTGCAATTATTACACCTAAGGAAGTTAATGAAGGGGTAACAGAGAAAGGGTTAACTGAATTTATTGGAACAGGTCCTTATAAGTTTGTAGAATGGAAAGCTGACCAGTATGTGCAATTAGAGAAATTTAAAGATTACCAATCCTTAGATACAGAAAGTAGTGGTCTAGCTGGTAAAAAAGAAGCTTTCTTGGATAATATCTATTTTCAGTTTGTAACGGATGCTTCCACGAGATTATCTGGTATCCAAACAGGTGAATACGATATAGCCAATGCGATTCCATTTGATAATGCAGAACAATTAGAAACAAATAAAGATATTACTAATCATGTTGATCACAATGGTTTTAATGGCATCGTCTTTAATAAGAAAGAAGGAATTTTTAAAGATGTTACCGCTCGTCAGGCTATTAATGCAGCTTTAGATCAGGAAGCTATTTTAATGTCTTCATTTACGAATGAAAATTTCTATGAATTAGAACATAGTTTGATGATCAAGGATCAATTGGACTGGTATAGTGAAGCAGGTAAAGATCAATATAACCAGAACGATAAGGAAAAGGCCAAAAAGTTATTAAAAGAGGCCGGATATAACGGTGAAGAAATTGTTATTTTAGCCAGCAGAGATTATGAAGATCATTTTAACGCCGCCGTGGTTGTGCAACAGGAGCTTGAGAAAATTGGAATGAAGGTTAAGCTCGATGTTTATGATTGGCCAACCGTACTTCAAAAGCGTGAGGATCCAACCGCTTATGATATGTTTATAACCGGGTTCCCAACAGAGCCTATCCCTGCTAAATATGTATTTTTAGATTCTGCAAATGAATGGCCAGGATGGAGCAATAGCCCAGAAATGGATGAATTATTGAACCAAATTAATAGTGCTGCTTCCCAAGAAGAAGCTAAGAAATACTTTGATAAACTTCAAGAGGAATTCTATAGCTATCTACCAATAATTAAATTTGGAAATAAAACTACCATTACAACAACTCGCTCTAATATTGAGGGAATGGGCTTTTTACAAGGTGTCATTTTATGGAATGTTGAGAAGAAATAGCTAGTAGTTCTAGGGTGTGAATTTCCTCAGTAAAACAAAAAAAGTGTTGACAATACTTTTTTCTATGCTAGTATTGGATTTGCGTTAAAAAACAACAATTGAACATCCTCGTTAGGTGAGGCTCCTATACAAACATAGGCCACTGCCCAGAAATATCGAAAGATGCCCATGGGTAGAACAGGAACTGCCGGATTAAGGCTTTTCTTAAGGTGGCTAAGAGATTGAGCAATCTCAATCTCTTTACGTTATATAGTGCCAAAACTCGACTAGGGGGAGATAGAATGCTTTTTTCTTGTGAATGCTTTTTTTGGTGCGTTCATTTTTAACCCTCTAGGTCTCCTGGAGGGTTTTTTACTTTCCAAAAAACGGCAGTTCCAGGAAATTCATTCTACGAAAGGAGGGGGTCCGTATAGAAAGTCCAAGTATGGCCGAAGGCGATAGTTGCACGAGTGAAGAATTTAGGGCTGTTAAAGTCCAACAGATGAGGAGGACGTTTCGATGCTTAAAATCTATAAAAGCAACGAAGAAGCGCTGTTTCAAGAACAGTCGGAGAGCGTTCATTACAACTGGGTACAGCTCACTAACCCGTCGGAAGAGGAGATACAGAACGCAGCAAGTCGTTTTGGGGTGCCTGCTGACTTTATCCGCGATCCCCTCGATGCCGATGAACGTTCCCGCATTGAAAAAAATGAAGACAATTTGTTATTCATCATCAATGTGCCTTTAAAAATGGCGGATGGTGAATCCGTACCATACCGTACGATTCCTATCGGAATCATTCAAACGCGTGATGTAATGATTTCAATTTGTCGTGTCAATCATCCAATTTTACAAGAATTGAGCAAGAAAACAGTAAAGCCATTTCTTACTAAGGTGAATACACATTTTCTTTTTCAGTTATTGCTCTTATCTTCGCGTTATTATTTACATTTACTTGATGATATTAATCAAAAAATAATCGATGCGGAAAAGAAGCTGCAAAAATCGATCAGAAATAGTGATTTGTATACTTTACTCAATATAAACAAGAGTCTCGTTTTTTTCTCAAATTCGCTTAAAGTTAATCGTATCATGATGCAGAAATTGTCAAGAATACAGCGCTTTGAGATAAAAGAAGAAAATGAAAAACTGATGCAGGCTGCCTTTATTGAAATGCAGCAAGCACTTGATACGTCTGAAATTTACAACGAGAATTTAGGGAATATGATGGACGCCTATTCTGCAGCGATTGAAAATAACCTTAGCGCTGTAGTGAAAGTATTAACAGCCTTTACGGTCATCTTCACGTTTCCATTAGTGGTCGCGAGTATATACGGGATGAACTTTCCGTTACCTGTGCAAGATGGTGTGTACACTCTCGCAGTTCTGATGTTAATCGGCGGTGTCATCAGCTTGGGAACTGGCTGGATATTTTACAAAAAACGTCTATTTTAGAAAAGAAAGCGAGGAGAACAAGATGCTTACCATTTTTCAAAGCAATTCAACAAGTCGATTACAAAAAGAATCCGATATTGCACACAACACGCTGCTTTATCTTGCAGCGCCAACAGACGCTCAGATTTCACAAGTTTCAACTAAACTTGGTATTCCTGAGAGCTTCTTCCGTGATTCGTTGGATAACAATGAACGACCACGGATTGAAAGGGACGATTCGTCCTTGCTTATCATCCTTAATGCCCCGATCGCGATAAATGAGGAAAAGTTATATGATGAGATCCCTTATCGGACGACACCAATAGGGATAATACATGTAAAGGATCATCTGGTGATTGTCACAAAGGAAGAGATTCCATTATTAAATGATGTGTTTTCGGGGAAATATGGGCCATTTCAAACACATATGAAGACACGCGTGACATTGCTAATTTTTGAGGCGATTGCACAATCATATCTCGATTTTCTGAAACGGATTAAGGTGCAAGTTGGTCGGTTACAGCAAGAATTAAAAAAATCTCATAACAATCGAGAGCTATTCGGCTTAATTCATATTAATAAAAGCCTTGTTTACTTTTCAACGTCTTTGCGTGCGATGCGCAATGTTTTTCAGCACCTATCCAAGGGGCAAGATATTAAATTGTATAAAGAAGATGAACGGATGCTTCATAATGCCCTAGTGGATATCGAACAAGCAGCAGAAGTGACTGAAATGCGGAGTCTCAGTTTGGCTGGTCTAATGGACGCTTATGCTTGTATTATTCATAATAACTTGAATAGTGTATTGAAAATCCTTACGACACTTACAATTGTGCTTGTGATTCCGACGATGATGGCAAGTATCTTCTCGATGAACGTTGCATTGCCTTATGAACATGAACCATTCATGTTTACCGTAGTTATGGCACTTATGGCAGCACTCAGCGGGGGGCTTGTCTACGTATTTTACAAAACAAAATTTTTACGGTTCTAATACGCAAGGAAGGATGTGGAGAAAATGCTTTTAATATATAAGAGTACATCTGAAGGAAAGCTTGAAAAAAGAGCAAACATCACAAATAATAGTTGGCTTCATCTTGTAAAGCCAACATCCAAAGAAATCGACCATATGGTTAAAGAACTTGCTATTCCAAGAGACTTTATAATTGACTCACTTGATATTGATGAACGGCCGCGAATTGAGGAACGGGATGGGGCGGTCTTGATAGTGATTCATGTTCCATATGACCAATTAGATGTCAAAAATTCAAATGATGACGTGAAGTATCGGACAATTCCCATGGGGATTATTCATACGAAAGATCATATGATTACCATTTGCAATGAAGAAATACCCTTCATGAAGGATATTTTTAACAGTAGGGTGAAGGATTTTGCAACACATATGAAAACACGTAACACATTAAAGATATTAAATGTAACAGCTCAAGCATATATTCGTTTTTTAGCCACAATCGAGCACGAAATCGCGTTGGCAGAAAAAGAACTTGCTAAGTCGTATCGTAATCGTGAGATGTACACCCTTCTTTATCTGAATGAAAGTCTCATTTATATGGTGACGTCTTTAAAACAGATGAAATTTACAATGCAAAAAATATTACACGGTGACTACATCAAACTATATGAGGACGATGCAGATATTTTAGACGATGTTCTGATTGAATTGGCGCAAGCGTACGAAATAACAGAAATTAACCAAGACAATTTAAATAACGTCATGGATGCATACGCCAATGTGGTTCAAAACAATGTGAACCGTGTCCTTAAGTTACTAGCAGCATTTACAATCATTTTGTCAGTACCAATGCTCATTGCCAGCATTTATGGAATGAATGTTCCTTTGCCTTTTCAAGATTTGCCAAATGCGTTTTGGGGTGTAATGACTTTCACGTTCGTATTAACTGCTTTATGTGCCTTTGTTTTTTACAAAAAGCAATATTTTGCACGTTGATAGAAAAGCATGGAACATATTCAACGCTGGAACTACTAATCTAATATTACCTCGTTAGGTGAGGCTCCTGTATGGAGAGATGCTGCTGCCCAGAAATGTCGAGAGACACCAATGGGTCAACAGGAACCATCGACATAAGGTGGTTTTTAATGTAGCTGGATTTAATCCTATGCCATACAGTGCTAAAGCTCAATGAATGGTGGGGTCATTTTTGTCATGTAAAAAACACGCCTTCATTCGTGGGAGGCGTGTTTTTCTATTTGGGAAGGGGGGATGAGAAATGGAGAATAAATCCGATTCGGAAGAAGACCAGAAGGGTCACTGTATTTTTACATTAATAAGACATTTGATTCATATCTCATCCCTGGAGGTGGAAAATATGCTAAAAAGACGCGAAATGAATGAGCAAGAACAGCATGTTTTATTTGAATTGATGACACATCCTGATGTATTCCCATTTGTTAGACAAAAAGCAACAACATTTGATGAGTTTATGATATTAAATAAGCAGACAATCGAGGCTGAAGAGCGCGGAGATATAATTTCCAGGATCATTGTCGATGAGTGGAAAAATCCAATCGGTACCATTAATTTGTTCGATATTCAAGAGCAGTGCGGTTTCTTAGGTACTTGGATCGGAAAGGACTACCATGGAAAAGGTTTTAATACCCTTGCGAAAATTGCCTTTTTACAGGAGCTATTTGGTGAGCGGAAGATTAACACTGTATTTATGCGTATTTGCAGAGAGAATATACGTTCAAGGAAAGCTGCTGAAAAGCTTTCTTACGCAGTAAAAGCAAATGAATCACGTTCATCTATATTTCAAGAAGTGAATCGTGAGGGATATAAGTATGATTTATATGAAATTCCAAAGGATTTATTTGCGATGAGCTATTTAACGGAAGAAAATATGATCCATTGAAGATAAGCTTTATTAATATGTAAAATGGTTATTTATCTATCCTATTGGTGTTTTCTATCGGAGCATTTTGCTGGCAAATGTTTTATTCTGATATGGCTGCAAAATATTCTGTCTGGAATATAAGTATCGGCTAAAAAAATAAATATAAGAAAGATAATATCCAAGTTTGTTATTTCAAGAGCACAATTCTGTTACTAGAAAAAGTCGAGCATTTGATATTAAAAAAATTAAATAAGGGTATGAAAAATTAATCGAGAAACCTCATTTAGATACATCACGGTAAACCGTATCATAAGTGAGTGAGGGTGTTGGCATTTATCTTACAAGACTAGCAGAGATGTCAGTTACCAAATGAGACCATTAACTCCCCGCTAAAAAAGGATCATACAGGATTAACAGCTTCGGTTAACTACCCCAAACAATAAAAATATAAAGTTAAAATGAGTATTAAGTTGTTTATGAATTTAATACTCATTTTTATTTTAGACAGCCCCTTCCCTTTTGATTAAACGTTGTATACATAAAACTATGGTAACCGGTGTGAAACAGTATACGAATGTATTGTGTTGAATTGCTTTGCTGATGGATGATGGCAAATTAATTAATAAAACCGAGGAAAAGAGGGAAAAGTAAACTTTGTAAAGAGCATATGAAAAACGAGGTGGAAGACATTGGAGCATAGCATTTTAATACATAAACCTGAAGATCATGTCGGTGTCGCGATAAGAGATATTGATTCGGGAGAAACAGTAGTTGGACTTATAACAGAAAACAATGATCTCTATGAAGTTAAAGTCATCCATAAAATTCCTTTAGGGCATAAAGTGGCTCTTAAATCAGTTTCAGATGGAGAGCCTATTCTTATTTACGGGTCGAATTGCGGATTAGCCCTGGATGCAATCTCCAAAGGTGAGCATGTTCATGTTCACAATATGGTGAGTGCGAGGTGGAAGTAATGAGGCCAATTACTTTTAATGGATTTCGCCGTACGAATGGAGCCGTAGGAATACGGAATCATGTAGCTATCATCCCTGTCGACGGATTGGCAAATCTTGCGGCAAAACATGTGGCTCATATAGCCCACGGTTCCGAGGCATTTGTTCATCCTTTCGGAGAGTTGCAATTTGGTTTGGATTTAGAGTTGACATTTAAAACTGTGATTGGGATTGGAAGTAATCCCAACGTAGCGGCTGCAGTAGTAATTGGCCAAGAGCCTGAATGGACCAAAATTGTTGCCCAAGGCATCGCTGAGACGGGGAAACCAGTCGCTTACTTTACTATCGAGCGATATGGGGACTTAGCAACGATCGAAAAGGCGACTAGAAAAGCAATCGAATTCATTCAATATTCCAGTGAATTACAAAGAGAAGAAACTCCCATATCTGAGCTGGTCATTAGCATAAAATGCAGTGAGTCTGACCCCACTTCCGGGCATGGCAGCAATCCTACCCTAGGAAAAACCGTGGAAATGCTTCTGGACATGGGAACAACAATTATTTTTGGAGAGACTACTGAATTAACGGGAGCGGAGCATACTATAGCATCACGTTTTAAGAACCAAATCGAACAAGAGAAGTTCTGGCAAGTCTATAATGAGTATATAGGATTCCTCAAAAGCCAGCATGCCCACCTGTTAGGTTCCCAGCCAACTCAGGGAAACATACGTGGTGGACTCACCACAATTGAAGAAAAGGCTTGGGGTAATATACAAAAAATTGGTCAAGCAATGATCGAAGGGGTTCTGCATACTGCTGATTCTCCTCCAGGAAAAGGGCTCTGGTTTATGAATACATCTGCTTCTGCCGTAGAAGTGGCAACCGTATTTGCAGCGGCAGGAGCTACACTACAAATCATCACTACTGGACAGGGAAATATAGTCGGTAATCCGGTAACGCCTGTAATCAAAATGTCAGCTAATCCTCTGACAGTATCCACTATGTCTGAACATATTGATTTAGATGTGAAGGAAACACTCTATCGTACGAAGACCTTTGAACAGTGCAAAGAAATGTTGATGGATCTACTGATTCGGACAGTGAATGGTCGATTAACTAAGTCGGAAGTCCTTGGACATCGTGATTTCTTACCGCCTAAACTATACCGTAATCCATGAACCTCCCCCACTTAGCCGATTATAAAACAAATTGTCTTGAACTGAAGCTGCATAACCGCATCCATTTTCAAGAGTGTCAGGGAAAATCTCATTTAGTATTGTTACGGTGAACCGTTTCATAAGTGAGTGAGGTTTTATTATTTAATCAACCTCTTCCCTGTCAAAATCATGTATAAAGGACAATTACATAGATTCCAAAGCCAGATTTGTCCGTTATAAGCCGAATGAGGGCATTTCCGTGGTTTCAAGGAAGAGATTTGTTCTTCACAACAGAAGAATTAAGCAAATTATTTTAGTGCCTGGCACTACACGTATTTTGTAGAATGAAGTCTTGATTCTTCGGTAATTTACGGGTTGTGGCAGGTATTTTTGATTTTACTGCGCTCCCCCGATTACTTTTTGATTTCTTAAATGGTCAAAAAATGGATCGATAAACGTTAAAGTATTATCGTCCATTACCTTTAACTTCATTCAGCAGAAGTCTCCCACTTCTATAAGTGGTGAGATGAATGCATATTGTTATTCCATTCAGTGGGGTTTCAAACCCCGGCTGAATAAAGCTAAAGCCTCCGGCGGATGCCACAGATTTTCAGAGGAAATTGATCGAACGGAGCTCGATAAATCTGGGCGCAAATACGTTTGATATATGGGGTATTCGGATTACTGAATTTCTTTTCAACAAAACATCTTTTGACCTTGAAATTAAGTTACATGGGATGGTAGTTCGGACACACAAGTTAACAAAAAATCCTACTGTTACCAACATCTTATTAAACTATTTAGACCTTACATGAGGAAGAGCGCATTTCTTATGCGCCCAAACTTGCTTACTTATTTTTTTCAATCAATTTATACCATTTCTTAAAAATAAACCTGCTTAATTCAACCCATCCCCAGCTATATATAAAAGAAAAAATGTAAATAAAACCAAAAACCTTTAATGAAAGAGATGTACTGGCGATTGGTCCTAAAATAGGGAAATGGACAATATATAAAAGGAAACCAATTCCACCCAACAATAATAAAGACGTAAAAACGATGATGTAGATTCGTCTTTTTAAAATGAGAAGCGCTATGCCGATTCCTAAACCTATAAGCCCGGTTGTAAACGGGAAAACGAAAAATTCGCTAGGTTGGATTAGAATTATTAATAGAAACGTTAAAACGTAACTTTGAAGTCCAAAGGGAATAGATATCAAGGTACACATCAAAATAGGAGCTGTAGCAAAAGGACTAATTAAATACCCGACACCTGGCAGAAGGTTTCCAGCTGACTGTAGGATAGCTGCAAGAGCTGAAAGAAAGGCGGTTAATACGAGCTTTTTAGAATGAGGAAATGTTTTTAAATAATTGTGAAGCTTGTATGGTTCATCTGATAAAATGCAAAACCAATACATAAGTTGCTCCTTCTTACATACCTTTTTTGTATGTCCATCTTTTTTTCTTGGCATAAGAAACTTCACATAAAACGCCTATATTCATTTAATTTCATTCAGCAGAAGTCTCCCACTTTTATAAGTGGTGAGATGAATGCATATTGTTATTCCATTCAGTGGGGTTTCAAACCCCGGCTGAATAAAGTTAAAGCCTCCGGCGGATGCCACAGATTTTCAGAGGAAATTTATCGAGCGAAGCTCGATAAAATCTGGGCGCAAATACGCCAAGGCGCATTTGATTCACAATTAATTACAACACTTGTTCTTATAACATCTTTATTAGTCCAAACTTGTACAAGAAGTCCGCAGGATATAACTTTTTCAAAGGCGGATAGTTATCTCACGAGGACAAGCAAGATAATATCCGTAAGAATTTGAATGAATTCAATGTGTTCGTGTTCGGGCTAAATTGCAGGAAAAAAATCAAACGGGAGCATGATTAAGCACTTGTTAGTTTTATATTTTGATTCAATTAAATCCATGAAAAAGATTTATCAGGTATTATTGTTTTGAATCTGGAACAATTTCAAAAACAGTACCTTTGTTAAAATCAGTGGCTTTCATAGACCCATAAACACCTAAAAATAGTGTGGTTTGATCCAGATTCGTTCCCAAACTAACATAATAAGCTGATTGAGACCCAAAATTATAATCGATATTAATAACACTAAAATCATTTAGTTTACTATCTGTTCCTACCCTGGTATAAGCTAAAACCCCTCTAACCGGAGGTTGAGATTCTTCATTCCGGGCAAGATCAGTAAAAACAACACTTCCCTTTAAATCGGGGATTCCATTCCCCATATAGGCTTGCACTCCTGTCAGTGCAGTTCCTCCAAATTTATCGGGTCGGGGATCTTTCTGAAAATAACTAGTTAAAGGCTGAAGACGCTTTACTGAAGTTTGTACTGCTTCATTGTAATAAGCAATTGTTTTCTCATCCAAAGTCGGATTTGAAGAGCAGCCCATTATAAACGAAGTAGGAAAAGCACCTTCCCACCCTCGCCAGCCAAAGTTAATAAATCCTTCTTGGTCAGGTTCAGATTTCATTAAAGAAGCTTGAATAAGCTGAGTAACCGGTATTGGTTTATAATAAACGAATGAAAAAATCGACTCTACTATATCCTGTCCAACATTTCCCACATATTTGATATATTGATTATTCACCCTTTGAAATGAAATACCTGGTATATTGCGAACCCCTTTGGCAATGACTGTAAGTGTTTCCTGAATAGTTACGGGAAGTTCATTAAAACGTGTGACGACGGTTGGATTATTGAAAAATGTATTTTTACCTACATCAATTTCGATTATTTTACCGGCAATTTCCATATCATTCTGGCTTAAATTAAATGGGTCATATCCTGATCCACCATCCCCGGTAGTTAAAACAAGTTTTCCGGTTTCAGGTGAAAAATTTAAGCTATTGACACCATTATGATTAAAAAATGGTCTTCTTAAGTTAAGTAACGTCCGGCGTTTTTGAGGTTGACCATTCGATCGTAAAAACCATTCTTCAACTGTATCAATGTGATCATAGTGGGTTTCTCTATTGATCCATCTTAGGTTTAAAGTTTTGGGATCACACGGGTTAGGCTTAAAACGTTCAGAAAGAGCACCTGGACCTTGTGTTCCAGCTACTGAATAATGAAGATAAAACAGACCGTTATAATAAAAATAAGGGTGAAATGCTAGTCCAATTAATCCCCGTTCATCATATCCGCGACCAGAAACCCCTGGTTCAGAAGTACCTAGTTTTAAGATTCGCGGGCGAATATCTAAAAAAGTCCGTAAACTTCCGTTCCCTATGTAAAAGATCTCTCCTACCTGAGTTGCAATAAATAAACTTTCAAATGAGTCACCTGGAAGTATAGCTGTTTTCAAAACAGTGGGTAAATTTAGCTTACCTACAATGGGCCGTAAACTAACCTTAACTTTTATCAACTAACTTTACACTCCTTCTTATTGTTTCCTTTTATAAGAATATGATTATAGCTGTTCTATTAGTACCAAATTAGGGCCGAGGAATCTGGAAAGGAATTGCCCTATCCGCACAACCTGCCTAACTAAAGGGCTATGTGAGTTTAAGAAAAAATAAGCTGTTTGTATCTGTTTTTCTCATTTTTGTTCCTTCATTATCGGGCTATTTGAAGCTTTGCATGAGAATCGTAAAGACTCTTATCTCCAATTTATTGAAGACTATTAGTTCAATAAAGTAAGGTCTAGTACTGGTAATACCTATAGGCAAATAATTGGCCGAAGAAGAGTGGCCAGCTTAATCTTAGGTAAGAAAAAGTAATCCCTCAATCGCCAGGGCCACAGGTAGTGGCTAGGGTGGTTGGGGGATTACTTGTCTGTGACATAGAATTTGTTCGAAATTTAAATAAACTGGGATAATTATTTATTATGAAACAAAATGAAAATACCTATTGACAATGAGAATCATTTTCAATTAAAATAAAAATAGATACTGATAATGGTTCTCATTTAGGTAATTGAGAACAACCTAAAGAAAATCAAACGAAATGAAGATAGGATACTAAAGTCGTTATTTGTGTAAGGAGTGGTGGTTTCATGACGGTGAAGAGTTTGTTGGTAAGACTATGACAGCGGTATGACTCATTGTCTATGCCACGACTCAAATGATGGTAGAAAGATTTAACTTCATTCAGCAGAAATCTCCTACTTCTGTAAGTGGTGAGATGAATGCATATTGGTATTCCATTCAGTGGGGGTTCAAACTGAATAAAGTCAAAGCCTGCGGCGGATGCCACAGATTTTCAGAGGAAGTTTATCGAGCGGAGCTCGTTAAAATCTGGGCGCAAATACGCCAAGGCGCATTTGATAATAATTATAGTTATGGAGGAGGAATAATGCGCTCTTTACTTATTGTAGGGGCGGATCATTTAGGTATTATACCTGAAAAATTATCGTCCCTAGGATTTGATGAAGTCCTACATATTAACGGGAGAAAAGCAAAAATGGTCAAAATGTCCATACCGGAAAATACAAGTTATATTCTAGTGTTAACGGATTATGTGAATCATAATCTATCAACAATGATCAAACAGCGAGCCAAAAAGCAGGCTATTCCCATTTTTTATGCTAAGCGTTCTTGGTGTTCAATCTTTAAAGCACTTAAAAATATATTATAGTTTTTTTGATTATGATTATTTGAAGGGGAGTAAAAATGTCAAAGATCATTTTGATTTTTACAAGCATGAGTGGAAATACAGAAATGATGGCAGAGGCAATTGCTGAGGGTATAAGAGAGGTAGAGGGAAAATTAGACATTATAAATATAATGGATGGTCTAGAGGCGACTGATCTAGAGAATTATGATGGGATTTTGCTGGGGACTTACACATGGGCTGACGGAGAATTGCCTGATGAATTTTTGGATTTTTATGAAGAGATGGATAATGTTCATTTAACAGGAAAGAAAGCAGCTGTTTTTGGTTCTTGTAATTCAGCCTTTCCGCAATATGGTGCAGCGGTGGATATTTTAATCGAAAAGTTAGAAGTAAGAGGAGCACAAGTGTACTCAGAGGGATTAAAAGTTGAGTTAACGCCAGATCAGGAAGATATAGAGGTCTGCCGTGAGCTGGGAAAGAATTTTGTTGCATTTTTAAATAAATACATTTGTGTTGCATAAAACTCCCTTTAGATAATCAGATCAAAGAACATGCTTTTTTTTAAAAAAGTCAACAGAGACATGAACGGTAGTTTTTATACACGTTTTTACTCAAGATAACTTAAAACCCCATCTTTAAGCTCGTTATGAAAAAAATCATAGATTTGCATAAAGGTGTTATTCAAGTCCAAAGTGACCTCGGAAAAGGAACTGAAATAACCATAACGTTAAAACAAACTTTCGAGTAATTTGTTAATGTGCTTTTGTATAAGCACTTAAGATAGTGTGGGTATGGAGACCGGGAGTAACTAACTGAAAGAAATAGTATACGTTCATTACGCATTTTAACTTCATTCAGCAGAAGTCTCCCACTTCAGTAAGTGGTGAGATGAATGCATATTGGTATTCCATTCAGTGGGGGTTCACACCCCGGCTGAATGAAGTTAAAGCCTCTCGGCGGATGCCTCAGATTTTCAGAGGAGTTTTATCGAGCAGAGCTCGATAAAATCTGGGCACAAATGCGCCTTGGCGCATTTGATATATATCAAAGGGCTCATTCACGCGCTTTAATGGGAATGAGCCCAATTTGTTTTTTTTTCGAGTTTTTAAATGAGAAATAATTAAATCTACTTGGTAAGGAAACAGAAGTAACTGTAAACCTTTAAAGTGGCTTGATGGTATTGAGTATTTGGCATGTTGCGCCTGCTTTCGAAGAACCATTTACATAGTAGATTACGATGATATAAATAGTTATATGTGGGAAGGAAAAACTTCCCTCCGCAAAGGCCTCAACATCTCTTTAGAAATTCCATTATTTAGCTATCAGCGTTTTCCCATGTTGTTTTCGAATGACAATGACACATAAGCTTGCAAATAAGCATAATATACCTGCTCCAATAAAAGCACTTGTATAGGTATCATAGCGTTCAAAGATAGCTCCTCCACCAAATGCAGCTACAGCTGCTCCAATTTGATGAGCGGCGGAGATCCAACCATAAATGATGACGCTTTTCTCTAAACCGAATATATTTCTAGCAATATTGACTGTCGGTGGTACTGTGGCAATCCAATCAAGTCCATAGAAAACAGCAAAAATGAGGAGTAAATTAAATGAACCTTCAAAAAGAGCGATGGGTAAGAGGATTAGTGAAATTCCTCGCAATGTATAATACCAAAATAGTAACCAACGATTATCAAAGCGATCAGATAACCATCCAGACAAGGTGGTCCCTACTAAGTCAAAAATGCCCATAAAAGACAACATGGATGCTGCTGTTACTGCTGCAAATCCAAACCCTATACAATATGAAACGAAGTGAGTACCAATTAATCCTGAAGTAGATAACCCGCATACAAAGAAACTGCCAGCAAGTAACCAAAACTCTTTGTAGGAAAAAGCATTAAATAATACGGATATTGCTAATCGAAACGGGTTTCTATCAATCTTATTATTTTCTGGTTCCGAAGAGTGAATGCTCTCTCCACCATATGGAGATATACCCATACTCTTTGGTGATTCTTTCATAAAAAATATCATTAATAGGATTGTAACAATACTTAAAATCAATATAAGGACAATAGAAGCACGCCAACTGCTTTTTTCTACAAGATAAGCAATAACTGGAAGTAGTACTAATTGTCCCGTTGCTGTACTTGCAGTGAGTACGCCTACGGCTAAACCTCTTCGTTTTACAAACCAACGATTAGCTATGATTGGACTAAGAACTGTTAAGAATAAGGAGGAGCCTCCACCAATCAGAATGCCCCAAATTATAACTAAATGCCACGTCTCTGTCATAAATAGGGAAGAAAATAAACCAACCATAAGCGTTCCCATAGATATTAAAATCATTTTCTTAAGACCAATAATTTGAACAAGTGCTCCCATAAAGGGCCCCGATAAACCATATATTAATAGACTCAGTCCAAATGCAAAAGATATCGTGCTTCGATTCCAACCAAAATCATTTTCGAAGGGAATAACAAAAACTCCGGCTGAAGAACGAATAATGCCAGCAACAATAATAGAAAAGAACATCAGACATAAAATAATCCAACTATAGTGAATTTTACGCATATAAGAAACTCCCTTCGAAAACGGGTATATACCCGTTTTATCGTTAAAAATGCTCACAGTGTTTTTAATAATTCTAATAAGCTATTAGCTTTTTCTTCTCCGCCTAATTTCTCTTCTATGTTTTTTTGTGCCTGTTTCCACATAATGTTTCCTTTTTCAAGAACATCAAGACCTTTAATGGACAAAGAGACTAACATTTCTCTTTTGTCTTTAGCAGAGCTGAATGTAACTAATTCCATTTTTTCCAAAACCTTCAGGTTACGTCCAGCTGTTGAGCGATCTAATTCGCACACTTCACCTACTTTAGTAATGGAGAGTTGATGATGTCGGTGAATCCTTCTCAACATACTAAATTGTGCAACATTAATGTTCAATGGTTTAAGAGCAGCATTATAATATCCACTCACTCTTCGAGCAGCAGTCCGTAAATTAACGCAATAGCATTCATTCATATTTGTCATTTTTAACCCTCTTTATAAAAGTGAATAATGCTAGTATATACCCGTAAATGGGAGTAAGCAATATTTTTCAAGGAGTCGCCGCGAACATAAAGGCTTGGCAAATCTACTTAAAAAATGTTTGCCAAGCCTATTTTAAGCACTAACTATGTGAATTTGGAATCATAAAGGATACAGTCGTTCCTTCATGGGGCTTGCTTATAATCGACAAGCCACTGCCGTATAATTGTGTTAGACGTCTGTTCGTATTGGAAAGTCCAATCCCACTAGTTCCCTTTATGGATGGGTTTAACAGTTGACTAACCTTTTCTTGTTCCATTCCTATGCCATCATCTTTTACTTCAATTAGCGTAAAATTTTCCTGACATCGAGCAATTCGAATATGGAGCGTTCCCCCTTGAATTTGGCTGAGGAGTCCATGTTTAACAGCATTTTCAATCAAAGGCTGTATGGAAAGGGGCGGAAGACGCAAGGTTATATCGGGCTCGACCTCCCATACAATAGACAATCTATTGCCGAAACGTTCCTTTTCAATATACAGATATGCTTCGGAAAGCTTTAATTCATGCTCAAGCTCAACCAATTCCCCTGTGTTGAGGAAGTTAAAACTAATCCGCAAATAGGATGCGAAGGCATCTCCAAGATCTCTCATCCTCTCTGGATCAATATCGCTGAGTGCCATAAGGGAATTAAGAGTGTTAAACAGAAAATGGGGGTGAATCTGGGCTTGTAAATAGGCAGCTTCCATCCGTAGCCGCTCATTTATGGATTGCTTTAGCGTAATTAAGTATCTGATTCGGAACCTTAGTTCCAGAGCGTCTACAGGCTTGGTAACATAGTCGTTTGCTCCTGAAGAAAATCCAGTATAGATATCGGTAACTTGACTTCTAGCAGTCAACAGTAAAATCGGAAGTTCGGATAAGGAGTATCGCTCCCTTATTCTATTTGTTAATTCGTATCCGGACATGTGCGGCATCATGACATCAGCAATCACCAGGTCCCACTGCTTTGTATCTAGTAACTCCAGTACTTCGTGGGGTGAGTGAACCGTGGTGATATGGTACGAATCTGTAGAAAGGATGCTTACAAGCACTTTCAAATTAATGGGATCATCATCCACTACAAGAATGTTCACTTTACTGTTAACTAATAATGGCGGTATAGCTTCAGTAACGGCTAGTTCATTGATGGCTGTGTCAGAGAAGAGGAACCCGGGAGACTCATCCTCAGGCCAATCTTCTATTGAATAAGGTTGCTTCGTTTGTTTTGATGACATAGTGTTCGATATGTCCGACACTTCCGCTAACGGAAGATCAAAACTGAAAACGGATCCTTTACCAAGTGTTGAGCTAACAGTTAAAGTACCGCCATGCAATTCTACCAATTGCTTGCTAATGCTTAAGCCCAGGCCAATCCCTCTACCATCATTAATGCCATATGCTCCTTGTTCATAAGGAAGAAATAACTTTTTCAAAGTCTCCTCATCCATGCCTACACCTGTATCAGAGATTTGTATCATTGCATGTCCATTTCTTATCTCGGCGGAAATAGAGATTGTTCCTTTTTCTGTAAACTTGAGGGCGTTATGCAATAAGTTATACAAAATTTGTACCAATCTTTTCTCATCTGCTAGAACTGCGGGCATTGAACCAGAAATATTTACATTTAGCTGGACTGACTTATCTTTAGCCATATATTCCAACATAGCTATAACACCAGGAACGATAGATTGAATTTGCAAAGGAGCTTGTTGCAGTACAATGCGATGTTCCCGAAGACGTGCAGCATCTAGAAGGTCATCCAGCATATAAGACATGCGGCTACTTACCGAAACAAGTAACTCCATATCCTTAACGCTACTTGTGTCCATCCTGCTTTTTTCCTTTGTAACAATGGTTTGTGCAATGTTCATAATACCATGCAGCGGCGTTCTCAGTTCATGCGATGTATTAGCAAGGAACTGGTCCTTTAGCTTGTTGGATCTCTGTAATTTTTCAGTCAGCTCAGCATTCTCATTTGCTTTGCGAAAGTATTGTTTGAACCAATACGATGAAAACCCTGTAATAGCCACAATAATATCAATTGGATAATAAACCGTGGTGATATTCATATGGTGATCCAATAGGCTCCAAATTAAGTTAGATAGGATGCCTGCTGCGGATAAGAGTAAAAATATAATATCCTTAGATGTTTGATTCTTAAAAATCATCGTTCCTATTGTATAAATAAACCAAGCAAGTGGAATTCCATAAAATATATTAAAAATGTTGTAATGGAATATTCCATTTACCCAAGAAGCAGGTGAGACGAATAAAAATCCTGTAAGTCCGATTAACGAATAGATGTATATCCTTATCCATCTATTTTGCTGCGAAACCGATGCAAACCTTCTGAAAATAAGAAGAGTTAAAAGGATCCCCCATAGAAGAGAGAGCAGTTTGATTTTAAGTGCCCACGAGTAATTTAAGGGCAGCCAGAGTAAAAGGATGTTGTCATGACCGACCATAATAGCTATTCCAGTTGTCAACATGAGTAGAAATACCATGAACAATGCTCGTTCATTCCGATTAAAAAAATAAAGAATACAAGCATATAAGCCGTGAAGCATTAGAATAAGAAATGTAGTGAGCTGAAAGCCGATGGAATACCAACGCACGTAATCAATCGAAGCCTGAGAGCCAAAACGGATGGAACTTAAGATACCCCCATTAAAAGGATTGTCGAAATTGGATACTTGGATCATCAGCTCGATTTCTTCTGTGCCTACCTGCGTATAAGTCGCAGTATAAGAGATATTACTTGGTATATATTCACTCACTTTCTTTGCAGGCTTGCCAATGTTGCTCTCAACTTGTCCGTTTAATTCGACTCGGGATGAGGCTTCTAATTGTTGAAACCAGAACCCAAGGGGGGCAACAACTGGATCAATTAGAATGCGCAAACGGTACGTCCCGTACCCGTATGAAGAATTGGAGTGACCATTCAACGTTTTTCCCCAGTCTCCAGGAACATGAATTTTACGGGAAGTATAATGTTTCGATTGGATATCCTCTCCAGAAATAAATGCTCCAGGGTAAAACTCCCATTCACCGTCCAAATAGAAGGAAGGGGAGTTTTCCAAATCAATGCCACGCAGGTCCATTACCCCATTAATGACTTGAGGCTGCTTCGATGTATAGAACAGATTGGACCATGCAAAACGCAAGGATAAGAGAATGATAAGAATCGATATAAAAATAAGTAAATATTGTAGTGAGCTTTTCTTTTTAATACGCATCATACCAAGAAATTTCGACATAACTTACAAAGATTCCTTTATTTAACAGTTTGAAATGAGGGTATAGACTCTCTAGCTATTCATTTAAAGACTTTGGAAAATTTAATTAATTTATGTGGATTATTAATGAAAAACGACTTAATTTTCATTAACAATAATACGAAAAACGTTATTATTAAGGTGTGGAAGTCCACTCTAAATTCTTAATTATAACGGATTTCTATCGTCTAATTTTAGCATAAAAAACTCATTCAGGAACACGTTCATCTATTAGATGCGAACGTCATTCAAAAATGGGCAATCATGGTTAATTGGCCCAGTTTTCGATACTATATAAGTTGAATTAAAGTTTCTCATGTAACTGTTACACAAGCTTAGATTCAGTTCCTTAATCAATCAAAGATTTTCCGTTCAAACTATATAGAATATGAAAATACCGTCCGAAGTTCGCAGGATACTGTCCAGAATAAACCGCAAATCTTTCGTTCACCTTATATAGACTCATGAAAATGTAATAGCTTCGATGAATATATTCACTTCATACATTTTATCACTCATTTAATCGCCTTTCTTTTTATCACCATTCTTTAAATAAACCATTTGTCTTCTATATATGTATTTAAACTGGCTACGTAATAATTTAGGAATAGTTGTTCTAAGTGTAACCATCAAGTAGCTTAGTATAGTAGTTACAATAGGAAAGCGTCTAGGAAAAGATAGCTTCCTTTTTCCCTAATACTCCACCAACTTCACCACCAAAAAAACTAGTTTAACTTCATTCAGCAGAAGTCTCCCACTTCAGTAAGTGGTGAGATGACTGCATATTGGTATTCATTCAGTGGAGGTTTAAACCCCGGCTGAATAAAGTTAAAGCTTCCGGCGGATGCCTCAGATTTTCAGAGGAAATTTATCGAGCAGAGCTCGAAAAAATCTGGGCGCAAATACGCCAAGGCGCATTTGATTTGGAAATGAAAGGGGGGATTCACCTTTAGAGTATAGAATGAAAAATCCGGTGGAAAGGGCTGTTACTCTCCACCAGATTTTAGGGAATTCTAGAAATCCAGAAAAAAGAGGTTCTTATTTAATTAGTAGTCTTCTATTTGATAGTTTGGCAAGGATCACTAAAATAATAAAAAGGCGATCGGAGTAATGATTAGTAATGTCAATACTACTCGTTCAAACCAAATAACTACTAATTTCGGTACGCTGATGGGTATATCCGTGGCCAAGATACATGGGATGATGGCTGAAAAAAATAAAATGGATGAAACAGATAAAACAGCAACAATAAATTTTGTGATCAATTGTGTTTCTACAACAAGCAGTGCAGGTAAAAAGATCTCCGAAATGGATATGGCGGCTGCTTTCGCTGTAATTAACGGTTCAGGGAGTTGCAAGCCCCATGTGATAGGATAGAAAATATAACCAACCCAATCAAATAAAGGTGTGTACGTAGCTAATACGAGACCGAGCAGACCAACAGACATAATATTAGGTAAGATGCTCATGGTCATCAAAAGACCATCTTTAAGATTAATAGAAATGTTTTTCAATAGTCCTGGAGTGGCGTCAGCCGTATTCATAGCATCTCTCCATGCATGTTTCAGACGATCCTTTTTTATAAGTTGTTCCGGCTGACCTTCTCCATTTATATACTCATTGCTCATTTTGTTTAAAGGCCAAATTCTGACCGTAATGGCAGTCACGGTAAACGTAACAATGAGGGAGATCCAAAAATATAAATTCCAGACAGGCATCAGGTCTAATGTATTGGCAATGACAACCATAAAAGTGACCGAAACGGTAGAAAATCCTGTCGCAGTGATAGCCGCTTCTCTAATTGTATACTTCCCTTCGTTGAATATTCTATTGGTTACTAACAGACCGATCGAGTAGCTACCGACAAACGAGGCTACTGCGTCGACGGCTGATCGTCCCGGTGTTTTGAAAATAGGTCTCATAACGGGCTGCATAAATACTCCGACAAATTCCAGGAGGCCGTAACTGACTAATAAAGCAAGAAAAACAGCACCGATGGGAACGAGGAGACTCACCGGTTTAATTAACTTTTCCATCAAGAATGGGCCCATGTCGGGGTCAAACAACCAAGCCGGGCCTATATTAAAAACTATCATGGAACCAAATACAAGACCCAATAACTTTAAAATAGAAAATATGATATTTGTGATATTTTGATTCCAAGACTTATTAATAAATGGATATAAAGCACCTGCAAGTAATATCAGCAGGGCATAAATCGTTACCATTTTGGAGCTTATACTTGAAATACTGGTAACGATATGGTCAAGCATAATAGATGATTTTCCGTTAATGGAGATTGGAATAAAGAACATAAAAATACCGATACTGCTATAACCGAAAAATTTAAATTTATTTGCTGGGGATGAAGCAGTTTTAATTGGATGAGCATCTTGTGGAACCTCTAACTCTCTTTTCATAGATGAATTTATCATATTTACAACTCCTTTTAAAAAAATTGACCGTGATCGAAGGGAAGACGAAGAAAAACCATTTTAAAGCGCTATCATTTTTGAATTTCCTCTTACTTGATGCCTATGTATTTTTAATATTCTAATTAAGTATAAAAATAGATATTGTGTAATGTAAGTTCATAAATTATCGAAATAAGTGAATATTCTACGTTTAGGACTTCGGTGTATTAAAGGTTCAGTTTCTTTTGTTTGAATCTTAAAAAAGTGCACTATTTCAAAGCAAATTAGCCTGTTTTTTCTGAAAGATTTCTTTTTATACTAGAGTTAGAGATTCCATCAAGTCGTTTTTTAGGTGGATGGTTGATTTTTTACATATCCAATCGAAGAATAATCCACTATTTCATAGAAAATACGACTGGTTCACAAATAATGCCCTTGCCATAATGTGGATACAGGGGAAAAGGAGGAGGAAACTCATTGAAACGGCCATTGGAAAATATAAAAGTATTAGATTTCAGCAGAGTACTGGCTGGCCCATACTGTACCATGTTATTTGCAGACCTGGGTGCTGATGTATTGAAGATTGAAAAACCCGGATCAGGGGATGATACAAGACATTTTGGCCCTTTTCAAAATGATGAAAGCGCTTATTTTGGTTTTTTGAATCGTGGGAAAAAAAGCATCGAGTTAAATTTGAAGGATGAAGTGGACAAAGAGCAACTACTTCAATTGGTCAAAGAGACAGATGTAATTGTGGAAAATTTTAGGCCTGGAGTAATGAAAAAGCTAGGCCTGGATTATGAGACATTAAAAGAGTTAAACCCTCAGTTGGTGTATACATCGATTTCTGGATTTGGCCAATTCGGTCCGTACAGTCAACGCCCGGCCTATGATCTGGTGGCTCAGGCTATGGGAGGAATGACTAGCATTACCGGTCATCCTGATAATCCACCGACCAGAACAGGATCCTCTTTAGGGGATATGAGTGCTGCGTTATATGCCGCGTTTGGAACCATGGTCGCTCTATATCACCGTGAGAGAACCGGAGAGGGTCAATTTTTGGATATAGCAATGATGGATAGCATCTTTGCTATGCTTGAAACAAATGTCCTAAGGTACACTGTGGACCGGATTGTTCCATCAAGAATTGGAAGTCGGCATCCAATTAGTACACCGTTTGATATTTATGGAGCAAAAGATGGCTATATAGTCATCGCCATTGCAAACGATCCACTCTTTGCTCGGCTTTGTCATGTAGTAGAGCGACCTGAACTGATTGATGATCCGAGATTCGTAACTGATAGCCTAAGAACTGAACATGAAAAAGAATTAAAAGAGATTATAGAAGAATGGCTCTCTTCTTACACGGTGGAAGAAGCAGAAAACTCAATGAACGAAGCAGGAGTTCCATGTTCACGAATCAACAGCATTAAAGACGTTGTGGAAGATGAGCATACAAAAATACGAGAAATGCTGGTAGAAGTAGATCATCCGATTGCAGGGCCAATGAAAGTTCCAGGAAATCCAGTGAAATTATCACTAACTCCTCCATCCATTGACAAAGCTCCCCCTCTGCTGGGTGAACACAATGATGAGATTAAAAAGAGATTGTTAAAAGTAGGAATAGATTAAAAAGCGAGGGATAAACATGGATTTTTGTTTAACAGAAGAAGAACAGAGCATAAGGAAAATGGTAAGCGATTTCAGTAGGGAAGTCTTAGCTCCAAAGGCAGCGGAACTGGATGAAAACAACCGTTTCCCTACTGAAACGATCAAACAATTAGCAGAACTAGGATTAATGGGGATTGCCTATCCAGAAGGATATGGAGGAGTTGGAGCTGGCTCTATTTCCGAAGCAATTGCGGTTGAAGAAATTACTGCTGCATGTGCTGCAACCGGTTCCATTTTAACCGCCCATTATTTAGGAACAGATAGTTTATATCTAGGTGCAAGTGAAGAGATGAAGCAAAAATATTTAGTTCCAGGATTTACGGGAGAGCACTTATTTGCCTTTTGCCTGACTGAGCCTGGCGGAGGAACAGATGTATCATCTATGAAAACTACGGCTCGCTTAGAGGGTGATGAGTATGTCCTCAATGGTACGAAAATATTTATAACAAACGCCGGGTATGCAGACACATACATTGTGTATGCCAAAACGGATACAGCTTTGGGAGCAAGGGGAATTAGCGCTTTTGTTGTTGAAAAAGATACACCCGGGTTAAGCTTTGGAGCCGGGGATAACAAGATGGGGATTCGAGGGGCCAGAACCGACGAGGTTATTTTTGATCAATGCCGGATCCCAAAAGAAAATATTGTCGGAGAAGAAGGTGACGGATTCAAGCTTGCGATGCAAGTAGTGGACCGCGGAAGAATCGGTATTGCCGCTATGGCTGTCGGTTTATCCCAAGCTGCATTGGATGAAGCCGTTTCCTATTCAAAAGAAAGGATTGCGTTTGATCAGCCTATTTCAAAATATCAGGGAATCCAATGGATGCTGGCTGAAATGGAAGCAGACATTGAAATAGGGCGTCTGTATACATACTATGCGGCCAGCCTGAAAGACAAGGAAGGATATCGTCTGTCGAAAGAAGCTTCAATTGCGAAATTATTTACCTCCGAGGCATCTAACCGTATTGTCCATAAAGCAGTTCAGATCCATGGAGGCTATGGGTACATGAAGGAATATACCATTGAGCGTCTCTACCGGGATCAGCGTATATTGGAAATTTTCGAAGGAACATCCCAAGTACAAAAAATGGTTGTTTCTCATCATTTGCTTGGAAAGTAACGCAAGAAAGTGTTGATAAACAAAAAAACATAATCAAAAAATAGAGGAGGAACTTTATCATGACAAACCAAACGAAGAGGGTTATCAGAGCAGCCCGCGGAAACGAGCTTATATGTAAAGGGTGGGAGCAGGAAGCAGCGCTTCGTATGCTAATGAACAATCTGGATCCGGAAGTGGCAGAAAAACCTGATGAGCTTGTTGTCTATGGTGGAATTGGAAAAGCGGCAAGGAATTGGGAGTGTTACGAGGCAATTGTTGAATCTCTAAAAAACCTTGAGAACGATGAAACACTGCTTGTACAATCCGGAAAGCCAGTAGGTGTATTTCGAACACATGAAACGGCTCCGAGAGTATTGATTGCCAACTCCAATCTGGTCCCTGCTTGGGCAAACTGGGATCACTTCTATGACTTGGAGGATAAAGGACTCATGATGTATGGACAGATGACAGCAGGCAGCTGGATTTATATTGGTGCCCAAGGAATCTTACAAGGAACCTATTTGAGTTTTGTAGAAGCAGCTAAAAAAGCATTTAGAACTCCTGATTTAACAGGAAGATTTATTCTAACTGGCGGTATGGGAGGAATGAGCGGTGCCCAGCCATTGGCAGGAAAAATGGCAAAAGGGGTTATTCTTGTCGTTGAAGTAGATCGCCTACGTATTGAAAGAAAGATTAGAGAAGGATACTGCGACTATTTTGCAGAAAATTTGGATGAGGCGCTTAAAATGGTTAAGAAGTTTACTGAAAAAGGTGAGCCGGCTTCCATCGGGCTAGTAGGGAACTGTGCGGATGTTTATCCAGAACTCCTTGAAAGAGGCATCATTCCGGATATTGTCACAGACCAGACGAGTGCCCATGACCCAATTAACGGTTACGTACCTCACGGCATGTCTTATGATGAAGCGCTTGAATTACGGACACGAGATTCAAAAGCATACGAGCAAAAATCCATGGAATCCATGGCAGTACATGTAGAAGCGATGCTTGGCTTCCAAAAAGCCGGAGCCGAAACATTTGATTATGGCAACAATATTCGGGCAAATGCTCAGAAGATGGGTGTTGAAAATGCATTTGATTTCCCCGGTTTTGTACCAGCATACATTCGCCCCTTGTTCTGTGAAGGGAAAGGACCTTTCCGATGGGCAGCCTTGTCCGGGGACCCTGAGGACATATATAAAACAGATGAATTGGCTAAACAGATGTTTAAAGAAGATGAATCTTTGGTCAACTGGATTGATATGGCCCAAAAAATGGTCAAGTGGCAAGGTTTACCGGCAAGAATATGCTGGCTTGGATATGGAGATCGTCACCGCTTTGCCCTAAAAGTAAACGAGATGGTGGCAAGCGGGGAATTAAAGGCACCGGTTGTGTTTGGAAGAGACCATCTTGATTGTGGATCCGTTGCATCTCCAAACCGTGAAACCGAAGCGATGAGAGACGGAAGTGATGCAGTTGCTGATTGGCCAATCCTAAACGCACTTATCAATACTTGCGGCGGAGCAAGCTGGGTAAGTGTCCACCATGGAGGTGGAGTTGGAATGGGGTACTCCATCCATGCCGGACAAGTTTTGGTGGCTGATGGAACAAAACAGGCAGCTGAAAGGATCGAAAGGGTTTTAGTATCAGATCCTGGAATGGGAGTTGTACGTCATGCAGATGCAGGATATGGTAAAGCCATTGAAGTAGCCAAGAAGAAAGGCGTTAAAATTCCTATGCTGAAATAGTTGAACACATTCAAAAAGTTTAAATAATCCTTTAGGGACAAACAGCAAAAAAGGGGAAAAGAAGGGGGCAATTCCGTTGATGGGAACGATTCATTCGCCTGTTGGAATAGATATTACATGTAAAACTTGGGAGACAGAGGCACTGTTGCGGTTATTACTTAATAGCCTTGACCCGAGAGTGGCTGAAAATACCCAAGAGTTTATTGTTTATGGCGGGACAGGCAAGGCCGTTCGGGACAGAAAATCCCTGGAGGCAATTATCCATGAACTTACCCATCTCGAGCCAGACCATACATTGCTTATCCAGTCTGGCAAGCCTGTTGCAACTTTTCGAACGTTCCCCTTTTTTCCAAGAGTACTGTCAGCTGCTGCGATGGTGGTTCCCCAATGGGCGACTTGGCAAGCTTTTAATGAACTTGAAAAGAAAGACTTAACGATGTATGGACAGGCAACAGCTGCATCTTGGGCTTATATAGGCGCTCAAGGGATCCTGCAGGCAACCTTTGAAACAATGGGAGAAGTGGCTGATCGCTATTTTAATGGTACACTAGCGGGCCGCATTGTCCTTACATCCGGTTTGGGAGGGATGGGTGCTGCCCAGCCCCTTTCTGTAACCATGCACGGCGGAGTATCGATTATTGTAGAGGTCAACGAAGAAAAAATAAAAAGGCGCCTACTAAATAATTATTGTGATGTAATGGTTTCATCGGTAGACGAAGCAATTTCGCTTGCAAGAGAAGCTGCGGCTAAAGGAAAGTCGTTTGCGATTGCCCTCCTGGGTAATGCATCGGATGTGTATTTTGAATGTTTGAAGAAGGGGTTTACTCCTGATATTGTAACAGATCAAACCGCAGCTCATGATCTGGTAAACGGTTATGTTCCCAGCGGCCTCAGCCTAGAGCAGGCTCACTTTCTAAGAAGAAAAAAACCTAAATCTTATTTGGAATTAGCTGCAGAATCAGTTGTTGGACATGTAAAATCGATGAACAACTTTCAACAGCGGGGTTCCATTGTTTTTGAGTACGGCAATAATATTCGGGGGCAAGCATTGGAACATGGATATTCAGATGCATTCTCCTTCCCAGGCTTTATCTCAGAATATATTAGGCCGTTGTATTGTGAAGGAAGAGGACCATGCCGCTGGATTGCTTTATCCGGGGATCCCAATGACATATACAAAATTGATGATATGATTCTAAACGAATTTTCCGCTGACAAAAGGACCGAAAGATGGATTAATTTTGTCCAAGAAAAGATTTATTTTTATGGATTGCCTGCTCGGACCTGCTGGCTGGATTATCAAGAAAGAAGTCAATTGGGAGAATTGCTAAATCATATGGTAGCTTCAGGCCAATTGTCCGCACCTGTAGCCATTACACGTGATCATTCTGAAGGCAGTACGATGTCGGCGCCTACAAGAGAAACTGAAAATATGCCGGATGGAAGTGATGCCGTCGCCGACTGGCCTATTTTAGCCGGATTACTAAATGCAAGTGGTGGTGCATCCATGGTCAGCATTCAGCATGGCGGAGGGGTTGGGATTGGGAACTCTATTCATTCCGGGATGACGGCGGTGGTCGATGGTAGTCTTGACTCTTATGAAAAGTTGAAACGACTACTTACAATAGACCCTGGTCTAAGTATTATCAGACATGCAGATGCAGGATATGAGACAGCCAAATCCATGGTAGATAAACTAGGGATCAAAAAACCGTTATAGAAATGAAAGGATGTCGTCCAGTGAACCATGGTCTATTGATTTACTCAAACGACGATACATTGATACAAATGGTTCAGGAACTAAATGATGAGTGTGATTTCCACTTTTCAATTTATACGTGTTCTTTAGCGAATGGCAAAGGTATGATAACCGCATTCAGCAATTATGACCTAGTAATCATAGATTTGGATTTAACCTTCCCAGATGAGGGTCTGGAAAGGGAGATACTGCATATTTTAAAAAATAATCGTGCTCATCGCACCCGATTTGTATTCATGAAGTCAAATCCCGGTGTAAATGAAGTGCGCGAGTTTTTAAAAGCCGGGGCAATTGACTATTTACAAAAACCACTGACAAATGACAATATCTACTATTTACTTCATGGATTTAAAAAAGAGATAATCTCGGATATTGATAGAAATGCTTTTTCATTAAACGGCAAGGTCACCTCTTATTTAAAAAGTAGTTTAGCGTATGATCTACTCTATGGGAGTATCAAGCATTCAAAAGAAATTTGGGATCGATGCATGTTCATTGGGTTGTCCGATGTCCCGAACACAGCAATGGTCATGCACATAGACGACTTCTATAAATTGTCTGAAAACAAAAGTAAACAATGGGAACAGTCAATCCGCCACGAGGTCATCGAAGGTATTCAACGATTTTTAACAGAGACGGTTAATGAAATGCTGGTGGCAGTAACAGATGCTGATAAAATTGCTGTCTTGTTGGCAAGCCATCTGAAAAGTAGCCAGAGAGAATACAAAATAAATGCAAAAACCTTGGCGGAACAAATGAAGGACTTTGTAAAATTACACACGGGTTACAGCATTACGATTGGGATTGGAAACTATTATGAAGATGCCAGAAATCTGCACGTGTCATATCAAGAAGCATATCGCGCTCAGGAAAATAAATTCTTCACAGGCAAAAATACGGTTATTCATATTGATGACGTAGCTCCTTTTGTGAATGAAGATAAGACCATTCTGAACTATGATGTTGTCCGATTGGCAACCAGAGTCACAATGGGAGATTTTGCAGGCGTTCAAAAAGAACTGACTGAGTTAAATGAGCTTCTCTTTTCTCAAGATCATTTGAATCCCCGAGTATTCCACCTGCAGATTATTGATATTTTGACCACTTTAGCTCGGGCAGCCATACATGGCGGTTCGAAACCGAAAGAGATTTTTTCTATGCATGCTGAATTTGACAGACAATTAAAGAAACTGGAAAACATTAAGGAAATAAAGGAATGGTTTGAAAAAGTCACAAACAATATGTTAGATCAAGTTTTAATCAACCACAATAAACAAATGTTAAAGTCAGTGCAAAAAGCGATTAATTATATTGATCAACATTTTGATCAGCAAATTACATTGGAAGAGGTCTCCAACCATGTAAGTTTAAGCGCAAACTATTTTAGCAACATGTTTAAAAAGACAACAGGCTGCGCTTTAGTCGAATATATTTCAAAATTGAGGGTCGAGAGAGCCAAAGTGATGTTAATGGATTTAAGTTACACCGTATATCAAATTGCCAATAAAGTTGGTTATAATGATTCGCGGTATTTCAGTCGGGTATTTAAGTCACTCGTCGGTAAAACACCTAGTCAATATCGTAATTCGTTATTAAGTCCCAGTTATAAGAAAGAAGAAACGAAGGTATGAAGCACATAGAACAATGGGGTGAAATCGGTGAATATATTTGTAATGATGAAGCGAACTTTTGATACAGAAGAAAAGCTTTCCATTCAAAATGGAGAAATTGTCGATACTGATGCCGAATATATTATCAACCCTTATGATGAATACGCTATTGAAGAAGCGGTTCAGCTAAGGGACGTACATGGCGGTCAGGTGACAGTCTTGACGGTTGGAGACGAGGAGGCGGAGAAAGAACTTCGTACCGCTTTGGCGATGGGATGTGATCAGGCCGTTCTAATCAATGATGAGGAACTAGAGGATGGGGACCAGATGACAACGGCATCCTTGATCGCGGCCTACCTTCAAGACAAGGAATTTGACCTTGTTCTCGGAGGAAATGTAGCCATTGATGGCGGTTCCGGGCAAGTGGGACCCCGTGTTGCTGAGCTTCTGGGCATCGTGCAGGTAGCTGCAATCACCGAGCTTTGTATTGAGAATGGAAAAGCGGAGATTGTGCGCGATGTCGAAGGCGATGAGGAACGTTTGAAATTGGATTTACCTTTATTGGCAACTGCTCAACAAGGATTGAATGAGCCAAGATACCCTTCATTACCAGGTATTATGAAGGCTAAGAAAAAGCCATTGTATACATTGGATTGGGACGAACTGGATATAGATGAAAACGAACTAGAAACGAAAACGGAAACGATTGAAGTCTTTGCAAAACCAGACAAGCAGGCTGGAAAGATGTTGGAAGGCGAACTGCGGACTCAAGTAAAAGAACTTCTTTCATTATTAACATCGGAAGCAAAAGTTATTTCATAAACGGAGGTATTCATGGTGGGGAAAGTTTTAGCATTTTGTGAGACCCGAAACGGGGAATTACGTCAAGTATCTTTTGAGGCAATTTCAGCAGCCAAAAAGCTGTCCAATGGTGGCGAAGTAGTCGCAGCCATACTCGGTACAAACGTATCAAACTTCATTGAAACACTTTACCACTATGGAGCCGATCGAGTGGTTACAGTGGAAAATGAAGTATTGAATCAATATACAACAGATGCTTATCAACAAGCTCTTTTACAAGTGATTGAGGCCGAGAAACCGGATGGTTTTATTATGGGCCATACTGCTATAGGCAAAGACGTTTCTCCGAGAATTGCAGCAAAGACCCAGGCAGGTCTCATATCCGATATTGTGAACATTGAATCAAATGGAGAAAAAGTGGTCTGTACACGGCCCATCTATTCAGGGAAGGCATTTGAAAAGAAAAAATTCACGGATGGATTTCAGTTCATCACGATTCGCCCCAACAACATAAAACAGTTGGAAAAGGACGAATCCAGAACAGGTACAGCTTCTTCATTGGACGTTGAAATAAAAAACATTCGTACGGTGATCAAAGAAGTCGTGCAAAAAACAGCAGGAAAAGTAGATTTATCTGAGGCAAAGATCATCGTAGCGGGTGGACGCGGGGTGAAGGGAGAAGAAGGATTTGAACTGCTTCAAAGCCTCGCGGATCTTCTTGGTGGAGCAGTAGGGGCGTCCAGAGGGGCATGTGACTCGGGTTATTGTGATTACTCATTGCAGATTGGACAGACAGGTAAGGTGGTAACACCTGATTTATATTTTGCTTTTGGAATATCCGGTGCGATCCAGCATATCGCAGGGATGTCCAACTCAAAAGTGATTGTAGCCGTAAACAAAGATCCGGAGGCACCAATATTCGATATAGCTGATTATGGTATCGTGGGTGATCTGTTTGAAGTAATCCCATTATTAAAAGAAGAGATTAAGCAAAATTTAGCAGTTGCTGGAGTTTAACAAATGGATTACCTAGTTTTACTCAACCGGTTTTTATTTTTAACCGTAACAGGATATGGGATTTACCTTTTTATTACACTGCTGAAAACTCGTTATGAATTTATTAAGCTAGGAAAAAAAGCAGAGTTTAACCATAAGCTGAAAGAACGTATCCAAGCAGTTATGGTAAATGTATTCGGTCAGAAAAAGATTTTAAAAGATAAAAAGAGCGGTATTATCCATGTCATGTTTTTTTATGGATTTCTGCTCGTTCAGTTCAGTGCTCTGGATGTTTTAATAAAAGGGCTTTCCACAGGAGCTCATCTTCCTTTTGGAGCCGCTTATCCCTACTTTACGTTCTTCCAGGAAATTGTTGTTGTCATGATTTTAATTGCCGTTGTGTGGGCCTTTTACCGGCGATATGTGGAAAGGCTCGTCCGCTTGCAGCGAGGATGGAAAGCGGGCCTTGTCCTTATTTTCATCGGTGGTTTAATGGTTTCCAAAATCGGTCTAAAAGGGATGGAAATAATTTGGCTGGATAAGCCTCTAACCGGATTTGAGCCGATTGCATCCGGCGTTGCTTACATATCGTCAGGTATCGGACCAACAACTGCATCCATTTTGTTCTTTGTATTTTGGTGGATGCATCTTTTCATATTGCTCACATTTTTGGTCTATATTCCGCAATCAAAACATTTCCATTTAATCGCAGGGCCTGTAAATGTATTTCTCGGTCGGACAAATCCAGTTGGCCAGCTTTCTTCTATTGACTTTGAAGATGAGACCCAGGAAGTGTTTGGTGTAGGGGCGATTGAAGATTTTAACCAAAAACAATTGCTCGATCTGTATGCATGTGTGGAATGCGGCCGCTGCACAAATATGTGTCCAGCAACTGGAACGGGAAAGTTGCTTTCGCCCATGGACTTAATCATTAAATTGCGGGACCACCTGATAGAGAAAGGAGCAGCTGTTACGTCGCTTTCTCCCTGGCTACCGGCTTATGCTTTCAGTCATACACAGGGGAATATGCTGGCAAAAAAATCTGCAGAAACAGGAAGTGATTCATTCTATGAAACTTCATTAATAGGTGATGTGATCACAGAAGAAGAAATTTGGGCGTGTACGACGTGCCGAAACTGCGAAGATCAATGTCCTGTGATGAACGAACATGTAGATAAAATCATCGATATGCGAAGACATCTTATCTTAATGGAGGGGAAGATGGATCCGGATGCCCAGCGAGCCATCCAAAACATCGAACGCCAGGGAAATCCGTGGGGATTAAACCGAAAGGACCGGGAAAAATGGCGCGAAGGCAGGGAGGATATTCATGCTCCGACTGTAAAAGAGCTGCAGAAATCGGGAGAAGAATTTGAGTATTTATTCTTTGTGGGCTCCATGGGTTCTTATGATCAAAGAAGCCAGAAAATTGCACAATCATTAGCGAAAATCTTGAATATAGCGGGTGTAAAATTCGCCATCATTGGCAACAAGGAAAAGAATTCGGGCGACACCCCGAGAAGGATGGGAAATGAATTCTTATTCCAAGAGCTGGCAAGGGCAAATATTGAGATGTTCCTAAAGTATGATGTCAAAAAAATCGTCACCATCGACCCGCATGCTTACAATACGTTTAAAAATGAATATCCTGAATTTGGTCTGACTGACATAGAAGTCTATCATCACACAGAACTATTATATGAGCTTTTAACGGAAGGAAAAATCACGCCCATCAGGGAAGTAAATGAAATCATCACTTTCCACGACTCCTGTTACCTTGGCAGGTATAACGACGTGTATGACCCTGCCCGCGAAGTTCTAAAGCGAATTCCTGGCGTCAAACTGGTTGAGATGGAGAGAAATCGGGAAACGGCGATGTGCTGCGGAGCAGGCGGCGGGTTGATGTGGATGGAAGAGAAGGTTGGAGAACGAATCAATGTTGTCCGTACGGAACAAGCACTGGAAACGAACCCGGGTGTGATTGGTAGTGGCTGCCCATATTGCTTAACGATGCTAAGTGATGGTGTAAAGGCAAAAGAGATGGAGGATATAGTGAAGACATTGGATGTGGCTGAGTTATTGGAACGCTCCATTGTAACAGTGGATGAAGAGATGAAAGAGAAAGAAGAAGACCTAGTACTTATTTAACTTCATTTAGCAGAAGTCTCCCACTTCTGTAGGTGGTGAGATGAATGCCTATTGGTATTCCATTCAGTGGGGGTTCAAACTCCGGCTGAATAAAGTTAAAGCCTCCGGCGGATGCCACAGATTTTCAGAGGAAATTTATCGAGCGGAGCTCGATAAAATCTGGGCGCAAATACGCCAAGGCGCATTTGATCTAAAAAAGCAGGGAAGGAGTAAGTTATATGACCAGGCCTATTTGGATTAAACATGCCTCGCAGCTCGCGACACTAGCTTTAAAAGGAAAGGGGCCGCGGGTAAAAGAGGCAATGTCGGAACTGGGATTAATTGAAGATGGGAGTCTATGGCTTGAGGACGGTGTCGTAAAGGCAGTGGGCACAACTGTAGAGCTTGAACAGCAATATGCTTCACGAGCTCAAGAAGCGGAAGTGGTAGATGCCTCGGGGCATCTTGTGACCCCGGGCCTTGTGGATCCCCACACTCACGTAGTTTACGGGGGCAGTCGTGAACGGGAATTTGAAATGCGGCTTGAAGGCTCCACATATATGGAAATTATGAACGCGGGTGGTGGGATTCATGCCACAACCCGCATGACAAGGGAAGCCTCAGAAAAAGAGTTGATTGAGCAGTCAGCAGAGCGTCTGAACTCCTTCCTTGCCCATGGGGTAACAACGGTTGAGGGGAAAAGTGGGTATGGAATGGACTTAGAGACGGAGTTAAAACAGCTTCGTGTCATGAAAAAACTGCAAAAGATCCATCCAATTGATCTTGTTCCAACATTCATGGGCGCTCATGCGGTTCCAACGGAATATAAAGGTCGCGAAGATGAATTTGTCGACGTTGTTATTGAAGAAATGCTTCCTGTCGTTGCAGAAGAGAAATTAGCAGAATTTAATGATGTATTCTGTGAAAAAGATGTGTATACTCCTGAACAGTCGGAACGGATTCTGGAAGCGGGCAAGCGTTATGGGCTGACTCCGAAAATCCACGCGGATGAAATTGAGCCATACGGCGGAGCTGAGTTGGCTGCTAAAGTCGGAGCCATCTCAGCTGAGCATTTGTTGAAAGCATCCAAAGAAGGCATTCGTGCGATGGCGAAATCTGGTACGATTGCCTGTCTTCTTCCTGCCACTGCGCTTTATTTGAGGGAGGAGGCCGCCGCTGGACGTTTTATGATTGATGAAGGTGTGGCCGTGGCGATTTCGACCGATGCCAATCCGGGTTCATCGCCGACAACATCCATGCCACTTGTTATGAATCTTGCCTGCATTTCCATGCAGATGACCCCGGCGGAAGCTTTGACAGCAGCGACATATAATGCCGCTTGTGCTATTAACCGTCAGGGACAGGTTGGATCACTGGAGGTTGGAAAGCTTGCAGATGTCGTTCTATGGGATGTGAAAAACTATCAGGAACTTCAATATTTATTTGGTGTGAATCACGTCAAGTCTGTGTGGAAAAAAGGTGTTCAGGTGGTGGTGTCTGATGGAGAAAAAGTGGTTTCAAACCCCGGAGTGGTCTTGGAACGCTCTTGAAAGCAGAAAAGAGTTTGTTCATCAATGGGTACAGCCATTAAAGGATGAGGGGGATTCACCGGATATGATCCTGTTTGGAGCCCCCCTCTCCCGGTCCTCCATTAGTGTATCGGGAGCCTCATTGTACCCAAATGAATTTCGGAAAATATGGAAAAATTTTGCAACATACAATCTTGATGAAGACATTGATTTATCGAAGTTTAATGTGGCAGATGCCGGGGATGTGGCCATGCATACGACCAATATTTTAGAATCGCACAGCCGTATTCAGGCGGCAGCAGCATATCTTTCCGAAAAATATCCTGAAAGGCCACTTTGTATTATTGGCGGAGATCACTCAATAACTGCCTGTGCTGTGCGCGGAATCAAAGATGCCAATCCGGAAGAAAAAATTGGCATCCTGCAGCTTGATACCCATTTGGACGTTCGCAATCCGGCCGATCTCGGCCCTGCAAACGGCACCCCTATTCGACAGCTCCTTGACGGTGGCATTGTCAAAGGAGACAATGTTTACAACATTGGGTTGCATGGCTATTTCAATGCGAGTCCGCTGGTCGACTATGCCAAAGAGCACAGGATTCAAATGGTGACATTAAAGAACGCCAGGAAAAAAGGTGTTCCCGTCGCAGTCAATGATGCACTAGATAGTCTATCGGAAAAAGTAGATCGGATTTACGTCACTGTGGATATGGATGTTTTGGATATCGGGCAAGCTCCGGGCGTTCCCGCCTCAACGCCAGGCGGTATGACGACGTTTGAACTGTTCGATTCGTTAATTGAAATCGGAAAGCGAGAGCAAGTGCGCTACATTGATTTTGTCTGTCTAGATCCGACAAAGGACTCGCCAGTTGCTGAAACGGTAAAAACCGGAGTGTATGCCTGGCTGCAATTTGTGACGGGGAGGGCAATGGCATTAGGAAAGTGAGCGAGCTTTATTCTCCTTTTCGGCAGAATGACGATGTGACGTGTGTATGTTTAAATTTATAAATTTTTAATAGGACCTACAATTCGTTTTGTATCAAGGATGAATTGTAGGTTTCTTTACATTGAACANGTGTGTATGTTTAAATTTATAAATTTTTAATAGGACCTACAATTCGTTTTGTATCAAGGATGAATTGTAGGTTTCTTTACATTGAACAAACATTTAACTTCATTCAGCAGAAGTCTCCCACTTCTGTAAGTGGTGAGATGAATACCTATTGGTATTCCATTCAGTGGGGGTTCAGACCCCTGCTGAATAAAGTCAAAGCCTCCTGCGGATGCCACAGATTTTCAGAGGAAATTTATCGAGCGGAGCTCGATAAAATCTGGGCGCAAATACGCCAAGGCGCATTTGATTTTAGGACAATTTTGGGCCCGCCTTTTTTAGGTCAACAACACTCTTTCAGTAGGTAGAAAACTTAATTGTTGTGATGTGTTAGTGACTTGTTTCTTTTGTTAAAAAGTAGTAAGCACAAGGTATACAGTAGGATTATCTATATATTAGCCTATCGTCTTCTTTTGGGCTCAACTAGCTAAATATGAAAGTAACGTGTTGGCTTATTTCATCCAAAGATACGTCATGACGTCATGAATGGGAATCCGAAAATCGCCAAAAAAGCATTCTTAAATGAGATACAGTCTCAATAGTGTGATAAGCCTCATCTCTTTTTACAATTGTAAGCTCAGCAAAACTGCCTAAAATAGCATGTATTTAAGCAGTGTTCACTGGAAAGAAGTAAACCAAAGCTCGAACTAGACGAAGGTCTTGGTTTTTTTGTGTTTCAATGCCTACTATGGACAAACTTCCCTCTTTTTTATTAGCTTTAAATAGGATATAATTATTATAGTACAGTAGAGGTTTTAATCGAAAAAAAGTTTAATAGACAAGGGTATGAGGTATAATTAAGATAGAAAAGGTGTGTTCCTATGGAGGCGCCTTGTTTTTTGTGACAACTACTCTTTTTAGGCAAATATAGGGATAAGGAAGGTTGTAATGGGCAAGATACATGAAAAAACAGACATTATCTTAATTGGCGCCGGAGCCATGAGTGCGACTTTGGGATCTCTGTTGAAAGAATTAGCACCAGAGTGGGAAATCAAAGTCTTTGAGAAACTCGGAAAGGCTGGAGAAGAAAGCTCCAACGAATGGAACAATGCGGGTACGGGCCATTCGGCTCTTTGTGAGCTTAATTACACGCCCCAGAAGCCGGACGGATCCGTAGACATCAGTAAAGCGATAAAGGTAAATGAACAGTTTCAGCTTTCAAGACAGTTTTGGTCTTATCTCGTTAAGAGCAATCTGATCAGCAATCCGGATGATTTCATCATGCCAATTCCCCATATGAGTTTAGTAGAAGGGGAAGAGAATGTAACGTATTTGAAAAAACGTTTTGAGGCATTGTCAAGCAATCCTTTATTCCAGGGAATGGAGTTTTCCGACGACCCGGAAAAGCTGAAGGAATGGATTCCGCTTATCATGAAAGATCGTACATCGAATGAACCAATAGCGGCCACAAAAGTCGACTCTGGTACGGATGTTAACTTTGGTGCTCTAACACGCATGCTGTTTGATCACTTAGAGGCTAAAAATGTCGAAGTCAATTATAGGCACAGTGTTGAAGATATTAAACGCACAAGCGATGGCTTGTGGGGAGTGAAAGTGCATAATATCGATAGCAATGTGTGTGAGTACCATGCTGCAAAATTCGTTTTTATCGGCGGTGGGGGCGGAAGCTTACCTTTACTGCAAAAAACTGGTATTCCTGAATCAAAACATATCGGAGGCTTTCCAGTAAGCGGACTATTTTTGGTCTGCAACAATCCAGAGGTTGTAGAAAAGCATCACGCAAAAGTTTACGGTAAAGCTAAGGTTGGTGCTCCTCCAATGTCTGTACCGCATCTTGATACTCGGTATATCGACAACAAAAAAACCTTGTTGTTTGGACCGTTTGCCGGCTTCTCACCGAAGTTCTTAAAAACAGGTTCAAACCTTGATTTGATTGGTTCTGTAAAGCCGAATAATGTTCTCACAATGTTAGCGGCAGGCGTAAAAGAGATGGCACTGACAAAATACCTTGTTCAACAGCTCATGCTATCAAACGAACAGCGCATGGAAGAATTGCGTGAGTTTATCCCAAGCGCCAAAAGCGAGGATTGGGAGGTCGTGACAGCTGGCCAGCGCGTGCAAGTCATTAAGGATACGAAGGCTGGTAAGGGTACCCTTCAATTTGGTACCGAAGTTGTCAGTGCGGCTGATGGCTCGATCGCTGCGTTACTCGGCGCTTCTCCAGGTGCTTCCACAGCGGTTCATGTTATGTTGGAAGTATTGGAAAAATGCTTCCCGCAGTATGTAAAAGAGTGGGAGTCTAAGATAAAAGAAATGATTCCTTCTTATGGCCAGTCACTAGTGGAAAATCCAGAGCTTTTCCAAGAAATTCTTACTTCTACATCGGAAACGCTCGGTCTGACTGAGAACGTATCGCTGCATAAAAGTCAAAGCGTATCATAATGAGAAAAAGACGGCTCTTGTACTTCCTATTAAGGAGTACAGGAGCCGTCCTTTTTTAATAGACAATAACCGGATCGTATGTGCTGAGATGTTCATACACGGTTTTCATCACATCCGGAGGCGTGTTAACACAGCCTGCCGAACCTTCTTTCAGATAGGCATTGCCAGCCCAGTTTTTCCGCCAATCGGCATCGTGGAATCCTTGTCCGTCATTGGTGAACGGTGCCCAGTATTTAACATCAACTGAGTAGTTAGGATTGCCTACAGCGCTGCCCCTAAGGGTGTATGGTGAGGCTTTATAGAGAATATACCAAACTCCGGGTGATGTTCCTTCATTGGTGGCCATTTTACCCGTCACTACATGCGTTGTGACAATCAATTTTCCATTCTTATAAATCCATATACGTTGGTCCGCAATGGATACTTCAGCGTATGTATCGCCGATACCGTTGTTTGCTGTTGTTTCATAGCCAATAGCATCATAGTCCCATCCATTTCCATAAATATTGGAAGCAGAAGTGGATTCCTTCCCTTTTTCAAAAGCCTTCTCGAGCATTGCCGTTTCTTTCTCAGCATCTATTGCCCAGCCATAACCCTGGCCTCTAACCGAGATGACTTTGCCTGAATGGGTCTTGAATTTAAAATCCTTGTTTAAGGTTGATTGAGACTTATTAATTTCGTCTACTTTTTTCTGAATGTCACTTTCAGTGATCGAAACCTTCCCGGCATTTGAAATGGAGGCTTTTTTAACCAATTCATTCGCTTGTAGGGTGTACACTTTGTCCTGTACCTTATAATCGATTGATCGCTGTATGAAATCCTGCATCTTTTTCTCATTTTCTTTTATAATTGGGTCATCCGATTTAATGGGCTGTATGAAAACAGGCTCTAAATGGACATCGCTGGTGTACACTTGTTTATCATAATCTTTTAATAAGGCATCGATGTCATATTGCTTTCCATCCTTACTTTCGGAGATGACAATTTTGCCTTGTTCCCATTTCACTTGAGCATCTACGGGTGCTTTTAAGCTCTTATTCATGAATTGGAGTTCTTTTTTTAGTTGTTTTTTTAGTGTCTCTGTTCGGAAGTGATCGGTTTTTTCAGGTGCTAATGCATAATCTTTTTCCTTCTTGGAAGGAAGAAACGTCCACTGCTTTTTCATTAGTTTCTTAACTTTAGGCAGGTCCTTATCTGTAAAAGCCATCTGTGTATCTTTTTTATCTAAAATCAATTGTTTTCCTATATAAACCCTGTTGGTCAACTTGGATGTTTTTAATTTATCCATCACCTGATCAGCAGTCAGCCCACCAACCTTGATGCCATTAATTGTAATGTTTGAATTGAATCGGGTTGCTTGATAATAGCTCATTCCTGCTAATATGAGAGCGATAATGATGATCGCTCCAATGATAATAAAATTACGTTTTGAAGGCTTTTTTGATTGGCCGCTCCTTTCTGTTTGAATAGGTTCATTGACAGAACTCATAAACATTTCCCCCCGTTACTGTGCGCCCCAGCATCTTATTACATTTTTCATAGCTGGTTATATTACAAATCTATTACAATTATACTACAATATGTTTGCTGAGGAATTTGTCACATTTTGTAATGTGTGAAATTTTTAAAAACAATTAGTACAGTTCTATGTATGGGGTTATCCATTTATTCCTTATCTGCAAAGGCAGAAGGAGAGGCAATGTTGAAAAACGAGCATGGACTATAGGAAAAGAAGAAAAGACGAAAGCATAAGAAATATATGGAGTTGAACTGTTGTAAAGGAATGGAAAACAAAACTTACTAGGAGGAGGTCAATATGAACCATCTTGGAAAGTATTCGGAAATGCCGCCGACATTTAATAAGTTAAAGAGTTTAGAGGCGGTTCTTGAAACAGAAGGCTTTTCTTTAGATAGGGATTTAGGTCTTATTTTGCAGTCCGATTATTGTGCTTATGATATTACGCCCTATGACGTGATTACATTTGCAAGTACAGGCAGTGATGGGATCCATTTCGGCTTGTTAACTGATTTTGGAACAGTATCTGATTTAGAGGATGCCTTTGTTGTATGTATTAGTCCAATGGATTTTGGTTCACAAATAAAGATTGTTGCCAGGAATATAAGGGAGTTTGTTGGCATGCTTTGTACGATGGGAGATGCCGGAGTTATCTCTAACTTTAACATGATTACAGAAGAGGAGCAGTATTTAAGCCTGCTTAACAAACTAAAACAAGAAGAAAATGAAAATGAGGAATATGTAAAAAGAGCTAACTATGTAGTAGACAAGATCATATCTACTATCGGCTGTGAAATTATTGAGGATGTATATCATTATGTGGAAAGAAAAGTGATGACAGAAAGAACTAAACAAACCATTTTACTAACTCTTAACGGTATAGGAATCATAGGCTCAGAAAAAGCACATAGCAGCCATACGATCTATCAGCTGGAAGAGGATATGCATATTGACTTAAATGAAATACAATCTTTTTTAAATCATGCAACTACAGAAAGCAAGCTGGCTTTCATACGAGATGCCCAATATACATTATTGATTTCAAATGAGGTAGAGCTGAAAGAATTAGTCATGAATCTAATGATTAATCTAGGTTTAAACGATGAGGTGGCTCGGTTAAGGAATATCGACGAGAGTGACTCTCTTGAAAGTGAGAGTTTTTCTACGAGTGCTTTTTTGGAATTAGACTAGGGTATTAATGTTCTTGTGGTAGTGTACGGTGAGCCGCACCATAAGTAACGGTATGAAGATGCTATTGATTGCGGTTTTTCCTGTTTAACTTCAACCCCGGCTGAATAAAGTTAAAGCCTCCGGCGTATGCCACAGATTTTTAGAGGAAATTTATCGAGCGGAGCTCGATAAAATCTGGGCGCAAATACGCCAAGGCGCATTTGATATTGTCTCTTTTTCTCGAATCAGATTTCCTTGGGATTTTTCGAAATGAATCATAAGGACAGAGTAGGCCCGAATATTTTATTCTGGGGGAAGTTCGGTAAAAAGGGGGTATTTTAAAATGGGGAGGAATCAGTGGGATGGGTATCTTGATGCCATAGATGCTGCCTTAGATATGGGAATGGCAGCAAAGGAAGTGGTTTGCTCCATTACGACTGGTTTTCGCCAGGTTCCTTCGTTGCGGAATGCACCGGGGCTGAATCCGTATCATGCTACTGTGGCTGATATTGGCTACGGCTTTGATGCAGTCAGAGGGACGATCGAAAGGCTTCGCAATGGCGAAATGATCCCGCTCGGAAAAGAAATGCTTGTTTTTGACCTGGATACATTGCGGATTAGCGAAAAACAAATGAGCCCTAATTTTGAGCTAGTAGCAAAGGAAGCGACACCGGACACCTATTATTTAATCGAGCAAAGTCGGCTTTTAAACCGGCAAATAGCTCAAAAAATTGATGAGGCCAATAAGTACGGAAAGGCTCTTTTGGGAACGGAATGGAATGAGATTCTGAAACGCATCCAAAAAGTTCAGGCTATTCCGCGCCTTTAACAGATTACTTAAAGGGAGAGAAGGGAATGCCAGATCAATCTTCCTTTCAAATGAGTGTAGAGGAAAAACATCATTTATTGGAGTGGTGGGAGGCGACTGAGCAAGGAACGACAGTGGTGAAGCGCTTAGTTTCTTATATTACGGAACTGAGGTTGAATCCTGAATCAAGTCACGCGGATGGGATGATTTTGTTTTATCGTGCTGCGTCAGAGGTTTCCTATGGCTACGCTGGGATGAGGGGTTGTATCCGCCGTGCTTTCACACCTGAATATTCTGAGTTTCTCCGGAATAATATTGTCAGGTGCCACAGTTTTGCGCGAAAATTTTCTGTTGATACGAAGGTGCTTCTGGAACGAGTCGCCAAACAGATCAAAGGGGCAAACGCGCTGCAAATTGTAGAGAGAATCCGGGAAACCCTTCGTGAAAATGACGCGGCTTTAACAGACATTGAGAACAAAGCGGATGCATTTTTTGGCAAGGAAACGTTTCAAAAATTGCAAACCAGCCTTAAGCAATCCATTACCTTGCCTCCTTCCCAATAAGGGTTGACTAGTATAATAGAGCCTAATTATGTTTGTGAAAAAATCAGCTATAAACCGTGTAAGGTTATAGCTGATTTTATATTCATTATTTAAAAGCAGGTATTTTCTTCAACACAATACATACGGGAATAGCGACACCGATACCGATAACACTTTGGACGATGTCCCCGGGAATGGAAGTTAAAGGTACAATCCAGTTGCCATATATGATGCTTTCCCAAAGATAATAGCCGGCAATCATAGGAGGTACCGAAAGGATGATTCCCAATAGGTTGTATGCAATGCTGTTTCCATTTCGGCCTCTAGACCAGGCAATTTTTCCAACGATATAGCCCTGTAATGCGCGTGTTAAAAAGGTGATAGGCGCCCACAAAGCCCAACCGGATACCAAGTCAAACAATCCCATGCCGACAGCTCCTGCAAATGCGCCTTTTTTAGGGCCGAATACAATGGCTGCGACGAAGAGCATGGCTGAGCCAAGGTGAACCAGACCACCATTTATCGAAATAGGAAGTTTTATATTTAAGAGCATGGTAGCCACGAAGACGAGTGCTGTTAACATGGCTGTCAGAATGAGATCAAAAGTTTTGGATCTGGAGCTTGAATAGCTCGCGGTTCTTTCCATCTTACAGACCTTCTTTCTTTGCTATTTAATAGGCAACAGGATGTTGTCTGTCTCTTTGTATTTACTGATAATTTAGCAAATCGTTGATCTCTTTGAAAGTGTCACTTTTGCAAAAAATGTAGGGGTCAGTTTGTGTTTGATGATAAGAAATATAGAAAGAGAAAATCACTACCCAGCCCTGAGCGAGCGGATAGTGATTTTTTAAAGGAGAATCTATATTAAATAAGCTTGGCGTACTTAGTAGGTTGTTTTTTATGACTCGGAGGGACTTCCGCTGGTACGCAGCATAAAATTATCGTTTAATTCCGGACGAGGTAATCAAATGCACCCAATGCAGCAGTAGCACCTGATCCCATCGAAATGATGATTTGCTTATAGGCACTGTCAGTACAGTCACCTGCTGCAAATACACCAGGAATGCTTGTGGCACCTTTTTTGTCTACTACAATTTCACCCATTCTTGAACGTTCAATTGTATCGTCCAGCCAATCAGTGTTTGGTACAAGGCCAATTTGAACAAACACGCCTTGTAAATCTATACGATGTTCTTCTCCGGTTTCGCGATTAATATAGGTAATGCCATCGACTTTATCTGTACCAGTAATTTCCTTAGTTTGGGCATTTTTGATCACTGTCACATTTGGAAGACTGTAAAGGCGGTCTTGTAAGACAGAGTCGGCCTTCAATTCTGGAGCAAACTCAAGAACTGTTACGTGCTTCACAATACCAGCAAGATCAATGGCCGCTTCAATACCAGAGTTGCCTCCACCAATAACAGCTACGTCTTTTCCTTCAAACAATGGGCCGTCACAGTGAGGACAGTAGGCAACACCTTTGTTTTTGAACTCTGCTTCGCCTGGAACGCCTACATTACGCCAGCGGGCGCCTGTTGAAAGGACCACGGTTTTACTTTTAAGAACAGCTCCGTTTTCCAGTTCAACTTCAATAAAATCTTTCTTCTGTAAGCCTTTTGCGTGCTGTGAGCTCATAATATCCACATCATATTCTTTCACATGCTCTTCCAGGCTTGCCGCAAGCTTAGGGCCTTCTGTATGTTTCACACTGATAAAGTTCTCAATGCCGACGGTATCCAAGATCTGACCGCCGAAGCGTTCAGCCACAATACCTGTCCGAATGCCTTTGCGTGCAGCATAGACCGCTGCGCTGGCGCCGGCAGGACCGCCGCCAACCACAAGAACATCAAACGGTTCTTTAGCGGAAAGCTCGGAAGGATCTACTGTGCTGCCCAACTTTGCAAGGATATCTTCAAGTGACATACGGCCGCCGCCAAACGACTCGCCATTCAAGAAAACAGTTGGCACGGCCATGATGCCCTTGCTTTCCATTTCCTCTTTAAAAGCTGCGCCATCAATCATCGTATGACTGATGCCAGGATGGAGAACGCTCATCACGTTCAATGCTTGGACAACATCAGGACAGTTGTTGCAGCTAAGGCTCACGTATGTTTCAAAGTGATACTCGCCTTGGAGGCTCTTCACTTGGTCGATAACGTTCTGTTCGACCTTTGGAGCTCGTCCGCTCACCTGAAGCAACGCCAGAACGAAAGAAGTAAATTCATGCCCGAGGGGGATACCGGCGAAAGTGATTCCGGTATCTTCCCCCATACGGTTGACACTGAAGCTGGGCGTTCTTTCCAAGGTTGCTTTCTCTACTTTTATTTTGGATGACATAGCTGTAAGCTCGTCCATCAAAGACAGCATGTCCTTTGATACATCATCAGTTCCTGCACTGACTTTTAACAGTACGTCGCCTTCCATTAATTGTAGATATTGTCTAAGTTGTTCCTTAATGTCTGCATCCAGTATCATTTATAGCACTCCTTAAATTTTACCTACTAGATCAAGGCTTGGCTTAAGAGTTTCTGAGCCTTCTTTCCATTTTGCAGGGCAAACTTCGCCAGGATTATTACGCACGTATTGTGCAGCTTTAATTTTATCAATGAGGACACTTGCATCACGGCCGATGCCGTCAGCATTGATTTCAACCGCTTTGACGACTCCGTCTGGGTCGATAATAAAAGTACCGCGGTCTGCACGGCCTTCTTCTTCTACAAACACATCGAACATTTGGGAAAGCTTATGTGCTGGATCCCCAATCATTGCGTAAGTAATTTTACCGATAGCTTCGGATGTATCGTGCCAAGCTTTATGTGTGAAATGAGAATCTCTTGAAACAGAGAAAACTTCTACTCCAAGTTCCTGAAGAGCAGGATATTGATCTTGCAAGTCTTCAAGTTCTGTTGGACAAACGAAAGTGAAGTCTGCTGGGTAGAAGCAAACGACGCTCCAATGGCCTTTCAAATTTGCATCTGTTACCTCGATGAAATCGCCGTTTTTGTACGCTTGTGCTGTAAATGGTTCTACTTCTTTTCCAATAAGAGACATAATATAAATTCCTCCTAAATGTATTTTTAGATAGCTGTTATTTAATTATCTATAACAGTTACTTAATTACAATTACTATTATATAGTACTAAATATTAAAGTCAAGGGTTTAATTATATTTATTCTAAATAGATATTAATTGTTAATAGATTCGTGAGGTATTTATACTAGTTGATATGTATGGATCAGCATGATTAAAGGGCATATGTCTAAAAACATTAAAGAGATATATTAATGAGATTTTTCTTCTTTAATTGAAAAAAACCTTTAAGGTTCTCTTCTTTGGGTCAATCTTGTTTTGTTATCAGCTTGGAGTTTCGCGTTATTATTAGGCGCCAATTATTATATGGATGCCTCCATTTTTTTCCCGCAATTAAAGGTTCCAACGGTTATATATGGTCCGAGCAATGAAAGGCTTGTCCATCAATCGGAATGAATATGTCGAAGAAAAAATACATTCAAGCTATAGAGTACTATGCGGAAGGCACCGCTTTAACTTCATTCAGCAGAAGTCTCCCACTTCTGTAAGTGGTGAGATGAATGCATATTGGTATCCCATTCAGTGGGGGTTCAAACCCAGCTGAATAAAGTTAAAGCCTCCGGCGGATGCCTCAGATTTTCAGAGGAAATTTATCGAGCGGAGCTCGATAAAATCTGGGCGCAAATACGCCAAGGCGCATTTGATAAGGAGGGATTGGAGAAGAAATCCTTAGAGAAGAAATGGATTTTGCTGTGTCCTTACGGCTTTAGTTGCTTCATTGATACTAACTGTACTTCAACAGGCTCAGCCAAATAAAAGCAGCAGACCATAGTTCAACCCTTCAAATCAACCGAACGGTTGATTTTATTTTTTTTCTTGTAAACTACAATGTTTACCAAGGAGGCTGAGTTTGCAATGAAGGAAATCATAAGTGTGAAAAATCTTGAAAAAAGCTATAAAGGGAACAAGGTGATCAAGGGGGTATCATTTGGAATTAATAAAGGGGAAATTCTTTGTTTTCTTGGACCAAATGGCGCAGGAAAAAGTACAACGATCAATATCCTGACCGGGGCTCTTGCCTATGAAGCAGGTGAAATCACTTACAATGGGAGAAAAATCAGGAAAGGCGATCGAGAGTTTAAACAAAAGTTAGGAGTTGTCCCACAGGATCTTGCGCTCTATGAGGATATTACGGCTGAGCAAAATCTTTGCTTTTTTGCTTCTCTTTATGGATTAAAAGGGAGAGAGCTTAATGAGAAAACCGCAATGGCCCTTGAATTTGCCGGATTGTCTGATCGAGCAAAAGATAAGGTAAAGACTTTTTCAGGAGGAATGAAAAGAAGGTTGAATATTGCGTGTGCCATCGCACATACTCCGGAAATATTGATCATGGATGAGCCAACCGTGGGGATTGATCCACAATCCAGAAATCATATTTTAAGCTCTGTCAAAAAAATGAAAGACCAAGGGATGACAATTATTTACACTACCCATTATATGGAGGAGGTTGAGGAAATCTCAACAAGGATCATTATTATGGATAAAGGACAGATCATCGCTTCAGGATCGAAAGAAACCTTACAAGAGAAGTTTGTCAATTCGAAGAAGATCATCATTGAAGTGGATGATGCAGAATTGGTTTATGTAAAGGATTTTTATAGTGTCGAAGGTGTTAAGAAGGCCTCAATGAAAGACAACAAATTAGAAATCACGGTTTTAACAGGAGTGGAAAACCTGGATAAACTGATTTCTATTTTGATGGACCGCTCCGTTAAGATCCATAATGTAACCTCTCAGGCTGCCAATCTAGAGACTATGTTTTTAAACCTTACCGGAAGAAACTTGAGAGATTAAAAGGGGGAGCTGACATGTATCCATTTAAGCAAATTTTTAAAAGAGATTTATTAAATCTATTTTTAAACCCGATGTGGTTTTTTTATGGCACCGTGTTTCCGTTTCTGCTTGTCCTTATTCTGGGTTTCTTAAGCAGCGGCAATTATGGAGATTCCATTACTTCTTATGATTATTACGGGATTACGATGATGATCTACATTGTTTTTAATACCTCCACGATTGCTGCTAACAGTTTTATGGAGGAGCGGATTAAAAAGGGAAACATGAGGATCATTTACTCGCCGGTGCCGAAGTCTTATATCTATTTATCAAAAATAACTGCAAGCTTTGTTTTTTCTTCTGTTTGCCACCTGTTTGTCATCATGCTGCTACATGTTTTGTTAAAAATTCATTTAGGAGGTTCCAATACTGGTTTCACTCTTTCCATACTCATTATGTTTGAGGCTTTTGCTTCGGTCCTTGGTGTATTATGCTGTTGTATTTTCAAAAGTGAAAACACGAGCAACCAGATTTTGAGTATGGTTATTAATATTTCTGCTTTATTGGGAGGTCTGTTTTTTAGGATGGATGGATTTGGAAGCAGCATCGAAAAAATAAGCTATCTTTCACCAGTAAAATGGATAGTGATCAACATGTTTAAGATTATTTATGACAATGATTTTTCTTACTATTTGCCAACTGCTCTGATCTTATTGTCCTTATCTGTGGCAGCCCTGCTATTGTGCGGAAAATTTTATCGAACGGAGGATTATATAGGATGAGTGTGCTTAAAAATAATTATTACCGAATGAAAAGCAAAAAATATTACTTGATGATTTCTATCGCCATGACGATGATTTCGATTTTTTCAGCCGTGTACTTTCATGCAAAGCTTGAGGTGAAGGGCAGCATTGCAGTTGTCACCACCAATAAAGATACGGTTTTCCAATCGGACTATTTTACCTTTACAACTCTGGACAAAGAGTTGCCGAGGTACCAGCTGATGCTTGGGAAATATGATGGGGAAATTATTGAAAAGGGTGATGGAGAATTTGAGATTGTCACCATAAAGAATCATGATGTTAGGAAAATCCTAGAGGAAATTGTAAAGAAACCTTATGGATACACCCCGCCCTTACCAGATGCTAGAGGAATTGGCACCAATATTCTTGGCTTTCTGATCCTGTTTATTTTGCTGCAATGTGTTCTGTTTATGTTTATGCTGGCTGAAGATATGGAACGGAAGCAAATTGAACGAATGGCTGTTGCACCGATTTCGTTTTTCTCCTATGTATTATCTCATTTCATTTTTACCTTTGCTCTCGTTTTTATTCCGGCATTTTCCATACTGGCCGTCATGAAAGGCTTTGGTTTTGCGATGGGCTTTAGTCTGTGGCAGTATGCGCTGTTATTAGCGCTGCTCTGTATGCTTGGCATTGCCTTTAGCATGTTTTTGATCTCACTCGTGAAAGTCTCCGATACCGCCAATATGATCGGTTCCTCCATTGTCACACTGACAACTATACTCTCCGGAAGCTTTTATTCATTTGAAAAAGGAAATAAAATGCTTGAGAAGATCATCTGGGTCCTGCCTCAAAAGGATTATCTGAGCTTTGTCCAAGGGTTGGAAAGCGGAAAGGCTGTATCAGCCATGCTTCCGCAGCTTTCCTATTGTCTTGTCATCTTACTGGTCTTTTTTACTTTTTCGGTTATCAAAATCAAAAACGACTATGTGCTTCGGAAGGATTAAAGTAAAATAAAGGTGATGACCTTAGGGAAGTACGGTGATTGAATGAGTGATCAATGGCCATTAATATCAACAAGGCTTAAAATGCCTCAGCCAAGGAAAAATTATATCCTTCGAAATGAACTTTTTTTGAGGCTGAATCAAATGGGGAATTACAGTGTCATTTTGGTAAAGGGTGGTCCAGGGACAGGAAAAACGACACTAATCACTTCCTTTGCCAAGGAAAAGGCAATGGCAAACATTAGATGGATCTCGCTTGATGAAAACTGTAATCATGTTTTCTCGTTTTGGAATTACTTTATCGAAGCCATTAGCGGCGATCTCGGAGCGACAAAGCAAGATTTCTTAACCCTTTATGATTCCAACTTCCAGAAAAGCAATTTTGAACGACTGCTTACCTTACTTATCAATGGACTAGATCATCAAGAAGAACTATTTATTGTTTTAGATGATTTTTATTATATGACGGATCGCTTTTTACTCGATACGATCGAGTTTTTTGTCAAAAATATGCCTGATCATGTTCATTTGATCCTGCTAACGAGGGAGGAACCGCCATTATATTTAGCTATGCTGAATATGGAGGGCAGGCTGCTTGTCATCGATGAAAATGACTTAAAACTTCCACCAGAACAGGGAATCCAATTCTTAAAAGAAACGTTGAAGCTGAACATGGAGCAGGAAATTCTTGATGATTTAAATGCTATTTCCGAGGGGTGGATTGGGGGACTTCAGCTTATTGCTGCAGCAACGGGCGGAAAAAAACAAGGGGACCTTATAAGGATCAATCTCCAAAACAAGCTTGTTGCCGATTATCTTACAAAGGAAATTTATGAGGCGTTAAATCCCGAAGAAAAGGAATTTCTTGTGATGACCTCAATGCTGTCCTATTTTCATCAGGAGATATGTATCAAAGTCATAGAACAGATTGATTTTAAAAAAATAATCGACAGTCTGTTCAAGAAGAACATATTGCTTACCTGTATTGATGAAGAAAAGGGAATTTATCGCTACCATACGATTTTTAAAGAATATTTAAATGAAAAGTTTAATGAATTAAATAAAGAGACAAGGATTCATTTTCATTTAAAGGCTGCCAATAGTTTGAAAGAATTGGGCGACTTTAATCAGTGCATTGACCATTTGCTGTATGCAGAGGATTATATTGCTGCCATGAAATTGATTTTAGAGCTACCTCAAAACACTGCATTATTTTCCTTTATGGAGCGGATTCCTGAAGAACTTTTATCAAAAAATCCAGATTTTGCTTTTCAGCGCTACTTTTATCATTATGTGAATATGGAATTTGAAAAATGCAGGGAAATTTATCAATTGTTAAAAGCTAGTATGGCCAAACATTCCACTTATGAAGCCTTTAAATATGCTAATTTCATTGTTGAAGATCGTGTTAACTACAATGATATTGACGTGATGTCAATATCAGAAATTGACCTTCTTCCCTTGAAAGAGACGACGAAAGCTTTTTTGCTTATCAAAGATGCCACTTTTTTATATGTGCAGAACAGGTATGAGAAGGCATTGCTTTATATAGATCAAGCAATAAACTACTCCGCAAGCAGGAGCAACTCGTATATTACCTTCTTTTCATTGTCGATTAAAGCTCAAGTGTTAGAGGACATGGGTGAATTAAACAAATGTGCGCACCTTTATAAGAAAATGGAGCGGATTTTAGAAAGCCATGAAAGTCTTTCCATGTTAAAGGCCAGCTTCTATATTGGCATTACTGGGGTTTATTTAAAGCAGATGGACCTTATAGGTGCAGAAAGCTGTTTGAAACAGGCAGCGGACTACAGTACAGATTCCGTGCTTCCCGTGGACAGGGGATATAGATACAACTTAACGGAATACAAATTTATCAGGGAAGAGTCAGAGGATGCGATGGACCTGGTGAATGAGCTAATGAACATGGAAAGCTATCACAGTCCTGTTTATCTGGCGCCACTTTTGGACTATGTTTTTCGGCTAAACAAGAATAAACTTCCCCATGAACTGCTTAAGGAGCAATTTAAGTTAGGTTATGAGAGGATGAAAAACCCCTTCAGAAGCTTAGAAAATAAGTTGTTATATTCAAAAATAATATTCCATGAAGGAAAAGGTCAAGCAGCGATGGAGCTGACGGACGAAATTCTAACGTATTCCCGTAAACATAAAATGAAATTAATGCTCATCGAAGCTTCTCTTTTTAAAATCCAGATGATGATTCATCATCCTGGAAAGAAGCGTGAGGTGATCAACCTGTTTCGTGAAGCGGTATTTTACAGCCACGAGGATCACATTCTCCTACCGTATTATAAGGAAAGGGAAGTGGTTGCCAAGTTAGTTCGACAATATGAACAAAATATATACTCCCATCTTAGTACTCATGAAAAAGCCCATTATAAGGCCATCTCGAAAGTTTGCAAGGTTCAAATGCAATCCATACTTAGTGAAAGAGAAATAGAGGTTTTAAGAGAAATAGCCGAAGGATCTACAAATAAGGAAATTGCTGATCATTTATGCATCTCTCTTGCTACGGTAAAATCTCACATTATTAATATATACACGAAGCTCCGGGTAAATAATCGAGTGGCTGCTATTCAAGCCTCCCAAAAAATGGGAATTTTACATGATTGAACTAATGCGTCTCATTTAGATTTACTATGGTAAGCTGCATCATAGATAAATGAGGTTTTTGTCTTTGAAATGAATGTCTGGCCAAACGATTATATTAACTTCATTCAGCAGAAGTCTCCCACTTCAGTAAGTGGTGAGATGAATGCATATTGTTATTCCATTCAGTGGGGGTTCAAACCCCGGCTGAATAAAGTCAAAGCCTCCGGCGGATGCCACAGATTTTCATAGGAAATTTATCGAGCGGAGCTCGATAAAATCTGGGCGCAAATACGCCAAGGCGCATTTGATTAAATGGATTTTTCAACAAAATATTGTTATAAAAAGGTGTGTCCAAGAGCGTAAAAACGACAAGCAGGACTCCCTTTTTATTGAAGGCATTAAAAAACTCACCTGGAACAAGGATTTCCTAATAAACCAAAACAACCAAGGAGTTGCACATTTAGATGAACAAAAAGGATATAGCCAACATTCGTAAACAGTTCAAACTTGATAATGATTTATTAACAGTCACCGATATTTTTAATGTCTATATAAGAAAGGAAAGCAGTGATATCTACCATCAGGAAAGCCACCCGTTTCCTATGTTAGACAGGGAGCAGCAAGAGTTATTCATGAATAACTTTAAGAAGGTGCTGACAGGCCAGCTTGATGTGAAGTTATTTGAAGTTAAGTTCCAAGAACAGGCGGAAGATCACACGCGTGTGATTCTTCATGAAGGTTTGCAGGCGGATGAAGTAGAAGAATGGAAGGAGCAGATGCTTCTTATCGTTGATAAAATGTTTAAGGATGTTCAGTACGAGAAGGACATGGTCGTTACTTTCATTCGCGGCGAATATTTTAAACCGACGAAAAGGAGCCGGGAAGAAGCGGAAGAGAGTGATCGGGATGAGGTGTATTCCCATCCTTTTATTCTCTGCAGCATCAATCAGACGGAGCAGCCAAAAAGATCGTTGGTGTTTGATTATGTTGAGAAGGAATTTAAGTCGAGTGTGGTAGTTGATTCCATTATCAATCTTGCATCACCAGTTGCAGGATTTTTATTTCCAAGCTTCACAGATAATGCTGCCGATGTAAATCGCGTACTGTACTCGGCGGGCAAAGCGAATAAACCTGATTATCACTTTATCGAGGATGTGCTGAATGGCGAAGAGATCATGACTGCCCAGGAAGACAAAGCTATATTTGAGTTTGTCGTAAATGAAGTGGTGGGAGGCGAGGTGGATACTCATACACTTTCGAATGTATATGAAGAAATAAACCGGATGATGGATGAAGACGAAGAGGAGGAGGAAGAAGTCACTCCTACACTTGATTATGAAGACGTTGAACGAGTTTTAAAAATGAGCGGAGTAGAAGACGTCAATGTGGACAAGGTTGAAATGGCCTTCCAAAAAGTCGTTGATGACGAAAAATATGAGCTTAAAGCAAGTAGCATTGTCCCGAAATATACATCGAAATCGATTAAAATCGAAACGAAGGTCGCCAATATTTCTATCAGCCCTAAAGACTTGAAGTATGTAAGGCAAGTCAACTTTAATGGTAAGCTCTGTTTAATGATCGAGGTTGATGAAGACACCATGATCGAGGGCTTTAAGTTGATACCGGAGGCTTCGTTGGGCTAAGAACTATCTAAATGGATGAATGTCATGAATCCAACCAACGATACAGTGAGTGGGAAGGAAGGCATAATGTCTGAAATTACATTCTTAGCGTCAACAAAACCGTTTAAGATTCCCGATGAGATTCAAGAATACAATAACCGCTCTGTCTTTGACAGCATAGAAGATTGTGTACAATTAATTGTTACAGAAGTAGATGAGTATGGGTGGGAGGATTTGGTAAAGGATCTTTTTACGCTTCCGTATATTTATGAAATCATAGGTGCAGATAGTCAACTATTTTTGTTATATCTTGAAAAACATATGGAAGTAGGAGAGGTGTTGGAGCTTTTACATTTTCCGGATCAGCATGCCTTTGAATTCTATGTAAAAAGATTGATGGAAAAGCCTGAACCAATTGAGATAAATGTTGGCAGGTTAACGTATCAAGATCAGTATGGAGCTTATCAGTTCAATCCTAAAAAATGGGTGGAAGAGTTAAGCCACAAAAATTTCTTGACGGAATATGGAGTTACAACAATTGTTAAGTACGACTAGAACATATAAATGAATCGGGAGCCTTTTGGATGGGGTTAATCTCCTCTCCGCTAGTAAATCCAGAGGAAAACACAACGAACACATCGATGTCATGAACCTATCTTTAGCCAGATTTCTAGCCTGCTGAACTTGATATAATGCTATAATTAAAGAACAATAGCATAACGGTTAACTCAAGGGTGACGGCATCATCCCCATTTTTTTACGAAAGGGGGTGGTGCTATGATGACGGTATATGAAAGCATATCTCTCATGATTGCGTTAGGAGTGTTAATTATAGCGCTGCTGTCATTTAACCAAAAAAAGTAATCCACCCTTGAGTTAGAGGCTCAGGTGGATTACTTTCCCTTGGTGCCAGTCCCCTTGATGGGAAGCAAGCTATTGTATAGGCTGAAGGTGCTGGTACACCTTCAGTCGTTTTTAATCTATGCATTTCTAATTACAGTATACCTGTTTTTTCTGAAAAAGAAAACACAAAGTGGTTATTGTATGAATTCATTATTGTACATGGGATTATAATTCTTTTGTGCCTTCCTCTGTTTTGCCTATTTTTCCAAAAGATTTTAGTTCCTCTAGACACTCAGATACGTCTCGCTCCTCGACCTTTCCTTATGTTGGGTCTTGGTTAGTATGACGCCCAAATCGGATACGCTCTTATATTTGGACGCGGTCGCGGAAGCTTTGTGCTTTGGATGGATCGATGGAGTCAAGAAGAAAATATCTGAAACGGGGCTGGCTCAGAGACTGTCCCCTCGAAGCAAAAAAAGCTCATGGACTGAATTGAATAAAGAACGTGTCCGTCGCCTCGAAAAGTTGGGTTTGATACAGACGAAGGAAGAAAGGTTCTTTCTGATATGGATTACGATTCTTTTCGAATCGATCCGGTTATAGAGAAAAGGCTGAAAGAGGAAAAGCAAGTATATGAGAATTTCAAGGCATTTCCGGATCTGTATAAAAGAGTTCGGATCGACACGATACAAAGCATAAAAAACCAACCAGAATTATTTGAGAGCAGATTAGACAAATTCATAGCAAACACGAGAGAAAACAAAATGTACGGCCAATGGAATGATAATGGACGTCTACTAGATATCCATCGGCCCCAATCCTTCGGTTCGATAGACTGAAGATGCAAGAACATGGCTTGTATCTGAGAGGGTTTAATGAATGCTGGCCAATACAACGAACCAAAAACTATCTAACTGGTCTTTCGGGAAAGTATACGCCTTTTTATCTTATAAACTGGAAGTGGAAGGCATCAAACTTTCTAAACATGATGAGAGCAATACAACACAACCATGTCCTTGTTGTGCGAAGAAATGAAAAGTATCTTCGAGAATATACAGTTGTACTTCCGGTTATACAAATCACCGTGATATTCACGGGGCATCGAATTTTTTCGCAAAAACGTTTTACGGGGAAATCAGGGAACTTGATTTTCTCCTAAACCATACAACGTATCTACGGATTGCCTAAGGGCAGGAAGTAGTAGATGGTCAGTTCCGACCCTGTTATCTAAGGATAGGCTGTTGCCTAATGTCGTTGGCAAAATGAATTCCTGCGGCTTACCGCAAAAGATGGGTGTCACCCGCCTGTCTTGTTGGAAGCTTTTTGTCGATTGGTTAGGAAACCCCCACTTCAAAAACGGGTGTTTTAAGTGGGGGAGGTTCATCGAACAGGCTGCAATTGTACATTTATCGCTCATAAAGAGAACTCTCAGAAGTGGAGGGTTCTTACAATTTTATCCATGTGTTGCGGGTAGTGTCAGCTACGCTGGTACTACCCTTGTTTTTGAGATATAAATAACAAATGGCATTAAGAAATCTAAACTTAGGCATCTCGTTTACGGTAAAATACAATAGCTACTGTAATAAAGATCAGTGTCCATAACATTAAAATACCTGTCCCTTGCATTGGTGTAAGGGCATTTATTTCATCAGAGGAAGGCGGCATATACATATAATATCCTGCCGTATCCGGAAAATAATTTTTAATACTAGATAGAAAATCTCTCGACAATGGACTGACAATGAAATAATAACCAAGCAGTATCACTAAAGCAGGAGTGGTTCGTCTTAGTAAAGCACCTATAGCTGCACTGAGAAGTGTGGTTAATGTTAGATAGCCTGTTGCACCTACTAATGTTTTTATCATTGTGTCTATTTCAATCACTACTGCTGTGTCTCTCATCATAATAAAAGCATATAGTACACCTGATGCAGCAATAATAAACGCCACAGGAATGGTTATAATTGCCAATGCCAAATACTTCGTGGATAATTGAAACCCACGCCAAGGTATCGTAGTTAAAGTAGTTCGAATCTGTCCACCAGTATACTCCGAACAAGTAGCTAAGATACCAAGAATAATGAACCCTGCCTGAAGATACCCCATAGAAGCAAGTCCTATATTCAGTATACTTTGCGTTCCTGCTGCCCCTTGTAGACCAGCAGAAGTAAAAGCTGCGGCTAAAACTAAATTAAGAATGAATGTACCAATAAGAGTGAGCCATATCAATGGCAATGTAACTAATTTATCTAGTTCAGCACCAAGGATTTGTGTTATCTTTCTACTAGAAGAGACACTCATGATGCGACGTCCCTCCTATGGAATACAATAGCTGCAACAATGAAAAGAACGACTACCCAGGCAAACATGACTAAACCGCCTGTGAACGGGGTGTGAAATTCGCCTGTGAACGGGGTCATAAACATTTCAATGCCAGCCATATCTGGTAAGTAAAATGCCAACTTTGTAACCCTAGAAAGCGGGATACTAAATGATACAACGGATGAATTTATCATGAGCACAGCAAGCGGGATAATGCCATTCTTAGTTAGAACAGTAATCCCAAATGCTAAAATAGCAGTGAATGTCCAGTAACAAACTGCACCGATAAGTCTAGACCATTCAAATGCAGGGGCATATTCACCAAGAATAAGATGCGTCGCTGACACTGTTGTCATCATAGCAACAATACAAAGCAGTATGCTGATCACTGTCACAGCGCCTACTTTTGCCAGCAAAAAGTGAAGTCGGGATGGAACAACAGTTAAACTTGTTGTAATCTGCTGCCCTCCGCCAGATTCACTGCTCTCTGTCAAATACTCACTGCTGACAGCAAGCACACCAAGAATAATGACACCTTGCACACCAAGACCTAATCCAATATAGCCAACTTCCGATAGCCGTGTGCTAACTCCAGCTATAATCTCCCCTTTTTCTGCTATACTGTCCAAGGCAGCAATGACCGCTGGGGCAAACGCTCCAATAAGAAAGGCAAGCCAAATGCCCGGCAGGGAGAACAATTTAGATAGTTCCGCGTTGAATGCCCTCATACAACATCACCTGCATTTTCAGATGTCAGGGCAAAAAAGGCTTTCTCCAGCGTGGAATGGTTACCTATTACTTCTTCCAATGTTCCATCTGCAACGATTTTTCCATACTTAATAATCACCACATCATCAACAGTCTCTGCAAGTTCTCCCATTAGATGACTGGATAGTAACACCGTGTTTCCAGACTCAGCACGTTCACGTAAAAATGTCCGAATCCAACGAATTCCTTCTGGGTCGAGCCCGTTTACGGGTTCATCTAAAACCAATATTTTTGGATCACCAAGTAGTGCAGCTGCCATTCCAAGTCTTCTCCCCATGCCAAGGGAATAATTTCCAACCCTTTTACCAGCTGCATTAGTAAGACCTACTATTTCCAGAACTTCCTCGACACGTGAGCGAGGCAATCCTGCGGCACGAGCAATCCAACGCAAGTGTGCCCGTCCTGTTCGCATACGATGAGCTCCAAATCCATCAAGTGCAGCACCTATTGTTGTTAGAGGATTATGTAATTCTGCGAATGGCTTTCCATTAATTAGTGCACTCCCTGAGGTGGCACGATCTAATCCAAGCAGGATGCGAAGTGTAGAACTTTTACCTGCCCCATTTGGACCTAAAAAACCAGTTACTCTACCTGGTCTAGCTTTAAAACTGATACCTGATAAGATTTCTTGAGTTCCGCGATATTTGACTAAGTTATTAATTGTAAGCAACCACAACACTTCCTTTCTGTTATGGTTCTCATTATAAAGAAGCAAAGTTACATCTCGGTTATCATGTTGTTTAATTCTGGGTTACCTTTAGGTTAAGCTCTACCAATAGCTACTCTTGTGCCATTTTCATTTGATGTAAAATCAGCTTTCAGCTTCATTTTTTTCAACATATAATTTGAAGTCGATAAACCAATTCCCGCCCCACGCTCATAGGAAGAGTTATCCATACCTGGACCTCTGTCTGCAACAATGATCTGTTCTTTTTCTACATCAACCACAATGTTTGCATATTTTCCCTCTGCTGCATGGCGAAGAATATTCTGAAATAAATTGTCCAGAACCCGTGTCATCCATTTAGGATCTGCTTCCCAATAAAAAGTCTCCTCTGTCGGTAAATCAACATCGAACTGAATTTCTTTTTCTTCAAATACAGGATACCACGCAGCAACAGATGCTCTTACTAAACGTCCAATATCTGTTGAAGTGGGTTGAAAAGGATGTTTCCCTGATGTAAGCAATGTATAGGAAAGTAAATCATCCATTAGATCTCCGACTCTTGTAATCGTATGGTTCATCTCTGTTAATGAGTTTTGTCCTTCTAAACTCATTGATTCTTTATTTAATCTGGTGACATGTCCTCTCAAAATGGTAAGTGGCGTTCGTAAGTCGTGAGATAAATTCGCAATGAGTCGATGTCGTAATAATTCCTCTTCATATTCTCGCTTACGACTGTCTTCAAGCTGCTGAATCATCCAATTAAAAGAACTTCCTAACTGGTCTATTTCATCCATACGATCCGTTTGAACAGATACTGGTTTAGGAAATGAGTTATTATTAGCTGAAAATGACATGACTTCCTGTAAGCGAGTAAGACGTTTACGAAGTCTCAAGAAGAAAAGCCAAGATATGACAACAAATGCGACAATAAGAAAACCAAACAAAAGTAGTATAACGTAAAATAGATTTAACGTATTCAGATTTTCTTCATTGATATCCGAAAAAGCAATGAACGCAAAGAAGAAAATAAGCACAATTGGAGGAAAAAAGATAAATAGAAAATGTCCTACTAGAAAACGACGAAATAATGATCTAGTCTGTTTCATAGTTTCACCCGATAGCCTATTCCCTTCAATGTTTCAATAATCTCTGGGGAATCTGGATTACGTTCCAACTTTTGACGCAGTCGACGGATATGCACCATTAATGTTCTATCACCAGTTATATAAGTTTCTTCCCAAATTGCTTCATAAATTTGTTCTTTTGGTAAAACTTGATTAGGGTGGCGTAAGAAATACATTAAAATTTGATGTTGTTTCCCAGTCAATATAATTTCTTCTCCTGTGCGTTTGTCATATACCATTTGGATTTCCGGATCTACTTCAATATGATCTCCTAATGAAATGCGTTCGGAATGTGTTCCACCACTTCGACGGATTAATACTTCTAATCTTGCAACCAATTCATCCGTATGGAATGGTTTCGTTAAATAGTCATCAGCAAATTGTAAACCATCTACCTTATCATCTATCGAAGTTCGAGCAGATAATAGCAAAATAGGAACAGCAGGAGCTGCCTTTTTTAATCGTTTTCCCACAGTAAATCCGTCTAAACCGGGTAACATGATATCCAAAATAACTATTTCATGCTGATGTACTTCTTTTTCGGCTCCTTCACCAGAAAGCATCCACTGAACTGAAAATCCTCGCTGTTCCAATTCTTCTTTTACCCAACTACCTATTTTCTCATTATCTTCAATATATAATACGTTTCTTTTCAAGTAACATCCCTCTCTCTGAATTGAGTTCACTATTAGACAGATTAACACAATCCATTTTATCGTTCGTTAATAGAGTTTCATAAAAGAGAGGCCCGTCTAACTGATTGCTCTTTCTGTTCCTAAATAAATAAAATTTATAGCATCAAAATAAGTAATCTTCATAAATGTCCACCTCGTTATAAACATTATCTCTCTTTCAAAATTCGCTGGGTTATATTTAAACCAAACTAAGACTCATGACAATCGGTACAAGTTCTTGTCTCAAGTAAAATTCTAGACTACCTTTCATTCGCCAGATATGATAATCAGTCGCTTCCTTCCTCTATAATGAGTAATTGCAGGTTCGTGGCTGAACCTCGATCCTTGACCATTCCTTATGAGAAATCCTTTTTATATTGGACGGCCATGTAAATTCCACCAGCTAAAAATGCCAGCGTATATTTGAACATGAAAAAGATGGTCCACATATAGTCTTTAGGAAAAATCATGTCACATAGAATAATTGCCCCTTTACTGGGTATAGCTTTCGGGGTTTATATCATGAAAAATAATAGCTCTAAGAACTTAATGAGCAGCATTCTGACTATAATTGTTATTTGCATATGTTTCTCCTCTTTAGGTCTCTATTCATTGTTCTTTTACTTAGGAAAAATAATGGGAGGATAAAATGAATTACAATTAATGGGTTTTTAATCAATGCTACCCATAAAAAAACTGAACTGCGAAGCAAGAGCTGTATGTCTCTCACTGGCACAGTTCAGCATTCCCAAAGAGCTCCCTAACGCACATCCTTCACCGCCGCAATAAATTTCTTCATCGCTGGTTTATCGGTTGTTTGCATCCAATGGGACAGTTCTTTATTTTCATTTTTAAAATACAGATCGAGTGCTTCTTTCAGTTCCTTTCGATAGTGGGGATCGGTTTTACTTTCCTCTTGAAGTGCCTGAACCATTTGAAACCAATCTCTTTTTTCATCACCAAAGAGGCGTTCTGGGTAGTCCTTGGCTATGGCGATGGCATGTTCAAATGTTTTTCCGTCATATAATTCGACCGCCAGCCAGCTTCCGACAAACTCATGGCTTTTATCCAGTTCCATTACTTGTTTAAAACGTTCACTCGCTTCCTTTATTTTGCCTTGCTTCATTAATGCACTGGCATAAATGGCCTGATCATATTCATCAAGGCGGTTACCAACTGCTGCCTCATACGTATTAAACCATTTGTTAAAGGAGTCCCATTGCTGTTTTTCATAATAATAGTCAACAAGACTGAATAGGGCCTGCGTGGAATTCGTCTTTTCTGCATATGTTTGTAAATAAGAAATACTTGTTTCATTCTCGGTTGCATTCGTATCAGATTCGGCACCTATCAATCGAGTAATCATACGTAAGCTGTGAATGTCATCTGGATTCTTTTCATAATTAGATTGATAGGCCGCCAGTGCTTTTTTTAATTTTTTACCGAGCAATAGGCGGTCTGCATTCGTCAAGTTGCGTTCTTTTAGGTAAAAGAATGGTAGATTCCCGATCGTATCTTCGTCCAACCGGTAACCGCTGCTGCTTGTGAGCCGCTTCCCATCTGCACGATAAGCGTCAACAGACCAATAAAATCGGTTATTCGTATTTGTAAATGCCAACAGTGATTTTGGGCTTACCGTAGACAGATCATCACCAGGAAATATTACTCCAAGCGGATGATTATATATATCTTCTATCGGTACATTAATTTGATTGTCTGTAATATACGATTTAAACACAGTACTGACTGAGCCGGAATCCATATCTGCTCCCAAGTTTAGCTGGTAGTAGTCTGCGCCCGCCACTTTCCCCCAGGAAAAGAGAATATGTTGATCAGTTATTTTTTGTTGATTGACCGGAGAGTTAAGTTTGATTAATTTTTGCAAGGTGATGTTATAAGTGATTGTTTTCTTTTCTCCGACATCAAGCCATTCATCCATATTAACCGGCCATGTCCATCCGTTGATTTGATCAAAGCCTAATCCTAAAGCGACTTGATAGCTTCCGGACAGCACCTTAGGAATATTGAAATATCCATCTTTATCTGTTGTGACTTGATAGGCTTCCCCTGGTCCAACACTTCTGGAGGCTTTTTCTTCTGACCGTAAAAAGACACCTGCGTTTGATACAGGGGTGCCATCACTGTATACAATTCTTCCTTTGACTGTATGAATCATATTCCCGCGCTTATCTAACGCGTTTTGTAAACTATTTTTCATGGATAAAAGCTGCTCATATACAACGGAAACTCCCTCTGATTCTCCGAACTCTTTTTCCTCGTCTATTTCCTTTGCTTTGTACTCTGTTAACGCATTTTTTACTTCCTTGTAAGCATTTTGCAAATGACCTTGGTGTATTTCCATTTCTATTTTCTTTTGGTCGATTTTTGCTTGAAGGTAGTAATCATCAGGATCAATTTTTTCATTTATTTTTTGTAAAAGCTGTTCTGCAGCTGAATAATCAGCCTGTTCAATCATCATTTGTACTTGTTCTAATTGAAGTTCTTCTCTAATCCATGAATCTTCCGTGCTGGTTCGCTCAATGGCTGATTGTAAAATATCATATGCCTGATCAAGTTGACCGATGCTTTTAAAATGGAAAGTGAGAAGTTTGGTCGCAGAAGCAAAATCATCATCAATCGGGCTCTTTTTGACATATCTGTTCAAATGTGGAAGCATTTCATCCCAAGTAAATACAGCATGGTCAGGAGGGTTAAATTGGGAAAACGAAGGCCCGACGTATACATCAAATTGGTTAGCTATGTGATTTTCAAGCATATAGTCTTGAATGATTTTCTGTTTTTGCGAGTCCAAAATCATTTTGCTGTCAAGAGACTTTAACAGTTTTACCTTGGCAGCGGGCTGCCCGTACTCCGCTTGCTTTTTCGCTATATATAGTTGAAGTTGAGGACTTATGACAAAAGCTATCAATGAGATACTTATCAAAATAAAGACTAAATGCTTCACTTTTATTTTAATTTTCATATCGCGTCACCATTTTTTCCAAATCACCTTTCCAATATCTATACTCATCAATCTCTACCAGTTCGTCCTTTGTCTTTGCTACGTGATCTGGAGTGACATCGTTATATTTTATTCCAAGTGATAAAATGACTACCACAATGGCAACCAATGGAAGGAGTGAGAGTTCAATTTCTTTATTCCAAATCAACAGGGCTTTTTGCTTGAAAGAGACTGGATGGAGACGGTCAATGACTTCCTGCTGTTTGGAAAACGTAATATGATTCATTTCTTTATCGAGCTGTTTTTTTAGGGTTTTCCGCTGATTCTTCATTGGAAATCTCTCCTTTCGTCAACAGACCTTTCAATAACAGCCGGCCTCGTTTGAGTCTTGATTTGACTGTGTTTTCATTCGTCTTTGTTTGTGAGGCGATTTCTGAGATTTTCATTTCATTAAAGTAATACAATGTTATCGCTTCGCGGTATTTATAGTTCAATTGTTGAATGGCTTCACTTAAATTGTGATCCAAGGCCATTGCAAGTAGTGATTCTTCAGGACCTCGAATGGTATCATCAGCTTTCATTTTTTCCACTTTATCAAAACGAAGAAAAATATTTTTCCAATGCCATTTCCGCATCCGGGAGTGGCATTGATTCAGGACAATGGCGGTAAGCCAGCTTTTCAGCTTTTCGGGATCCTCCAGTTGATGAATTTTTTCAAAAGCGGTAATAAATGTATCTTGAACAGCTTCTTCAGCTGTTTGGTAATCTTTCATTAGTAAATACGCGGTACGTAATAAGTAGTCCCCGTATTGATTCATCACTTCCATTAAGGCGTGTTCATCTCTTCCTTTTAATCGATCAACAAAATCCAACTCGACCGGCCCCCTTTCCAAATGAATTATAATACTTAGATGCCATTGGGGAGGAAAAGGTTGCATAAAAAGTGAAAAACTTTTTTGTAGAAAGCGGAAGAACGGCAGCGGTATTTCCACGTGGAAAAAAATGACTTGCTATGGAAACTTTGGTGTTGCTTTCCTTATCGCCTGTATGTTAGTATGATGAATGTACGAATGACCATAATGTTCAAACGGTCATTCCCTTCGTATAAGTTCATTTTAAGGGACATTCGATATATTTCAGGGAGCGACAGGCACCTCCCAAAAAGAAGGTGAAAACAATTGACTATTGACCGGAAGCAGCAAATTTTGGAAGCTGCCACAAATTCTTTCTCTTTATTTGGTTATAAGGCTACGACTATGGATCAGATCGCTAAATTAGCCAATGTTGGTAAGGGGACGATTTACACTTTTTACAAGAATAAGGAAGAATTATTTCATGAAATCATTTCTTCGTTAATTCTTGAAATGAAGTTGTCGGTTGAAAAAACGGTAAGTGAAGATTCATCTTTTTACGAGAAAGTGGACAGTGCACTTTTTGCGTTATTGGAGTTCCGAACGGATCATCAATTGATGATAAAGCTCATTCAGGAAGAAAAGGAAATGGGAACCCCGGCGGTTAAGGATGTGATCCAAAAGATAGAAAATGCGATTGTCCAATATGTGGGGAAAATCGTGCAAAAAGCGGTGGACAAAGGCGAAATCAAGCCATGCAACCCCGAGATTACAGCCTTTGTTATAATAAAGATTTATATCGCGCTCATCTTCGACTGGGAAAAAGCCCATAAACCGCTGGAGAAAGATGAAATATCAAGATTGTTTAAATTGTACTTATTAAATGGGTTATCCAATAGATAATCCTATATTTTTGGGCAGGATTGACCAAGTGAATGAAGTAGTCATAATGATTTTGTGCAAAATGACAAAATGAAATACGGGTTAGTTGTATTGAAAGGAGAATACAATCTTTATGGAGAAATCAAGCTTTATATCGGAATGGAAGCAAATTCTGACGAATAAAAAGGTGCTTATTCCCATTATTGCTGTCGCCTTTGTTCCGTTATTATATGCAGGGATGTTTCTTTGGGCATTTTGGGATCCCTATAACTATTTGAGTGATTTACCTGTTGCAGTGGTGAATGAAGATGCCGGGGCTGACTATGAGGGAGAGCATTTGGAATTAGGAAAGGAACTTGTTGATAAGTTAAAGGATAATGATGAATTTCAGTTTCAGTTTGTTCCCAAACAAGAAGGTTACCGGGATTTAGAAAACCGAAAATATTATATGTTGATCGAAATTCCGAAGAATTTTTCGGAAAATGCAACTACTCTAATGGATGAAAAGCCGAAGAAATTGGAACTGAAATATGTACCTAATGAGGCTTATAACTTCCTTTCTTCTCAGATTGGGGAAACTGCGGCAAAAGAGATCAAAGCGGAGGTTTCCAAAGCGGTCACATCCACGTACGCCGAAACGATGTTTGATAAGGTTGAAGATGTCGCAGAGGGACTTGAAAAAGCAAGTGATGGCAGTAAGAAATTGGATGATGGAGCAAAAGAACTTGCGGATGGATCTAAAGAGCTTAAGGATAACTTGGAGGTTTTAGCATCCAGTTCCATTGAATTTGAAAACGGGGTGACAAAAGCACGGTCCGGTTCTGGTGAACTAGCCGATGGATCCCATGATCTAGCCGATGGGATGAATCAATTGACAGACGCCAGCGGAAAGCTAGCCGGTGCATCAAAAGATGTTCAAAAAGGTTCCCATGCACTCAATTCAGGTATTTCGCAGGTGAACAATGGCTTGCAAGAGCTTAATGGAAAAGTACCGGATTTAGTAGCAGGTACAGGCAAGGTGCAGGATGGTTTAAACCAGCTTCAAACCCAATTGCCGAAGCAGATGGCCGATTCCATTGGTGCAAAAATCAAGGCAAGCAGCGGAGAGATGGATGCCGGCTTGGATCAATTGAACCAGGGGATTAATAATAGTTTAAAAAACGAACTAGCCCCTAAGTTATCTTCGGGAGTATCGTCTGCGGTTTCTTCACAAATTTCATCCGAGGTAGGAGCAGCGGTAGACCAGTTGGAAGGCACCATCGCTGAAATGCAGAAACAACAAATGGAAACACTCTATGCTTCTTTGTTAAAAAATGGTGTTCCTAAAGAAACAGTGGATGGGGTCTTTTCGCAAATGGCGCAAGAGTCTCCGTCAACAGAAGCGATTAAGGGACAGCTGCAGACAAAGCTGGGCAATATGGAGGGACAGATCAAAGCAGGTGTAGAAGCAGGTGTCCAGCAAGGAATTGATCAAGCCACTGCCGGAATAAATGAAGGTTTCAACCAATATAAGAGTGAAGTAAATAAAAAACTCGGAGGCGCCACTGCCGGACTGGATAAAGAAATCCAACAAGCGATTGATCCGGTATTTGATCAATTGTCAAATGGTCTTGGAACCATCCAATCTGGTCAGGTTGCACTTCAGGAAGGCGTCCAAAAATTATCAAATGGAGCGAAAGAGCTGCAAGACGGATCTTCGAAATTAAGCAGCGGCCAAAAAGAATATGTTAATAACATGGAAGTATTTAACCAAAAAATAAAAGAGGCAAATTCCGGTGCCCATCAACTCTCAGACGGTGCCAATGAGTTAAGTAATGGAATGGGGCAGTTGGCGGACGGCTCATCCAAAATCAAAGACGGGTCGCAAAAATTAGCCGAAGGTTCCGGCAAGCTTTCTGACGGTACAACCGAGTTGCAAGACGGAACGACGGAATTACATGAGAAGCTAAGTGAGGCAGCAGATGAAGCAGGATCTGTCGACGCTAATGATGATACGTATGATATGATGGGAAGCCCTGTCGATGTGAATAAGGAAGAAGTGAACCCGGTTCCGAACTACGGTACAGGTTTTGCACCATATTTTATTTCATTGGGATTATTTGTAGGTGCATTGTTGATGACAATCGTCTTTAATTTAAGGGATCCTGCAGTAAATCCGCGCAATGGTATTACCTGGTTCCTTGGCAAATTCGGGGTTGTGGCTATCACAGGGGTGATCCAGGCATTATTGGTAGATGCTATCCTATTATTTGGATTGGGTATTGAAGTGAAGAGTGTACCATTGTTCATTTTTGTATCGATCATTACGAGTCTTTCCTTTATGACTCTGATACAACTTCTGGTCACAACTTTGGGAGATCCAGGTCGCTTCATAGCGATTATTATTCTCATTTTACAGCTGACAACAAGTGCAGGGACATTCCCGCTGGAGTTAATTCCAAGATTCATCCAGCCGCTCAATAGCTTATTGCCGATGACATACTCTGTTCAGGCATTCAAGGCGGTCATTTCAAGCGGAGATTATTCATTCATGTGGCAGAATGTGGGAATTCTAGGACTATATATGCTGGGCTGTGCAGCATTAACAATGGCTTTCTTTATTGTCAAAAATAATGTCAATAATAAAAAGGAACTGCACCAGAATGCAGATGCTTCTATATAAGAATGAAGAGCAGGTATTACAAAGTAGTAATACCTGCTCTTTTGAATGGAAATTAGAATCCAATAAGGGCCTATCTCATTTTTTCCAGAACATCATAAAGGTCGCTTAATTTACGGATCTCATAAACAGGCTCTACCTCGTTCCGCTCTTTTTCCTCTCTGTTAATCCAGACAGATTTGATACCAGCACGATTGGCTCCCAGGATATCCGTATTTAAGTTATCGCCTACCATAATCGCTTCGTCTTTTTCTAACGACATCAGTGACAGGGCATGTTCAAATATTCCCTTATCAGGCTTTCCTTTCCCATAGCCGCCGGAAATGACAATATGGTCAAAGTATGGCACGAGCTCTGAAGTAATGGTCAGCTTTGTATTTTGCAAATCTGGTGATCCGTTTGTAATGAGCACCAGGCGGTAATCCTTTTTCAATGTGTCGAGCACTTGGAATGTGTCCTCATAAACAAATGGGACTTTTCGACGGTTCTTTGGAAAAAGTTCGCTCAACTCAGCGCCAAAATCCGGGTCGTCTACGCCCAATTGCTTCAATCCCAATGTCCAAGCGTTTTTGCGATATTCAGGAACAATTTTGCTCAGTTTTTCAAAATCCTCTGTTTCATCAAGGAATTCTCCCCACAGGCCTTCAAAAGGATTGATGCCGATCATTTGGGTAAAGGGATAAGTTTCATAGGAAGAATAGAGCTCTCTAGCATTCTCCCGAACGGCTTCTTCCAATTCATCCGGATTTAATCCGCAGCGTTGCTCAGCCGCTCTGCATGTCGCGACAAATGCTTCTTTTACACTTTTTTTATCCCATAAAAGTGTATCGTCTAAATCGAAAAAAATTGCTTTGATCATTATTTTCCCCACTTTGAATTATTAATTAAATCTACTATCCATTTTACCCATAGAAAAGCCTAAATTCTAGCCCTCCATTATATTAAATGATTACAGTAGTCAGAGGACCGTTAATAAATTTGTGTAAATAAAGAACTTCTTTTCTTAATGAAAATCTTATAATTTCTTTTAAACATTGCGGCCAGTTCTGAACGTGCTTGATTGAATCCATGATGGCAACGCGTAGTAAATCGCTTATTAAAGCTTTAAAACTGTGAGTGGTTCTCAGGTAATGGTGCTGGGATTCGGAAGAACAGGTGTAACCTTGGCCAGACTATTCTCTGCTGTAGGTGCAAAAGTCAGCGTGGCTGCCAGAAAAGACTCCGATTTTGCACGAATCAGTGAAATAGGACTGCACCCGATTCATTTGGATCATCTTGCTGACTATATTTCCGGAATTGATATTTGTATTAATACAGTTCCTCACATGATTTTGGATGCTGCTATTCTTTCAAAAATGGTGAACTCTTCTCTGGTTATTGATATTGCCTCAAAGCCCGGGGGAACAGACTTTGCGTTTGCTCAGGAAAAAGGTTTAAAGGCTATCCATGCTTTGGGACTGCCTGGAAAAACTGCGCCGAAGACAGCAGGGGAAATTGTGAGCGGGGTCTTATACAAGTTATTGTGTTCCCAATAGATTTTTAAGTAAATTGTGCCTGCTACTGCATGAAATGTGTGCAGGCACTTTGTTTTTAAATAGCTCAGATCTCCCAATGCCGCCGAAGCAAATAAGAGATCCATTTACAGTGAGAATGGTTTCGAATATTTTCCAGTAAACCTTTCACGATAGCGGGGCCGAGGGACGGCTCCAACAGGTGTTCTTTTAGCAAGCCCAATGATTCCTTTTCAATCGAATCTTCCATTTCTTTCATTTTTTCGTCAATCACTTCAAGAATCCGTTCCTTCGACATCTCTTCGTTTACCGGGGACATCTGAACGATCTCTTTTGTAATAAAGGGAATAGTCGTATGCCTTGCCAGTATATTTGTTTTCTCGACAAGCGATTGGGATAGCAAATCTAAATCAACCGGTGCTTCACTGAATAAAAGAATCTGTGAATAAGAATCCAAAAACCCTTTGATGCAATAGGTCAAATCATATTTGGTCTCATCGACTTCATCGCCATACAGCCTATCCACTATGGTTAAAATCATTTCCTCGATTGATTTCTCATAGGAATGTAATTTATTTACAAACTTTTCATCAAGTGTATGCATCTGTTCCTTAAGAAAAATTTTTGCGAAATCCGAATGCTTTTGAAAAGAATCAAACATTGCTTGATAAAAATCATATAATAGTGTCTCATTTTTTGTGTTTCTGACCAGGTAGTCAATCTCTGATAAATCCTCCATTGAAAAATGATCAAGCAGCTCTAATATCAATTCATCCTTTGACTTGAAGGATAGGTAGAATGCCCCTTTGGAAATGCCGCAATGTTCTGTTATTTGTTGAACGGAAGTAGCTTCAAATCCTTGTATTGCAAAAAGCTCCAAAGCTTTTTCCATGATTAATTGTTTTTTTGCCATTTTTATCGATCGCTCCCAAGTTATTCATTGACAAATGACCAATCAGTCATTATTATAAGGAACTGTAATGAAAAAGTCAATTAGGGGCAGGTGTAATTGTGAAGGGGTTAGTCAATTTTGTTTTAAAGAATAAACTTGCGGTATGGCTACTTACCATAATCATTACGGTTTCTGGTATTTATTCAGGGACACGAATGAAAACGGAGACGATCCCGGATATTTCCATTCCTTTTTTAACGGTGACGGGTGTATATCCAGGAGCGACTCCTGAACAGGTAATGGAAGATGTCTCCATGCCAATAGAAAAAGCGGCAGAAGGCCTTGACCATGTTAAAGCAGTTTACTCGAATTCGTATTCGAATATGGCGAGTATTCAAGTGGAATATGAATACGGAATCGATATGGATGAGGCGAAAAGGGAATTAAAGTCAGCATTGGATAATGTTGAATTGCCGGAAGGGGCAGAGGAGCCGACAACATCCGCCATCAGCATGAACATGATGCCGGTTATTGCCCTAAGTGTAAGCAGTTCAAAAGAAGACATTGTTGAATTAACGTCAACAGTAGGGGAAAGTTTGCTTCCGAAAATCGAAAAGCTAGATGGTGTGGCCTCAGCCACGACCACCGGTCAGCATATCGAAGAAGTGGACCTCACGTACGACAAAGCGAAATTGGATAAAATGGATTTGACAGAGGATAAAGTCAAAGAAATCATCCAAGCCAGCAACATGGACGTTTCATTAGGGCTTTATGAGTTTAAAGAAGGCGAGCAGGCTGTATCAATTGATGGGAAATTCATGACTGCTAAGGAATTAAAGGATATGTTAATCCCAGTCACCCCGTCAGAAGCCAATCCATCACCATTTGTGAAGCTTGGGGATATCGCTAAGATCAAGACGGTCGGAAAAGTTGAATCGGTTTCCCGCACAAACGGAAAAGATGCGATTGCGATTCAGATTGTCAAAGATCAGCAGGCGAACACAGTTGATGTTGTGAATAATGTGAAGAAATTAATCAAGGAAGAAAAGGCTAAGTATGGTGACCTTTCCATTGATGTAACGCTTGACCAAGGAAAGCCAATTGAGGATTCCGTGGCAACGATGATTGAAAAAGCGTTATTTGGAGGATTGATTGCTGTATTGATCATTCTTCTTTTCCTCCGGGATTTCAAATCAACGCTCATTTCGATCATATCGATCCCAGTGTCTATATTTATGGCATTGATGCTGTTGAACTGGATGGATATTACGTTGAATATTATGACGCTCGGTGCGGTTACAGTTGCGATCGGCCGGGTTATCGATGATTCGATTGTCGTGGTTGAAAATATATACCGGCGCTTGCATTTAAAAGAGGAAAAATTAACCGGTCGTGAGCTTATACGTGAAGCCACCATTGAAATGTTCAAGCCGATTATGTCCTCCACATTAGTGACGGTTGCTGTATTTGCCCCGATGATTTTTGTCGGCGGTATGGTCGGTGAATTGTTCATGCCATTTGCTTTGACAATGGCGTTTGCACTCGGCGCTTCGTTGCTTGTAGCGATCACTATTGTGCCTGCCCTTTCGCATTTCCTGTTTAAAAAGAAGTTATATGGTGAGAAAACGAAGAAAAGCCATAAAGGGCCTGGCAAACTGGCAAATGGGTATAAAAGTTTCCTTAACAAGGTGCTTAACCATAAGATCATTGCGTCAGTGCTTGCGATTGCCTTATTAGTGGGCAGCTTGATGTTAACACCGCTCATCGGTTTCAGCTTTTTGGGCAGCGAGGAAGACAAGGTGATGTATTTAACGTATACGCCAAAAGCAGGGGAATTACGTGAGGACACCCTGGAAAATGTCAAAGTTGTTGAAGATAAAATGCTGAAACGTGATGATATTGACATCGTTCAAGTGTCTGTGACTGAAGCGGGGGATCCTTCGGCTGCCATGATGGGCGGCGGCGGAGGCGGTGCCTTAATGTATTTGATTTTTGATCCGGACATGGAGAACTTCCCGGAAGCAAGGGAAAAAATAGAAAAATATGTAACTACGCTTGATCAATCAGGCACATGGAAAAGCCAGGACTTCTCTTCAATGTCTGGCTCCACCAATGAAGTGAGTTACACCCTCTACAGCGAAAATTTAGATAAACTAAACGAATCGGTTAAGAAGGTAGAAGACGTCATGAAGAAAAATGACGGGCTCAAAGATGTTTCTTCCAGCGCCGAGGAGGCTTTTGTCAAATATACATTCCGGGTTGAGCAGGCTGAAATGCTGAAAAAATATGGATTGACAACGGGTCAGCTCGTGATGATGTTAAATCCGCAAAAAACAAAAGATGTATTAACGACGGTAGAAAAAGATGGAAACTCTTTAGATGTCATTGTTCAACAAGAACAATCGTCCCAGCCGGAAACTGTAGATGAACTTTTGGATAAAAAGATTCCAACAGCGGTTGGAGATAAAGTACCGCTTTCAGATCTTGTCAAAGTGAAAAAAGGAACTACTTACAATACACTTGACCGTAGCAAAGGTGAATACTATGCAACGGTTTCAGGGACAGTTAAAGGCGATGATATTTCCAAAATAACTTCCCAGATTGGTAAAAAAGTAGATCAGTTGGATCTGCCAAAAGGCGTGACAGTCGATATTGCCGGCGTGCAGGCGGATATGGATGAAACATTTACACAGCTTGGCATGGCCATGTTAGCAGCGATTGCCATCGTATATTTCATCCTTGTTGTCACCTTCCATGAAGGTGTGGCGCCATTTGCGATCTTGTTCTCACTGCCATTCACTGTTATTGGTGCTTTTGCCGGCTTGTACATAGCCGGTGAGACAATCTCTGTCTCCGTTATGATGGGGTTATTGATGCTGATCGGTATCGTTGTGACGAATGCCATCGTTTTGGTCGACCGGATTGTCCGTATGGAACGAGCTGGATTGACGATGCGTCAGGCGGTATTGGAAGCCGGGGCAACACGTCTCCGTCCAATCCTGATGACCGCAATTGCCACAATTGGTGCGTTAATACCATTGGCACTTGGCAATGGTGGAGGAGGCCTGATTTCAAAAGGTCTTGGAATCACGGTCATAGGCGGTTTGGCAAGCTCTACATTACTCACTTTAATTGTTGTACCAATTGTATATGAAGTATTATCTAAGCTATTCAAGAAAAACCGCAGAAAAATAGAAGAGAATTAATGAAATGGGCCCTGCAAGTGAATGTCACTTGTGGGGCTTATTTTTAAGAGAACATAAATGAGGATATCCTATGCAAAAAGGAGCGTGAAAAATATGACCTCATTTTGCCCAGAAATCTGGCGGAGGATCCAACGCTTGAATCTCAATTGGACTGTAGGAAATGTGGATTGTATCAACAAGGGTCCCGGATGATATGGGAGAGGGGAATCCAAAGGCACCTATACTATACTGGACAATCCTGTATGCGGGGAAGCTGGTATGAGGTGGACGGTGTTATCAAACCACCGTCGCTTACTGTCCGCTGGCAGCCAGGCGCCGCCCCGATTTATACCCATATACCAGTACTTTAATTATTGCTTATTTGTTTCTTGCTTGAGTTATTTTAACACCCTCCACTCGTCTTATTTCTTCGTTCAATAGAGGTATTTCTGTCTCCCTCTCCTATATCCTTAATATTTTTTCCATTCTCTCGTTCAAAACTATTTCCCCGAGGTGGTTTAACTCCATTATAAATTGCAATAAGGCCTGAATACATATATAGTTAAATCGTAATGATTACGATTTGGGTGCGTTCATAATGAAAAGGCAGTTTAGAGCTTGTTTGGCATAAAAATACCTTCGTAGGAAAAAAGGAGAGAGGAATCAATGGGAATGATCCTTTCAGGAAAAACGATAGAAGCCAAAATCATGAAAGGGGATCTGATCATAGATCCGTTTAATAAAATCAGTGTTCAGCCGGCTTCGATTGATTTGAGAATCGGAAACCATTTTCTGACTATCGACGAAAATCAAAATCCTTTTCTATCTTTGGATAAACAAGCAGCATATCGGGATATTCATGTTGAAAAGGAGGGCTCCATCATTATTCAGCCTCAGTCCTTTTTACTTGCGACAACAGTGGAGTACATAGAGCTTCCTCCATCCTTGACAGCTTTTGTAGAGGGGAGAAGCTCTATTGGCAGGCTTGGTTTATTCATTCAGAATGCAGGTTGGGTAGATCCTGGGTTCAAAGGCCATATAACGCTTGAGCTTTTCAATGCAAACCAGGCCCCTATCGAATTACCGGTCGGGAGAAGGGTCTGCCAGCTCGTGATAGCAGAGGTTGATCAGGAGGCAAAACCGTATATAGGAAAGTATAACAGGCAGAGGCAGGCAACGGCGAGCAGAGTATATTTGGATAGTGATATCCTCTCTTGATACGATGTTTTTATAAAATCCGACAGAGGCAGTCAATCATTTTAAGGGTGCATATTTGCGTGGAAAGGGTATAATACATTGACACACGCAGACATTAAAAAAGTGCTATTAGTTTAGCTTTTTGACAATTCGGAGAAAGGAGATACTATGAGCAAAGAAACAGGATGGAACTTTGACAACAGTTATGCACGCTTGCCGAAAGTGTTTTTTTCTAGCATTAATCCGACTCCTGTAAAATCGCCGGAATTAGTAATATTGAACAATCCATTGGCTGAATCACTGGGGCTGAATCCGGAAGCGCTAAAAAGTGAAGACGGCACAGCGGCGTTTTCTGGGAATGAAATTTTGGAAGGAGCGGAGCCGCTGGCTCAAGCTTATGCAGGACATCAATTTGGGCATTTTACCATGTTGGGTGACGGCCGTGCGGTGCTGTTGGGAGAGCAGATCACACCTCAAGGAGAAAGGTTTGATATTCAGTTGAAGGGGTCAGGCCGGACGCCATATTCCCGCGGTGGCGACGGTCGCGCGGCACTCGGGCCGATGCTTCGCGAATATATCATCAGTGAAGCTATGTACGCATTGGGGATCCCCACAACCCGAAGCCTGGCAGTTGTGACAACAGGTGAGCCGGTATTTCGGGAAACCAAGCTTGAAGGGGCTATTTTGACACGCGTGGCTGCCAGTCATCTGCGCGTCGGTACTTTTGAATATGTTGTCAGATGGGGCGGCGTTGAAAATCTTCAAATATTAGCTGATTATGCTATCAATCGCCATTATCCAGAGATTAAAGATGACGAAAGCAGGTATCTTTCTTTTCTTCAAGAAGTGATTAAACGGCAGGCCGCGCTTATCGCCAAATGGCAGCTTGTCGGTTTTATTCACGGAGTCATGAATACCGATAACGTAGCCATTAGCGGAGAAACAATTGATTATGGTCCTTGCGCTTTCATGGATACCTACGACCCAGAAACAGTATTTAGTTCGATTGACCATCAAGGCCGCTATGCCTATGAAAATCAGCCTTTGATTGGCGGTTGGAATCTGGCGCGGTTTGCTGAAACTTTGCTGCCGCTATTGCATGATGACAAGGAAGAGGCAGTCAAATTAGCACAGGAAAAGGTTTCCGGTTTTAATGAGATATTTCAATCTCACTGGCTTGCAGGAATGAGAATGAAGCTGGGTCTATTCAAGGAAAAGGAAAAAGACGAGGAACTGATCAAGGATTTACTCAGCCTGATGAAAAAGCATCGTGCTGACTATACGAATACTTTTATGGCTTTAACCCGTGATCAATTGGATGACACAGCAGACCTTTTTAAATCCGCAGGTTTCATTCAATGGAAACAGCGCTGGAAAGAAAGGTTGGAACATCAAGAGGAATCGAAAGCTGATTCATATGAATTGATGAGAAAAAGCAATCCTGCGCTCATCCCTCGCAACCATCGGGTGGAAGAGGCGTTGGAAGCGGCGGTCGAGGAAGGAGATCTAAGCGTAACGGCTCGTCTGTTAGAGGTGCTGTCCAATCCTTATGAGTATTCACCGGAAAAGGACGAATATACGGGCGTGCCAGAAACAAACGTCCCTTACCAAACCTTTTGTGGAACATAGAGGGGTCTGAACATAGAGGGGTCAGACCCCCAGGGCGTTAACGCGTCACCGCAAGCAAGGGGGTCTGACCCCCTTATTCTTTTCTCATTACGAAGCTCATATGCCTTCCGCTCTTTTTATCTTGCCGATAAGAAAAACCTTCCGGGCTTAAATAGGTGCAGGTGCGGTCCACGGAAATCTGTTTTCCTGGTACTCCTGCCAGCTCACATTGCTTTTTCACCGTTAATTGATTATCGATATGGTATTTTCGGGTTTGCTCATTATAGTAAATAAAGTCATCAGCATAGCCTAGGTTCTTGAATCTCACATATACATCCTCATCGACTTCAAATTTTTCCTGACTCAATGCTGCCCCAATTTGGATATGAAAATCTTCCGGCTTACATTGCTCCGTTTCTACCAAGTGCTGAAATAATGTTAAAGTGATTTCTTTGACGGTGCCTTGCCAACCTGTGTGGATTACACCAATGAGTCCCTTCGCTTCATTATAAAAAATTACTGGCACGCAATCCGCTGTAAAGCTGCACAATACCAAATTCGGTTCATATGTGTACAGTGCATCTGTATTGACGATGGCTGTGTCCAACCGTTTAGCGCCACGTCCTTTTTCAGCAAGCATTACCTTGTAAAAATTTGAGGAATGGGTTTGATTGGCACAAACGAAATCACCCAGTTCGCAATCTAGCAATCTAGCTAGCTTTTTTCGGTTTTCCACCACATTAGCAGTGTTGTCACAGACGTGTAGAGCCATGTTATTTTCTTCAAGTTCCCCGAGATCTTTCATGGTCATCCCCGTTATGAACTTCCCGGTATCCATATATAGTTTGGTTTTCATATCATCACCTAATTTTAATATATGTGAATGGCCAATTTTTGTATAGGGGGCCATAATGATTGGTGTTTATTTTTTCCAAATGTGCTTATCAACATCGTGAAATCCATGTAAAATATAGGTAACGCTACCAGACTTTTGTATGATTGATAGAATTGTTTTTAACTTTATGATTGGAGACTGGAAAAATGGTAAGGGAACAGATGAGTTATTCTCGCCTTGCACATATAACAAAAATCATCAATACCACATCGAATCTGCCGGAAGTGCTAGAGCATGTTATTAAGGCTATATCCGAAGAAATTGTTCAATGCAACGCGGTGGGGATATTTTTGCCTCAGGAAGACGGAACGTTCAAGGGATTTGCAGGAAAGCCTGAAACAATCAATGGAGTAACGATCGATACCCTGGTCATTGATCCCAAAAAGGATTTGCTGGTCAAAGAGTTGATTGAATCGAAAAAAGCGATTTATATTCCTGATACATCAAAGGACGACAGGCCCAATCCAAAAGCGGTCAACGCCTTTAAAATTAAATCTTTGCTAGCGCTGCCCATATCTTTTGAACAGGAGCTATTTGGATTCATATTTTTATTTGATTATGGAGTCCCTATGAGCTTAACAGGTTTGGCTATTAAAAGTGTCGAAGCTTATGTTAACATTGCTGCAATCGCCATTCAAAATGCAAAACATCTCAAACAGAAGGAGGATCTGCTTGCCGAAAATCAACTGATGCTAGGTATGTTAAGTGATTTAACAAAGTGTTCTTCTATGGGAGAATGTCTTGGTATCTGTTATTCATATTTGGAAAAGATTTTAGGCAGCCATACGATTGTTAATGCTTGTCTTTTTGATTCACAGGACAGAAAAATAAATCCTGTGATACTGAGCAATAAGGAAACTGAAGCTGATTGCTGCTGGATGAAACAAAGCTTCAAAGGAATTATTCAAGATGCGGTTCATACGAATAAAACCGTCTATATTCCAGATATTATCAAAGATGAAAGAGTCAATCCTGAAGATTGCCAAGGATTTGGTATCAAGTCATTGTTGGTGATTCCTTTTGTTTCACTGGGTGAAGTGCTGGGGGCTGTTATTGTGGCTGATCAAGAGCAAAAGAATCCAGAGAACATTGACCGGCTTATCCAGTTGGCACAATCTATCGTTGATGCAACTGCCCCAGTCTTTTCGAACCTTCAACACGTAGGACGGCTTGAAGAGATGGTTGAAGAAAGAACGAGGGAATTGGCTAAGGCCAATGAAAAAGTAGTCAGCGTAATCGAAGGGATTACGGGCGGTTTTTTTGCATTGGGGCAGGATTGGAAATTTACCTACATCAATCAACATCAATTTTTACCACGAAATAAAACGGCAAAGGATGTGCTTGGAAAAAACATATGGGAGGTCTTTCCGGAAATAGTCGGGACCGTTATGTATAAGGAGCTCCACCGGGCGATGTCCGAGCGGCTCGCTGTACAATTTGAACTTTGCTCCGTTTTTGAAGACCGTTGGTACGAAATAGTTGCATATCCTTATGAGGATGGAATCTGTTGCCTCTTTAAAAATATTACAGAAAAAAAGAAGTTTGAAAGCGAATTTAAACGCTTATCGAGCTTGGATTTAATCGGACAAATGGCCGCAGGGATCAGTCATGAAATCAGAAATCCGATGGCAACTGTGCGAGGCTTTCTGCAATTGTTAATGTTGGATAATGATCTTGAAAAACAAGAACATTACTTTGAAATCATGATCGAAGAACTTGACCGTGCCAATTCGATCATTACGGAATTTCTGTCAATGGGAAATACAAAGACTTCTGATATGGAAATACGTGATTTAAATACCATCATTTTTGATATGACCCCTCTGATGGAGGTTGATGCAGTTACTCAAAATAAAATGATTGAAGTGCAAACGGAAGATGTTCCGAAGCTGCTTTTAAATCATAATGAGATACGGCAATTAGTGATGAATATTTACCGAAATGGTCTCGAAGCGATGGAAGAGGGGGAAACCCTCTTGATCAGAACATACAAAGAAAACGATTCTGTTGTCCTTGCTGTTCAGGATCAAGGGAAGGGAATTAGTTCTGAAGTCATGGAAAAATTAGGAACTCCATTCTTCACGACCAAAGATAATGGGACGGGTTTGGGACTGGGTGTGTGCTATGCCATCGCTGCCCGCCACAGTGCAAAGATCGAAATTGAGACAGGGGAGAATGGCACGACGTTTTTTGTTAAATTTAATTTGGGACAAATTCTTGATGAAAGCGGCCATGTTTCGGAGTAAAATAGAGAAAAAAAGAGGGATTCGAAAGGAAGTGAAAAAAATGATTAACAAAGTTGGCCAGATTATGTTGTATGTAAATGATCAGGACGCGGCATTGCGATTTTGGACGGAAAAAGTTGGTTTCACTATAGTTTCTGAAGAAGATAATGGCCAGGGGATGAGATGGATCGAAATGGCTCCTGTAAAGAATGCAGAAACAAGTCTTATTCTGCATAATAAGGAATTCATTGCAAAAATGCAGCCGGAGTTAAATCTCGGTACCCCTTCGTTAATGTTTTTCTCTGAGGACCTTGAACAACTATACAAGGACTTTACGGATAAAAATATTACAGTTGGTGAAATGGTTGAAATGCCTTCCGGAAAAGTGTTTAATTTTGCTGATAATGAAGGAAATTACTTTGCGGTAATGGAAAAAAGTGAATAATACAGCGTCATCCCTAGGCATTTCCTGAAAGTCACCAATTGACTTCAGAGAAATGCTTTTTTGATGGATTGGACAATTGTCTCGTCATCACAAGTCTTCCCGTGCTTGCTGAGGCTGAAATAGGCATTTCTATTATTCTTGGCATATAAATTGCATAATAATTTCTTATGAGAAACAAAAAAGGGAGGAATATGTGTGATTTATCTACAAAATTTTATTAATGGAAAATGGATTGACGCTGAAAGCAAGGAGAGCAGAGAGATTTTAAATCCAGCCACTGGTGAAGTGATCGCACATGCCGCAGATGGAGATGTTGCGGACGCCCAAGCAGCCATTGGAGCTGCCAGAAAAGCCTTTGATAGCGGGGATTGGTCTGAACTGGCTGCAACAGACAGAGCGGCCTATCTGTATAAAATTGCCGATAAGCTTGAAGAGAATGCAGAAGAGATCAGCCGTTTGGAAACATTAGATAACGGGAAACCACTTCGTGAAACCCAATTCGATGTTGCCGACGCGGTCGCTTGTTTTCGCTATTACGCGGGAATGGTCAGCAAACCGGATGGTATCACGTATCAAGTGTCTGATCCCATGCAGGCCATGGTTGTACGTGAACCGGTTGGAGTTTGCGGACTCATCGTTCCTTGGAATTACCCTCTTTTGATGGCTGTATGGAAAATAGCTCCTGCTTTGGCGGCGGGCAATACCATTGTTTTTAAGCCTTCAGAGATTACTCCGGTAACCGCCAAGTGGCTGTTTGAAATTATTGAACAGGTTGGAGTTCCAGCAGGGGTAGCAAACATGGTGATGGGACCTGGAAAAACAGTAGGTAATGAAATTGCCGAAAGCCATGACGTAGACAAGGTTTCCTTTACCGGAGGGACAGCTACTGGCAGGAACATTATGAAAGCGGCCGCAGGAAATATAAAGAAGATTTCTTTGGAGCTTGGTGGAAAGTCACCAAATATTATTTTTGCTGATGCCGATTTTGAAGCTGCCGTAGACTATGCTTTGTTCGGAATCTATGCCGGAGCAGGTCAGGTTTGTTCAGCTGGATCAAGGTTATTAGTCGAAGATAGTATTTATGACCGATTTGTTGAGGAGCTGGCGGACCGGGCGCAAAAGATCAGGGTTGGCCCGGGCAATGATCCGGAGACAGAAATGGGGCCGCTTGTCAGCCGTGAGCATATGGAAAAAGTGCTTGGCTATATCGAAATTGGCAAGGAAGAAGGCGCCAAACTGTTATGCGGCGGCCGCCAGCTTAAAGAAAATGGATTGGAAAAAGGGTACTTTGTTGAGCCGACCATCTTTGTCGATACCAAACCTGATATGAGAATTGTCCGTGAAGAAATCTTCGGTCCTGTCCTTGTAATACAGAGGTTCAAGGATGAAGCTGATGCTGTTCGCCTTGCCAATGATACGGACTATGGACTGGCCGCAGGCGTCTTTACGAATGACGGAGCAAAGGCTATGCGTGTGATTAAGAAAATCAGGGCAGGGATTACATGGATTAATTGTTATCATCCGACGTATAACGAAGCGCCTTGGGGTGGATATAAGCAAAGCGGCATCGGTCGGGGGCTTGGTACGTACGGGTATGAAGAATTCACAGAGGTAAAACAGATCAATATCAATCTCGAAGTAGAGCCAACGGGATGGTTTTCCAATTAACGGATAAAAAGGGGACATATTTTGTCTCCTTTTTGCTTTCCAACCATTCAAATGATGATAAAAGCTAAAGTATAATAAGAGAAAAGTAAAGGATGGTTCAAAGCAGAATGTCTCATTTACGATTGATACAAAGCACAGTCCAAGAAATCGCAGAAGCCATTACAGCGGCCATTGGCATCGAAGTCGAAATTATCGATGAACGATTGAGAATTGTGGCAGGAACAGGCAGATACCGAGAAAAAGTAGGACAGATGGAGGAGGATGGCGATTTAGATTCTGGATATATATATAGCCAAATCTTAAAAAAAGGAACAGAGTATATTGTGGAGGATGCACAAAGCAATCCATTTTACCATGCTGTTGAAAATGAGCTGGCCGAAGTATGCTGCCCGATAAAACTAGACACGCAGATTATCGGTTTGATTGGAATGGTCGCTTTTACGAAGGAGCAGCAGATGGTGATGCTGCACAATAAAAATAATCTGCTTATCTTTTTAAGAAGAATGGCCGATTTGCTTTCCAGTAAAATAGCAGAAACAAAAATATCCGATGAGCTTAAAATTATTGTTGAGACAAGCCGTGACGGAATTGTTGTAGTAAATAAGCAGGGATTGATCACCCTCTGCAACCATTCGGCAGAACAGCTCATTAATATGGGAAGAGACAATCTCATTGGACGGCATTTGAGCACCATCTGGCCTGAATCTCCCGTTTTAACTGCGATGGAAACAGGAAAAGGATACGCTGACCGGGAGGAGTTTTACAAAGGAAAGTCGGGCAGAGCCAAGGCCATGCATTTTTTTACAACTGTTAACCTTATTTTTAACAGGACAGAGGATAATGGCAAACAAGTGACTGGAGCTGTTGTGTATTTCCGCGACATCGCTGATGTTCGTAAGATGGTTTATGAAATAACCGAAAACAATGAACATTCGTCCTTCCAGGAAATTTTGGGAACGAGTAGTAAAGTCAAAGAGCTGAAGCGTCAGGCTGAAAAAATTGCCCCTAGTAATTCCACTGTGCTGATTACGGGCGCAAGTGGAACTGGAAAAGGCCTTTTAGCGAAGGCCATTCATTATGCAAGCCCAAGGAAGAATAAATCACTGATCATGGTAAACTGTGCAGCAATCCCAGATACGCTGCTAGAAAGCGAGCTTTTTGGGTATGAGGGCGGTGCATTTACCGGGGCAAGCAAATCCGGGAAAGTTGGAAAGTTTGAGCTGGCTCATGAAGGAACAATATTCTTGGACGAAATTGGGGACATGTCCCTTCATTTGCAGGTCAAACTTCTTCATGTGCTGCAGCATCGGGAGATTGAGAGAGTGGGAGGAACAAGGGTCATCCCCGTTGATGTACGGGTAATTGCAGCGACGAATAGGGATTTAGAGCAGATGATGCAAGATGGGGAGTTTCGGGAAGACCTTTATTTCCGTTTGAATGTCATTCCCATTAAAATCCCGTCTTTGTTTGAGCGCAAGGAGGACATTCCGTTATTACTTCATCATGCTCTCCAAAAGTACAATGATTTGATCGGCAAGCAAATTAGAGGATTCGAACAGGAAGCGATGGAGCTGCTAGTTTCGTATCAGTGGCCGGGGAATATAAGAGAATTGGAGAATGCTGTGGAATATGCGGTGAATATTGAAACGGATCGCTTGATCTCTAAACAAAGCTTGCCTGGAAGGATTTTGCGCTCCTACAGTGGAATGGGGAGCACTTCGTTAAGGGAACAGCTTGATGTTTATGAGAAACAGATCATAACAAAGCATTTGCAAGAGAACGGCTACTCAGTCCAAGACAAAAGAAAGGTCGCTGCTATACTAGGCATCAGTGAGTCTACTTTATATAGGAGAATAAGAGAATTGGGGATCGTTAAATAGTTGTCAAAACTAACAATTAATTTGTCAAAATTGACAAGTTAAGCGTTTACGGGCTTAGCGCCCGTTTTTTTATTTTTTATTTTAGTAAAATTAGAACCTAGCTTGTCAAAATTGACAAATTACAGATGAGATTTCAAGAATAGCTTTCGTGGCTAAGGAAAGTTAAAAAATAATTTTTAACTTCATTCAGCAGAAGTCTCCCACTTCTGTAAGTGGTGGGATAAATGCATATTGGTAATCCATTCAGCGGGGGTTCAAACCCCGGCTGAATAAAGTTAAGGCCTCCGGCGGATGCCACAGATTTGCGAAGCTCGATAAAATCTGGGCGCAAATACGCCAAGGCGCATTTGATAAAAAGAAAGGGATTTATATCTTCATGCTTGATGACTATCCGGCTTTGACGAATGGGAGGTTCTAATGCCGGAGGCGTTATCGGCGCCTCTATAATAAGTCACCAGCCAGGAAGGCCAGTCGGTAGCTTGCAGCGCTGTATTGGCCGACTGTAAGTATCGGCTCGAGGTCATAAGTCAAACATGCTGAAGGCAACGTATTATTCAGCGTTCGCCTAGATTTGCGCCGAAAAGCAGGCACCCCCAACGAAGTCATTCCAGTCTGCCTCCCAATGAGCGGGAGCTTCCGTACTTTTAGTTGGCATGCAAATTGCTTTATAGATAATGACATCAAAAATTCAGGAGGATGAAATACATGGAGATCAACAGAGAGAAACTAGCGCAGCTACTGGAAAAGGAATTGGAATTATTCGAGAAGAAGCATACGAAATCCAAGGAATTATTTGAGCAGGCGAAATCGAACTATATTGATGGTGTGCCGATGAATTGGATGGTGAAGTGGGCCGGAAGTTATCCGATTTTTGTAAAAGAGGCATCTGGGGCGTATTTTACTGATGTGGACGGAAATAAATTTATCGACTTCTGTCTTGGAGACACAGGTTCCATGACTGGTCATGCACCGGAAGGGGCGGTGCCTGCCATTACAGATCGTATCCAAAACGGCGTTACGTTTATGCTTCCGACAGAGGATGCCATTTGGGTTGGGAAAGAGCTGAAAAAGCGATTTGGCCTTCCTTATTGGCAGGTGGCGATTTCTGCGACGGATGCCAACCGCTTCTCGCTTAGATTGGCGCGTCATATCACGAAGCGCAAGTATGTTTTAGTATTCAATTATTGCTATCACGGCACGGTCGATGAGTCATTCATTACTCTGGAAGATGGCAAGCTTTCCAGCCGCACCGGTAATATTGGCCCGCAGGTGGACCCGACAGAAACGACAAAAGTAGTGGAATTCAATGACATTGAAGCTTTGGAAAAAGCGCTTGAACCGGGGGATGTAGCTTGTGTCCTGGCTGAGCCAGTCATGACCAATATTGGAATCATTCACCCTGAACCAGGCTTTTTGGAAGCCTTGAGGGATATTACAAGACGCACTGGAACATTGCTTATTTATGATGAAACTCACACAATGAGTGCTGGACCTGGCGGCTATACAGGGGCACACGCTTTGGAGCCGGACATGCTGACAGTCGGAAAAGCAATTGGTTCAGGAATTCCGACAGCTGTTTATGGATTCAGCGAAGAAGTTGCACAGCGCATGAAAGGCTTGATTAGCCTGGAAGATTCCGATACAGGCGGTATTGGCGGTACACTTGCAGGAAACGCACTATCGATGGCAGCGATGAGAGCCACAATGGAAAATGTGCTTACGGACGAATTTTACGAGCGGAATATTGCACTAGCTGAGCGATTCTCTGATGGAGTCGAATCGGTAATTAAGGAGAAGAATCTGCCTTGGATCGTTAAGCGTCTTGGCTGCCGAACAGAGTACTGGTTCCGTGAAACTGCACCGAAAAATGGCGGAGAAGCCGCTGCGGCAGTGGATTTTGAACTTGATCGGTATATGCATCTTTACGCATTAAACCGTGGAATCCTTATGACTCCATTTCATAATATGGCTCTTATTTCTTCTCAAACGAAGGAAGTGGATGTTGATTACCATACGCAAATCTTCCGTGAAAGTGTAGAATCATTACTCGAAAGTTCTGTCGTGCAGGCTTAGTCGTTTGCGAATCGTTTGTATCAAATGCGCCTTGGCCTATTTGCGCCCAGATTTTATCGAGCTTCGCAAATCTGTGGCATCCGCCGGAGGCCTTAACTTCATTCAGCCGGGGTTTGAACCCCTGCTGAATGGAATACCAATACGCATTCATCTCACCACTTCCAGAAGTGGGAGACTTCTACTGAATAAAGTTAAATAAAGATGAAAAGAGGAGAGATAATGAAAACAAAGGAACCAAGAAAGCCAACCTTGTTAGTTGCGCTGATCCCAATTGTGTTTATGATGTTATCTCTGTTGGTTGGTATCTTTTTTCTTGGGCTTGACCCGCAAATTCCTCTCTTGGCCAGTGCGATTGTAGCTACGGTCCTCGGCTTAAGCTTGGGTCACTCTTGGAAAGATATTGAAAAGGGAATGCTAAAAACAGTCGTACTGCCTATTCAGGCGATTTTAATCTTGATGGTCATCGGAGCCTTGATTGGCTCCTGGACGTCAGGAGGGGTCGTGGCTTCCATGATTTATTATGGTCTAAAATTATTGTCACCGACTTTTTTTCTAGTGGCCGCCTGTCTTATTTGCATGGTTGTTTCGGTTTCATCCGGAAATGCTTGGACATCTGCAGGGACAATTGGAATCGCTATCATGGGTATGGCGGAAGGATTTGGAATCAGTTCGGCAATGGCGGCGGGCGCTGTCATATCGGGTTGTTACTTTGGAGATAAAATTTCTCCGATGTCTGAAATGACCAATCTGGCTGCAGGAATTACCGGATTGAACCTCTTTGAACATATCCGACATCTACTGTATACAACAGTTCCGGCCATTACGATTGCCCTTATTATCTACACCATTATGGGCTTTACATTGACACCAAAAGGGTCGCCGGACCAAGTAGCGGTTTTGCAGTCCCAACTTGATGGAATATTTATCATTTCACCTTGGCTGCTCCTCGTCCCCCTGATTGTCATAGTGCTGCTTACGCTAAAAATACCCGCTATACCGGGCCTGGTAATTGGAAGTCTCATGGGAACGATATGTACAGTATTCGTACAGGGAGCATCATGGACTGACGCTTTGAATACATTATATTATGGACATGCCGCAGAAACTGGTGTAGAAATTTTGGACAGCCTGCTGAACAATGGTGGCATTGAATCCATGTTTTGGACGATCTCCTTGATCATGATCGCTATGGCGTATGGCGGCATCCTTGAAGTGACCGGAACGCTAGAGACAATAGTTGAATCTTTAATCAAGATGGTAAAATCTACAGGTAATCTTATTGCAACCACAGTGGGTACCAGTGTGATGACAAACATACTGGCCTGCGATGCATATCTTGCGATGATTTTCCCGGCACGGATGTACGCATCGGAGTATAAGAGACGGGGGCTGCATATAAAAAATCTATCTCGAACCATTGAAGATGGAGGTGCAGTCACATCACCGTTGGTTCCGTGGAATACGTGCGGTGCCTTTATGTTTGCCACATTGGGTGTGCATTCTTTTTCCTACGCACCGTTTGCCTTTTTCTGTTTTCTTAGCCCAATCATCGCTATTATCTACGGCTTTTTGAATCTGAAAATTGAATATCTTCCAAAGGACGGGGCAGAGGAAGTGGAAATGCCTTACGCAAAATGATAATGGAAGGAGTTGCTTGGAGAGTGAGCTTTGCTGTTTTTTCCCGGCAGCTCCTTTTTTAACCAATCGAAAGGGTGGGCATATATTGAAATCACCAGGATTTACTACTCCACAAATAGGGGAGACCGATTATGTTCCAATTACCATTTTTAAAAGGCATACTGCCAAAATGGCTAGGCGAGAATCATTTTAACAATGATATCCAAAAATATGTTCAGGATATGATGGAGCAATCCATTACTTCTTCCATCAAAGATTTTAATATGATGGGATCCATGCACACAGAGAATGAAGATAGGCCAGAAAGTGAAGTCGGACAGGAGGTACAGGTATCGGCTGCAGAACCATTGCAAGCGATTACTTTTGAGAGCCTTGATCATGTCTATGTGAAAATCTTGATTACAGATGAAAGCCAGCTATCCCAGTTAAAGGTCTACCATAATTCTAATCAGATGTTCATTGAGGGGATTCCTGATTCAGCCCACCGCTCTGTCATCACCCTTCCCACTGCAGTAAAAATGAAAGACTCCGTCTCAGAATACCGCGATTCGTATTTCCAAATAAAAATGAAAAAACGGGATGATCCCCAATACACGGAGATTGCTGTCCCGCCACTGGAGTCATGATGCGTTATGCTTGAAGATCACAAGTATTTCAAGGATGCTATTTTTAACGGAAAATTGGCATCCATATTTTTAATACGGAAAAAGGGGTGGTGCAATTGAAAATTGTAGTGACATCGGATACACATATTCCTGGCAGAGCAAAGAGGCTACCGACACCTCTTTTAAAAGAATGCGAAACTGCGGACTTGATTATCCATGCAGGAGATTGGGTTTCGATGGAGGTTTATAGAGAATTGTCAGGCTATGCCAAGGTTGTGGGTGTGCACGGGAATGTAGATGGTGACGAGGTCCGGGAACATTTTAACGCGAAGGAAATGATCGAAGTGAACGGTTTTAACATTGGAATTGTCCATGGACATGGAGAAAAACAAACCACCGAAAAACGCGCTTTGGAAGCTTTTGAAGAGGCAGATATCATCATTTTCGGACATTCCCATATTCCTATGGTTCGCTATTTTAAAAAGGTTATGCTGATGAACCCCGGATCTCCGACTGATAAGCGGAGGATGCCTTATTACTCATATGGCATTTTACATATTGATGAGGATTTTCGGGCCGAGATTGTGTTGTTTGACTGAATGATGATGATTTCAAAGGAATTTACGATTGAGCATTGGAGGAGACGCAAAACATCGGTTAGGGCGTCAAGTCCATAGATGTATGTGGAAGATGTCGCCAGAAAAACCTTTATCTTGAGCTGAGCAGGAACCGTCCTTTATAAATTGACGGCTCCTGTTTATATAGCGGAAAAATAGACGGCGTTCGCTAAAAGGTTTTGTCAGGATGGTAGGGTTTACATAGTTTGCTCTTTTTAAAATAGCTTAAATTCCTATTTTCAAGATATTTCATGGACAAACTTTCACGTGTCTTGTACACAAGTGATAGGTCGATACTTTCAATAATAACCTTCTCTTGGTTATCTATTTTATTTAAATAATCACCATAAGGTGAAATAATGGCACTTTCACCAAAATAAACGGATTGCTCTTCCAACCCGACTTTATTAACGACAGCTAAAAACACTTGATTTTCCAATGCTCGCGCGCTCATCATAATTTTATGATAGATTTGGTAGGGGACAACATGTGCCGATAGGACAATAATCATTTCGGCACCATTAAGAGCATATATTCTAGACATTTCGGGGAAGCCAGCATCGAATGTCATCATTAAAGAAATTTTTCCGTCCTCTATAGTAAACAGAGGGCCATCATTTCCTGCTGTAAAAATATTTTTTTCCCACTCAAATAAATGAACTTTTCGATAAACGCCTTGTATTGTTCCATCTTTTTGAATAAAGACTGCCGAATTAAAATACTGGTTCTCTTTTCTTTCAGGAAAACCAATAACGACTCCTATTTGGTTTTCCCTTGCTGCTTTACATAATTGTTTCAGACTTGGCCCCTCCAACGGTTCAGCCAACTCATAGACATTTTCCTTAAGTGCGTATCCGGTTAAAAACATCTCCGGGAAAACGATCAAATCCACGGCTTTTTCCTTACATTCTCTCATGGTAGTTATAGCCGTCTTAATATTATCCTGCTTGTTCATGAATGTACTTTTCAATTGTGCCAAGCCGATTGTTAACAATCAAAGTTCTCCTCTCTCCCGTAACTCCTTAACCTTTCTGGCAATTGTAGATTGGTTCACTTGGAGCACCTCTGCTACTTTATAAGTGTTTCGATATACTTTATATGCATTTGATATTAAAGCATTTTCAGCCCTTTGCTTTGCTTCTTTTAAAGACAAGAAAGGCGGCGAGTAAGATTCCTGGTTGTTTTTGTTATTCGACAAATTGGAAATACTCTCGGGCAAATCATTTAATGTAATTACTTCCTCTTCGGAAGTAATGAAGAGACGTTCGATCATATTTTCAAGTTCTCTTACGTTGCCAGGCCAATCATACTGATAAAACGCATTCATTACCTCAGGGGTAAATACTTTTTGCATTTCATATTTATCTCCGAACGTATTTAAAAATTGGGTAATTAAGACCTGTAAGTCTTCTTTTCTTTCTGATAATGGCGGTATCTGAATGGGTACGACATTTAAACGATAGTATAGATCCTCTCGAAATAACTTCTTTTTAACCATATCCTCAAGATCTTGGTTAGTTGCTGCAATAATTCGGACATCTACTGGAATCGACTCCACTGAACCAATAGGCCTTATACTGTTTTCCTGGATTACCTCAAGTAGCTTTGATTGAAGGTGAAAAGGGACTTCTCCTATTTCGTCCAGGAAAATTGTTCCCCCCGAAACTGATTGAAAGATTCCAGGCTTTCCATCTTTATGGCCCCCAGTAAAGCTTCCTGCTGTATATCCAAATAATTCAGCCTCAATCAATGATTCAGGAATCGCACTGCAATTTACTATTGCCAATTGTTTATTTGACCGCTGGCTGTATTGATGGATGAGTTTGGCTATATGACTTTTTCCAACGCCTGTTTTTCCAAGAATGAGCACTGTTGAATCTACTAAAGACACTTTTCTGACAAGCTCCATGACAGCTTTCATTTTTTCAGACTGAAAAGAAAGCTGTTTGCTATTACCCTTTCTTAAGCGCTCGGTCAATACATTAGAGGAATTTATGGCTGAAATGCCCAAAAGTTTAAGGTTATTTTTCTTGATAAGAAGAAAGGGGATCTCTTGAATTCTTATAACTTGAGCTGTACTTTCCTTTAAATGTGAAAAATGTTGAGCTACTTCTTTAAGAAACTCGCCTTTTTTTAGCTTTTGGGATATATATTGATCAATTTTATCTTTGTTTTCTTCTTCAAATTTTAAAATTGACCACGAAGCCCTCTCATGAAATACCACAATGTTCCTCCTCTCTTTAAATGCAAAAAAACATTATAATGTTATGCTGCATTTGAAATTTGGCAGTTTTCACTGAAAAAACATTATTAAAATGCATATTTTCATTATTGTAATTTCAAAAGGTTAATAAATCAATACTTTTTAAATTGGCATACTTTTTGCAATATAATTACCAAAATAAATGAGGAGGAATTGAATTCATGAGAACAGCATTGATTTGGGATGAGAGGTATAAAGAACATGATATTGGCAAACAGAAATACATTTCTATCGATGAATTTGAGATGGATTCTGGCCTAGCTTTTGAAAACCCTTACAGATTAAGTCTTGCTCATGAACTTTTGGAAAAAACAGGGCTGTTAAACGAAATGGTTTCTTACAGGCCTGATTTCGCCACCGATGAAGATCTATTAAAGGTTCATACAACTGAAATGGTTGAAAAAGTTAAAAAGGCCAGCAAAAACAAGATCAATACAGAGGTGGGAGAAGCGGCAGTATCCTCGCCCGGCTCCTACGAAATTGCGCTTTTATCAGCAGGAGGAGCGAAAAAAGCTATCGATGTGGTATTTGAGGAACAAGATGTTAAACAATCGTACGCATTAATTAGGCCTCCAGGACACCATGCGACAAGGACTAGCCCAATGGGTTTTTGCTTATTTAATAATGTTGCTGTAGCAGTTGAATATGCAAAAGAAAAATTTGGTTTGGAGAGGATTTTAGTCCTTGATTGGGATGTGCATCACGGCAATGGGACACAGGATATATTTTATCAAGATCCCAGTGTTTTCTTTATCTCTATCCACCAAGATAAAAATTATCCCTTGGAGGGAGGAGAAATAACTGAAACGGGTGAGCTCTCAGGTAAGGGGTTCAATATGAATATTCCCCTTATTCCAGGCTGTGGAGATCAAGAATATATAGAGGTTATTGATCAAGTTGTCACACCTGCAGTTAATACGTATAAACCGCAGCTGATTATAGTATCCGCAGGGCAGGATGCTAATATATATGATCCATTATCCAGAATGATGGTTACCAGAGAAGGATTTAAAAAGATGACCGCAAAGGTAAAGGAACTGGCCGCAATTCATTGTGACAGTAGGTTGGTGGTTATACAGGAGGGCGGATACAGCTTGCCTTATTTTCCAATCGCTACGCTCGGAGTCGTCGAAGGTTTATTAGAAGAAAGTCTTTCATGGCAGGCTGAAATAGAGAAACTTCTCCCGTATTCCGATTTTAGGCCAGTCATTCATCCTATATTAGATGAAATTAGAAAGGTGTTCCCAACAATTTTTAAGGAGTTGAAAGTTTAGTGAGGAGAGGAACAGTAACACTTCTTTTTTTCTGTTCTATATGGGCCGTTTTAAGTACTATCGTTTTTCCGCCATTTTTTAGATTCTTTAACAGAATCGATCCATGGGTGATAGGTCTTCCTTTCGTTCAATTTTGGATTTTGTTCGTTGTTCTGGCAGTTTGTATCCTACTTACTATATGGTACAAAGTCGAAGAGAAGAGAGGAGAACTTGAATGAATGCATTAATCGCAATTGGAGTCATTATCGGGTTCTTCATTCTTAATGCAGTCATCATCAAGCTTGCTCATAGAAAACAAGACTCTCTTGAAGAATTCGCTGTTGGCGGAAGGTCGTTTCCATGGTATTTGAGTATGTTCGGCTTTATTGGGGCTTGGTACGTTGGGGCCATGTATACTGGATGGTTTGCAGACTCGGCTAATTTAGGTTTATTCGCACAATATTTGGCACTTTACTCTTTGGGTTCAATGGTTATGATGTATACAATTGTTCGTCCAGTTTGGATTTGGGGAAAAGAGTATCAGCTTGAAACAAATGCGGACCTTGCAGAGCTTAGATATGGAAGTAAAAAATTCGGTACTTTTATTGCCATTACAACATTTTTATTTTGGAGCCCATGGTTGATCGTAGAAATCAAGACTATTGGTTATCTCATCTCTGCTGCCACATATGGAACGGTTTCATTTAATCTGGGACTCGTGTTAGTAAGCTTATTTGTTATAGTGTATTGCTGGCTAGGTGGAGCGCGGGCAAGTGCTGTTGGGGCCCTCGTTCAAGGGGTATTCTTCACAATTGTAGGAACAGCCCTCGTTTTATATTTAATGTTTCAGGCTTACGGTGGTATTACACCAATGTTTAAGCAAATAGCCGATGCTGCTCCAGAGTTATTGGTTATTTCAGATAGTGTCGGTTATGGAACATGGAGTTCGGCAATTATAATTGGAGCGTTAGGCGGTATGATGATGCCAGGTGTATTCATCCGTATGTATATGACAAAAAACGTAACGGAGTCTAAAAAAGCAGTTTTAATCGTTCCTTTCATCGGAGCGGTATTTACAATTTTCCTTTTATGGCTAGGTCTTGGTTCAGGGTTGCTTACCGGTTTTCCGGAAGATGCACAAGGCGGTGCATTCTGGATTGCAGATCAGTTTGGAGGGCCTGTAGCATTAGGGCTTATGGGAGTATTTGCATTGGCCGCTAGTATGTCAACGATAAGTGCAGCAACCCTTACAGCGGCAGTAATGATAGGGAAAAATATACTTGCTCCTTTGAACCTTTCTAGGGAACAAACATTAAGAGTTTCAAAAATGGCCACATTAGTTGTAGGGTTAATTGCTATAGGGATAGCCACACTGGAAATAGGCCGTTTAGTTTCTATCATTCTTTATGTTTATGATTGTATTGTTCAAGTTGCGGTACCAATGGTTCTCGGTCTTTTTTGGAGACGAGGAAATGTATATGGTGCATTCATTGGAACAGTTGTAGGTATGTTAGTTGTTTTAACTGCCGGCATATTCCCTTGGCTAACTAGTTGGGCTGGCAGCTGGTCTGCCGGAAGTGTCGGATTATTGTACAATCTAATCTTATATGTTGTCGTTTCTTTATTAACGAAAAAGCAAGAGCATGTAGAAGGCTTATTTGACACCTTGGAAGCCTATTCTCGACAAGAAGTTGAGACAGAGGAGAAATCAAGTCTCAAAGCGCTGTAGGCTTAACTAACGGTAGAAAATACTTTTGGCTTTAGTTATACTTGCTCGAGAAACAGCGAGTATGGACTAGCCTGATGTAATTCCTAAGAAATGGTTACTTCTAGAGGTGTGTCAATTTTCTCAAAGGAAGTTTTTTTAACAGCTTAAATGAATAAAGCCTAGGATTCTTTAGCAAAAATAAAATAGGATTGAATGTCCCTAAGGATAGTGTTAGAAAAGTTAAAAACTAACCTTAAGACAAAGAATGAAATCTGTTGCCTCATTTCGTCGAGAATTGGGCAAAGTATTAGACATTGAGCATCCCTTTCTTTGGTTCTAGTTGTATGACTTAACCAAAAAGGGATGCTCTTTTTGTGCACTTGTGAATTTCCTTTGAGTAAACACGATGATACCCGCGGAAAAGAGAGTCATTAACTTTTACCCCCATATAACCAATGAAGCGCTTCAATAAAGTATCTAGAGAAAAAAAGATCATCATGAGTCCCGTCAGGGTTTAACTTCATTCAGCAGAAGTCTCCCACTTCTGTAAGTGGTGAGATGAATGCCTATTGGTATTCCATTCAGTGGGAGTACAAACCCCGGCTGAATAAAGTTAAAGCCTCCAACGGATGCCTCAGATTTTCAGAGGAAATTTATCGAGCGGAGCTCGATAAAATCTGGGCGCAAATACGCCAAGGCGCATTTGATCTCAAATAATAGATTAGGTTCTAGATAGCCTTCCTTGATAAATTCATGATGCGCCTTCATCGTATAGTCGACCATGTGAACTTGAACCGTATCTTTATAAATTCCTTCTAATTCACCAACGTATAAGCACAGTTGATGATTTTCACGATTCACAGTTGGTTTGACATAGGTACTTTCTTGCCGCTTAACTTGTTCCCCTTGAATAAATCGTAATACATCTTCATACCAAAACGAGGCAGATAGTGAAATATATTGATGAAACACATCTGGATAATAATAAGAAGCGAAAATAGAAACCAGTCCGCCAAATGAGCATCCAGAAATTGCTGTATGTGAAGGTGCTGGATTTGTAGCATAATGAGCGTCTATATATGGTTTTATTCTGGTAACAACGGTATGTAAATAGGCTTCGGCTTGTCCGCCGAACATAGGAGTGTGTGGTGAAAGAGATGGTGCTGCCCAAGGAGTATAGTCATCGTGCCGATCATTGGGTTCAATTCCAATAATAATAAGCGGTTCAATTTGGCCCGAAATGATTAAATGATCAATATAGTTCACACATTGAATGGCAGTGTCCCCTCCGTCATGCATATAAATGGTCCGATATTGCTTGGTACTGTCGTATCCCGAAGGTAATATCACACAAATCTCGTAATGGGCGATCTTCTCAGAATGAAATAGAATCATGTACATTCCTCACATTCAGTGGTTTATTCGTTTTCCCAATGTAGATAAGGATAATATAAAATTGCGAACTTAGTTGAAAATGATTATCAATATCAATATAATCATAATATACGATTCTTTATTTGGGAAGAGGCAATCATATGATCTAGTTGAAAATGGCGTGTTAAATCAAGCCATACACGAATGACCAATCCAATTTATGAAAAGAGGTTTATACAATGGATGAGCAAATGTATGATGTAACCATTATTGGAGGGGGGCCAGCAGGACTTTTTTCTGCTTTCTATAGTGGCTTGAGGGAAATGAGAACCAAAATTATCGAATTTCAACCGTATTTGGGCGGCAAGGTACACGTCTATCCCGAGAAAATGATTTGGGATGTAGGAGGACTTACCCCTATATCGGGCGAGCAGTTGATTAATCAAACAGTTCAACAGGGGCTAACGTTTGATCCGGAGGTTGTTTTGGGTGAAAAAGTAGTATCTATTGATAAAGATAGCAGTGGTCATTTTGTTATCCAAACAGCCTCAAATCAAAAACATTATTCTAAGACGGTTATTGTAGCTGTAGGCGGCGGGATATTAAAGCCTATAAAGTTAGAAATCGAGGGTGCAGAACGTTTTGAAGTGAGTAATTTGCACTATACTGTAAAATCTCTGGAACGCTTTAAAAACAAGACAGTATTAATTTCGGGTGGTGGAAATGCCGCAATTGACTGGGCAAATGAATTAGAGCCGATTGCCAAGAAGGTTTTTTTGACGTACCGGAAGGATCATTTAAAAGGACATGAAGCTGAAGTAACTCGATTATTAAATAGTTCAGTTGAATGTTTATTAAATACAACGATTGAAAAGCTAATCGCGGGAACGAACCATGAAAGTATTGAGAAAGTGGTATTGGTAAATTCCGAAGAAGGAAACAAGATTGAACTCGATGTTGATGAAGTGATCATCAATCATGGTTTTGAACGGGATAAAGAATTAATGTCCAATAACAGTCTCAATGTTAAATTGAAAGACGATTACTTTATCTCGGGTACTCCAATGAGTGAAACGGCTGTTCCAGGGCTTTTTGCTGCAGGAGATATTTTATATCATGAAGGAAAGCTTCATTTAATTGCAGGGGCATTTCAGGACGCAGCAAACGCAGTGAATAAAGCAAAGCAATTTATTATGCCGGATTCAGATGAGACCGGTAGAGTATCCTCACATAATGAGCTGTTTAGGGAGAAAAACCGGGAGCTAGTGAAGCAAGCTATGCGATGAAAAACTGAACGGCTGATGAACAAAAGCGAATCAAGGAGCCTTCAATTTGTTAATGGGATGCAGCCCTAGGCAAATTGAAGCTTCTTTTGTTTTAACACAAGAACTATGTACAGTTTCTTCATTTGGTAGTAACATCAAGGAAAGGCGGTCGACTTCTCATTTAAACAGACGTTAGTGAATAACATAAAAGAAAATCTGTTCCGAATAAAAAGGAAAAAGGTGATGTTGATGAATGTGGTCAAAAGCTTGAGGGAAAAGCTGATGGGTCTGATAGAGGCCATCAACCGTTATCCATTGACGATGTTTTTTCTACTGGCTACCGCTACAGTAAATATGAATATGATTAACAATGAGGTTGAAAATTATTCGAAATATCTGTTTACTTTCGTAATTGGTGCACTTTTGAGCATAGTGGCTCAACAAACGTTTGAACGCTTTTTTACGAGAATAAGTGAACGGATCATGCTAATGGGGGCATCAGTAGCTTTAACAGCTGGATATTTCTTTGCCATTCGGTCTGCATCCACCTTTAACATGGAAATGGGAACAAAAACGGGCGTTACCATATTTGCACTGATGATGGTATTTATATTGGTTCCGTCCATCAAAAGCGTGATTACGTTTAATCAAAGTTTTATGTCCGTGTTTAAGGCTTTTTTTATTACGGCTCTTTTTACAGCTGTGATTTCAATCGGTCTTAGCTCCATTTTACTGGCTGTTGACCAACTTTTATTTTCATTGGATTATAAAGCTTACGAGCATGTTCTGAATATTGTTTTCTCTTTGTTTGCCCCTATTTTCTTTCTGTCTTTTACCCCTTCTTATCCTGGTAAAAGGGATGCCAGCGGGATAAAAGGGGAGCAGGGCCTGCAAATGGATCAGGTGGCAAAAGCAGTTGATACACCGAAATTGTTGGGGATTCTGATTTCATATATTATCATTCCGTTGACCGCCATATATACAGTGATTCTCCTAGCGTATGTCGTATTGAATATTAGTGGCGATTTCTGGACGAACAATCTGCTGGAACCGATGCTTGTTTCATATGCTATCACGGTTATTTTGGTGTATATCTTGGCAAGCAACTTGGAGAATCAATTTGCAGTTCTGTTTAGAAAAATTTTTCCGAAAGTGTTAATTCCGATTGTATTGTTCCAGACTATTGCTTCCATTTTGAGAATTGGGGAAATGGGTATCACATATGGACGATACTATGTCATCTTGTTTGGAATTTTCGCTGTTATCGCTGGGGTGATATTCAGCTTTTTCCCTATCCGAAAAAACGGATTGATAGCGGCTGTCTTAATTGTTTTCTCCGCGATTTCCATTATTCCGCCCATAGATGCCTTTACAATAAGTCGTGAAAATCAGATGAATCTGTTGAAAAGTACACTGTCGGAAAACGGAATGCTTGAAAACGGGGAGATTGTTCCAAATGCGGACATTTCCACTAAAGATAAGAAAACTATTACAAGAACGGTTAGTTATTTGGACAGTATGGATTATATAGATGGCATTGACTGGCTGCCGGATAAGGTTTTTCACTACGGAAATTTTAAAAACACCTTCGGGTTTGAAGAAACGTATGATGAAACGGATGTAGGAAAGAATGACAACCAATCCGCATACTTGGATTGGGAGCGAAGTCCATCTTTGAACATTGAGAATTACGACCGGATGGTCAATCTCTATGTTAACGGCTATCAAAAGACAAAGGATGTTGGGACTGTTATTCCGTTAAAAATAGATAATAAAAATTACAAGCTCAAGAACCTGGTTGATGAAGAAAATATCTTCCTGATTCTGGTTGACGAAAGTGATCAGGAGCTTATTCGATTCGATGCGAAGAAGGCTTTTGAACGCATTTTTGATAATCAGAAGGAGTTGAAAGGGGAGAATTTATCCGTAAAGGAAGCTACTGTGACTGAAGAGAATGATGCGGTTAGGATGAGCATTGTTACTAATAATGTTGATTACTATAATTCTAGGTATGATGCTGATTTATATGTATTCATTCAGATAAAATAGGAAGTTCAAGAAGCGTCTCCTGTTGCTGAATAATTGGGAGGCGCTTTTAGCCAACTTTTTCGAAACGCGATGATAAGTCATCATCCACCTTTATAGGCAAAGTCATAGCGCTCCTTGTCAATGGCTAAAAACTGTGACAGTATATGGATGTTAGGAAAATGGTACTATATAAATGAAAATGGGGGAAAATGTAATGTCTAATTTGCCAAACTGCCCAAAATGCCACTCGGAATATACATATGAGGATAGGGATTTTCTGGTGTGCCCGGAATGTGGGAATGAGTGGAAGGTAGGAGCGGAAGCCGAAAGCGGCAATGGACAACAAGTGGTGAAGGATGCTCATGGAAACGTCCTTCAGGACGGTGATACCGTAACAGTCATCAAAGATTTAAAAGTGAAGGGAAGTTCTTCGGTTGTAAAAATAGGCACAAAGGTAAAGAACATTCGTCTCGTTGATGGGGATCACGATATCGACTGTAAAATTGACGGATTTGGAGCTATGCAGCTCAAATCCGAGTTTGTTAAGAAGGCGTGATGGGAGTCCAAGTCTCTCCCCCGGTCAAATAACTTGTATTATTAAAGTTAACACTTCAAAATAAGTATATTACTTTTAGTAACCTTGATTTGGAGGAATGTCCAATGGAAATAGGTATTACAACGTTTGTAGAAACAACTCCTGATCCGGAAACTGGAAAAATAATCAGCCATGCAGAGAGATTACGTGAAGTGGTCGAAGAAATTGTTTTGGCTGACGAAGTGGGACTGGATGTATTCGGCGTAGGGGAGCATCATCGGAAAGATTTTGCAGCGTCGTCGCCAGCCATTTTGCTGGCCGCTGCTGCTCCTCAGACGAAAAGGATCAGGTTGACTAGTGCTGTTACCGTGCTTTCTTCCGATGATCCTGTACGTGTATTCCAAGACTTTTCTATGCTTGATGGGATTTCAAATGGGCGCGCGGAGATTATGGCTGGGCGGGGATCGTTCATCGAATCTTTTCCTTTATTCGGCTATGATTTAAAGGATTATGACGAGCTGTATGAGGAGAATCTTGAGCTGTTGTTGAAGATACGTGAATCCGAAAGGGTGACATGGAGAGGCGGACACCGTCCGGCTATCGACAATCTTGGAGTATATCCGCGGCCAGTACAAGATCCGCTGCCTATATGGATCGGAAGCGGGGGAAATACTCAATCCGTCATCAGGGCTGGCCTTTTAGGGTTACCGCTTGCTCTTGCCATTATCGGAGGCAGACCGGTGCAGTTTGCGCCCCTTGTGGAAATTTATAAAAGAGCAGCAGCCCAGTCAGGGCACGATGTTACAAAGCTTCCGGTAGCTTCGCATTCACACGGATTTGTAGCTGACACGACAGAAGAGGCAGTCGAGAAGTTTTTCCCATCAACCCAGCAGGTAATGAATGTACTCGGACGAGAAAGAGGATGGGGCCATTATAGCCGGGCAAGCTTCGATGCAGCGAGAAGCCCGGAGGGAGCATTGTATGTAGGTGATCCGGAAACTGTTGCCCAAAAAATTATCCATCTTCGTAAAGAAGTTGGGATTACCCGCTTCATGATGCATGTTCCACTGGGTACAATGCCTCATGATCAGGTGATGAGGGCTATTGAACTTCTTGGAACAGAAGTGGCACCGCGTGTGCGCGAGGAAGTAAAGAAGTGGGAGATGGAGTAGTGAAAACGCAGTTCCTTTTTTAAGGAGCTGTTTTTTACACTGGTTTCGACATTGCCAAGATGAACATTGACTCAAACGAAAAAAGCGTGAAGCAAGTAGTCTCATAAACTAGTAAAAGTCCTGAACCCGCATAGGGCATCAGGACTTTTCATTCACTATATTACTTAAGCTATCCCCCAACTCTTTAACAACAGTTTGATTGCGGGTTCCAGTTCATTCTCTGGTATTCCCGCAAATCCCAGTATGATTTTCGGAGGAAATTCAACTTTTTTCTCTAAGGTGTAATTGGAAAGCGGGTGGATCTTCACCTGATTCTCTAAAGCTTTAAGAACAAGCTCATCCTCATTCATGCCATTTTTTATGGCGAGTAACATGTGCAAGCCGGAATGCTCTCCAATTACCTCCACCTTTTTCTGGTAAGGTTTTAACACTTCCAGGGTTTTTTCTAGTTTTTTGCGGTAGATTTTCCGCATCCTGTTGAGATGCCTCTCAAAGTCTCCTTCTTTCATAAACTGGGTTAATATTCGCTGGTCGATCCTTGAGACAGAACAATGATAGAAAGATAGCGCCTCTTCTTTATATTTTTTCAATAAAGATTTAGGAACAACCATATAACTGATCCGAAGTGATGGGATCAGGGATTTTGAAAAGCTTCCTAAAAAAATGACTTTTTCGCTGTGGTCCATGCTTTGTAATGAAGGGATAGATTTACCGCTGTAACGGAATTCACTGTCGTAATCATCTTCGATGATGTAGCGGTGATCACTCCCTGCTGCCCAATTCAACAGCTTGACACGGCGGTTGACTGAAAGTACAGACCCGTATGGAAAGTGGTGTGATGGTGTGACGTAAATGACGTTGATGTTTGTATTCTCGACGGAATCTGTTTTTACACCTTCATCATCCACTTCCAGCGGATGTATTTTATGCTGGGAGCTTTTCAATATATGCGATATGACGTGATAACCGGGGTCTTCCACCCCGTATATCGTTTCTTTGTTAAACAGAAGAATGAGCTGTTGCAGTAGATTATCACTTCCAGCCCCGATGATAATTTGCTCAGGGATGCATTGGACACCCCTTGCATGATATAAATAATGGGCTATTTCTCTCCTAAGCTCTAATTCTCCTTGTTTATCACCAAGTAGGAGTAATGAGTGATTGTGTTGATCAATCGTGTCTCTGGCGTATTTCCGCCATTTGTGAAAAGGGAAATTTTCTGTATCAATCCACCCGGGATGAAAATGATACTTCACCCATTCTTTTTCTTCGACTAACTCATCTGTTACGGCAGCTTCATTTTGGACATATTCCAAATCCTCATAAGCCAGAACAAAATAACCCTTTCTGGGCAGGCCTTCAATGTATCCTTCTGCCATCAGTTGATCATAGGCTGTTTCCACCGTATTCTGGCTGACCTTCAGAAATTCGGAAAGCTTCCGCTTGGATGGGAGCTTGGAGCCGTATTTCAGGCGGCCTTCTGTTATCTCTTTTTTTATATATAAATAGAGCTGTTCATACAACGGAACATCGATTGAACGGTTTAAATTGCATGACAACATTTCCATTCTTCTAACCTCCAAGAAAACTGACCCTTTCATTTTAGTTAAAACTGGTACTTTTAACAGAGTCAACTTATTTCTATAATAATGGCAAATGAAAGAAAAAACAATATCCAATGGAGGGGTAATGATGACACAAACAGTAAGTGAAGCAGCAAAAAGTGTTTTGGAAAAAATAAATGGCGGCGTTATCATGGACGTTGTTAACGCAGAACAGGCAAGGGTTGCGGAGGCTTCCGGGGCTGTGGCAGTTATGGCTTTGGAAAGGGTGCCATCTGATATTCGTGCGGCTGGCGGAGTGGCCAGAATGGCTGATCCGAGAATTGTTGAAGAAGTCGTAAGTGCGGTTTCCATTCCTGTCATGGCGAAAGCCCGTATCGGTCATATCGTTGAAGCCAGAGTACTTGAGGCTATGGGTGTTGACTTTATCGATGAAAGTGAAGTCCTGACTCCGGCAGATGAAGAGTATCACCTACTAAAAAGCGATTTTACCGTGCCATTTGTATGCGGATGCCGTGATTTAGGTGAGGCAGCTCGTCGGATCGGAGAAGGTACTGCGATGCTTCGGACAAAAGGCGAGCCTGGAACAGGGAACATTGTAGAGGCTGTTCGTCATATTCGTAAAGTGAATGCTCAAGTGCGCAGCATCACAAGAATGAATGACGATGAGTTGATGACAGAAGCCAAAAATCTTGGTGCACCGTATGAAGTCCTGAAGCAAATCAAAGAAAAGGGAAGACTTCCGGTTGTCAACTTTGCAGCTGGCGGCGTAGCAACACCTGCTGACGCAGCATTGATGATGGAACTAGGCGCCGACGGTGTATTTGTTGGATCCGGAATCTTTAAATCCGAAAGCCCGGAAAAGTTTGCAAAAGCGATCGTTCAAGCGACGGCTCATTATAAAGATTACGATTTAATTGGCAAGCTTTCAAAGGAATTGGGAGCAGCGATGAAAGGGATTGACGTAAATCAGCTTAGTTTGGAAGAAAGAATGGCAGAGCGCGGTTGGTAAGCGAAGGAGAAAGCGTGTATGGTTTCCTGGGAATAGAGGAATCCAACCTATGTTGCCCGAAACGGCTCTGATGGGCTGAGTCTCATACTCAATAAAACCTGGCTGCGACGAGGTATGCAAAGCCTCTAATCTAGTCACAATCAAAAAAACATACAAAACAAAACCCGAAAGCGACCAACTGTGAGGTTTTCGCCTTCGGGTTTTCAATCAAATGCGCCTTGGCGTATTTGCGCCCAGATTTTATCGAGCTCCGCTCGATAAATTTCCTCTAAAAATCTGTGGCATCCGCCGGAGGCTTTTACTTTATTCAGCGGGGTTTGAACCCCCACTGAATGGAATACCAATAGGCATTCATCTCACCACTTACAGAAGTGGTAGACTTCTGCTGAATGAAGTTAAATCTATTATGATTTGAATCTTACTTTCAGCTCTTCCATTTCGGTGCGGATGCGTTCCTTGTATGCTTGTACTTTTGCTTTACGTTCAGCCGAACGCTCTTCGCGTATTTTTTCACGCGCCTGCTCCTGTAGTGCTTTTTCCACTTCGCGTGCATGGTCCACTTCTTCTTGAATCACGCTTGCTTCGTATCGCCGAGTTTCCGTAGCAAACTTTCCGATCAATTCATCATAAACAGCATCATATTCGTCAGATATAACAGAGACGATAGCTACATCATTTTCTTGTAGGCGTGAGGCAACAGCTGCTATCAGACTGGATTCCTCTTCAAGATCATCTATATCAGTTATGGCTCCGATGGAAGTCCCGACACCAAAGCCTAAAAGAACTCCCAGCGGTCCACCTAAAATGCCGATAAGCGAACCGACTAGGCCGCCAATTAACGTATCATTTCGTGTCTTAATGCCTGTATCGAAACCATCTTTAAAGACAAGCTTTCCATTTTCTTTTTTTATAATCGCCACCTGCGATAACACAAAATCGTTACGCTGAAATTGCTTTTGCTTCAACTCCGCCAGTGCCTGAAAAGCTTCACTCTCCACATCAAAAAAAGTTACAATCACATTCTCCATAAAGCAAACTCCCTTTCAGAAATTAGTCGTTTCTGTTCTAATTCCCGTTATTAACAGATTAAAACATGAAAAGAGAATCTATCTGTTAACCATTAATAAAGTAAGCAAAGAAGATCGTGATGATTGCTGCCGGAGCGGCATATCGGACAATAGCCTTCCATATGGAATGGATGGTAGGGTTCATTCTCAGTTCATCAGCAGTGTCTGCCTTAGTCAGCACATGACCTGCGAACAGTGATACGAGCAGAGCATTGATGGGCATGCCTATTCTGCTTGTCAAAATGTCAGCGAAATCAAAGACGGTACCGCCGGGAAGATGCAGATCCGATAATGTTCCAAAAGATAATGCACTTGGTATGCCGACGAGGAAAATGAGCAAGCCGAATACCCAAGCCATTTTCTTTCGACGGTCATATCTGCTTTGGATACCCGTTGATACGACAATTTCCAACATCGCGATAGCGGATGTTAATGTAGCAAATAACAATAAAATAAAGAAAATGATCATAAATAGTCCGCCAAGCGGAATTTCATTAAAAATGGCGGGCAGGATGACAAAGATTAAGCCGGGGCCTTCTTCGGGCGAATGTCCGAGCGCAAAGACCGCGGGAAAAATGACAATCCCAGCCAGTAAGGAAATGAATATATTTAATAACGATACGTTTAATGCAGATTGACCAAGGCGTTCCTCTTTTGGCAGGTAGGACGCGTAAGTCATCATCGCCGTAACACCGACACTCAGAGAGAAGAAAGCCTGACCAAGCGCCAACAGAAAAGTTTTTCCTGTTAAAAAAGACCAATCCGGAACAAACAGGAAGCGGACTCCTTCCATTGCTCCTTCCAATGTCAGGGAGCGGATGGCCAGAGCGATGAAAAAGATGAATAATAATGGCATCATCCATCGGCTTGTGCGTTCGATTCCTCCCTTGATACCGCCTTGGACAATCCAAATTGTCAAAAGCATGAAGGCTGCCTGCGCGGTTAGAACTTCAACAGGATTGGAAATGACCGACCCGAACAGTTCTCCGTAATCAGTATTATTAAGCTGGAAGGCCAACGCTCTTGCCAAGTAGGAAAGAATCCATCCTCCGACTACACTGTAAAAAGATAAAAGGATAAAGGATGTAACTAAGCCCATCCAGCCAATCCAATGCCATTTCCGCCCAGGGGCAAGTAGCTTTAGAGATGTGACGGCATCACGCTGTCCTCTCCGTCCAATAACAAATTCTGCCAACAGAATAGGAAGTCCTATTGTCAATGTCGACAAAATAAATAAAAATAAGAAAACACTGCCGCCATTTGTACCCGCCATGTATGGAAACTTCCAAATTGCTCCCAACCCAATTGCGCTTCCGGCAGCAGCCAGTATAAAACCAATCTTCGATGTCCATTGCTCTCGTTGTTTCAAGAAAATCACTCGCTTCGTTAACAATGTCCTTATTATAGCTTTATCCAGCAGAAAAACAAACAACCAATATTGGAGATTTTGCAGGAGATAAGACGAAGAGGATACGAATGTATGGGAATTGAGGTGATTGGAAATAAACTCATATCCCGGTCTCATTAGATCAAACCATGGGACCGGGATATGATAGGAAACTTCTCAATTCTTTTTAAAAAGCAGGTACATAAAATAGGGAGCGCCGATCAAAGCGACGACAATTCCAGCCGGAAGACCATCAGTGCTTCCTATATTTCGGCCGATCGTGTCTGCCACTAATAAAAGCCAGCCCCCCACTAGAATGGCAATCGGAATGAATAATTGATTCCTTGTTCCTACGAGTGCTTTTGCAATATGAGGGGCCATGAGCCCAATAAAAGATATCCCTCCGGTGACAGAGACAGAGGCAGCCGCTAATGCAACTGCGGTGAACATGAGCATGATACGTTCTTTCTCGATAGAGACTCCGACGCCAATAGCCACCGGCTCGCTCAGTCCCAAGAGATTTAACTGGTTCGCCTTAAACAGTGTAAAGGGAATAAGAATGGCCAACCATGGGAGGATGGCCAAAATAAAAGGCCAATCCGTACCCCATATATTCCCGGCCAACCATTTTGCAATGAAGTCCACTTTTGAACGTTCTGCTGATGAGATGAGAACGATCATGGCTCCGGATAGAGCCATCGAAAAACCGATCCCCACTAGAACCAGTTTTATAGGCTGGACCCCAAGAACTTTCTTATAGGAGAAAATATAAATGAGGACAGCAGTTAAGAGTGCCCCAATAAAAGCAACTACAGGCAATAAGTAAATAAAAGAGCCGGCTTTTATAGGGAAGTATAAAAAGAATACAGCGATTGCAACTCCTGCCCCAGAATTGATTCCTATTATACCTGGATCAGCCAGGTCATTTCGTGTAATTCCTTGTAAAATAGCCCCGGATAAAGCCAATCCCATGCCGGCTAAAAGAACAATGACGATCCTAGGCAGTCGAATAGAGAACAGAACAAACTCTTCTTTAAACGTCCCTTGACCAAGGAAGGTTGGAATCAGTCTGTCAAAAGATAAGGCAGAGTAGCCGGTGCCAAGCCCAATGATAATCGTAATTGGAATGAGTAACAGCAACAATAAGAGAATGAATCTTTGTTTTTTGAGTAATGCTGGATGAATCATGAAAATGCGCTGCCTCCTTTATGAACAATTAATAAAAAGAAAGGCAGGCCTATGATCGCAATAATGGCTGCTACCGGTGTTTCGTACGGAGCATTAATCGTACGACCCACTGTGTCCGCTAAAAGCATGAAAGTGGCTCCAAGAATAGCAGACATCGGGATGATTAGGCGATAGTCGGTTCCAACAATGAAACGCACTATATGGGGTACCATGAGTCCGATGAACACCAGATTACCGACAAGTGCAACAGAAGCCCCAGAAAGCAGAATGACAACAATGAACAAAATGGTCTTTACCTGTGTTGTCTTTTGGCCTAAGCTAATGGCTACTTCCTCATTTAAACTGAGAATCGTGAGCTGCTTTGAAAGAAGAAGAGCGATGAGCATTCCGATTAAAATAAAAGGAATGATCACTTGAAGCTGTTTCCACGAAGTGCCGATAAGGCCTCCAGCTGTCCACATGGATACATCCTTAGAAATTTTGAAATAAATGCTTACACCTTCAGCAATGGCGTACAGAAAAGCAGAAACAGCTGCGCCGGCTAGAACAAGGCGAAGGGGGGAGAAACCGCCTTTTTTCATTGCGCTAATTCCAAAGACCATAATGGTTCCAATTGCTGCTCCAATAAAGCAAGCAATCGTAATACCGAGATAATTGGTTGCCGGTATAAAAGCCAGTACGATTGCCAATGCGGCATTTGCTCCGGCAGTTAATCCGAGTAAGCCCGGATCTGCAAGAGGGTTTTTCGTCATGCCTTGGATAATGGCACCAGAAACAGAAAGAGCAGCTCCAACGAAAATAGCTGCCACTTCACGAGGGAACCGAATTTCGCGGATCATTGACAGTTTTTCACCGGCGGTTTCTGTTGTCAATGCGAGCCACACATCATGAACGGTTGTGTCAGCTGCACCAAGCACCATCGAAACAAGGAATATACCTACAAAGGTTAAAATTCCTGCAACAAGCTTGTATAAAAATGGGATTTTATGTTGATCTTTTGTCATTTTTTCTCACTTTTCTTTTTAAAAAATCAAGGGAAAGGAATGATTGAAAAAAATCCTTTCCCGAAGAATCAGTTGCCAAGAAAGCTTTTTTTGAAAAAGTCCAACTGCAGCTCCAGAGTGAGGGGGTCATTGAAATAAAATTCTTTTGCATTTACCTCAAATACACGATCCTTCTCTACAGCTGGTATGTTTTTATATGTGTCAGTTTCTTGGAATGAATTATCCGTATCAAGGTTCTTGCTGAGGATCACATAGTCACCGGAAAATTCTGGAAGCACCTCTAAAGAGAGTGCATAATATCCGTCTTTGAGTGCCATTTCCTTTACTTTTTCAGGCATGGCCAATTTCATTTCTTGGTATAAAATTTCAGTTCCGCGGCCCCAGTTGTCGCCATATACATAGAGCTGTTTGTCCCAGTTCTCAATAACGGAAACGGTTGTATCCTCACCTATTTTTGATTTGATTTCTTGACCGGTCTCTTGGGCGCGTTTTTTAAAATCATCCACCCATTCTTTTGCCTCTTTTTCTTTATTCAATAGCTTGCCAATCTCTAAGTGTTGTGTCAGGTAGTCTACTTTGCCATACGTATATGTGACAGTAGGAGCAATTTCACTTAATTTATCAACATTTTTAATAGTGGATAAACCGATGATCAGGTCCGGGTCTAGTTCAATAATTTTTTCCAAATTCTCGTCAGAAACTTCCTCGACATCTTTCAAATCTTTTTCAAAACGGGGGTTCATTTTCGACCAGGAATCCGTACCTACTAAATTGGCACCCAAAGACATGACGTTTCCTGTAAAACTAGATAGTACGACTACTCGCTTGGGATTAGCGGGAACTTCTATAGGGCCATTTTCAGATTCATATGTAATCGTCTCTGGTTTTTTTCCCGTGGAAGTGGATCCATTCTTCTGTTCGTCTGAGCCGCAGCCGCTAATGAACAGCATGAGCAACAGTAGAAATGGAATCAAAATCTTTTTCATTCTTTTGCTCTCCTTTGATTAAGTTATACGTGATGCACATGGGTTTGTTTGTACGGGGATCCCGCCCGATTTCCGCATCGATATGAAATACTTTCTTAAGGACATGCTGGTTGATGACTTCTTCGCAGTGTCCGGCTTTGACAACTTCACCATCTTTTAAGGCTACGATATAATCTGCAAAGCGGGCAGCTTGATTTAGATCATGGAGAACCATGATAATCGTGCGATTCTCCTCTTTATTGAGCCTTTGTAAAAGCTCCAATACCTCTAACTGATGTGCCAGATCCAAATAGGTGGTAGGTTCATCAAGAAATATAATCTCTGTTTCTTGAGCTAGGGCCATAGCAATCCAAACACGCTGACGCTGGCCGCCTGATAATGCGTCTACGGAGCGGTGTTTAAATTCGCTTGTTCCAGTCACATCAAGAGCCCAGTCAATCACTTCAATATCTTTGGACGTTAAGCGGCCAAATCCTTTCTGATAGGGAAAGCGACCATAGGACACGAGTTCTCCGGCGGTTAACCCATTGACACTTTCAGGGGTCTGCGGGAGGATCGCTATCTTTCGGGCAAGAACTTTTGTTTTTTCCTTTGCGATATTTTTGCCGTCTAAAACAATTGTCCCTGATTGAGGGGGAATAATTCTGGTGATCGCTTTTAATAAAGTCGACTTGCCGCAGCCATTTGGGCCGATGATTGTAGTAATCTTTTTATCAGGAATGTCCACTCTCAAATTTTTAACAATGAGACGTTCACCGTAGCTTATATTTAAATTATCTGTATAAAGGCGAATCAATGTTACACCTCCTAATTAAATTCAGTTGATAATGATTATCAGTTTCATTATGATATAACTATATTAGTTTGTTTTAGCGAAGTCAATACAAAATTAAGATGGTAATCGCTCGTGTTTAACTTTATTCAGCAGAAGTCTCCCACTTCTATAAGTGGTGAGATGAATGCCTATTGGTATTCCATTCAGTGGGGTTCAAACCCCGCTGAATAAAGTTAAAGCCTCCGGCGGATGCCACAGATTTTCAGAGAAAATTTATCGAGCGAAGCTTGATAAAATCTGGGCGCAAATACGCCAAGGCGGCGGAAGTGTTTGACGTGACAGTAGCAGCTTAATATAGGAAAGAAGAAGGAATAGGCTGCCGTACACATCTAAACAGCTCTGTTGTTTGCCTTTTTATTTTTAATACAAAGCTGGATGCCTGAAACAAGTAATATTATTGAAGAGGTTATATTGAACATATGAAGACAGGGGAAATTTCTTACTAGTATGTTGATTTGTTGGATAACAGCGAGGTGAGGGTGAGGAAGGTAAATTAATATTGTTTGAGTGAATGACCAAGGTCTTTATACGCTGGTGATATTCTCTTATATAAAGGAAGAGCCAGTTTGGGGTTTTCAAGAAGCGGTAAATACAGTAGGCGAAACGAAGCAGTATTTGATCCGGGTGTGATAATGCGGGTCTTTCATAATGAGATGTTTAACTTCATTCAGCAGAAGTCTCCCACTACTGTAAGTGGTGAGATGAATGCTATTGGTATTCTATTCAGTGGGGGTTCAAACCCCTGCTGAATAAAGTCAAAGCCTCCGGCGGATGCCACAGATTTTCAGAGGAAATTTATCGAGCTTAAGCTCGATAAAATCTGTGCGCAAATACGCCAAGGCGCATTTGATAGGCCCAAATGATGGCTCAGTTTTAGGACTTGTTTGTATCTAATTATCAAAGGCAGTCTATGTTTTTCCAGGTATAACGAAAGAAAGGGCAGCCCTATCACCGTTGCTTACGGTAAGAGAGACAGCCCTACTTTTTAATTTTCTCCATTTACAATCGCAATAATCCCTTCCTCATCATCGAGGACAAGCTCTATTCCTGCGTATGGATTTTCACCTAAAATTTCATCGATCCATAAACGGAGGGCTTCAATTAAATGAATGGTTTGAAGCTCATATTTCATTCCGCTAATATAAGCCTCCGCAGTAAAACCATTATCATCGTCATACATTAATTCAACTTCCACGTCTTCCGGCTGAACAGGCTTCTTCCTAGACTGATCAATACAGATAGCATTGATTATATCCTGCTCAGAGATGATCATCTGCCCCACGGACCTGTATCCTCTCTTCTTCTTTGTCGGGTCAAGGCTGTGAATACTTTACGAATGACGACAAAAAGAATATAGATGGCAGCAAGGTTGACTATTAACCCCAATAGTGACCCAAAAGCGCCCATATTTGCGAAAAGACTTCCGAACAGCAATCCGGCCAATCCACCAAACATCAAGCCTTTCATCAGGCCGCCTGAAAAGAATCCACCTTTGGGATTGGTTTGCTGCTTGTTTGAATTCGTTTTTGGGGATTCTTGCTTTTGTTTCTGTTGGAAGTTCGACTGGTTATTTTTCATGTTGAAGCTTCTTTTACCAGATTTATAACCTTTTGCTTCGACTGTTGTTACATGATCTTGAAATACCAAGTTGCCGACTGGAGATAATAGAAGTGTTGCCGTGAGCAATGCTGTTATTATTTTTTTCATTTTCATCCTCCGTTGATTTAGTGCAACATTATTATACCTTATTTACATTAGTATCTTAAAATTTTTGATCCGGAAGTAGCTTAAATATAATGATATAGTGGGGCGGTCAATATATAATTATCTAATAATAGCTATAGATCACTCTATTACTCGGTTTTGAGTCAATTGTATTTAAAGAAACTCTATTATGGTTAAAAAGAGAGGAACCTTACAATGAAAAAAACGAATAAAGAGTATCAAAAATTTATTGAAGAAAAGTATGGGAAGCCATTGAAAGAAGTAATGTACGAGCTTTGTGTAGTAAGGGATGTTGTTCCTGTACAGGGATCCTATGAGTTAAATGTTCCAAAAAGTACTTTTATTTACTGGAGAAGCAAGTTTCGCTTTGGCCCAAAACAAAGAATGATAGACTTCGCAGAAGAGGAACGCGAAAGAATTCAAGATGAGTACAAGGAAGAATTAGGTGAAGTAAATTTACATCGAGAATTTACTTATAGTAAACACAACCAATCAATTGAAGGATTCAAAGAGATCATTGAGAGACTAATCGAACTTGAAAAATATAGAAAGATTAAAATAAGCCAAAAGGAGCACATTTCTGATTTTTCTAGTATGATAAAAATAAATGTGCTTGAGGAAACATTAAACTATTTGGATAAATATATTAATAATGAACTCCAAGAAGAGTATAAACGAGAGTTGCAGATTACAGAATGGCTATCCGATGATAATTAATAGGCTGGCTTAGGGAGATAATAAAAAGAGTTAATATATTTTATTGGGTTTGAAAATACCGCGTTTTCAGAGGAAGGTACTTATGTCAGAAGAAAATATTACAAGAATTGAACTTAATGGCAAGGAATTTATATTGATTGGGACAGCTCATGTTTCCAAACAGAGTGCGGAACAGGTAAAAGAGGTTATCGAAGCTGAGCAGCCTGACTCAGTTTGTGTGGAGCTGGATGAGCAAAGATATGAAGCGATCCAAAATAAAAACCAGTGGAAAGAAATGGATATTTTTAAGGTTATCAAGGAAAAGAAAGCAACGCTGTTATTAATGAATCTGGCGATTTCTTCCTTTCAAAAGCGGATGGCCAAGCAGTTTGGCATCCAGGCGGGGCAGGAGATGATTCAAGGCATTGAATCAGCCAAGGAAATTGGTGCTGACCTTGTTTTGGCTGACAGGAATATTCAAATCACGTTTGCACGTATTTGGAACAATGTAGGGTTTTGGGGGAAGGCGCAGCTGCTTTCGCAGGTTGTATTCAGTATCTTTAGCAATGAGGAGATCTCAGAAGAAGAACTTGAAAAGATGAAAAATCAGGATACGATCAACGTCATTTTAAAGGAATTTACTGAAGGTTTTCCTAAGTTGAAGGTTCCATTGATTGATGAGCGTGATCAGTATTTATCGCAGAAAATTAAAGAAGCTCCAGGAAAGAAAATCGTAGCGGTTCTGGGGGCTGCTCATGTTCCTGGTATTACGGAGGAAATAAAAAAGGAACACGATCTCAAGCGTTTGTCCGAACGCCCTCCAAAGTCAAAAGTCCCTAAAATAATTGGTTGGTCCATTCCCATCCTCATTTTTGCTTTGATTGCTTATACGTTTTATGCTAATCCATCTGCGGGCTGGCAGCAAATGATCAGCTGGATACTATGGCATGGTTCATTATCGGCCCTTGGAACAGCACTTGCCTTTGGGCATCCTTTGGCCATTCTAACAGCGCTTGTTGCCGCCCCGATTACTTCTTTAAACCCGCTTCTAGCCGCCGGGTGGTTTGCGGGCGCCGTTCAGGCCTATATGCGCAGACCACATGTAAGAGATTTTGAAAACCTTTCGCAAGATGTTTTCAGTTTCAAGGGTTTTTGGCATAATAAGGTAACCCGTATACTGCTGGTTGTCGTCCTGGCTAATTTGGGAAGTTCCATCGGTACTTTTGTTGGCGGAGCTGATGTCATCCGTCTATTTTTCGAAAATATGTAATGAATGCTAAGACTCCAGAAGATCTGGAGTTTTTTTCTTCTTTTTATGTACAGGTTATTGTTATAATACGGTATACATATTTCCGACTAAATTGATGTGAATAAAAAAGCGCGAGGAGAGGTTATTTTTGTACGCACATGTTAATGGAGTAAAATTATTCTTCGATATCGATGGCTCAGGCTATATACCTGACGGCCCCAAAATGAAACACCGTTCGGCCTGTATTGTTTTGCATGGAGGGCCGGGAAGTGATCATTCCGATTTCAAGCCGTGGTTTGATCCGCTAACCGAGCATATGCAGCTTATTTACCTGGATCACCGGGCCAACGGACAGTCAGAGCGGGTTGATCCAGCGACTTGCACGCTGGAACAATTAGCGGATGATATTGACGCTTTCCGGAAATACCTCGGTTTAGATAAAGTGCATGTGCTGGGCCACTCCTTTGGCGGCATGGTAGCACAAACGTATGCCATTAAATATCCGTCATCTGTTGAAAAGCTGCTGCTCATCTGTACGGCTCCAAGTAAGGATTTTTATGAAGATGCCAAAAGCTTTGCAAAGAAGATTGCAACACCCCGGCAATTAGAGCTGATTCCAAGGCTTTTTGAGGGGAAAATCCAGGGTGATGAAGAATTGGAAGCCTGGTGGGATGAATGTTTTGCCCTGTATTTTTATAAAAAGGATGAACAGCTGATGTATGAGACGGGGAATCGCCCGATTGGTTCGCTGGAAGTGTGTAATTATACATTTAAACATTTCATGCCACATTATGATGTCCGGGCACAATTACCGAAATTAACTATGCCAGTACTGATAGTAGCGGGCCGACATGATTGGATTACGCCCGTTTCACAAGCGGAAGAAATGAAGGGACTCCTGCCAGATGCCATTCTAAGCATTTTTGAAAAAAGCGGTCATATGCCGTTCATAGAAGAACAGGAATCATTTATTCGTACTGTCGTTGATTTTGTAGACAAGGGGAACAAGTGATGAACGGAGAGAGCATTGTCATTTTAACAGTCGGCGCCATCTACCTGCTGGGAATGTTATATATAGGGTATAAGGTTTCAAAACAATTGCGTTCATTAGATGATTATATTCTTGGAGGAAGAAATTTACCCTGGTATGTACTGACTTTGACATTCGCCGCAACTGTGGCTAATACAGCAACTGTCATGGGGCAGCCGGGCTTCGCCTATTCCACTGGATTTACTTATGTGTTCTGGGCAGCCTTGTCCTCCTCAACAATTGGAACCATCCTATTAAGCAGGTTCGGTTCTCGTCTGCGCCTTATGAATTTATCGACGGTAGGGGATCTGGCTGATGCCCGTTTTGGAAAAAGCAGGCGCCTAGAGATTTTATTATCCGTTATCCAGGTGTCTTGGAGTATTTTTTTAATAGGAATGTCTCTTTTTGGGGTCGCTTTGATCATTGAGGTTATCACAGGCGTATCCTGGGCATGGAGCATCGGCCCAATCGCTGTAGTAACAATTCTTTATACAATGACAGGTGGATTAAAAGCGGTCGTTCTTACAGATGCCGTCCAAATGGTCATCATTTTACTGGGTGTTAGTGCTTTGTTTTATATGCTAAGTATAAAATACGGGTTTTTCACCGGTTTTATCACTGAATATGTGGGAAAATCCGGTTTTGATCTGCAGGCAGGAGCGGAGGGGACAACGCTGTTTGCCGGGTTTACTGACTTGTTTACTCTTCCTCCGGAAGTGACAGTGTTCAGTCTGATTGCGTTTATATTAGCGACTTCTTTTTGGATTCCGGTAGACCTTGGCTTTATCCAACGTGCCCTCGCTGCCAAAAGTTTCAGAGAGAGCCGGAAAGGAGTTTACAGTTTTTTTATATTGGATTGGCTGAATGCCTGGATTCTTGTGATTATTGGCGCTTATGGGGTAGTCTTGCTGCCTGGCTTGGTGAATACAGACGAGGTTGTTATCCGACTTGTGAGAGAAACATTGCCGTTATTTGGAGCAGCTTTGGTAGTAACTGCTGTGGCCGCTGCTGCTATGTCCACGATTTCGACTTACTTGAATGCGGGCAGTGGTATCATTGTTAAAAATATTATTTTAAAGATAAAGTCTGATCTCAATAATCAAATGCAAATTCGGTTAACTAGGATGTTTACGGTCATTATTGGGTTAACAGCCATTGTTTTTGCTCCGTTTATTTCAGCCAATGGTATCGTCATTGCTGCTGTAGGTATTCAGATCATCCTTATTTCAGCTTTAACACCGCTTGTCTTGCTTTCACTATATTGGAGAAAGATGACTGAGAAAGCGGCGTTTTGGGGCTGTATCCTTACAGTGGCCGCTACTCTTTTTATGATGATTCAAGTAGGAGGACCATACGCTGCATTTGGCGGTGAAGGTTATCTGGGTATCCCTGTCATTATTTGGGGTGTTGCCTTGGCTATCATCCTTTATGTATCCATTAGTCTAGTTGATGCTAGCAGGGGAGAAGACCAAATGTCGCCGGACTGCATCAATATGTTTAATAATAGCAAAACGATTTCAAATAATAAGGACTTGATTGTACTGTCAGTGATTTGGGGAACTTTGATTATCTTGGGACTCTATCGCCATTTCAGCGGTAATTTGTTTGCCTTCCCGTTTCTGTCAGGGTTTGGCGGCACAGTAACTAATATTGTTTTTTCACTGATCGCCCTTTTGACATCCGGTTTTGGGATTTACATCATTATCCGTGTATTCAAATATGTAAAAGAGGACTTTATGCAGAAGAAAGAGTTATAAAGCATTAGCAAGCCCCCCGCTGGATTGGCGGGGGGCTTGAGTGATGTATTACAAAGCCTCTCTGATCACCTTTTTATAATAAAAGACAGACAGCAGGCCGAAGACGGAATACAGTGCAGTGTAAAGGAGCATCACAATAAACATTGGTGTCCACAGCTCCGACCCGAAAAGGAACCATCCGGATTTGACGGCGAAATAACCATGGAGCAATCCGATGCCGAGCGGGATACCGAAATTGAATAATTGTTTCGCTTGGATACCACGCAACAGGTCATTCTGTGTGTATCCGAGCTTTCTCAAAATGGTGTAGTTCGGTTTTTCGTCTTCACCTTCATCCATCTGTTTAAAATAAAGGATACAGCCTGATGTAATCAAGAAGGTGAGCCCCAAGAAGCCGACGATAAACATGGTGAGGCCGAATAATTGTTTTTGTGTGCTGATCATTTCATAAAGAGAATGGTAAGTCCCAATCTCATCAAAGCCAAGTGTTTTAAAGATGTCATTCGCTTTTTCAATATCCTTGTCATCCTTAAGGTCAATTCCGATGTAAACCGGCTCTTTCTGAATCTTAGGATTCAAATCCTTCTTTAGTCGGTTAAACACGGTATCGTCTACAATTGCAACTGGAAGTCCACCGCTTGTAAAAGTCCAAGAAATGATCCGTTCCTTCCGCATGCCTTTATAATTTTGCATAATTGTTTCGTTTTGTGTTTTCCACTTGATTGTCCCTTGATCTTTAAAAGAAATAAACTTCTTCATCAGATCGGAATATCCGGTAAATATCGTATCGTTAGGAGATACATCGATGCCATCAATGTCTTTGTCACTGACGACAGCCATCTCTATGACATTGGGATCAAAATTTATTCCTTCCAGATCACTGTCCAGAATGTCTTTTACATTGGCTTCCACTTGGATAACGTTGATTTTTGTTTCACTGAAGGCAATTTGATTTCTTTTAAAAGAGTCTTCTAGCTCATTTGCATCTTTTATGTCCGTTAAGGTGAAGTCCGCTGGAACATTGTCCCGAGCTGATTTTTCCGCCGAATAGTACGAAATATAGCTGAGAGATAAAAGTCCAACTGCCAAAGCCGATACTGTTGTAATAACGGTGAGCAGCAACGCATTCGATTTCATCCGGAACATGATGGAAGAAAGCGAAAGGACTTCGTTAATATTTAAATATCCCTTCTTCCTTTTCCGGATGAGGTGGAAAAGGAAACTGACAGACCCTTTATAGAAAAGGTACGTTCCAATTATGACGGTAGCCAGAATAAACAGCATCGCCCCGAATAATTGCGGCATCGTTGTAAAATCACCGCTAAACAGCTTTGAAGATACATAGTAGCCTGTAATAATCAAGATGATTCCAAGGATTCCGATGACCACTTGAAACTTGGATAGCTTTTTCACTTTTGATTCAGTGGAAGAAAGAACCCGGAATAATGACAAGATGCTTTGTCGCTTGATAAACAGGTAATTCATCATTAGGATGAACAGATAGATGACAGAAAAAACGATCACTGTCTGGATCAGCGCCTTGGATGAAAACGTTAAAGTGGCAATTGCATCCACGCCTGTTATTTTAAACAGGATCATGATGATTAACTTAGAGACGGAGAAACCTATAAAGATTCCCGCAATCATAGAGCTGTAATAAAGAATAAAATTTTCAGCACTTAAAAGCCGAAAAATCTTATTTTTAGTCATTCCTATGAGCTGAAACAAGCCTATTTCTTTGCTCCTTCTTTTAATAAAAAGCTGATTGGCATATAAAAGAAAGACGGAAACAATAGCCACAAGCATAACGGATGCAGCTCTGATAGCGGCCCCGCCTTTGATGGAGCCTTTTACTTCGTCCATCGAAGGATCATATTGCAAAGTGACAAAAGCGAAATAAAGGGCAACACTGAAAATCAACGCAAAAACATAGAGATAGTAATTCTTGATGTTCTTTTTCAAGTTGCGGAAAATGATCTGATTAACGTTCATCGTGGACACCGCCCAGTACGCCTTGGGTTTTCATGATATCCTTCAGAAACGTCTGCCTCGTCTCTTCGCCTTTGTTCAACTGTGTATACATTTGTCCGTCTTTGATGAATATCACACTTTTTGAAAAGCTTGCGGCCACCGGATCATGTGTGACCATAATAATCGTCGCACCCAGCTTTTCGTTTAAGCCGCTCAGTTTATTTAAAAGATCCGAAGCGGATTTGGAATCCAACGCGCCTGTCGGCTCGTCTGCAAAAATGATGCTTGGATTGTGGATGAAGGCCCTTGCTGCTGAAGTTCGCTGTTTCTGCCCACCGGAAATTTCATTCGGGTATTTATCTTTTATTTCGGCGATGCCAAGCTCAGTTGCCAACTGATGAAATTTTTGTTCAGCTTCCTTTTTAGGCGTCTTTGTAATGGACAATGGAAGAAGGATATTTTCTTTCACCGTCAAGGTATCGAGCAAATTATAGTCCTGGAAAATGAAGCCAAGATGATTTTTCCGGAATTCGGCAAGTTGCTTTTCCTTCATGCCGACAATGTCCTTTCCATTAATTTTGATGATGCCCTGGCTGACCCTGTCGATGGAGGAAAGGACATTCAACAATGTAGTTTTTCCAGATCCGGAAGCACCCATGATACTGACAAAATCACCTTTTTCCACTTCGAGGTCTATCCCTTTTAAAACTTCCTGTTTATTGAATTTATTCCCGTAGCTTTTATAAATTTTTTGTGCTGCAAGAATGCTCATTTTGTTCGCTCCTTTACTGATGTCCAGCTTCAGCGCCTAGCCCTTGAGGTCCCAAGACAATTTCCTATAGTGACTTAGAGTTTGTTTGTCATACTGACCAAGGCGCTTTTGCTTTTTTTCGTTATTTTTATCATAAAAGGATTGAATGGTTTTTTCCTTCGATTGGCCGAACAAATGATAAAAGCATGTGACAATCATGTCACATGCGTGTGAGATTTACAAAATCGTTTGATTTGGGGAAGGTAAGTATGAACGTGGTACCCGTTCCAGGCCTTGAACTCACCTGGATTTGGATCATCAAGGAAGTGGCAGCTTTTTTCGCCAAATAGAGTCCCATGCCTGTGGCGGCCTGATCTGGATGGGTTGTCGAAGTGAAGCCTTTATCAAAGATGCGAGGGAGATCCTTTGCATCAATGCCTCTTCCAAAGTCCTTGACTTCCAGAACTGTATGATCGTTTTCCGCTGTACTCCGAATGATAATATCGGAAGAAACACTGTATTTAACCGCGTTCGTCAGGAGCTGCCTCAGGATAAAAGCAAGCCACTTCTCATCGCTGAGGATCTCATCCGCATTCAAATCGACTTCAAATCCGATGCCTTTCTGTATGCACCATGATTGGAGATTCTTAATCTCTTTAAAAACCAACGGCTGCAAGTCGATTTTTTCAATATGCAAGTCGTTTTCAATGAATGAAATCCTCTTTTCATGAAGCTGCTGGTCAAGTAAAAGGTGTATCCGTAGCCATTCATATGTCAATTGTGCTTTCATCTTTTCGTCTTCCAATCGTTCAATCATCAAATGCATGGCCGTTAAAGGAGTCTTCACTTCGTGGATCCAGGATAACAAATCGTCTCTTTCCTGTTCGAGAATTAAGCGATTTCTGGCGGCTGTCCGCTTCAGTTTTTTTGTTTGCTCTATGATGCTCTCATCCACTATTCTCTCAAATGGGGAATTAGCATCCATGATTCCCGATAAATCAAGGCCGCTTTCCCATTCCTCCAGAGCTTTGTAAAAGGGTGCTTCTTTGTTGTAGCGAACCGCCAGAAAAACGATGAAGATGATAAGCGATAAAAACACAATATAGGCAACCGGCGTGAAAGGAATAGACAAATCTATATAGGCGATAAAAAGGAAGAGGAACTGGATAAATAAAAACAGCAAGATCCAACTGCGTCTTTCAATCAAAAATTTTTTAAACATCTATTGTTCCTCTTCTTTCGCCATATAGCCCTGGCCTACTTTTGTTTCGATAAATTTGCCGATCCCTATTTTATCGAGGCTCTTTCTTAAACGATTTACATTGACTGTCAACGTGTTGTCACTGACAAACCTTTCGTCATCCCACAAGCTTTTAATCAGATCCGAACGGCTGACAATACTGTTTTTCCTCTCAATGAGAACCTTCAAGATAAACATTTCATTTTTCGTCAATTCGACTGTTCCGTTCTCATTTGCAACTGTATTTTTTGCATAATCAACGGTTGCTCCGCACCAGCTTTTCAAATCCAAAGACTCCGTATTGTAGTTATAGACGCGCCGGAGAATGGCCTGGATTTTTGCAATTAACACGTCAAAATGGAAAGGCTTTTGGATAAAATCGTCGGCTCCGAGCTGCATGGACATTACCATATCCGTGGGGTGGTCTCTAGATGATAAAAATATGATCGGTACGTTGGAATGGGAGCGGATCATCCGGCACCAATGGAATCCATCAAATTTCGGAAGCTGGATATCAATCACAACCAAATCGGGATTGATGGTGGTAAATTCTTGAAGTACCTGTTCAAAGTTTGTTACACCATATACATCATAGGACCACTGCGAAAGCCGCTCTTTGATTTCATTAAATAAAGTCGTATCGTCTTCTATGAGAAAGATTTTAAACATAGGATCACCGTTCTTTTTGCATATTCTATAGTTATTGTATATGAAAAGAAGGTTAATTGAAAAAAATTCCTGTGATTTTGTGTTGACTCCCTTAATTTTTTTTGAAATAATATATCCAGTTTAATACTGGTACCTTTAATTCAGTCCCGTGAGGCTGACAAGGACAACGGATCAATGAACAGTAGCGAGGGGGTCAAGCTTCGCTCATTGTTCTGCTTGGAGACAGGCTTCTTGTCAGAAAATGGCAGGAAGCCTGTTTTCTTATCCTAAGAATCCTTCTTAGTACCAGTTCAATTTTAATTTAGGAGGAATTGGTATGGAAAAAATAGATAAGGATTTTTCACTCGAGGCAGTACCTCAATCACACCGCAATAACTTTTGGCAGATTCTAGTCGTCATGTTAGGGCTTACGTTTTTCTCCGCCAGTATGTGGTCGGGAGGCACTCTGGGCAAAGGCCTGACCTTCATGCAATTTATCGGGATTACTCTTGCTGGAAACATGATCCTTGGCGCTTATACTGGAGCGCTCGCATATATCGCGGGAAAGACTGGTCTATCCACCCACTTACTTGCCCGCTATGCGTTCGGTGAAAAAGGCTCTTACTTATCTTCATTCCTCCTTGCCGCAACACAGGTCGGCTGGTTCGGCGTAGGGGTAGCGATGTTTGCTGTCCCGGTTCAAAAAGTGACAGGCTTGGATACGTACCTTTTGATTGGAATTGCAGGAATATTAATGACAGTCACAGCGTTTTTCGGGATGAAAGCTTTGACCATCCTCGGTTTTATTGCCGTTCCGCTTATCACAGTCCTTGGCAGCTTTTCCGTGTTTAAAGCGACCGAATCAGTCGGGGGCATGCAGGCGCTGTTCGAATACCAGCCGACAGAAGCGATTGGGCTGGCGGCCGCTTTGACTATATGTGTAGGTTCGTTTATTAGCGCAGGGACATTAACACCCGATTTTACCCGATTTGCGAGAACGAAGCGTTCGGCTGTCGTTTCAACTGTTGTTGCCTTTTTCATCGGGAATTCACTTATGTTCCTGTTCGGAGCTGTTGGAGCAATTGCAACAGGGCAATCGGATATTTCAGAGGTTATGTTCTTGCAAAATCTGATTGTTCCAGCCATTATTGTGTTGGGATTGAATATCTGGACAACGAACGACAATGCTTTGTATGCATCAGGTTTGGGATTTTCAAATATCACAAAAATACCTAGAAGCAAAGTGGTTATTTTTAACGGAATTGTCGGTACAGTTCTGGCAATGTGGCTTTACAATCATTTTGTAAACTGGTTGACCATTTTAGGGTCGACATTGCCTTCAATTGGTGCCATCATATTGGCAGACTTTTTCATCGTGAACCGCGGCAAGTACAAAAGTTTTGACAAAATGACTTTTAAAGCGGTCAATTGGGTAGCCATTGTTGCATGGGCGGCAGGGGTGGCCATTGCAGAATTCGTTCCGGGTATCCCGCCGATCAATTCGCTGCTGGGTTCAGTCATTACGTTTGTTATCCTTTCCAAGCTGTTTGGCAGAAAACAGAGTGAAGAAAAAATCGTTACAGAAAAGGTGGGCTGATCAATGATCATTCAAAATGCAAAACTCCGGGGCAAAGACGGTTTGTGGAACATCGTCATTCATGACAATAAAATTGAAGAGATTTCACAAGGTGCTGTTGAACAAACGGATCAAGAGATACTAGACGTGGATGGATCTCTTGTCCTTCCGCCTTTTATTGAGCCCCATATCCATTTAGACACAACGTTGACGGCCGGAGAGCCGGAATGGAATCAAAGCGGTACATTATTTGAAGGTATTCAAAGATGGGCGCAAAGAAAAGAAAGTCTTACTTTGGATGATGTCAAAACAAGGGCTAAAACGGCATTGAAGTGGCAGATTGCCCAAGGGATACAATATGTTCGTACTCATGTGGATGTAACAGACCCTGACTTAACTGCAATGAAGGCAATGCTGGAAGTGAAAGAAGAAATGTCTCCATATGTGGATTTGCAGCTCGTCGCTTTTCCACAGGAAGGAATCCTCTCCTATCCCAGCGGTGTGGAGTTGTTGGAAGAGTCCTTGAAAATGGGTGCTGATGTTGTCGGCGGAATTCCCCATTTTGAATTCACAAGAGAGTATGGAGTCGATTCATTAAAATCAGCATTTGACTTGGCGGAAAAATATGACCGCCTTGTTGATATCCACTGTGATGAAATTGATGATGAGCAGTCTCGCTTTGTTGAAGTGGTGGCCGCAGAAACATATGAAAGAGGACTTGGCAGCCGAGTCACCGCAAGTCATACAACAGCAATGGGGTCTTATAATGATGCCTATACGTACAAGCTGTTCAGGCTTTTAAAGCTATCCGGAATCAACTTTGTGTCCAATCCGCTTGTCAATATCCATCTGCAAGGGAGATTCGACACATATCCGAAAAGGCGGGGGCTGACACGCGTAAAAGAGCTGTTGGAAGCAGGAATGAATGTCTGCTTCGGACATGATGACATTTTCGACCCATGGTATCCGCTTGGTACAGGAAATATGCTACAAGTGCTTCATATGGGTATCCACGCTTCGCAGTTAATGGGCTATGAACAGATCGTCAATTCTATCGATCTGATTACTGAAAACAGCGCTAAGACACTAAATATAGAAGACAGCTACGGAATCGAAAAAGGTAAGCCTGCCAACTTGATCGTTCTTTCCGCTGAAAATGAATATGAAGCGATTCGAAGACAGGCGATTGTTAAATACTCTATTCGAAACGGCCGCATCATATCTAAAACGAAGCCAAGTGAAACAATCGTCAACCTAGAGGCGGAAGAAAAAGTTGACTTTGTAAGGCCATAAGAACTTAATCTCAAAGGGCAGTGCTCTTTGGGGTTTTTTGGAAGAGTAAGACAGTATAAAATCAGATGAAATATGTTATTTGAATAAAGATTTAACTTCATTCAGCAGAAGTCTCCCGCTTCTGTAAGTGGTGAGATGAATGCCTATTGGTATTTCATTCAGTGGGGGTTCAAACCCCGACTGAATAAAGTTAAAGCCTCCGGCGGATGCCTCAGATTTTCAGAGGAACTTTATCGAGCGGAGCTCGATAAAATCTGGGCGCAAATACGCCGAGGCGCATTTGATTATGTTTAGCTCCGACGTACAGGAAGTACTAGTGCAGGCGAGGCGACAGGACGTCGCTGCTTGAGCGGGCCGACGTATAGGAAGTACTAGTGCCACCGAAGTCACAGGATGTGGCGGTCGAAGGAACTCCCTCATCAAAATTCGCCTTGCGCTTTTCTTAACAATGAATACTTGAATCATTAAAATGAAAGAAAAGTATGGTACATTGGAGGTCTTTTATGCGTTTATTAGCCGTTCAGTCGTATGTAAAAGTCCAGAGGCAAATCATTGATGCCGAAATTGTGTATAAAGAAGAAGACCGTCAAATTTATCTTTATTATGACCGTCTGGTTACAAAGCACCGCGAGTTTCCAACAAGGGACATATCTGATTTGTCATTCCGAAAAATGGGTGATGAAGGCGGGTTGCTATATGTACATACGAGTAGAGGTATATTTTCGTATACCGTGCCTTCATCACCAGAGTCCTTTATAAAAGCTTTCAGGATTCATATAAAGAAAGAATACTTTTAAGCTAGTGGGAGCGCCGATAATCTGAAAGTGGATGTCTACCTACTGAACAGCTCAAGCTAGATTTTGAAGGATCCCTAGAGAATGGGGAGGTCGAAATAAAGCGATTAGTTTTTGAAATGAAAAAAGTGGGAAGGGGAATTTTTTTGAAAAAGCTCATCATGTTGATAACACTTGCGTTGTTATTAATGGTTACTGCATGTGGCAAGGACATGTCATCGAATGAAAACGTAGAAAAAGAAGAGAAAGAGCAGGGAGTAGAAGTTGATAAAGGATTGTTGAATGTTGAAGTGACGCTTCCAAAGGGTTTTTTTGAAGAGGCAAACGTGGACGAAATGATTGCTCAAGCAAAAGAAGGTGGAGTAAAAGAAGTAATAAAGAATGAGGATGGGTCAATCACCTACAAAATGTCCAAGTCGGATTACAAAGAGATGATGAAGGAAATAGATAAGACTGCTCTTGAATATATAGATGAAATAAAAAGTGGCGAAGATTTTCCATCTATCAAAGAAGTGATCCATAACAAATCCTTTTCTGAATTTACACTTTCAGTGGACCAGGAAGCTTTTGAGAATGGCTTCGACGGTTTTGCAGCATTAGGGTTGGGTATGACCGGTCTTTATCACCAAGTATTTGCCGGGACCCCAGGAGAGAAAGCCAAAGTGACAATCACGCTAAAAAATGTCGATAACGGTGAAGTTTTTAATACACTTGTATACCCGGATGATTTGGAGGAAGAGGAAGGCCAAGAACAGAACTGATGAAACAATAAGAGGGAGCAGCCGCGGCTGCTCCTTTTCGTCATTGATCTGGGTATGTTTTTCGCAGAAATGTTACCGACTGTCCAATTAACTTTTTTAAAACAGACACATCAATATCCGCCAATTTATTAATGTAGACGCAGGATTTCCCGGCAGTATGTTTGCCTAATTCATTCAATAAGCTTTCCTTTGCCGGGTCACATGCTGAAAGGTAAAGGCTGAACTTGGCTTTTCGGGGTGAAAAGCCAACAAGCGGTGCATCCCCTTCATGACCGGACTCGTATTTGTAATGATAGGAACCGAACCCGATAATGCTAGGTCCCCACATCTTTGCTTCGTATCCAGTCGTTTCCGTAAAAATATCAAGCAATTGATAAGCGTCTTCCCGTTTCTTGAGGCTATCTACCTTTTCTATGAATTCAATCACACTGTTGTCATTTTGCTTTGTTTTTAACTCATACATTTCTGCTGCCACCTTCTCTCGATATACTTAATTAAAGCTAGTCTATATTAGAAGAGTGTTGTTGGCTACAGCAATGCCGTGGGTTGGAGAAATTTCTCATAACTTGGGTCAAAAGAATCAAAGGAAAACCCGAGCCTCCCGGCGAAAGTTATTTTAAGAAAGAAATAACTTTGCTGAGGAGGAGCATGATGAAAAAGTTCTTTGCCGTCATTGCCAGCTTCATTCTTTTACTGAGTTTCCTGCCGTTGGTCAGTCATGCAAAAGCGAGCAGCTCGAAAGAGGGGCGCTATTCGGTTCTGTTTAACAAGAGTGCTATTCCTTCAACATTTGAACAGCAGATAAAAAGCCTGGGGGGAGAAGTTACCTATACAGTTCCAGAAATTGGATTTGCAGAGGTGAAGGTTCCGTCAAAGGCGTTTGGTAAATTGAAAGGGATTTCCGGTGTGAGTACAGCCAATCCTTCGATCAAATGGAATCTTCCTAAGGCTCACAAGATCAAGGCCAGCAATGTAAATCCAACCAATACTGCTCTTTGGGACAAGCAATGGGATATTCAGCGTATCACTCATAATGGGGAAAGCTACAAGCTTGGAACAGGTTCCCATGATGTTGTTGTGGGAATTGTTGATACAGGAATTGATCGAAATCATCCAGATTTGGTGAAAAACCTGATGCCTGGCTCCGAAAACTTTGTTCCTGCTGGTGGATACCAAGGTACGGAACCTTATGAAAATGGAGATCCAAATGCCTTCGATGACCTTCATGGGCATGGAAGTCATGTTGCGGGTTCTATCGCTGCAAATGGAGCCATGCTGGGGGTGGCGCCAGATGTAGGAATCCGGTCTTATCGTGTATTTGGCACCAGCTCTGCTGAAACTTCGTGGATTATTGCAGCCATGGTCGCTGCTGCCAACGATGGGGTAGATGTCATTTCCATGAGCTTAGGCGGATTTGATGTCAAAGGACAAATTTTTTATGTTGATCCGGAAACAGGAAAAAAGGAAAACCTCGGAAATGAGGTGGCGGATTTCAACGCATACAAACGTGCCGTGGATTATGCGACAAGTAAAGGGTCTCTTGTAGTTGTGGCCGCAGGAAATGAGAGTCTGAATGCAACGAATAAAAAATCAGTTATGGACTATATCAATTTAGAACTTGCCGAATATGGGCTTTATGCTGTTGGAGCTGGCTTTGAAGTGCCAGGTACAATTCCGGGTGTTGTGACTGTTTCTGCCACAGGACCGAAAGACGTTCTGGCAAACTACTCAAACTACGGACCTGGCTTTATAGACATTGCCGCAGTGGGCGGCGATGCCAGGATGTATGATCAATATGAAGCAGAAGGTAGACTTGATGAATATATAAGTGAGCGCCTGTTTGAACAAGAGTTCAATCTGAGCACAAGTCAGGATGGCGGGTATTATTGGTCCATCGGTACATCTATGGCGGCTCCGAAGGTATCGGCTGTTGCAGCATTGCTGATAGACAAGCATGGAAAAATGACGCCGAAAAAACTGGAGGGCTTGTTATACAAAACAGCGGTGGATCAGGTAAAGGGTACTGATAAAAAGAACTTTGGAAACGGGCATTTGAATGCTTATAGAGCTTTAAGGTAAAGAACTTCGGATCTGCAAAATCAACATATAAAGGGAGCTCTTATGGAACAAAATCAATCAAAAAAGTTATATGACTATCATGTCTGGGCGAATAAACAAGTGATTCAGCATTTAAAACAAATGCCCGAAAACATTTTAAACGACATGGTTCAAAGTGTGTTTCCGTCCATCCATGACGTTCTGGTCCATCTCTATACAGTAGACATTGTTTGGCTGGGGACGATGAAAGGAAACAACTTTCAAGATACCATAGCGGAAGTTGAACGGCGAAAGTCAGAAATTACGGGAGCATCCATAGATGAATTCGAGGTGTTTTATGAAGAACTCTCCAAAGAGTTTTATCATTTTTTAAGCGAACAGCACGATTTTGAACAAATCATTGTTGCGGAGCACCCCCAATATGGCCAATGTGAATTCAAACTTGCGGATCTTATCCAGCATGTAGTCAATCATGGGACGTATCATCGTGGAAATGTGACTGCGATGCTCCACCAGCAAGGTACACGAGGTGTTCCAACAGATTATGTGTTTTTTCTCCTGAAATGATGTTGTATATTGCACAACCCGCTTTCTATAAGTGGGTTTCTTTTTTTGAACTTTTTTTCCAGGAATACCTGTAATCCAATTGTAATAATTGATACATCAGTGTAAACTTAAGAGAGTAGCAGATTCATATTTTGTACGGGCAAATTTGATAAAAAGGAGAAATTTTTCAATTGGCTGGGCGGATTAAATTATCTGGGTGGATTCTTTTGTTTTTGGTGATTTTTCTTATAATCGGAGGAGTTGATAAATTAGTAAATGGCTCAATTAAGGCGAAGAGCCAGGAAGAAATCCAAGACGAGAAAGTGATCAGCAAGTATCCTAAAATCAACTTGAAAACTGTAACAAAACAAACGGATACATATACATATTCGGTCAATGAGCCTGATATAGATAGTGAGAAAGTCAATCAATCCATCAATAAATGGATCAAGGGACAAAAGAAGAAATTTATAGAAGAAGCTGAACAAAACAAAACCGGGGTGTCAGACGGCATGCGCGCCGACCTCAACATTCAGATGGAGACCCACCGGATTACGGAACATTATTACAGCCTTGTTTTCCGAACGTATATGATAAGTGGGGGAGCAAACGGACAGAATACGGTAAAAGTATTCAACATCGATATTGAACATGACCGCTTTCTGAAAATCAGTGATATTTTGGATTTGGATCAAGATCATCTGGAAGGCATTCAAAAGGTCATTTGGAAGGAGCTTCATAATAATAAGGATATCCAGCCCTATTTGCTGGTAGAAGAGTTTAATCAGTGGGTGAAGCATCCGGAAGACTGGGAATGGTCTATCGACCGGAAGAACTTTTCCTTATACATAGATGAATACCAAATTGCCGGGGGAGCGGCTGGCGCCATTGAAATTGATGTCCCTGTTGAAAAGATGTATATCTATCTGCAAGAAGACGTTGATTCATTTTTAAAAATGCCAAAAGAGCAGCGGCTTGAAAAAGAAAAAATCATCCAAAAGGAACAGCTGAAATTGGACCCGGATGGAAAATATGTGGCGTTGACTTTCGATGATGGGCCAAGCGCGGATGTAACACCAAGAATATTGAATACATTGAAGGAACACAATGCTAAAGCCACTTTCTTTATGCTTGGAAACCAAGTGGATTTCTATCCGGAACTTGCTCGAAAAGTGGCGGAAGAGGGCCATGAGATCGGGAATCATTCTAAGAGCCATCCAAACTTATCAAAATTAGGGTTGGAGAAAATAAAGGAAGAAATGAACTATACGAAGGAAAAAATTGTAGAAGCAACCGGGATCACTCCTCATCTACTTCGTCCTCCCTATGGAGCTTATAACGATCATTTTTTTACATACGCTAAAGAAAACGGAGACTCTATCATTCTTTGGTCTGTCGATTCCTTGGATTGGAAGAGCCGAAATGCTTTTTCGGTAAAAAAGAAAATTGAAAGCAGCGTCGCTCCGGGGGGAATTGTTCTGATGCACGATATCCATCCCTCAACAGCAGATGCACTGCCGTCTCTTTTGACTCAGTTGGAAAAGGAAGGTTACCAATTTGTCACGGTGTCTCAGCTTCTCAACTGGAAAGAAGAGAAGGGAGCAGGACCGCATTTTGGAAGTTTGAAATAATAGACTTGAAAGGAGCGGCATGAGCTGCTCCTTTGTGTTTTGTATTGACATGTCTTCCCCCTATATGTTATTAAATTAGTTATTAGCACTCGTGTGGATAGAGTGCCAAGGACAATAGAAAGGGGATTTTCAAATGGCAAAGCAAGCTTTCAAAGCAGAGTCCAAAAGACTGCTTGATATGATGATTAATTCCATTTACTCCAATCGCGAAATCTTTTTGAGGGAGTTGATTTCCAACGCGAGTGATGCGATTGACAAGATGTATTATAAGGCGCTTACGGATGATTCCTTGGTGTTTAATCGTGAGGACTATTACATAAGAGTCGAAGTTGACAAAGAGAGCCGAACCTTGAAAGTAATGGACACCGGAATTGGAATGACGGAAGAGGAGCTTGAAAACAATCTTGGTGTTATAGCAAAGAGCGGTTCGCTGGCATTTAAAAATGAAAATGAGATTAAAGACGGCCACGATATTATCGGCCAATTCGGTGTCGGCTTTTATTCAGCTTTCATGGTAGCAGATAAAGTGACGGTTCTAACCAAGGCATTTGGCACTGATCAAGCCTTTAAATGGGAATCCACTGGCGCCGAGGGTTATACAATCGAGCCTTATGAAAAAGAGAATGTGGGGACCGAAATCATCTTAAAGATCAAGGAAAACACTGAGGATGAAAATTATGATGAATATTTGGAAGAGTACCGTTTAAGATCGATCATCAAAAAATACTCCGACTTTATCCGCTATCCAATCAAGATGGAAGTAACGGAAAGCAGACTGAAAGAAGATAGCGAAAATGAATTTGAGGAATACAAAGAAGAACAGACGATCAACAGCATGGTTCCGATTTGGAGAAAGAACAAAAGTGAACTGACTGATGAAGACTACGTGAATTTTTATCAGGAAAAACATTACGGCTTTGACAAACCTCTCAAACATATCCATATAAAAGTCGACGGCACTGTGAGGTACAATTCCATCTTGTTTATACCAGAAAATATTCCTTTTGATTATTACTCGAAAGAATTTGAAAAAGGGCTCGAGCTGTATTCGAGCGGTGTGCTCATTATGGAAAAATGCGCAGACCTGCTTCCAGACTATTTCAGCTTTGTCAAAGGAATGGTCGACTCAGAGGATTTGTCTCTGAATATCTCTAGGGAAATTTTACAGCAGGACCGGCAGTTGAAATTTATCGCTAAAAATATCCAAAGTAAAATCAAACGGGAATTGGAGAACTTTTTAAAGAGCGATAGGGAGAAATATGAACTGTTTTACAATTCTTTCGGCCGCCAGCTTAAATTTGGCGTCTACAACAACTTCGGGCAGGATAAAGACGTACTGAAGGATCTATTATTGTTCCATTCTTCCAAAGAGGAGAAGCTTGTCACGCTTGATGAGTATGTATCCAGAATGCCAGAAGACCAGAAGTACATTTACTATGCAACCGGCGAAACAAATGAAAGAATCGCCCGGATGCCGCAGACTGAACTTGTAGCGGAAAAGGGATATGAGATTCTATACTTCACGGAAGATGTCGATGAATTTGCGATAAAAATACTGATGTCCTATAAGGATAAAGAATTTAAATCAGTTGCAAGCGGCGACTTGGGCATTGATGAAGAAAGCAAGGAGAAGACAGAGGCGGAAGAGAAGGCAAATAAAGATCTTCTGGATCATATGAAGGAGACACTTTCCGGCAAAGTGAAGGATGTCAAAATTTCAACACGCCTTAAAAATTATCCTGTATGCTTGACCACCGACGGGGAAGTTTCCATTGAAATGGAAAAAATCCTTAGTGCCATGCCGAATAATCAGGAAGTAAAAGCGGATAAAATCTTGGAGATAAACTCAGATCATGATGTATTTAAATCATTGAAATCTGCCTACGAACAAGACAAGGAAAAAGTCGGCCTTTACACGAATCTCTTGTATAATCAAGCCCTGTTAATTGAAGGGTTGCCTATCGAGGACCCAATAGAATTTACAAATGATATTTGCAAAGTGATGGTATAGTCCTTTGGCATAACGGGCTAGTAATTCGTGGAAGTGGATAGTAATTTGTCGAATCGGATAGTATCTCGCGAAAGTGGCAAGTAATTTGAAAAAGTGGGCAGTATCTCGCAAAAGTGGCAAGTAATT
>NZ_QYTW02000007.1 GCF_003605405.2 Siminovitchia terrae | reverse complement strand
TTGACAATATCAGTAGAGATTTTATGTAAGTAGTCTGTTCTTGCGTTTGTGACCTTTTCATGGAGGTGTGCTACTTTACGTTTTTGTTTTTGAAGATTTTTTGCTTCATCTAATTTACATTTTCGTTTGAATGCTAATTCTTGGCGTCTGGAAAGAATACGACCTTCTATTTCACGACTTTTTGCAAAACGAACAAGACCAAGTTTAGGTAATTTCATTTTGTTACCTAAAATGGCGATATTACCATTCGTGTGCTTTGTTGTGTAAGATTGCACTTTGTCCTTTTTAGATTTGAAGCGAGGTGCTCTGTTTTGTTTCTTGAAAAATCGTGAATACGAATCAGCAAGGTTTTTAAGTGAAGATTGAATCGCAGTGCTGTCAACTTCTTTTAACCATACTAATTCCTTTTTTAGTTGTGGTAATTCAGCAGAACAAGAATTGTAGGTTAATCCTTTGCTCGTTTCCTTGTAGGCATCCTTCCACTTTGCTAAAAAATGATTGAATACGAAACGTGAACAGCCCATTGTTTTAGCAATGAGGATTTCTTGTTTTTTGTTTGGATATATACGAAATTTGTACGCTTTGTTGACTAACATTCATTTCACCTCAACAAGAACGTTTGTTTCCATTTTATCATAATGATACCAGTTTGGGCTATCGCCAACCGACATTCATCTCCCACTTACTCATTGGGCTCCGCCCTTTATATTCCTTGTAGTGGGAGTCTTCTGTCAGGAAATGATAAATATCTACCCCGCGGTTTGCTTCTTCCTCCGGGAGCGTTAAACCCACTTTCTTGGGGCCTACATCAAAATAGACAGCATTTTGTCTTGCAATTTCTTTTGCATCTTTATTGACCGCTTCCCTAAGTCTCAATTCGTTTAAAGCTAAGCCTCTTCTTAGATCACCTTTTAAAAACATATCATATTCCGAGTTATCATAATAAGCGCCCGTACGCTTTATAAATTCAAGACCGGGTAGGAATTTATTATCACTCAGTAAATACATATCCTGTGATTTTCTTTTATTACCACTCATCTTTCACTAATGAGAATAACCTACTAAAGATCCCCATCCTCCTATATTCAGGATGCACCATACCGTTAACTTCCATCGTTTCTCTACCAAATTGACATATGCCTATATATCCAATAAGCTTACCTTCATCATAGAACATAAATTCATTGATCTTATCAAGATCTTCACTTTTTATCTAGATGTTTAACTAAGTTTATAATCAAGCTCTAGCTCCAGTGCTACATTATCCTGTTCCACACAGTACTTCCGGAGGCTTTTTATATCTTCATACTCTTGGTACTCCAAGTGCCTTTTTAATTTTATACTTGGGTTTTTTATCCGGTCCATGATTTTAATTTCCGCCTTTTCAACCTTTCTTTTACTTTCCATTAAGGATTACAGACTGTTTACTTCTACAATCATGGCACGCTTAAGGTACACTTTTATTCAATTAAAGCGCCCTTTAATTAAAGATTGTACAAGAAGAATTTTGGCTAAATAGCAACATATGATTTTATATAACAGAAGATGTTACTTTACATTAATAATGAACCCAACTCTATTAAACGCACACGAATTTCTGATGCTACCTTTGTTAGATTCCCGATTTTAAAACATGCCTGCTGTATTTTTAAATCGTTTATTTTTGTTTTAAACCTGCTTACCTTTACATTCTAATGTTTGTTGAAGTACTGAAAATGCGCTCTCAAACTCCGTCATTGTCAGCTCCCCCATAAATGCAAACTGGATCCAATTCCGCTCCCTTAAATAGTGGCTTTCATAACTAATGATAATCCCATTTTCTCTTAACTTGTCACCTATGTCTTGTGAAGAAAGAAAATCTGGAAGTGCAATCGTAAGGATTCCTGGTGAATAATCCTCATTTCCCAATACCATATAGCCAGCACTCGTCAGCATTTTCCTAGCGGAATTCGCTAAAATGTGTCTATTTTCTACATCCACCTTATTTACGGCTTCATGTAATGCAGAAACTAGGCTTGATGAATGCGTATACGGAATGCTATCAGCAACAGCGTACTGTCCTAAGTCTAAATACCTTGGTATCTCATTATTAGGTACAACTGGCTCTTTATGAAAAACAATGGCTAATCCAGGATAAGAACCTAACCCTTTCCCGCTGACCGTACTTGCTAAATAAACATCCTTAAAATCAATGGGTACGATTCCCACAGAACTGCAGGCGTCCACACATAATTTTATCTGATGCTTTTTTGTTAATTCTATAATTCTATGCAAATCGTAAAGGTATCCCGTAGATGTCTCACAATGGACGGTCCAAATCCAGCTTACATCACGATGCGTTTTAAGAAAATCTTCAATTTCTTCTATAGAAACACCATCGTGCCATTCTTTTTTTAATGTATAGTGTTTTAAACCCATCCTTTCTGCATGATCGATTAACCGATATCCGAACTCTCCATTTGCCATAATTAGTCCCTTACCCGGGAGTTTCTTTATTTGAGCAGCTACTAAATCATTCGCAAGTGTCCCAGTCCCCACTATTAACTGTGCATTTTTTGCATGGACCAGTTCGCAAAGTTTTGTTCGAACGGCCTTCATTTCGTTTATAAAATCGATAGAACGATGAGAAATAGTTGTTTTTCTAAATGCCTGTTCTACTTCATTGCTTACTAGTACAGGGCCTGGCAGAAAGTTTAGTAACTTCGATTGCTTCTTTTTTTGTGTCATTAGTTTCGTAAAAGCTTTGGATGTCGTTTCAAAATTCTCTTTCGTCAGGTACATCGGTTGAAACCTTGCCTTCTCTGTTCCCACCATATGTGCGAACGGTTCAAAGCCGATTTTTTTATACAGCATTATTTGCCGATCTGTCCCTGAAATAAGCGCTATATTATAATCTTTTTTTAAACAATAGCTAACGAGCAGGTTTACCAATTGGTAAAATACCCGGCTTTTTCGATATTCTCTTTTCACTGATAGCAAGCGGACTTCACAAGGGTTTGCGTCTTTCGGTAAATAATCATCCAGGTTATGTAACTTATGATCCAGGGAAAACGGACGGTTAGCACGCACTGCAATCATTCCAATAACAACGTCATTATCCTTGGCAATAATATAGATATTTTCTTTATCGAATTTATCGATTAAGCGGCGACTTTTGTTTTGCTGATGCTGCGGAATTTCCTCAACAAAAGTGTCGTAATTTAATTGATGGATTTGTTCCATTTCTTCCGGTTCTGATGCTATTTTAAATGTTAAAGGATGTTGTTTCATTCTCTTGCCTCCTTTAGAGTAAAATGAAATGGAGTAGTGTCATTTTGCTATTTTCTTTTTATATGCGAGATTATCACAACGATCATTAAAATAAATAGCCCCTTGGCAAAATCATATTCTCCTAATATCCAAGCAGTTATAGGAATGGAAGCCATTGAAATCAATCCAGCAATCGTAAAGTTTCGAACAAACAAGAAGCTGAATCCTACGCATATTCCTAAAACAGCCATAGCAAGCGGCACGAGAAACAAAGTGGAAGCTAAAAAAACGACGACTCCCTTTCCCCCTTTAAAGCCGAGATGCATCGGCCAATTATGGCCAATCAACAGAAAAAAAGCACTAATCAACAGCATAATATCATTTTGTGAAAAGAAAACCGTCGTTAGATAAAGAGCAATCATAACCTTTGCAATATCTATGAGAAGCGTATACATGAACCCTTTCTTCCCTAGCTGTCTCCCAGCATTTCTTGCTCCAGCATTCCCGCTCCCAAGCTGGCGAATATCTTTTCCAATCATCCATTTGGTTATATAATAAGCTCCCGTTATGCTTCCAAGGCAATAAGAAAGCACAATGATCAACATGATCTTTAGTATGATACATTCCCCCAAATGAATCATTTATGAATGCCTTCTTTAACTATAACTTTAACATAAATATCCTGTTAATTTAGCAGCAGGGTTTTTAGAAATAAAGCCTTCATCATGTGTCCATTTAAATAGTGATTTAATGCAACGAACCCTGTGTCCTAAACAAGATGGCTTTAAGTGTTCTCCCGCCAGTATTAGGTACCCTTTTAATTTCTCTGTAGTAAGCTACCCCTTGTCAATATCACCGAAAAATTGTAATAAGAGATTATATTGAAAACAATATGTTTTTAATGTAAGAGGTGAATATCCCTCGATTTTTTATCCAATTGATACTTTTCCCATGCTTCTGATAATAACATTACTCTTTCACTCTCCCATGTTATAAATCCATTAATCTAGATTCTATTATGTTCAAGGAGAGTCTTTTTTTATACGCAGATTATTCAACAATCACTAACGCTACCCGTTACTTTAAGTGTACTCATTCACAAACTTTACAAATCTAATAAAAGTTAAATTACTTGAAATACCATTTGAAAGCATTCGTATATAGGATTTTATCGGTAGCTTGTTCATCAAATAACTGTTGGATTAATTCAACATCTGCATACTGAAAAGGTCTTTTTGCTCTTGTAGATGGCAAATCTGTTCCAAACATAAGTGCATCTGGATTAATTTCATAAATGGATTTCAATGCATTCTTAACATCTAAATCTTCACGACCAAAACCAGTCGCTTTTACATGTACCCCTTTATCAACTAGTTTTAATAAATGTGGTAGTCCTTCTTCTGATAACCCTAAATGGTCGATTGATATAGCTGGTAATTTTTCAATAATAGATGCAATTTCAGATAACTCTTTTGCATCAATATAAAGCTCACTATGCCATCCCACTAAATCATGAACTCTTCTAGCAAAGTAATCCAGCTTCGATAAATCTTCTGAACCACCTCTTTTAATATTAAAGCGTAATGCTTTTATCCCATGTTCATTTAAATTTAGTATTTCGTCGTCCGTCACTGTAAAAGGTAATTGTGTTACGCCACAAAATGTTGAACCCAGTTGTTTTAGTGCCTTTAATAAATATTTTTGATCAAATCCTTGGAATGACCCAGATACAATAGCTCCACCGAATACATTTAAATCAGCAGTGTCATTTTGATAATCTTCTACAACATAACTAGGCGGCAAATATCCTTGGTTTTCAATAATTGGAAAATCAAAATCAATAATATGAAAATGTGCATCAAAAATTCGCACTATAATTCCCCTTTTTTTCTTTAACATATCAACCTTGGTACATAAAGAAAATTATAGGTTATTTATACAAATTCATAAGTTTACCTTATTGAACTAAACTGCCCGTTACATTAAGTACATTTCTTCAAAAATATTAACATAGATACATACCACATTTTTCTTAAAAGGTGTTGTTCCACAATATGGCCCGTTTCTGAAGTAACATATTCTCTATTCTATGTGTCTACTTTCTTGACACCATTGTATCGATTTGGACCCAGATCATCTTGCTCTTCAGAAACAGAACAAAGTCGTTGGATGGTTGACTCTCCTTGGAAAATAATATTGATAATCAAAAAGACCACTCTTTTGACGTTAGAAGTGATCTTTGATTTGGTATTATACTTTAACTAAAGTTTAAAGAGATTCCAAAACATCGTTTACTTTACATACATGTGCACCAATATTCTCCATCTCTTTAATTCCTTTATCATACACTTGAGACATGGCATCAGAAATCATCACTACACGAAAGTCTCTCTCACTTGCTTCGTACATGGATGTACGTGGGCAATTTGGGAAATTACAACCAGTAAACACTAATGTATCAATGCTTTGATTATGTAGAAAGTGCTCTAAATCGGTTTTATAAAATGAACCCCAACGAGATTTATACATGACCCATTCTTTCTCACCTATGGATTGGAACTTGCCTTTTAATAATTTACTAGCGTTAAGTTGATTGTAATCATATGGGCGAATACCTTCAACTAATTCTGCACCTTCAGTGTTTGGAGTAGCAATTCTAACTCCATTTTCAATGGCTTCTTTGCGACATAAATCAACATTAGAACCATCTTCCTTGTAGTAACGAATCACATGCAAGATAGGTAATCCTTTTGCTCTATATGCTTCTAATACCATTTTCATTCTTGGTACAATATCTGTTGTACCTTTGATTTCAGCAGGGGCGTTAGGTAATGTAAAATCGTTTTGTGTGTCAATGGTAATAAGAATAGAGTCTCCCCAATGTGGTTTTGTGTATTTATTCATTTTGTCCCTCCTTATTTGGTTTCATGGTACGACGGTTTTAAAACTATTAATATTAACAATACTCCTCAAGGGTCGCAACAAGTGAAGGCGGAAGATCAATTTCATCCTCACTCCACTTGCTCCCGGGGACATAAATACCTTTGGAGGACAATCGTTCAATCTGAGACGCCATTCGATCCAAGAAACTCTGATCAAGGAGTTCGGGGTTTAGAGAAATGATGAACAGACCTACACCAGGCGAATAACTCCCTTCCTCGAAAGATGGAGCATCAAGTGACCAGTTCGCGCCTGTCGTACCTGCGGCGAGAATCTCAACCATGAGTGCGATATTGGCACCGCGAACACCCCCGAAAGCAAGTAAAGCTCCTTTAATCGCTTCACGTGAATCAATTGTCTTTTGTCCCTTCCCATCGATAGCCCAGCCTTCGGGGATCATCTCCCCCCGTTCTGCCGCCAGCCGTATGTTGACAAACGCTGTGGCGCTGGAAGCCTGATCGATCACCAAGGGAAGCCTGTTGTCGACTGGCGCAGCGAATGCGAGAGGATTGGTGCCATAAACAGCCTCGGCACTTTATACCCTTTATTATATAGATTTACAAGATAATCGTCTTTGTCCACTCTCTATAAACCCAATCACATAATATTCATGAAAGTGGTTCGGAAACTTTTGCATGATTCCTTCAAAACGATAAGCTTCTATTTGTAAATCATGATCAAAACGTACCGTTCTTTCTTCTTTCCCCATACGAACAACCTCCTTTTGATTCTTTTGATTTCTGATAGTTAATGTAACACATTTGGTTAAAGCTCTCTTGTAAGATATTGACTAATAAAAAATCGCGTGGCAGTTTAAAAAACTACCGCATCATTCGTTTTATTAATAATCAAATGCGCCTTGGCGAATTTGCGCCCAGATTTTATCGAGCTCCGCTCGATAAATTTTCTCTGAAAACCTGTGGCATCCGCCGGAGGCTTTAACTTTATTCAGCCGGGGTTTGACCCCCCCCCTGAATTGAATACCAATAGGCATTCATCTTACCACTTACAGAAGTGGGAGACTTCTGCTGAATGAAGTTAAATCTACAACTATAAAAGTGCCTTGATGACACCCATAAATTCCTTTGATCCTGTTTTTCCCTTATACTACCTTTTATTGGGAGAACTAAAAATTTTTTCTTTCAAGAAAAAATAGTTACCTTATTCTACAAAATGGATCTTTAGTTGAATAAAGGTTTAGGAGATGTCCGGGAGACATAACAAAAGGAATCAAAATAAAACTGTTAAATTATGATCATAATGAGCTAAACAATGACTAGTAAAGACACTACACTCTGAACTTTACTCCGAGTAAAGAACACCTTTAGGTCTCGTTGCATCAGTCAGAATAGTCATGCATTTTTTGATATTCTTCTTCAAGAATCTGGCCCGTTAGATAATCGTATCTAATCGAGGGAGCTTAATAACTTTACAAAAAAAGCGTTAATCCTTCTTCGATTAACGCCCCCTAAAGTTTAATAACCGGATTTACTGGTAATATCATCATTTCTTAATTTTAAACTACATAGATATAGTTTTTGTTGCAACTGTTTGTTGAAATGCCTGATCATGCTCAACAATAACCATTGTGGGATTAAATTTTTGAATAAGATCTTCAATCTGCATGCGCGAATAAATATCAATAAAATTTAAGGGTTCATCCCAAATATATAAATGAGCTTTTTCACATAAACTTTTGGCTATAAGCAGCTTTTTCTTTTGTCCACCAGAATAATGAGATATATCTTTCTCAAATTGAATTCGATCAAAATCCATCTTACGTAGGATGGATTTAAATAACGTTTCATCAATCTCATGCTCTTCAATAAAGTCCGATAACAGTCCCTTTAAATGAGAAGTATCTTGTTGGACATAGGAAATGATGAGGCCTGAACCTAAATTCATTGAGCCAGTATGTTGTATCGGATTTCCTAGAATTAGTTTTAGGATACTACTTTTTCCGCTTCCATTCTTTCCATCAAGTACAATTCGGTCACCTTGTTCTACTCTAAAGCTAATCGGCTTATTCACTATTCGGTCATCGTACTTAACAGACACATCAGCCAAAACAATCAATTCATTTGACTGAAATTCCAATGATTCTAATTTTAATGACTCGTTTTTTTCCACATTTTTTAGCAGTTTTGACTTTTCCTCAATAGCTTTTTGTTGCCTTGATTCAAGGTTCTTTGCTCTCTTCATCATCTTTGCCGCTTTATGTCCTACAAAACCCTTATCCAACTTAGAACCCGAATTTGTTGTCCCGTTTTTGGAAGCTTCTACTTGACTAGACCAACCTGCTGATCGCTTTGAAGATTGTTTTAATCTCCCGATGTCTTTTTGTAGACGCTCATTTGTTGCCTCTTCGTGTTCTTGTTGTCTATCAAAATTTAACTTCCAAGAAGAATAGTTACCACTTTGCACTTCAATATTTGCTCTATTTATAGATAAGATATGGTCAACACATCCATCTAAAAAGATTCTGTCATGTGAAATTAAAATAAACCCTTTTTTCTTCCTTAGATAATTAGAAACTACCTTTCGGGCATCAGTGTCTAGATGATTAGTTGGCTCATCAATCAATAGAAATTGATCCTCATTCAAAAAAAGTGCAGCAAGTAACACCTTTGTTTGTTCTCCATTTGATAATGTTTTAAACGGTCGGTACATAATCTCAGTATCAACATTTAGATAGGATATTTCACGGAGAAATTCCCAATCTTCTGCTTGCGGATAAATTTCTTCTAAGATTTCATACGTGTACTTGTTATTATTTGAAACTGGATAAGGGAAATAATTAAATTCTGCTGAAGAAATGATTTTCCCACTATACTCATAATTCCCTAATAATAGATTAAAAAATGTAGTTTTTCCTCGTCCATTCCTCCCGATAAATCCAAGTTTCCAATCTGTATCTATATGAAAGTTTACACCTTCAAAAACATTGTCAAAACTACCTGGATAAGAAAAAGTTAAGTCTTGAACTTGTATCATTGACATAATAATTCCTCCTTTGTATATCAACACTTTTTATTTTTTATACAAAGTCGGCATCCCCATCTATTCTAAATTTCTCCGTACAAGTTTGATGGAGTATAACGACTTATACGGAGCAATTCATGTGTAACATCCAATTCTAAAGACATATTATCTCTCCTTTTCATTAGAATGTAGTTTATATTCTATTATAGAAAAAATAAAAATCCTTCCAAAAAATTTGGAAGGATTAATCAAATTTCATATTTAAAAGCCCCAAATATACCAATACGATTTGGTACATTAGGTGTCAAACTGACTTATAAAAATGATTAGACTAATCCTATACCCTAAAAGTTTGAAATATTTATTTTAAATGGGTTATGGATTATTGAATCATTATTGTAAGTTCAGTCCTTTCAATTTTGTTTATTAAAATATGTCCAACGGCCTTTTAGAAAAGCGAAATTATAAATAAGTTTCAATTGACGCTGCTTTTTTCAATCCGAGAACAAAGGCTTTATATTTCTCTTCACGCTTTTCATATTCAAGGATAACACGAATGTATTCCTTTTGCATAGCCCCGTTTTCAGGTGATTTTTGGTACTCGTGTTCAATCTTTTCCTTGGATACACTATTGTCTCCCAACTGATTATCAATAAATCGTTGCATACGCAATTCTTGCAATACTAATTTTTCAATCTCCTGTTTAGAGTAATCCTCTGATACATTAATTCCAAACTCGTCAAATAATTCTTGCATACAATCAGTAATTTGTTCTTTATCAGGTTCCCATCCAGAAATGCTCCTATCCTCATTCATGTTCAATGACTGATTCAAGAGCACAATAATAACTCTCAAAGTCTGATGAAGACATTTCAGAAGGTATGATACCCAACTTCATGTCGTTAATCAGCTCAATATATCAAATGCGCCTTGGCGTATTTGCGCCCAGATTTTATCGAGCTCCGCTCGATAAATTTCCGCTGAAAATCTGTGGCATCCGCCGGAGGCTTTGACTTTATTCAGCCAGGGTTTGAACCCCCACTGAATGGAATACCAATATGCATTCATCTCACCACTTACAGATGTGGGAGACTTCTGCTGAATGAAGTTAAATCGTTTAAATTTATTTCATAATCGTTAACTCTTGCCACGATGGACGGTAGTTGAATGTTATCATTGTCAGTCAACGTCAAAAAATCCGTAATGACTGCATTATCTCTACTAATACTTTGGCTGAAATTACTCTTTTTGTTTAACACTAATCATCACCATTTTTCATTCAATTATTTAATTGCAGTTTCTATTTTTACAAACGACTTTTTAGCTCCGGGGATATTTCCTTTAATTAACAACAAGTTACGTTCGCTATCAACCTTTATGATTGTAAGATTTTGAATAGTGGTCTGTTTTCCACCCAAACGTCCGGGCAATTTTTTTCCTTTGGCCACTTTCATGCCGTCATTTTTGGCGATTACACCGATGGAACCAGGACCTCGATGGAATTTTGAACCGTGAGATGCAGGACCTCCACTAAGTCCATGTCTTTTAATGACACCTTGAAATCCTTTTCCTTTCGATATACCAGTAACATCTACTAAGTCGTCTTTTTGGAATATATCTGCACTAATACGTTTTCCAACATCTAATGATGCTCCACGAATTTCTTTAACATATCGTTTAGGATTGGTATTTGCCTTTTGACTTCTTCCAATTTCCGATTTGTTTGGAATTTTTTTATCAGAAAATCCAATTTGGATTGCATCGTATCCGTCACTTTCTAACGTTTTCTTCTGTAACACAACATTCTCTTCCACTTCAACAACGGTCACAACTATGGGATTTCCACTATCACTAAACACTTGAGACATGCCTATTTTTCTTCCTAAGATTCCTTTTATCATAAATATCCTCCAAATAATTTTAATTCATCGTTAGTAATAAGCTATTAGGGTACTTCCCACGTTCTATACATTACTCTCACCTTTATTTATTGGTTATTGTTTTTTTGGTAATTTCCATACAATTGCCCGCAAGCAGCATCTATATCAATGCCAAATTGACTTCTAATAGTAACGTTAATTCCTGCTGACTTTAATTCTTTATAGAAGTTTACAACATGATTCTCATTTACTTCTTCAAACCTCATAGGTGAACTAATAGTTGGGTTATATCTAATGATGTTTACATGGAACAAATTCCCTCGCTTATATCTACCTCTTAAAAGCTTTACTACTTCTTTCGCATGGTCAATAGAATCATTAACTCCGGGCAACATAATATAAGCAATATAAACTTTTCTCGAGGTCACACGTATATGCTCATCTAATGTGTCCATTACATCCAATAATGGGAAGCGTTCATTAATTGGCATTAACTTGCTTCGCTGTTCATTAAAAGGAGAATGTAATGAAAACGTAAGGTTGACTTGCGGATAATTCAGAGTCATTTTTTTTATACTTGGTATAATACCGATAGTTGAAATAGATAACCTGCGAGGGCTTAAAGCAAACAGCGTAGGATCAGTGAGTACATCTAAGGCATCAAAAACTTGTACATTGGCTAACGCTTCTCCCATCCCCATAAAAGAAATACTATCTATTGAATGACCTTGTAAGTAAAAATGGAGGATTTGGTCAGTTATTTCATCAGAAGTCAAATTTCTTTTTAGCCCAATGTCACCTGTTGCACAAAATTTACACCCGAAATTACATCCGCACTGAGAAGATATACAAAATGATTCCCACCCAGCTTTATATTTCATATTTACCGTTTCTATTTTTTCATTTCCTGAAATTTCAAATAAGACTTTAGTGACTTGCTCAGAATATTGTTCCTTCAAAGGAGCAATATCTAAAATAGACTCTCCAAATTCCTTAACTAAAATTTCTCTTAACGATTTTGGAAGTACATTAATTGCGTTGAATTTATTTATTCTTTCTTTAAAAATGGCATTCAATATTTGTTTCATTCTAAAATTAGGGTAATTATGTTCCCTTAAGAATTCTTTTATTCTTATATACTTATTGCTTTGTTTTAATTGCATCTTTCTCATCCTTCCATAAGACTCTCTAGTTTTTAGGAGTAAATAGAAAGGAGTTGTCTATCCCTTAAGTTAAAAATAAACACAAAAAAAGCACCAATAGAATTATCGGTGCCAAACTTAAAATAAAAAAATGCTCAAATAAATAAGGGCTCTAAGTCATTGCCTTGTAATTTAATTGGCATAGGGGCAAAGCTCCGATAACTGTTTTTGTATGGTTGTATAGCATAAAAAAGGACAGACTCCTCCCTTTGTCTGCTAAACCATTACCAAGTTTTACATTTTTACCAAACAGAATTCTAAAAACAGTTAACATTGCTTGCACCTCCCTTTGTCAATTTTATTATTGAGTAATCTAACATAAAATTGAGTATATGTAAAGTGTAATTTCGAGAGTTATTTTAAAACTAACCTGCTACATTAGTTGAATAACGAGTCAATGAGCAGGGGCTGCGTGAAATCCATACCGGAGGCGAATCCGTTAAACACGCTGTGTCGGCCGACACAAAATAATACTTAGACATGAAGTGTGACTGTACAAAAATAAGATCACATAAAAGAGGGCATCACAAGCCCTCTTTTTTTAGAGCTCAGTCAGTACCGAACTTTATTTCAAATCCACACTAGTTTATTTTTTGTATAAGATTGCTTGATGTAGCTTTAATATAAAGTTTGATCAAAACACGACTGTACCCATGTAATATCAGCTTTACATTAATATTTTATCGCATCTTTTTTATAAAAATCACTACTTTATTTCAAATCTACATCAGTTGCTTAACACAGAGGACATGCACTAAGACAATTTCTGAATGAAAAAGCCGGTTTTCCCTACGTTAAGGAATCATCGGCCTTTATTTTTCATAAATTAGGAAATGTATCGATGGTAAACTTAAGATATTTATTTAGCAATTCCTCATTGAAATTCTACTTACACTCTAATCTCATACGAATTTGCAGGAATCTTATTTATAAACGGACTCATCTCACCTACGGAGAAAAGATGAAGCTCATGCATAGCTCTCGTAGATGCAGTGTAAAAAAGTTTCCTTTCAAATTCTTTTCCATATTTTATATGAGAAGCATCGTATATGATCACAGCATCAAATTCGATTCCCTTTGCCAAATAAGCAGGCAAAATCAGGATACCTTTTTGATAAGTACTCGAACTATGTTCCATCAACTGGATATATATATGCTTACTTAATCGGTCATAGGCTTCTCTGCTTTCTTTTCCCGTTTTACATATCACTGCAATCGTTTCATAGTTTGCTGACTGCAGTTGCCGAATCTTCTGTATTATTCGAGACTGGAGGGTGTCCAGATCCTCTACTTTCGTAATAGTAGGCTTCAGACCATTTCTGTTAAAAGCTTCAATGGTTTCTCCTTCTTCTATAATTCCTTTTGTAAAGTCAACGATTTGACGAGTTGAACGGTAGCTTTTCGTTAACACTACTTTCTCAAAATTTTCCTTTTGATATAATTCGCTTGATAGTAAGGTTGGTGCATTTAGAGTATGGGCATAAATCGCCTGATTAAAATCACCTAAAATCGTCATTCGGCAATAAGGAAAAAGTTGCTGAAGAACAAAAAACTGAAAGGGTGAATAATCCTGTGCCTCGTCAATAAATAAATGGCGTATTCTTGTATTTATTCTTTTTCCCTCAAGTTTATCTTGGAGATACAAATAAGGCGCTGCATCTTCATACGTCAGTTCTTTTCTCTGTAGCTTTTTTAATGTATACGAACAAATTTCTTCCCAACTTTCAGGTAATGTAACATTAAGCTTTTGGTTTATGTTATTTTTCTGTTTAAACAATTGGCTGTAAAGCGCTGCTACATTAATAAACTTTAGCTTCTGTACAGCTGTTCGTATTGGTTTAAAGTGTTTTTTGACAATCTTTTTAGCTATTTTCTTTTGCTCCTGTTCAAAATCGTCGAACGTATTTTCAGAAAATCTTCCTTCCTTTAGTAACTCACTATAAACTTTTGTATACTCTTCAAGATCTAACAGATCACTCTCTTCTATTACCCAATCTTTGGTTCTCTCCAATTTTTCTTTCTTTACTAACTCTTTTAAAAGCCACTCCTTTACTAACTGCATACGATTTGGAATGGAAATATATGCATCCAGTGAATAAAAATAGCTTTTGATTTGTTTAGCTCCAATCAACACTTCTCCCCGGAAAGAAATATTTTTAAAGATAAGGTATTCACTCGAGAGAACAACAACATAGGAATCAATCAAAGTTTTAAAATCATTACTCGCTTTATACCGTATTCCTTTTCTTCTAGCAGGATACATTTTATGTTCCTGACATGTAAGCATATATTCCATTTGTGTAAATGGATGTTCAACATCAAACTGTTTTCCAAGACGCTTCTCTACATATTCTGGGAATGTGAGCTGTTGCATATTGTCCTCCCCTAAATCAGGGAGGACGGAAGCAATGTAGCGATTAAATAAAGAATTAGGTGAAAAAAGCATAATATTTTCTGCCGTGATCTCATTCTGGTAGCGATAAAGCAAATAGGCAACTCTTTGAAGGGCTGCAGAGGTTTTCCCACTTCCAGCAACCCCTTGTACAACTAAATACTTGCTTTTCACATTACGAATAATCTGATTTTGCTCTTTCTGAATGGTAGCAACAATGCTTTTCATATTGGTACTCGAGTTATTGCCAAGTACTTCTTTCAAAAGTTCATCTCCAATGGTTACTCCCGTATCAAACATCGTTTTGATTCGCCCGTCTTTCGTGATAAACTGACGCTTTAACTCCATTTCTCCTTGAATTATTCCTTCTACTGTTTCGTACTGGGCTGGTCCTGGAGGGTAATCATAATAGATACTGGAAATAGGGGCTCTCCAATCATAAATAAGAAATGTTTCCTCATTTTCATCCATTAAACTCGCAACTCCAAGGTACACGTTATTTGTTGTCTCCTCCCCATTTTCGAGAAAATCAATTCGGGCGAAATATGGAGAATCTTTTAATCGAGATAAGGTCTTCCTTTGCTTATCTAGCTGGCGGTGCGTTCTTTCCCTCTCGGACAGCATCTCCGTCTGTTGTCTAATGCTCGATAAAGTTTCACCAGCATCTTCAGGATTATCGAGATTTATTTTTACATCATCCCAAAAGGTTTTCCTTAGTTGAATAACATCTTTTTTCAATCCACCAGAATGGCGATCCAATTTAACCTCTTTTTTTTCAATTTCTCTTAATACATAGAGAATGCGCTCATCTTCATGCTTACGCTCTTGATTTCCATTCATCAACTCTTCACGCTCCCTAAAGATGGTCAGTAAACAAAGAATACATCTCTGACCGACCAACGGTCAATGATGTATCTATCAAATGCGCCTTTCGTTTTTTCGCCCAGATTTTATCGAGCTCTGCTCGATAAATTTCCTCTGAAAATCTGTGGCATCCGCCGGAGGCTTGACTTTACTCAGCTGGGGTTTGACCCCCCACTGAATGGAATACCAATATGCATTCATCTCACCACTTATAGAAGTGGGAGATTTCTGCTGAATGAAGTTAAAAGGCATTGATTTATCTCAAGGAGGAAGTTCCATGAAAAGAATCCTCAAAAAAACCCGAAGAAAGAAGAAGCGAGATTATTACCGTTGCAAAAGATCTGTCGCACTTAGGGAGTTGGGGTATAATTGGGGCCATTTTGCGAAAAATCTAAGTAGATTACGCAGGAGGAATTGTCTAAACAAGTTGGAGTTATCGAGCTGTGTATTAAAGCATTTGGGTTTGTCAAATAAAGTGTGTAAGTACACTTTACTCAAGGTATATTAAAACTTTATCTTCCAGCTCCTCATGAAGGAGCAACTGGTTCCTGACCATGGCCCAGTTTTGGATATACCCGCCATCCCATTTTGTTTCAAGTTCTTTAATGCGTAAACATTCTCATTAGGGAATGCTCCTTTTTGGGTCACTTTTCTAAAATTGAATGAATGCTTTCCACAGCGTTAGTCGTATACATGATTTTACAAATAGCGCTACCATAGTCAAAGAGCAGCTCGACATGTTCAAGTTTCCCTCCCATATGTCAATGGCTCCTGGATAGGCTGTCCATTGCTGTTTGAAGAATTCAAAGACATTTTGACAAGAGCACTATATACCTTTCTTAATGCCTGCGTAAATGCTTTATAATCCTTGCTTGGTACGTATTTGATGGAATTACGGAAGAACTAAAAAAGACCTAATTAGTTTAGCTAAAGCTTATCATTAATTAAGTAAACATCAAGATGTTGTTTTATTCGTTTGAAATGTACTTTTATAAAAAAATTGTCAGAACCGATTATGTATTTGATTACAGTAGACATTTTTTAAAATAAAGTTTGATCAAAAAATCTTATAAACATTGTTAACTCAACGTTTCATATAAAACCTCCCCCCTATTTTGATTAATCTTTTTCTCCATCCTTTTATACAACTTATAAATTTTCTAACTCAAAAGCTTCAAGCTCTTCCAAATAAATAGGCAAACGTGATTCTATAGCTTGCTTATCTCCCATTCGCATATAAGTTTCTTTGTTAATCTCTTTTTGTAAAACCCTATAATTCGTATGACATAGGGAAAACAACTGCAAAAATTGCTCAATTTTTAAGGCTCTTTTTCTTTCGACCAGTCTCTCTGTATATCCTTCCTCAAATCCGGCAGCCAGTGCATGTAGAACTTCTTTATGTTTGTGAAATTGATGCTTTACGTACCGCGGAGATTTGTAATAGGTCAGAAAAAGAGTTTGATAGTTATTTACGTGATTTCCGGCAAAAACAAATCCGCTGTATAAAACTGGAAGCGGATCAATTATGTGTACACGCCCATTATGAATAATAAGATTCTCCGGTGAGGTATCTTGATTCGTTAAAGACACGAAGGAAAACGAACGATTTTCAAGACACTGTAACAATTTTTCTTGAATTGCCAACCGGTCAAAAGAAAGATTAGTATCTCGTAATTGCGCCCACTCCAATAGAAATTCATCTTTTTCATCGGCCATGAATTTCTGCCGTTCCACGTTATATTCACCCTTTAATTTACCATCTTCCCATATTAAATGGCCAAAACCAGTCAGATTCGGCTTCACATCATCCATTTTCCGAAAAAAATCACCAAGTTGAACACCGTAATCTCTACCCACGGAAGTATCCGTCGCTGATAGGTCAATGGGCTTCCCCATGTAGCTTTCAATCGTATAGGTGAGTTCGGGATCAACATAAAATTCATATTCTTCGGGGCAAATCCCAGGCATCACCGCATTCGCTTGTTGATAATAAAGACCGTTTCCACTGTATTCAGAGAACATTTCCTGCCAATTGAAAGAGACAGATTTTCCATAAGCCTGCTTCTTCGGAAAGCGAATCACAAGCCAATGATTCCCCTTTAATTTTACCAAATAAGCCTCATGCCAAGCTCCTTCCCCTAATAATCGGAAATCTGTATTTGATTGTAACCGCGAATAACCGCTGTTTTCTAACGCCAAATTGATTTTTCTATATATATCTTTCATGCAAATCCCCATTCAGTTTATTATTTTGAGTTACACCGGCACGCGCATCCAACCATCTTTTTTTACTTTTGTGTCATTATATTCGGGTTGTAAAATCGCATAGCTGTATTCATCCCACCACGTATCTTTATAGGGAATACATTGTTTAAAGAATCCTTCACGTCGCATACCTATCTTCTCCATGACACGATAAGAGGCTGTGTTTTCAGGCTGACAGGTAGCAACAACACGGTGTAAGTTTAATGTTTCAAATGCATAAGCGATAATTGCTCTCGCAGCCTCTGTGGCATAACCATTGCCATGAAACATTTTGTTGAAAACCCAGCCAATCTCATAGGTATGTTTGCCAAAGTATATCTCGAAGATTATATGACCGATGACTTCATTTGTTTCTAGGAGAACGACAGAAAAAGCTTCAGGATTGTCACGCCTATGTTTTTCAATAAACTTTATTGTATCGCCCTCAGTGAAGGTATCCTCTGGTAGATAGTGCATCGTTTCCTCATCTGAGACATACGCATAAACGAAAGGAAAATCATCTTGCTTGAACTGACGAATAAGTAGTCGTTCCGTTGTAATCTGCATGTTTAAAACCCCATTTATCCTAAGTTAACTACTGACGCTCTGCTGTTTGTACTTCGGTACCATCAATAATCTTTACTAATTCCTTACCATCCACTGTTATAAAATCAACATCTATTGATAATCCTCTTAAGAAGAAATTTTCCTCCGTTTTAGCGTATAATTCTAGTTTCATTGAACCAGGCATCTCGATAAAAAGTCTGTTGTTTTCTAAAAAAACGTGAATGATTAAATCAGGATGTTCTGTTAGTGCATAATCACCGACAAGACGTTTTAAAACATCTTCTGGGATAATCTGGGCACGTTCTAAAGAAGGTTTTTCCTCAGCAAGTTCATAAGGCTCATCGAATGCAGCTTGCTCGATTGCATGTAAGACTTGTTGGTGAAAATCGAAATCTTGTTCTTTATTTCTTAGTACAATAACGACAATATCATGATCGATGAAGCGTTTAAGGTGTGTAACATAACCTGGCCAACCGCCACTATGCCAAATTATTTGACCTTTTTCCTTATCATCCTCCAAGATCCAACCAAAACCATATTTAAATGGTGTTTCAGTTTCTGTCACCGCTGGTTTATAAGCTTCTTTTAGTAATTCATCATTGATTAAATTACCTGAGCTTAGGGCACGCTCATAAAGATAGAGATCCCTAACAGTTGATTGAATGCCACCATCACCAAGCATTCCATCTAAATAGGTAACCATTTTTGACTCCTCAAAATCATCTGCTAAAATATACTCACCTGCATATACGTCGTAGACATAACCGTATGCATAATCGTCAATTTCTATATTTTCTTTTCTAACGCCAATAGCTTGAGTGCGAGTCATTTTAAGTGGTTTAAAAATATTCTCTTGTAAAAAATCAGAAAAATCCATGTCGGTTATACGTTCAACGATGATTGCGAGTAAAATATAGCCAGTATTGCTATATTCAACACGCTCATTTGGTGCAAATAGACGCTCAGGTTTGTATTTGATTAAATACCTAAGTAAGTCGTCATTGTCAGCGATTTTCGCTTTATCCCAGTACACCTCAAATAGATCTAAATAATCAGGGAGTCCGTTCGTGTGGTTAAGTAAATGTCGAATCGTAATGCCCTCATAAGGGAGATCTGGTATCCATTTATTCAGATAATCATCAAGACTTAGCTTACCTTCTTGAACAAGTAGTAAAATTGCGGTTGCTGTAATTGGCTTTGAAACAGATGCAAGATTGAAAACAGATCGTGATGTTAATGGGCGATTTGTTGACAGATCAGCATCACCGAAAGCTCCTTCGTATAAAATCTCGCCTTTTTTAGCGACAAGAACCGTACCATTTAACAATTCTCTTTCCTTAATATCATTGAATAAACTTTCTAAGTTAGCCTTTGTGTTGGTCATGATTAGTTTCCTCCCGATCTTGTTTTGTACATTTTTTTTCTACAATCTTACTTAGCTTTGTGAGAATTCTTTTGAGTTCTTCCATTTCACTCCATTCCATTTGCGAGTAAAAACGATTAATAATTTCACGATTTATTTTTTCTTCCTTTTCAAAATATTGGGTTCCTTTATCTGCTAGTTGCACAAGTATTTCGCGTCTATTTTTGGGATTAATCGTCCTCATTAAATAATTTTCATCTTCGAGCTTATTAACAATCTGTCCAACAGCACTCGACGTTATTTTTATTAGTTGAGCAATTTCTCCTATAGAAATTTTTTCGTGATCTTTAACAATATCCATTAGAATTGTTTGATTATTAGAAAGATCATCATCGAGTAAAGATTGATATTCTTTTATGATGATTTTATTCATTGAATAATGCATCTCATTTATTTCAGTAACGAGTTCAAATAATTTATCTCCATCATTTTTTTTCATATACTAATACCCCCCTTAACTATCAAATTAACTTAACTATAAAGTTAACTTTAATATAAGTCAAGATTAACTAATTATATAAATTCATCTATTTTCGTTGTTCCAGCACCAAAGCCAATGACCATAATAGTTCTTGATACAAAGTACTTATCAATTCCTTCTTCATTCATAAGATTATTTTATAGAGTTATGTGTTCACAATACGAACATCAATTCATTACAATTTCCTCGTTAACTGCTTGAAATTGTAGTTTGATTTGTACAAACGTGCCTGTAATATTATCGTGCTGTCTTGTTAGATGACGTAAGTTCATAAGTTGGATACCACGCTTTTTATAAGGCTTTAAATCCTCTTTACAATACAGCTCACAGAGGTGATTGGCATCAACAATGTCTGTTTTTACCTTTCGCAAACTAGAACTTTTTACTTTATAAGAGATGAGTAGATTTATGATAATGACTACAAAGCCCTTGTCCTCAAAATAATGAACAACAGGGGTGTGATAATGCCCCGTTGATTCCATCAGAAGAGGGGGACGTTCTCCTGAAATATCTTCTATCTCTTTAATAAAATCTAATAAACTACCTAACCCAACTAGAGTATTTTTTACTTGAAACTTTTCTTGTAGGGATTCTTTCTTTCCAAGTATGCTTGAACCTGACTTTCAGCTTTTGCTACATCCAGACCAACGACTGGATTCATAAAATTCCCCCTTCCAAAATATAAATGCCGCTAACCCCTAAATCCTCCTTATAGTGTCATAGCTTCGCTTGTTATACGAGATCATTGTCCCAACCAGCCTCAAACATGTCTCTATAATTAGGGGGCGAACTGTTTTGCGGACGGGGTCCTAGCCCCAAGGACGCGGACGTTCTACCCTTGCTACCGTTAGCATATATCGATATAAAAAATGGTCAACCAGAAATATTTTCTGGCTAACCTTATAATACGAACGGACGCGTTTGTGAGAAACCCGGAGAATTAAAGTGTGTACCATTAAAAACTAAGTCCGGTCAACGCCGGGCTTGTTTTTATACTAGTTTATTTTTTGTATAAGATCGATTGAATTAGAATTTACTAGGCCGGATACTTCGTATGCTTCCATCAAGTTTTCGTCCAAGGGTTTTAATAGATCATTCAGTAAATCAGTATCTGTGATCGATTTATCAATCCAAGCTGGTTCATCCTCAGAATTTAGAATAACAAGCATACGATCGTAAATGTCTTTTACAAGCTCGTTAGGCTTTGTGGTGATAACTGTACATGAGTGGACAGGCTCTCCGTCGGGGGATTTCCAAGTTTCCCACAATCCAGCCATAGCAAAAAGATCATCGATTTTAGCTTGATACACATGGGGGTTTTGGTCTTATCTTCATTACGTTTCCACTCATAAAAAGAGTCAGCGATTATCAAGCAACGGATCTTTTTGTAAGCATTCGCTAACTAGGCTTTTCGGACAAGGTTTCTGCACGGGCATTGATCATTTTATATCCTATTTTGGGGTCCTTTGCCCAAGGCGGGATTAAACCCCAACGAAGATTGTTAGTACCATCATTGATAACCGGAAATACCGATTGGGATGAGCGACATTGTATTATTAAGTATAAAGCTTACTCTCTGCTTCACACCTATTTTGGGTACCTCAATTAGCTCATATTCAAGTTTCTCGTAAGTTCTAAACATGACTTTATAAGTTGCTACGGCTTCTTCAAAGTCCTGTTTTCTCTCAGCATCAGTTTTGTATATGTCCTTCCAAGGGGGTAAAATAAATACCCTTTTATTATACCTGTATCTTTTGACGGCAGATTCAAGTTTTTCCGAAGTAGGAATATTTATCAAATATGAATAGGCAAGGGCATCTGGAATGCCCCGATCAAAAAAAAGAGGTTGATTTGAAGGGTTCGAAAATGCTGAAAGATAACTTTCTATGGATTGATCCAACATTAGATCACGATAATTTGTTACATTTCCCCAAGGCAACGCATCACCATTGGAAGAAATCTGTGTTTGGATAATTTTCCTAGCAACCTCAGGAACATATTCATGATTATTTTTCTGTAATTCATCCAATAAAGTCGTTTTACCGGCGCCAGGTCCGCCGGTAATAATTATAAAGTCATCCCTTAAAAAATTACTATCTTCCATTATTGAATACTCCTTAACTTTTTCTCTCAAAAAGGTTCTTTACACTCGTTTAAAAGTAACAGATGTTCAATTACTGCCCGATAGCTGAAGAAAGTTCTAGAATTTTAATATGAAATTATTTTTTGCAGCTGATCATTAATATTTACCTTACTTAATCCTCCGTGGTAACAAACCACAGATTCAATGTCGAGGTCTAGATATTTCTTCAAAGAGAGTTGAGCCTCTTTTAAATCCAATACAGTTGGGACATGAATTCCCTCAATTACACCATTTACACTGTACATCGAATCCCCGGCAATCAATGTTTTACTTTGTTTCAAATATAGGCTGATATGACCAGAAGTATGCCCCGGAGTATGAATGACACGAATCCCGCCACAATACGACAGTTCTTGCCCGTCAATCAAGGTATCATTCACTTTTCCCTTCGGTGGATTCTCTATGTGCCCGTCTTTCAAAAGAGGTAAATCCCCCTGGATATAAGGCTTATCTAGTTCGTGAGCATAAACTTTAATATTCCTTCCACACTCCTGTAATATCTCAGGAAGACTGCCTATATGATCTATATCCTGATGCGTCAAAATGATAACTTTTAGTTTGTCGAACGACACTCCTACCTTTTCCATTGCCGCGCGTAAATCTTCAATTTGTCTAGGGAACCCAGTGTCTATTAAAACAGCCATTTCTTGATCCCATAAAAGAGTTGGATGAATAATATTTCCATGAAATTCAAGCTGAAGCATCTCTACTCCCTTAGAAATTTCCATAACATTAGCTCCTTCATAATTAGATTTTATTGATGTAAAAGAGTGGGTTTAGTTACATAAGAAGGTCGAAAGAATAAAGCTAATTTTATACGTAATATTACGCAGTATCACTAATTACTCATTACCACACTAACCTGTAAATTAACTGAATAACAAAAACATGCTATTAATTTAGACTTGCTTCATACAATTTCCTGCTGTTCTTCAACAATCTGGCCCTATTCCGGCAAAAATTTGTCCAACAATCGAGTTTGATTTCGGAATAATGTAATTACTAGATTTTTTGCTACCTTATTTCATTTCAAGAAGTTAGAATCATAGAGTTTGACAAAAAATTATTAATCAAATGCGCCTTGGCGTATTTGCGCCTAGATTTTATCGAGCTCCGCTCGATAAATTTCCTCTGAAAATCTGAGGCATCCGCCGGAGGCTTTGACTTTATTCAGCCGGGGTTTGAACCCCCACTGAATGAAATGCCAATATGCATTCATCTCACCACTTATAGAAGTGGGAGATTTCTGCTGAATGAAGTTAAAGTCATATAATTCACGGGAACAAAATCTAGCAGGTTAATGTTTAACATCCTGAAGAACAGTCCCCTTCCTCCAAAGCAGCTTCCGTAATGTTTCGAAATTGACTAAAACCGTTCCTGCAATAATCGTCAAAGTTCCTATGCCTGTTACCCAAGAAATATATTCATGATAGAAGATAACACCTAGCATAACGGCAATTAATGGTGAGATATACAGCCATGTAGAAGGAAAAACAGGATTTGTCCGTGAGACAAGCCAATAATAAATGCTATGGCCGATCATTGAACCAAAAATAGTTAAATAAAGAAGAGAGCCAATTGAAGCTGGGCTTAAAAGATAATCAAGCTGAATGTTCTCGGTAAAAAATGACAAAATGATTAATAAAATCCCACCATGCATCATTTGCGCTGCATTTAAAGCAATCGGTGATGTCGTTTCAAATTTTTGGATGACATGCTTCGAATAAATCGTTCCAGATGCGTAAAAAACTTCACCCAATATAATGGCGAAACAACCAACCATCCAGAAAGGACTAATCTCAATTGAAAAACTAGGTAAGATCAAGAGCGTGACACCAATGACTCCGACGACACAACCAATGAATGATTTTCGATTTCCTTTTTGCTTCAATATGAATGTCTGAATAACTATGATCATCATCGGACCTGTAGCAGATAAAACAGCTGCAATCCCTGATGTCACATACTGTTCTGCCCAGTATAATGTGGCGAACGTCCCAAAGGTTAAACCTACTCCTGTAAAAAACATCTCTTTCCGAAATAATAACCATATTGTCGTTTTTTCTCTCCAAACCAAAAAACTAAATAGCAGCAAACCAGCAATGAAAAAACGAAGTCCGGCTGATAAAAATGGAGGCACTCCTGCATCAACACCAATTTTTATCGCTAAAAATGTTGTTCCAAAAATCAAACACATGAAGAAATAATTAATAATAACCATATAAAACTCCTCCTCTTTTTCTATCATAAAAGAAAGACAATAGAACAGATTGAAAAAGATAGAACAGATTAGACTGGATAGTGGTACAATCGTTTTGAATAGGAGGAATTGATGTGAGCAAAGTGATTCAAGATGGAGATTATCTTTTTAAGAAAGTATATGATTATGTACTGCACCGAATAGAACGTAAAGAATGGAAAGAACATGAAAAGATTCCCTCCGTCCGGCAATTAGCATCTGAAATGAATGTTCATCGGTTAACTGTATTAAAGGCCTATCAATTACTGAAACAGCATGACAAAGTTTATGTAAAAGATAAAGCTGGCTATTTTGTCCAATCAAATGTGCCGAAAAATCTTGAATATCTAGATCTGGACAATCCAATTGTTTCTGCATACGTACAAAAAAATCATTTATCTGAGATCCATCAATCACCTGTTTCCTATCATTTTTCTCAGGCGTTAATTGATCCAAATCTTTTGCCTAATCATTATTTTTCAGATTACGTAAAGAAAGTGTTTGACCTTTACCCCAAAGTACTTGCAACCTACTCAACTGTGCAAGGTGATTTAGAGCTACGTGAAACACTCACTCAATATTTTATCAATCAGTATAAAACCCATCTCAATGCAGATGATTTGTTAATCACTTCTGGCTCACAGCAAGCGATTCACTTAATCGCTCAAACTTTTATTAAGCCAAGAGACGTCGTTTTATTTGAACGTCCAAGCTATAGTGCTGCGATTGATATTTTTAGAGCACAAGGAGCACAGATTGTAACGGTTGATATCCATCCAGACGGGTACGATTTAAAGCAGGTTGAATTATATATGAAACAATATAAACCACTCCTATTTTATCTCAACCCAACTTTCCATAACCCGACTGGTTATACTATTTCAGTTGAGCAGCGCAAAAATTTAGTAGAATTAGCTGAACAATATCGATGTCTATTAATTGAGGACGATGCCTATCACGACATATATTTTGATCATGCCCCGCCATCACCAATTTACACATATGATACTGCTGGGACAGTCATTTATATCCGAAGCTTTTGCAAATATATCTCACCTGGTTTGAGAATTGCGGCTGTTATTTGTCAACCATCATTAATGAATTCACTACTAACAGTAAAATCGTTAGCTGATAATGGCTCGCCACTTCTCAATCAAAAAATTTTTCTCCATTACTTTTCATCACTAAGATTGCAGCAGCACCTGGAGAAAATCCGGATCGCCCTACAGATCCGAAAGGAAATCATGGAGGAAGAGCTAGCGGTAACAGATTGGAAATGGACCAGTCCAAAAGGCGGTCTTAATTTATGGGTGCAGCTCCCAGATAAACTTCCAACTGAGTTATTATTAACCAAAAGTATCGAACAATCTATATCCTTTGTGCCAGGTCAAGTTTGTGATCCATTAAAACAACTATCATCCTGGATACGTTTAAGCTATTCTTACGCAAATGAAAAACAACTAAGTGAAGGGGTAAAAAGGTTTGTTGCAGTGGCACAATCTCTTTCTAAGTGAGGGGAGGGGCATTACATATTTATATACGACTAATATGTAATACCCCTTTATTTTCACTAACGCCCCCAGTTAGTTGAGGAAGGCTCTCGAATCAAAACTCAACTACATTAAGCCGTTGACCGTCGGGACCAATGGTTAGATCGGGTATTCTATTTACCTCAAACATTTTGAAAATGTGCAAGTTATTCTTAGTTATTTTTCTTAATTGTTCTGATGCATCAGTCTCGGAAAAAACCAGATAATCCATGTTTAAAAGGTAGGTAATTCACCTTCAACAGATAATTTCTTCAACCCTTGTGACATATCATAGTTTTTTTAAGCTGTCTTTTATCGAAAGAGTCCGTATATTTAGGACAGACTCATTTTTATCTCCTATCAAATGCGCCTTGGCGTATTTGCGCACAGATTTTATCGAGCTCCGCTCGATAAATTTCCTCTGAAAATCTGTTGCATCCGCCGGAGGCTTTAACTTTATTCAGCCGGGGTTTGAACCCCCACTGAATGGAATACCTATATGCATTCATCTCACTACTTACAGAAGTGGGAGATTTCTGCTGAATGAAGTTAAAGAAAGAATTTCTCATTCGTTTCAAGCAAATATTTCTGTTTAGCTTAACTTTTTTACGATCCATCGCTCAACAAAAAACACTCCAAGTGAGACACCAAAAGTAGTGGAAAAAGCAGTCAAAATGTTTAAATTATGTTTTAGGAAATGATTAACTATTAAATTGCAAATGAACAGGAACAAAAAGAAAATAAAGTAATTAGCTATCTTTCGTTTCATACAAAGAATTACCACCTTATTCGTTTCATACTTGCATACTGTCCTCTGTGTAGCTTTAAAATAAAATTCGATCAAAAACACCATACAAACCCGCATCTTACCGTAATCAGAAGAATCCATTTTGAAAAAGATGATCAAAATGGATTCTTTCTTTGTGAAATATCGTTCAATTTTTATAAAAAAATTTGATTATTTTCTGTTTATGTTGCTCCATTAAAGCCCCCTTTAATGGAAGATGGTTCAATATGTTTCTGAGATATATGTCTGCATATGTTATTTCAAAAAAGTCCCAGTTAGTTAAAAGCATTATTGGCCTGGAAGTTAAGAAAGGAGACGACCAAGTTCAACCTTTTACCTCCGGTTCCAAATATTAAAAGCTTTAAGCTGATAAAGTTCGAATCGAAATTAAAGGTTTATTGCGTCGGTAATTCAGTAAAGCTCTGGACAAAATACTCCCGAAACTTACGTTCAGCCACGGACATATACCGCCCTTCAAGCCATGCGATTTGGTAGGTACGCTGACAAATAGGATTATCGATGTACACTAAATGAAATGACGTCTCTATTTTTTCAATTAAGGTTTCCGGCATAAAAGCAATACCAATTCCCATTCGGATGAAATGACCTACTGCAGAATGTTCGTCGACTTCACATATAATATTTGGAGTAAATCCTGCTTTATGACAAAATTCATCTGTCATTTCTCGGAATGGATTCCCTTGCTTTATACAAATAAAAGGATCATCAGCCACTTCACTCAAGTCTATGTTGCTCCGATTAGCAAATCGATGTGTATGAGGAACAGCTAGTAAGATTTTTTCAGTGAGAAAGGAAAACCCCTCTATCCCCGTCTGCTCAATGGGAGGGAAAGTGATACAAAAATCGATATTTCCATTTCGGAGCTGTTGCACTTTTTCCCTCTCCGAAGCTTGAGTGATTTGAAGTTTGACATCAGGGTGCAAGGATATAAAAGAACCTATTACATCAGAAAAGCATTTATGAGTTGTTGTTGCTAAAAATACACGCCCTTTTTCCATTCCCGCAAGATCTTCAACTTCTCTTCGGCCCTCTTCAAGCAACATAAGAGCCATTTCTACTTTCTTCAGATACACTTTTCCGAATGAGTTGAGTCGAATGTTCCTTCCTTTGCGATCAAATAACGGTACACCCAAATCCTCTTCCAACCTAGCGATGGTTTTGCTGAGAGCAGGCTGCGCGATGCGAAGCTCTTGCGCAGCCTTCGTCATATGCTCCAACTTAGCGACTTTTAGAAAATAATGTAGTTGCAGCAGTTCCATGCTCATCACTCCTTCATTCATATACTCGAGTATATATAGAGATATATTAATATGTCTTTTTATTTATTAATAATCAATTATAGAATAAAACATGTAAGTAATAAAACCTTGCAAAGATTTTAGAGGATTATACTGTTTTGGGAGCATTTTTAAAAAGAAAATATAGGAAGTAAAAGATCATAACTATAGAGAGGAAGTGTAACCTTTGAAACTAAACCATATCAATCTAACGGTCACTGACGTTAACGCTGCTCGAGAGTTCTTGGAGAAATATTTCGACCTACAAACCAAGAGCACGCATGGCGATTCATTCGCTGTACTGTTAGACGAAGATGGATTATTGCTCGCTTTGATGAAAGGTACTCAGGTCAGTTACCCGAAGTCCTTTCATATAGGTTTTTCGCAGAAGAGCGAAGAACGGGTGAACGAGATCTATCAACACTTGAAGAATGATGGATTTGATGTAAAACCGCCAAAAATGGCTCATCGCTGGACATTTTATGTTAAAGCCCCGGGTGGATTTACCATCGAGGTTCTTAGTTGAATGAAGACATTAAATCATCGTTCAATAGCAGAACATGTTAATTCGTAATCCTAGGATTACATTTTAAAATAAATATGAAGGGACGATTATCTATGAATAAAGATCAGACGATTCGATCGCTTAACCTTATCGAACAAAAAAAAGAGATTTTAAATTTTGCTCGTCTGGATGGTAAAAAGTTCAATTACCTAATTTATACCCAATCCCGTTCCATCATCAGCTGGAACCCCTACCCCTTCAGGAGGGATATAGCATGAAAGCCGCTGCAATTTCTACTTCTGGTCCTCCAAATGTTTTGCAAATAATGGAATTTGATAACCCTCATGCTGGTGTAGGGCAAGTTCGGGTCCGGGTCAAGGCTGCTGGAATCCAGCCGTTCGACTTGGCGGTGCGTAGTAGTAACTGGGCACCACCCGGTTTGGAGGTGCGGTATCCACAGATTCTCGGAAACGAGTTTGCAGGAATTGTTGATCAAGTAGGGGATGGAGTCACTGACTTCACTGTCGGCAGTGAAGTGCTTGGCTGGGCTTTACTGGCCTGCTATGCAGAATATGTGGTGGTTAGTGTTGACCAGATTGTGCATAAGCCACAGAGCATGCCTTGGGAGGAGGCTGGTGCAATAACAGCTTCTGGTCAAACCGCTCACACCGCGTTACAGGAACTTGGCGTTGACAAGGGAGACACCATATTGATTCACGCTGCAGCTGGTGGAGTTGGTGCATTCGCAGTACAACTGGCCCAGGCATTGGGAGCAACTGTCATCGGCACCGCTAGTGAACGCAACCACGATTACCTTCGATCACTGGGTGCGATCCCCATCACCTATGGAGACGATCTTGCCGACAGAGTCCGGGTCCTTGCACCGGATGGCGTGAACGTAGCCTTCGATGCCGCTGGGGAAGATGCTCTACGTGCATCCTTGGAACTTGTGGAAAACAAAGACCGAATCGGCACAATTGTTGCGTTTGACCTTGCAGAGGAACTCGGTGTTCGCCTTATACGTAGCCAGAGGTCAGTGGATCGGCTTGCTAAACTAGTAGAACTATACTCACAAGGGAAATTGCAGATCCATATTAGGAAGGCATTTCCGCTACACCAAGCCGCGGACGCCCATCGAGAGATCGAGGGTGGCCACGGCCGGGGAAAAGTGGTTCTTACAATTGGCTAAAGCGTACTACGGAAATGGATCTAGAGAATTTACGAAGAGGCTTCCCCCACTATTTGGTGGCAGCCTCTTCTTATTACTATTTAATTTAATTCTTTGGTTATTCCAATATCGAGGATAATGGTACAACAATTAATCTTCATTACTATGAAATGGCCGTTTTAACAGAACTTAGGGAGCGTGTTCGGGTAGGAGATGTATCCATTGTTGGTAGCAGACAATTTAGAGATTTTGAGGAATATTTGTTTTCAGAAGATACATGGAATCAAACGAAGGAAATACGAGATTATCAGTTAGTTTATCATTCGAAGATTATATGACGGAGAGAACCAGCAGTCTTAATGAAAGGATCAAATGCGCCTTGGCGTATTTGTGCCCAGATTTTATCGAGCTTAAGCTCGATAAATTTCCTCTGAAAATCTGTGGCATCCGCCGGAGGCTTAACTTTATTCAGCCGGGGTTTGAACCCCCACTGAATGGAATACCAATACGCATTCATCTCACCACTTACAGAAGTGGGAGACTTCTGCTGAATGAAGTTAAAGTGGTTAGCTGCCAATTCCAACAAGTTGGACGGAGTTTCTCTTGAAAAAGGAAAAATATCAATTGCACGCTTAGAAAAAGATGTTCCGGAAGAAGCAAAAAAATTTAGTGCAAGCCTGTATCAGATGCTCCCAAGAATAAAATTAACCGATTTACTCATGGATGTTGCTTATATAACAGGATTTCATGAGCAATCCACTCGTGCTTCTAATAATCAGAAACCGAATGGAGAAGAAACGATTATTATTATGGCTGCCCTTTTAGGAATGGAATGAATTGGTTTGAGCAAGATGGCTGAAGCAACACTCGGACTTACATATAAGCAATTAGCCAATGTGTCCCAATGGCGCATGTATGAAGATGCAATGAATAAAGCCAAGTCGTATTAGTAAATTTCCATCACAAATTACATATGTCTTCCTATTGGGGCGACAGTACAACATCTTCGTCAGATGGTATGAGAATGCAGCTAGGTGTTTCCTCACTACATGCAGATGCAAACCCACATTACGGAACTGGAAAAGGAGCCACTATCTATCGATTTACGAGTGACCATTCTCTTCTTACTACACAAAGGTTATTCAAACAAATTCAAGGGATGCAATTCATGTTTCGGATGGTTTATTACATCATGAGACGGATCTAAATATAGAAGAGCATTATACAGACACTGCTGGTTACACAGACCAAATATTCGGATTGACCCATTTATTAGGATTTAAATTTGCTCCAAGAATAGGAGATTTATCGGATTCAAAATTATTTACGATAGATAAAGCAAGTGAGTATCCCAAACTAGAAACTATTTTTACGTGGACAAATAAATAAAATTATGAGGATGTTTTACAGATTAGCCCATTCAATAAGAGAAGGAACAGTCTTAGCATCCCTTATTATGAGGAAATTAGGTTCTTATGCAAGACAGAACAGCTTAGCTACAGCCTTACGCGAAATGGGGCGAATAGAAAAAACAATCTTTATTCTTAATTAAATTTCAGCTGAATCGCTAAGAAGAAAAATACAAAGAGGATTGAATAAAGGTGAAGCCATGAATGGGCTGGCAAGAGCTATTTTCTTCGGAAAACAAGGAGAGCTTAGGGAACGAACCATACAACATCAACTTCAAAGGGCCAGCGCTTTAAAAATAATTATCAATGCCATTAGTATCTGGAATACTCTTCACCTAACAAAAGCAGTTGAATATGAAAAACGGACAAGTAGTTTTAATGAAGATTTATTGCACCATATGTCACCTTTAGGCTGGGAACATATTAATTTACTAGGAGAATACCATTTTAATTCGAAGAAAGTGATCTCATTAGATTCTTTAAGACCGCTAAAACTTTCTGAACGTTGTTAAAAAATGGGGGTATCGTCTTGAAAATGGGCTTAGCGTTGTAAATCCGCATTTTCCTGACGGTCCCCCTATTCCGGCATAAATTTGTACAACAATCGCGCCCGATAACTGAAGAAAGTAAGTAAGGATTTTACTTTTTCACAAATTGTAGTATTAAGAAGTTTGCCCAGGTTATTACTGGAATAGCAAATACCAAGATGTATAAACCCGAATAACCAATTCCAAAAATGCGTGCTTCATCATTCATATTGTATGAAATCCACGTTATTGGAATTAAAATCAGCATGTTCAAGCAAAAGGCTGATAACATGCTGAATAATTTATGGTTTGTCTTTTTTAAAATTAGAACAGATACTATTGTTGAGATCAATAAAGAAAATAAAATTATAATATAATTCAAGTCAACACCTCCCTGCTTTTTCGGTCCAAAATATGGCCCGATTATAAAATCAAACGTCATTACCAGTAATAGCGCTCTATAGTTGAATAGGTTATTTTATAAAATCGTTAATAAGTTGCTCTGTTGTAAGTATTGTGGCAAATTCATCATGCAATGTAGCAAGAGATACATTGTGTATAGTTTCTGCATCATAATGTCTATCACTTTGGTCCTTCAAACCAAAAGCTGCAGTAGCATCTGAAATCAGGTATGTATCGAAACCTAAATTACCACTCATTCTTGTAGTTGTTGATACACAATGAGGTGTAGTCAAACCAGTGATTACAACTGTTGATATTTCATTTACTTTTAAATACTCTTCTAAATTAGTACCAATAAAGCTACTATTTACTTTCTTTGTGATAATTACTTCTTTATCAATAGGTTTCACTATTTCTTTAATAGCAAATCCCCTGTTCATCGGATGAAATACTGAATTAGGATTATCGGAAGTGTGTTGTATGTATATTACTAACCACCCCTTTTTCCTCCATAATTGTAGTATCTTGCTAATATTTTCCTCTGCATTTAGGTTATTTCGCTCTCCCCACTTTTTATCATCGAAAGCCTTTTGTACGTCAACCATAATTAAAGCCTTTTTCTTATCATCCATGAGATTCCCCCCTAATATATGTTCCTATTACATTAAATTAAAGCGCCCTAAATGGAAGATCACACTTAAGTATTCCCTTTACTCCTCTTGTTAACTTTATATTCAATAATTGCAACAGGAATAGCTATTAAAACGAATAGTATATTTAAAGCATTATCATATAATTGCTTAATTGGAAGAAAAGTTTTTACCAACATCATTAATACTACAATAATATAAATTTTTCTTGCATTTTTAGCAATTACACCCATAAAAACTCCCCTTAGCACCTCTTACCCCTGAAATGCGCCCGTTACTGGAATAACTGATTTACTTTATCTTCATCTTCCAAATATCTTTGTGTGAGTGTTATTAGTTCATCTTCATTTGTAAATTCACTAAAATCTTCTCCATACCAATTTTGCAGATTTTCTTTTGTTATTTTGTATTCTTGATTATTAAAATTAAACGTTATCCAGTCTGTATTTTGAACTAATGCAAATAAAAATGTAGCATTAAAAATAGCTGTTTTTTTATAGTTTTGTTCTGATTCTGACCAATCATAATTTAAAATAATTCCATATGGCTTGTCTTTTGTTTCAAGTTCAAACCCTTTTAAGTGTTCAGCGCCTTGCAAGTGATTTGCAATGTTCCCTACAGCACTGTTATCCCCAACAAACGAATCTTTAAATTTAAATATATCTTCTTTCCCGTTATTTGTATTACACCCACTTACAAATAAAATTACCAACAGTGAAAGAGATAAGAATTTAAGCATTTGTTTCACTGGTATCACCCCTATTAACTGTTTAAATTAACTGTTTAAATTAACTTACCATACTAAATAATAAACCTACAAATCCAATTTCCTTTAAAGCCATTGCTCTACAAAATGGCCCTTATATGCGATATTGGCACTAATCCTTATTAAGGAAAAGCGCCCTTTTGTTGAAGACATTCCAATTTTTATTGGGTAAAAGCCCCTTTACCATGATAGGGAATTAATCAAATGCGCTTTGGCGTATTTGCGCCCAGATTTTAACGAGCTATTTTATTAAAGCGCCCGTTTATTGAACAAGGTCTAACGCCTTTAAGACCTAGGTTTTTTTAGCTTTTGTTGTAAGTATTCTTTCGATTTCCCTTTGGGGATACTAAGGCTTTCCCAATTCTCACCTTTTATTTGCTTACCAATATAAACGATTTGCCCTATATGATATGCATAGTGAGCCATCTGTCTTTCTATCGCTTCCAACACCGTATGGCTTTCACCACGAATATATACACTTTTTAATAAATCCTGATCCTCCAAGCTATTTAATGTTGCAAAAAGGGTATTCCACCCCTTTTCCCAAACTGCTATCATTTCTTGTTTTGACGATATATCATCTTCAAATTCCTGGTCACGATTCCTGTAGGACTTTTCTCCATCCGAGACTAAAAAGTCAGACCATCTAGACACCATATTTCCACCTAAATGATTTGCTATAACAGCAACACTGTTTGAAGCCTCATTTAAATGCCAGTGAATATCGTCTTCCGACAATTGATTTATTGTCTTATCCCCAAGATCTTTGACACTCTTAAATCTGTCTAGTACAACTTTCAAATACTCATTTCCGAAATTCATTGTTATCCTCCTTCCAGACAAATATAGCCCCTATTTAATTTCAGTTTTCTACCGAATAAACCCTTTTTTACTCCATTAAATGGCCCGATTCTCGCACAGCTGTATTCCAATGATCGCGCCCTTTAGCTGGAGATTATTGCTAAGGTTATTCTTTATAACTGCAGGCTCATGGTTGTCATAATATTAAACCCCATTTTTTCGTACAATTTAATAGCTCTATTGCCAGAAAAAGTACTAAGACGCACTTCAGTGTGTCCATTTTGCTTTAGATGGTCAATAGCTGTTTTCATTAACTGTTTAGAGATTCCATTGCCCCTAATTTCATTAATAACAAATAGTTCATAAATAAATCCACAATTTATCAGTAAACTGGTCTTTATTTTCCCCTAATAGGGTCCAGCCCATTATCTTATCACCTTCTACTGCGATTAAGTAATGGCTTCCTTTACTTAGAAGTGGCTTAACTAGTTGTTCTATTTTTTCATCAGTCGGTTTTACTTTGCCCTATGTACCATCAAAAACTGCTTTAGGGGAAAGTGCTAAAATCTTTTTAAGTTCCAAATCAGTCGGTTTTCGAATATCCATCAATTTGAACCAGTCCTTTCAACATCCTTTACCAGTTTAGCATGAAATTCCAATAAACCCTCAAAGTGCAATGGCTACAATAAATTTTTTATTCATTTAAATGGCCCAATAATGAAAATAGGACGCAAATCCTTATGTCAGAAATGCGCCCGTTAATTGAACAACAGAACGTTAACCTTAAGAAAGAGGACAATTTTTGTAGCAGAATTGCGCCCTCATTTGCAATATTCCGAACCTGCTCCGGAAATACGCCCGTTAGTTTGAATCATTACGTATTGTAGGTTAAATATTTCTTAGTGTTTTAGCTGGGTTTCCAGCTACAATTGAGTTATCACCTATAGTGACTCCAGGCAGGATAACACAACTACCGCCAATCCATACATCATTACCTATATTAATTGGCATTGCATAACCACTCTTGTTCCTATCCTTGGATTCGATTGAATGACCAGCAGTATAAATCCCTACATTAGGACCTATCATACAGTTATGACCAACCCTAACTTCTGCCATATCTAACATAGTGCAATTATATCCAGCATAGAAATGATCGCCAACGTGAATATTGTAGCCCAGATCACAATGAAAATTGTGCTCAATACTAGGACTTAATCCTGCACTTCCAAACAATTCCTTAATAATTTCCTCTCTTTTTGTGAAATCTTCAATACAGCTATTGTTAAACTCTCGAACAAGTTTATGGGCACGAATATTTTTCATTCTTAGTTCCTCAGTACCCCGTATATAATAGATTTTCTCTTTATCATTCATACCTGATTTCCTCCCCTCGATTAATACAACCATTCTTTTCCACTAACCCGCATCTTTCTTTTAAGAACGCTCTTTCACAATCTCTTCTAAATTTTCCCCTCCACAATCTGGCCCTAAAGTGAAAATAGGGCTTATCCTTGTTCCAGGATATCGCCCGATTGTTTTAAGAAGTTACTTTATACTACTGGCTATAAACATTGCGGCATCTTGGTTCATAAAAATACAATCTCCGCGATAGAATGTCTTAATTTTAATGGATTTGAATCCAACTTCGGATAATATTTTTTTTAGGTTTTTATGGGAAAAACCATTATGAATCTTTGGATGATTTACTTTATCGTTTTTATCAAAATCAATAATAATTAATTTGCCACCATTATTTAAAACGTTAAATAATTCTTGTAGAATTTTTTTAGTATCCGGAATATGAAGAAGAACTAGTGACATTAAAACTATGTCTGCTTTAAGTTTAGGTGTTTCTTCGGTAAAATCTGAACAAACCACCTTGGAGTTTGTAATTCCTTTGCGAGAAATTTTTTCTTTTGCAACCTCCAACATTTGTTTTGATGAATCCACTAACAAAACAGAACCCACCAAGTCTGTTAATTCCAAACCAATTAAACCAGTACCACTCCCATAATCTATAAAAGATTTAGATTTACTATTTTGTAGCTCTGGTCTTACTTCCTTAACTATAACTTTGGCTAATTCAATTCGTTCTTCTGTATCATATTTTTTTGCCATGTGTTCAAAAACGTAATTTTCCATATTCCGCTCCTTTAGCTTAAATATATTTCTTTACAAAGTTCCCCATTTTATCTGATTTATTCCACAATATGGCACCCAATAAATGAATAAGTTATTCGGCTAAAGCGCCCGATTCCTTGATCAATTTTTATGTCTCACTAATTCCCATTGCAAGCAGAAGCAAATAAGCAAACACTAATACAGCGCCATTTAATATAATTCCCGTTATAATAAACCATAGTTTTTTAGATGTTATGGCAAAAATAATTCCAAGTACAGAAAGCACCGTAAACACGCTTATACCTAAAGTCAAATTTGCATTTGGCCCTCTTACTATAAAGAAAAAAATTATACTTATTAGCACTGTTATTATTGATAAAGCTCCTAAAATATCTTTCTTGTTCAAGGGGAAACCTCCCTTTATATCAATAACTTTGTTCTCCAAAAGCACCCGTTAACGTAACAAACACCTTATCTTTAGAACCTTGAGGGATCCAGCATTATCTTTCGCGGCACGAGCGTAAAGGGGACGAATTGTAACATGTTTTAGAAATTCCCGTAAAGCGTTGGTTGCGATTCCTTTACCCCAATATTCCTTTCCTAACCTAAGGTTCTCCGAACTGCTCGAAACGTAGAACATGTCCAACTACGGTATTTTCGACAATGATCGTTTGCTTAATAATATCCCTATCCGTAAGAATTTTGTTCCAGTGTGTAGTGAAGCTATCCCAATCATTAGGATCCTTACTCGTAAAGGCAGCCATATGGTTTGCTTCACGGTCCTGTTGATGCTTGAAAAAAATAGGAAGATCATCCTCAATCACATTCCCCCGTTTACTTTTTTTACTATAAGCATTATTCCGTAAAATGGCCCGATTAATATAATAAAGCGCCATTACTAGTAATGCGCCCGATTCTTGAATAAGAAATTACTTCAATATTCAACTATATTTAGCCATTGACCATCAGGACCAATGGTAATGTGGGGGATTTGATTTGATTCAAACATTTTATAAAAGTCTATGTTTTTCTTGTTTATGTTATTTAAATGGGGAGATATATCCGACTCTGAAAATACTAAGAAATCCATTGTTGTAGACCGTAAGTAAAACTCGAAGACGTATTGTTTTTTACTATCTATCACATATCCTAAAAATCTTATGGTTCTTGGGAAAATCCTTACTAAAGGGAACGAGATCTTGTTTACTATAATAAAATCGTTTGACAGACTATTAAAAAGTTCATCTTCCCATTCAGGTATGATTGCATAAATATAGCATTCGTGCTTGTAAATGCTATTGAATATACCTACAAACTCCTGCTCGTCAATTTCCTCATCAAGCATTATTTTCCTTACCTTTGGAACGTTGTCCAACAAAATCACCCCTTTGTTAATATTATACAATTAGAACGGGGTGGTTTCCAATTTTGATCTTTTTCATCTTTTTTGTTTGGTTTTCTTACAAATTCAATACACCTTTCCTCACAAGCCCCAAATTCAATGTAATTTCTCTGTGCTTTCCTTAAAGAAGGTGTGTTTGCACCACTTTCATAATCGGGATCATTAAATTGAACCTCGTCATCTTCCCAAAAACAAATCTCACAAATATCATATGTTCCGGGGGGTTCACCATCTAATGTTTTATAACCACAACAAGGACAAGTAAATTTCATCTAATCACCTTCCTAACAAATTAATCAGTAATAAAGAAATAACAGCTTTTGTCTTACTCTGGAATCGCTGTCGTTAATTTAGTAGGGTCTTAATATGCAAACTTTTTTCTTACCCTAATTCGATTTCCAATTTTTCTTTGATATACGTTCCTCATAGATAGCAATACGATCCTTATCCTTCTTGAAATAACTGGTTGGTTTTACCTCCAATTATCAAATTTGCGCCCAGATTTTATCGAGCTTCGCTCGATAAATTTCCTCTGAAAATCTGTGGCATCCGCCGGAGGCTTTTACTTTATTCAGCCGGGGTTTGAACCCCCACTGAATGGAATACCAATAGGCTTTCATCTCACCACTTACAGAAGTGGGAGACTTCTGCAGAATGAAGTTAAACTAACATACAAAATTACCGAATTAAAATATATCATTTTTTTAAATGGTATATTCAGACCAACAATATATCATTAAATATGGACTGTTTAAAAGGAAAATGATTGGATGGTTACTTCATATTAAGGAAGGCTTACAATAATAGTAAGAAAAGTTTTGAAAATATGTCGCGGGGAGATGTGTCATGTCTGAAAACATAGAGATTAGAGCACGGGAAACCATACAGAACATCCAGCCTTATTTGCCGGGAAAGCCGATTTGGGAGCTTCAAAGCGAGCGGGGTTTAGCTCAAGTCATTAAATTGGCTTCTAACGAAAATCCGCTGGGACCTTCACCTTATGCATTGAAAGCCCTCAATCATTCATTAACTGATATTCATCGTTATCCGGATGCAAATACATCGATTTTGAGGAAGGAGATTGCCTCAAAGTTAGATGTGAAACCGGAACAATTGATCATTACGAATGGCGGAGATGAACTGATTACACTCGTATCTGAGTCATTTCTCGAACCCGGCGATGAGATTATCATACCCTCCCCATCTTTTAGCGAGTATGAATTCGGGGCGAATCTTATGGGGGCAAATATCATTAAAGTACCACTTGGCGAAAACTACACTTTTAATGTAGACACGATGATAGAAAAGGTTACCGAGAGAACCAAAATAATTTGTATCTGTTCACCAAACAACCCTACCGGAACCTACTTATCGAAAGCTAACTTACAACACCTTCTGGAGGCCCTGCCAAAAGATGTTCTTGTTTTGCTTGATACGGCATACAGTCAATACGCTGTGGCTGAAGATTATACAAACGGACTGGAATTTGTTCGTGCTGGTTACCCTATTGTCGTGCTTCAGACTTTTTCTAAGGTATATGGACTAGCTGGATTACGGGTCGGTTTTGGGGCAGTCCCGGAGTTCATTATCCAACATATTCTAAAAGTAAAGGAACCATTTAATGTTAATGCACTGGCGCAGGTTGCGGCTGCAGCAGCTATACACGATGATGAGCATGTCCACTTGTCTCTTCAATCGAATATCAAAGGGCGGAAACAACTTTACCGTGCATTCAAAGAGCTTAGTCTTCCGTTCATTGAAAGTATGAGCAATTTCGTTCTAGTAGAGCTCGGGCCAAATGCAAAATCAGTATATGAGCAACTGTTGGACAAAGGAATTATTGTTCGATATGGTGGCACTTGGAATCTTCCTTGCCATATTCGCGTTTCAGTTGGAACAAAATTTGAAAACGAGGTCTTTATCCAGGGGTTAGGGGAAATCATGAAGTCATGAAAACAACTTTAAATTTGACACGCCACAGCCAAACAAAATGGATTGTGAAAGAAATACAAGGTCATATGAAATCTACTCCTACTCATACAGACATAGGTATACAACAAGCCAAATGGTTAAAAGAACGATTATAGAATGTTCATTTCAAGAAAATTTATTCCAATCCTAGCCCAAGAGCACTAAACACAGCTCAATTTCTCTTAGATAATCAGCCGTTAGAGATCAATACAACAGATTCACTGCAGGGAAATTAAAATAGGAGAGAGAAGGTTAACTAATAGAGGATATTTAAAAAATTCTCAATTATATATGAGCATTTTTTTAAGCAACATTTATATCGTCCATTCATGGGGAGGTTTATATGGAATCCTCCTCTGCCCGACATTGGTTTGCGAAACCTTTGTATAGCAGAGGAGGACTACACTTTGGGCAATGTTATTTCATTTCTTCCCTTTTGCTTTCTCACCATATTCCTATAGGATAAATCACTAGCCAATTTTTCGTCAATGGTGATGACTTGCAGCTTAATGCCAAAACCTGGTCATTTTACTGACTATATCCGTAAAATATTTCACACAGAAAATAAGGTGAATGTCTCAAAAAAAGAGAAGGTGCTCTATCCTAGATGCATGCTATCCACGGCAAATACATCATGAAAAAAGCTCTTCTCAAATAATTCATATGGGGGTTTTTTACCTGGCTCATGCTAGTTGCCAAACAGATTCAAGATTCTCCCTGACTAAAATGGCCCAGTTTTCACATCTTTCTGCTCATTGTCCGTGTTTATTTGGACACTGTAAACTTATTGTGGTTTGGATTATTAAACATTTAAAACTCAACTAATAAACAAAACTAGCACGCTTTCTATGTTAGGAATTTTCAGTCAAAAGATATTTCTCGTACACGTCTGATTTCTGGTATCATGTATAATTCTTCAATCACGTTTTTGGGTGCCTTTTTATCGATTTTTAAAATCATTAACGCTGAATTACCAATTTTGTTGCGACCCACTTGCATCGTGACAATATTAATGCCGCTTCTACCGAGCACTCTTCCAACCCGTCCAATAATCCCCGGCCTGTCCATCTGTGAAATTAATAAAACTTGTCCTGAAGGAGGAATATCAACCGGATAAGGACCGATTTGAACAAGGCGTTCCCCTAGTTCAGGAAGCAGAGACCCTCTTACCGATTTCTCCTCTTTAGTCGTCTTCATACGTATCATAATTTCATTTGACGAACTTTGGGATAATAGTGACTTTTGGGTTACAAAGTTAAGGTCACGTTCTTTCGCTAAATGAGTAGCATTGACAATATTGACATGTTCTGCCCCAAGATGGTGAGAAAGTATGCCCTTCAGTACATAGGGTATAAGTGGTGAAGTGTCTAGTTCAGCGAGATCACCTGCACACCCCACTGTAACATCACGTACTGCACCATCGGTCATTTGAGCAAGCGATTTTCCAAGTTGTTCGCTCAACGTAAAGTAGGGGTGTAATCTGTTCAGGTGATCGCTGGAAATCGTCTGCATATTGACTGCATTTTTAAAGGGTTCATTTCGCAATATATTGATTACTTGCTTGGAAACATCAATGGCAACATTCTCTTGTGCTTCCAAAGTGGAAGCACTCAAATGCGGTGTAACAATAATCTTTGGATGTTTTAAAAAGGGGTGATCTCGCGTTGGCGGCTCCTTTTCAAATACATCAAAAGCTGCCCCTGCCAAAATTCCTTCGTCAAGCGCATTAACGAGGTCACCCTCATCAATAATTCCACCCTGGTAGCAGTTGATAATATGCATTCCCGGTTTCATTACATCGAATTGTGGCTTGGCAATCATATAATTTGATTCTCTTTTTAGCGGAGTATGAAGAGTTATGAAATCAGCTGTTCTCAGAATTTCATCTACAGTCGTTAGCTTGATGCCCAATTTTCTCGCCCGTTCCTCCGACATAAAGGGATCGTGGCCAATAACTATCATACCAAACGCTGCCGCGCGTTTAGCCACTTCAATTCCGATACGGCCAAGCCCAAGGACACCGAGTGTCTTATTTTGCAGTTCAACGCCAAGGAATGATTTACGATCCCACACCCCGGAAACTGTTTTGGCATTGGCTTGCGGTACATGCCGAGCCAATGCCATCATCATTGCAAAAGTATGCTCACACGTCGAAACCGTATTTCCGTCTGGCGCATTGACCACAACAATCCCTAGGATCGTTGCTCCGTCTAAATCAATGTTGTCGACGCCAACTCCTGCGCAGCCAACGACCTTCAAATTGATGCCGGCCTTCAAGATATTCCGAGTCACTTTTGTTTGAGAACGGACGAGCAATGCATCATATTCATTGATAATTGAAATAAGCTCTTCTTCGCTTAGCCCCGACAATTTTGTGACCTTAATATCCTCTGCGTTTCTCAGTTGCTGCAAACCAAAATCGCTAATGGGATCTGACACTAAAACTTTAAACATTTTTCTCCCTCCTCTAAACCTGATTTGTATGATATTTAAGTTGGAGACCTGTATAGCAGTGGATACCAGGTTTAAAAACTAATGCATGTATTGAGAACACCATGACAGTATATCGATAAATGGATTGTTTATAAACATCCATAAAAGTCTTTTTTTAGCAATCCAATATGGATGAGCAATTTTATTCAAACATTTAAAGGGGGAGAGTATCAATTGATGAAAATAAATCGTACTGACAGAAGGCCAATGTGACATAATCGAGTCATCGACCGTATTAAGGGTGGCGTCTGTAAACCAGGAAAGTACGTCCGCCCAATCACAACCAATGTTTCAGAAGTAGTTTGGATACGCGCAGTTTATAACTTGGAGTAAATCGTCTATGAATGTCTCTATGGAACCCAGATACCAGATTTTCAAGTCATAAAGAGCCACTATCCCAATAATCAGGATCCGAGGCTCTTTGTATTTGTTCGACTTGGCTTATCTTTCACACCAGATTCTGTTTTTATTGATCTCCATCTTTTTGTGACATGCTTCTTCCAATTCTATATCTAGTTGGTTGGCAAGATCTAAAATATTGTAGAAGATATCATACATCTCCAAACCTATATTTTCCTTTGCAAGTCGCACTTTTTCCTCTGTTGGATAGAAAGAAATGCTCAAAATTTCTTTTGCCAATTCCCCAACCTCAGTCATTAAATACAGCGTTCGAGTTTGGATAGTATTGACATCGAACCCCTTTTCTTCACTAAACTTTTTGGCATATTTTTGCATACTTGAAATATCCATTGCTTTGTCCCCGATCTTTTTTTTAGTAACTCTACCTTTCATACTAGACTTCAGATGAACGCGGTGCGTAAACCAAATTCCTTAACTCCTACGCTTGATCATGAAACCATCTTTTAAATCCGACTTTTGGGTAGTATGCCATCTCATTTGGTGCGGCTAATAGAATCAGTACGACTTCTTCCCCAATTTCTTTTGTTCACGCCCTACTCCGTTTTTGAAATTTTCCGTCAACAGATAGATCGGGCAGATAACAACAATAGTTCCAATCTGTTAGAGCTCGGGCCACACCAATCATTTTATCCCCAAGCCAGGCGGTCAGCAGAATATCCGAATTGTTCAACATCAATTGGATCCGTTCGGGTTGATCAATTGGTCGTATAATCCCGCTATTTCTAAACACTCAGATTACATCTTCAACATCCACATTTTTATTGTCCCTATGAAAAGGTTGAATATCATATCTTCTTTCGACTGCGGAAAAATTCCGCACAAATTTACCAATCTTGGCTAATTGAACTAATAGTAACTGTCTTGTTTCTAATGAATCAATACTACTGATTAGATTATTCTGATATGGATAATTTTTCATTCCAGTAATAACTGTCGGGATATATTCTTTCTCCAAAGATTGCAGTCCCTACTCGAATCATAGTTGCTCCTTCCTCTATAGCCACCTCCAAATCGCCGGACATGCCCATTGAGAGAATATCCATTTCAACCCCTGGATAATTTTGTTGGATAATCTGTTGCTGGATTGACTTTAGCAGACGAAAACATTTTCTAGTTTCTTTACCATCAGTAGTCAGTTTCCCAATCGTCATCAGACCCTTAATGTTTAATGTATTCAGTTCAGAAAGCTGTTCTACCAAATTCAAAGTTTCTTCAGGAGCAATTCCAAACTTGCTGTCTTCATATGAAGTGTTGACTTGGACGAGAATGTCTATTTGCCTGTTCTCTTTTGTGAGCTGTTTATGTAATGCTTTCCCCAATTTCAAGCGATCAACTGAATGAATACATGTTACATACTTTAATACATTTTTCACCTTATTCGTTTGCAAATGACCGATGAAATGCCATTCTGTCTGATCATTTTGGAGCAGTGAATATTTTTGCTGCAATTCCTGAACTTTATTCTCACCGATCAATGTTTCATCGGCATCAAGAGCTTGCTTAATTCTTTCCACAGGGACGGTTTTCGTAGCTAGCAGTAGCTTCACTTCCTCAGTTTTTCTACCAACGGATTGACAAGCCGAGTTCATTCTTTCTCTTATCCGCTTCAGATTGTCCACAATCCACAAATCATTCATTTTTCTTCCCCGTTTCTTTCAAAGGAAATTTTCTTAAGAGGGAGTATCTGGATTCGAACCAGAATTGAAGGTTTTGCAGACCTTTGCCTTTCCATTTGGCTATACTCCCAAAAATAAAGCCAACTATCTTTAACTAGATATTACCTGCTACCATTTATAACTTCAATTTGAATATTTTACTTATAATAATTGGTTTTACCTATCGATCTACATCAAAAAAAGCGTCCGATAAAACCAAAATTCCAGCGATAAAAAGGCTGGAATCTTGGTTCATAGATTACTTATTTTTCTAGATGAGCCTTTTGTACACTTGCTCATTTTCCGCTGGAGTTCGGAAAGCTTTTTATTGCGCAGCCGATGGATGGAACGAAGGCGGCGCCCAGTAATAATCAGATTTTCTCCGTTTTCAGCCACTGCCGTAATGGTATGAATTTCTCCAACGTCAATGGCAGCCCGGTTTACGAATTGATTCTCTTTTACTTCCCTTCCATCCTCATAGGCAATAGACAGCATCAATTGCCGGTCAAAGATTAATTCGATCTCTTTCATTTTCCCTTTTGGCCATTCTTTCACCCAAATATTCAGAGGTTTTTGCCCTTTCCCTTCAAAAATGCCCATGGATAACTCGATTTTTCCGTTCTCAAATACTTTGAAGCCGTTGTTCGCCCACTTTGTATTGAAGTACGTTTTCTTTTTATACGGGTATTTTGTTTTATGGCCCGCTTTTCTTGCTGTTAGTGCTGCATCCCGTGCGAACAAATACTTATGACAAACCGCCTGCACGGATTGAGAATGAATAGGGAAGATTCCTTTTGACCTTTTTTGCTACTCGCTTTTTGTTATCCATTTTCCTGTTTTCAAATGGGTTTCTTTGGCAAGGGCGAGACAGAAGTTCCACACTTCGCCTGATACGCGGTTGCACTCGAACAGTCGGTCAATGGTTTCCTTGCTTGCGCGAAACAGAGTTTTCATGCAACGGAGCATATCGTTTCCTCCCACTCGTGAATAATGAGGATACCTATGTCTCATTATAACATGATAGGAACAAATGTTCCTGCAAAATCCCAACAAAGGCAAGCATTCATCCCCCACCTAGCTTTGCGTTGAGGAAGGGGACTTCTGCCCTAAGTTGTTAAAAAGTGTCCATCTCTTCAAGCAAAACCATCTATTAATTGCCTGATCTGAATTAACAATACAACCGCTGAAATCCTCTCTTATCCAAAACGTTTTTGAAAATCCAACATAAAATCCGTTAATGCTTGGCATTGTTCGTACGTAACCGCGTTATAAATAGAAACTCTCAGATGGCCTGCATCCCTGTGGCCCTTTACCCCAACAAAACCATTTTGCTCCGCTTCTTGTAAAAAGTGTTTTTCTATACCCTCATTAAAGATACTAAATGTGACATTCATCATCGATCGGCTTTCTGGATGAGCTAAGCCGTTGTAAAAACCACCGCTCTTATCGATTGTGCTATAAATTAAATTAGCTTTTCGGTAATTGCGCTGTTCGATAGCTTTTACCCCGCCGTTATTTCGGATCCATTTCAGCATAAGATTTACAATGTAGACAGCAAACACAGGAGGGGTATGAAATAGGGAGCGTTTGTTTGCATGAATCCGATAATTCATAATATCGGGAATACTTGCAGGGATTCTTTCCAGTATCTTACGCTTGACAATCACAACCGTAACGCCGGAAGGTCCCAAGTTTTTCTGAGCGCCGGCATATATAAGTGCAAAGTTTGAAACATCAATAGGTCGAGACAAAATGTCACTGGACATATCTGCAAAAAGCGGTACTTCCCCCGTATTTATAAAGTTCTGGTATTGAGTACCCGCAATCGTTTCATTAGAGGTAAGGTGAATGTAAGCCGTTTCCGGATCGATCTTCATTCTATTAAGATTAGGAACCTTTTTAAAATGATCAGCCTCCGAGCTTCCTGCAATTGCAGTCTCACCAATCTTTCTCGCTTCCGCTATCGCTTTGCCAGACCACGTGCCGCTGTGCAGATAACTCGCCTTACGTCCTCCAGTTAAAAAATTCATGGGTACCATGGCAAATTGTGTACTCGCACCCCCCTGTAAAAATAACACCTCGTAATCAGAAGGAATGTTAAGGAGCTCTTTCAACAATTGCTGTGTTTCTCCATTGATATTCTCATACTCCTTGCTTCTATGTGATATCTCTAAGATCGACAAACCTGTGCCCTGCAAATCAAGGAGTTCATCCTGTATCTGAAGCATGACGTCTAAAGGTAACGCTGCTGGTCCCGCATTGAAGTTATAGACTTGTTTCATCCTTATTCCCCCTTATGAATTGAAAATATTATCAAATGCGCCTTGGCGTATTTGCGCCCAGATTTTATCGAGCTCTGCTCGATAAGTTTCCTCTGAAAATCTGTGGCATCCGCCGGAGACTTTAACTTTATTCAGCTGGGGTTTGTACCCCACTGAATGGAATACCAATCATTCATCTCACCACTTACAGAAGTAGAAGACTTCTGCTGATGAAGTTAAATGTCCGATAACAAAGACTTAAATCCCCTGCTCCTTTCAATCACCTTATCAAATCAAATATATATTAGATATTTTCTATGATTTGCTCTATAATAATAGAAATAATCTATTATTATGTGAAAATGAACGATAAAGGAGGATGTCAGATGGAATTAAAGCAATTGGAATACTTTATGACCCTATGTCAGGAACTCCATTTTACCCGCGCGGCAGAGAAGCTTGGTATCGCCCAGCCCTCCCTAAGCCAACAAATCCGTTTACTGGAGCACGAAATCGGAACCCCCCTATTTGATCGCGTCGGCAAAAAAACTCTAATGACTGAAGCAGGTAAAACGTTGCTCCACCATGGCTACAATGTGTTTCATGAACTTTCACAGGCGCGTGCGGCAATCAGCGAACTACAAGGGTTAAAGAGAGGTACATTGAAAATTGGTGCACTTCTCACAGTAGTAAATTACTTGCTGTCGCCGACGGCTATCAGGTTTAATCAAAGCTACCCGAATATAGAACTTTCTATTCTTGGTCTACGAACCGGAGATATTTACGAGGGGCTTCTAAAAAACGAACTTGATTTGGGTATCGTATATTTACCGATGGAACATGAAGATTTGGAAACAATTCCGCTCTATAAAGAAGCGCTTGCTCTTGCGGTACCTGCTGATCATCCCGTTGCCAGTGAACCGATTGTAACACTTGACATTATTAAAAAAACTCCTTCTGTTTTATTGCCTGACACATATTTTTTACGGCAGCTGATTAATGAGCGATGCCGCTCATTCGAATTTACACCACAGCCGGTAATGGAAATGACGACGATGGAATCAATTATTAATATGGTCAGCATGGGCGTTGGCGTTACCATTCTTCCAAAAGCGTACCTCGATTATCATGAAAATGAGCAAATACGAACAATCCCGATCCATGATCCGATACTTACTACCCAAATCGGTGTCGTATATCGGAAAAACAAATATTTATGCGCGGCCAGCCGTGTGTTTATGGAACAATTAATCAGTACGGTCAAGGATGAACAAATTGACTGAGTGACCCTATCTTTTTAGTGTAGGTAGAAAACAAAGCGATGTCTTAAAAGAAAAAATTATTTGTCTTTCCTTGTTAAATAAGAGTAGATTCTTTACTAAGATGTTCTTCCGTTTATTCGCTTCGTATCATGCTTAACGCGATGAACAATGATGTACATAGGTGATCGTGAAGTCGACCATTCTCAAAACAAGTCATAGTATTCCGATTTAGTATAAATTGAAGTAAGGGATTGTTCAATTCAATAATTAATATGATTTGAATTGGTATCTCCTATGATTAGACCTGTTAGTACACTACCTTCAGCCCGAAATAGAGATTAGGTTCGAGATAGTCTTGGAGGTTGGCTGTACGAGAAAGATATTTTTGTATAAGCTCACATTAATGGGGCGTGACGGCCCCGCTCACATTCTGATTAAAACGAAACAGCCCAAAAAGGAATCCCGCACAATGGGACCTTTTTTTGAATGGCAGAAATGCCAACGCTGATCCAAAGCTTCATCGTAATAATGTCATACTGTGGGTTGAACAATTTTCATTTCTTAAGTGCGAATCAGCCATCACAACAGCCTTCCCACATTACTCTGTACCGCATCACATGGAAAATGAGATCCGATAATTCTCAACCTCAAGATGCCGAGAGCCTCTTTTATATACACGGGGAACGCGAAAATTGATCGTACATGTTACCTCGTAATTGATCGTTCCCAGTTTTTCGGCAATTTCTTCCACTGTAACAAAGTCTTCAGATTCTTTGCCGCCAATCAAGGTAACCTTAGTGCCAATCGGTAAATAGTTAGGAAGCTTAACCATCATCTGATCCATACAAATCCTGCCAACAATGTTCGCACGCTGTCCATTTACAATAACACTTTGGCTTTCTAGCTTACGCAGCCAGCCATCAGCATATCCAACTGGAAGCGTGGCAATCCATTCCTCACTCTGTGCTTGGTAGTCTGCCCCATATCCGATGGATTCGCCCGGAAGAACTTTTTTTACATGAACGATTTTGGTGTGAAGCGAGAATACCTGTTTCCCTTTCGCAAGCGGAGCTTTTTCCTGTGATGTGGCAAGACCGTAGATTGCAATCCCGACCCTGACCGTATTAAACAAGGAATCCTTGTGGCAAAGGGCGCCTGCGCTATTGGCGGCATGTACATATTTCGGGGTCTTTTCCAACACTGATACATATTGTTTAAAAAGTTCCAGCTGCCGCTGATAATATTTTTCTGAAGTTAGGTCGGCGGTCGAAAAGTGGGTGAATATCCCCTCTAATTCAAATGAATATGCATAATGAATGAATCGTTCGACTTCCTTTAATTCGTTTTTATGCTTAAGTCCAATGCGCCCCATCCCGGTATCGCACTTAATATGGACTTTGAGCGGCGGATCCCTGCTATCAATCACCCGACTGGCTTCTTTGAGCCACTCTATTTGGAATACCGAGACTGAAATATGATGCCTGGCGGCAACACCCGCATCCACTGGCCTGATAAGGCCTAGAACAAGAATTGGCGCTTGAATCCCTCTCAGCCTAAGGGACAATGCTTCATCAAGCAAAGCGACAACAAGGCCATGAGCGCCCGCTCTCAGGGCTTCTTTTGCTACTTGAAAATCTCCGTGTCCATAAGCATTTGCTTTTACCGAAGCAAACAATTTCGTTCCCTTCGGCAGTCCATTACAAATAGCTTGTACATTTTGATAAAGTGCGTCCATGTCAATCTCTACCCATGTATCACGAAAATATTGAGTTTGGCCAATCAAAAAAAGTCACGCTCCCCAGGAGTTTAAATTGACTCCTCTATTGATTATTCAACTCACTCCAAAAAGAGGTGCCCCTGCCGACACCTCCTTTTTCTAGCCATTACCCTTTTTTTACATCTTCCAAGCTTGCACCATAATTGATATGGTAGATGTCACCTTCAATAACCAATGCAGGAACGGATTTAATCCCAACTCTCTCTGCTTCTTCAATACGGTTTCGTTCTGTACCAAGATGGACGATTTCTGTACTGATTTTTGAGTTATCAAGATACTCAAGCACAACTTGTTCAGCATCTACGCAAATTGGGCACCCAGCATGATAAAAAACTGCTTTTGTCATTTTCCATCCACTCCCTGAATATTTTATGTAGCTTTACTACATATTTATATCGTAAGTGAAACCAACTATCATGAACAATCCCTTATTTCTTATCATTATCATAGGGATAGGTAATGATTTTACATTCGTAATTCAGGATAATAGCTATTACTGTTTTTACAACTATACTTTTTCAGCGCCTTCATATTAATCTTAGATTTTACTGCATTTTATATGAAGTCCACGCGCGTAAAATCAATAAAAGGATAGCAATTGCTATCCTTTTATTGGTGGTGCTTAAATTTGGCTGAAGACAAAGCAATAGGTTTATCGACCCTAGAACCTTAGTTACGAATGAAAATATTATTAATGAATAGACCTCTCATTTATTGCCGGTTAATCTTTCCCGAGAATCAACCTCGTCTCCCTTTAAACGTTTTAAAAATGTTTTCCTCCAATTTAGCGACAGTTCTTCCACTTCGAGTATCTTTTTTATCCCTTCGATATTTCCTTTCTCACGATGCATAATCTGATTTGCAAAAGAAACCGTAATAGCATTAGTATGACTGTAAATTTTTGTAAAACCAGCTGAATTGGATACCATCCCTTCTTTCAGAACACGACAGTAAAAGCCCGTGTAGCCTGATTTCTGTACCTTTAGCGGCAATTCAGGCTTTCCGTACTTAACCGATAATTTGTAACAAGGCTGCCTTGGTTGACTAACCTGAACAATTGCATTGTCAAGCTCAAATATATCACCGATGCAAACGTCTGTTTCTAACAATCCTTGGGTTGTTAAATTTTCTCCAAAAGCACCGTACTCCAGCTTTTTTTTCAATTCATTTTCCCAATAGGGATAATGTTCAAAAGGATAAACGCATACAGCCTTCTCCTTGCCTCCGTGATGAACAAGGTCGCCCTGACCATCCCCCTCAAAGTTCAGCCATGATAAAAATAAAGATTTATGTACAGGTGTCTTAAATATACCCGTGGAAACTTCTTGATTATGAAACTGTACCTGTATCGGTTTACTCACATTGATTGAAAGGATTTTGACTTGATTCATTAGCAATCCCCCTTAACTTCTTCTAAGCTCTCTCTGTCCAATGTGCTAGATTTTAGACTATATAATTTCTTACCTTGACTTCTGTTTCGCTCTATTTTTGATAGGCGGCATGGTATGGGGGCCGACGTTGCTCTTAAATGCAATGGAGTGGCGAATCGCAGCTGTAATAATTTTTTTGATTCCTCCACAGCCTCTAGGACGGATTTACCTTTTGCTAACTGGGCTGTGATTGCGGCAGAGTAGCTGCACCTTGCTCCATTTGTATGGATTGTATCAATACGCCACGCTTCAAGTATATGGAACTTCTCACCATCATATAACACATCTACAGCAGGACCTTCCAGACGGCCTCCTTTGACATCGGGCCAAGCTTTTGTAGCTCCACTGCCGCTAGTTTTAAGTCCTCAACAGTTGTAAGTTGCTGATTCGTTTCTAACAGCAGTGCTACTTCCGGCATATTTGGTGTAATGATCGTGGCTAGGGGTATCAATTTTGTTTTTAGAGTTTCAATGGCATCGTCTTTTAACAAAGCCGAGTCCATTTTGCCAATCATGACTGGGTCCACAACAATATTGGGCGTGTCTGATTCTTTAATTCACTTGGCCACATGGGCAATGATCTCATTTGTATAGAGCATTCCCGTTTTTATCGCATCTGCCCCGGCGTCACGCAGCACCGTATAATACTTGCGCTTCAATGGCATTCCTATGGGAAATACGTCTTGATCGGAGCGTGGATGATTCGCAACCATACTTGTGATAGCACTGAGGCCAAATACATCCATTTCCTGGAAGGTTTTTAAATCGGTCTGGATTCCAGCGCCGCCCCTTGCAGCAGAACCCGCAATCGATAACGCTCTAGGTACCTGCATGTGATCAAATCCTCTCTGGCTTATGAATCTAAAAATCTATATGGAATGCGCTTAGTTCCTTTTAGTATTTATTTCTGTTTTGTCCCTAATTGCATAGTTGCAATTCCTGACATGGAATCTAAATTCTCATTACCTAGATCGTCCCAAAATCGGCTTCCTTCGTCTTTTGTTAACGAGATGGGGTTTCTAATATACGTCGAAAATAGGGCGTTTTCTCTGTGATATCCTAACAAAATCACTCCTTGAAATATTCTTTCGTTTTTTGTAGAGCCAATAGAAAGCGATCAACATCCTCTTCTGTATTGTATAAATAAAAGCTAGCACGAGCCGTAGCGCCAATACTTAAATGTCTCATAAGCGGTTGACAGCAATGGTGCCCGGCACGGATAGCCACCCCATACGTATCAAGCACAGTAGCAACATCATGCGCATGAATATTCCCCAAATTAAATGTAACCAACCCTAAATGACCATCTTTCGGACCATACATCGTCAAATCTTCAATCCTCCCCATTTGTTCTACCGCATAGCGGGTTAATTGATTGTCATGTTCTGCAATAGTATTCATTCCGATTTGTTCAAGAAAATCGATTGCGGCACCTAAGCCGATTGCGCCAGCGATGATTGGTGTGCCCCCTTCGAACTTCCAAGGAAGCTCTTTCCACGATGCATTATGTAAACTCACATGATCAATCATTTCTCCTCCGAATTCAATCGGTTCCATTTGTTCAAGAAGAGCTTTTCTTCCGTACAGTGCCCCAACTCCGGTTGGTCCGCACATTTTATGCCCAGAAAACGCATAGAAATCACAGCCCAATTCTTGAACGTCCACCTTAATATGGGGAGCACTTTGTGCTCCATCCACAACTAGAACAGCCCCATTCTTACGGGCAATAACAGCCATTTGTTTCACCGGATTGGCAATACCAAGTACGTTGGAAACATGCGAAACCGACACCACTTTTGTTCGGTTTGTGACCGACTTCTCTACATCTTCAATCGAAAAGGTTCCGTCTGGATGCAGCGGAATATATTTTAATACGGCGCCTGTGGCCTTTGCTGCTTGCTGCCAAGGAAGCAGATTGCTGTGATGCTCCATCGCAGAGACAACAATCTCATCCCCCTTCCTGCATACAGTCCGCGCATAACTGCTTGCTACGAGATTGAGCGCCGATGTAGCGCCACGAGTAAAAATGATTTCTTTTTCTGAAGTCGCTCCAAGAAAGCGGGCTACTTTTACTCGTGCTCCTTCATAAGCATCAGTTGCACGCATCCCTAGTGTGTGCACTCCCCGATGTACGTTCGAATGATCCCATTCATAATAATGCTTCACCGCTTCAATCACATGAATTGGTTTTTGGGCCGAAGCAGCACTATCCAAATAAACCAGAGGATAGCCATGAATTTTCTGGTTTAGTATTGGAAAAAGCTCGCGAATTTCTGAAGACTCCATCATTATTCCCTCCTTGCACCGTTCATTTTGTCGATAAGCCTTCATCTCAATCCCCGATAAATGGCTGGTACGGCTATACACTCGTTCTATATTCTGCTTAATTTACTTTCATATAAAGGGAACCGCGAGGTTATCCCCTTTACCTTATCGCTCATTTTTTCCTGTATTTCCGAACAACTAGGATTTTTTAAAGCTTGAGCTATAATGCCTGCAATCACCTTCATTTCTTCCGGTCCCATACCTCTTGTTGTCACAGCAGGTGTCCCAATACGAATCCCACTTGTTATCAGCGGACTTGTCGTATCAAAAGGAATTGTATTTTTATTAACGGTAATTCCAATGTCATCAAGCAATTGCTGAGCCTGTTTCCCAGTCAGCCCTATGTTGCGAAGATCAAGGAGAATTAAATGGTTATCAGTTCCCCCAGAGATAACTTGCAGGTCTTCTGCCATTAATGCTTCTGCTAGTACTTTGGCATTTTGAACGACGCGTTCTATGTATGTTTTAAACTCGGGCTTGGCGTTTTCTCCAAAAGCAACAGCTTTCGCTGCAATCATATGCATGAGTGGGCCGCCTTGAGTTGTTGGAAAGACCGCTTTGTCAATGGCCCGGGCCCATGATTTGCGACATAAAATAACTCCTCCCCTCGGTCCACGTAGCGTTTTATGGGTTGTTGTCGTTACAAAGTCAGCGTACGGAACAGGGCTTGGGTGCAATCCTGTTGCAACGATTCCAGCAATATGAGCCATATCTACGAGGAACAATGCGCCTACTTCTTCTGCAATCTGAGCAAACTGCTCGAAGTCGATCATTCGCGGATAAGCGCTTGCTCCTACGACAATCATTCGCGGCTTATGTTTATGGGCCAATTTCCGTACCTCATCGAAATCGATGCGAAAGGTTTTATCGTTCACTCCATATGGGATAAAATTATACATTTTTCCGGAAGCATTGACAGGGCTTCCATGCGTCAAATGCCCCCCATGTGACAGATCCATGCCGAGAATCGTATCACCAAACTCAACTGCTGCAAAATATACCGCCATGTTCGCCTGGGCTCCTGAATGGGGCTGCACATTGGCGTGCTCTGCACAGAATAGCTCCTTAACTCTTTGTCTTGCCAACTCTTCCACAATATCCACGTAATCACAACCGCCATAATATCTTTTTCCCGGGTAGCCTTCAGCATATTTATTGGTTAAGACGGTCCCCATCGCTTCCATCACCGCCTCACTTACAAAATTTTCAGAAGCAATTAGTTCTATCTTATTTCGTTGCCGCATAAGTTCTAGTTTGGTGGCAGTTGCTATGTCAGGATCTTGTTTGCGTAAATGTCTCATTCTATCATTCTCCTTTGGTATATGCTTTGGCTGATTTTCCTGTTGGCTGAAATCTACAACTGACAACAGGATATGATTCTCTTATTGCGATTTAGTATAAATCGCAGAAAATGATTAAACAATCTAATAATCCATATTGTTTCGATAGGAAAATACTATAATAAAAAGCACTATCATCTTTAACTATTTCTCAGCTCGCTCATTCATGAAAAAAATAGCGGAGAGCTCAAATATCTTTCCTATCACTCCCATTATTGATTTTACATACGAACCTTTATCACTTTCCTCTTGCATAATGATAGGAATATCCTATTAAAATGATATAGATTATTAGATTGTATATTTTTTCACCTCAAATTAAACTAAATGTGCAATACCGCTATATTTCCACATTTTTATACAACTTTGAAAAGGAGCGATTCTTATGAGCAATGAAACATTGAGGCAAGAATTAGTTGAATTGGACAAGAAATATTTTATTCATCCGACATCTTCATTACAGGATCAGCAAGAAAACGGTCCTGGCATTATTTTTGATAAAGCTGAGGGTGTTTATGTTACAGATGTTAATGGAAAGAAATATCTTGAAGGCATGGCTTCCCTTTGGAATGTAAACATTGGATATGGCCGTAAGGAAATTGCTGAAGCAGCAAAAGAGCAACTTGAAAAATGTGCGTACGTTTCTAGTTTTACTGGCTTGAGTAACGAACCTGCTATTCGTCTTGCTGCTAAGATTGCTGAAATAACACCTGGCGATTTAAATGGCGTATTCTTTACTTCCGGCGGTTCTGAATCAAACGATTCAGCATATAAGTTTGTCCGCCACTACTGGAAAGTGAAAGGAAAGCCTGAAAAAACAAAAATCATTGCTCGTGAAAGGGCGTATCATGGAGTTGCATCCGGTTCCACAAGTGCCACCGGGATCAAATCATTCCATGAGTTTACTACATCACTAGCACCTGGGTTCGTGCATATTGATCCGGATGATCCTGATGCTTTTAGAAAAGCAATTGAAGAAGAAGGAGCAGATACCATCGCGGCATTCCTAACTGAGCCTATTCAAGGAGCGGGCGGAGTAAACTTCCCCAAAGAAGGATACCTAAAGGAAATCCGTAAAATCTGTGATGAATATGATATCTTGTTCATTGCTGATGAAGTAATCAGCGGCTTTGGGCGTACAGGAAAAATGTTCGCTTGCGAACACTATGATATAGTTCCAGATGTAATGATAATGGCTAAAGGTATTTCCAGTGGGTATATTCAATTAGGTGCAGTTGTGTTACGTGAACACGTACATCAAGATTTAATTAAATACTCCAAAGGCGTCTTGATGCATGGACTCACTTATAGCGGTCACCCAACAGCTTGCGCCGTTGGTTTGAAAAACATTGAAATTATGGAAAATGAAAACATGGTTGAGAATTCCAAGGTAATGGGAGACCTTCTAGCGAGCAAATTAAAAGAGCTTCAAAAAGAAACTGATATCGTCGGTGAAGTGCGTCACCTTGGATTAGTTGGTGCAATTGAACTTGTTAAAAATCAGGAAACTGGCGAACGTTTTAAGGAAAAAGTCTCTGTAAAAGTTGTAGCTAAAGCAAGAGAACGCGGATTAATCTTGCGTAACGTTGTATACTGGGATAAAGATACAATTGTTTATTCTCCTCCGCTTTGCATCAATGAAAAGGAAGTTAACGAATTTGTGGATATCCTTAAAGGTGCGATTTTTGAGGTACAAACATCACTATAATTTTAGATTTAAAAGAGCGGGCTATCATAGCCGCTCTTTTTCATTTCTCAAAGTTTTCTAAGGAAGGGAGGGGCATCGCAAAAGGACTTGACTTCTAGAAAGATTGAGATTGTGAGTGTCCTTATTATATTTGGTATATTTCATGCTATATGAATATAGAGATGGTTAGATTACCTTGATTCGAATTATAAATCACCAATAACTATAGTTTTAGTCTATCATTTCCATAAAAATAATTGTATTGATCAATGAAAATAGACAATTATACTGATATATAAAGAACAAATTTGAGTTTTATCAAAAAAGTGTCTCCTATTACAGTACCTACAGACAGTCCATCGTACGGTAATTGAGTCATATTTACTCCGTATATACATCGAATCGATACGCGGGACTAAGGAATGTGTGGATGAACCTCTTAAAGACATGGGCGAGAACCGGCAAGGCAGGAAGGAGCGGATATTTGAATACCTTAAATATTTGGATCTCTCGTTTTAATAATCAATAGACAGGTGAATGAGAATTTCGAGAAGATAAAGGCACCTTGAAGAAAAATTTTACATTATCCAAGGAGGGACAAGAGCAATGAGCAAAGAAAGAACAGAAATAATGTCTGTATCAGAATTTCGCAAAAAAACTATGAAGCCAAGGCTGCGCCCAGCCGTATGGAAATGGGAAGATATTTATCCTAAGCTTAAGGAGACAGTAGCTTCACCAGAGAAAGGCCGCGGCACCATTTCTCTAGTGCATAAAGATACAGGTAATGCATACGGGGTATCCCCTACTCTTAATGTTATAGTCCAGGTTTTTAAGCCTGGAGTACATGAACACGCGCATCGTCATTCAAATGTTGCACTCTTTTTTGTTTTTCAAGGCCAAGGATATAGTATCATTGATGAAGAAATAATTGAGTGGAAAAAAGGCGACCTTGTATTAGCTCCTTCTTGGTCAAAACATGAGCATTGCAATACGTCTGATACAGAAGACGCTATTCTTATCACATTCCAAGACGTCCCCCATGTCAGTAGCTTGGGAGCATGGTTTTTCGAAGAGCCAATCGGAGAAATGCCTAGTCATATGGTGGGAGAACCGCTGGACTCTTAATAAGAGGATATTATAGACAGACAATTGCGCACCGGTTGTTTTCCTTCTTATACTACTTACAAAACCTATAAAATGCCCAAATTCAAAGAGGGGCATTTTATAGGTTTGAATTATTTAATGATGTTAGTGAGTACCATTCTGAATTATCTTCTCATTCATTTTGAAGTATCTCAATACCGCATTTTTTGCTTGCTTTCGAATAATAAGGGCTAAGAGATAGACTAGTATCCCCTTCTTTATCCCCTATCATTAGGACCATTATGTAATCGCTCTAGTGGATTTATATAAAAGATAAAATGTTTTGTAAATTCACGAGTCAGACCGCTGATAACCAGCTATCTATTTTCATCACTTCGCATCGCACACCTTTATGGACTGCTATAAACCTTTCATTTTGGATATATCATCCCAATCCATGTATCCAACAATCATATTTTTTCAAGAAACCACTCCTCTGTCTTTTTGTCTCTCTCGATTATTGATATGCCCTAAGGAATTCTATTGATAATAACCATCAATGATAACGATTATCAATGAAATAGATTTCTTTGTCTACCTGTTGCGGGAACTTCTCCTTTTATTGAGGGAGCAAAAATTCAGGCGAACAACTGAACCTTGCATTTCAATTATTTATCCTATAATTAATGTTTCCTATAAGAGTAAAAGAGGGTTAGGTAAAATTTAGTAAGGAAAATAACCTTTTCTTTCAACATACGCCCCTTCTCCTTATTGGACCGATCGACAAAACATTTTCCAATGAGAAAGTCCTAAACTGTCTTTTCGTGTAGCAGTAAGCTTTTATGGTTGATTCAGTAACGGCAAGCACTTTTATAATACGTTGGGATAATTGGTTATCCCTGTTGATGTAGACTAATTCAAGTCTCTGACTGGACCCTGCTGCACTTTTTAACAAGCCACTCATATCATCACCGGAGCATTTGTTCGTTTTTTGTTATTATAATAGAACGTTAGTTCGTTATTCAAGTGGTGCAATTTTCTTACAATTAAAAGGGATTATTAATTATGTGTAGAATTATAGTTCTAATGGACCATTAATAAAGGGGTGTGTTTGATGTTGTTGGACAGACTTTTTGAATTAACCGAGGAAATGATCAAAGATAATTTGGATACTGAGGCTGTGAAGATTAAATTGGATGGAGAAATAAATAAAGAAGCGCTCTATGTTTGTAAGGTAAAAAATACATAAGAACTCCAAAACTGTTGTTGCAACAGTTTCTTGTTGTCGAGCCAGAGTACATCTTGGATAATTTACTTTCTTTCCTCTAATATTTTAACTAGTCTTATAAGAAAATATAAAGCAATCCAAGGCAATAAATACATAGTAGTAAATTTTATCCCACTAATTACTCCTAAAAGCGATACATGGAATACAATTAACATTAAAACTAGAATAATTAAAAACGCGACTCCAACTATTATTTTTTTCAAGTCCTTAGCCCCTCTCATTTATTGTTCATAATAATTATTATACCTAACAATTTTTAACAATTAAATACAAGTTATTTAATAAACCGGGTCAGCTTGATTTTCCAGACTATTACTTTTTTGATATGGGTACTGACAAATAAAAATAAAGTTGTTTAAAATTTGAACCGGTGTAAAGTTGCTTAAGACAAATCTATAATTCCCTTTCTGTTTTCGCAATTTGTGTAAGAATAATAAAGTTGTTTAAATTTAAACGATTGAATCTGCATGATTACGTTATTAAATTTAACTAAATTTGTAGCTTCAAAATAAAGATTGATCAAAAACACCACGCATACCCCATTTTACGTTAAATAGAATGAACCCGTTTTAAAAAAAGACTGACAAAACGAGTTCATTGTTTGTGAAGCACTATAAAATTTTTATAAAAAAGTTTGATTATTTTCTGTTTATGTTGTTCAATTAAAGCGCCCTCTAATGGAATAACACATTAATTTCTATTGTTTACTGTCGTAATAAGAATACTCCCCCATCAAAATGTTTTGCTTCGTTATAGTAGGTTTTATAAATTGAAGATTCCGATTTCCTTGTATTGGGAAGATCTTTTCCGGATCAGGTCCATAGTGATTGTTAAAAGGCAGAAGACTCACCCCTTTTTATCCTTGATTAAAGTTAATTTACCGATCTTGTCGCATTCCAATGCAAACCAAATGCTTTCACCATTACTACTTGAAATACCATGTGGTTCAGCATTTTCGGTTTGAATTGGATATTCCTCAATAATATTATTGCTTGTCAACCTTCCTATTTTATTAGCCCCCCATTCTGTGAACCATAAATCCGTTCCTGATCCAGCAGTAATTGCATGAGGCCGAGCATTGGGCGTTGGAATTTTGAATTCAGTAATTTCTCCAGAGGTAGTTATTCGCCCTACTTTATTACCGATAATTTCTACAAACCATAGAGCATCATCGTTTCCCTTTGTAATACCCACCGGTCCTGATGCAGGTGTAGGAATTTTAAACTCCGTAATTTCTCCACTTTCTGTAATTCTGCCAATAGCATTATTTTGATTTTCTGTGAACCATAGGGCATTATCAGATCCCATAGTGATAAAAGAAGGAAAAGAACCTTTAGTAGGCAGCTCATATTCACGAATATTACCGTCGTCCGTAATACATCCAATACGGTTGCCATTCAGTTCTGTAAACCATATATCTCCACTTGGCCCTTCTGTAATACCATAGGGTGCTGAATTTAGGTTAGGCAATGTATATTCATTAATAATCCCCTCTTTTGTAAGTCTTCCTATTTTGTTTGCTGCATTCTCAGTAAACCAGACATCACCTTCTGAAGATACGGTTAAACACAACACTTTTGCATCTGGCGTCGGCAATGAGTACTCTGTAATTTTTCCATCCAAATTGATGCAACTTATCTTATTTGCCTTATGTTGTGTAACCCAGACCTTGCCATTGTCCGAAACAGTTATGCCGTATGGCCCTGTATCTTGGTTGGCAAGATTTAATTCTTGTAATTTATATTCCACTCTAATCCCTCCGTGTTACTTAAATTCAATTTCAAAACAAAAAGCCTCCTATCTCGTTTTCGAGATAGGAGACAATGCAGTACAAATTAAAGCTTGAATAGACTTGTGGGGTACAAAAGTCTATTTCAAAGTCAAAAAAAGCACATTACATTAATCCTATCTCAGAAAAACAATCGATAGCAAATAGAGTCCATTCCAACCATTATGAAACTGAACCCAAGGCTAAAATATCGATTTCTTCTAAAGTTAGGATTATATGATCATGTGCTTTTATTCACCCTTTCATCATTGATTTGTTTAACCATAAAATATTTATTACGAAAAGTCAAATAACATTCCAACAAAATTGAAGATTCCTTTTAGTATATATGTTACATCATCTATTACAAAGTATTCCATTAAATGGCCCTTTAATGGAACAACTCTATTATCAACCAACAGTTCCTTAATCTACTTTTCACCTTCAGATGTTTTTTACTTTTCACGATAAAACCATCCCTTTAGATAATCATATCCAAAGGGGCAAAGCTTCGTAACTTTTTCTAAACGTCGTGACTTTGTTTTAAATCCACAATTGGTTATTCAACACCCTTGATAATAAAAAAATATAGCTACTTTACGTCAGTAGCTATATTTTACTTCAAATGTGTTTGTACTATTATTAATCCGATTCATCAGTAACTGATACGAACATTTTCTTAAATGTGACCATTTATTACTAGGTTGTCTTGTTCGATCGTTGTGTAGTAATGAGTGAGCTTAAATTTTTTGTTCAGCAATTAAATAATTAAATTTCTTTTCCGATTAAATAAGACCTATTCAATATTTCGGCATAGTGTTTTTCTGATTTTTCTTCAGGAACTTCTTCCACTAAAGTATCATAAAATAGTTCAACTTCAGAGTCATCAACACCAACAAACCCCGAAATACCAATGTTTAATTGATGCTCAATATTTAAATGGAACCCACGTTTTTTAAATGATGACCGTGACTCTCCAGCTAAGCCAATCCACCTAATTTTATCAACTGGAAGCTTGTTAGATCCGTAGGCAAACCCATAGTTAAACACTCGATCAATATAACCTTTCAGTATAGCTGGAATATTATGCCACCAGATAGGGAAAACGAAAACGATGTTATCAACATTACGTATTCTATTCATTTCATACTCTACAACATCTGAGTATACTTTTGATTCATCACTATAATCAGGTTCATCTACAGGAAATACTAAGGGATCAAAATTTTTTTCATATAGGTCTAAGATTTCGACTTCGTGGTTTTGCTCTTTCAATCCGCGTATTATTTCATTTGAAACTGCCAATGTAAGTGAATTCTTACGTGGGTGACTAATTACAACTAAAGTTTTCATAACTTTTTCTCCTTAAAAATCATTTATTTTTTGAGATTTTACTATTTCTTTCTGATTAACAATTAGAAGACTAAGGATGATAAGTATCACACTTGAGGCTCCTACCCAGATTAGCAATTCAAAAGAACCCAAATTAACAATTAGTCCACCGACTCCTGAACCAAAAGCCATACCTAGTTGAGAAATGGAAGTGTATAAGCTAAGGATGATACTCGCAACAGTAGGGGCAAGAGAGATTAATCTAAATTGCAATGCTGGCCCTGATGACCAAGCTGATATCCCCCAAATAATTAGAGGAATTAGAAATATCCATGATGATTCTCCCACAAGTGAAAAATATATTAACCCAATTGCGTTTATACTCATTCCCAAGAAAATAGTTTTGATTGCGCCATACTTATCTGTACTAAAACCACCAAGTTTTGAGCCCACCAAACTAGACAATCCATAGATAAGTAATGCGATACTAACTACATTACCCGAAACTTTTATAACCTGAAGTAGATAAGGTGAAATATAAGAGAAGACAATCGAATAGCTAAACATCCAAAAGAAAGTCACAATCAAAATGAAAGTAATTCGATTATTTTTCAATATTTTCAACTGTTCTTTAAGGGGTTTTTCTTCTTCTCCCTGCATACTAGGAATTAATTTATAAATAAGCATTAAGAATAAGATTCCTAAAACACTTAAAGCTATAAAAATAAATCTCCAATCCATTAGTGAAGCTAGGAATCTACCTAAGGGAACGCCTACAATTAAAGACATACTAAAACCCGTAATGATAGTGGCTATTGCGCTTCCTTTCTTCTCTGGTTCAGCGATTGAAGTTGCAATAGTTAGCAAGGTAACCTCTATTAGTCCTGCACTGATACCTGAGGTAATACGGGCTGAAAACATAACCACATAGTCTCCAAACGTTGCAACTATAAAATTTGAAAGGGAAAAAATTAGTAGTGCTACCATTAGTAGATTTTTCCGATCCATTTTTCTTGTCAGTACAATTACAATCGGGGTAAGCAATCCGAATGAGATTGAAAAAGAAGTAATTAACTGCCCAGCTGATGCGACTGACATGTCGTTAGTTTCAGCAATTTTATCTAATATTCCAGCAATGATGTATTCATCTGTTCCTGCAAGAAAGCTGATAATTGCTAAAAAGAAAATTAACCATGTCTTACTCAAATATAACTACCTCCAAAATATTTATTGCATTTTGATATACATCGAAATAAGAAGCGCAAATAAACTAAGGAATGTAATAAGAAATGACTCCTCATACATTCATGAATTACAAAATATATTTTTGATTAAGTAAAGACTTTACTCTTAAATATAACTACCTCCAAAATATTTATTATATTTCTATATACATCGAAATATAAAGCGCAAATAAACTAAGAAATGTAATAAGAAATGACTCCTCATGCATTCATGAATTACAAAATATATTTTTGATTAAGTAAAGACTTTACTCTTAAATATAACTACCTCCAAAATATTTATTATATTTCGATATACATCGAAATATAAAGCGCAAGAAAATTAAAAAATGGTTTTAAGTAATGACATTCTTCCTTCATACATTATGAATTACAAAGAATATAATTTTGTAAGCATATATTTCGATAAAAACCGAAATATATGCTATTCGAATTACTCCAAAACAAATGGAGCAAATCGCTTTAATAATTCATGATCTACTTGATAGTACTTATAGGTACCATCTTTATAAGTGCTTAGGATACCACATTCTGTAAGGATTTTTAAATGATGAGACAATGTCGATCCCGCAATTGATTCCAGTTCTCTTGATATTTCAGTACAACAAAGGTTGTTTTCAGTTACAAGAATCTTAGTTATTTTCATTCTGTTTTCCTCACCTAATGCTTTAAAAATACCAATTGCTTGTTTTATATCATTATCCATTTTCAAATTAATCACCACTTTCATATTTCTAGATATATAGAAATATGAAAGTATTATAGCATGATCATTAATTGAAGTCAATAATTTTGGTGTAGGGATTACACGAATTTTCAAAGGAAATAAGACAACATTTATTACTAACCCGTTCGTCTTAAGGTGGAAAAATTGATTAAAACTTAAAAAACTTAACCTCATGAAGTAGATTAGGACAGATTGTAGACAAAGTCGATTTTTTCGACTTTGTCTATTGTTTTAAATTAAGTTGATCTCAATATAATCTTCTTTAGATTATTAAAACCCTTTATTTTCAAGGATTCAATAAAATATTCGATAATGAAAAACTAATATTATATATTGACATTGATCAATTTCTGTAAAATTTAGTTTGTTGCAATCTAACTACTACGCTATTTATGCATAGTAGCTTTTTTGACATTAGTTGAAATCTTATTACAGAAATCGAACAACTTATAATGAAACAAGAATTCTTCCTTTTGCTTGCCCTTTCAGTAAAATAGATAGAACATCTGGAAGCTGTTGTAATGTAACTTCTTGCTGAATGAAATTGTCAAGGTTTGTTGGTTTAAAATCGGTCGCTAAACGATGCCAGATGTTTATCGTACTTATCTGCTCTTGTAAGAAACGAAGTTTCGTTCTCAAGTAGATCGATAAATTTAGTAAAATCAATATATCTCCAAATCAAAAGGATATATTTTCCTCCAACTATTTACCTAAAGAAAAGAGCACCCACTAAGGTGCTCTCCATTGAATTGACTTCATATTACTTCTTTATGATTTTTATTAACTCCAATAACTTTTCGTATTCCTCTACCAACCTTGATACAGCCTTGTAATTGACAGTCATCATTTCATTGTCATATGGCTCTAAGTCTTCATCTTCAAGAGTGAAATGTTCATCATTAATACCTTTATGATAATTCAACAATCTCTCATGTTCTTCCAATAACTTCTCTAGGGCTTTGTAATTAACTTTAACTACACTCTGGCTGTTCACTTCACTCATGTTTCTCCTAATAATCTGTAGAAAATTCATCCTATTTAATGACAAATTGGTTCCCCAACTATATTTTACACTAATAAGGAAATTTTAACCAATGTAATTAATCGCCATTATTGAACATTAATTGACAGGGAGACCGAAATTGTTCGGATATCCTAAATAACTGATTTTCGCATTACGAAATCCAGCTGGCTGTTTGTGCAGCTTGGCACACCGGTTTAAAGCTCCTTAAACTAGTATTCTGACAGAATAGACTTTGGCTCTTTTTTATATTTTGTAACTTTAGTTCCCACTGCTTATCCACAAGGTCTTGTCCCCACATGAATTGCTTGTTTGCCTCATAATCCGAACGCACCCGTTAGCTTATTAAGTTTATTAATTTTTAAACATTTATATATCCTTCTAAATAAGATACAGCTTCTCCAGACATCTTTACTGTTTCACCTAAATCAGTACAATATAGCTTTCCGCTTCTTTCCGATAGTTGCAATGCAATCAATTCATTTTTATTCAATTTATCCTTCCAATATGGAACTAAGTACAATGAGCAGAGCCAGTAACTGGGTCTTCATCTACTCCTGCGTTTGGTGCAAAGAATCTTGATACGAAATCTACTTCTTTTCCTTCGGCTGTTACTATTACCCCAGAACCATCTAGTTTTTTTAGTTCATCCATATTTTATTCAAGATCCAAAATATCCTGTTCTGTGTCAAATACTGCCATGTAGTCTCTTGATTTATAGACCTCTTTAGGTGCTTTACCTAAACCTTTAATAAGTGTCAAAGATCTGCTCGAATGTTCAAAATTTATCTCCCATACGTCAATGGCTCCTGGATAGGCCGTCCATTCTTGTTTGAAGAATTCAAAGGCGCTTTAGACTTGGATTGGAGGTACAGTATGCTTCTCTTAGTGCCCGTGTTAATGCTCTACAAATCCTTGTCCGAGTGTAGAAATGTATTTAATGGAATTACAAATCAAACGGGCTATACAATGCGATACCAAGACATCTTGAAAAATGTTTGAACTCCTTTTCCAGGGGAATACTCAGTGCATTCTGTATATCTTCTTAAATAAGTCCCCATCTTTTTCAAATTCTTCTCAAATAACTATAATTCTAAAAAAAGATCGTGCTAGAAATAGCACGACCCTTTCATAATTAATGGCAGCATGAGCACCCAGGGCCATCTTCTTTAGTAGGTTCTTCCATAACCTCATAACCCGAATCTTTAATAGCACCTTTAACTACAGTCAAATCAACTGTGCTTTCATCAAATGTTACATCAACTTTACCTTCAGAAAGTAGGACTTTGACAGATTCAACTCCATTTAATTTACCTACATTTCCCTCAATTTTATTCACGCAAGATCCACATGACATCCCTTGTACATTAAGTGTTACTTGTTTCATATAATTTCCTCCTTTTTTACTTTCAAAAAATTACCTTACCCCCGTAAGGTATTATTGATTTGTTTTAAAAAACGCTATCTATTATATAGCCTTTATAAAGCATAACTTCATCAATCTTTTCTACACCACCTCCTTAAATTATAGTCAATTTCCTTCGGGGGTAGGGTAATTATTAATTACGATGAAAAGAATTACTGATTTTCTTCATTCATTTTTTTAACATGCTTATTATTTCATCCTTATTATTTTCAAAACCAATAAAATGTTTGACTAGCTTTCTTTTACCGAATAATCCTTTTTTATAAAAAGCAAACATCGGAACGATTCGAGTGCCAGATATCTTCTTTAATTCTTCCTCTAAGCTAGGATTTTTGTTTACATCTTTATCAGCATAATGGATTCTGTTAGAAGTTAGATATTTCTTTGCGTCCTGGCAATCTGAACATGTTGGTCTTGTATATAATTCCAGTTCCAGCTTATCCCCCATTCTAATCTCACCCTTTACTAAATCGTTGATGGTTTAAATCGTTTTAAACGTAAAGCATTTACTAATACTGAAACAGAACTTAAACTCATTGCAGCTCCAGCAACCATTGGATTTAATAATGGTCCACCAAAGAGGTGGATAACTCCCATCGCAAACGGTATGCCTAGCACGTTATATGCAAATGCCCAGAATAAGTTTTGTTTGATATTTCGAATCGTAGACTTACTTAATTCCACGGCTGTTGGAACATCCATTAAATCACTTCTCATTAATACAATATCTGCAGATTCCATGGCAACATCCGTCCCTGAACCAATAGCTATCCCTATATCTGCTTGTGCAAGAGCTGGTGCATCATTGATACCATCTCCAACCATGGCCACTTTCTTACCTTCTGCTTGGAGTTTTTTCACTTCATTCGCTTTATCTTCTGGTAATACCTCACTTAATACACGATCAATTCCGACTTGCTTAGCAATAGCCTCAGCTGTACCTTTATTGTCTCCTGTGATCATCGCTACTTCGATTCCCATCTTATGAAGTTTTTCAATAGCTTTTAAGCTATTTTCCTTGACTGTATCGGCAACCGCAATAATACCAGCAATTTTGTTATTAATAGCAATGTACATAGGAGTTTTTCCTTGAAGGGCTAACTCATCCGATGTGCTTGCCAATTTTCTTAAGGAAATGTTGCGATCATCCATTAATTTCCTGTTTCCTGCTAGCACCGTTTTGCCATCTACAGTTACTTCAATTCCATGTCCAGGAATAGCATCGAAGTTTTCTAACTTCATAAATTCTAGTCCTTTATCTTCTGCACCCCTAACAATTGCTTCACCTAATGGGTGCTCAGAACCTTTTTCAGCAGAGGCAGTTAATTGTAATAATTCTTCTTCTGTGATTCCATTTACAGTGATAATGTCTGTAACTTTAGGTTTACCCTCTGTAATCGTACCTGTTTTATCAAATACAATCGTTTGAACTTTATGGGTTGTTTCAAGTGCTCCACCGCTCTTAATTAATACGCCATTTTCTGCACCCTTACCAGTACCAACCATAATCGCAGTTGGAGTTGCTAGACCAAGAGCACATGGGCATGCAATAACTAAAACGGAAATGGTAATTGTTAAAGCAAAGAGTCCCGTTTGTCCTCCAAAATACCATGCCAAACCAGAAAGAATAGCAATCACAATAACGACCGGCACAAAATACCCTGAAATAGTATCAGCCATTTTAGCAATCGGCGCTTTAGAGCCTTGTGCATCTTCTACCAATTTAATGATTTGTGATAAGGCTGTATCTTTTCCTACTTTGGTTGCTTGATATCGGATTGTACCATTCTTATTGATACTTGCACCTATTACATTATCGCCTGCATTCTTTTCTACTGGAATACTTTCCCCTGTTAACATGGATTCATCAACAGATGTTATTCCTTCTACTACAACACCATCAACTGGTATTTTTTCACCAGGTTTAACGATTACGGTATCACCTACAACAACTTCATCAACAGAAATTTCTACTTCTTTTTCATTTCTTACAACGATAGCTTTCTTGGGAGCTAATCCCATTAATTTTTCAATGGCTTCTGATGTTTTGCCCATGGAACGAACTTCAAGATATTTACCCAATGTAATTAGGGTAAGGATTACCGCTGCAGACTCATAATACAGATTTCCTGCGAAACTGGAATGTCCAAGCCAAATTGCGATTGTCGCCCCAAAACTGTAGACGAATGCAGCACTGGTCCCTAACGCAACCAATGAGTCCATGTTGGGATGTCCTCTAAATAACGTCTTATATCCTACCGAGAAAAACTTCCAGCCAAAAATCATAACTGGTAACGTTAAAATGAATTGTAATAGTGAAAACCATTCAGGGTTTACCATTGGATCAATTATTTCTGGCAGTGGTAAGCCCACCATGTGTCCCATCGAAATATAGAACAATGGGACGGTGAAAACTGCTGAACTCCAAAATCGTGTCCACATGGATTTTATTTTCTTTTGTTTTTTATCTTTTTCTTCATTGGTTGAATCAGATGTTTCCATATCTTCATGTGCTTCATATCCTGCATTTGATACTGCTTGAGTAATGTCTGACACAGATACGACTGTCGGATTATACACGATTGTCATTTTTTCTGTAGCCAGATTTACATTAGAGCTCATAACTCCGTCTAATTTTCTTGTTGCTTTTTCAATGCTTTGTACACAGGATGCACAAGTCATACCTGTTATAGCAAATGTTTTCTGCTCCGTATCTGTCAAGGCCTTATACCCGGCCTTATCTACAGCTGCTTGGATATCTTGTACGGATACTACATTCTCGTCAAAACTGATATTTAATTTTTCAGTAGCTAGGTTTACATTAGATTCTTGTACGCCAGGCAATTTTTTCGTTTCTTTTTCAACTGTCTGCACACATGATGCACAAGTCATACCTTCTATATTAAATGTTTTTGTTGCCACTATCATTCACCCTTTCATTATTTAATAGGCTCTGTTTCATATCCAATTTCTTTGACAGCTGCGGTTAAGCTTTCTAATGTTTGAGCTGTTTCATCATATTTAACTTTGGCTATCTCTTTTTTTAAATTGACTTTTGCCATTACTACACCTTGTAAATCTTGCAATGCTGTTTCAATTTTTTTCACACAATGAGCACAGCTCATCCCTTTAATTTTTAAGGTTGTTTTATTCATGATTCTCACTCCCTTTTCACATTTTGATTTTCTGCGATATTTCAGTGACCTGATGAACAGTTATGATCTTGACATTTACACTGACCAGGAACACAACTGCAAGGGACTTCCTCAACTGCATCTTTTTTCTTCATTTCAAGTGCCTTTTCCATTTTTTCTATATCTTTAAAACTTAACGTTGCTTTTGTAATTAAGTTCACTATTGTGTTACCAACGTCTTTATCACATATATTTTCAAAAATTTCATTAAGGGTATTTTTGATAAATTCACTTTCATTTATATTGGCCGAATAAATATACATCTTTCCTTCTGTTTCTGTATGAAGCATTCCTTTTTTTACAAGTCTTCCAATAAAAGTTTTAGTTGTTGCAGGCTTCCAATCCTTCTTTTGTTGCAATACTTCTCTAATTTCTTTACTGGTCACTTTACCTTGTGCCCAAACGACACGCATTACTTCCCATTCAGAAACGGTAATTTTAGAATCAATTTCAGTATTCATCATCTCAACACCTTTCTTTGTTTACAAACGTAATCGGTAAGCGTAAATAAAGTTTACATTTGTAATCGATTATTGTCAAGTCCTTTTTGCCTTTTTTTCAAAATCATCAATTTACCTTGAAAATAAAGGTCATTTATCTCTATAAAATCCATTCTTATTATTAGATCGTTTCTGGAAAAATACATTAACTAAGTAATAAAAAAGGGTTAGTATAGAGTTTCACTCCAATTGTCAAACGCAATTAAACATGAAATGACTCCGAAATTTTTTGATTAACATTCAATGAAGAAAACAATAATCTATATATGGATATATACTCATATATTCATTCTTAGTGTTTTATAGGGGGCAAATGATGAGCGAAGAACAGAAACATGGAGGGATATTTAATGAAGGAGTTCAGGATTTGGATGAAGAAACGTTGTTTGTCGTTTCTCAAACGTTTAAAACATTGAGCGGTCCAACTAGAATTCGCATTTTGAATTTATTTGAAATAAGATTCTCCATCCACCAACACAGCATCTGAAAGTATCAATTAACCCCTTCATTTTTACAACATCACCATTAGACCAATAAGCGTAGCCATTGCGCAAAGGCCGGGATTAAACACTTTTGTTTTATTTGTGGGCTCTGCAAGGGGAATCGCAATTTCTACATCATAATTTTCAGGTACATATTCTGAACTATGGAAAATAGCAAGTGGTTTTGCAATAGGTAATAAATTTTCAAACAAAAACTCATTAAAGTGTATTTGGAAATCAGCGGTATTAATTTGTTTTCGTTGAGATAATATATTATAGGTTAAGTGATTCACAAGTTTAATCTCAATCTGATCTAAGTAACCCATGATATTTTCCTCTTCATCTAACTGTTGAATATCAAGCTTTAATTTTTTTAATAGAGAAGAATAAAATGTTATCTGTTGTGTTAGATTTTCTTGTTTGGCTTACATTTTAGAGTTAAGAAACTCGGTATCCTCCCAATTAGCTAAAAAAGCGAAAATAAATAGGTTTTTAATTGCGTAATCAATAAAGCTGTTTCTAATTGGGAAATTATAGTAGCGATGGCAATTTTTAGCGTATATGAAAGCGGGCTTTAATAGCCCAATTTCATCATAGTAGAAAGCGTCTTCAGAGTGAGATGTGATATTTTTGAGAACTCACCAATTGAAAGCATAACAATCACCTCCTGTTATAAATTACTATCAAATGCGCCTTGGCGTATTTGCGCCCAGATTTTATCGAGCCTCCGCTCGATAAATTTCCGCTGAAAATCTGTAGCATCCGCCGGAGGCTTTGACTTTATTCAGCTGGGGTTTGAACCCCCACTGAATGGATTACCAATATGCATTCATCTCACCACTTATAGTAGTGGGAGATTTCTGCTGAATGAAGTTAAATATAATGTTTCCTGTAAGGGGAAGGTCAATCAATATAGTTAAATTTTCTTATTGCTAAGACAGTGCTAACCCCATATAATATCCTTCCATCGAACATAGATGAATAATGTAGTAACTTGGTTATTGCTCTACACTATCATGGCACAAAAAAAGACTTTAGGAGCATATCCTCAAGTCTTTTGTTTTCCTGTTAATACGTTTTAATTGTCTGTTATGTATCATCTTCGTACTATGCATTAATAAAAGTTTGTCGAAACAACTACTGTTGGTTCATCGCTTACAGGAATCAACTTTCTAAAATATCTTTCTCCCTCAATTACAAAGTAATAGGTGGTTTCAATTATAGAGAGGGTGTCTTTTTGGTGAGTTACCCATAAACCAAAGATTGGAGGAAGTAAAAACAAAGACAGGGACACCTGTGTAATATCCATAGGTGTCGGCAAAGACGATAATGATTATATTGTAAAGATCAGTATAAGAACTGATATTGAAGGATTCTTGAGACTGCAGCACCACGGCCACCACTTTCTTTTGGCTACCTCTATTATAAAAAATAGGAAAGAGTAAATCATCAAAAATCTTGATAATTTACTCTCTATTTTTTGGGGGACTTTTTCAGTGACCTCTTGTCGGCATTAAAAGAGCCACAGAAATCATAAGGAATAGTACAACGATCCGGTAGACGGGTTCTTGCAAATTTTGGTCAGTGAATCAAATGAATAAGTTCGTGATACTGCTTCACTTTCTCCAACGCTCTTTCATTACTCATAGACACCGTGAAAAATTCCCCTAGAAGTCTAAACTCTGTTTGTTGATAATCATGACGCTCATTTTGATCATCCTTCCGATGTGTTTTTTCCTCTTTCGAGGTCACACCGGAATGAATCCCCGCGTAAGGGGTTGTCAAAGGGCGACCAAAGGGACCGTGCGACAGCAACAAGAGAAGCTTATGTGCCACTTCCAAACAGGCTCTATGACCCGGCTATTTTTTCTCCCCTTGGCTGCTTGCTGTTGGCGTCCGGTTCGACGGTGATGCCGATTTGATCAAAAGTTTGCCCTTCGGCGAGTTGGTAGGTCAGTATTCCGGATCCGTTTTCGTCCGGCTTGAATATGCCGCCATTTTCCCTCGTGCCGTTTTTCAGGAGCCAAACCTGGTAAACCTGTGAACCTTCGATGCCTGGCAATTCGTGAACCTGCACCACCATATTTTTCTCTGATCCCTGCTGGACAATATAGGCGATGCCGTTTGTTCCCTGGTGGCTTTGATTAGCTGCTTTTAAGGGAATGGCCGTTAAAATTTCAATGGGTATATTTTCGGCATGGCGATTTTTTCCCTGTACATTCGCTATTCCAAGGCCAATAATCGCGAGCAACAAGACGGCCACGATACTGGCTGAAACTGGAGTAAACTGGCTTTTGAGCATCATGGCAAGCTTGTTCATCTTAGCCATGAATGTTTCCGTACTGCTTTTCCTTTTGTGATCAAAAACAAAACCCAGCACCTCGCCTTTTAGCGATTCAGGAACCTCGATTTCGGTATAATCAAACGGCAAGGCATGCCAGGCCTGGGACAATTCCTGATATTCTTTCTTACACTCCGGACAATCGTTTAAATGCTCAACAAAGGCCATATGTTCGCTCTCCTTGAGCTCGTTTGCTATATATGGAATTAAATGATCACAATCCCTTCTCATTTTATATCCTCCAGTTCCAGATGCTTCCTCAATCTTTTAAGAGCCTGGTGAAGCCTGCTTTTAATCGTACCGAGCGGCTCTTGTTCCAGCTTGGCGATCTCTGTAAGAGAATACCCTTCCCAATAAAGCAAATCGATTAATTTTCTTTGTGCCGTTGGCAATTTGTTTTTCGCCATCGCAATATCATTCGTATTTACTCGTTGCTCGATTGCATTGGCAGGGTCGGCGATCTCTTCATGTTCCTCTTGATGGTGTTGCGTATGCCTCTTCTCTTTGCGGAGGTAGTCAATGCAAATATTGCGGGTAATTGTGAGGAGCCAATTCACAAAGCTGCCTTGAGCGGGATCGTAATGGCTGTTAGTTGTCCATAGCCTCAAAAAGACCAACTGAACAATCTCTTTCGTCTTTTCCTCATTCCCATTGCAAAACTTCATAACGAAGCCGTAAACAAGCTTTATATATCGATCATAAAGCTCCTCTAATGCGTGACCGTGTTTTTCGTTTACCAATCTCATTAATTCCTCATCGTGTTTTTCTTTCATGGGGCACTCCCTGCTATTGGGTAAAATATTGCCATTACACCATTTTAAAAGTAAGGATGGGAACGACCGCGACTGATCGTTCCCTGGGCAGACTTATTCAAATTCCGTTTCGCTGTTTACGACAAACCATACATCTTTTACTCCTTGTCCGTTTACATCCCCTTCTTGCTGGTCTTTTGCAAAATAATAGAGAGGAAAGCCTTTGTACGTGACCTGCTTTTCCCCGTTGTCTTCTCTTGTGATCGTATCGAAATCCTTTTTGTCAAAACCTTCCGGGACGGCGAAATCTTCCTGGGTAAATGCCGGCCAGTTTGCTAGGCAGTCTCCGCTGCAATTGCTTTTTCCTGCTTCGTCCTTTTTAAAGTAATACAGGGCCCTTCCCTGTGGATCCGTCAGGTACTCTCCAGCTTTCTCATTCTCCAAAAGCTGAAGGCTGTCAGCCGGGGCTTGTTCCGTTTGGGCTTGATCGGGTTGATCCGTCCCTGTTTTTTCCTCAGTGCTTGTTCCGCAGGCAGCCAAAGCAAAAATAATAGAAAGTATTGCGAGGGTAAAAATTCCTTTTTTCATGTATGTTCCTCCTATTTTTTTAGACTTAAGGCCCATCCTTACTTCCAGCCCCATTTTTGAAAGATTCGGTGAGATTCTTCCGTTCTTAAATAATCAATAAATTGCTGTGCCTCTTTTTTCTGATCAGTGATTTTCGTCAGCGCGATCGGCGTTCCACGATAGAGCTTTTCTTCTTCGGGCAGTTCAACCAGGTCGGTCACATCCTGGAGCCGGTAATGCCACGATTCATACGTAATCCAGGCGTCGAGGCTGGAATTCGATTTCCATCGTTCAATGGCTTCGGCACTCGACTTTACAGAAAGGGTAATATTTTGGGAAATGCCTTCGATCAGTCCTTTTCTGCCTGCCAGGTCTTCCCACAGGCCAAGCTGGCCAGCCCCATTCACATCGATTATTTTTACTCCCTTTTCCGTTAAATCCTCCAGGCTTTCAATCTTCTTTGGATTTCTTTTCCTCACCAATATTCCTGCAGCACGCGGGTAAAGTTCCGTTCGTGATTTAGTGTCGATCATTTCGGGGTGGTTAAAGATGAAGTCCTGCAGCATATACTCGGAGCCACCGAAAATAATATCTGCATCTTGCTTTGCCTGGCCGATCCAATTGCCCTCTGGTCCGGCTGTTACTTCCACCTTTATTCCTGTTTCAGCTGAAAAATGTTCAGCAGCTTCCTTGATCGGTCCAAGTGGTCCGCCCGGTCCGTACACCCGGATGACATGATCACTTTGTCTGGAATTTGGTGTCGCCTGGGACACCGGTTTACGATCCATTTTTGCATAGGCTGACAATCCGGCAGCCGTAATGACAAAGAGCAGTAGAGCTGATAGGAACACGGCCTTCTTCATGATTCTTCCTCCATTTCATACATGATTTTTACCGGTACTATTAAAGGAAACGAAGGGAGGCTGTAAACGGTTTGATATAATTGCAAAATAGTTTAGAAGGTTTCATAATTCTATTGAAAATTAGTCTTGTGAAGAATTTAAAAAAGATCTCCGCACAACACTACGCCAGCCTGGCCAGGTGTGTATTTTTCATGTTCTGACACGCTACGGTGAGTAATACCTGCTTACTCGAATTGTGTATTCCCCTCAACCGACAATAGCGAAACCCACATGTTGAAAAGTGACATCGTTTTCTCCAACCGGAGTGCATTGTTTGATCCACTTATAAATCGTGACTTCAGATACGCCATATTCGCCGGATAAATCTTTAACAGAGCTTCCTGAATGATACAGATCTATGATCGTTTTCTTAAAGTCCTCGCTATATTTCACCACGGACACATCCTCTCCTAATTTTTATTGTAAGGAACTTAAATATGCCGTCTATACGATCTTAGGCTACACCATGGAAGGCAAGAAGGAAATCCTTGGCCTATGGTTGAACGAGACGGAGAGCAAGCACAAATGGATGCAGATCTTTGATGAAATCAAGGCACGAGGCGTGGAAGACATCTTCTTTCTCTCAATGGGCGGAGTCAGTGGATGAGAGGAAGGTACCAGAGCTATTTTTCCTCAAGTCATCGTCCAACGCTACATCGTCCATTTAATTCGCAATTCCATCAAATACGTACCAAGCAAGGATTATAAAGCATTTACGCAGGTATTAAGAAAGGTATATAGTTGCTCCCAGTCTGAAGGCTTGTCAAAATGCCTTTGAATCCTTCAAACAACAATGGACAGCCTATCCAGGAGCCATTGACGTATGGGAGAGAAACTTTGAACATGTCGAGCATCTCTTTGAATATGGCAGCGCTATTCGTAAAATCATGTATACGACTAACGCCGTGGAAAGCATTCTTTCAAGTTTTAGAAAAGTGACCAAAAAAGGAGCATTCCCTAATGAGAATGCCCTGTTAAAAGTATTGTATTTACGCATTAAAGAACTGGAAACAAAATGGGATGGCGGGCATATCCAAAACTAGGCCATGGTCAGGAACCAGTTGCTCCTTCATGAGGAGCTGAAAGATAAGGTTTTAAAATACCTTGAGTAAAGTATACTTACACACTTTATTTGACAAACCCTCATGTTCATTCTGCTTTTTTATTTTAGGGACTATAAGAGACTATTATTTCTTCAAATGTCCTCATTCCGTATAAAAGAATTCAATGATGGCTGACCCTCGTTCATTTTTATGTAATTTCTTCGTCAACTCATCAAGTCCCCCTACTCTTTTTTCCTGGAGAGACATTCTTATTATAAAGTTCTTTTATTTCTTCCAATGATGAAGCTAAATTCTCGTCCCTTGCATCTATCAGTGTATCTTTCATTTCCTCTACTAAACTGTGATGATACTGGTAGAATTCCTTTGCCGTGTTATACATTTTTAATTCCTGTTCTTTTGTAATTTTCTCCTTTGTATAGAGACTTTGAAGAGAAAATTGAATTAAATATTTCTCTTTTGAAATATTATTTTTCCAAGAGTTTGATAAGTCATAGACCGCTGACTTTTGTTCATTGGCTACATCATAGATATCTGATTTTTCATTTTGGTACCAGGTTATCCACTTATAAGCATCAGCCGAAGTCTTATTAAATTGGCTCTTTAGTTGCTCACGATTACGGACATTTACGTATGTACCTCCTGCCGCATCTGCTACATCCTTTAATTGCTGTTCAGCTTTACTGTCTAAATCAAAGCCAATAATATTGACAACTGGGGAGATTTCCGAACCCTTTAAGCTTTTAGCTGTAGCAACAGGGTCCCCATCACAGGTCTCAACCCCATCACTTACCAGATAAATAATATTTCGATGGTTCTCACCTTTGTATTGGGATAAATCCTTTTGTGCCTCAAGCATCGACTGTGCAAGAGGTGTCCAGCCAGCTGGATTAAATTTCCCTAGAGCATCCGCCAGCTCCGATTCATTGTATGGTTTAATGGGATAAACTAATTCATTTGCCGCACAGGACATGGCTTTATCCGCATTAGAACTCGTACCTTTATGTCCATATACACGTAAGCCTACATTTGCTTCTTCCGGTAAGGATGACGCAAATTCTTTAATGGCCTCCTTAGCTATCTCCATCATGGACTTGGAACCTATCATTTCCCTCATACTACCACTAGCATCAAGAATAATTTCTACATTAAATGTTTCCGATTGTTCTTCTTTTGAGATTTCCTCTGAATCAGGTGTTGTAGCAATACTTAATGAATCAATGATTACTTTTGGATCATCATAATCCATCTTGAAAAGAGAGTATACATATGCCAATAAATTCGACAATTCCTTATCACTTGCCGTTTTAGAAATAGGAGGGATTGCATCTAACGCTTGTTGAACCGCTTCATCTTTTACCTGGGTGTCCTTTGAGGCATACAATCCAACTGGATAGGAAACAACTTCCTCAAGAGTACTAGGTATTTCTGGAGCATTTAGATTAAACGGGCTTTCCTCTGTCCCCGTTGCTGTTTCTTCATCTGGTTCTTTTTCTACTTCAACGTCTACCTTCGTAACCTCTTGATCTTTTACTTCATCAGTATTTCCCTTTTTTTCTTGGCATCCAACCAAAAAGATAAAGCAAAAAAATATTGCAACGGGTATTAAAAACCTAGACAATTAAACTCCTCCAAACTCTTTGAAATTAAAAACTCATTTAAGAATAATTGAAATTTATCCCATCTGAATGATTTCCTTTGACTCCTGCGATTCATCCATTTGAAAGATTGTTTAATGATAACACCCCTAAATTTATTTACAGTCTTTATGTTGTCTGTGAAACAGTAAAAATTTAGTATACAATTAATGAGCGTCTTAATCTATTTATAATGCCATGCGTGCCATTATTTTAGGAATATCCTCATCTGTAACAATACCCCAATCAATATCCTTCCGTCGCCAATACTCTCGTTCGATTTCAAACTTTTCAAGTACACGTTCTTTTAGTTATTCGTCCTTCATTTTGATTGTATGGGCTACTTTAAATACGTCTTGCCCTTAACTGTCTCAACTTTCGCAGAGTGAAATTGGTAAATAAGCCTTGATATAACTAGGCAGGCCGGAGACCCAGTGCTCAAATTGACAATTGCGTATTGATAGTTTTTGATCTTAAAAAAACACCAGTTGATCTGCTATCCAAAGTATAAAGTTTATCTATTTTTTTGAAACAATACCTTCGAGGCCAAGTGATCTTACTTTTTCAAAAAGGTCTTGCCCATCTGGGTATGTAGGGCATAAGAAAATGTAAGGTATGTTTACTACTACAGAGTCAAGTCTTTCAAAGCGATCAATCAGAGATTTATTAATCAAAGGTTGGTCGTTAAGAAACAACATGTCAAAAGCTGAAAAATGAATAGAAAGCAAGTCTCTTAACACTGTAATCTTATCGCTCTAAAACGAGTCATCAGACTGTCAAAGCAATACTTATTTTCAGGGGCAAAACAGATCATCTCACCGTCCAAGATACAATTGGAAACAGGTATTTGTATAATATATATTGTAACTCTAGGTATTTATAAGTGACCTCGTTACCATGGCGAGTGTAAACCTTAATTTTTCCATGATTATAGTGGAACAAAGCCCTACGACCATCTAGTTTTAATTGATGGCTCTATTAATATTCTTCTTTGTTTTCTTCAATAATTTCACCACCTAGATTTGATATAAACCTAAGTTATGTCTTTCCTTCTTTCTCTTAAGCCCCAAAATGAATTTGGACAGCTCTAAATAAAATATTTTATACTAAACATATCAAAGGAGCTGACATCATGAAACGTACTAAACATCCCCAAGAATTTAAAGTTCAAGTATGTAAAGAAGCCATTGAAACGGGAAATGCAGCTTTAGTTGCACACCGATATGAACTTAGCTCTAACATGGTGAATAGATGGGTCAAAGAATACAAAAAAGGTAAATATGATGATATCATATCCACCGTTGGAACAAGCCCCATCGAAACAAAAAAACTTTCACAAGAGAATGACCAATTAAAAAAGTTGTTGGGTTAAAAAAATTTAGAAATTGCCATCCTTCGTGACCTCTTCACTGCCACTGGCCTACAACCGACATCAAGGGTTCTGCGGACACTATTTATCCATTGATCCTAATTTTGGTTTAACTTGGTGTCCTCTCGTCTAATTTCAGAAAAAAATACTTATTTCCGTACCTTTACCCACCTCGCTCTCCACTAGCAGCTCCGCTTCGTGTAATTCTACTAATTGCTTAGTTATTGCTAAGCCTAAACCTGTTCCCGAAGTATTTTCTGTTGTCGTTCCTCGATAGTATCGGTTAAACATATTTTTTTGCTCTTCCTCATTCATTCCTTTACCGTCATCTTTAATCTTAATAAAGAACTCATTTTTTAGTTCATTATAAAAACATGAGATAACAACCTTTGTCTTTTCAGGATTGTGTATGATAGCATTCATAATGAGATTAGAGATAATTCTTTTCATAGCTCTAGGCTCAAAAGAGCATTCATAGTTTGTTACATTGGATTCGAATATAATCTCATGGTGAGAAATGTCCGGTAATTGCTGAAATTCAAGAACAATCAATTCTATGACGGGAATGATGTTTGATTTTGTTTTATTGATTGAATATTTTCTTTGATCGAGTTGCAAGGTCAAATGTAATTCATCAATTAGTTCCTTAATATGAACTGATTTTTCGTGCATAATTTTCATGGAGTCTAAAATTTCTTCTTTATTATATTGTTCAGGTTGCTCAATGATCATATTTGTATATCCTTGGATATAAGATAGAGGCGTTTTTAAATCATGCGTTATGCCTGCTGTCCACTCACTTCGTCTCCTATCAAGAGTTTCCCGCTCTACTTTATTTTCTTCTAATTTATAAGTTAGTGATTTAAGATTTGAGTAAATCTCATTAAAAAGAGGGAAAAGAATCATTTTTTTATTTCTATTATTATGTGGAATGGGTACAGTATGATCTCCTTTTGCTAATTGATGCAACCATGTACTAAAGTAAAAAAATGGCTCAGATATTTTTTTTACATAAAATAGACCAAATAAAATAATAGAGATTATGATTGGGATGAAAGCCGTAACCACTGCCCAAATAACATTTGAACCTATTTCAGTATCAAGAACTTTCTCTGCAATAATCGTTGAAAATGTGTAAAACAGAATCGATGTTGTGAACACTGTAAAAAAAGAGACAATGATTACGAGAAAAAACACACCTAAAAAATGCAAGAATAGTTTCTTTTTCATGATATCATTCACCCTTGGGAAACAAACTTATACCCCAACCCCCTAATATTAATTAATTTTTCAGGTGAGCTGGGATTTACTTCTATTTTTTTCCTAAGTCTTCTAATATGAACGACTACAGTATTTTCATAACCGATTCCCTTTTCTCCCCACACTGCCTCATAAAGATGCGCTATACTAAAAATTTGATTTGGATGTTTCAAAAAGAAACATAACAACTCATATTCCTTTGATGGCATTTCAACAGAATGACCATCGATAAGAACAATTGCCTTTTTCATATCAACCTTTATTTCCCCGATTTCATAAATAGATGTTTGGGTCTTTTGAATTTTTTCAAGCTTTTGTCGCCTCGTGATAGCCTTTATTCTTGCAATCAGCTCCATTGGATTAAATGGTTTTTTAATATAATCGTCACCGCCTAACGTAAGTCCCGATATTACATCGAAATCGGTCGTTTTTGCTGATAAGAAGAGGATCGGGATTTGTAATTTAGAACGAATTCTTTTACAGATTTCAAAACCATCCATATCCGGTAACATAATATCCAAAATAATTAGATCGATTGAATGTTTTTCTACTATTGTTAAAGCCTCTTCACCTGAAAAAGCCGTGTATAAATGAGAGTAACCATTTTTTGAAAGAGCTATTTTCAGCATATCAATAATGCCTTTTTCGTCATCTACAAGTAATATATTCTCACTCATATACATTCTCCTATCTAGTGATGGCTATTATCAATTTCACAGAATTTTTTCGCTTTTGTTTATAGTTCTGTTTCCCCATATATACAGTATAAGAGAAAGAGTAAAAACAAGTGCATAAAAATAACTCAATGAATGTGTGAGTCCCGTTTCCGTTGGTGATGCCATTGCAATTGAAGGTAAAGCCCAAGGATAATATTGTTCAAGGTTCACTACCATCATAACTAAAGAAAGAAAAGTGAATAAGACATTTAAAGATAAAGACAACATAAAACTTTTAGTTTTTATAGCTAGAATCAATTGAAAAGTTGCAATAGGAAAAATGGCAATCCATCCATTAATAACAGCTTTAAAAAAGAAGACAAGATTCATTTCGTCTTGCAGGCCGAGTAATTTCCCAACGATTACAAAAAGAAGACATTGGGTTATTTGCGTGAATAGCAACAATAAAACTAATAGAACTAGTTTTGAAACGAATATTTTTTCCCTTTTCACAGGCATAGAAAACAACTGTTTCCATCCTCCTGTTAGATGATCTGTTCTACACAAAAATATTGCATATATACCTGATAAGATGGGAAGTAAAAATAAACCGTAAAAGAATGTTACTTGGGTCCATAATTGATACCATTCATTCGTACCACTTTTAGATAGAATATCTAAAGATGATGTATAATTAAAAGAACCTAAGAAGGTACCGACGACAGGTCCGATTAATACTAAGATCCATATTTTTTGTCTTTTTAATTTCATTAATTCTATTTGAAAAAAATCCATATTGAAGTACCCCCTCACATTATATCCCGTTTTGTAAAATGTAACATGCTTATGAATATTATTAGAGCACCAACAATTAGACTTAATCCTACGTACATAGCTGGATTTGTGGTTTGTATTATGCTCATATTTTGAGCTTCATCAATGACTAACTGTATTGGTAAAACTGATGACGGAAAAGTCCAAGGTAAAAGTCTTCCTATATCGAATGGAAAAACATAAAACGTATAACTAAAAATCGCTAACAGAATCCCTATACTTATTGGAAATGCTTGATTCTTTATGATAAGCGAGAGCCATAGTTGAAAAGCGATTATAGGAATATAAGCTATAAAAAGTGAGACAAATACTTTTAAGATTAGGTTTATCAGACTAACATCTGTTTCTAAAAATATAAACCCTATAAAAATGAATCCTATCATCAAACTAACAAAAAAAGCAATTTCAGCAATTATGCATTCAATTAATTTTGCAAAATAAATTCCGCTCTTTCTTAATGGGAATGTAAAAGTTTGTTTCCACATATTATATCTATGCTCAGAGTTGGCAATATGGCTACATATCATAGTCATAGATATTGGTAAAAAGATGGAGCATGTCGTGCTCATTTGTAATAAATAACTTTCCCATGGGAATTCATCAACAGGATTGTATTTTATGGACAAACTTGCAAATAGCAATACAAATGCACATGAAACGAAAGGAAGAAGAAATACATACTTATTCATTTTTTTAAAATCTGTTTGAACCAATGTCCACATTTTTCTCTTCATCCTTCCTAATTAAATTCAAAAAAATCTTTTCTAAAGACTCTTTATGCTCTTCAATTCTGTACACACTTATCTCATTTTCCACTAATAATTTATTAATAGCCGCAACTTCTTTGCATCCGAGTTTACTCATCGTAAAGCCATTACTATGATCATTAAACTTTATATTTCTATTAGTTAATAATTGTTGAGTTTTCCTGATTTCTTCTACATAAAAGTGAATACATGACTGATTAAGATTTCTTAAACTACTCATTTCCCCTTGGAATATTAATCTTCCTTTATTGATGATCCCGACATGTGTAGCCATTTGATCAATTTCACTCAGTAAATGACTTGATATTATGACTGTCATTCCGAATTTTTTTGGGAAAGATTTAATTAGTTCTCTTATTTCTTCAATGCCAGCTGGATCAAGACCATTTGTTGGTTCATCCAAAATTAGTAGTTCAGGATTCCCTAAAATAGCTGCACCGATACCTAATCTTTGTTTCATTCCGAGAGAAAAATTTTTTGCAAGCTTATTTTTTGTCGTGTTTAGTCCTACGATTTGGAGCACTTCGTTTATTCTTACGTCAGGAATTTCTCTAATTCTCGCAATCACCTTCAGATTTTCAAAGGCAGTTAAATTTCCATAATACGATGGAGATTCTACTAGAGAGCCGACATTTTTTAACACTTCAATTCTATTTTTGGTAACTGATTTACCATTTATTCGAATTTCCCCATTGGATGATTTAATTAATCCTAAAAGCATTCGAATTGTTGTCGTTTTCCCGGCTCCATTTGGTCCTAAAAAACCGTAAATTTCCCCTTTCATTACTTCTAAAGAGATGTTATCTACAACAGTAGAATGTTTGTATTTCTTTGATAAGTTTTTTGTTTTGACAATCATTTTCTCCATTTCCTCACCTCAAAAACAACAATACCAGGTGATAATGAACAGAAAAGGAATAGAACATTAACAAAACATTAATTTAAGAATGTGAAGCTGTAGTTTTTAGCATTTTAATGGACTCAGAAATTATTATCCCAAATCACGAAAACGCAATTCTCTGGATATTTTTTCTAGGGGCATCAAGAAAAATACTTATGCCAAGCTGATTCAACCGCTTTAGAAACAGGTCTGGGAACTACAAGTGAGGTTTACGAGGCCTCAAGGGAAATATCCCGAGGAGAATCGACTTGCAAGCTACATTTAAGCATTGGAAAAATGGTGAAAACGATTAAGTTTGTATGTAGTGATAGCAAATGGTTCGGGAGAACTTGAGGACATGAATTACGTCAAAAAATTGACGTAGTTTATGTCTTTTGTTATTATTGACTTAAATTACGTCAAGGAGTGAAAAAATGAGTGTTCAGACCATTTTAAATGCTAAAACCACATTAGAATACCTCGTGTTGGTCAATGAACGGTCTTATTCAGCGATCGGTAGAGAGTTAAATATTACTCCTCAACAATTTTCGGATTGGATTAAGAAACGCAGACCGATTCCGCAAGAAAGATTAAAAACACTTAGTGACTATTTTGATATCGATGAATCGTATCTAGTGGATGAGAATAATTTCACAAAAAATCTCGACCCAATTAATATGATTGATATCCAAATGCTGCTCACTAAGAAAAAAATAAATGAAGGTGTTGAGGAGACAGAGCCTTATCTAGAACATATCCAGAAGCTTCAAAAGGAAAAAGCGAAACAAATTCGTATCGGAAGATTGGCTTCGATACTCCATCATGATGATGAAGAAATAGACCGAGGAATCGATCTATTCTTGACAGAAATGGAGCAACTGATAAAGGGGAAACGAAATGACTAATAGAATCGAGAGTTGATTAAAGGGCTGTTTTCTACAGTCTTTTTTTCGGGACTAACAGGCATCACTTCATAACTATTTTTGCTTCGGGATAACCTCGAGACATAAATTACGTCGAAAATTTTGACATAACTTATGTCTTTTGTTATTATTGACTTAAATTACGTCAAGGAGTGAAGAAAATGAGTGCTCAGAACATTTTAAACGCTAAAACCATTCGTTACATCGAACCATCTCAACGCGCTGGCATGAGGTTCATGCAGCGAGGTATTGAGAGTAGCATCATCGGACTGCAGCAATCGAAGATTCACGCCTTCTGCCTATGGCAGAACTTCCGATACCGATTTAATTGGAGGAGAACATAGCCATGAACATCCTGAAAGTCAACGGCGTCGATTTGGCCTATGACAGTTTCGGTAACGAAAACGACGAGGCTATTATCCTAATCGCCGGGCTTGGAACCCAGATGATCCGATGGACGGTTCCATTTTGTCGAATATTAGCAGCGCGGGGATTTCGGGTGATCCGTTTTGACAATCGCGACGCAGGTTGCTCGACGCACTTTAGCCATCATCAGGCGCTGGATTTTGACGCACTGGCGACTGCTCTCATGTCGGGACAACGACCGGGCATCCCCTACACTCTCGATGACATGTCCGACGACGCTATCGGACTGCTCGACGCCCTTTCAATTGACCGGGCACATTTCGTTGGCAGGTCGATGGGCGGAATGATCGCCCAGATTGCAGCCAGCAAGTACCCTGAACGGGTTTTATCGCTCACCTCCATTATGTCCAGTTCCGGTAATCCCGCCCTTCCGCAATCTGCCCCGGATGTCATGGCGATGATTACTAAACCGGCGCCGAACCCATTTGAGGATGAAGCAGGATTTTTGGCGCACAGCCTCTCTTTTGCCAAACGCATCGCCGGCACCGGCTATCCGTTTGAAGAGGACGCTTATCGGGCGCTCATTCTGGAGGAAGTCCAGCGAGCCTACGATCCAGGCAGTGTCGGACGACAAATTGCAGCGATCGCTGTCTCCGGTGACCGTCGTCCGCGGCTGGCGACCATAAAAGTACCAGTACTTGTCATTCATGGGGTTGACGATCCCCTGTTCGTCCCAGCGTGTGGCGAGGACACGGCTTCTGCCATCCCGGGCGCCGAGCTAATGTTGGTTGACGGCATGGGACACGACCTTCCGCGCCAACTGTATAAAGTAACCGCTGATGGCATAGAGCGAACGGCTCGTCGCAATTGACACGTGCTTCCTGCTAGAAACCAGCACCTACTCCGTTTCATACATCGTGGATTACACCGATTTCTTCGGAACGTATATGGCGAGGGCGATCGTGCCAAAGGTCGGATTCATGGGCAAGAACATCATCGGCGTGCATTACGATCCGGTAACGAAAACCTTCAGTTTTATGCCATCCCAACCTGGCAAACGAGGGGATGGAAGCAGGACATGGTCATGAACGTCCCGCACAACAGTCTATACGCCGTGGTGGAAGTGTAGCCGAAAACCTTTGCCGATATGACCGGGAACAAAAAGATGTGCAACTGCTCGCTTCGCATTTGATCATCAACGGGGTGACGGCGAATCGATTAGAGCCGAATGTGGACATCACCCGGGCGGAAGCGGCGGTGCTCTTGGAACGGTTGTTAAAGCAGCTCCATTTCATCAATTAACGGGGGTTCATAACAGAGACTCCATTTGAACGTATATGTGGAATCGACCGAATAAGCGCCGGTATCATGATAACATCGTGAGCCGTCGCTTTTTCTGTGGGGATTTTTCCAAACAGACGATGGTCAAATTCAGAAACGAATTAATCAACTATCGGATTCGATAGTGAAATAAATAATAACCCGATCTTCTTGAATTAGACGAAGAAATCGGGTTTTTTAATGGGGGAATTGCTTAACGTTGTAAATCCGCATTTTCCTAACGTTACCCCTATAGGCTTTGGTTTTATCGTTAATCCCCAAAATTCATAGTCTTGATTAGTATCTGTCGTCTCTATATATACATCAAATGAAATTTTTTCATCGATTCAGTATTTCAATTTCCCTACCTACGTAGAAAAGAACCAAGAATGGCATTCGCTACTCTTGGTTCTCACGCAATGTATATATCTATATATTCATACTCTTTTGTGTATTAACTTGATTATATCGTCACGGTAGTATACATTTGAAAATATATATTACAATCTCATCGATTAAGGGATGATGCGATCTAATAATTAAAAATAACTAATACTAATCGTCATTTTCTCTTTTAGTTCCTCTGGTTGTATCATCAAATGGTGTATACATATTATCATATCTTTTCTTTCTCACCACGACATTATATACACCTAAAATTATCAGTCCTAAAAATATTATTCCTATTACAAGAACTATTATATTTATTATCAAATTTAAAACCTCCATTTCCTATATTAAAATTTTAAAAATCTGAAAGGGTGCATAAAATTCGAAAAAAATATTGTCATTTCTATCTGTTGCTTTATTTATTAGTATATTCACTGTAGATTGTGCTAGTGCCGCCTATAAAAGTGGAACTAAAACAACAATGGGTGGTTATACAGTTTAAGCATTTAAATAAAATATTTACTTACAATGTATGCAGTTTTCTTTTTTTGAGGGAATAAGTTAAGGGAAAATTTTTCTATGTTCTCTTTCACATTTTCACTTTTAGTCATAAATATTTATCCAATGTTGGATCGGACACTTCCAAATAGTGTTTATCAATTGTCTCCAATGATTTATGTCCTGTTTGTTTGGCAATGGTTGATAAATCTGCTCCTGCTACGTGCATGGACAACACTTGCGTCTTTCGGAAATTGTATGGTGCATAACCAGTCCATTTTTTTAAATTCTTTCGATAGGCTGTTTCAGATATTGCCCTGCTCTTATATTCTCCTATTTGGCTGACTTCACCTACAAAATAATCACCAGGTTTCAACTTATATTGCATCTAAATCAAAATGACCAACTTTAAGAAGAACCATTTCACTAGGACGATTGGCTGTCGTCAGATTGACTAGGCAGATGGCTCTGGCTCTTGTGTCCAACTGTCTAATTTTCGCCAGCAATTTTTCTTTGTTGATTGGCGACTTTCCTTTTACTTGAATCAAATCCATTTTATCACCCTCATGATACATCGTCCTCATGGTCCCAATTTTGCTGCGAATGGAATCATCAAAATGTATTCCCAGAGTAACTGTAAGGTATTTCCTTATGGCGACTACTCGTTTTTCCCATGTTGTCTTTTTGACCCTTTCGTTTTCAATGGAATTATACATATAATATAGAAAGGATTGTTCATCTTCTTTTCTTCCAGTTTCGTCACAGAAAATTTTAAACTTCTGAATATCATTTTTATATGAAGTTGAAATCTTGTTTTCAATCATGGCCGGCCTATCCAGGAGCCATTGACGTATGGGAGAGAAACTTTGAACATGTCGAGCAGCTCTTTGACTATGGCAGCGCTATTCGTAAAATCATGTATACGACTAACGCCGTGGAAAGCATTCTTTCAAGTTTTAGAAAAGTGACCAAAAAAGGAGCATTCCCTAATGAGAATGCCCTGTTAAAAGTATTGTATTTACGCATTAAAGAACTGGAAAACAAAATGGGATGGCGGGCATATCTAAAACTGGGCCATGGTCAGGAACCAGTTGCTCCTTCATGAGGAGCTGAAAGATAAAGTTTTAAAATACCTTGAGTAAAGTATACTTACACACTTTATTTGACAAACCCTTAGAATATAGGGCTCAAGCCGCTTAAAGCACTTTTATTGTTTCAACTGTCTACTTGACAGGGAGCATATCATCTTTTTACAAAATGGATTCTTATTATTTATCGTAAAATACTGGCTTGTAGAGTATTTTTGATCAATCTTTATTTCAAAGCTACATTTACCGCCCTTTTCGGGAGCATCGTGCCCGCAGAGGCTCCGTGTCAAGTCTTGTAATCTTTTCTTCTAAAACAGCAATCCCATATAAGATAGCGAACAACCAATTACTTCCTCGTATATTCTGAATCCACCCTTACTAGATTTTCCATGGTCTGATTAATAATATGCTTGACTTTCTTTTTATCCTGTTCATTAATTTGCATCATTGGGCTCCTTACAAATCCTCCTTGGTAACCCATAAGGTCACATGCATATTTCAAACCTGGGATCCCATACGTTCCGGTAACAGCCGTATTCAGGGGGATCAATGATTGATAAATCTCCTTTGCGGCTATGAGATCCCCGTCCTCATAGGCCTCTTGTATCCTTACGCATTCCCTTGGGTTGCAGTTTGCCAAAGCCAATATCGCTGCTTCCACTCCAAGGGTCAATGCAGGAAAGAGAGCCGATGCTGTGCCTACGATCAGATTAAAATCAGCGGGTAGGAACTTTTTAAAAGCGGCAAGCTGTGGAATATCCCCGGTGCTATCCTTCATTCCAATTATGTTTGGATGATGGCTCAAAACCTCCAGCATATCAGCCGATACATTAATATGGGTATACTTTGGAACGTTATAAATTAAGATGGGGATATCGCTATGATTCGCGACATCAGAAAAATATCGAATAAGTGCCTCAGAAGTCATTGCCCCCTTGTAATAAAACGGTGTTAAGATCAATGCCATATGAGCCCCGAGCTTCGCAGCCTTATTTGTAAGAGCAATAGTTTCCCTTGCAGATTCCATTCCCGTACCGGCCATGATGAGAAGATCCTTTTTGGCAGCTTGCACCGTTTCTTTAATAATGGTCAATTTTTCCTCTTCGTTTAAATAAATAGTTTCACTATTCGAGCCAAGGGCTAAAAACCCCGAAACCTTGTCCTTATTCCATTTTTGTACATTCTGTGCAAATCGCTGATAATCCACTTCACCACTCTCATGAAAAGGGGTGACGACAGGCGGTATAATGCCTTTAATTTTCATTTTACTCATGTTTCATTCGCCTCCAAATAGTCATTTACTTGCAAATCTATCAAACAAAACCCAGTCCTTACTGTATTTTGCATATTTCGTTAATCGCTTGTTCAATATCTGACGTTGTATTGTAAAAGTGCGGGGCCATCCGAATCACATCTTTTCTGGATGAGACCAAGATCCCTTTTGTTCGCAAAGATTTTTCCACTTCCTGGGCTTTATCTATATAAAATGCCGTCATGATTCCTCTTTGCTTGCTTGAGAGAGAGCCGGCAGGTCGCAAGCCTTTTTCGACTCCATAACTAACGGTAAAGTCAGCCAATTTACGGCAATGCTCGGATATCCGCTCTACACCAATATCCAAAAATAAATCAAGAGCAGATGAAGCGGCATACGCGCTTATAAATGAAGGTGTACCGGTTTCAAATCGCCGTGTACCTGCTCCATAGCACAAATTGTGCAGATCAAGTGAAGCTAAGGCCTCTTGACCAAGCCATCCCGTGATTCTGGGGGTCAATGTTTCAGCCAATTCTTTTTTCACATACAGGAAGGCAATCCCTGGAATTCCCAGCAAGTATTTTCTTGTTCCGGTAACCAGAATATCAATATTCATTTCCTTCACATGAAGGGGATAATGCCCGGCAGATTGGTATGCATCTATTAGCAATAGCGAACCCTTCTCGTGTACAATCTTAGAAATTTGAGCGATATCCTGTTTGAATCCATTGTAGTAACTGACATCCGCGATCGATGTAAGGAGAGTATTGCCGTCTAAATAACGTTCATAATGCTCCGGATAGATTGTGTCCTCCTTGGTAGGCAGAAAGTGTATCTCTGCCCCATTCTGACGTTGAGCCAGCCAGATATGGCCAACAGTTGGAAAATCCATATCAGTAGTGAAAATTCGGTTCTTTCCTTCATCGTAAGATAAAGATGTGGCTATGGCGGAAATGGCATCAGATACGGATGTCATGACAGCTATTTCATCTATTTCAGCTCCTATTAATTGTGCAAACTTTCTTTTTGATTCTTCTACATTTTGAATCGCCTCCGACCAATTCGTCCCTTCCATCATCAAAGAATGAACGTATTTCTCGGTCGCTTGTTTCACATGAATAGACAAGGCTCCCTGTGAGCAAGCTGCCAGATGCACTTTTGATTGCAGAATAGGGAATAAAGAGCGATATTCATCAAGCAAGCTTAAAGAATAGTTCAAGTTTATCCACCTCCTTACTTTTGCAAAACTTCCAGTTTATTTGTATCCATGGACCTATGGCCATGACTGTCAAAGCCTTCTGTTCCTAATGGAAGATCACATGATGTAATATACTGTGCGGATTTGATAGAATCAAACTGTTTTTCCCAAATGGACATGACAACAGCAGCTAATGCATTCTCATTGGTGGTGCGGGCCGTATCCAATAGCCTGTCGACCCCAATATTGAAAACGCTCCCTTCCAGTGGAAGCCCCTCTGCAGTCAATGTGGCTATTAACACAACAATAAGAGTTCCCGGAACGCCAGCCATTCCCTTGAAGGTTATCATCAATATAAAAAGTAGAGTCAATTGTTCTGTCAGCGATAAATCAGTTCCATAAGACTGGGCTATAAATAACGCAGCAAGACCTTAGAAATACGATTGGTTCACCATTTACCTATAAGGTTAACATACAACTCGTCATCGCTTACCTTAATAAAACTAATTCTTTCAGTTTCCATAGTGACCTCCGATATTTTTTTACTTAATATTCTATTTCTCTATTTTGTGAAATTTCCCTTTTTAAACTGTTTTGTGATATTCAAGAAAATGGCCCGATTTTGGAAGATACTCTAATTCAATTTAAATGTTACCTATTATTGTTTTTTTCTTCATGATTTCCCGTATGAAAAGTATTATAAATACAATGTATAAACAAATGGTAATGATACTAAACCAAGACCAATGGAGTAAAAAGTTATTTATGATATCTAATACTATTACAACTATAAATGCATTTAAAATTAAAGCACTCTTCCGTTTATTTAACTCTGTTTGAATATATTTTAAGAACGCTTCCAATCGTCTGGAACAAGCAACCATAAACCCGGCGTAACACATTTATTGCCTTCAATATCTTCTAGTGAACCAATTTCAATTGGTTTTATCAAAATCTGTTTAATTCTTTCATCATCCAAATTTATGATTATTCTCGCTTCACTTTGATTTTCAAACCGATTATGCTTAATTTGCTAATTCAATAGGTGGTCTCTGTCCAAAATCCCACCAACCATATTCACCGTATTTATTAAAATCAATATAGGAAACGCGTGTAATGATTATTTCTTCTCTATTTAGACCCAAAGCCATAAGGGCATTGATAATTCTTTGTTCAAACTCCTTGTAATCGTGTATAAAAATAACAGCAGGCTTATCTTTTTGATCTAATTTCTCTATTTCTTGAGGATCCAGATTATCCACAAAATCTCTAAAATATGATGCTGGTACCGTTGCTGTTAATCTGTGTTTTCCCTCTTCTTTTGGGCAATCAAACATACTTTGCTTTAAAATATAAAAGCAAAAACATGACAACTCCATATCCATAGATCTCTTCAAGTAAACAGGTTGTCCAATAGGGATACGCAGCATGAGTCCGATATATTTTGGTTATACGTAATCTTGACATATTCACAAAACTATTATATGATTCAAAACAATTGAGATTCTAAGCTATGATGAGGATTAAGAAATTAGGCTCTTATGTACAGAGAGCAAAGGATTTGCTGGAACCTTTGCCATAATCCTGATTTCGCAGTCGCCTCTGAGCTGTGTTCCTGAACAACACTTATGAATAGTAAGGAATACCGGAAGGCACCCGTTATTGTGTCATTGGTTTCAAAAGTTTGAAACCTTCCGAGGTTATATGCTGTGAGGCATATAACAAATCAGGGTGGTACCACGGAAGTTAACCTCTTTCGTCCCTACATACGCAATTCCTGCGCGTATGGGGATGAAAGAGGTTTTTTAATTTAATATCTTTCGATTTAATATTCTTAATGATAAGAATTAAGCAATGAAGAGGATCAAGAAACCGGGCTCTTATGTACAGAGAGCAAAGGATTTGCTGGAACCTTTGCCATAATCCCTGATTTCGCAGTCACCTCTGAGCTGTGTTCCTGAACAACACTTATGAATAGTAAGGAATACCGGAAGGCACCCGTTATTGTGTCATTGGTTTCAAAAGTTTGAAACCTTCTGAGGTTATATGCTGTGAGGCATATAACAAATCAGGGTGGTACCACGGAAGTCAACCTCTTTCGTCCCTATATACGCAATTCCTGCGTGTATTTGGATGAATGAGGTTTTTTGTTTTTTAAATAAATTCAATCATAATCTTTTGGAGGATGATGACTAATGAGTACTGAAAGCAAAATGATTTTATTAAACGAAGAATATCGAGAAAAGTTGTTACAGCCTGATTGCATAAACGGTTCTGAAATTTTACTTCGTTCGCTGCTATTAGAAGGAGTAGATTGTGTCTTCGGTTATCCTGGAGGAGCTGTATTATACATTTATGATGCAATGCATGGAAACAAAGATTTTAATCACGTTTTAACACGTCATGAGCAGGGGGCGATTCATGCAGCTGATGGTTATGCAAGGGCAACGGGCAAGCCTGGTGTATGTCTTGCTACATCGGGTCCAGGTGCAACCAATCTCGTGACGGGAATTGCCACAGCTTATATGGACTCAGTTCCAATGATTATTATCACCGGCAATGTTGCGACTTCTGCAATTGGAAGTGATGCTTTCCAGGAAGCCGATATTATTGGGATTACTATGCCTATAACCAAACACAGTTATCAGGTACGGGATGTTGAGGACCTCCCAAGAATCATTCGTGAGGCATTTTATATCGCATCCACTGGCAGAAAAGGACCTGTGTTGATTGACATACCAAAGGATGTTTCATCTAACAAAACGACCTTTAAATACCCAGAGGAAATCGAAATCCGCGGCTATCAGCCTAACCCGCAGCTTGATATGCGACAGGTAGAAAATTTGCTAAAAGCAATCGAAGATGCTAAACGTCCAGTAATAATTGCTGGTGCTGGTGTCGTTCATTCTGGAGCACATGAGGAACTATTAGAATTTGTCAATAAAACACAAATACCTGTTACCACTACCCTTCTTGGACTAGATGGATTCCCAAGTGCACACCCGTTATCGATGGGGATGCCAGGTATGCACGGAACGTATACAGCGAATACGGCAATACAAAATAGTGATTTGTTAATAAGTATTGGTGCCCGCTTTGATGATCGGGTAACGATGAAATTGGATGGGTTTGCGCCGAATGCAAAGATTGCCCACATCGATATCGACAGATCTGAAATTGGAAAAAACATTAAAACCGAATTTCCTTGTATTGGTGATATAAAGACGGTGTTAGCATTAGCTAACAGAACAGTTAAGCCTGCTCAATCGGATGAATGGATCAATCAAATCATGAAAAATAAACAGAAGTTTCCGTTGAAATATCAAGATGATGATCAGGTACTAAAGCCACAGTATGTGATTGAAATGATTAACGAAACAACAGGCGGGGAAGCCATTATCACTACTGATGTAGGGCAGCATCAAATGTGGGCAGCTCAATTTTATAAATTCAATCACCCGTGCTCCATCATTACTTCAGGAGGACTGGGTACGATGGGGTTTGGTTTGCCTTCTGCCATTGGAGCACAAATTGGAAATCCGAATCGTTTAGTTATTTCCATTAATGGGGATGGCGGCATGCAGATGTGTGCTCAGGAATTAGCCATTTGCGCGATTCATAACATTCCGGTAAAAGTGGTAATCATAAATAATCAAGTGCTGGGCATGGTACGGCAATGGCAGGAACTTGTATACGAAGAACGTTATAGTCATATAGACTTATCTGGAAGTGTAGACTTTGTTCAATTGGCAAAAGCATATGGAGTAAAAGGACTTCGGGCAAAAACAAAAGAAGAAGCACGGTGCGTGTGGAAAGAAGCATTGGAGACTCCGGGTCCGGTCTTAATTGATTTCGTTGTACCTAAAGAAGAGGTGGTCTTACCAATGGTTTTACAAGGAACAACTCTTAGCGAAATGAAGATGGAGGGATAAATATCATGGAAAATCAAAAAACAATTTCATTATTAGTTAAAGATCATCCGGGCGTTATGCAAAGAATAACAAGTCTTTTTACCAGGCGTGGGTATAATATGGAAAGTATAACAGTCGGACCCTCTGAAGAAACTGGTTTATCCCGAATCACCATCATTACCATTTGTGATGAAAGTCAAGCAGATCAGATCATCTTTCAACTGCAAAAATTAATGGAAGTCTTTGAAGCTACACTTCTCGGACCGAAAAAAACGGTTACTCGCGAATTAGCTCTTATAAAAATGAATGTAGAGCCAAATCGGTATGGAGAAATTTTTAATCTAGTGGAAAGAAATCACGCTACTGTGTTAGACATCGGTTCAAAGACAATGGTTATTCAGGCTGTTGGAGATACAGAAAGGATTGATGAAATTGTGGCACAGTTGACACCTTATGGAATATGTCAGTTGTCTCGAACTGGTGTAATGGCGATGGAAAAGTAAAGTTAAAGCTAGAGTAGTATTGCTTAAAAATAATGATTGATAAAACACACTCGCTAATATCCATTTTACTTTAAATAGAATGAACCCGTTTTGAAAAAAAGATTAATCAAAAGGGTTTGTCAAATAAAGTGTGTAAGTACTCTTTACTCAAGGTATTTTAAAACCCTATCTTTCAGCTCATCATGAAGGAGTAGTTGGTTTCTGACCATGGCCCAATTTTGGATACGGCCACCCTCCCATTTTGTTTCCAGTTCTTTAATCCGCAAATATAATACTTTTAACAGGGCATTCTCATTGGGGAATGCTCCTTTTTTGGTCACTTTCCTGAAGCTGGAATGGATGCTTTCCACTGCGTTTGTCGTATACATGATTTTACGAATGGCGCTGCCATAGTCAAAGAGCTGCTCGAAAGGGTTAAAGTTTCTCACCCATACGACATTAGCTCCTGGATACGCCGTCCATTGCTGTTTGAAAGATTCAAAGGCGCTTTAGACTTGGATTGGAGGTACAGTATGCTTCTCTTAGTGCCCGTGTTAATGCTCTACAAAGCCTTGTCCGAGTGTAGAAATGTATTTAATGGAATTACAAATTAAATGGATTATACAATGCGATACCAAGACATCTTGGAAAATGTTTGAACTCCTTTTCCAAGGGGATACTCAGTGAATTCTGCCTTTTCTTTTAACATACTTTCCTTCTCCTGACTGGTTCGATTGATAATATGTTACTCAAGCTAAATGTACGGAATTGACTTTTTGTGTAGCAGTAAGCTTTTATTGCTTAATCAGTTACAGATATCACTTTTACCCTTTCAAATTTTTGTGATGGTGTCCAAGAAGTGATAACCTATAATTGTGCTGGCAATTCATTGTTAATAGAAAGGATATCTGAATTTGAGAGTATTTTATTTTATTTTTTCAGTGGGGCTATTAGCCTCTGTTCTCATCACCTTAGATTGGAATAAGACAAGTAAGAATATAGAAGAACAAGCCGACTGCTTATATGTTTCTCCAGATGGAAACGATCAAAATGAAGGAACGAAAACAAAGCCATTTCGTACACTATCGCGTGCTGCAAAAGAGGCTGTTGCAGGCACAACCGTGTTAATTCGGGAAGGTACGTATAAAGAAACACTTGATGTGAAGCACAGCGGTACGTCCGAAAAACCCATCACCTTTAGAAATTATCGGAATGAAAAAGTCGTTATTAACGGAGAACCTGTCGGAGGTTCAAAAGATGAAACATCGCTCATTCGTATTCATGATAAAAAACACATTACAATCAGCGGTTTAACGATTAAGAATCTCTCTGTTTCATCGGAAAAAGCCACCGCCATGGGTATTTATGTTTCAGGCTCCAGCAGCCATATTACCCTTAAAAACAATCATGTCCGCGATATAAAGACAACAGCGGATGAAGGCAATGCCCACGGCATTGCAGTCTATGGAACGGGCAGCATGAAAGAAATTAAGATCGAAGACAATACCGTTGAAAAATTGATCCTCGGAGCGAGTGAAGCGGTTGTGCTAAACGGAAACATTGACGGCTTCACAATATCGGGAAACGTAGTGCATGATAATAACAACATAGGTATTGATCTTATCGGTTACGAAGGTACTGCCAAACGAAATGATTTTGTGCGAAACGGCGTCGTAGAAAACAATACTGTTTATCATAACTCAACTTACGGAAATCCTGCTTATGGGAATGATTACTCAGCGGGCGGCATATATGTCGATGGGGGGAAAACTATTGAAATTAAGAATAACATCGTTTATAACAACGATATCGGTATAGAAGCAACATCTGAGCATAAAGGAAAGTATGCTGAGGATATTCAAATAACCGGAAACAAGGTGTATCAAAACGCCTATACGGGTATTTCAATCGGCGGTTACGACAAAGAGCGGGGAGGCACGATCGATTCTGTCATTGCTCATAATATTCTATTCCGCAACGATACTAAAGGTCTGTATGGCGGGCAGCTGCTCCTACAGTACGACACAAAAAATAATTCAATAGAAAGAAACATCATAACAGCAAGTGATTCGCGAATATTTATTGCAAATGATTTTACGAAAAATGACGGAAATAAAGTGAATCATAACATTTACCATAAGGAACCCGGTCAAGACGGCTTATGGGTTTGGAAAAAGAATGAATACGATTCGTTTGCGTCGTATCAAAACGCAACAAATAATGATCAAGACTCTATTTATGCCAATCCGATGTATCATGACGAGAAAGCCTATGATTTTACATTAGACCCAGATTCACCAGTTCGACCTGTCATTGAGTAATGCACATAAAAACAGCGTTCCATTCCATTAAACGGAGTGGGCGCTATTTTTATCCTCGAGGGCAATCACTTCAATCATTTCTTTTTATTCACCAGCGTTTGCAGGGCATAGGTTGCAACGCACCGTGCGGCCATTTGTTCACCACAATTGATGACGTTCTAGCTCCCGTTCAGAAAGCCCTGGCACACTATATGTGATACAGGTTATCACAATTGGTCATAAACCTTCAGTTTTGTTTAATCCTCCACCGTAGTCAAAGTAGAAAAATGTGTTATCCTATCGATCTAAATTCTTGCCCCCGTATGCTTAAGAACATATTCTTTTCTTCAATCACAATTTAACAAAATCTAATCTTTAAACGGCAGCTCCTAAAATCTTACTCAACTAAAAAAGACGCATTCTTGTGTGGTGCCCCCTAAAAGTTAAAGTTTTATATCAAGCAGTCAATTGGCTGGTGTGAAGACGGTAGTTAACTGGACTCATGCTAGCCAATTTTTGCTTGATACGTTTGGTATTGTAATAGTTGATATAGGTTTCGATTTTCTTTTTTAACTCTTCATACGTGCAGAGTTCTTCCCCATAATTCATCTCCTGCTTCAATAGGCCAAGAAATTTTCCATCGACGAATTGTCTATGCAGTTTCCCTTGCGGGACATGCTTTGGAACACTCTATGGTCCTTAAGGGTCTTGCCCCATTTCCTGTGGTAATAATGCCATCTCTGATCAGAGTGTATGGTTGTCCGATATTTTGCACCTTGTACTATTTGAAGAGCGTCTTCTAACGGTTTCATTGTAACCTTGGAATAAAGTTTGATTAATTTTATTTAAAAAACCTTGATATAAAAGCAAATAGAAAAAGCGTGTTTTGAAAAAAGATTGATCAAAACACGCTTTTTCTAAATTCAATTGAATCATCCTTTAATAAAAAAGTTTGATAATTTTTATGATCCTTATCTAGCTTTGAAGTAAAGTTTAATCAAAAATACCTTGTAAACCAATTCTTTACGATAAATAAAAAGATTTCATTAAAAAAAAGATTGCTCAAAATAGATTCTTATTTATGTTAAATAGCCAACCTTTTTATAATAAAGTGTGATCGTAATCCTTTATAAGATATATTCTGTAATAAGGTCTGATTTTCTTAATCAAAAAATGATAGCTACAACCGGTTCTTAATTCATCTTTCTTTCATTATACTTACCCCAACAAATAAAAATAGGTCCAAGGGAAAAGATTCCAATCTTTCCCTCGGACCTTTTATCTAGAGGTGTGTTTTTTACATTGTATAAAAGATATCTCCTCGGTCACTACCTAAATAAAGCGGAACCCTAGCTACAGTTTTCTTGTTCATAAGAATAATTTTCGGAAGTTACAATTCATTATTCCATATTTTTTATATTTATTAGAGAAGAATTGAGATACATCGTTTATCCATTTTCTTTTTCTTTTACTTGATTTAACTGCTCCCTTAAATTGAAAGGTAGTTCCTCATACATGTTCTCAATTAAATTGGAAACTTTTGTCTTGCTTTCAGATTCAGCTTGTTTTATTGCATTTTTCACATCTTTTTTTGCTTGTTCTATAATTTGAAACTCCTGTTCCTCAGTCCATAAATCTTGTTTTTCTAAAAACAATCTAAATCTTGTTATAGGATCTTTTTGGGCCCACTCTTTCTCAAGTTGTTCATTTCTGTAGAGTGTTGGATCATCACCTGATGTTGAATGAGGACCATACCGATAGGTTACAGTTTCAATTAACGTAGGACCATTTGAATTAATCGCCCGTTCTCTTGCTTCTTTAGTAACTACATAAGTAGCTAGAATATCCATTCCATCTACCCTTACGCCTTTAATTCCAGCAGCAACAGACTTATGTGCAATCGACTTTGCAGCTGTTTGTTTTTCAAATGGTGTTGAGATTGCAAATTGGTTATTTTGAACAACAAAAATGGTTTGAGCATTGAAAACTCCTGCGAAGTTTATCCCCTCATAAAAGTCTCCTTGAGACGAGCCACCGTCACCAGTGTAAGTAATTGCAACATTCTTTTTCCCTCTCTTTTTTAAACCAAGTCCGACTCCTGCAGCTTGAACAATTTGTGCGCCTATTATGATTTGAGGAGGTGTTACGTTAACTCCTTCAGGCATTCGCCCCCCTTTATGATGTCCCCTGGACCATTGGAATAATTGGGATAACGGAACCCCTTGAAACAACATTTGCGGAAGATCTCGATACCCTGGTAATATCCAATCTTCTTTTTCTAGTACAAACTGCGTTCCAATCATACTAGCTTCTTGTCCAGCAACTGGAGCATAAAAACCTAATCTTCCTTGTCTAGATAATGAAATACACCTTTGATCAATTGTTCTAGTATAAATCATTCGCTCCATTAGGAGTTGTAACTCTTTATCACTAAGTTCAGGCAACAAGTCGTTATGTACAACTTCTCCGTTTTCATTTAACAGCTGAAATGTTTCAAATTCATTAATTTCATGTAGTAGGTTATTCACTTTTATCACGTCCTTAAAATTAATAGCTATTTATAACTAAATTGAATAGCCTTATTGCGATGTTTATAATATACAATACAACGTTCGGCATTTTTTATATTATATCACTTACAATAATGTGTCAATTAATCTAAGTTATAGAGATCGATCACTTGAATAGCATGATTAATTCGTTATATCCTATGTAGAGGTGAAATAGGTGACAGTTGAAAAGCAGCTATTATACTTATTATCTAAAAAGGTTGAAATGGAAGGGAAAGAACTCATTAATATTTTTGAGGAAATGAATTATACTCCACAATCAATAAGAAATATTTTATCTAAATTTAAAGGAATGTCTTATATAACGTCATTAGAGCGAGGAATTTATAAAATTACACCAAGTGGTCTAGACGCATATAGTCTATATTCTAAAAAGGATAACTTTTACACTAAACATTGGGACGGAAAATGGTACTTAGTGTTCTTGGAAATCCCAGAGACATTAAGAAGGAAAAGAGATGCTTTTAGGAAAGGTTTACTACAATTAGGCTTTGGTATGCTTTATAAGAGTGTTTATGTTTACCCGTGGGATATAATAAATAAGGTGCTAAACCTTGTTGATTCACTTGAAATTGAGGATTATATAACCATTATTTCAAGTAATGAGTTCTTGTTAAATGGGATAGTTCCTGAAGGTAGAGCAGGTCCAAACACTGCTAGTTCATTATGGAATTTAGAAGAAATCAACACTAACTACAAAAATATACAAATATGGCTTGAAAATGAGTATAAAACAAAATTTAATAGTTTAATTAAAGATAATAATCGAAATCCTTTACAGGTATTTACAAACTTTCTAACACTAAAGGAGAAAAGAGATGATCTATTAATAGCAGACCCTATGTTACCAGCTGAATTCTTACCTGGTAGTTGGCTAGGAACAACTGTACTTTTCTCAATAGATAAGTTAATCCAGACTTTAATTACTTTAATCCCTGAAAACTCTTATTATTCCTCATTTGTAGCTGATTTAAGAAGCTAAGTTATGACTACTTTAGGTAAGAAAACTCAAAAAATCCTTGAGTTTTCTTATAGGGGTAGCGTCAGGATTTTGACAATTTACAACGGTAATGTTCCAAAACACTGTTATATCATTCTTTATAAAATTTGTATCATAGGGTAAGCCTATTGGTACATAATCAAATCACTTTTGAATTAGGACTTAACAATGTCTCATATGACTCGTATCAAAATACTTATCGTTGTAAATGCATTTTCCTGACGGTATCCCTAATACACCTTTTGGTTTAGAAATACTCTTCCTTCCACTATACGAATACCCCTTTAGATAACCAGGGGCAAAGCATCGTAATTTGTTTTCAAATATCGCGACTCTATTCAAAACATCGCATTTTTTTATATACATCGTGTTTTTTTATATACATCGTGACTTTATTTTAAATACACACCTTGCTCCATTAAAGCGCCCTTTTGCGGAATAACCACCATTCCTTGTTTGTCATTCGTATGATGTATTGAGCTCTCGTTCTTCGTTAGCTTAACGAAAAGGCCTTGATTTTTTCTTGTTTGAGATTATTATTTGCTTTTCATTTTTAGACAAAATCCAGTCTGCAACCAATCGCTGCTGCTTTTTTCAACCCGTCTTGTCCTCTCTTCATATCAGTCTATGAACGGGGCGGGAAGGCTGCCATAAAGAAAGAACGGAAGCCACGTTTTCCGCGCAGCTTCCGTCCCGATCTTCCGGATAACTAACTCAAATACCGATTTCGGATGACCCCCATGTGATGGATCTCGTGTCCTGCGATGCCGTACGCGAGGGCGCGCGCCGTAATGCTTGCGTTGTTGGCTGTGCCTTTGCGGGACCACGCCTCCACCGGTAACCCGCGCAGCAGTGTGATCGTCGATTGCCGTACGGCCCGGTAGTCATCGGCCAATTGCGCGGTTGTCCAGCTTCCGAAAGGAGGCATGAACAATTCCTGGTCGAAACCGGACAGAGGCGTCTGGTCCCCTCTTGCGAACCGGAGCAGGCGGTAGGTCATGACGCGTTCTCCGTCTGCGATGTGGCCCACGACTTCTTTCAGCGTCCATTTTCCTTCCGCATACCGATACGCGCCATGGCTTTCGGTCAACGATGCCAGCATCTCGGTCATTTGCTTTTCCTGGGCGAGCAGAATGTCGATGATGTTGCCTTCCGGCACCAACCGGATATACTCTCCGATGTCCCCGGCATATTCTTCTTCTGACGGTCTTTGATTCATGCGTAATCACCTCTCTATAGAGTTATAGAAAATTAAAATGCTCTTTCCAATGCTCTACCGCGATTTTTTTGCGAATTTCGTAATTTCGGCATGTATAATGAATTCGCGAAAGGATAAAACTTTCCTTCCAATAATTGAGAGTAAGCAATCACTTAGTTGGTCGGTGGCCACGCTAAACTGCCCTTTAACTTAATAATAATCATATCAAATTTCCATAATTTCCACATTAAGTTATTCAATATAATGGCCCGATTCCGGCATAGCTGTACTCAATGATCGTGCCCGATTGTTATGTAATCATTAGACCAACTTGGACGCCAAGACCTGTTTCCCAAAAGTATAAAAATATTACCATAATGAGCAACCAAGAAATTCTCCAAATCTTATTATCGGAACGAGAAAATTGAATGAAATAAAAGATACCCCAAATTACCAATGAAGCCAAGACTGCAAACCAAAACTCGGCAGGCACTCCACCTTCGCTCATTCCTGCCCCAAATAAAGCTAAAGAGTTAAACGACAACAATAAGAGCAAAGCAATAATATTATATATGTGAAACGCTTTTTTACTCAAAAAACACCTCTCCTATGCAATTAAATGGCCCTTTTCTTGAAGATTGGACGTCAATTTTCTATTCCAGAATGGCGCCCGATACCTTAAAATCGTCATCCAAGGGTTTTCTTTTCTTTTTCGTCTTTCTCTTTTATATACCTTTCATACGCCTCTTTTGCCTTGTCGTTGCTATTTGGCGGTACTACTTGTTTATGGATCTCCGTAATTAAAATAAATGACCTGAAAATGACTCCAGCAATAATTGCACATAAGATATAGATTCCAATAGGACCGAAGAAAACCAAAAGACCTAAAAACGCAGCCAAGAGAATCGACCACAATAACTTCACAAAATCCCCCCTAATCTTCCTACTCGTATTCAATTAAATGGCCCGATTAATGAAAAGGCACACTAGCTTATTCAAATACAGTCTATGTACCCGTTGCCGACAGGTTGTACTTTATACAAAGTAAGAATACGTTCTAATTGTGTGACAAATTCATTTTTATTTATTTCTAAGTAATCAAAATACCTCATCTACTATTATCTCCAATCCCTTACCTCTAGAGTTTCAACTATTCCTCGAATTGTTGAAACTCTATTAATGGTATATTATCTATGGCTTTCCTAAAACAGGAAAAGCAACTAAAATATCGTTTAATTCCTTTATTAGCCTTTCTAAATATGATTGGTCTGAAACAAATTCAAATTTAAGAACAGCACCGTAACCAGCGGGATAACAAGTTTCAGCAGTCCAAAAAATTTGACCTAATTTGTTCATTTCACCTTCAATATGTAAATAACCATCCAAGTTACTAAGGGTTGCTTTTCCCTTCATTTTTTTATTCATTAATTTCAGTTCATTCATAAAGTTGCTTAACTCATCCGTTCTTAAATCCGCATTGAAAGAAACAGTATAACCTGGAATTTCAATTTTTAATTTTGAAGAAACCCAATTACCATCCCAATAATCAGAACTGTTTGGATAATTTCGATACAATACATCAATCTCTATTCTTGTATCCTCACTTAAAATATGAAACTTCATCTACTCACCTCTATATTGAACCCTTTCACCCGCTAATACCTTTTTCTTGAACAAGAAAACAGCATTACCCATTTTTAAAGTAATGCATAGATTGAATAAAGCATACTTTACCCTTCTTTAATTACACCGTACCTATTTTGTTTTCCCATCCACGAACTAGCTTCACGCCACTTAACACTTTTGGCAGAAATCCAGCTATTAGTACCAAGAGTATAATCTTCTGGTTCAAAATCATTGTCATCAGTCCAATAAAACAGACCTTCGTACATAATCAACTTTGCTTCATAAATGATTGAATCATAATTAATTGGACTTGGAACGACGTGAAATTGAGTTACGCCTTCAAATAATATTTCTATTGCAGATGGTTCATGATACTGCCTTTGAAAAAGGATTCGCACATTAGTATCAAGTTCTGTCGACATACCCATTGATAGATTTTCATCAACATAACTTTCAGTCCACATGAATAATTCCTTTAAACAACTATCATGAAATCCACCAAATTTGTCCAGAAGGTTTTCAATATCTTTACTATCCTTAATTTCTATCCAATCCATCGGATACCACCCGCTATTAAGTATTCTCTTCTCATTAAAATGATAACATGTATTACCATTTTCTTCTTTATCATATTTGACCATAGAATAAGAAAATGGCATTACATTGTCGAAGTAATGCACATGTTTAAAATATTCCATAACGCTTGTGATTCTACATTCTGACTTTAAGATTCACCAGCGGTGAAAAGGCTCTATGTTTATCCATTACATCATCACTATACAGATTGACATACACTCTAACCATTTCCATGCTTGTATGCCCCAAAATCTGTTGCAATTCAAATATTCCTGCACCGTCGTTCGGTGCAGCCGAGTCTTATAAAGCTAGTGTCTTGGCAGCGGAATCATGCCCGCAGAGGCTCATGTCAAGCTACTTGGGCGTTTTGCCGAAAAACACGAAAAGAAGATTGCAAAAGCAATAAAGTAAGATAATCAGAGAATAAGTGAGCTTATGTCCAAAATTCGGGGGTTAATCCGATGTCTTCTTACTTTTCGTTTCTAACTGGATGAGTACATGCAAACAATAGGTGATGAGCGCTAGGTAGATTTGATTTTGTATCGCGGTTTCGCTCATTCCAGTGAGAACAATCATTTATTCAGCCTCTTGTTCTGTTTTCAGTTTCCAAAGGTTTTGTGCAGAAATCCTAAGAAAAAAATGACCTATCCATAATTTGATAGATCGCGTGTTCAAAAAAGACTACATTCCCCAAAACTTCGAAACCACCACTTCATAAAGCGATCCGGGAAAAATTTATCACAAAGAATACGGTTATTCTTAATGTAAAACTTTGAGCACAAGATCAGGCAGGAAAAACAAAAAATAAGCTCCTTTTTCAGCAATCAGACATTCTCATAACTGCCCTTCGAGCCATGATTCCCAAGGCTTCTGTGTGAAAGCAAAACGCATGTCGAAAAACAAAAAATAATATTTTAAAAAAATGTATTTTAGCTATTTCCAAACAAAATAAATTTTTGTATTATATGGGTAGATATTCAAAAAAAAAGAATACATCTCATAATTGAGGGAAGGCAAATGGTGCGCCACCAGTCCTGTTTCTGACTGGTCTTAGTGGGTTCGATTCCCACCCCGAAATTTTTTATGCAAGTTTAAAAAATTTCGAGGGCAGGATCGAACACCGACCTGCCCTGTGCAGGAGGGATTCAGATGATGCTCAAGAAACGTGAAGTAAATGGGCATGAATGCCGGATTTTGTTTGATTTGATGACGCACCCCGATGTCTTCCCTTACGTACGTCAGAAAGCTTTTTCGTACGACGAGTTTGTCTTTTTGACAAAGCAGACAATTGAAGCAGAAGAACGTGGAGAATTGATCTCTAGGACCATTCTTGACGAGTGGGAAAATCCGATTGGCACCATTAGTCTTTTTGATATCAACTCAAAAAGCGGATTTTTGGGAACATGGATTGGCAAACCATTTCATGGAAAAGGCTATAATCATATAGCGAAGGAAAACTTCTTTCAGGAATTATTTTTCGAGAATGATATTGAAACAGTTTTTTTGCGTATCCGGAAAGAAAACATTCGGTCGAAAAAGGCAGCGGAAAAGCTTCCGTACACCATTTTAGCCACCGAAACAAGACGTGACCTTTATAATCAATTAAACAGCGGCGGATATGTGTATGACCTCTATGAAGTACCAAAGGATTTATACACGATGGCATTTATTCGCAATTCTACAGTTGAAGAAGAGACACAATCAATGGAAGCTTAACCGAATAATAAAACAAATGAAAACAGCCGGAACTCAGTTTCCGGCTGTTTTAATTATTCCTCCTTTTTTCCCTCCGCTTCTATCAATTCATTGTATAGATTTCTCACAACATATATTTTAAATAATTCCAGCTTCTTTTTCTTTTCCGGATGAAAACGGATGCCTCTTTCTTTTAATTTCGCAATATACCAGCCCTTCGAATAAATGTGCATTTATTCATCTCCCCTTTTTCACATGCCAATTATCATATGAAGGGAGTGGATGGTTGTTGCTTGTCCATTTGTGTAATTAATAATCCAAAATGGTGTGATATGATCTGTCTCACTAATGTTTCATGAGCATTTCCAGCAAATATAGACCAATCAAAAAATCAAATGCGCCTTGGCGTATTTGCGCCCAGATTTTATCGAGCTACGCTCGATAAATTTCCTCTGAAAATCTGTGGCATCCGCCGGAGGCTTTGACTTTATTCAGCCGGGGTTTGAACCCCCACTGAATGGAATACCAATATGCATTCATCTCACCACTTATAGAAGTGGGAGATTTCTGCTGAATGAAGTTAAGTGAAGTGAAAGAGTAACAAATTTTACAAATGTACTTCTTTCATTTCAAAATCACGTGTAGCTTAATTGATCTTGTATAATTCCATTGTTTCATTCAAAGTGCATCGATTTCAGATTGTTGAAACAAAAAAGTGACATTCAAACTAAACCTTCCATCACAAGCATTTCTTTTAAATCCCGAACTCTTCTTCTCACCCATTTTCTTGATCCCCCTTAGCTTCCAATCTGCAACCCTTTTTTCCATTAAAATAAAAAAGCAGGTGGAGAAAACATTCAATCATTTTTCTCCACCTGCTTCATTTTAAGAGCTCCTTAGACGGCCCCTCATATATTATTTTCCGATGAATTGTTGTGTCCAGTAATTTCCTTCAGCTACATACCCCACACCGATATGAGTGAAATCTTTGCTCATGATGTTTTCACGGTGGCCGGAGCTGTTCATCCATGAGTTAACAACTTCCTCAGGCGTGCGCTGTCCCTGTGCAATGTTCTCACCTGCAGCACGGTAGCTGATACCGAATTTTTTCATCATATCAAATGGTGATCCGTATGTTGGGCTGTTGTGATCAAAATAGTTGTTTGCAGACATATCTCTGGATTTTTCGCGAGCCACTTTGCTTAATTCCGCATCGACTTTAAGTGGAGCAAGTCCATTTTTAGCTCTTTCCGCATTTGTCAATTCAACTACTTTTTGTTCATATTCGCTTAACTGGCTATTTTGCTGTTCTGCCGGCTTTTGCTCCCCTTTTTGAGACTCCTGTGGGTTTGTAGGTGCCGGTTTTTCAGCTGGTTTTTCAACTTGTTCAGGTGCTGGCTTTTGAGCTGGCTGCTTATATTTATTGTTATGAGTATTATTTTTCCAATTAGGATTTTTAGATGCAAATTGCTTGCACCAATCATTAAAGTTTTGAAAATCTCCAGCTTGATAATAATACACCTTTACATTAGGTTGAACTTTGTCTGCCTGCGCTGCGCTGGCTTGTCCCGCTATAGGTGCGGCCAAAATTCCCAACGCTGCTGCTGTAGAAATAATTGATTTTTTCATTTCATTTTTTCCTCCCTGTCTTTTTCTGTTTTCATAGTATCATAGGGTTTTTGTAATATTTGCGGGAGGAAATTCCAATTTCAAATCATATTTTTCCTTACATCCGTTCATAGAAATGAAGATTGATATCATGCGATATTTTAAGAGAAAGAGAAATAACTTACATTGCCAATGCTGGAAAAATCCTATATTGAGAGTTAAAACTTTCTATATATTCACGGTTGACAACTGTTGAAAGAGGCACAGTTTGTAACATATATTACGTTGTTATTTCAATTGTAAGCGTAATGTAAGCAATATTAACTTTTTAATAAAATCAGTAATGCTTGGTTATTCTTAATAAAAAGGAGGTCATCATGAGCACAAAATATCGCTGTCCCAACTGCAAAACAAATCGAACACGTTTCAATATCGTTGAACAAGTAGTTTCTGCAGTAAAATTGAATCCTGATACGGGTGAAGTTGTAGAAAAGTATGACTCGATGGAGGAGGCAGGCCCATTTCACGCACATTATAACGGCCCTGAAAGAAGGATACAATGTGGTTCATGTGGCTTAATTGAGGATGAAAGAACTTTCGCGAAATATGGTGAACAATGATCGATTTGAACAAGAAACAAGCCACCCTCATTAATTCTGCATCAACCTTGCTCATAGAAAAAGAACTCCCTGTAAAAAATCCAAGGAGTTCTTTTTTGATGGGGAAGTCTTATTTATCGCAAAGCTGCTAAGATCTTTCCATCACCCAATATTCTGGTTCAAAATACGAAATGCTAGTGAAGGCGAAACTACAGTTGAACTCTAAGTCCAGCCATAATTCCTAAAGCTAACTTTGACCCCATCGAAAGCTAGGTACTCTCACCATTTCCTGTATCCTTGCGAGGATTGAAATAGCAGTTCCGTAATAGCCTCCTAGGGAATTGCTTCTTGCTACTGCCATCAGCTCTGTCAATACGCCAACAAACAGATGCTTACGATTTCGTATTTATTTTTTCTTTTTGGACAACATTTTAACTGCTTCTTTCACTTGCGGATCGTTTTCCAACAGGTGTTCGCGGATTTTATTCATAAGCGCGATCGTTGTATCGCCGGACAATTCACCGGTTGTTTCAAGCTTTTCATCTTGTTGGAACTCCATCACAGCTTGTTTAGTGTCTTCGTCATAGTAAGAGTCCACCTTGCCCGGATTATACCCTAGCTCTTTCAATATTTGCTCGGCTGTTTTCACATCGGATGAAGCAGAATCAACCTTCAATTTGTGATCCGGATCGATGTAAGACAGTGAAGCATATTTAGGCATTGCCACTCTTTTATCTGGTTGGATTCCTTTTTCGTTAATCCAATTGCCTTCAGGAGTCAGCCATTTTGCCATAGTATATTTGATATTGGAACCGTCTTGGAATTCATCGGTTGTTTGTACAGTCCCTTTACCAAAGGTTTTTTCTCCAACAAGTGGAATACCCGCAGATTCACTTACAGCAGCAGCGAGAATTTCAGAGGCGCTGGCACTGCCCTCATCAACTAACACAACTGTCGGAACGGTAATTTTTTTACCATCTTTTGCAACGTATTCTTCCACTTTTCCGTTCCTATAGGCTACCTGAAATAACTTTTCCCCTTTTGGAACGAACAGATTGGAAATGTTAATTGCCTGATCCAGCAATCCTCCTGGATTTTTACGCAAATCAAGAATCAAGGACTTCATTCCCTTGTCTTCCATCTCTTTTAAGGCTTCATTCAAATCTTTATCCGTGTGGCTGGAAAAACTCGTAATTTGAATTTTGGCTACTCCGTTATCCAGCATTTCAGGATAAACAGTATTGATCGGAATTTCGTCGCGTCTGATCGTAACCTTTTTCGGTTCTTCACCTTCTTTTCGCTCAATCGTCAGAGTCACTTTCGTGCCCTTCTCACCTCTGATCAACAGAACTGCTTCGTTGGCGCTCATGCCTCTGACACTTTTCCCATCAACTTCGGTCACTTTATCATTTGGTTTGATTCCTGCTTTTTCCGCAGGAGACCCTTTGATGGGGGAAACAACAACGATAGCGCCATTTTTCTCCTGAATCTCAGCACCAATTCCTTCAAATGAGGAGGTGATGCTTTCTTCAAAAACCTTACTTTCTTCTTTCGTCATATAATCGGAATATGGATCATCCAGCGCTTTCACCATTCCATCAATTGCACCATCAATCAGTTTTTCTTCCTTTACATCCTGGAAGTAGCTTTTCTTTAATTTATCGTACGTGTTATATAATTTATTAAACTCGGATCTTTCCTGCATGCCAACATTTACTGCTTTTTCATCGCCAAATGAGAGGGCCAAAATGGTTACACCCGCTGTTAAAAATACGATAAGAAAAATTAACATGACAAACCTGAATTTCTTCATCTTGATAAATCCGCCATGCTGTGGAATATCTTCTTTATTATTTTGATCTTCTTCCATCCATTTCACCACTTTCATCACTTCAGCTCATCTTTACATATTCAATCATCTGTAGGTTTATCCAACCCCTTTATTCTACCAGTTTTATATAACGAGTAAAAGCATAATGGAGTGTATAAGTCATTAATACATTCAAGATGATTAAAAATTGTCAGATCAGTGGCAGCAAATCTCTTCAGCCTTTTCCTTACTTCTGTTTTCGCAGCTATTTGAATACGAGCTAAAAAAACTTTGCCTGGTTGAAGGCAAAGTTTTTAAATTTTTGATACATGCTCAAAATACTCTTCCAATGTCCAATTGCGTTCATAGATGATTTTCGCCGCTTTTACTCCTACATATCTGAAATGCCATGGTTCATACTGATATCCCGTTATATCTTCCTTCCCTTTTAGATATCGTAAAATAAATCCATAGTGATGGGCATTTTCCCTTAACCACTTACCTTCCGGCTTGTGTTCTAACTCTTCAACCAAAAAGTATTGAACAGATTCACTTGTAATATCCATGGCGAGCCCAGTCTGGTGTTCACTGCTTCCAGGAATAGCAACTGCCTCAGTTGCTTTTTTCTCCCCGGATCTTGCAGTTTCAACCTGGAAGACCTCTTTTTGACGGTCATAGGAACGATACCCAGATGAAGCATATAACTGTATGCCATCTTTCTTGGCAGCTTCAAACATTTTTTCCAATGCCCTCGCAGCTTCTTTTCTTAAATAACTCTTTTCAATATCCTGATCACCGAAGGAAAAAGCTACCTTCGGCCGAATTAAATCCTCAGGGGCATAATCACTCGGCAACGCATAGGTTTTATTGACCAAGGCCAGAATATTACTAGCGTTCACAATTTCTTTTCTGCCGTCTACCTCAATGATTTCATTGAAATAGGCGGCCTCTAGGGCTAATTCAGGGTCCGCTTTTTTATTCACATCATTTGTGCGCTGATTTTCTTCCGTTTGATTCTTTTCAGAAATGTCGTCCGGCTTTTGATGCTCCTTGCTTTCGTCAAAAAATTGATTCCACTGGCAACCGCCAAGCAAGAGTACGATCATGGTGATATTTGCTATTTTTTTCATAAAAAATTCTCACGACTCCAATTCACTGTCAAAAAAATTTTTCTCCGGACTTAACTACAGATTCAGTAGATTTGAGACTCCCACCCATGAATGGGCAAGCTGATTATCATCAGAGGGATTCTTGCATGACTATGCGTTCGCAGTCCATTTCTGTTTTGAACAATCTGCAAGATTAGGGTATCCCATTACCCCTCCCTATCCAGTGCATATAGCAGATAGGACTACGCTACTACCATAGCCTATAGCTAGTTTCGGTGTGTTTTAGAGACTTTTGCTTGTCTATGAAGCGAGTGTAGAACATTTTCAGACAATTAAGGTGGCTAAAGCAACCTCTTGTCTGACCTCACTCTCATCCCCTGTCTAAAAACGGGCTGCGCCCTGCATGGGCTTTCTCGTTCGGAAAACTGTAAAAGCGCTGATTTTACAATCTTAATTATTACCTATTATGTCTATCACTGTCAAAAACAATCTTTCAAATGAACGTTTTTCAATAGTCGATTGCTGTTTACTCACTGACAGACACGACGGAAAATTATAAATCACATATTGATACACTTGACTGTACACAAACTTCAATCCTTTAATTTCACATAACGGCGCGATTCCAACGCAGTTCATACCTTAATATCTCTTTTCCTGTCTTTTTGTCTAACAAAGCGAACTCATCTCCTGCCTGAATCGCAAAGTAGTGCTTTAAAACTCGTACTCCTGGATTTTGTTGTTCAGAATTAACTTTGCCGATGTTTTCTTCCCAAATAATACGATGCTGTTTCATATCATAAAATAATAATATTTGTTCTGCATTTGGCTGCTTCGTTTTTCGATAAGAAACAATGGCTGTTTTGTACTTCAAGTCAACATCTAAAACCTTTGCCTCTAAATTTGCAAATGGCTGAATGGAAGGTTCCATTAATACATCATTCATATATTTCGAAATCTCTTCATAATCTTCAAAGTCTAAAGGCTGATCATGTGATGCAAAATAATTGGGTATCGCGGTTTCCACGAAAAAAAATGTAGAAAGATACCCCTCTGCTTTGATGTTTTCTCTTAACTTCTTTCCGTCATATTGATAATATTTCCCGTCAATTCCCTCCAAATACAACTTATCATGCAAAATAGCTAATCTGTTTGCAGTATTGCCTAAAATATCTATTAAATGTTTATGTTTCTTTGTAAATTCTTCTTTAGATAGCTTTTCTTTTCCGGTTTGAATGTCTAAAAGTGATAGTTTTCCGTTTTCATCATCATAATGATGGACGAGAAGTCCCCCCATAAAAGTACCAATAAGTGTCGTTCTATTCGCCGACGATTTGGTCCATTGTTTTTCTCCCGAATTTAGATTAATTGCCACCATCTGATAATGAGGAATAATCTGGGTGATGCCGTGAGCCGTACCATTATTTTCAGATCCTTTAATCATTTGAACGGCAATTTTCTCTGATTGATCTGTATAAACGGAGGATACGGAGTTAATTGGAAAACTCCGGCCAGCCAAACCAAAAGTAATCATTATAATATTACTTATAAAAGCATATAAAATAAAAACCATAACAAACATACCTATTTTTCGACGCTTACCTAAAAGATACAATAACAATAAAATTCCAACACCAACAACAATAGCTAAAATAATATCGTGAAGAAGCCACCCATTAAAGTGCCAGGAATCCATATATCGTTGAAAAAAAATGTCCAATTCTCCTCCCCCTATCACTCTATCTATTTTAAAAGAAATGGTAAAAACTTGCTAATATTAACCTTGATTGATAAGAGTAGCTTTCTAGTATTTTTCGAAAGAAATTTAGTGTTAACCTTCGTTTGCCTAATCATTATAAATCGGGGAATCACATAATAGTGTGGAAAGAGGGGTAAAAAGCCCCCTCCTTCCATCTGGAAAATCAGTACCCTAGACTCTTTCAGAGCCAGTTAGTTCCCAAGAGTTCCTTCAACTCCAAGGGGGAATTGAAAAAATTAAATATCTCTTCTTACTCTTATTGACTTAATTAGGTCTTCAAAATATTTAAAAACGTTCACAGGCTTCGTTGATTGATTCAACTTCATAAATATCAAGGGGGGTAGGGTAGTTGACTCCACCAAGAAACGATAGTCATCGTCAGACTCCTTCATGTCCATCACTTTAAAGGTAAAAAGGTTAGGTAAATCATTTATACCTGTGCCTTTCTTGCTTTCTAGGAGTAAGAAGTAGCCCATTAATGTTTATATTGTATAAAACATTAAAAACGGTTTAATTATACTTTTTTATTTTTGGCCATCTGAATTTCGGAACATGCTTCACCATTGTTTCAAATATTAGTCCCCATTGTTGTTCCGATAAAGTCGCAACTGAAACCTCATTATTTATTCGAAGACTTCTTTTTAAATGCTTAATTTGAGGTGGTGTAAATACACCTCTTAGTGCTAAATCAATAGATAATTGTGGGTTTTTAAGAACATAATCGGCTAACCCCCAAAAGATTAAACAATCGCTTATAGGTACAATCGGTTTAGCTTTTCTATTTATTGTAATCATTGCAGAATCAACTCTTGGCGGTGGAGAGAAATTCTTTCTTGAAATCCCTTTAACATACCGAATATCAAACCACATTTTCCAAGCGATGATATATGGATTTTTCACAAAATTTGATGTGAATCTTTTGGCTGCACCTTTTTCCATTACAATAACGCCTCTTTGAAAACCGCTTGACGGATTATTAAGAAGCATTTTCATAATCGGCGTTGTGATGGCATATGGAATATTGGAAACAACTATAAAATGCTCTCGAGGTAACGAAATTTTTAATATATCTTGCTCGATTATCACTGTATTTTTCATTTCAAGCTGTTTTAATTTCTTTATAAACTTTTGATCGTATTCAACAGCGAGAACCTTTCTTGCTCGATTACTTAAAACATTAGTAATTGCCCCTTTTCCAGCTCCCAAATCTAATACAAGATCAGTTTCTGAAATGTGAGCAAGGTTTACAATATCATTTACCAAAGCTTTGTTATGCATCAAATGTTGCCCGCTAAAATTCGGAGGATTCCCAGTGGTAAACTTTTTATTATGAAACTTTCTCCTTCTTCTTGTCATTATTCAAACAACCCTCTCTTAATTTGGACTTTCGGCTCTGAACGCAAAAAAGCCACAGACATAGGCGTCTGTGGCTTCCAGTAAACGGGATCAGTTATTTTGCAATAAGACAAAAGAATTTGTGCATATTTGAAAAATTAAATAACACAAAATAGACTTTCAAAAAGCTAAAAAAAGTTCTCATAACAATATAAAAGGAAAGATTGAAGAATCAGTCTTTCCTCTCATTAACAAAAATATTTTAATGAAGATTGTTAAAAATGGGCACACTTATCCCGTTTACTCTGTAAGCGAAAACAGAGCCTTCGAACTTATTAAATTAACAGTTCAAAGCACGGAAAGTAATAATTACACCCATAGCTTTTAACAACCCTCCTTAGTTTAATTACATTAAATATTCCATATATTATAATCTTAACCATAGATAAGGTCAATGAAAACATTGCTTGCTACTCAAGCAGTAACGATAATCCAAAACCCACATAAATATAAGTTAATCAGTGATCAAAGAACACAATAATTTTTCGACCTGTAAAAGGGATGTTTTTTGGGCCTGACGGCTACAAGCGGAACGATAGTATTTGTCACCAGGAGCAAACACATGATGAACCTGATGGGTAAAGATTGAAAAGGAAAATCCCAATCAAATGTTGGAATTTCCGATTTGATTGGAATTTTGGTCATTCGTTGAATCAGGAAAACTAAAGTTTTAAGCAACTTCTATTTTCTCAACTATATATTTTCTTGTTTCAAAGCATCAATGATGTTTTCCTTCTTTACTTTCGCGCTCGAATAAAGCATGGACATGCCGACGATTATAAAAACAGCTATAGTCACATAGAAAATACTCATCCATGGTAGTGAGAAACTGTAACTAAACGAATTCATCAGGGCCTTATGTATAAGTAACATACATATGACACTTAAAGGAAGTCCATACATTAATGCTTTTATTCCATAAAAAATGCTTTCATAGTTGATCATTTTATTAAAACCTTTTGGCGTCATTCCCACCGATTTGAGCATAGCAAATTCGCGTTTTCTTAAAGAAATGCTCGTCGAAATGGTATTTAAAATATTTGCAATCGAAATGGCCGTAATCAACACGATAAATCCGTACGTAAAGACCGACATGATCATCACCATTTGTTTATCCTGCTGGCGACTTTGATACACATTATGAATGAAATGTTTTACTTCTTCCATTTCCTCTATTTGTTGCTGGGTCTTAAGTGGATCCGTGCTATTTATATACAACTGGCGATTTTCGTCTGCCGAAATGCCCAATTGATCTAGAACTGTTTCAGATATTACGATATCCAAACTGCCGGGGCCTTCTGGAATAACTCCCAAAGGAAGCTGATCTGTTAATGCCGAAACAGTCAATTCATTCATATACTTTTGTTTTTCATCCTCTGTATTATCGGAATATAACTTAATCTTCTCTCCAACCTTTGTACGAATAGCTTTTGTTTCAACATATTTTCCTGCTTCTTCATCTTCATACCGAATTTTATCAATCACGATTGCGTTTAAACCAGCTTGAAGTTCATTGTAATCTGCGCCTGCTTCCTTTGCATATGCTTTTAAGCTTTTATCATCAAGCGCATAAAGACACACTTGATAAGGATATTTTCCTTTAACAAGCTCACTATTGAAGCCTTCGTATTGACGCAGTACATCAGACACCGCATCTTTTTCTATCCATGATTGAGCATATTGTGCCTGCGAAATCATCGTATATTTTGTTATTTCATCAGTTGATAAAATCGAGTTGACCAGCTGGTCGTCTCTCCCTTGTTCTATCCCCATCTCGATGTCATAGTTTTGTCCGTCCTGAGAAAGCGCTAATGATTTTTTCAAATTGGCTGTAAAAAAGGAGACAGATAAGAAAAGCATTATACTGATCACGAGTGAAAAAACAGTTGCTTGATATCTACGCCTATTTCTTTTTAGATTTTTCAATCCAATTTCAGCTTCGATTCCAAATAATTTACGAACTATTTTGGAGGTCTTTACTGCTTTTCTCGTTAGCTTCACATCAGTTGATTGACGAATCGCGTCAATAGCAGAAATACGTGAAGCTCTCCTGGCAGGAATATAAGTAGATATAAAAATGGTAATGATCGAAACCAGGACAGCTAAAAGCATAGAACCTGGCGTTACGGTCACTTTTAACCTTTCAGTTATTTCCAAGGCCCCTTGAATAATGGAATTGAGTAGTAAAAATGTAATCCACATTCCGGCAAGACCGGAAATAATTCCAATTGGAATACTAATTAATCCGATCATAATGCCTTCAAAGAATACCGAGTTCCGCTTTTGTTTTTTTGTCGCCCCAACACTTGAAAGCATCCCCAAATGCCTGGAGCGTTCCGAAACAGAAATCGCGAAGGCGTTATAAATTAATGACACTGATCCAACAATAATAATGACCATGATAATAGCCGTCAATGAATAAAGTGTTGTACGCATGCCTTCACTTTTTACCGCACCGTAATAATGAAGTAAATCATGGTTCATTTCAACATGATCTATGTGATTTTTCTTGGCTAAATTTTCTGCATGATCAAATATAGAATTAGTGACTCTCTTTAAGACAACAATCGCATCTACAGGTTCTTCCTTGCCATACAAACCTTCATCAAGATAGGAAATGACCGTATAACTGGGCCCCCAAATGGGTTCCGATGTTGGTCGTTTAATTGTACCGACTATCGTAAACTCTTTTGTTGATGTAACCTTCAGTTCTTCATTGATTTCACCTTTTTCATCTGTTTCTAAAGAATAATATTGATCCAAAGGCCCATCAATATCCGGATCATTTGAAATTCTGTTGCCAATATCGAGCTTTATAACATCACCAATCTTATAATCAACCTGGGCACTATCGTTTATTTCGTTTGAAATAACAATTTCATTTGGTGTTTTTGGCAATCTGCCACTACTTAATTTTATGGGAAATTGTTGAAATCCAGCTTGATTATACTGTTTGATAAATAGATAAGGCTTATCTTCATTTTTACTTCCTTTTAATAAAGCGAAGCCTAGCTCTTTTGACAGAACTATTTTTTTCGTATTCTCATCTTTCTTTATTGCCTGGAGTTGGTCTTGATTAACGTCATTATAAAGAACATGCCATTCTCCTCCATCAGCGATGGCTTGCCTCTTCATTAAATCCATAAAGGAAACGCCAATCGTTGCAACTGCTGTAAGCATCGCCACAGAAATGATAACTCCAATGATCGTGACAAGTGTTCGACGCTTATTTTTCCGCAAATGCCTGATTGTCAGTTTGTTGACAATGTTCATGGACGAATCACCTCGTCCCGAGTTATCTTGCCGTCTTCAATTTCTATGAGGCGGTCTGCCTGGAGAGCAATCCGCTCATCATGTGTAATAACAATGAGAGTCTGATTATATGTTTTATGAAACATTTTCAACAAGTCGATAATTTCCGCACTATTTTTACTATCCAGATTTCCCGTCGGTTCATCCGCCAGCATAATTGCCGGATTGCTAATTAAGGCACGTCCAATCGAAACCCGCTGCTGCTGCCCGCCCGAAAGTTGATTTGGCAGATGATTTAAGCGGCTTTCTAAATTCAACTTTTTCACAATATCATCAAGCTGTTTTTTATCAACTTGATGCTGATCCAGCAAAAGCGGCAGAGTAATATTTTCTTCCACCGTCAAAACGGGAATCAGATTGTAAAATTGATAGATTAACCCGATTTGTCTTCTTCGAAAAATGGCTAATTGAGTTTCATTCAGGCTATAAATATCTGTATTATCGACAAATACTTTTCCACTTGAAGGCCGGTCCACACCGCCAAGCAAATGTAAAAGCGTGGATTTACCAGATCCAGACGGGCCGATAATAGCAATAAACTCTCCCTTTTTAACGGAAAAAGAAACATCGTCCAATGCCTTAACGGCTGTCTCATTTTTTCCATACACTTTAGACAGATTTTCTATTTTTAAAATTTCCATTGTAAAACCTCCATGTTTGCTGTTAATTATAGTTTATCTATCTAAAGTGACATTCAAGTGACTTTGAAAATGACAATTTAGTCACTTAGCCTTTGTTAAAGGTAGTTAAGAAAAGCGGAAGGCGCACAGCCTTAGGCGACAAGCATAAGACGAGTGCTGAAAAAGGTGTAGTTTTCTTTCAAAAGCGATTGGCTTAATCCTTGCGCCGATGGCGCCCGGAGCTGGACAAAGAAAGCTTTTTTTAGAGAGCATTTTCCATCACAAGTTATACTTTGAAAAAAGCCACCCATTAAAAGAAATTTGGGCGGCTTTAAATCACCTGTGTGTAAAACTTTATTCTGAATTGAGTACCCTTTCCTTTTTCACTCATTACACTGATATCCCCGTTTTGGCTTTTAATAATACTATAAGCCATCGCAAGTCCAATTCCCACGCTATCTTCACTTGCATTTTTTCCTTTATAAAAACGTTTAAAAATATATGGCAAATCATTTCTTGGGATACCCTGACCATTATCGCTAATGATGACTTCCGTAAACAATGCGTTTTTTGTGAAAGAAATGCTAATAGTTCCACCTTCCTGGGTATGTTCTACGCAGTTCTTTAATATATTTATGATTGCTTCAACTGTCCAATTAAAATCCCCCAAGAGCGTTACGGCTTCTTCTCCGTCAATTGATATGTTCTGCTCTTTAATATCAGTTGGGATCAGGACAGATTGGATTGCTGCATGAATCAGTTGATGAACCATGATGTTATCCTTTTTAAATTGAACTGTCCCCGCATCGATTTTTGATAGTTTTAATAATGAAGAAACAAGCCATTCTAACCGCTCGAGCTGAATCCGGATATTGCGTGTAAATTCCACCCTTTTTTTCTTAGGCAGGTCGGCATTACTTAATAAATCCGACATCACCATCATTGAGGTTAACGGGGTTTTCAATTGGTGAGATATATCGGAAATTGCATCCGTCAGCTGAACCTTATCTTTCTTTAGAAGTGAGCTTTGTTCAGACAGCTTCAGCGTAACTTTATAAATATCGCTTTTTAAAATACTAAGCTCCCCTTCATGATTGTCTCGTATATCCAAAGAATAATCGCCACTAGTAATTTGACGTAAATATGCGGACAACTTTTCAATTTCATGATATCTCCAACGGGTAAAGATAAAGCAGGAGCCAATCAGTAAAATGGAAGTGATAGAAATAAGAATAAAAGCAGCTGTTGAAATGAAGAATGCCGCAATCATTGCAGCCAAGCTGATGGAACACATAACGAATAATAAGATCTGAATCTCTTTATTCCGTAACATATTAATCGCCAACCTTATAACCGACACCACGTACTGTTTTAACAATAGTTGGATTTTGCGGCTGGTCCTCTAATTTTTCTCTTAACCGTTTAATGTAGACTGTTAATGTATTATCATTTACAAAGTCCCCTGCTACATCCCAAATTTGCTCAAGCAGCTGATTTCGTGAAAGCACTTGTCCAATATGATTGGCAAAGATTAGTAGTAAACGATATTCCAACGCCGTTAAAATAACCTCAACGCCATTTTTATAAACCTTTCCTTCGAGGGTATTTATTTTTATATTTTCAATTTCAATCACTGTTTTTGTTTGAGTCTGCTTATGATATCTACGTAAAACGGATTTAATTCGTGAGAGCAGCTCGCGAATACGGAATGGCTTCGTAACATAGTCGTCCGCCCCCATATCGAGTCCCATCACCACGTTGACTTCATCATCAACGGCAGTTAAAAAAATGACCGGAAGATCACTCTTTTCTTTTACCATCCTACACAAATCATAGCCACTGCCGTCAGGCAAAGACAAATCAAATAAACATAAAGAAATTTGCTCAAGCTGTTCTGTTAATATCTTCTTAGCGGAACTGGCATCATAGCATAATATTGTTGAAAAATGATCTTGCTGCAGCGAATACTCAAGTCCGGATGCGATTGTTTTATCATCTTCCACAAGTAAAATTTTCATTTCCAGATCACCTTTTCTGTGAATCATTATGAATAGAGTGTATTTAATATTTTGGGATTCTGCAATAATGAATGTGTTCCTGGATTGCCTTTGTTTTCTTCCAAAGCTGATTTTCAGGTAACAGAGAGGCGGTTCAAAATTCTATAAAAAAATTCAGATTGATGTTCAATACCAATTTCTGTTAAATGATGAGAGCCTTGATATAAAAAACTGTTTTTCTTAAATGACAACGTTTTCTTTACAGGTGGGATCCATAAAAAATGAGCACAATTCTTACCACTGAATTGCGCTCGATTGTTCCGTTATTAATTTTTACTGGATTTTATAATCTATAGCTTAAGTGAGTAAAAATCTTATTTGTTATATGATGATAAGACATTTATTCGTGATGTAGACCCTTTAGTGTTATTCCTCTTTCGATAGAGTTCAAACACTGTAAAAATGACCAGTGCAAATAAAAGCGTAAATAAAGCAGACAGAACATTTGTATCTGGAATATATACTACCCAAAATGAATTAATCAGTGCATGGAAAATAATACATAAAAAAATACTCTTAGTGGATAAATAAATGACCGTCATTAAAAATGATAGTGCTAGGGCCATTAGAGTAAACCAGAGAAAATTCATAGTCACTTGATTTGAACCAATCACAAACCATAATGGCAAATGCCAGATTGCCCAAATACCTCCCACAATGAGCGTACTTGTGAATGGCGAAAATTTCTTCTGCAACATAGGCTGTAAATACCCGCGCCAGCCGATCTCCTCCAGACCACCTCCGATAATCATTATTGGAAAGTTTATCAATGCCATATATAGAGGGTTCGCAACCGTTGCTCCATCCCAAAGAGTTGGTAAAAAGCAAGCCGCAAACGCAAGTCCGACAGTAAGTAAATACCATACGAATGGATGTCTAGGATTTCTTATATTTTTAATAAACGATTTAAACTCTTCTTTAGAACTATATTTCCTTTTTAGCCATATCTCACAAATAGCAGGTGCGACACCGCCCAGAATAAACAAGATGATTGATAATGCTGTTCCAAATTTGAGCAGATTGAATTGTGTTAATATCGCTAAGCCGCCCCATAGTATCCATGATAAAGAAAATGTATAGAATAGAAACCTTCTTACCTCTTTCCCCAACCCTGTTACCTCCATCCTTACTTGGATCCCAACAATAATAATACAGACTTACATAGAGTATCCATTAGGCTAATCTCATCAAAAAGTGCTTGTTCATCTTGAAACATCCCATAGCACTTTTGTAAAACAACATCTCTTACAATTCCATCAATAGACGTCATCATAAAAGTAAATAAATCTTCTAGTGGTACTTTAGGCTGAAAACACCCCAAAGTAATTCCTTCATGGACTGCATTAAATAATCGCTCAACCAAGTATTGTCCGCTTTCCTGTTCAGCAATGTTAGATAAAATTTTTTCTTGTCTTTTTGGATTGTTCGCAAATAAGATTGTAAGCTCAAATTGAATTTTGCCAACCGTTGATAAGTTTTCTTTAATGTACTCTCCGAGAAAAGTAAACAGATTTTCTATCGTCTCTTTAGGAGAATTGCTACTTTCAATGATTGCATCTACAGCCTGCTTATAGTCAGCATTATCGTTAGCTTGATTAATGATTGCAACAAGTATTTCGTCTAAGTCTGAAAAATAGCGATAAATTCCTCCCTGACTTAACCCTGAAGCTTTAATAATATCTCTCATCGTAATTTCATATAGTGGCTTAACTTTACATACCGTTAATGCTGCTTCTAAAATAGCATTTTTCTTTCTTATTACATATTCATTACTTACCTTAGGCATAGTAGCCTCCTCTCAAAATAAAAATGACACATGTGTCATTTTTATTTTATATCACACCCTGTTCATCGTCAATTATTAAATGACACTATTGTCATTTAAATGATTCCCAAAGTAAAGGATACTGAAAACTAATATATTCGATTCTCGTTTCCAAAAAGCATATGAATTGTCGCGCCTTTATTGCTAGCGAGACGATGCAATTGGGTAATATTATAGCAAGGACAAACAAACCTCTTGAAGCAATGGTTATAGGTACCTCTTTTTGCTGAAAAAAGTGCCCTTAGGAAGCAGCTCTCTCAATGGGGGGATCATCCGAAAGTGCCATTCCCTTCCAATCAGTTAAGGTCGTTTACACGGCTTTATTTACCAAAACGATTGACGGTCCAATAAGGGCTGTTATAAACGAATCGATCTAAGTACAAAGTAAATCATGAATCTCCTCAACAGAAAATGAGTGATTATTCATTCATTTTTTGAGCGATGTAAGGTTTAATTTTTGATTAATGATAGAGTTTATAATATGAATAGAGTCCCATTCTCCAGAGGAAAAATGAGTAATTGGATATTTTTTAGGAAACAATAGGTTATTAATCTCTTCTGGACTTTTTCCTTCATCGTATAGCTTTAAAATATTCCCTTGTAGCTCCAACAGATATTCTAGCTTTTGCTTTAAGGCTGAGCGCCCATTGTTCAAATAACCTGCGTGGCTGCAAAATACTTCATCAAAATCATAGGTTATGACTTTTTTAATCGATTCGATAATCATGGGGACATCCTCTTCACGAAGAATAACCTTTGTCTTTTCTTGACAATAAAGGTCTCCAGTAAACAGCTGCCCTGTTGAATGATTTAAAAAAGCCAGATGATCGATAGCATGTCCTGGTGTTTTGATTACCCGCCATGTTCCATTTCGAGAATAAAATGTTTCAGAAATCGGTTCTGCCTGGAATGGCCCACGTCTTCCCCAAAACAATTGACGATAAATAGGATAAGCTGCCTTTTTTCTGCAATATTCAATCATCATATCATCCATAAAAATCGGAAGCTGAAGCTTTTGTAGATATGAAGCACACCCCGTATGATCTTCATGAAAATGAGTAATCACTACTTTATCAATCTCAATCTGCTGAAAAAATGGTTTAAAGTACCTTTCCAACGACTTTGCCCCTGTATCTATTAAAACACCATCAATGAAAAAGCAATGAACATTTAATTTTATGTTTTGAAATGATAGCGTTCCATTTCCCATCTGTACACCATTCACTAACTCACTTTTGAAGTTTTTCTTAAAGAGCATGAACCCTTCCTCCTTCTTATGACTAAGTTAACAAGTGCCTATTGTTTTATAAACGCATTATTCTGATTATAGCAAATACATGATTGCACTGTACAGTATGATTCAGCATTCACTGTCATTAATCAAAGAAAATTGCTTCGTAAACGATAAATTTTATTTTAAATATTCTTATTACAAACTATAAATTTTTTAAACGTAAACATCTGCATAAAACCTTTAAAAACGTCGATATATCAACGTCTACAAGCTTTATTCAGTGGGGGTTCAAACCCCGGCTGAATAAAGTCAAAGCCTCCGGCGGATGCCACAGATTTTCAGAGGAAATTTATTGAGCGGAGCTCGATAAAATCTGGGCGCAAATACGCCGAGGCGCATTTGATAAGTTGTTTCAGAGCGAGCGAAAAAGTCGTAGCGGATGGGCAGAATGGGAGCAGATCAACGAGACATTACATATTGCAATGAAATTTAACTTGCCGGTTAATTTTAACCTCTGAATTGATGGATTTTTTGAAGAGATTAAAGGTGCTGCCCATTATGTAAATCAAACGAATAAACAAGTGCATGTTGTGGTTGTTATCGTTATCCTTAAAGCCCATAGAATAATTGCCAGTGTTGAATTTGAAATAGCCATTCACAGAGTTGAGGGGCTTTTAAAAAATAAAAAAAGCCCGGTGCGCTAACTAAGCTTTATTTTTAAAAAATTAGCATCTACCCACGTATTATTATTAAGTCCTAAATTCGCCCCAAGTATATGCTTTGTTATACATGATCCTGCAAATTGGGTTATATTAGCTGAAATCCTCAGAGTCCACTTTACCTTTTGGTAATGAAGATTGACCATGTCCACGTACATCCCAGGTAATGGTTTTGTATCGTTTAGATAATTCATCAATCTGTGGTTCCCATTGTCGATGATCCCATGAAGCACCATGTGTAAAAACAATTGCATCACCAGAACCTTTTACTTCATAATACAATTCAACATTATTTATTTTGACTTTAGGCATTTCTTCACCTACTTTTCACTAGTATGGATTTACCCTTTAGTATATAAAATGTCATAAGTATCTGCTTTTTTGTTTATTATCTGTTATGTAACAATCTGGCACTGAACCTAAAGAAAAAGCACAGATCCATCCTCTGGAAATGCGCCCGATTGGAGAAGTATTCAACGCAATAGTAATCTCATTCATCTATAGATGAGTAAGAATATTGACGAGCTTCCCGAATGGATCCCTTACATAAAAGCGTCGAACTCCCCATGGCTCCTCAACTGGCCCATACTCAATTGGAATCTCTGCTTCTTTTACGCGAGTTAGTGCACTGTCAAGATTATCAACTTCAATTGACAGATCGGGCACTGGTGTCCCAGAGCCTCCCTCTGAAAGAAAGCTAATTTGAGTGTCCATTTTCTCATGTGAGCCATAAGTTGCAATAAATCCCATATCCATCAACTGATCAAGTCCGAGCATTTCTCCATAAAAGTACGTTGCTTTAGAAATGTTCTGTGTCTCAACGTTGGCAACAATTCTTTTAACCTTCATTCTACATCCTCCTAAGTTTTTTCATATCTTATTTTAACAAACGGGCCCTATAATGGAATAAACGTATATTAATTTATTGAGGTTGGGAAAGAATATACTTAAAGTAATGGGTCAGTTTCGTTCAAAGTGATTTATACAAAAACTAAAAAAGGCACTGAAATTAGTGCCTAATATCACTTATTGTACAGTCAGAAGATTTTATGGGCGAAATTTGTTGGGGAATTGTCTTACAATTCCCTGCGTTATTGTATCCGCCATTTGTAAAGCTTCCGCCTCAATTTTATCAAACACAGCAATACTTGCTTTAAAATCTTTTTGGAGTATAAGTACTGCTTCCTGTGTAGTAAGAGCCAGATGCTCGAAAAACATTTCTTGGAATTCCTCTCTTGAAATAAAAGGATTTATTGTATTTAGGAATTTGGCAATTTCTGCTCCATTTTCGTACCATCTTTTCTCTATAGCTGCTACAGCCCTCTGATTGCCAGCTTTTGCAGCTTTGACAAGTTCCACAGCAATTAATAGGTGCTCCCTTATTAAGTTGCTGAACCTCGCGGCTATTCTATTTCCATAGAACGGCTTTAGTAAATTTCCCATATCTGTAGCGTTTCGGAGAAGACGTGCGGTAGTAAAGTCTACATCAGGTAAATTAAAAGCCAGGCTTATGATAGTCAGTCTTGTCCAGTATACGTGTTGTTCCCAAACTAAACGCATAGAATTACTTAAACTAACTTCCTGTTTACTAATACAAGATGAGTTGAACCAAGGTTTCATGGATTCACCCCCTTACCATCCAATGTCATATTCAGTATATTCCGACTCCAAAAAGTATCTTGTACATTAGCTATCGGTTAATCGTTGATTTCAAATAAATAAAAAAGAACCGCTTGATTTTGCGATCCGGTTTATTTCCTTATTGTATTAACGGGCGCTAATCTAAAAGAGGATGCGCCGCTGAAATTAATTTATGTTCAACTAAAATTATCCGACATATTGAAGGATTAACTGATATGTTGCTATGCAAGATCCTAAAAGACTTGCTTTCATTTTAGATGGATGGTAGCTTTCGCTTCGAAACAAGTATAAAAAAACTACTATAAATCCTAACGGAATCCATAACTCAAAGACACCTTCGTTTGTGCTGTGGGAAAAAACAGGTGTAATGTAAGTGCTAACCAAAAAATAAAAGAAAATTGTAAACCGTCTGGTCTCTAGTTGTTTGCTCCACCTGACTAACAAGTAAATAACAATTATTCCGATAACCGTAATGTGTAATGGAGGTAGAACAATAGATCCGTTTCCAAATGTGAATTCCATTTTGGTGTTCCCCCTTTTTTGTTATAGTGTATCACGGTTCAAGATAAATGGTGTTTAAATGTATATCAAATGCGCCTTGGCGTATTTGCGCCCAGATTTTATCGAGCTCCGCTCGATAAATTCCCTCTGAAAATCTGTGGCATCCGCCGGAGGCTTTAACTTTATTCAGCCAGGGTTTAAACCCACACTGAATGGAATACCAATATGCATTCATCTCACCACTTATAGAAGTGGGAGATTTCTGCTGAATGAAGTTAAACTATAAGCAATTAAGCGCAATAGCTGAAAAAATTGTCAAATTATTTTTTCAGTTTTTCTGCTATTCAATATTCCGCAAAAGGGCGCGCTAATAAAATTACTGGAGAGCTATTTTGGCTCTATTTCAATTTTTTTATATTCGATCCTTGTACGCAATTCTGCAGCTAGAATTCCGCTCTTTCTTCATAAAGGAGCAGTTCAGTAATATAGTACACTTAATGTCAAAATAGATGGTCAGAAATATAGACTAGTAGTTAGTAATTACCGAATCAATACATTCTATCTCTTAAATAAGGTTGTGGATTAAATGATTAATGTACAGACGTATCTTGGAACAAAGGACCTAGATACTTATTTTGAAGAATTGTCTAACCCGAAAAATTTTTTTATAAATATAGACGAATTCGGAGCTAAAGAAACTTTGAATCGTATGTTAACAAAAAATAAAGGGATTGATTTATATGGAGTCGTTTGCATCCAAATAAATGGTATGGATGTATCCACTTTTATTGATTGGGATGATGTAGATTTAATGTGGACAGCTTTATTAACCATGGTACGCGAGTACGTTGATGATGGAAAATACAGTGAGACTCAAATGTTCATAAATGGACTAGAATGGTCCATAAAGAAAATTCAATCCTCCCCAAAAGATTTAGTTTTATTTAAGGTATTTAGAAATAGTGCTTTATTTGATTTAAGATCAGATCTTCCTGTTTCTAAAGAAACACGAGTAAGCTGCAATGAAATAGACCTTCTAAAGGCAGTTGTAATCGCCGGTGAAAAATATATTTTTTTTAGGGATGAGGATACTAGGTCTCATAATTTAATTGTAGCAAAGCGACTATTGAAAGAATTGAAGTGTGAAATAAAGAATATGAACTAGCTTTTATGAAACAGGTAATGAGCCGATGCTGCATTACCTGTTTTTGTTTATAGTCGATTCTTAATTAGAGTGGACAAAACAAGTACTCTAATTCATTATCCTTTATTATAATTGGTTTTGGTGCTTTATACGAAGAAAATTCTCAGATGCTCGGTTTTCATTTCTAGTTCAAGGCGATTAGGACTCTTTCCATTTATCAAGATACTTTGTTTTAACCATTTCATCATAAATTTCTTTAAGAAGTTCATTACTGCCATTTTTTGCTATTACTTTATTAATATAAGCATCTTTGACAGAGTAGAAATATTCCAGTTTAAATACATTCTTATATTTATCTATAACACCTAGAATATCCAGTATTAGCAAGGTTCGCTTACACTTTGAACACTTTCCGCAATTGTGAATGTAGTGAATACAAACATTTAAATGTCTACTAGCTACATCCATTTCATCAATCATTTTTGTTTTCTCTACTCGTGTATTGTTACTTCTAACTATGTAAAATGTTACATTTTCCGTTGAAAGTAATGGAAGGCTGATTACTTCCTAATAAGAGAACGCCATTAACCCATACCGGCACTCTCTTAATCAAATCCGCCTTGGCGTATTTGCGCCCAGATTTTATCGAGCTCCGCTCTATAAATTCCCTCTGAAAATCTGTGGCATCCGCCGGAGGCTTTAACTTTATTCAGCCGGGGTTTAAACCCACAGAGAATGGAATACCAATATGCATTCATCTCACCACTTATAGAAGTGGGAGATGAATGCTGAATGAAGTTAAAGCAGAACTACAGATCCAGTTGTTCATAAAGTTCTTCCCACTGTCTCTCAAGCTCCTCCTTTTCTTCATATAGTAGTTGTAAATGCTCTAATTCTTGAATTTCTGCTAACCGCCTATCCAACTCTGAAATCTTCTGTTCCACGGTTTCTAATTCCTTTTCCAAGTATTCATACTTCATATTCTTTTGTTCTACTGGCTTCTCCAAGGCAGGTGGTTCCTTTTTAATTTCTACTGTTATATGCTCCGCCCTACTTTTTTTAAAAGCCATTTTCTCCTTTGACCAATTGTAGTTACCCTCAAAACAATGAACTTCTTTTGATTCAATCCAAAAAATTTTCTCAAATAGTTTATTTAGAAAATACCGATCATGTGAAACAGCTAAAATCGTTCCATTATAATTTTCAAGTGCTTCTTCTAAGACTTCCCGAGATTCAATGTCTAAGTGGTTTGTCGGCTCATCTAGAATGAGCAGGTTAATGTCTTGATACATCAGTTGAGCTAAGCGGAGTCTCATTCTTTCCCCTCCACTAAGCTGAGAAACTTTACGGAAAACCATATAACCATAAAATAAAAACCTGGCCAAAATATGTCTTGCTTCCCCTTCTGTAACCCTTACCTCATTACGAAATGCTTCAATGACTGTTTCATCCTTAATGTCAGAAAAAATGTTTTGAGATAAGTAACCTATTTTTACGTTACTTCCGATCCTAACTTTTCCTTCATCAGCATGGAGCTGCCCCAAAATCAGTTTGATTAATGTGGATTTACCCGTTCCATTCTCACCGACAATCGCAGCTCGTTCTTGATAAATCACATGCATATGAACATGTTCGAATAACTGCTGTTCTCCAAAAGATTTTGAAACATCAGTAAGCATCAACACATCTTTCCCACTTCGGTCAGAAGAATCCATCTCAAGGTCCATTTTTTTCCGATTTAATTTGGGACGATTCAGTTTTTCCAATCTTTCTAATGCTCTTTCCATATTTCTTGCACGTTTATGAAGACCTTCGTTAGGTGGATTGGCTCTGTTCGCCCACTCTCTTAGCCGTTTGATAGCCTCCTTCATTTTCTTTATTTTCTTTTGCTGTTCTTCATATGCATGGAATTCTCTTAGAAGCCGCTCCTCTTTTTCTTTCACAAACCCCGAAAAGTTTGTAGGATAGCACTCAATTTCACCATCCTCCAAATCCAATATTCCAGTCACAACCTCATCAAGAAAATAACGATCATGGGAAATAACAACAACCGTTCCACTATACTCATGCAAATAGCTGCCAAGCCACTCCAATGCCATTAAATCTAAATGGTTAGTCGGTTCATCCAATAATAAGAAGTCTGGTTCTTTTAGAAGAATAAGGGCTAAGCCAACCTTTGTTTTTTCACCACCACTTAATTGGTTGAATTCCTTATCAAGTAGATCATGTATGTTTAGGCCATTAACCATTTTTTCGATATTAGCCTCAATCTCATATCCGCCTTTTAATGTAAAATGGTCCTGAAGATTTCCATAATCATCAATTAATTTTTGCAGACTTTCTCCGCTTGGTTCCTTCCCCATCTTAACCTCAAGCTTCTTCATTTTTTCTTGTATTTGTAAAAGATCTAAGAAAGCTGTTTCCAAAACATCCTTTGTTGTCGATTGACTCGGAAATGCTGGAATTTGTGCAAGATAACCAACCTCAGAACCCTTTTTCCAATGGATTTGGCCGGAATCAGGTACTTCCTCACCAGCTAACAACCGGAATAAAGTTGTTTTCCCACTTCCATTTCTCCCAACTAAGCCAACCCGATCCTTTTCGTGAATTTCAAACGATATATTTTCAAAAATGGAGTTACCTCCATACATTTTTCCGACCTGATGTACACTGCATATAATCATGTAAATATTCCTCCTCGAATAAAAAAGCACACAAAAAAGCCATGAGAAAACACAACCTCTCATGGCTCGTTGAATAAGGATTTTTATAGAATTAAAAAAGAAGAGCTTGAAAATCTCCTCTTCAACCATCCTTACATACTGTGGGTTAGAGATGTTTTCACCGTTTTAGATTTGCTATTCAATTGCTAAAAAAGGGCATACGTATCCCGTTAACAATTGAAGCGGCAAATTTTGCACGGTTAAAAAATAAGAACTCTGTCCAAAACCCGTGCACTAAAACAGCTTGATTTAACATCTTTACCCACCCCCATCTCATTGTTATTTATTCATATTTTATTATGTTTAGAATTTATTTTCAAGCCTGACTTGAAATTGAATCATTAGGCTATGAAACAATTCTGAAATAGCAATAGAACCTGTAGAGAAAAAAATCAAAGAGGACATTGTTTTGTTCGACTGCAATTAGGCTGAAAAAATCTACTGAAATTTAAAGCCTATCCCCCTTTTCATACGTATCCGTTTCATAACTAACGCTTCGAAATCGATTGAATAGCTTTATTACAGGATGAATCGCAATATTTCCCGAAAGTAATAATCCGATGACAACAAAAATAGTAGCTACACTATCAAAAATAGTAACAGGTTCATCTAAAAAAACATTTGCAAATACATATCCAAAAATAGGTGTCAAGAATAACCAGTTGTTAGCCTTTACTGTATCCTGTTTCAACAAATAAAACCAAAGTAGCATGGTTCCGATTGAAATAACAAACACTAACCAGCTTAATGACCCCACTAGGTTCGGATCCAGCTTTATAAAGTAAGAATCTTTTTCAAGGATAAAGGTGATAGGAATTAATATAATACCGCCAATCGTCATTTGCCAAGTATTGATCACAATACTGGGTAATTTTAAATCAACTTTTTTAAAATAAACACTTCCAACGGCCATTGATGCCATCCCCACGCCCAAAATAATCAATCCGTATACATGCACTTCTCCACCTGTAATAGTTGGCCATGTCGCGATTAGCAACCCAAAAGCTGCAACAGTCATCCCAATCCATTCCATGAATAAAACTTTTCGCTTTAATAGTATCCAAGACAGAATAGCAACTAAGAACGGATTGGTTGTCACAAATAAATTAAACAATCCCGCTGACACATGGTTCAACGCCCAAAACGTTGCCCCTAAATAAATAGTTGTATTTAATAAGCCCAAAAGAAAGAGCGATCTCCACTCATTTAATTTTGGCCAAGGATATCTCTCATGAAAAAAATAAATGTACAAGAATAACAAGCCGCCGGCGATTATAAAGCGACTGGTTGCCAACAATAATGGTGTAGTCGAGTTTAACCCGATCTTCGTTGCTATGGCCGCAGATGACCAGAGCATTGTAAAAAATATACCTATGACTGTTTTCATGATTTTCTCCTTTTTAGGATTTTTACGGCAAACTAAAAAAATCCCAGTAGTACATTAAAGATCGGATTTTTTAAATTTCCTATTTTTTACAAATCTAAAAATAAAGTAACCTAAGCCACCCCAAAGCAAAACAATACTAAAAATCATCACAACGATGGCATCCATTGACATAAAAAAATCATCCCCTTATCCATTTGACTTGATTGTAATGGATAGAATGGAGATGATTTTTACTGATTTATAGATATTATTTATCAGAAATACGTTGTTTTCGAAATTGAGTTGGTGTTATTCCCTCATATTTTTGGAACAAACGAGTTAAGGATGATTGATAATCTAAGCCGACCTGTATAGCAATATGTAAAATAGATAAATTTGTATGACGGAGTAACTCTTTCGCCTTATTCAAACGTACCTCCTGTATATATGTAAAAGGAGTTTTCCCAGTTTTTTTGTAAAACCACTCTGAATAATAGGAGTGATGATAATGTTCAAGAGAGGCTAATTTCCGAATGGTTAGTTTCTCATGGTAATGATCATGAATGTATTGAATAGATTTGGGCAAACAATCTTGGAGTAAATAATAAGAAATATATGGATAAAGCTCCTTCAATGCAGAAGTATTTACATTTTTTTGATCCACTTCATTTTGGATCAGAAACCGAATACCTTTCCAATGGTTATTAAACTTGCACAAAATTCCCTCTTCCAAAAGCTCCCTTCTAGTCAACATGAAATCCGGGATCTCCAAAATCAAAAACTCATTACTTGTCATAGAATGAAAAGTATGAATACAATTTGGAGGAATATAAAGTAATGTTTCATGATTTAATTGAAAATCGTTTGCCCCTGCCTGTATGAAAAGCTGACCTTGAAGCGGTAGAATTAACTGTCCATAATAATGGAAATGAGTATTTGGTGTTGAACTATAAGTTCTTTTCTCAGCAACAATCTTATTCATTATTCATCCCTCCTTCCATTACTAAAAAATTTAATTTTTATTAACAGGCATGTGCCATTTTTTGTCTGCAGAATTTAGAAGATTTTCCTAGGCACTTGTAGACCAGATTTAGCTATTTTACCTAAAAGCAAATCAAATGCGCCTTGGCGTATTTGCGCTCAGATTTTATCGAGCTCCACTCGATAAATTTCCTCTGAAAATCTGTGGCATCCGCCGGAGGCTTTGACTTTATTCAGCCGGGGTTTGAACCCCAATGAATGGAATACCAATATGCATTCATCTCTCCACTTACAGAAGTGGGAGACTTCTGCTGAATGAAGTTAATTCTCTGTCAATAAGTTTCAATACATTAACAATAATTGCTGTTTTAAAGGACTTAAGCTTAAAAAAATTCTTTATTTTATGTTACACAATCTAACCTAACCGTCACCACATTTTGTAAAACAATTCTATCAAATAATTTAGAGAGAACCAATTATGTTATGGAATTTCCTTTATGTGAAAAATAAAATGTACAAACAAAATCAAATGCGCCTTGGCGTATTTGCGCCCAGATTTTATCGAGCTCCGCCCGATAAATTCCCTCTGAAAATCTCTGGCATCCGCCGGAGGCTTTGACTTTATTCAGCGGGGTTTGAACCCCCACTGAATGGAATACTAATATGCATTCATCTCACCGAAATGGGAGATTTCCTGCTGAATGAAGTTAAAATGCCGACAGCATACAGCCACTCTAATGAAGATGCGAAAAAGCGCATGAAAGTAGAAAGAAAATTCAATGACTTCCCATGGCTAATATACAGTATGTGACAAAGAAACATGTCAATACTGGATTAAAATAAAGTGAAAATTATTACGGATGGCGATACCAGCATCAATGTCGGCGCCCATTTTAGACATCATAAAGAAAAATTTTTTTGACCCCGTATCCTTTTCTTTTTTTCAAACGTTTAGTAAGTAGAGAGGTGCTAAAGGAGTGAACAAAATGTACAAAGATCGTTTCCCTGTACTCGTTAAAAATAACGGTCCATCTAAGGAAGGATTGACGCAGAACCTTATGAATTTACTTCCGCAGCTTCAGCAATATTGTCGATATCTTTCTCAAAATAAATGGGACGGAGAGGATATTGCTCAAGAAGTAATGGTTAAGGTTTTGGATCGTTACAAGCATAAAGACAACATTACGCCTGCTTTGTTAAAAAGAATAGCTTATAACTTTTGGATTGATACAATCCGAAAGAGAAAAAATGAAACGTCCTTGTCTTTATCAGAGTTAGAGGAAAACAAGAAAGAAACCAGTTATGCTTTAGATGTAATTGATTTTTTAATGAAAAAATTAACACCGAAGCAAGCCGTCATTGTCCTGTTGAAGGAAGGTTTTCAATTTAAATCAAAAGAAATCGCGAGGTTATTGGGCACAACTGAGATGGCCGTAAAAGCAAGCCTTAGCCGAGCAAGAAAAAGGATGGATAGTAGCGAAATTGAAAAAGCTTCCTGCTCCAATGAATTGTACTGGACTGATGAAGAACATGATCAGCTTTATCAGCTATTTTATAAAGCCATAACATTACAAGATCCATCTGTGCTGATCGAAGCTATTCCATCTATGCGCACTTTAAAAAAGGAAACAGGAACACCAATCGCTATCTTAAACCAAAAACTAAATCACTCCCCTTCAAGCACTCTCTCTATGGCTGCATAGCTAATTGAAAAGGAGGAATGAGTCATGAGTACAATTCCATATGTTATTGAGCAATCAAATCTTGGGGAGCGCTCCTATGATATATACTCCCGTTTATTAAAGGATCGAATTATTATGATTGGTGAAGAAGTTAATGATCATATGGCGAATAATATTGTGGCGCAACTATTATTTTTAGCGGCAGACAATCCCGAAAAAGATATTTCCTTATATATCAATTGTCCAGGTGGATCTACAAGTGCAGGTTTCGCCATATTTGATACGATGCAATACATTCAGCCTGACGTGAGGACAATTTGTACCGGGATGGCAGCCTCATTTGGTGCAATGCTGCTTCTAGCTGGTACGAAAGGGAAACGTCTTGCTCTTCCCAATAGTGAAATCATGATTCATCAACCGCTTGGGGGTGCGAGAGGGCAAGCAACAGAGATTGAAATATCAGCGAAAAGAATTCTAAAGTTGAAAGAAAAAGTCAACCAAATTATGGCTGACAGAACCGGCCAAACCGTTGAAAAAATTGCAAGAGATACAGAACGGGATTATTTCATGAGTGCAGAAGAAGCCAAAGAATATGGGATAATAGACGAGGTTATAGAGCTAAATAAATAATAATCTCACTTGGGTAGAGAAAGAATCAAAAAACAAGGAAAATTTACATGATCGACTTTATTTCAATGCTGCCAAACTTAGTAGCTTTGAAATAAAGCTTAAATCAAATGCGCCTTGGCGTATTTGCGCCCAGATTTTATCGAGCTTATGCTCGATAAATTTCCTCTGAAAATCTGTAGCATCCGCCGGAGGCTCTAATTTTATTCAGCCGGGGTTTGAACCCCCAATGAATGGAATATCATCTCACCACTTACTGAAGTGGGAGACTTCTGCTGAATAAAATTAAAGGGGGCGGTTTCAATCGAGCGGTTTTGTTTGGCTCATGCTTAAAGCGCTGACCACACCGTTTAGATTCTTTTTTTAAAATAGCCGATCCTACATGTACAAGGATCGGCTTTATAGTTTAGGTTGATCGGAAAATAGCGTGTAAAAATCAGCATTATAAATGTCTTCAAACACCCATGGATAATCATGACTAATTTGGAATTAAACAAGAGGATTTCTCCGAAAATTACTTCAATTTCTTTGAATTTCATTTTAGCTTTACGATAGCCTTGAGTAAACAAAATCTAAGGGACTCTACACGGCCAACCTGTTCATCGTTAAGGTTTAATAGCTGAAGTATATTGTTATTCATCATTCATTTTTCCTTTGAATTCTTTTCATTTTCATACAAAAATAACTCATCAACTGTGGTATCCAAAACCGAAGCCATATCAAAGGCTAACTTTAAAGTTGGATCATATTTATTATTTTCTATGGCATTGATCGTCTGTCTTGTAACTTGACATAGGTTAGCTAGATCCTCTTGGGAAAGTTTCTTTGCTTTTCTTAATCGTTGAATATTATTTTTCATAATAATTATCCACCAAACCTCTTTTTATTAATTAAAACAGCTACAAAGTAAACTATCGATATTGTTACAAGAAAAGTAAACGGGTTTAATCCATTTGTTCCTGAATATTAGTAATTGATGCATACACAGACACACTTACTTCTATTATTAATAGACCGACTATAACTGCAAACGTTTGGGACATTGCTTTTTGTTTTATATAATTTTTCCTTTCATCGCCTTGTTTTGATAATGAGTAAAGGAGAAAAGTAATGAGTGTGACAGTTAATAAAAGGATACCAGTGAACAAAATCAAAACCCAATTCATTTTTTAATTACCTCCTGTAAATGTAAAACACTTTTTACATTTACAACTATAAAAGGACCAGTAAAAAATGTCAAATTCTTTTTACATTATTACTGGTCTCCTGAAAGCAATCTTCTATATATTTTTATAATTTCCTCACAATAACCGTTTACCATCATTTATTAAAATGTGCTGTTCTGGAGGATAAAAGTATCCCGGCTCTAAGTAGTCGCTATCAGGAACTCCTCCCCACTTGGCAGCCTAAGGTTATCAGTTCGCCCGGAAAAGTAGCGCTTGTTAAGTTCGGTCGCGGATACATGCTGGACTTCTCGAAAGTCCGCCTCTTGGGCCAGTGCCAACATCTCCGGCGGTGTGAAGAAGCTGATGAAAGGCGTGCCGCTTGATCGCGCTCCCTTTTCCGCTGCTTCAGCTTCAGAGCGCAACTCAGATTCGGTCAGCTCAAACGGCAGCAGGAATGTCATGGCTAATGTGGAGCCAGGGGCCAGCCTTGCTACCTGACGAAGCGTATCCATAATTGCGTCTTTAGTGAGATACTGAGTAACACCCGTAGAGGCCACAACTGCTGGACGGGTCGCGTCAAAACCGGCGGTTTTTAGCTGCTCCCACCAAGACCCGCCAGCTTCGAAGTCAACCGACACGAGCCGCAACCACTCTGGGATGTCAAATCCGAGCTCTATCAAGCGTTGTCTCTTCCAAGCCTGCGTATCAGGCTGGTCAACCTCAAAGACCCGCATCCGGGAGGCGATCTCCGGTCGACGCTGAGCAAAGGTATCTAAGCCAGCTCCGAGGATAACATATTGGGTCACACCATTGTCGAGTTGCTCAGTGACTAAGTCTTCAATATAACGAGCACGGGCCACAATCGATGCTCGAAAGCTACTGGTACCCTCTGGATCCATGTCAGGGCGTTGACGCCATCCCTCCTCTGGATCAGCCAATCGCAGACCTACTTCGTCCTCAAGCACATGCGGTGATGAATCGACCTGAACATGCAGCGCCCGCCATAACGCAACTCTGATTGCAGTGTTGTCTGGCTCCCTATTTTGCTTATCATGCATAATATTCTCTCCTCTTGAATCATTCCATTTTCTTTGGGTGCGAAATGACTATTTAGAATCTCCGAATAAATTGTTTTAACCTCAATTAAATCTAGCGTTTTCTTGGACTCCCAAAGAAATAGCATTTAAACTCTTCAATAAAACTTTATCTCTTAGCTATTATTCCACAATCTGTTCATTTTATGGAATAAGATGATTAATCGAGCTCCGCTCGATAAATTTCCTCTGAAAATCTGTGGCATCCGCCGGAGGCATTGACTTTATTCAGCCGGGGTTTGGACCCTCACTGAATGGAATACCAATATGCATTCATCTCACCACTTATAGAAGTAGGAGATTTCTGCTGAATGAAGTTAAACAACGCGATTTATAATTAAACATGTTAATTCTTATTTAGAACATTCTTCGGTCACTTTATTCCTTGTGAATTGTAGTAAAGTGAATAGCTATTGATCTTAACGCTCTAAAATTTAACTTTCGCAATGGGAAAGTTATTCTATAGTCTTCATTATTTCATTCAATCTTAGTCCCATATCGCATCAGTTTTGTTTTCAATGTAGAGAATAAAGTATTTTTGTTTATTATCATATTTAACGATAATATTGTCGATTATCGTTTTCTTTTACTGATACTCGTAATTTCCATAGCTCTTTAGCCAGCTGAAATACTTCTTCGTCCTCTCCATTTTCAATCGCTATTTTTCTAGCTTTCAATAGCGCATTCGCAGCAGGTGATAAATCCGGGGAATCTACTACCCACTTTTTAAAATCTTCTTTAAATGGCTCTTTGTCGCTCCAAGAATAATTATGCTGTAAAAATGCAGTTCTCACTGTGTTTTCATTAAGCTCTTGCTTATATCGAAATATTTCTTTCTCATCGTTTCCTAATAACACTAATTGCTTTTTATCCAAAAACACTAGTAAGATATCTTTCTTGTTTAAGATCGTTTCCTCATTTCTAAGCTTTAATATAACTTTGTCATCGTAAATAGACACTTCGAGGCTTTCATGAAAGGTTAAAAAAGTCAATGCAATTCCCGCAATCAAACCTAGGATCATTGTAATAAAGCCTACCCATACTCCATTGTACGACGCAATTAATTTTAAAGGTCCTTGGAAAGGTACCCAAGGCAAAGAACTCCCCCATTTTGCTATCCTCGGAAGAAACCACCCAAGAACTAACCCGGCAATTGGGAAACCAACCCATAAGATCACTTTATCAGCCTTTGAAAAGTTTAATAATGTATGATTATTATTCATTCACCTTGCCCCTTTTTGACAATACACTTGTAATAGTTTGTCTCCACACAGCTGTACTATCTAATTGAATTCCTATCATCGGATAGTTTGATAAGTTATCAAGCGTCAACGCAAGTATACATGCTTTCTCATGTAATCCTTCTGAATCAATAAGGTCAAATTCTATTCCTTTTTCCATTAATTTGATAAAACCATTAATAAACCCCTCCTGTACAGCTTTAATTTTCAATCTATATTTATTATGTGAATTTTCTCGGCTTCCATATAGAAGAAACTCATTTAATACTTGGACAACAAGTAGTTGTGTATCTGTAGATTCTTCAATTAATAATTGCGCCCCATCACTAAAAATCTTCTCTATAAAATTATCTTTCGTATAGTTATTAATATGAAAGTATTCCTCAAAACTATATCCTTCTAAAATCCAAATGAATACTGCCTCTACTAGTTCCTCTTTTGAAGAGTAATAGTAATATATTGATGGCTTCTTTATACCTACAGAATGAGCGATCATTGAAAGTGAGGTTTTTTCAATTCCATACTGTCCAATTAACCATGTGGTCGTTTCAAGAATTTTTTTTCTTGTTGTTTCGCTTTTGCTCATTTCTTCACCTTTTTCTACCTATCGTTAGTTAGATTATAACGTTTGATTATGTTAATTGTCAAAACAATCCATTGGTTCTAATCAGCTAAACATATCGCCGATATTACATTTAGGTTAGTCTGTTTCATTAAGGACTTAAAGGGGAATTTAGAATTACGGAATTTTGCTTTCTATTTCTGGAGCACATAATAGGCAATATCTGATAGCATTTCATGCGAGTCAGAAAAATCATATGAAATCTTCATTGTTGAGGAAATATCCCGTTGAGACAACCCAAATATGGAGGTCCCAACTATTAAGTAACAGATATCGACTTTTTGGAAGAGAGACATCAGAATAATCCATTAAAGTTTATGATAAAAACAACTAGGAAAAATTTTGGGTGAACTAATGAAGATTCCAGCAATTTGTCAATTGAGTCATTTCCATTCCCCACTTAATATAAATCGCGTCTGTACGGTATCAATTACTTCGTCTGATCTAAAACCTTATTTTCGCTTAGTATTTCTAGGCTAGAGTCATTAAAGTCCACTTGTTTAAAATCTTTGATTGAATCAAAGACTTCAACTTTCTCTATAATGAAGTCCAGTCGATTTATTATTTCAGTTTCTGCTTGCTCCAAGGTCACAGGCACGTTTTGTCCTACTTTAAACAATTGTTTACTATCCTTTGGTAAAGGAATAACGCTAAGTTCGGAAGTGTCATTGTCATCGCTAAAAAGAGATTTATCATAATCCATTATGATGGATGACTTTTCCTCTGATGTTGATTCAAGTGAAATACTTTCCAAGACTTTCAACATTTGTTCATCACTTATATCTGTTTCAATATAGCTTTCTAACATGCCCCTTCTTCCTACCATTGAAAAAAGATCAACAAATTCTCCAAAACAATTAAACGGCCTTAGTCCACTAGGATTCAGGACTAGAGCCGTTCTGTCTTCTTGCAAGGGCAGTTCCAACATTATTTTTGTTTTCAATGAGTGAATTCCGGTTTCAGATCGCCATCATAAGGTTCATGCTCGACAAATACAGTTATATCTTGCCCATCCTTGTCTTTTCCAGTTCTTTTATAAGTAAATTTATTGTCATTAAGCTCTGTTATTTCAAGTACTGCCCCATATTTATTTTCTCCTAACGAAACATGGGCTCTGATTTTATTTCCGTGTAGTACATTAAAGTAACCATAGTCCCCACGGCTTTTTCCCGTTTCAGGATTAAAAAACTCATATTTATTCGTCTTATCATCATATTTTGCCAGGCTGATAAAATTTGTATTGTACTCGGTTACATCATTTTCGTCTTCATCTAATACAACGGTTCCATGCCAAAGTGTATCAGCTAAAATTTTATCCCCATCTACATCTGTAACAATATCTCCTGTAGTAGTGTCCAAAGTTTTATCTGGCTCAGTAAAAGAAAGCTCTTTTTCTTTATATGGAACATGCTCCACAAATATCTCTACATCATTACCTTCAGCATCTTTACCCATTCTTTTATAAGTAAAAACATCCTCATTTAATTCTGTTATGTCAACTACTGCTTGGTAGTCCTTGGATTCGGAAATGAAAACTCGACTCTTTCCATCATTAGTGATAAAGAAAGCTCCTCTATCGTCACGACTTTGACCAGTTTTAGCATCAAAAAGTTCGTATCGGCCTGCCTCGGCATCATACTTTGCAAGACCGATATAATCGCTGTTCTCCTTTGTTAAATCATGATTATCTTGATCATAAACTCTTTTGCCCTGCCAGTTTGTACTGCCAAGAATATTGGCCATTTCTTGGCCTTTGGTTAAATTATTTTCTAATTGATCTTCTTTCTTTGTGTCCTCAGTTTTTGTTGCATTATCTTTTACAGCATCATCTTTTGTATCGGGTTTTGATTGACATGCTGCTGACAGGACCATTGTTAGACTTAATAAAATTAGTAACTTTCTCATATGTAATGACCTCCAAATTTTTTATTATATACTTGTACCCATCCTCAATTATTGAAGTTGACCATTTTTCCCTCACATTAGACAAAATTTTAAAGGCGTCTATTGCTCCTTGAATTGAGTCTCCTTGTTAATCCATATCCAGCTATTAGATGAGATACACTGTGAAAAATATCGTCTACATCCATTATTAGCTATTTTTGGATAGGATAAACTTCTAGTTTTCAAACGTTGTTCTATTTAAGCATTAATTTTTTTCATTGCAAACTTGCTTTTGCCCATTGCTGTTTTTGCTATTTACAGCATTTATCTCAAAGTAAAAAAGCATATTCATTCAGTAAAAAAATGAACATGCTTTTACTTCGTTAATGTGATTCATAAAAAAACGCACTCATATTTGAGTGCGCCTGATTGTTGAAGAATTATAAATATGACAAGCAAGTGACGCTTACAATGCCCATCTGTAATGGCCACTTTATGTCACTTGCTTGTTTTTCTCTGAATAAGTTAATCTTGAAAAGCTTATAGCATCAAGGGTTATTTAATAGTTGTTTCCAATGCCACTTCAATCATTTCATTGAAGGTTGTCTGACGTTCTTCTGCTGTTGTCAGTTCTCCTGTCAATATATGGTCACTCACTGTCAAAATAGAAAGGGCTTTGCGGCCGAATTTTGCCGCCAATGTGTAGAGTGCAGCAGTCTCCATTTCGATAGCCAGAATACCGTACTGTGCCCATTTCTCATGCTCGGCATTATCATTATAAAACATGTCGGCTGTGAAAACATTCCCTACTTTTAAATGTAGTCCTTTGTCCACACCTTCATCATATGCTCTTTTCAATAGATCAAACGATGCGGTTGGAGCATAATCAATGCCGTTGAAGGTTAAACGGTTCATTTGAGAGTCAGTAGAGGCGGACATGGCAAGAATGACATCTCGTACTTTAACATCTTTCTGAATCGCACCGCATGTTCCCACACGGATCAAATTTTGTACATTATAGCTTTCCATCAGTTCATTAATATAAATGGAAATGGACGGTACACCCATCCCAGTCCCTTGGACGGAAATTCTTTTCCCCTTGTATTCTCCGGTATATCCAAGCATGTTCCGAACAGTATTATAAACTTGCGCATTTTCCAAGAAAGTTTCGGCAATATATTTGGCACGCAGCGGATCGCCCGGTAGAAGAACCGTATCTGCAATAGCTGAATCAGGTGCATTTATATGTATACTCATTCATGTTCCCCCTTCCATATTTCACCTTCTATATTAAATGTTTGCCAGCCTTCGTGCAAATCAACTCAGAAAAATCGGCTTAAAAAATCCACAAGTTACTGAAATTGTTTATCCACACATTTTATTTGATTTTGAGTTTGTTCCATCATTTCTTCAAACAGCTGCTTAACAGATGGTATGTGCTGAATCAGTCCTGCTGCCTGCCCGCCATTTACATAACCTTTTTCAAAATCTCCCTGGATAGCTCCTTTCACATGAAACTGCTCAGAGGTCTTTTCCAAAAACTCCTCTTCTGTCATACCCTTTTTCTCTGAATCAATTAATGAAGCAGCATAGTCTCCCTTGAGAACCCTTCTAACTCTTCCCAACGATCGGCCTAGGATGATTGTTCCGAGATCATCGGAATGAAGGACCTTCTCTTTATAAGCTTTATGAAATGGTGCCTCCCTTACAGCGACAAATCTTGTCCCCATCTGGACACCGCTTGCTCCAAGCATAAGGGCGGCCGCCAGCCCTCTTCCATCTGCAATTCCTCCAGCTGCAAAAACAGGTATGCCAACCTTATCAACAATTTGAGGAATAAGTGAAAAGGTGGTCAGTTCAAGACTAGAATTGATTCCGGCAGCTTCAAAGCCTTCGGCAACAAGCACGTCAGCACCGGCTTCCTCTGCTTTTATCGCATGTTTGACAGATGCGACAATCACGATCGCTTTAATGTCGTTTCTTTGTAAAATAGGTATGAATGGAGCCGGGTTGCCCGCAGATAAAGAGACCGCAGCAATCCTATGCTTAATTGCCAAGTCAATCAATTCGTTTGTATACTTCGTCACGGAAATTGGAATGTTCAACGAAAAAGGCTTTGTGGTCTTGCTCTTTATATCCAAAATCAGTTTCTCTACCTCATCCGGCGGCATCGTGCCAGCTCCCACTGTTCCCAATCCACCGGCTTCTGAAACGGCCGAAGTTAATGGAGCATTACTGATGTTTCCCATACCGCCTTGGATGATTGGATACGTGATGCCCAATAAATCACATGCATATTTCAAATTTTTCACCATCCTGAAAAATAATGTTATAGTAAAAGAGACAATAAATTTTTAATATTATTTCAATGGAGGTTGCGTAATGAAAATAACGTATAACCAAACAGCTCCAGAAGTTCACCCTTCCGTATTTGTCGCTCCAGGAGCCTATTTAATCGGTGATGTCACAATCGGAATGGAATCGACCATTTGGTTTAATGCCGTTCTGCGCGGAGATGAGGGGCCTGTAAAGGTCGGCCAAAGATGCAGTATTCAAGATAATTCAACTCTTCATATGTACGAAGGATGTCCGGTCATAATTGAAGACGAAGTCACTGTCGGACACAATGTCATTCTACATGGCTGCAAAATTGGAAAGCGCTCTATTATTGGAATGGGTTCCACCATTTTGGATCATGTGGAAATAGGGGAAGAATGCATTATCGGAGCCAACACATTAATCCCCTCAGGCAAAAAAATACCGCCCAGATCGCTTGTTATCGGCTCTCCGGGAAAAGTTGTCCGGGAATTGAATGATAAAGATTTGGAACTGATCCAATTATCCATCGATACATATGTACAGAAAGGAAAGGAATACAACTCGATATTGGCTAAGGGTTAAAGCTTTCTTCCTGCCTTCTCAGCCTTGTGAAGGCAGTTTATTTCATTTGACAATGTATGGATGGTCATTCGCGTTATAGGCCTTATCTTTTTTCCGCAAGTCGTTACCTTTTTCAAAAACGGCTTCGAAAAAATCGCTCGCTGGTTCAGCCAAAAGCTGATAGTATTGCCTGAAAAGCAGTGCTGCATGGTTGCCGCTCCACATTGGTGGCAGCAACTCTTTTGGCAGTCCCGGATCTATGAACAGGAACTTTCGGTATTCATGCACCAGTTTCGTTCTCTCCACAAAGCAATCGGCATCGCTCATTTTTCCTTCATTGAGCAAACTTTGATGTATAATAAATTGTTTACCGTATGCTGAAACAAACTCTTCATATTTCGCTTCGATTTCTTCCAATGGCCAACTCTTCTTCACTAATTCGGCATTATCTTTTGGCCCCATATATTCAGATGCGAAAAAGTCCACGAATTCCTGAATCTCATATTTTTCAATTAACCATTCCACTTCTTTCTCCAAATTATTAGGAGAAATCCAACAACTGTGTGTGAAGCTGCCAAAACCGCTCCAAAGCAGTTCTTTCCTGAGGTCATCCCTGATTTGTCTTTTTTCTTCCGGAATAGAATACATAAGCATTCTCCACTTCCCATCCCATTCATGAGGATCCAGCTTAAATATTCTACGACCCGCTTCATCTATACGGCTGACGCCGCGCGTTGTTAAAAAGTAGTAGCTCTTATTTCCCTGTCTCTCTGACTGTAACCATCCCTGCTTTACCATCCTTGATACTGCCACCCTTACCGCTTGTTCATTGTGGCCGAACTCCTTCAACAGCCGGATTAGACTGCCAATCCAAATTTTGTTTCCATAATGGCGAATATAGTCACCATATATTGTAAAGATCATTGATTGTGTGTTTAGCCCCATACATCCGTCACTCTTTTCTTTACAAATCATTTTTAACTGAATTATACCATTCTTGAAGTAAAGAATAAGCAAAAACTGCTCCTGGATGTCTTGTTAAGAAAAGGGCAAACGCCATGCCCGATCTCTTCGCCTTCACCAGGACTCCCCATCGATATTCATCAAAACATTAGAATAAATACCCTTACTTTGATAAAGCAAGGGTACTTGACATCATCCCTTATTTTCAACGATGACTGAAATTCCTTGACCAACTCCGATACACATAGTGGCAAGCCCGTATTTTGAACCTCGTCTTTTCAATTCATAAATCAAGGTGGTCAGAATTCTGGCGCCGCTTGCACCAAGAGGATGCCCAAAAGCAATGGCGCCTCCATTAACATTCACCTTTTCCTTATCCAGACCAAGTTCTTTAATACACTGCAAAGACTGGGATGCAAAAGCTTCATTAAGCTCCACCAAATCTATCTCATCTACTCTTAATCCTGCACGCCCCAGGGCCTTTTTACTCGAGTAGATCGGTCCAAGCCCCATAACAGCCGGCTCAAGCCCTGCAACAGCGCCAATCTTATAAGTAACCAAAGGTTTGAACCCCAGTTCTTCCGCTTTGTCTTTGCTCATTAGTAAAAGAGCTGCGGCTCCGTCATTCACGCCGGAAGCGTTCCCTGCAGTGACCGTTCCTCCGCTGAAAAGCGGTCTTAGTTTTGATAATTTTTCAAGAGAAGTATCCGGGCGTGGATGTTCGTCACGATCTACAATGATTTCATTTCCTTTTCTGTCTGTATAAACGACAGGAATAATTTCTTCCTTAAAAATATTTTCTTCTATCGCCCTCTTAGCCTTCATTTGACTTTCCAAAGCAAACCTGTCTTGTTCTTCTCTGGAAATACCGAAGCGCTTTGCAACATTTTCTGCGGTTTCTGGCATGGTGTCCGCTCCATACATTTCTTTCAATTTTGGATTGGTAAAACGCCACCCGATAGTCGTATCCTGGAGTTCCATTGGACCACGTGGAAACTCCTTATCAGGCTTTGCCATGACCAGCGGTGCCCTTGTCATACTTTCCGTTCCGCCGGCAATGAAAATGTCGCCATCACCAACAGCAATTGCCCTCGCAGCATACATTACCGCATCTAGGCCCGATCCGCACAGTCGATTGACTGTTGTCCCGGCAACATGTAAAGGCAGCCCAGCCAATAATGTGGACATGCGGGCAACGTTTCTATTGTCTTCCCCTGCCTGGTTTGCATTTCCTAGTACAACCTCCTCAATTTCTTCTTTTGGAAATCCAGGATTACGATTAATTAAGGCTTCGATAACTACAGCGCCCAAATCATCGGGACGAATGTGTTTCAATGCCCCTTTATACCTGCCAAATGGCGTCCTGACAGCATCTACTATCACAACTTCTCTCATTTTTCTATCAACTCTTTTTCATTATTTGTATAGTCATAAACACCTTTTCCACTTTTCCGTCCTAACCTGCCAGCTTTTACATATTGTTCTAGCAGCGGTGCCGGTCTATACTTTTCACCGAGTTTCTCATGAAGGTATTTCAGGTTGTTCAAGCGTGCATCCAGTCCAACGAGATCGGCCAGTTCAAAAGGTCCCATTGGGTAATTCAAGCCCAGCTTGATTGCTTTATCAATATCTTCTGGTTTTCCGAGGCCTTCCTGAAGCATATAGAACGCTTCATTTCCAACAAGTGCACTGATCCTGCTTGTGACAAAACCCGGAAATTCATTGATGACAACAGTTTGTTTTCCCATCTTCTCCGCCGTATTTTTGATCGTTTCTGCCGTTTCTTCACTCGTTTCCAATCCCTTAATAATTTCAACCAAAGGCATTTTATGGACCGGATTGAAAAAGTGCATGGCGATTGTTTTGTCCGGCCTCTTTGCATAAGAGGCAATCTCTGTAGGACTCATCGTTGATGTGTTCGTGGCAAACAGACAGTGTGCCGGTGCGGATTCCTCTATCGTTTCAAACACCTGTCTCTTTATCTCTCCTTTTTCTGGAACAGCTTCAATGATTAAATCCACAGTAGAAGCGGCTTCTTTCAAGTCTGTACTGTAGACTAGCTTATCTTTGATATGTGCAAAACCTTCATTGGTAAGCTTTCCTATTGCCAATCCTTTCTCTGCAATTTTAACAATTTCTTCTTTTGCCTTATGGAGGGCTTCTTCACTTACATCTGTGAGGATAACTGAGTAGCCTGCCGCAGCAGCTACATAGGCTATGCCCCTTCCCATAACTCCAGAACCGACCACTGTAATGTTTTGAATCATTCGTTTACCTCCTTGTAAAAAAGTACGAATAGAAAACTAGTCATCCTCTATTCGTACAGTGTTTAACTCCTATTCAAATGTTTGAAATCGGTTTCATCGCTTCGAATGGATTTTTGCAAGATTTACAATATAAGATGCTTCTGCATGCTGTTGGACCGAAAATATTCTCCATTGTTACGTAAGTTGATCCACAGTATGGACAGTCAACATGCCAAGTTCCATCTTCTTCCATATGCCGAGGAGGTGGTGCAATTCCAAACGCTTTCAAGCCTTCATGTCCTTTTGGTGTAATTCGGTCAGATGTCCATGGCGGATGATAAACGAAACGAACTTTTGCTGTTTCTGCCGACGTAGAAAACTTGATGGCTTTTACAATATTTCGTTCGATTATTTCCAATGCAGGGCATCCGAGGAAAGTTGGCAGTACATCCACTGTCACATTGCTGTCATCAATATGGATGTTTTCAATCATTCCCAAATCAATCACGCTGACTGTATCAATCTCCGGATCTTTGACAGTATCCAAGATTTCTATGATGGTATCTTTGGAAATGGGCATGGCTGTCTTCATTATTGATCACACTCCTTGCATATTACCATGAAGCTGCAGTATCCAAACGATATACCTCTGAAAGAGTTTCAAGAGCGGAATCCAAATCCGGCGAATGGTCTCCAACCCTTCCATTCATACTCGGTTGTTCTGGGATTTCAGGAAGCTCCAAATCAAGAGATGTGTATGTTTTTTCCAACTCAGCAAACCATCTTTTCTGTAGGAGTGATCCTTCTTCAATTAAACCATATTCGTGAATGTCTTTTGTCACTTTTCCAAACATAAACATATCTCCAAAGTCTTTTATAACTTCATCTATCGCATTTTTCATCCTCTCGATTGCCTCGTCGGAAGAACTCAAGAGCTGTACAAACCAAGTTTTCCAATGAAGCGAATGGTAAAAAAGCTCCATGTTCACCCTTGTAGCTATTTCAGCAGCAGGTCTGTATGAACTATTCTTCAATGAATCTATTTTCACTTTCTTTGCGGTGGTATAAAAATAGTTTCTTACAACGGCATAAGCCCAATCATATTTCGGTGTTTCCATATAATTGCCTTCGCCATTCGGCCTTTCTACAAGGATGCTGTTTCTGCGCTCCTTGGAAGGACGAGAGTGCGCCAGCTCATCCGCTGTACCATATTCCAACTCCTCGAGTAGACTGTAAAACATAGTGGCGTGACCCATGCAATCCTGACTAATGGAGGAGAAAGCCACATCTTCCTCAATATGAGGTGCCAATCCGAGCCATTCGGAGCCTCGAAATGAAATCAAAAAATCATCATCTGCAAATTGAAACAGCAAATCTGCAACCGCCTCTTTATATTTCACATCGCCTTTAACATCTGTCATTTCTTACCATCCCCTCCCCAAGAAAGAATTTCTTTCTCATCCAGCATTTTTTGTTCATATTGCCGCCATTTCTTTTTTAAATAGCCATAGCCTTTTGTTGTCCTGTAATCCTTATTATCTAAACGGGCAAGGCTTCTTTTCTCTTCCGGATCCAGTGAACGGATATGATCCCTTTTTACGACCCAAATATCCACTACCGGTTCTCTCCTCATAAAGTTCTCCTGCGCCATGACCAATGCTATTTCTTCATTTGGAGCCAAGAGGCAGAATTGATGCTGGATTGGTGAAGTTGCGGTACGTTTACTAAAAACTTCATACTCATGATAAAACGTGTTTTCGGCAGTCATGACTTTTCCTCCTTATACATGGCTGAGCGCCTCCCGCACCCATGCGTTATTTTCATATGAAACTCTTCTTAAATTTAGACGTGCCTGGGATCTTGGGCCTTCGTTTTTGAGGATCTTTTTGAATTCATTCCAATCCGGCTGTCTGTATTCCCACCTGTCTTCCTCTTCAATATATTTAAGTGTGGGATCTGGAATGCTTAATCCCAGTGAGTGAATACGGGGGATATACTTGTTGAAAAAGTCCTGTCTCAATTGCTCATTCGTTTTCGTCCTAATTTTGTATTTGATTGTAACGTCCTGCTTGGATTGCCCTGTCGTCTCTCTGCTTGCTGGTCCAAAAAACATCAATAAAGCTTCCCACCAGCGGTTTAAGGCATCCTGGATCATTTGCTTCTGCTCCTCTGTTCCTTCAGCAAGCGCCATGATAATCGCTTCACCATGCTGGGCATGGAATACTTCCTCCGCACAAATGCGCTGAAGTGCTCTAGCGTATGGTCCATATGATGCTCCTAGCATGTTTGTCTGTGTAATGATAGCAGCTCCATCTACCAGCCAGCCAATTAGGCCGGCATCAGCCCATGTTAGCGTTCTCATATGAAATACGTTATGAAACTTCAAATCTCCTTTAAATAAATCTTTCATTAAGTCATCCCTGTTTTTTCCATATGGCTTTAAAAGATCTTCGGCTACCCTCAATAATAATTGGCCGTGCCCCATTTCATCCTGAACCTTTGCCATAATCCCAAGCTTTCTTCTTAAAGACGGTGCCTTAGGGACCCATTCCTTCTCAGGAAGCGCTCCCATAATTTCACTAATTCCATGCATTGAAATTAATTTGATCAAAGCTATTCGATATTCATCAGGCATCCAATCATCTGCTTCTATTTTGTCACCCGTTTCAATTCTTTCTATAAAGCTTTCCAATTTTTTAGCGTCCGTAGTATCTTCTGAATATATTAAGGCCTCCATATATGCAACCTCCCCATTTACATAACAAGGTTTTAACGTTATTGTATGTTATCGTTATATTTAAATCAATAGTTTCCCCTTTAACTATGAATCAAAGACCTATCTTATCCTGCTTTTTCGGTCTGACCTTCAAACGGAACATCTGCAACTTTAATGGAATCTGTCGGACATCCATCACAAGCATCCTCTAAATCATCATGCAGTTCTTCCGGGACCTGCATCGTACCTGTATTTTCATCGAGAATCACATATGACAAGCCTTCGTCATCATAATCAAAAATATCAGGAGCACAAGCTCCGCAAGAACCACAAGCAATACATGTATCCTGATCGACAATTGTATACTTTGGCATAATTGGTATCCTCCTTTGTTTAAGCTCAAAGAATCCTAGAATCAAGTCAAATCTATGCGTTTATGTTCATTTCCAGCTTCTATCGGCAGGGCAGGCATTGTCTTGGCTCAACAACATCATGCAAAAGATGCTATTGCAAACGTAGTGATAGAATCTTTGGTTAAATATCTGTTTGAGGATGCTTCGGTCAATCTGATGTTCCAATGAATTGACCGAAGCGCTGGTCACCTCCAAACAGGCAGATACGGTATTTCGGTTCAATCTGTATTCAAACATTTACTTTTTTATTTTCCATAACCGTGGTGCTGTGTATCGGCTGGACCTTTGATGACGGATCCATCCATACTTTTGCATTGCTTACTGCGATTGGGGCTTCTCCGAACCCTGTGGCGATCAGTTTGACCTTGCCTTCATACGTATTGATGTCTCCCACCGCATAGACCCCTTTAATATTTGTTTCCATTTTTGAGTTAACCATAATTGAATTTTTTTCAATTTCTAGTCCCCAGTCTTTGATAGGCCCAAGAGAAGCCACAAAACCGTAATTGCATAAAACGGCATCCACGTTAACTGAAATTTCCTCTTTTGTTTTAACATGCTGTAGAATGACCTGTTCGATTTGCTGGTCACCTATCAGGTCGATTGGGACATGGGGTGTAAAAATATTGACCGAAGATTGGTGAAGCAATTCTGTGCTGTGTTCGTGAGCCCTGAATTTATCCCTTCGGTGTACTATATTCACTTCTTGAGCAATCGGCTCAAGCATAAGAGACCAATCCACCGCAGAGTCCCCACCACCAAAAACAATGACTCTCTTTCCTGAAAACTTTGTCATGTTATCCACAAAATAATGAAGATTCTCTTCTTCGTATATCGTTGCTTTTTCCAACGGAAGCTTTCTTGGCTGAAAAGCTCCATTTCCTGCAGTGATAATTACGGCTCGTGAAAAATGCCTTCCTTTATTGGTAGTCAATATAAAAGTACCGTCGTGTGCCTTCATTAAAGACTCTACCGATTCCTCCAGACAAACTTCCTGCTCAAACAACTGCATCTGATTCGTTAAATTCCCGACTAGCTCCTGGGCACGAACCTTTGGAAATCCCGCTACATCATAAATGTATTTTTCAGGATACAAAGCCGTGAGTTGCCCACCCAACTGTGGCAGGCTCTCAACGATCTTGACTGACATTTGTCTTAAACCTGCATAAAATGCAGTAAACATTCCAGCAGGCCCGCCCCCAATAATTGTTATATCAAATATTTTATTATTCATTTGTGTTTTAAAGCTCTCCTTTTCAACAATACTCTGTTAAGAAAGTATAGCCGGGTCCTTTTTTCTCCGATCAACAATTCTGATCGCTTTACCTTCTGATCTTGGAATGCTCTTAGGTGTCCCAATCACCGTTTTCACCGAAACAAGACAGGCTGATTTAATTTCATGCTTGACCTTTCTTTCAAGCATCAATACTTGTTCATGTTCGAGATCCCCATTTAATCCGGTGTAAAGGTCCTCACTTATTTCAACATGCAGTTCTGCACAATCCATCGGACCATCTTTTATGAGCATAATTTGATAATGCGGCGCCAATCCGTCGATTTGCAAAAGGACCCGTTCCATTTCTGAAGGAAATACATTTACTCCCCTAATGATGATCATGTCATCTGTTCTTCCCTTTACTCTGGACATCCTAGTCGTTGTCCTTCCACATTCACATTTTTCACGGGTGATGGATGCAATATCTCCCGTACGGTATCTGATTAATGGAAACGCTTCCTTTGTAAGCGAAGTGAAAACAAGCTCTCCGTCTTCACCGTCTTTGACAGTCTCCAAGGTTTCGGGATCAATGACCTCCACCAGAAAATGATCGTCAGCAATATGCAGGCCATCCTGTGCCACATGGCATTCAATCGACACTCCCGGGCCCATAATTTCACTTAAGCCGTAAATATCAACCGCTTTTATTCCGAGCATATCTTCAATCGTTGAGCGCATTCCTTCCGACCATGGCTCTGCACCAAAAATCCCATATTTCAAGCTGTTATTTCTTGAATCAAGTCCCATTTCCCTCATTTTTTCCGCAATGTTTAATGCATAAGAGGGAGTACATGCCAATCCTTTTGGCTTGAAATCCTGTATGGTCAAAATCTGTCTCTCTGTATTTCCGCCAGAAATGGGTACGACCGCTACTCCCAACTGTTCCGCTCCGAAATGCAGCCCTAGCCCTCCAGTGAACAATCCATATCCATATGCATTGTGGAATACATCTCCTCTGCTTCCCCCTGCAGCCACGATTGCTCGGGCAATTAGCTCTGACCATACTTTTATATCATTTTTCGTATAACTGACAACTGTAGGTTTTCCACTTGTCCCAGATGATCCATGTAATCGGACGATATTTTCAATCGGCTCAGCAAATAACCCAAAAGGATAGTTATCTCTCAAGTCTTTTTTGTGTGTAAAAGGAAGCTTCTCAACTTCCTTTAAACTTTTAATATCATCTATTTTTATTCCTTTTTCATCGAATTTCTCTTTATAAAATGGCACTCTGTTATATACCCTGTCCAATGTTTCCTGTAATCGTGCATATTGCAATTCTTCTTTTTCCGCAATTGATAACGCTTCCATTCCAGGGTTATAAATCATTGAATCTACCTCCATTTGCTTTTCTCTGTAGCTTTAATGTAACAAAGGTCTGTCGTTTGCAAATAAATATGTTATATGTGTAATTTTATCTCTTCATCAAAAAATGTCAACAGTTTTTTCGGAAAATTTGATTTGTTTGTGGTCATTCGCTTTTTGAGACTCAAAATACCTTATATACTTAAATTTACCTATCCAACCTCTCCATTGTCATATACTTGTAATTTTTCTAATTATTATGTTTACAACATTTTTTTATTATGGTATCTTTGTCTCAAGTTGTAAGGGCTTTCTTACCACCCGTTTTTCTTTTGTAATAGAGCTCTTTAGGAGGTGAATATAACAAGAATAAGCCTGTAGCTTCGCAATGATTCTATAAAAAAATTTAAGAGGAAATGTGAAAAAACATGGATCAAGAAACACACACTCATTCTAGTTCGTTAAAAAGGGGAAAGTATATGAAGAATATCAAATTATGGCTTTTTGGTCTTATGGCTTTTGTATTAGTTGGTGCAATGGCAGCATGCGGAAATAAAGAAGAAACCTCTGGTGGAGGCTCCAGCGGCGGGGATAAATCTGAAGAAATTAAAATCGGGAGTATCATAGACGCATCAGGCAGTGCAGCTCCATTAGGCAAACCGGAAGAAGAAACAATCAAAATGATTATTGACGAAGTGAATGGAAACGGTGGAATCGATGGAAAGAAAATAAAACTCATCTCAATAGATTCCAAATCAGACCAAAACGAAGCGGTTTTGGGTATGAAAAAATTAATCGAACAGGAAAAAGTTACAGCGATTATCGGCGGAACAATCAGTGGGAACAGTCTGGCGATGATTCCTCTTGCTGAAAAAGCACAGGTGCCATACATCTCTCTTGCTGCGAGTAAACAGGTGAACCAACCTGACGACAATTCACCACGTGACTGGACTTACAAGACTGCCCAAGGTGATGATGTAGTAATCCCTAAATTGCTAGAATATTTAGAAGGTAAGAAATTAACGAAAGTAGCATGGCTGGGTGTTGCGAACTCATACGGTACCAGCGGCCATGAGGAATTTGAAAAACTAAAAGGCGACTACGGTATTGAGGCTGTCATTGAGGATGAATTTGAAGCGACAGTTAACGATGCGAAATCTATGCTTACTAGAGTTAAAAAAGCCAATCCGCAAGCAATCATTGTCTGGGGAACAGCCCAGGAATCTGCAGTAGTGACTAAGAACATACGTGAAATTGGTCTAGATGTTCCAATCATTGAAAGTCACGGAATTGGCACAAAAGAATTTATCGAACTCGCCGGTGATGCAGCAAACGGAGTCATCTTTCCGGCCGGCAAACTGCTTGTAGTCGATCAGCTCGGGGACGACGATTCACAGAAAGAAGTGTTGAATCAATTTAAAGAAAGCTATGAAAATAAATTTGATAATGCAGCAAGCACATTTGGCGGACATGCCTTCGATGCTGTACATATTTTGGTCAATGCATTGGAGGAAGTTGGAACTGATAAGGAAAAATTGCGTGAAGCATTGGAGAATACCGAAGGTTTTGTAGGTATTTCTGGTGTATTCAACATGTCTGCCGATGACCATAACGGTCTCAAATCCGACAGCTTGGCAATGATTGAAATCAAGGATGGCAGTTGGACAAAAGGAGAGTGATTGTATGGCAGGGAATATGTTCTATTCCCTGCTTTCTCCTTCTGTAACAGTCTTCTTTGCACTAACACTGAAAGGAGTTTAATGATGGAGCTTTTGACCCAAATACTTCAATTGATTTTTTCAGGTTTAACGATTGGGAGTATTTATGCTCTTATCGCTATCGGCTTTGTCATCACATATAATATCACCGGTGTCCTGAATTTTGCCCAGGGAGAATTTGCCATGCTTGGTGCCATGTTAGCAATTACATTTGTATCGATGAACATACCAATGCCGATCGGTATTATTTTGAGCATTGTAATTGTCGTTCTTATAGGTGGGGTTTTTGAGAGGTCTGCCATTTATCCTGCGAGGAATTCTTCCTTGCCCACTCTTATTATCATTACAATCGGAGTGGCCATTGCCATACGCGGGCTGGCTATTCTACTTTGGGGAACTCAGCCTAAATCACTGGCTCCGTTTACCAAAAACGATCCAATTAATATAATGAATGCTGTTTTGCTTCCACAAAGCATTTGGGCCATTGGGATTTCGTTCATTAGTTTGATTGCGATGTTTTACTTTTTTAATAAAACCTTTGTAGGTAAAGCCGTAACAGCTTGTGTAGTCAATCGCAGCGCAGCGCGTTTAATGGGAATCAAACCGGAATGGATGTCCTTCCTCTCAATTTCTGTCAGTGCTGGATTGGGTGCGGTCGCCGGAATTATCATCGCTCCTATTTCAGGCGCCTCTTATGAAATGGGTCTCATGCTGGGAGTGAAGGCTTTTGTTGCAGCCATCATAGGCGGGCTTACTAATGCTCCTGCTGCAATTATCGGTGCTTTCATGATCGGTATTTTAGAATCTTTCACCGAAGGACTGTGGACTTCAGGCTACAAAGATGCTGTTATTTTTGCCTTGCTACTATTGGTTTTATTTTTCAAGCCAAGCGGACTATTTGCAAAAGCAAGCGGAAAGCGAGTATAGCATATGATTGATAAACATAACCAACCAAAACAACTGATTGGAGTAGCAATTTTGGTTGCACTCTTTACTGCCATTCCATTTTTTGCAAACTCTTTCATGCTCAGTGTCATGATTATGATTGGCTTATACGCCATCGTCACTTCCGGTTTAACTATGCTCATGGGATATGCGGGCCAAATATCGTTAGGACACGCAGCGTTTTATGGAATCGGAGCTTATTCAGCCGCTATTGTCACAGGAACCTATGGTTTGCCAAGTGTAGTGGGCATTTTGACAGGAGTTGTCATCGCTTCTCTGATTGCAGTAGTTATCGGCATCCCAACTTTAAAGCTCAAAGAAAACTATTTAGCGCTTGCAACGCTGGGATTCGGCATCATCATTTTTGTGTTTTTTAAAGAATTCAAAACACTTACAGGAGGATTGAATGGCTTTTTTGGAATCCCTTCTTTTGAGCTTTTTGGTTTTACGTTTAATACAGATATGAAGTTTTACTATTTGGTTTGGCTTATCCTCTTCTTAAGCATTTTGTTTTCTAACAATATCATCCACTCCCGGGTTGGAAGAGCTTTAAGATCTATTCATGGGAGTGATATTGCTGCCAATTCCATTGGCGTCAATATCCAGCAGTATAAATTAAAAGTGTTCGTCCTAAGTGCGGTCTATGCTTCAATTGCTGGGAGCCTGTATGCACATTATGTCTCCTTCATCAATCCGGAACTGTTTACAGCCATGGAGTCAATTAACCTGTTAATTATGGTTGTCATTGGAGGTTCCTCAAGTATCTGGGGAGGTATGATTGGAGCGATTGTGTACGTTCTACTTAATGAGGGCCTGAAAGATGTTGTCCCTATCCTTCTCCCAAGTGTAGGCGGAGAATTCCAGATCATCTTTTTCGGTTTTTTGCTGGTAGTCATTTTGATTTATATGCCGCAGGGACTTGCACCAGTATTGGGAAAGCTCTGGAACTTGATCCCTTTTCGCAGTAAAAAAGAACACCCATCCATCAAAAAGAAAAATGAGCCTAAAGTATCGGCAGGAGGTAGTAAATGATGAGCAATCCCTTGCTGGAAGTAAATGGACTCACAAAGTCGTTTGGAGGTGTCGTAGCGGTGGATAAAGTCGATTTCCACCTTAATCCCGGTGAAATCGTAGCGGTCATCGGTCCGAACGGCGCCGGAAAAACAACCTTGTTCAACATGATTACGGGTGTTTTGCCTCCTACATCGGGCAAGGTTTATTTCAATGAGAAAGAAATAACTGGCAAACAGCCTTATCAAATCGCAAAGGAGGGAATCACTCGGACATTTCAAAATCTACAGGTGTTTGAGAATATGACCGTAATAGAAAACGTAATGACCGGTGTACATTGCCGCCTAAAGACTGGGTTTTTAACCTCAGGATTCAGGCTCCCGCTTGTTAGGAGAGAAGAAAAACAGGCTAGCGAAATTGCGATGCATTACTTGGATAAAGTGGGTATTGCCGATCTGGCACATGAGGACTCTAAAGTTCTTCCATACGGAAATCAACGCTTATTGGAAATTGCCCGCGCTGCGGCCTCCTCACCAAAATTGATTCTGCTGGATGAACCTATGGCCGGCTTAAATCCTCAGGAATCAGCACAGCTTGTCCAGGTCATCAAACAAATGAGAGGTGAAGGTATGTCGTTCCTGTTTGTGGAACATGATATGGAAACTGTAATGGGGATTTCCGACCGGATTGTTGTCATCGATTATGGCAAAAAAATCGCTGAGGGGACTCCGGCTGAAATCTATGAAAATGAAAAAGTCATTGCCGCCTATTTAGGCACTGATGACGAGGAGGCGATATAAGTTGCTGCAAGTCGATAACATTCATACGTATCACGGGTTCCTCCATGTGCTAAAAGGCATTTCATTTACACTTGAAAAAGGAGAAATTTTTGCCATCGTCGGTTCCAATGGTGCAGGAAAAAGCACCTTGCTTGGCACCATTGCAGGAGTGTATCTCCAAAAAGAAGGAGATATCATATACGAAGGCCAAAGCATTGGTAAAAATAAGGTAGAGCAAATTGTCAAACGGGGTATTTGCCTTGTCCCGGAGCGGAGACAAATCTTTGATGCGCTTTCGGTCAAGGATAACCTCATGCTCGGGGCCTACCACCGGATCAAAGAAGGTAAAAAGACTTTGCAAAGAGATATGGACCGTTGTTATGAACTGTTCCCTAAATTAAAAACGATGGAAGACCGTCCCGGCGGACTGTTGAGTGGCGGGGAGCAACAAATGCTGGCCATTGCCCGAGGTTTGATGTCAAATCCGAAATTGATGATGCTTGACGAACCTTCTTTGGGTCTGGCACCCTTGATTGTGAAAGATATCATGAATATACTTGATCATCTTCGAAAGGAATTCAATACGACGATCATCCTTGTAGAACAAAATGTAAAAGCGGCTCTGAAGGTGGCAGACCGTGCCTGTGTCATAGAGCGGGGAGAAATCGTCATTAATGGAGATGCAAAAGAACTGATGAAAGACCCCCGTGTCCGGGACGCTTATTTGGGAGGAAAAAAAGAGACCAGCTTCATTTCTTGAAGCCGGTCTCTTACTCCATTTCTTCCACTGGAACAAAAAAATCATTTTTACGGTAGACTGTAGCATCCATGGTCGCAAGCAGTTCATCACCACAGAACACTTTGATCTTGTACCAGGCAAGCCTGTTGCTTTTCTTCTCTTCGACCGCTTCCGCTCGCAGAATATCTCCTTTTTTTGCAGGGGCCATAAAGTTCATTGTTGTAGTAAGGCCTACAGCTGTCTTCCCATAAGAATTACTGGCAGATGCAAACACATAGTCCGCCAAAGCGAATAAAATAGCTCCATGTACAGTCTCATGTGTATTCAACATGTGTTTCTGTATCTCTAATGTTGCAGATGCTGTTCCTTCCCCTAACGTTTCCAGCTTGATTCCCAAATGTTGAGCATACGGCTCCTGTTCCATTATAGAAAAGATATCCTTATAGAATGATTGATGTACCTTTCTTTCATCTACTTTTTTCATTTTCAGCATCTTCCTTAGGCAATAGTATTGATTTTTGATGGATTAACACAGATGAAACGCACGAAGCCACCTTTTTATCATTTTGAACCAACTCTGCAGTCACATAGGCAATTGTCCGTCCAAGCCTCTCCACTTCCGCTTTGATTTCGATAACCCCTTCAACTGCCGGTCGATGAAATGTCGTATCCAAGTCAATGGATGCAAATCCATTTTCATCAGTCAATAAAGATGAAATCGCATATGCCATCATAATATCTGCAGCGGCTGATAAGAATCCTCCCATGACTACGTCCGATCCGTTTATGTACTTACTATCAACTTTCCAACCCCCTTGGGAAATCCCGTTTTCGGCTCTGTTAACTTTTATTTGCATCGTAAGGTCACAAGGAGGCGGTGTTTCCGCTTCCATTACAACCCTCTGCAGATCGCTCATAGTGTATATTTTGGCCATGACTGTACCTTCCCTTATATCATTTTATAAACGAATTATACATTTTTAGTTATATTTAATCAATTGAATTTTTCGAAATTTAGATAAAGTTCCTCTTTATCATTTCCTGACAGAAGACTCCCACTTCAAGGAATATAAAGGGCGGAGCCCAATAAGTAAGTGGGAGATGAATGTCGGTTGGTGACAGCCAAAACGGGTATCATTATGATAAAATGGAAACAAACGTTCTTGTTGTGAGGTGAAATTAATGTTAGTCAACAAAGCGTACAAATTTCGCATATA
>NZ_QYTW02000068.1 GCF_003605405.2 Siminovitchia terrae | reverse complement strand
GCTGACACGGAACAGGAAAACACCAAGGACTTGGTTATCTTCAGGATGAAGATTCGATTACTCAGGATGAATAATCGGCACGGATAGCGAAATTGGACATTGAATGGACGCAATAGTAACTAGGAAGGTTGCTACTAAGGAAAGACAATGGACACCTCTGGACGAGGAAAGGACTGAACATCAGGATGATGTAAGGGACACCGCTCAAGGAACAAGTGACGCGCGCTAACGAGGATTGTTGGCAGATCAGGATAAGATCAAGGACACCGCTAGGAAGGCGACGAAAGGAATACGCTGAAGGATAACAGCACACTATCATGGATTAGATGCATGGAGC
>NZ_QYTW02000067.1 GCF_003605405.2 Siminovitchia terrae | reverse complement strand
GTGGAGCTGGCGGGAGTTGAACCCGCGTCCGAAATTCCTACATCCTCGGTACTACATGCTTAGTCAGTCTTTACATTCGCTTGCCAGCTGCGGACGGACACGCCACTAACAAACTAGCCTGATTAAGTTTTAACGCTTCAACCCCAGGCAGGGCTTCCACGCGATCTCTTTTGGGTTTGACCTCTCTTGATCCCCGTCCTAAGAGCGGAGGCTAGGGAGAGAGGGCTCTAAGCAGGTTATTAAGCTGCTAAAGCGTAGTTTTCGTCGTTTGCGACTATTTTTTGCGGCTTTTTACGAGGCCAACCGCCCCTCGGCATGCACCTTGGGTTTCGCAAATCCCGTCGAATCCAG
>NZ_QYTW02000066.1 GCF_003605405.2 Siminovitchia terrae | reverse complement strand
GGGTCTTACTCGCAGCAGTCCGGCTACTAATTAATGCTCCATGCATCGTCCATAATAGTGGCTGTAATCCTTCAGCTCTTTCCTTTACTTCGCCGTCCTAGCGGTGTCCTATCGTCCTGAAAGCTAACAATCCTCGTTAGCGCACATCACTTGTTCCGTGAGCGGTGTCCTTTACATCATCCTGATGTTGTTCCTAACCTTTATCCTAAAGGTGTCCATTGCCAATCCGTTGCAGTTAATGTCCTATCAACTGTCGTATCCCTACAATGTCCTTACGCTCCATGCTTGATCACTCATCCTAAGTAACCAAATCTTCATCCTGAAGATAACCAAATCCTTGGTGCTTTCCTGTTCCGTGTCAGAC
>NZ_QYTW02000065.1 GCF_003605405.2 Siminovitchia terrae | reverse complement strand
ATATGTTTCTCATGTTTTCTTATTAAATTAGGTTCATCACCAAGATAAAGTCTAATTGTTTCTTCCACCAGATTTATTCCAAAAGCTTCTTCTATCATTCGATTCATTGCTCCAGCGGATATTCTTGGATTAATCTCAACTAACTTCCAATTTCCGTTTACATATCTAATTTCAAGATGACAGGCAGCGTTTGTTACTTTTAAATCGTTAATAATCGATTCAACTGTATTGTATAGCTTATTATAAAAGTCATCCTTTACATTTAGCCGAATAGCATAACCGGTTACAATAAATTTTATTTCTTTTGTAATTTCTTGTTCGAAAATAGCAACAATATTTATTTTCCCATTATGCACAAGCACTTCCACTAAATATTG
>NZ_QYTW02000064.1 GCF_003605405.2 Siminovitchia terrae | reverse complement strand
GAATCTATAAATACATGTATTTATAGATTCGAGTGTAGAGCACATATTAGTCATGTATAATATGTGTTCTTTTTTTTCATTAAAGCGCCCTATAATGGAATAACTTAGAAGATTTTTAGTTTGATTCAATACCTAACTCATTCATAATGTGGTCAACTGTTTCATGCGGTTGTTCTACACTATTATCAATCCATAATCCAATATGCGGAGTAGTTTTTAAAAACTCTTTACACAAATTATCAACGTCAAAGCCGATATAACCAGCCTTGCCTCTATTATGTTCTCTTTCTCGGATAACGTCAGCAGTAGGAGTTAATACAATAGTTTCTACTTTCTCAGGAGCCATTAATTCAAGAATATACGGAAGTTTTTCACCATAGTAATTATCTTGTACAATAACAGTAAAACCTGCGTTACTGTATCCTTTTGCAAC
>NZ_QYTW02000063.1 GCF_003605405.2 Siminovitchia terrae | reverse complement strand
CACAACTAAAGCCGTAATATTTTCATGCTGTCTTGTAAGATTACGTAGATTTAGTAATTGAATTCCCCGTTTTTTATAAGGCTCTAATTCCTCTTTATAGTACAGTTCGCATAGATGATTGGCATCTATGAGGTCTGTTTTTACTTTACGCAAACTAGAGTTTTTTGCTTTATAAGATATGAGTGGATTCACGATAATAATTAAATATCCCTTGTCTTCGAAATATTGAACAACGGGTTTATGATAGTGGCCGGTTGATTCTAGTATAATCTGAGGTCGTTCTCCGGCAGCATCCTCTAATCCTTTAATAAAGTCTAATAAACTGGCTAAACCTTCCAGATTATGTTGCACTTTAAAACTCTTTTTATAGGGTTTCTTTTTATCCAGGTATGCTTGAACCTGGCTTTCACCTTTTGCTACATCCAGACCAATGA
>NZ_QYTW02000062.1 GCF_003605405.2 Siminovitchia terrae | reverse complement strand
CCGGAAGAAGAAGTAAAAATCTATCCAAGAGAACCAAAACTAGACTCGAAGAAGTCCTCGAAACTGGAAAAGAAAGCAGAAGGTAATACAGATGCCAAGAATCCAGAAGTCGGTGACACAATTCGATACACGATCACAACGAAAAATACAATCGAAGACAGCTTGGTCGAAAATTTAGTCATTACGGATACGATTCCATCCGGTCTGAGCTATGTAGCAGGCAGCCTTGAAGTAGATGGTGAATCAGTTACAGATGCCAAAGACGATGACGCTGGTCATGTGGTAGACGGCAAGGTTACAGGCAACTTTGGAAATGTAACGGATACGAAAGCCCATACGGTAAGCTTCTTGGTAACGGTAGACAAAGGCCAATCGGGCAAGGATATTAAAAACATTGCCGTCGTTGGTGGGGAAAATACCGGAGATCCAGACGAACCGGAAGAAGAAGTAAAAATCTATCCAAGAGAACCAAAGCTAGACTCGAAGAAGTCCTCGAAACTGGAGAAGAAAGCAGAAGGTAATACAGATGCTAAAAATCCAGAAGTAGGCGACACGATTCGTTACACGATCACAACGAAGAATACAATCGAAGACAGCTTGGTCAAAGATTTAGTG
>NZ_QYTW02000061.1 GCF_003605405.2 Siminovitchia terrae | reverse complement strand
AAAAAAGGGGCCAAGAAAAAGAAAGATTCATGGTGGAAAAAAGGTGCGGTAATCGCTGGCGATATTGTTGGTGCGAACGATCTATACACCGTGGCAACGGGAAAGGATATTGCGACAGGGAAAAAAGCTTCTCGAGCAAAAGCAGCAGGGTGGTTTGTGGCCGGATTGACACCTGTTGGAAAAGTGGCAAAGGTAGCCAAAGGAGTTAAAGCTGTTTCGAAAGCGACAAAAAACGGGACGAAAGCAGGAAAAGCGGTTAAATCAAAGGTTTCAAAGGCAAAGCCGAAAAAGAAATCTACGAAGAAATCCAAGAAAAAAGCCAAAAGCAGTTCCAAGAAAACCACTTCTAAAAAGAGCACAGCGAAGAAAACAACGAGCAAGAAAACGGCTAAGAAAGCCAAAGCGAAGACAACAGCCAAGAAAACTGCCAGTCCAGTTAAGGCAGGAAGCAAAGCTGGAAAACAAGCTAAGCCGAAGAAAACTCAAACAAGCACCCAAAAGAAAACAACAAAGAAGGCCAGTGGGGCTAAAGATGATAAGGGTATAAGTAATGCTATTCCTAATTTTAGTAAAGCTAAAATAGACCCTAGGAAACTAACTGATTATGCCTTAAATCCTAATCATCCAGTTGGAGGGAATAAAGCAAAAGTATTTGAGAGTGCTTTAGGTTATAATAAATCTAATGCTAGTCAACTAATGAAACAAATTCAGAAAAATCTACCTAACACGCCTGCTACATTAGGGAAAGCAGACCAATACGGTCAAAGATATACTGTTGATATGCTAATAAAAGGTCCAAACGGTAAAACAGCTACAGTTAGAACAGGATGGATTATTAAGAGTGGCTCAAGTACACCTGAAATGACTACACTATTTGTAAAGTAGGTGGAGACAATGAGTTTTGAAGTAAACGAAACTGTGATAATTATAGAAGATAACCTTAATGAGGGGGTAAGAAAAGGGGATATTGGCACTATAATAATGGTTTATGAAACACCTAATAAAGCCTATGAAATTGAGTTTGTAGATGAAGAAGGTAGGGTCAAGTTCCAAGGAGTTTATCACTCAAATCAGATAGCTAAACTAAAATAATATTATGATTAAACCTTGATTGGCTTAATGCCTTTCAAGGTTTCTTTTTTTGTTGGTGGGGCTACCCAGTGACGCATAGTGGGAGTGTAAACTTAACCGTGTAAGTGAGAGAGCGTACGGCTCTTGCTTCGCGGTTAAGTTTTTTTATTGGTAGAATAAAATAAATGAATGGGAGGTATTTCTAATGGCTAAATCTAAACGAAAAGAGAAATCAGTTGAATTAGCGAATCAGATCCTAGAAAACTACCAACCAAAAACTGTTGAAGATATGCAGAATGCACTGAAAGATATATTCGG
>NZ_QYTW02000060.1 GCF_003605405.2 Siminovitchia terrae | reverse complement strand
CTGGTGTATGAAATAATCCTTTTTGGAACACAAAAAATGTCCCAGTGACTATGTTACGATTGAAATACTTAACCAAGTTTACTCAATCACCCACCCGACAAGGAGGTCATAGTCAATGAGACTATTTAATGGTAAACAAGGATTAAGAAGAAGTCAATTCGCAAGAGAACTTAAAGGTGCTGACTTGGATAAAGTTTTACTGGTTCCTATTGATGTTTCAAAGGTTTTACAGAAGTCGATGATCTTGAATTATTTTGGAGAAGTCATTGAACCTTCTTTTTCATTCATCGTCAATCAAACAGGGATGCAGCTGTTGATTGATAAGATCGAGCAAGCTAAAGAATTGCTCCAAGCCGAACGTATCTTCGTGGGCATTGAGGCAACTGGGCATTACTATGAAGACATTGTTCGTATTTTGACAGAGGTCGGCTACTCCATTCATATTATTAATCCTGCTTCGACTCATGAGGAGAGAAAACAACATCTTACTTATACCAAAACGGATGACATTGATTTGTATTTAATTGCAGAGGTATTGATTGGCAATAAGGCCACAAACGCCAAGCTGGCTACTGGTGAGTATAAGCATCTCCAGCACCTCACAAGAGCCAGAAGAAGTGAGGTTAATAAGCGTGCCCGCATTAAAGTGGAAATACGGACGATTCATGACCATATTTGGCGTGAATACCAAGGATTTAGTATTTTAGAGGACAATAAGGTTAAGACAAGAAAGGTGTTTAGCGATTTCTGGGGAAAATCGAGCTTATACCTTTTAACCCATTACCCTCATGCATCCCAGATACTTGAATTAGGAGAAACAGGATTACGCCAAATTTCTACAGAGCAGAATTTAAAACTGCGCCAAAATACAATAGATAAACTTCTTTATGCAGCAGGTGAGAGTGTTTCAAAATCAATAAAGGATCTCTCCAGTGAGCTCTTTATCCTTAATCAGAAACTAAAAGATTATGAATGGCATACTCAAAATATCGAGTCTTATGAACGAGAGATCGAGCGCGCCTTTGTTAAAACAAATGGATTGCTTCTTCTGACAGTCCCAGGGATTGGTCTTATAACCGCGGCAGAAATCTATTGTGAAATGGGAGATCTTACTTCATACACAAGTGCCAGCCAGATCATCAAAAAAGCAGGAACCAATCCTACAATTAAACAATCGGGCCCTAAAGGAGGATATTATGGACGGATTTCCAAGCAAGGTAATGCCAATCTCCGCAGGGCCGTCTACAACGCCGGGCGCACCCTGTGTGTACATAATGAGGCACTAAAACCCTTTTATTCCCGTTTAAAAGAAAAAGGAAAAAAGGCCGGGCAAATATATATCGCCATGGGAAACAAATTCTTAAAAACAGCTTTTGCGATGTTAAAAAACCATAAACCATTTGAATGGAATAACCCGGACTTTAATTACAAAAAAGAAGTCTTGAAGAAGTTGACTCTGCCTTTGGCAGCTTAAATTAAAACAAATAGACGCTATTCTCTTGGTTCGAGTGGAGATCGAATCTAGTTTCCTGAGGCATGTGACCTCGATGTTTAGCCTTATCCCACTCGTCCTGTAAATGCGAATCAGTACGTTAATCAACTATTTTGTACTCTATGCCAGAATGCATCAATGCAGATCGAGAAGCGAGTGAATACCATTTCTGGATCAAGAAAATGGCGACTGTTTCATAAAAACTTGGTTAATTGTTGCTGGTAAAAAAAGTAAATCCCTGGTAAGTGTGTTTGGGTTACCCAAAAACTTGAAAAAAGTATTTGACATTGTACGCTA
>NZ_QYTW02000006.1:381-196097 GCF_003605405.2 Siminovitchia terrae | reverse complement strand
GGTCAAGAGATCCTTTGACCCATCTAACTCGGCGAATGCCGAGAGACTATTTTACCATTAGGAGGAAAGCGAAATGAAGAAAAAGAAAAAACAAAGTGCATTATTTGTGGCGACACTTGCCGCGGCGGTTGCAATTCCATCCGCTGTTGCCCCGGTCCATTCCGAAGCGGCGAAGGAAAATAACGATTCAAAGGAATTACAGGTGGTGAATGTCAAGGCAACTTCTCCATTCAAAGATGTTTCGAAGTCGCATTGGGCATATGAAGCAATTCATGACATGCGTGATCAAGGAATCATCAATGGATACCCGGACGGTACATTCCGCCCATCCGAGAACATTACCCGTAAACACGTAGCAGCACTTTTGGATCGAGCGTTGCCATTAGAACCGGTACGGAAAGCGAAGGAGTTCAAAGATGTTCCAAAGTCGCACCCGTATCATGATGTTATTCAAAAGGTACAAATGGCGGGCATCATCGATGGGGATGAAAAAGGAAACTTTAACCCAGAAGCTCCATTGACTCGTGTACAGATGGCAAAAGTTTTGGACTTGGCATTCGGACTTGAAGTGAAGGCAGATTATGATTTCCCTGACGTTCCAACTACACATTGGGGTAATAAACATGTTCGTGCATTATACTCCAATGGAATTGCAATGGGGGATGGCGGCTACTACAAACCGAACAATCCGGTCACAAGGGCGCATTATGCGGCATTCTTGCAGCGGTTGATGAATTTGGACGAGGATTTTGAAGCAAAACCGATCGAACCTGTAAAACCAGAACCGAAGCCGGAGCCAAAGCCTGAACCAACGCCAAAACCGGAACAACCAAAGCCTGATAAGCCTGTTGATCCAAAGCCAGAAACTCCTTCAAAGGGTAGTACAGGGATTAAATACACAGACGTAAACCATTACAACGATATTCCACGTCCTTCGGGCTACGTACCAGGTGAACATACAAAGAAACAAAACGAAATTGTAGAAAAAATCATGAGCGAGAACGGACACGGATTCCGAGCGGCATTTTCAATTATGGAATGGGCCTATCCAGAAGGCTATTCATTGGAAGATAGTGTTCGATATGCTGCTTCGAACATCGGCCTTACGACAGATGAATTTGTCCGGATTATTAATCAGGTGATTGATACAGGTGAGGTCTATAACGGAAAAACGTTTACTGTTTTCTTTGACTTCAACAAAGGGCAGGTAAACACATCGGGAGTCCGTAACCATGCTGTGTGAATAAAGGAGGGAATTATATTTGAATAAACCTATTCAGAAAGTTGCCTCCGTGGTTTGTGCAAGTCTTTTGTTGACAACTACACTGTTTAGTAGTTTGCCAACAATTGCTAAGGCAGCTTCCGAACCAATCACCGATTCAATCACCATTACACTCAAAATGCCGGATACGGTTGGTGAAGGGTACGGAAGAGAACCAACTGACTTCAATACGATTTACCAGATGGTTCAGTCAGGAGGTAAGAGCCATCCCCAACGGACGGGATGGAGTGGAGCAACTTTTGCATGCAACAATTCAAAAGCCTATGATAAAGATGGAAATCGCCTGTACAACGATGATGGCAGTCCTGTCTCCCCTTGGGTTGAAACAGGGAGATACAATACAACAGATAGTCATGAAGGTCACAGTCCATCGAAATTCCGTAATGAAATTATTGAAAAATACAGTAAGGAACTCGGACAAGAGCGTGCAGAGGAACTCTATGATTTGGCGGTAAAGTCAGGAAAATTGCTTGAATATGATCCAAACTCTGAAATTCCGGCACGTTGGATTAACACGCCGCAAAACGCTCACCACGGTCCAACGGGACGATATGTCATCCACAGTGAAGATACAAGAACAATTGATTGTACGGATGGGCAAACCGCCTATTTCTATAATAATCTTGATTTCTTCATTACGATGACATTCGATGTAACGTGGGAAGATGAGGAAAATGGAACTTCTACCGGGGAAGCCTATTGGGAACTTCAAAGAACAAACCCAAATGCCCCAAGTGAACTGTATGCATACAGCGCGTTCGAAGTGCCATATGAAAAGCACGTGGCGGTTCGTAATGAGGAACATACCGTTACCATTGCAAGCAAGCATGTCCGGCAGAAAGGACCAATTCAATTCCATATGAATGCACAGGAAGCGAAAGGCGTCAGCATGAAATATGGATTTGGTTACGAATACACCAACAAAGAGATTGGTTGGGTCTGCACGGGGTCCGGGGAGGAACAAACCTGTGAATATGATTCAAGCCCGGATTGGAGGGCAGCCGAGGAATTTAATCTTGCAGGCTCCATTCCTGTCGATCATAAACAGGGCGATACCATCCGTAAAGATACAATTGAAGATGTAGTTGCGGAAAAGTTCGTCGTCGGTCGCCAAGACCTATGGAACGATTCAAGTAAGACATCGAAAGTGTTCCATGAAGAATGGAGTAAGGCGAGTAGCAATACAAACAAGTCACGATACGAACTAAAAACGCAATCTACATTGCCTATCTTACCGGGTGATTTGGAATATCAAGTTGAAGTACCTTCCGATGCTCATAAGGATGCTGGCTATAGAGTATTACGATCTGTTCTCACAAATGGTCACTATTATCCGGTGGATGTAGATGACAGTCTGAAAGCAGAATATGCGAATAATACAGGTGAGCCGGGTTATGATTATGCAATTCCATTGCAACAAAGCGTCATGAATGACAAGGGCATGAGCGGAAACAAACGGAAATTTGATTGGAAGTACGAAACGGATTTGTTCTTCACGACAAAACATACCGGATTCCAAACGGGTTATGGGTATGCAGCTGATGTGAAAAACAGCGTTGTGAACAATGTAAGTCTTCCATCACATTCTTCGCTAATGTCACAAGGAAGAAATCTTTCCGAAGCGGCATTTGCAAATAAAGTCGGGGAAGTTTATAAAGACGACATCTTATATACTAATCAAAACGAATTTGATAAGTTAAAACGGTATATGATTCCTGTAGATCCTGATTCCCCACTCGAACCCATGCAAGAATACAAGAACCACACGATTCTGAAAAACATGGGCCTTAGCGATTTAAAGGTGGAATTTGATCAGACGTTCACATTCGAGCGATTCCTGTTCGGATCAGGTGCGGATGACGTCTTCTACATCGAGCAAGTCGATACGCGGCAAGGCATCGGTTCAATGGAAAATGTGCATACGATTCTTATTCCTTATGAGGAAGTGAAGGAACTTGCACAAATGAAAATGAACCGGACGACAACGAAAATGCACAAGCTCCGGTTTGCAGACCGAGATTTCACCGATAAAGTAAAGGCAGTCCTTGAACTTGGATTGTAAGATAAGTAGAAAGCGTCTATCTTGAAGTTACTAAGATAGGCGCTTTTTTTGTTTATAGTATATTATTTTCCATCATAATGATACATACGCAACATCTGATCAGTGACATAAAAATTGCTTTGTGTTTCCATATGACCACTATCCACTCTAGGAAGAAAGTGAGAGCAAGAAAGGATAAAGGAATCAAAAAATGATAATACTGATAATTTAGTTTGAAAGCGCCTACAATATATGGTATATTTTATAAACAGAAGCGTAAAAAGGCACAACATGTTGTATTATGTAAATCCAAAACGGAAAAAGCGTTTCTTTTTTACCTTCTGAAATAGCCCCCACTAAGCGTTTAATAAACGTTTGGTGGGGGCTTTTTTGTTGTGCATGTCGATTTTTGTAGAAAAAGGAGGGTAGCCTATTTGTATTTTCATTTGAAAAAATTGATAAACAAGCAAGGAGGCTTTTAGATGAAAAACGAAAGGAGTTTTGTTCTAAAGTTTTTTCTGTTATTCGTTGTTTTAGGAATGCTTACTCTTCCTCTCTTTCATCCTATTGAAGCTGCTCTTTCAGATGGCAATGCTACGGGAGCCAATTTCAATCCGTTTGCGGTCGATTCTGCCGTCAAGAAAAATTGGAGAAAAACAAAGGGCGGGAAAGAATACCGTCCCGGAATAGGAAGAAAACTCGTCTACGATGTTTATTCTGGGGCTTCAAATGATCCCCTGAAACGGAGTTGGACCATCACGAAAGCGAACAAAGGGCGCGGATCGGAGTCCTTCCTTCAATTTTACGGTTGGAGTGTCATTGAGGGGAGGCAGCATCATAATCGTGATAATCAGGCAACGTATATCGTTGCTGTCAACCAACGGACAAATCAGGAAGTTATCGTGAAGGCGGAAATGACCAACCTTAATGCCGGGAAGGATATGGAGTTTGGGAAAACTTCAGCGACGGGACCGATTAACAACCTTTGTGGTAGCAGCGTTCGAAATGTGTCTTCCGATGTCTGCAACATGGAATACAAATGGGTCGGTTTCAAGGCTTGGCTCCCTCTTGATGAATTGTTTCCTGATCCTGATAAGGAAGAAGATTGGATTCTCTACATTGTGAAAAATGTGGACGGGCATATCGTCTACGATGAACTTATCATGCCGTTCGCCTTTGATCGTCTGGATTTCCTTAATGGTGAATTAAGTCTTGATAGCGGTGAGGATACGAACAAATTAGTGATGAATGCTGAAAACGTGATCCGCAGAGCTGTTCCGAGAGGGGTTAATCCAAGTGAGAACCGCAAGTATTTTGTGCAGGGTCAGACATATCAACGTGTGAATCAGGATGAGAGCACGGGTGTCGCTGTCTGGTATGGTGTGCGAAGTCCGCATGACGGTAATGCTGTACGGTGGACATCTTCTAGTTATTGGACGTTTGGAGGAACAACAGCAACTTTGAGCTATCGCTTAAAGAAAATAGATGTGATCATCCGGCATATTGATGCAGATACCGGAAAAATCCTCGGAACTGAAAAGGAAAAAGTTATCCTCAATCATGAGTTTGCGGCGAAGCCGAAAGGTTCAGGATTCTTCAAAGATAAAGACGGGAATCCATATGTCGCGTCCCCGACAAATCAAAGTTTCAAAGGAATCATAAAAAAGGAAATAACGATAGATTTTACGTATCGTAGATCCCTTCCTGACCCGAGCGAAAACTATGAAGAGAAGGGAACGACGGATGGACAAGCAGATGGGATTGCCTATTGGGAGCTGCGGCGGAACGATCGGTCGAGAGCAAGCGATGTGGCTGTAAGCAATCAATTCTCTATCACAGGGGAACACTATGCTGTTAGGAATCCAAAACATCACATTGATTTTGCAGGACGTTTCATAGAACAAAAGAATCCGATACAAGGTGTCGCAGCAGGATCGCTCGTCAAAGGAGACACCTATCAATACGGCTTTTCTTATGAATATACGAATTTCTATCGTGACAATTATGTGTGTATTGAGCAGCAGGGTAAGGATTGTTTCAAATGGCAGTTCAAGGATCGCACGCCTGTATGGGAGCTTGGAAAGACATTCGCAATTATGGATACATTTACGATGAATCATAGACAGGGCGACACTTTAAAACTTTCAACATTAGAAGAAGCCTTGAAACAAAAGTTACTTGTCGGGCAAGAAGATCGTTGGAATGGTGCAACTAAGCTTTCAAGAAAAGATTTCTTCGAACAGTGGCGGAAATCCCCAGATAGCAACTATCAATCAGAACACGTTTTGAAAACTCAATCGGCTATTCCTGTTTCAGTTGGCGGACTAATCTATGAAGTTTCGCTTCCGTCTGGTTTACACCTGACACCTTCATTCCATCCGATGAAATACGAATTGAGTTCCGGTTCTTTCTTTCCCCCGGATGTTGATGATAGTTTGAAGAAAGACTACATGAATACGACAGCTTACACGGAATACAAGTACATGTTCCCTTTACAACAAAATGTCATGACCGATAAGGGGAGATCGGAAAATACGAGGTCATTCAGCATGGACTACGTGGGTGATTTCTTCTTTATGGGGAAGCATACAGGCTATATTGTCGGCTACCCATATGCGGATGCGGCAAAAGAAGCGATTCTTGTGAATAAGGAATCTCCATCCTTTTCGATGGTAACAATTGAGGGCATAACAAAACTTCTTTTGAACTTTGAGCGCGAAACAGGATACCGTTTGGTCGATGATGTCCTTTACACAGATACGGACAGCAAGGATAACCGGGAGAAATTGCAACGTTATCAGTTGCCGGTGTCGCCAGATTCCATTCTACATCCGGGCCAGCAATACCGAAATCATATTGTCCTTTCTAATTTGGGGTTAAGTGATGCCACGTTCCGATTCGACCAAACATTTCAATTTGAACGGTATTTGTTCGGGTCAGGAGCAGATGACGCATGGATAATCGAACAAGTGGACTCACGAGTTCCAGTCAATCCCGAAGAAGTTCATACCGTGATTATCAAATATGACGATTTGAAACGTATCGCCCAGGAAGAAGGGAAACGGCCAAAAGAGAGGATACACCAGTTCCGATTGCTTGATCGGGCTTTTAAAGATAAAATTTCCGATTTGTATCACTAATGATTTTTCTATGTTTCTTTTTGCTCTCTGTAGACTTTTCGTAGACTTTTTATAGACTTTTTGTAGACTTCGCTAGTCTTGGAGCTTGGTATTATTAAGTCACAAGGAAGACAGCGGCAAACAAAACGTGAAACTTCCTCGTACAACCAAAATATTTTGAAACAAGCAACTCGGATCGGATGATTCCTTTATGGCGAGTTTCAAAGACTAACAAAAGGAGGGAAAGCTATTGGCAGAGCATAAGGGAGCCATCACATTACTCATCGCAGTTCTAATGCTATTCGCTGTATGGGTATTCTTCGGAGAAAACTACATTTCTCCAATCCTTACAGACATCGGCGAAGGATTCAAAGGTATGGTAACAAATGTCTTCACTGACATTCCGAAGAATCCAACACAGCCTTGATAGGTTCGGAAAATACCCACTATCCTAAAGCAACACTATTAGATGATCTTTCATTTTCGTAATCACAATCTCATCTGTACCCCTAGTCTTTGCCCCTCCCTTTGGTGAGGGGCATTTTTAAAAAAAGCGCTTTTTTTAAAAAGAACAAAGAACAACAAAAATTTAAAAAGGGAGGGAGTGAATATGAGCACTCCTTTTAAATGGTTTGTCATTTCCGCAACAGTAGGCGTTGTTGTCTTTTTTATTGCCTATCGCGGACTTGTTCAAAACTCGGCTACAACTACGACATCCGAAATCGAAGTGTTGGCTGAAAGTGTAAGTGCCGGCATCATCCGTGGAGAAGTGGAAGAAGGCGGAGACGGTTTCCTTCATTTTGATAAGGAAGAACTTGTCGCAAACCTTGTCGCCAATGTTTCTACAGCACAAAAGACACTCGGATTTGATGTGAAACTTGACTATGTATTCCTCGATAATCAGGGAAACGTGACAGAGGACGACAATCTAATCCGCGGCATCCAGTTTCGGGTGCAGTATGTGGATGATAAAGGGGAAGTAAAAGCGACGGCGGAACGAAGGCTCGCGCTCAACTACCCAAGCAATTAATAAGCAACAGAAGGAAGGAGGCGAAAACATGTCTCAAATGAAGTCAATGTTGCTCGCGATGTTGTTTTTTGTTGGATTTATAATTCCTGGGTTTCTGTTGTTTTTCATAGACAGCACGAATCAAAACGCATTCCTTAAAACAACAAAGGAAATTACTGAACTGGTCAAAGAGGATGCAGGAGTCAGCGATCGAGTAAAGTCGGTGGTAAATGACTACAAAGCAAAAGGATACACTATCTCGTTCACTAATCAGCACGGGCAACCAGTAAACGGTATCGCGAACTACGGAGACACAATTCAGGTCCATTACCAATACACATTTAAAAGTGTATTCAAAGATCAGACACTTGAATCATCCAATAAAGTATTCATCTTAAAACGCAATGGAGAAAATAGACCGGGTTGGGAAAATGGTGGAGAATTACAACCCCGTTCTGTCGTGAAACTCACAACCGAATCGAAGAATGCCACTCACGAAGAAACTTTTGTCATTCCCGGTATGACGCAATTGAAAAGTGTCACATCAAATACAGGGTCCGTCGAAGTCGTGAGAGTCGAGGGGAACCGTGTCACGGTGAGAGCGACAAATGGATCGCCAAGTAAGAAGGTTCAAACTGGTGGAACGGTCATGGCTGATGACACCAAAATTGTGACGGATTCGATTGTAAAAACAAAAGCTTCCGATCTTCCCAATAGCAAAGAGTACAGTCAGGACGGCTATGAAGGAACCCTCACTCGTCATGGTGAGATGAAAGTGAAACAAACTGGCGGTGAGTATATCCCTGCCCAAACCAAAGAAGTAGGTAACCAAACATCCCCTAATTATTCCGATAGCGAAGGGTTCAAGGGAACGTTGGAGCGTTATTTGCATAGTGGAAAATACACGCCGGAACAAAGCAAATTTGTAACAGGGCAAACTTCTGCTCATTATTCTGATTCAGAGGGTTATAGAGGGACGCTTTCTCAATACGTAGCAAGTGGTAGTTACTCGCCGGGTGATACAAAGTATTTTCATGGTAATGGCTATGGATTTATTGGTTATACAAAATTTCAGGTTCGTGAGTGCGGGAATTACAAAGGTTGTCTTTTTTGGTCATATGATGGATTCGAAGAAGCTTGGTTAGTTGACTATTCAGATGAATTGGGATATGAGGGGAGATTGGTTCCAATTAAAACTTACCCGCCGAATTACTCGGGTTTCTTCAATGAACTTCCAAGAGACAATTATTACTTAGGTAGAACCATCCAATTCCCTACTTATGGAAACTATTATGCACCCGGTTTTATTACCAAACCTGGATATGATACTCGTGTATTCCGTTATCAAGGCATAGTAACCAAACCTGCTGAAGACACCCGTGTATACCGTTATGGCGGCAAAGTAACGAAACCTGCGGTTGATACAAGAACCTACGAATATACACAAGAATACAAAGGGACGGCAACCAAGAAAGGATTGGATACTCGTACCTATGATACTTATTATCAGTATCGCTTGACGTTCGAGTATGAGTAAATCTACTAATCTACAGGAAGGAGGAAAATCAATTTGTCACAAATGAAGTCAGCGTTGTTTGGGGCTTTGTTCTTCATTGGGCTCATTGTTCCGGCACTTTTGATGTTCGGAATTGACAGTTTGCATCAAAACGCCTTTGCTAAAGTAACGAAGGAGATCACAGAGCTTGTTCAGGAAGACGCCGGAGTTAGTGACCGGGTGAAATCCGTTGTTAATGATTACAAACCAAAAGGCTATGTGATTACATTCAAGGATCAATTCGGACAAGCAGTGAACGGAATAATGAACTATGGCGATACCGTATATGTAAATTTCAAGTACACCTATAAAAGTGTGTACAAAGACCGAACGATTGAATCTACGAATAAAGCCTTCATTGCAAAACGGAATGGTGTAAATCCGCCGGGATGGTCTGGTAGTGGAGGAAATAATGGTGGAAACACTGATGGTGGTGAACTGAAAACTTTCACGGCCAAAACTACATTATCCGGTAATTCAACACAAGAGCAAACTTTCATCATACCGAATATGAAACAGTTGCTGCGAGTGACTACTAATACAGGATCGGTCCAAGTAGTGAAAGTGGATGGAAACCGCGTGACCATACGAGCATCTGGTGGTTCCGTGAAGGAACGTGTCCAGACAGGTGGTAGTGTAAAAGCGGATGAAACAAAGATCGTGACCGACAAGGTGGTTAGTACAAAGTCATCTGAAATTCCAAACAGTATACCCTATAACAAGGATGGATTTGTTGGAACGCTTACTAAAACAGGAGAAATGAAAACAAAGCAAACGGGCGGTGAATTAATTCCTGGTGAAACAAAGGTCGTCGGAAATCAAACTTCACCTAATTATTCCGATAGCGAAGGATTTAAAGGCACATTGGAACGCTATGTTCATAGCGGAACGTACACCCCTCCACAGAATAAGTTTGTGACAGCGCAAACTTCGGCCAACTATTCGGATGCAGAAGGGTACAGAGGTACACTGTCGCAGTATGTTCATAGCGGTAGCTATACTCCCAAGGATACAAAATGGGTAACGAATCAAACATCGCAGAACTACAACTCCGGAGGATATAGAGGGGTATTGGATAGATATAAGTATGGAGAAATTACGATACCCGGGCAGAGGGAATATAAATATCAAAGGATTAAGATGTATAAAGGTATAACAAATACAAACTACGGTTATACAATGAAAAATGTTATACCAGATACCATTGCCATAAAGGATTACCCGGTATTATATGATGAGTTTAAAGATTTCCTTATGGGAATTCACAATGGGCAGTTGTCAAGAGAGCACTGTACGGCTAATTTGGACCCAATATTCCCATGCGTAGATGTGGACGGATATTATGAAAAGAAAACAAATATTCGGGTACAGACTAACCTCAAAAACGTGTGGGGGGCACATAGGTTTAGTTCCTGGGTATGGAATGACTTGAACAACGGGATAAAAACACTTGAGGATTTGAGAAACTCACTCGGTTATTTTGAGAGCACATCCGTTATCGATAGGGAAGTTTTGGTAGATACAGGTTCAGGGTATCCGAGTTTGCTATATTATGATGACGGTATGGGAACAACAGGATTCTTAAAACCAGATTGGCATACAATTCAAAAATTGGTAAGCCATAGTTCCGGTGGATGGCAAGCCAGTAGTCACTATATAGTTACAGAAATGGGATATGTGGGTTACGTAACAAAGCCGCAGACTACACGAACAGAATATAGGTATCAGGGGTATGTAACGAGACCGGAAGAAGATACAAGGATTTATCGTTACCAAGGCACAGTAACAAAACCTGCTGTAGACACTCGCGAATACCGCTACGGTGGAACGGTTACTAAAGGTGGTAGTGACACTCGCACATATGAATATACCCAAGAATATAAAGGGACCGTTACGAAAAAGGGTGAAGATACCCGAACCTATGAAAATCGCTATCAATATGATCTGTTATTCGAATACCGTTAAAAATCAAGTTTGAAAGATTTATAGAAAAGGAGTGAGAATGATTGTTCTTCGAATTGATAAATGAAAGTAGGCTGAATGAACATTTAGCCTACTTCAAAAAAGAGAAAAAGGATTTCTTGAAAGTCCGTATCCTCTACGGAATTATCCTTACACTCATTGCTGCAATGATGATTTATATGATGGGAAATCAATTATATTATTTAGCGTTACCTGTGCTATTTGTAATTGGTTTTAAGTATCCCTACTACAACATTGTGAAAAACAAACGCCGGATCGACAATGACAATTCATACCTGTTCCCGGAGTTTCTCGGAAGTTTTATTGGTTTTATACCTTCTTCCGGGAACGTTTATCAGACGCTTGTTGCTACGCTGGCATACACGAAAGAACCATTGCGTACGGGACTTGAGGAATTAATCGCGAAAATTGAGGACGATAACCGACGGGAACATTATATGGATTTTGCAGATTATATCGATACAAACGAAGCGTACATGGTCATGGATATGATTTATCAGTTTAGTGAATTTGGAATCAAAAAAGAACCATTGAAAGAGCTGGAACGATTCGTAATGGATTTGGAATCAAATAAGCAAGAAGAAGTCATCACGAAAAAAATGAATGATATGGAGTACCTTGGTTTCCTCCCTATCTTCATTTCAATGTATCTGGTCATGGGTTTCCTTGTCGTCATGATTATTAAATTGTTCGGACCAGTCATGGGAAGTTTGAATATTGGTGGATAAAAAATAGAAAGGTGTGAATGCTTTTGTACAAAGACAAAGAGTTTATTGAGGAACGGGCAAAACAGATTTTAGAGAAAAGTTTCTTGCTTGAATATTTACAAGATGAAGGGATCACGGACATCAACTTTGATGGAGTAAAGTTGTCGCTTAAACACAATCAAAAAGGGTCCATTAATCTGGACAAACATCCATCTATTGAGGAAGTCCGAAAACTTATTAAGCAGATCGCAGACCTTCAAAATGACGAATTAACTGTTGCAAATCCAATCTTAGATACGGATTTTGGATATTTGCGTCTTAACGCTCAACACGAAGCGATCAGCCCTGATGGAATGACATTTTCATTTCGGGTTTCAAGGCCAAAACTGGCAGTGAAGTCTATTGCGGAATCAGTAATGAGTGAAAATCCAATCATTCAAGAATCGGTGGAACAATTGCTTGCTGTGCTAATCCAATCAAAAACAAATATCATCATTAGTGGAGCTACAGGTTCTGGAAAAACAGAATTACAAAAGTTGTTAGTCAAATACATTGATGACAAACAGCAGATTTATCTTATTGAAGATACGCGGGATAGTCATATCAAAGCATTGTATCCCAACAAAAATATTAAAAGTGTTCAAGTGTTAATGTCTGATGAACGGCAAAAGAAAATCACTCAACAACTTCTCGTTAAGTCAGGACTTCGTAACTTACCAGATTGGCTTATTGTATCGGAAACCCGTGGTGCGGAAGCTGCGGACATGCTGGATGCAGCCAAGACCAACCATGCACTGATTACAACACTCCACGCAAAAGGTGCAATGAATATCCCGTCCCGGTATATGTCGATGGTTCGACAAAGCGGCTCCTATTCGAATATGAGTGATACACTGATCGCCAATGAATTAATTGAGTTTTTACCAATCGGTGTCCATCTTGATGTTAGGGAAGAGGAAGGCGTTGGGGTTATTCGGGGTATTAAGGAAATTGTTGAGTTTACTGGATTCCACGATGTACGGGGAGCACAGGGGAATTATTTATATAAGAAAACTAATAAATATAATCGAAAAACGAAGGAGTACGAACTCACGGAAGAAACAAGCCCTCTGACAGAAAATTTACTGTCGAGATTAGAGGACGCGAAACTTTATCATTTGATTCCTGAATTGTACCTCCCGAAAAATAAGGAAGGAGTGCTTGCGGTATGATGTTTGGAGGAAACGGTGCTGTGAAGGAAGAAAAGAAAAGACGTTCCAAAAAGCCCAAAAAACAAAAGAATACAAGATCCCCTGCGGCTGGTCTGGAAAAAGAACCGATTTCGAAACGTCTGAAACAATTCTGGCATAGCTTTTATAGCCTGTATTCACCTGTTGAATTAATTGTGTTGTTTCTTGTCTTTTTCGGTGGGAACACGGCGTATATTTATTATTTGACCAAGGAACCGTTTGTCAGCGTAGTATTTGGAACGGTCGGTCTTGTATTCTTCTTCCTAGTTTTTTCATATAAAGATCGGAAATTGAAAGCCTATCAGAACAACCTGCGGGATTTATTGAAGTATGTCAACAACATGAGTTTCCTCCTTCATTCAGGCGAGAACGTTATGCGTTCACTTCAAGCATCTATCGATTCTGTTAATCCTGAAATTGGGAAAGACATAGAGAAGACGGTTGAAATTTTGAAGGAAGATACGGTGATTGATACATCACATTTCGAAAAGTACGATTTCCCTTCGCTCAATCAGTTTCATCAAAACCTTGCAGTCAAATATGATCGCGGGGGCGATGCGAAAGAACTGTTCGATCTGATTCAAAGGCGCATGGTAAACGAAGTGCAAAAAAGAGACAAACTGCTCAAAAAGCGAAAAGGCATGAAAATGAACATTCTGTTCATGGTCGGAATGGTGCTTGCGATCGCTGTCATGATGGCGTTTATGCTGCCGAATCTATGGGCTGATTTCCTCACATATAAAGTGGCGAGTGGTTTCATCATTTGTTCGTTCTATGTAATGAATCTGGTCCTAATGCATTTCATGCAGAAGAAAGCGGTCGATATTTCCGTCCGCCTATGAGAAAAAATAAGCGGTTACGCATAAGAAAGGAGAGAAATGGAATCGTCGCAAGTGTTCAAGCCCTGCCAGTAGTCCGGGGATTGCCTGCTGATTGGTTCTGCCATATTGCTGTTAAATACTGAAATGATCGAACTCCGGGATTTTGTCAATGGTGAGTTGACAATTCAGAATGTCCCATATGTGGCACAGTTCGAGGGAGAGTCCAAGATATTTTATCTGCCTGCCTTTGTCCTGTACCACTTATCAATAATCACAATGCGTATGCAAAGTGAATGTGTTTATGTAACTGACTATTTCCATGCGAAACGGCATCCTCTCAAAACGGCAGGATGTCCATAAGACGAAAACGGGCTTCCTTGCGAGATGGGGAAGTCTTTCTTCTACAAGTAAATTATATATAGTTATTCAAAAGGAAGGAGCAAATGCTAATTGTATATCAGTAGAGGGTATGAAAGCCAAGCGAAATTAATGTTGCATCAGATGAATATGGCAAACGAAAGGGCTTTTGTTCATAAGTCACGAATTACTTCGGGAGATTCTTTCAAAGGAAAAATAGATAATCCTGTCGACGTATTAAAAGCGAGTAGGGCAGAAGCAGTTATGCGAGGGAACCAGATGGCTCAACGAAATATTCAAGACGCCTTATCGTTTTTGGAAGTGAAGGAAAGTGGTTTGTCCAAGATGGACAGCTTAGGTCAAAGGCTTCGGGAATTGTCGATTCAATATGAAAATGATACCCTGCATTCTAATGACCGAGCTGCTATCCAGAAGGAAGCCTTGTCTCTCTTGGAGGAAATGGATTATACAATCAAGAATACCACCTTCAATCAAAAGAATGTATTTGGTGAGGATCCTGTGTACATACAAGCAGGTGACCGTTCGGGGGATACGCTAATCATCGAACCTCTACATTTTAACGATGCTGCGAATGTGTTGAAGGAAATTGCAAATAATTCATCAGAAGAAACAAACCCTTCCAATTCGATTAAAGTGACAGAGAAAACGACAACTATAACGGAAGAGCATAACAAAATAGTTGTGAGCGGCGATTTCGAATACGAGCGAGAACATTCGACCGAAAAGAATACGAGTGAATGGCTTTCAGAAAAACTTGGCGGGCTTCTAGGCGGTGTGTTGGAAATTGTAAGAAAAGCAATCTCGAATGGAGAAAAAAGCGATTGGAAGGAAAGACTGACGGGAGGATATGAAGTCGTCGTTGAGTCATCCAAAACAACCACCGAACACACGGAAACAATAACGGAGTATCCAAGCACTGAACAACAACCGAAGGAAGAGTTGGACAGTGATAAGGAATCTGAAAATCCAGTTATGAATCGTTTGTTGAGTACAGATTTTATTGATACTTACATTTTGAAACCAATCGCAAAGGCAAGGGCAGGAGTAGGTATTCAATCCAACCGATTCGAACATCGTTTGGATTCGGTTATAGAAGAGGGTTATCAAGCAAGGAATCACCTTAATCGTATTCGAGATACGGACATAGCAAAAGAAATGTTAGAAATGACAAAACAGCAAATGTTGGCAAGTGTGAATGCGAATATGCTGACTCGTGCTATGGATGAGCATCGAAGTCGTATAATCGGATTAATCTCATAGCATGACAGACTTAAAAGAAGAGGGAATGTGGAACCTTCTTCTTTTTTGTTACACGGATTGAGTATAAAAAATACATTTTTAGTTGAAACGGGTAGGTGAATTTGCTACAATACATATATATCATTTATCTTTAAGTCACTATTCCAGTGAAAGTCGTTACATTCTTGCTTTTGCAGGAAAGATTCGACACAAAATCTACGCCTTTTGATTTCGTTACAGAAACGTTAGGCAGACGAAGTATCGTCAAAAGATTGCATTTGCATACTACTTTCAGTTTGATATTCACGCTTACGAAAAGAAAAATACCTCTCTTTCGGAATAGCGTAAATATATAAAGTCGATTGTTTCCTTCGGGATACATCGGCTTTTTTGTGTTTTGAAAATAATTAAAGGAGTGTTGCCATGTAGGAAGATGTCTACAAAATGCGTTTTGTTGTGAATGGTTTTGTGTGAAGGTCGGGGATCGCGTATTATGCTTCATCGGCTTTTTTTCTTTTTAAAAATATGAATAGACAGGGAGATTGATTCAAAATGACTTTCATTATCAAAAGCGATGTACAGCCGAATGAAAAATCAAACATCATTCAAAAATTGGTGGAATTGCGGAAAACCGTAACCTACCTACAAAAGGATTCTCGTGGTCCACAGTTCCAATACGTCAGTTCTTCCGCCGTTCTTGGTGCATTACGCGAGAAGATGGATGAACTCGGACTGATGCTGTTTCCACGTGTAGTTGGTAAAAAGTGCACGGTCACAGTCGATTCAAAAGGCCGGAACAACATTTTCACCGAACTTGACATTGATTTCACTTGGGTCGATCAAGAATCATGGGATCAGGTTGTTATTCCGTTCTATGCGCAAGGAATTGATCTTGCGGGTGAAAAGGGAGTGGGGAAAGCTCTCACATACGCGGAAAAATTCTTCCTTTTGAAACAATTCAATATCGCCACGGATCAAGAAGACCCGGACAGTTTCCAGAACAAGATCGATCATTCCGTTCCGCGTTTTATTAGCAAGGAACAGGTTGCCGAACTTGATGGATTCGCACGGGAAATCAGTCAGTTGCGGAATGTTCCGTTCGACAGTGTGCTTGCGACATTGAATGCGAGAAGCCTTGATAAAGTGCCGGTAGAGCAGTATTTCGGAGTACGTGACCAGTTGCTGATGATGCTGCATGGTGCACGACAGGCTAAGCAAGGTCAAACTGCCCCAAATACGCAGCCTGCTAATCAGGACAATCCCCAGAATCAACAAGGGGCAAACATGCAGCCGGGACAGGAGCAAACAGCACCAGAAGCTAATGTCGTAAAAGGCGCATTCATCGTGCGTAATTATACGATAGATACTAGCCCACAAAAGATTCAGTTTGGAAAGCTCGAAGTTGTAAGAAAAGATTCGGGTGAACCATTAAGTGTTCTTGTAAAGGATAATGAACAATTGATGAATTCCCTAAACGGAGTGGAGCCTAATACAGAGTTACAACTTGTAATGAACGTACAAAATGGGTTCTATTTCCTTCAAAGCTATTTAGGGAATGTAAGTGGCAACGTACAACAAAACCAAACGGCCCAGCCGGAAACCAATGCTGCACCGCCACAAACGAATGAAAAACCGTTCCATTCTTTCGTGATAAATGGAGTAGAGCGCGGTACTGCATCTGGTAATGTTCCATATGTGAAATTGTTTGCAACTCCTTTTGGTAGCCAAGATGAAATCATTATCATCGCAAACGACTCACAAGTGGTCCAAGCAACGGAAGGTTTCCAGCAAGGAATGCAGGTTTCCTTACAGACGCGTCAAGAAAACGGATGGACATACCTTGTTGGCGTAGGTGCTCAACATGCTTCCTAAGATTTTGGATGTTGCAGAAGAAAACGGCGTAACTATTAAGCCGAACACCTATGGTAAAAAACAGGTTCTTTGTAAATGTCCATTTTGTGAGGAAGACAGTAAGCCGGGCAAGGCAAAAAAGTTCTACCTTTCCCTGAACACAGATGAACAGATTTTTCGCTGTTGGTACTGTGGGGAATCCGGTGGTGTCCTTCAATTTGAAGCGAAGCTGACGGGTTTGTCATATGAACAGGTGAAGGAAAAACGGTTAGGAAAGCTAAGGAAACCTTTTCATCCAGCGGAACGTCTTAATCCGAAACAGTTAGATGCAATTGGATGGAGAGACAAAAAGCGTAAGGATCGCAAGGCGTTTATAAAAAGCCGGGAAGAGGTGTTTCGTGACTGGCAGGAATATGAGTATACCGAACTTGTCGGATTATTTGCAGAGTTCACGGTGATCGCATTTCTTGATAAACCGAAGGAACGGCATGAAGAATTGCTTAGCTATCTCATAGATCGAACGAAAGCGAAACAAATTCATATGGGCTTTCCGCGGTTGCTTGAAGAGTATGTAAAAGATGAACCATTCCGATCCGATTGGGCAAGGGAAGGTACAGCTCTCGCACGAATGGCGTGGAAGGCTTGTTATCAAACACATGATTTCGAACTTGAAAAGATCGTGTTGTATGTTCCATTCTTTCATTATCAATGGAAAAGGGAACGGGCCAAGCTAAGAAAGAAAGGTTTTAATCAAAAGCAGATGGTTATCACGCAATAGGATAGCCCTATTGTGAATTTATAAAACTATAAAATATGAATGGAGAGATTTTATTATGAACACAGTAAACTTGATTGGCAGACTTACGAAGGACCCGGAACTAAAATACACGCCAGCAGGCAAGGCAGTTGTGAATTTCACGCTTGCAGTCAATCGCCCGTTTAAAAATCAAAACGGCGAAAATGAAGCGGATTTCATCATGATTCAGGCTTGGGGCAAGACGGCGGAGAACACAGCAAACTTTCTTAGTAAAGGAAGTCAAGCTGCGGTTGTTGGCAGAATCCAAACTCGCAACTATGAGAATCAGCAAGGACAGCGTGTATATGTGACGGAAGTCGTTGCCGATAACGTCCAATTCCTCGATCCGAAAAGCAATGGACAAGGACAGGGACAGCAGAATCAAGGTTACAGCAACCAGAATCAACAACAGCAAGGTTACAATCAAAATCAACAGGCCTATAACCAAAATGGTTTCAATCAAAATCAACAAGGATACAATCAAGGCGGTCAGGGTTATAATCAGCAGAATCAAGGTTATAATCAACAACAGCCAAACCAAGGACAAGGTTATGGACAAGGTGGTTTCAACCAACCGCCACAAAACGGAGGATTTAGTGATCCGTTTGCAAATAACGGACCGATTACTGTATCGGATGATGACTTACCATTTTGAGAAATTGATTGCGTAACATGAAAGCCGGACTTCTTAGAGGTTCGGCTTTTCTTTTTTAGTGGAGGTTTTCTAAAAAACGGGCTATTAGCCAAAGGTAAAGCGAAGGTGAAGAATTATGATTTTCTCCTTTTCTCGTTTGAATTTATATGAAAGCTGCCCGTACCGTTTTTTCAAAAAATATGTATTGGGCTATGAGGAACCGATAACGTTGCCCCTTGCGTTAGGGAAGGCGGTTCATAAGGCGATAGAAGATAAAATCAATGGTGTGCAACATAGAGAAGCCATATTAAACGGTTTGATTGAAGCGGAGTTCCATCCAGAAGTGACAGCAGAAGACGTTTCATTTCTTGCTTCCCGCTCAAATGCCAAACCCGGCATGGGAAAGACAGAAATTTATTTTAAATTGCCTTTAGATGATACGGAAAATGCCCCTCTGCTGCAAGGCTACATTGATTTAGTCTTCAATAGAGGAATGGCTATTACGGATTGGAAGACCAACCGGGTTCCGTACCATGTGCTCGACAATCATCAAGTCGGGTTGTATGCCTGGGCAATGAGTGAGTTATATAATGCACCACATGTCATCGGTACGCTTTATTTCCTTCGGTTTAGGAAAAGAAGCAGTCATTGTTTTATGCCTGCCGATATGGAACAGGCAAGACTTTGGGCGTTGGGATTGGCAAATGAAATCAATGCGAAACTGGAATTGTACGGAATGTTACCGGAGGAATTCAAACGTATTTTTCCTGCAATTCCATCCAGCCATTGCCGCCACTGTCCGTTTGCCAAAGAATGTTTACGGACATTTTCCGCTGTTTGAAGCGGAAACCTTTCCGGGTAAAGGACGTTCCTATTTGTGAATTGAATATAAAAAAGGAGTCGATTGAAAATGGAAAACAGAATCAATAAAATCATCGAAGGCGTCAACGCCGGAGAAATTAGGCTAAAGGATGACATCGATCCGAGGTTTAAAGCATTTGAATACATGGATGGTCCAGACGACCTTTACATCGTCCATTATGCAGACGCGAAAATCAGTGACGATGCGGATGAAGAACGGTCGATCGAAGTCCTCTTCTCGGAACGTACACACGTGAAAGAAATTCGGAAGAAAATCTATAACGCCGAAAATTCCGGTGCTGAATACGAGAAAATTGTAGCTCTCGAAGCGGAGTTATTGGACGCTTTTGGAAATGAATATGGTGATCAATTCGACTATGATCAGGTGGCCGGATACTTGATTGATGGTGGGGAAATTGTTTGGTGTTAGTACACCAGAAGGCGGACTGTCCGTAATGGACAAACAGCCATCAATGAAGATAGACACGCTGCTTAACGGCAGCGTGTTTTTGATAAAAGGAATTGTGATGCGCGTCCATCCAAGCCATCGAGTCATTGCAAGCATTGCCCTTTTGCAAAAGACTGTTTGCGAACATTTGTAACCATTTAAATTTAGAAATGGATGTATGTAATATGAAATGTCAAAAGGAAGATCCACTATATAGGAATTTGGTGGTAGGGGAATATAAACTTGTATTCCCTGCCAATCTATTGCGAAGGACAAGGGTTCTCGATTACTGGCTATCGGAAACGGTTAACCGTATTGGCTGTCTTGATAACTTTCTGGAAGACTATCAGAATGGCAGGGTGCAAGAAGAAGTAGTCTTGCTCTACGATCGGACAGACGGTGTTGTCAATCCCGTTTCACTTGTCTTACGTCCAAGAGAAGAGGGTGCTTTTATCAAATTAGATTTAGTGTTGCGTTGTGTTAAAGAAGGACATGTCAAAGATCGTGTATTCAATTTGACGCACGATTCAACAGACGTTATTTTGAATGCCTTTTTCAAGATGTTAAGAGAAATGTCTGAACATCACCAAAGATCAAGGATCATCTCGGCTTGATACACGTCCGTTATGATAATCCCAAAAAGGAGAGTTGGAAAATGTGTACTTGTGAAATATGTGGAGTTAAATATGAAGAAGGAACGATGCACTATGACGATACTTGTGATAAATGTGCAAAAGACAATGGGATTTTAGATTGATATATAGTTGACACGCTGCGAAAGTGGCGTGTTTTTATTTTGAAAGGAAACCTATTTGGTTAAGCTGCGTCCTTAATAAAAAACGAAGCTTATGAGAAAGGGCGAGAGGGATGGAGAGGAAAGGTATTTTGAAGAAATTAAAATATCAGTTTATTGGAGTTATCATGTCGGGTGCATTATTTCTTTTGTTTTTCATCTGGGGCTTGATTGTAAGCAATGCTCAATAGAAATAAATTGTGAAAGGATGGATAAAGGTGCTTGCAAAAATAGCGATTTGGTATTTAAGAAAAACAAAAAAATCTGTTTTGATTGGGTTTGAAATAAAAGATGGATATTTGAGGTCACTAAATAATAACACCTTAACTTATGACAACCATTTGGTAAATGTTGATTATCGAACTCGTGACGATAAACCGTTGTTGTTGCCGGAAGGAAAGTTTTCAATTTCTCGTAAGGATAATGCTTAGCAAGAATAAGACCATACATTAAGAAGAAATAAGGGGAGGACGCTCCCCTAACAAATTTCACGAATTAATTCGATTGAATTATTCTTTGGTGAATTAACAAGTTCAGATACTTTGTATGCTTCCATTAAATTTTCAGGTAAAGGTGTTAATAGGTGATTTAAATAATCTGTATCTTTAATTGTTTTATCAAGCCAAATCGATTCCTCTTCGGGCTTTAAAATAACTGGCATTCGATCATGAATGTCCTCAACAAGTTTATTTGGTTTTGTAGTAATTATGGTACAGGAATGGATCGGCTCACCAGAAGGGGATTGCCAAGTTTCCCAAAGTCCGGCCATAGCAAATAAATTGTTCGATTTTAACTTAATACGCATAGGCGTCTTTGTTTTATCGTCATGGCGTTTCCACTCATAAAAACTATCTGCAAGGATTAGGCAGCGTTTGTTTTTGTATGGACTTCTGAAGCTCGGCTTTTCTGTTAGGGTTTCCGCACGGGCATTGATCATTTTGTATCCGATCTTTATATCTTTTGCCCACGGTGGGATTAGACCCCATCGTAAGAAACCAAGTCGATTTTTAGAGCCATCGTTGATAACTGCCACTACGGATTGTGAAGGAGCTACATTATAGTTAGGGCTGTATAAGCTTTCATCAATCATCTGCTCTATATCAAAGCGATCTATGATTTCATCAAACGAAGCCGTAAGAGTGAATCTACCGCACATAAAAATCACCTCTACAAATTTTGTATATTGTATCAAAGTTGGACTTTAGTCAAAAAAATGGACACCTTAGTTGATCACTTTAATAAAAATGAAATGCCTACCGCGCTTCGCTTGCTGTGGCTTTAGATATGAAAAGTTGAAGTGCGTAACTTTTCATATCTAAAACCTAAATGGGTATTTTATGAGATATTCTGAGCCTGCCCAGCATCATATAACCTTTCATAATTGTTAGGCGAACGGTAGTCTTGAGCTGAATGCTTTCTTCTTTCGTTGTAAAAGTGGCTAATGTAATAATTAATTGCTTTAGTAGCTTCGTCTCGTGTATTAAATCGTCGTCTGTATATTAATTCCTTTTTGATAGTCGCATGGAAGGATTCGATGCAGGCATTATCATATGGGTTGCCTTTCCGACTCATGCTTATTTCTGCTTTGAGTTCCTTTAATTCATGGATGTAATCACTGGAGCAGTACTGAGATCCTCGGTCTGAATGATGTATCAATCCTTCTTCGGGTTGGCGTGTTGTTATAGCCATTCTAAGGGCACTTATTGCTAGCTCTTTCTTCATGTGAGCTGCTTGCGACCATCCTACAACTTTCCTTGAAAATAAATCAATGACAGAGGCTAGATAGAGCCATCCTTCAAGTGTCCAAACATAAGTGATGTCCGTCACCCAGACTTTATTAGGCTCGTTTACTCCGAACTCTTGATTGAGCAAATTAGGATAAATATGAAAGTCGTGATTAGAGTCTGTTGTCATGACGTATTTTTCTTGTGGGATGGCCCTTAGACCCATCTTCTTCATAAGACGAGCCACTGTTTTTCGGGAAACAACATATCCATGTTCTATTAAGTCATCATGGATTCTAGGACTCCCATAAGTCCCGTAACTCTCATGGAAGAACTGACTAATTTTTTGTTTGATTTCTTCCCTTTTTTTCTCCCGCTCAGTTGCTGCACGTCCCTGATTGCCAAACCAATTGTAGTAACCACTTTTTGAAACCCCCAATATTTCACACATCCTCACAACAGAGTATTCATCTTGGTGAGCCTGGATGAATTCAAACTTTATCCCTGGTTTTTCGTGAAGATGTGCATGGCCTTTTTTAGGATTTCGTTTTCCTCCATAAGCTTCTGTATTTCTTTGTCTCTTTGCTTTAAAGCTTTTTCATGTTCGGAAGGTGTTATATATTTCTCGGGCGATTTTTTTTCTTTTGTTTTCTGTTTATAATTTGAAACCCAGCGATGCAATGTTCCATAAGGGATTTCTAACTCATAGGCAACTTCACGCATCACTCTTCCTTCCTCAACAACTAATTTTGATACATAGTCTCTGTACTCTTGATTGTGATGCTTCCCCATAATGAACACGTCCTTTTAATTGTTAAGTAAATTATAAATGATCATTCTCATTTTTGCGTGTCCATTATTTAGACTACATCAAAAGTTAATCAGAAATTCAAAATTTCATACACTTAAAAAGGAGTGACTTGTTTTGCTTCATTTGTTCTCTGTTTTATTGGTCTGTGGAGTGGTTTTGATTGGATTAGGTCTGACTTTCAACAAAGCTACACGTATTGCGAGCTATTTTGTATCCGTAGGTTTGATATTAGTCATTGTCAATGGAGGACTCTTAATCTATGAGCATGAAAATCAGAAAGAAGAAAATATAAAAGAGTTTATTGTTGAAGAAGCGAATCGTAAATATAGCACTTCAGATGCTCATGTAACAGAAAAAATTAATGATAAAAAATTCGAAGTCGTAGCAGGAAATAAAATTTTCCATGCCTATATTAGCGAGAGAGAAGATTCAAATGTGAAGTTTTTGGAAGTAGGGACTTTTAAAGAGCAAAAGGATTGAAATTTGCACGTTGCTAATGGCAACGTGTTTTTTGTTGGAAAGGAACCTTCTTCGGTAGGTTTCGTTCTAATACATAAAAAAGGGGGGCGTTTGAATGAGTGAATCAAATGGAGGAATATGGCTTCTTTTAATATCGTTCCTTTTACTGACATTTGTCGGTATTAATGTGTTTTTAACGATGAAAGACCAATCTGAACATGAACAAGCATTAAAAGAAGGGATCGAAACGGAAGCATTTGTCATTGATAAAGAGAAAAAAACTACCACAACGATGGTGTCTACAGGTCAGGTAATGATCCCTAATACCACCGTTCATTACCGTTTAAAACTATACGCCTTGAAAAATGAGTACAAAATATCAGTCAGTAAAAAACTATATGATCAAGTGGAACAAGGAGATTACTTAGCGGCAAAGGTGTATAAGGATAGGATTATTTTATTGCAGGAAGAGAAGAGTGAGGGTAAATGATGACAAGTTGTAGGGTTTGACACATTGCTGATTGCAGTGTGTTTTTTAATTGAGAAGGAACCTGTATTGTTTATTTTCGTCTTTATAAGAAATCAGAAAGGGAAGGTGTGTTTATTATGAGTGAAAGGCTAATTGTGCTCTACCTGATTGCATTTGCATTTATGGTGTTTGCTGGATTTCTAATTTATGACGGAATAAAGGCGAAACATGAAGAACAAATAGCTTTAGAAACAGGAGTTGAAACAGAAGCCTTTGTCATTGATAAAAAGAAAATATCTCAATCGTTCGGTCAAATTTCTTATTTTGTTCAGTTGTATGCACTAAAAAACGAGTACGAAATATTGGTCAGTAAAGAACTGTATGACCAAGTGGAGCAGGGGGATTACTTAGCCTCGAAGGTGTATAAGGATCGGATTGTATTATTGAATGTTGAAGCTGTAGAGAGAGGAAAGGAGTTATAAGATATGACTCCTTTGGAACAATACAATTCAGAAAATAAAAAATTGAAGAGGATGATATATTTATTTTCTGTTTGCTTTTTGGTTCTCCTGTTAATAGTCATCTTGAAATTGAACGGAGTTATAGGTGAATTAATGTTTTGGATTCTTGTGAACACAACTGTGGGCATATATATTTGGTTCTTATCTAAACGGGTGACTCTATTAAATCATGTTTATGAAAATCTAAAGTCTTTTCAAATGATTTTAGTACAAACGGAAATGGAGAAATATACCAACAGTCAAAGCACCTTCCTCCTACGAACCACAGAAATGAAGAATTTTAGAAAGTATAAATTCTTTGATAATGAAGCAGAAATGTTTTACGAAGTTTGGTTGGATTTGCGAGATAATTCCTTTGCACAGATCATTCGATATAAAGGGCAAATTCTTGAATTAAGCAAGGAGGAACAAGTCTCGTGAATATAAGAAAGTTGTTAGGATTCCAAGAATATCAAGTGGAAATCCGTTGGGAGAAATCCGGTGAGAAACAAGTCGTATTTATCAAGGCAAGAAATGATGTTCACGCTATTATAAAAATAAGTAAAAAATACGATGTTGTTGGTAAAGCCAGGATGGTTGTAAAGGAAATGAAAACTAAAAGGAGCAAAAATATATGAACCTGAAAAACAACTTTGATTTGTATGAAATCAAATGGAGAGGGAATTTGATTAGATATTTAGGGATGCAATTTCTTTGTCTTTTAGTCATAGCGTTTATAGTAGTCGTATGGGCGTTCGAGGGGGTAGTAACCTCTAAATCTTTTAATATCTATGTTGTGCTTGCTTCTGTTTTTATCTTTGGCGGTTTGTTCATCTACCTCGAACACCAAAAAGAAAAAAGGAATAAAGCTCTAAAGGAAACTTTTCTCGAAGAGATACAGGATGCTGTAAAAATGGAGATTGTAAGTTTGTATGAAGAAGATAGAGAGTTCTTGGAAAATGTTTTGTCGTTGGATTCGCTGCCGGAAACTCTTCATATGGTAAGTCATAAAACAAATTCAATGTACATCTGCTTTATTAAAAGGGATTCAGGTGACGTCACAATAAGGAAGGTAGCTACTTTCATATCCCCTGCATAACATGAAGACATCGGAGGGTAAACAATAACAACCAGCCCCTTCCTAAAACTCTTGTAATTTCTATGCCCATTTGTTACACTCTATGTATATAATTATTTGAAAGCTACACAATTAGTAGAAGTCGTCATACCTTGGTATTTCTTTTCTAAGGAGATTCGGCATAAATTCCGTACCCTGACATTTTCGTTTGAGAAAAGCAGGATTGACGTTCATCGTCAAAGTTTGCATGTTTGCACAATACCTAAGTTGTTATTTGCGCCTTTGTGCTCAAATAGATAAAAAGTCGATTGTTCTTTCACTCGCCAGAACAGTCGGCTTTTTTGTGTTTAAAAATTAACAGGAAAGGTTGTGATGAAATGACTAGAATGGAAGATTTCTTCTATTCAACAACAGGAAGATTCGCAGTATCGTTAGCACTTATCGCGTTTGTGTTCGTCGTTATCTTCGCGTGGTGGGGTATGTTCGGCGAAAGAGCTTCTGTAACGTTCGATATGCTTTTACGGCGTAGCTTCGGCAACGATCCGATCATAATGAAAATCGAAAGAATGATGTCCGATTTCAAATAAAAATAAAAAGGAGTGGTTCATTATGCCAACTATAAAAAGAAATGCGTTTCAAACGCTAACAGAGGATCGTTCCTATCTTTGTCTAAAAACGCCTGTCACCAACAAGCGTTTTTTTGTTGCTATCGAAAGCGGTACGTTTTACCGTATTGACGGTAATTCGTTGGTCATGACCGCAATTTCCCATCAGCAGTTCTTGCATCTATGCGTAGGAATTGCGAATGGCATGTACAAAGTCGAAGGCACGGGGCAATACGGAGAGTCCATTTTTAATAATAAAAAACAGAAAGAGGTTATTTAACATGGAAGCAGTAAACATCACAAACCAACAGACAATGACATTAGAGGAAGCTGTAAAACTTGCAAATGAAATTGAGCGCATCGAAGCAGCAGCAAAGCAAATGAAAGCTGATCTGCGCAAATACGTTGAGCAAAATGGTCCAGTTGAAACAGCAGACACAATCTGGAATGTTAACGAAGCGGTGTCATACAAGTTTGATGCGAGACAACTAAAAGAGGTCGCACAACACATCGCCCTTGGTGGGGACAATCCCTGGGACTATCTTGGGATCGCTGCTTCCAATCTAAAAAAACTCGAATGGGATGAAGCGTTTCTTGCCAAACTCGGCCAGAAGACCGTTACGAAACGGTTCGTTTCTCGGAAAAAATGATGGGAGTGATTCCAATGTTTGTGAATCAAAAAATCCAAAAAACGCCTATCTATTTAGTGGATAAGGAAAAGAAGGAGAGTAACGGGCATTTTGTCCAACCTCTCCTTTTGATTGAAATGAGCGGCATTGCCGGCTTATACAATCCGGTATCCAAATATATTGGAGTTGTCTGTACTACAAGGAAAGAGTTGGAGCAACGCCTTTTGAGCAAAAATCTGCACATCAAAGCCATTCCTGAAGAACAATATCGGTTCTGTAACTCGTGTAGTGAGTTCATGCAGGAAGGATACTATTTCGAAACAGATGACAGTACCTATTGCTCACGCGATTGCGTAGATAAGAAAGTCGGTTGGAAGAAATACTTGCACTTGTACAATTCGGGTTTAGCTTTTTGGACGACTTGGTACAATGCGTGATTTCTATATAAAAATCAAAAGGGAGAGAATGAAATGAGCATTATCGAAATGAAACAAAAACAATTGAAAGAAGTAAGAGAGCTTTATCACGATTGGCAATATGCGTTGCTTGATCCGTCCTATCAAGAGGAATTTAATGAAAATCCAAGCGAAACGCCTTGCCTTCATGCATTGGAAGCTGCCTATGCGGTGAAAGTAGCAACGTTGCTTGATTTGCAGTTTGTCACTAAGGAAGAAATTGCAAATATTGAAATGAAGGTTGACGAGGGATTTAAAAAGAATATTGAAACTTATCGCCTGCAACAATTCTTGATCGAAGTAAAAGGTGAAGATGAAGAAGCAGAACAATACAAAATCATCCGGTTTGACGAACCATATGTTAATGATCATGAAGCTGTTAATGAAGCAGTTCAAAACTTTATCGAAAAGAAATACATTCATAACGGCAAATTTATTCAAGGCATGATCGCGTCTGGAAGAAGACAAGCCGTTGAGGAAGTATCTGTTCGCGTAGTGGAGGTTCAGCGTATTAAGCCGATGGAAACAAAATAAAAAATGAACGGAGAGCGTCGTGCGTTTAGCAGGCGTTCTTTTTCTATCTATATGAAATCCAAATAAAAATAAGAAAGAGGTTTCGTTATGTCTACTTATGCATGTTCCGATATTCACGGGCAATTCGATGCGTGGTTGGATGCACTTGTGAAAAGTAATATTGATTTATCGTCAGGTGATGAATTGATAATCCTCGGTGATTTGATTGATAGGGGAGAAGATAGTTTAGCTTGTGTCGAAATGGCTTTTGAACTGATGGATCGCTATCCACGTCAAGTTACTTACCTTATGGGGAATCATGAGAAGATGTTTTTGGACTTCGTAACAACTAATCCTGAATCTCCCAATGGTTATATCGACATGATGATAACCGGTTCGCATTGGTTTCAAAACGGAGGCTTTGCAACGGCATCTTCTTTTCTAAATGAAGTAGGATTGGAACGCGATAATTTTTACGCTGTTCGTTCTTCATTAATAGAAAAACAACCTGATTTAATCAAACGTTTGATCAAGCTCCCTTATTACAAAGTAGACGAAGAACTTAACTGTGTCTATGTTCATGCAGGTTTTCGTTCTAATAGACGATTAGAAGATCAATATAAAGAAGATATGCTATGGATTCGGGAAGCCTTTTTTAAATCGTTTATACCTGTAAAAGGTGATGTTTTGGAAGGAAAACTTATTGTACACGGCCACACGCCTGTTCAGTACATGCCTGATTATCAAGGTGAAGGTTTCTATCAAGGAAAACACCATATCGGTATAGACGGCGGTGCTGCGGCCGGAAACAGCGTCTTGGTTGTCAAAATGGATGATCTTTCTTATGTGGAAGAGAAAATAGAAATGAAAGAGGTTTTGTAAATGCGGACAGTTGCTAGTTATGAGTCTATAAATAAAGAAAAAGTCAAAAATAAAGAGAACCGATTATTTGAAGGCTTATATCCGCAACTTGCGGTCTTGTTCGTTTCAATCGCCCTTGTTGCATTCGTCGTACTTCGTTTGTTTCGTTGGGGATTGTACAACTTCCTTCATTTGATCGGTGTTGTTCAATAAGCCTAAAAGAGTGAACGCCTTCCTTTCTCATTGAGAATAGGAGGGCTTTTCTTGTGCATAGAACTTTTTTAGAAAATGATAGAAAGCAGGGGAACCTATTCTATTGACCGGCGTTCCTATTAGTGAATCAAGCAATCTAAAAAAAGTTTGCTAAGATTGGGAACCTCTTTCTGTATCAGGCGTTCCTATTATCGATTCTAATTAATTAGGGGGTAAGGTTCTTGGAAACTATGAATTAGATTTTGTTCGGATTGCTGCTTTTGCCACGGACAGAACAAAAAACATATCACAAGGGAGAATGAAAACATGACAAAGAAAAAAATGATCCTTTCCAAACAAATGATGACAGCAATTACGGCGACAGCTGCTATTCCGGCTATCGCGATCGGAGCGACAGTTGCAAATGCAGATGAACTTGAGGATGTGGTGGATGATACGCCAGTAGTGGATGAAACAGGTGACGTAGAACAAACGCCTGAAATCGGAGAAACAGGCGAAAGTGAAACTGAACAAACGCCGGGGGCGGAAGAGGTTAATGACGGTGGAGAAAATGATGAAACAGATCACAGTGATAACGACAAGGAAAATGTCGAATCTGGCGATGATGACCTTGAATTGCCTTCCTTTCCCGAAAAACCTGAAGACTATGACAAACTTCTAAATGAAGCTGTTAACGCTTTTAACGATGCTGTGAACAATCCAACACCAGAAAACATTCAAGCAGCGCGGGATGCTCATAACAAATTAAAGGAAATCGGCGTTACATTGCCGGAATTTGACAATATGCTCGATGATTTAGAGAAAGATCCGGGTCAACTTGAACCATCCGAACCCGACGAAGAAATGCAATTTCTGATTGACGATGTAGTGGATAAAATGAATGCAACTCATCAAAATCCAACAAAAGAAAATATCCGTTCTGCACGGGAAGCGATTGAAGAATTACGAGCAGCCGGATTCCCTGAAGGCAATCTTCAAGATTTGATTGATCAACTTGATCAATACGAAAGGAATTTGGAGCCGGAACAACCATCTGAACCGGAACAACCTACAATGCCTGGCGACGGGGAAGGCGACGGCGATGATGCGGATGAAAAGGAAAATCCAACTACACCGGAGCAACCGAATGAGCCTGAACAGCCGACAAACCCACCTTCTAATGGTGATGGGGATGACGATGACGGTAAAGGTGAAGAAGGAGACAATGACAATACCGATGGTGAAACTCCATCCGAAGGTGAAGAACCAACAGAACCGGAAGAACCGGAAAAACCAACAGAACCAGAAGAGCCAACAGAGCCAGATCAACCAACGACTCCACCTTCAAATGGTAATGAAGATGGCAATGGAAACGAAGATGACGACAATGTGAACGATGGCGAAGACACTTGGATTCCAACGCCTGACAAGCCTTCTACAGAAGAGAAACCATCCGAGCCGGAAAAGGAACCGTCCACGGATAACGAACCAACTGACGAAACAGAATTGGACAAGGACGATACAACAGATGAAAGTAACATTTTCCTAACGGAAGACAAAATCGAAATCACAAGTTCTTCTGCTGTTAGTGTCAAGCCAACCAAGAATGGAACGATTGTTGTAACATTCGATGAAGTGACGAACGACAATATGGCGACAATTGCACTGCCACTTGATGTTCTTGGTGACGGAAAGGTCATCAAACTCAAAACAGAAAAAGGTATTGAAGCCGTGCCATATACCATCTTAGACGGAAGGATCATCTTGACGCTTCACAAGAGCGGGGAATTGATTTTCGTCGATCCGATTGTCAATATCAAGGACATTGAAGGCAACCAATACAAGGACTACATCCAGAAACTTGCAGAACGCGGCATTGTTGATGGGGAACAAGATTCCTTTAAGCCGAATGCCAAGTTAAATCGCTTGGAGTTTGCAACGATGGTCGGGAAATCTCTCGGCATTAACGAATCGACAAACAATCAATTCTCTGACGTTGCAGACGGATACGTGAACGCCCTTACGGAACTTGGTGTACTACAAGGAAAGGGTGACGGCTCGTTCGATGCAGACGGCTCCCTGACACGCCAACAGGCATTCACAATGATGGGTCGCTTGCTTGAATCGAAAGGATTCGAAGTAGATGCTAACCAAACCAACCTATCGAAATTTAAAGATGCTAATGGTGTTTCCGATTACGCGAAACCATACATCGATTTGCTAATCTCATTAGACATCATTGGCGGTGACAATGGCAACATTAAAGGAAATGAAGCCATCACAAAAGGTCAAATGGCAAAAATCCTTAGCCGCACGCTTGAACGTTTAAGCCTGCTATAAGAATTACAAAAACCCGGTAAGCGAAAAAAACTGCTTGCCGGTTTTTTGTTGGTTGAATGATTAAAAAATGTGTTAAACATTCTCTTAACAAAAGTATTAATTGTTTGTACTAATTGATTTCTTTGTCCTTCTTATCTCTTTTTATAGATGAAAGGCGACATCGCGAAATAAAGTTGTTGCCTTCAAATCATATTAAAAAGGAGAGACTACAATGGGTGTATTTGAACGTGCTTTAGAAGGAAAGGACTTAGATTTATTGGTCCAAGAATTTATGGAACGTCCTGATTTTAACAAAGCGATCAATCAGGTGAAAGAGGACAGGAGAATTAACCCGAGTAAATTTGTTGAGTCAAAGGGTTTTGAAGTAATCACGAAGGTTGATTCGGAGCAGGAAGAAGTAACAATTCAGGAACTCACTCTTTATTTAAAGTATGAGGAAGATGTGCTAATCCGAATGACACAACTCAAAGTATCAAATGAAGTTGACGATCAAAAGGAAGGTAACTTTTTCTCGGTTAACGTTGAAGTCAAAAAGGATACAGGTAATAAAGAATTAATTGAAAAGTTTTCAATTGATAATGGGGAATTCACTTTTGCTGATACAATCGAAGCAGGAAACGTGGACAATTTCGTAATCCCGATGTACCTTGAAATCCCGCACGATTCTGACGAAGTTTCACCTATGGCTTCACCTGTTCCTTGTTTCAATTGGGATGGTTCGGGAACGTGTTGTAAGTTCCGATACAAGGCATTGCCGACGAATCCGCTTGTAACATATAAATGGTGCGGTGCGAACTGCGGGAATGGTTGCGGTAGCACACCTACCCCTGTAAATGCATTGGACCGTTGCTGTAAGTCGCACGACTGCTGCTATGTGAATAACAAATCATATCCTGCACGTTGTTCATGCGATAGAACCCTTATCAATTGTGCTCGTGGGACCGATAACGCCGGAAGCGACCGGGTAGTCGTAGCATTCCAAGCGAAAATGTTAGCTTTCAGATGTTAAAAAAGTAGGGCATGACAATTCATGCCCTACTTTTCTTTTCTGGTTGTGAATTGATTCAATTAAGGGTTGTCATTCAACATGAAACCTATCCCCATTAGAATAGGAACTAATACAGCAAACAAAATAATAATCACTGGCAATAATATACCGATGTATTTTTTTATGCCTTCCTCTTTTTTTCTTATAGCCAAAGTGCTTGTTACAACCCCCAAACCCAAAAGGACGATTGCTGATAGTAACATGATTTGTAAGCCAATCACGATCATTCCTTGAGGTTCATTTGGAGAAATCAGGTATGAAGCAACAAGAAGTAAAGAACCTGCAACACTGAACAATATAGACCAATATCCGTATGATTTATTTGAAGTCATCTTTTTCCCTCCATTATCCTACATAAAAGAATAGCGTTCCAACAACAATAATAATTGATAGTACGTTGAGTAAGATTCCGATAATCGGTGTACTATCCGTTCCCTTCTTCATGTACAACACAACGCTGCATAACAACATCGCAAGCAATCCCAAAGAAATATTCACTAAAAAATATGCAGGTTTTCCGATTAATACATTTAGATTCATGTAAAACAAATTGATGATAAGTAATCCGTAAGCGATCCAATGGATAAGACTACTTGTTTTTATTTTTCTTCCGTTTGCCAATTCCATAGTTTCTCACCTCCTATATATACATTTGAGATATTTCCATCTTGCTCTTTTATAAATGAGAGGATTTCTTGACTTGGGCCTGTGACAGATAATCCAACGATTGAAATTCCGTTTTTCTTTATATAATTCAATTTTTCCTTTGCCGAATGTATCTTATTGTTTGAAATGGATCTTGCCAATTTTTCGTGTTTGCTCAAAAAGGCTAAAGAACTTTTAAATTCTTCTTCTGCCGAAGTTGCTCCTTTTTCACGCAAAAGGTGAAAGTTTTCTGGATAACCGATAAAACGTTCATCTTCATGTTCATTGTCATCGGTTTTAACAGCCCGCCATAGAATGTCCATATCATATTTATTTGCTAAAGTATCAACCTGATTAGACTCTTGGGGTTCATTAAAGACGATAAAGAGTTCCACGACAATCTCTTCATTTAACTTGCTTAACCTAGTTATTGTTGCTTTTTGATCTAATGGAGGATTAGCACTCATCATGGTAGGTACATTCCTCCGTTCCCTTGTTGCATGGTTTAACACAAGTGTAATGTTATCTGACGCGATGAATGTTCTTTCTTTTCCAATCCTTTTATAAAGATCAATTGAGTATTTTGCTTTTAGAAAACTTCTTGTTTTTTGAGGGTTTTCAAGTTCTACATTCGGATTTGTTATTGGGATGACTGTTTCTGTTATTTCTTGAAGCACATTCATCTTGCTGGACTCACCCCCTGCATTATAATAAACACTTGTAAATAGGTTTAGAGTCGGAAGAATGAGTAAAACACTAATTAAGGTGGATAACCCAATCCGAAGATAAGCAAATAATTGGCTGCGTTTCAAAATCCTTTTTTCAAGGTTAGGATCATATTCATTTTTAGTGACTTCTATCTTCATCTCTGTTTCGAGAAAGTTTTGATATTCGTCGAGTTTTTCTAATTCGTTTTCAAACTGTTCTTCCTCTTCTGGTGTCAAGCTTCCTTGTTGATATTGTTCGAGTTTTCTTTTGAATTCATCACTCTTCAAGCGGCTCACCCTTTCTTTCTAAAGAACGTTTCAGGCTTTTCTTAGCACGGAATAATATACTTTTGAAATTTGATTCAGTAACATTCATTTCTGTAGCTGCTTCTTTGTAATTTAACTCTTTCAGGTAAAAACAGATAATTGCATCCCTATAATTTTCTTTCAGATTCATAATTTCTTCATAAAGTTGTTGAAGCTTTTCTTTCTGAAATAAAGCATCTTCTGGGGATATATTTGTATCGGGTATTGTCGAATAATCATAATCTATATCTGCGATATTTTTGTTTTTCCTTATATGGTCGTAATAGATGTTGCGCGATACTGTAAAAAGCCATGCTTTGTTCGGTTGGTTACGAAAACTGTCTAAATTTAAATAAGCACGGGTAAATGTTTCTTGAACAATATCTTCGGTTAATGCGCTGTTTTTCGTTAAGGATAGAACGAAATGGTAAACATCTTTAAAATATTGGGCATATAAATCTTCAATATTCATTCAAGAAACATCCTTTCACTTAACTAACGTATTAACAGATGATTTGTTGCACTTAATAAACAAATATTAAAAAAAAACCAAATATTGTTCGCTGTAAGAACGTTAAATATCAGAGGATTGTTTGTATTTATTAATTTGCATCTGTAATTTATGCTTACGAACTGACTTCCTACCAAAGTCAAATACTAGCACAATACATATGGACCAACAATGAATCGTAAGGCAATTTAAAAAAGTAAAATTAATATTCACCTATTTTTAATGTTGTAATTTTTAAGGAGAAATGTTACACTTTACGTATAATATTTATTTTAAAGCTACACATTATGTAGAGGTCGTCAAACCTTTTTTCTAAAGGAGATTCGACGCAAATTCATTGCCTTTGAATTCTTCTATGAAGAAAAGTTAGGCAGGCTGCAATTAGTCAGAATTGCTTTTTAGCATGTATTTAAGATTGATATTTTCACAACTTAGTTGTGTCAATATATATAAAGTCGATGGTTACGCTATTGCGTGCTGTCGGCTTTTTTGTGTTTAAAAACATTATTAAAGGAGAGGTTTTGATGAAGAAAGGCATTGCTAATTATGGAGTAGGAGAGAATTTTCAAGGGTTTCTATTGGTGAAAAAAGTTCAAAAGGGGATTGCTCGGAATAACAACGAATTCCTAACACTCACTCTTGGCGACAAATCCGGTGACATTGAATCCAAAGTTTGGGATAACGTAGAACAGGCATTAGCCTATTATCCAGTTGAGAGCATAGTTGAGGTGCAAGGGGTTATTACAGAGTTTCAAGGTAAAAAGCAACTTAACTCTAACTTCATGAGAGGTGTGACGGAAAATGAACATGTAACGGTTGCAGACCTTTTACAGTCAGCCCCCGTTTCAGGTAATGATTTATTGAAGAAAGTCTATGAAGTTATTAATCATGACATTCATAATGACAAAATTAAAGCCATTACAAAAGCAGTTATTCAAAAATTCGAAGAGGATTTTAAAGTTTATCCTGCTGCCTCCAAAAATCATCACGCTTATGTATCTGGACTTGCTTATCATACTGTAGGAATGTTGCGGATTGCGGAAAACTTTTGCGCTCTATACCCGGAACTAAACAAAGACCTTTTGTTTGCAGGTGTGATTCTTCATGATGTTGGAAAGATCAGAGAGTATGAAGGGATTGTTAATACCGAATATTCCTTTGAAGGCAAGCTGCTTGGTCATATTTCAATGATAAGTGAAGAAATCGGAATGGCAGCACAATCACTCGGTATTGAAGGTGAAGAAGTTACTTTGCTAAAACACCTTGTATTAAGTCATCATGGCAAATTAGAGTGGGGAAGTCCTGTACAACCTATCATCATGGAAGCAGAAATACTTCATTTGATTGATATGGTGGATGCAAAGATGGATACGTTGCGAACGGTATTGGGTGATGTACAGCCGGGAGCATTTACTGAACGTTTGTATTCTATGGGCAATCGTTCGTTTTATAAACCCTTGATTTAATCTTTGTTTTGGATTTGACAGATAAAACGCATTAAGAGAGGAGAATGAAAATGCCAAATTGGGCAGAGGGTGTTCTAAAAGTTAGAGGAACAAAACAAGACATTAGAAAGTTTTTGATTGAAGGATTAGAAGCACTACCAAGTATGAGTGGAGAAATGGCACGAATGATGGGAAAGGAAGTTGAAATTCCAAACGTAAAAATTGAAGAGGATGAATGGGAATTCAATATGTATTCTCCTTATGGTCTTTACGTTAAGGGAACAAGACGGGCTTTTATTGACGGTCATATCCAGTGGTACTTTAACGATAGTCATTTAGAGGTACTTACGATTGATTCATTTAAACAAGCTTGGGGCGTGGATGCTACTGAATTTGCTGAAATATCTAAGCGGTACAAACTTGATATAAAAATTTATGCATTCGAACGAGGTATGGAATTTAATCAAGACATTGAAATCCACAAGGGTGAAATCATCAAAGATAATGAAATTCAATTTGATGACTACGAATGGGAATGCTTAATGCCACAATTAGGCGGTTGATGCACATTCCGAATAAAATGGGACGTCGATTTTGACAGAAAAAGTGACGTAAAAAGGAGACGAAGAAAAGTGAAACGATACAGAATACACTACAAGCAAAAATTCAACGGAGAGATTTTGGAAGATTCCTATATAAGAACTGTTAGAGATGAAAGAGATTTAATAAAAATCGAAGAAGATCTATACAGTGATCCTCATGTTTTCTCAGTGTTTGCAGAAGAAATTGATAGTGAGAAATAGTACGCATTCCGAATCTAATGTGCAAATTAATTAGTGTTTTTTAAAAAAAGAACGTTCAGTGTTAATTCACTGCGTTCTTTTTTGCTTATTGTGAACCATTTTTTGTTCAAATCGTCCTTTTAGTAAAGCGGAAGTCCCCGCTGATTCCCTAGTTAAGCGGGATCTGCCTTTTTGAAAACTATTTGAATTGCCTGACTGATTTTCGAAGAGTAGAAAAGTGAAGGAGTGAAATGGAATGGATTTAATTATTTATGTGGTTAGAGAAGGTTATGAAATTAAAACGTGGCTATATAATGTGCCAAAAAATGCATCAGATGAAGAAATTAAAAAATTAGCAAGAGCTGAATATAAACGTGTAGGCGTAGAGCTAAGCGAAAATGAAACTTTCAGTTGGGAACGGTTTTAATCGAACCAAACTTAACAAGCAATAAAATATAATATGATAGGTTGCGATGAAAATGAAGTTTGATTTAAAAACTCCTTGCAAGGATTGTCCTTTTATAAAAGGTAGTTCAACCAATACAACATTGGCAGAGGGGAGATTGGAAGAGATTGTAGAGGGTATCAGAGCGGATATGTCTTTCACATGTCATAAGACTTTGCATATGCCTTCTTCTGATCAACAACATTGTGCAGGTGCGATGATATTTCTTGAAAAGGAAGATCGGCCAAATCAGATGATGCGGATTGCTGAAAGAATTGGTATGTATGATCGACGTAAGCTAAATATGAATGTCGATATAGTAGATGAGTATTAATAAATGAAAGGCGTTTTGCTTATATGCAGAACGCTTTTTTTAATAGCGAGAAATCCTGGTAATGGTAAGGAACTATTATTTTGCATTAGCGTCCTTATACAAAGAATAGATTATTGGGAGGGATACAGTTGACCAGTCGAAACGAGTCAATTATCCAGAAAATCAAGGGTTTATTAGCCATTGCAAACGATCATAAAAACGATGAAGAATGTCAAACAGCTTTCGTTATGGCTCAAAAACTTATGATAAAGTATGAAATCTCTTCATCCGAAATACTGGATCAAAAAAGCAATGAAACTGTCTCAAAAGGCCAAGTGACAGCCCATAAAACTCTATTCTGGTGGGAACGTCAATTGGCAAATGTTATAGCGGATAATTTTCGAGTTACATGGTACTACAATAGCAAAACGGTTGAAGGTGAGAGCAAGAAAAAGAGGGCTATCATTTTTTTGGGATATGAAAATGATATTGCGTTAGCGAAAGAAATGTATATATTGGCGTATGAGGTTTTAAGTTTTTATGTATCTCAATTCGTAGATGAATATTACAAAGTGAATTTTTTGCAAAGGGAGCGGAGCTTAACTACGGAATTAAAAAACTCTTATATTAGAGGTTTTTTAAGTGGTTTAAATGAAAAGTTTGAAAAACAAGTTAAAGAGATGGAACAAGAATATGGGTTAATGGTATTGCTGCCTACAGAAGTAAAACAAGCATACCATGAAATGTTTGAAGGGAAAAAGGGATTGTCTTTTAAACTCCCGCCTATTGAAGAAGTAGAAGCTTATCAGAAAGGCTTCCATGATGGCAATAGAGTTGATTATACTAAATCTACTTTAGATGAATAAATAAATACAAAGCGTTGCTGCTATTACCAATAACGCTTTTTTATTGTTTTAATACGCAGGGAACCCAAACCGAATAGATACGTCCTATTTTTAAAAAGCAGGGAGGAAATGCCGTGAAAACTAAATACACAGACGTTAAATTGAAGAAAGATGTAGTTGAAATTGCTTTGAGCTTCTTTTTATTAGTGTCATTAATTTATTTTTTGTATTTTATAGCTTGTAGGTTGTTCTTTGGAATTTCAGAGATTAAATTTTTCTGTTATCTAATTATAGGAATCTCAGTCATTGCTATTGTGGCATTCTTTATCTATTTAACAATGTTATCAGAACAAGAACATTCACGAAATGGATTATACTTTTGTACTTGTTGTAACCATTATGTAAGGGAATACCAATTCGACTTTTTTAAAAAAGGGGTATGTCCTAATTGTGGTTCTGATTTTAAAAAGATGCAGAAGATACCCCCGGAAGAAGAAATGGATTGGATGAAAAAATATCCTGATTTCAATAAAAGGAATTTCAAAGATTGCGTGTACCGTGTTTTTAAATACGAATTTCAAATAAAAAAGAACGTTAAGAAGATCAAGAAACAAGCACAAGCAGTAGCCGGGACAAAGTCATTCATGGAATATACTAAAATGGATGAAAAGATGTCAGACATACAAAAACAAGTATTAGAAGATACCAAACAATTGGAAGCTGAATTGATTAAAAAGGTAGAGAAGTTGATTGAAATAGTACCATTGTATGCTGTGGAAAGATTGGTGAAAATATTAGAAATATTGGAACCGTCTCGTGGATAATAGGATGAAAAATAAAAGAGGGGAAACGCCCCTCTTTATTCGTGATTACTCATATGGTTTTTTATCTTCTTTATCATTCGAGCAGCATCCTCTGATAATTCTCCGTACAATGTTTTCTCTTCTTCATTACAACATTCATAGCATTTTGAGCAAATTGATAGTGTTTGGTGAACTTGGACTAAGCAATTAAGCATTTGTTTATAGTTATCCTCCATGAATTTCACTCCTTATCCAAATGGGGCTATATATTGGAAAGTGATGCGCTCGCTAAAATTATCAATCAAATATTTTATTGAATGATTGATTTCCTTGTTTGATCTCTCTCTTTAATATATGAAAAGGGCAACATAGCCAAAAAGGAAAGGCAAAGGTCTGCAAAACCTTGATTCCCGGTTCGAATCCGGGTGTTGCCTCCAAACTAATAAATTATTGATATTTTGAGGGGGATTAAGATGGAAAAGGAAATCACTCTATACGGTAGTAATAGCTGTATTTATTGTTCTAGAGCAAAAGAATGGTTAGAAAAACACAAATTAAAATTTATTTATAAAGATATTGCTGATGAAACGAACAGAAAAGAATTTGAAGGCTACAATGTATTTGGAGTGCCATTAGCAGTGGTTGTGAATAAAGAAACAAACGACAAAACAACGGTGAACGGTTTCTCACCAGATATATACGAAAAAGAATTTCTTTAATAGGTAAACGCCCTCAACTATTTATGAGGGCGTTTTTTTAAGTTAATTGGATCAGTCCATTACCGACTTGGCTTATTGGGTAATCCAGCTTTTTGACACGATCCACCAAATATTGATAAATAAGGTATGGGATCATAGCTGGTTGAGAACGATCAATTAGATTCAAAACTAATGCAACTCCACCTGAAACGTATGGTGCTGCCATCGAAGTTCCGGTTAGTTCTACAAATTTGTTGTTTAGATGGGTTGAAATTACATTTTCCCCTGGAGCCACAAAATCAAGATTTACATTCGTATTTGAAAATACGGATGGCTTTAAATTTTGTGTTACTGAACCAATTTGAATAACTTCCTTGTAATATCCTGGGTATGAGCGTTCAAAAGATTGATGGTTTCCATCACCATGATTCCCTGCGGCTGAAACCAGAACGATGCCTTTTTCCCTTGCTTGTTTGATTGCTTTGTATAAGTCTTCGTTATGGGCCGATCCTCCAAGAGACATATTTATTACATCTACCTTTTCCCCGTTTGGCCCTGTCCAATTAATCGCGTAACGCAAAGCATTGACTAAGTTTTCATAACTTCCAACCCCGTTTCGATCTATCGCCTTTAAAATTAATAGCTTGCTTTTTGGTGCAACACCAACGATTCCCTCGTTATTCTCACATTCACATGCAGCCACTATTCCAGCCACATGGGTCCCATGTCCACGGTAATCCCGAAATATCTCCGGGTTGCCACCATCATCATCTGTGAAATTATAACCACCAATAATATTGCTTACTAAGTTAGGGTGTTCTTTTTCCACGCCAGTATCTATAATAGCAACAGTGTTACCCTTACCACGATCCGACTTCTCCCATATTTCTTTAGCTTTGATAACATCGAGATTTTTAGGGATAGTGGATAATGCTTCAAAAACAGAAATGATTTGTGTTGGTCTTAATATCAGTTTTTCTTTCATTTTTGTTTCCCCCTTTTATTATTAAAGTGAACAGGGGGAGCAAAATAGCAATATAATAATACGATTCGTTCCTTAATAGTTTGTGTTTTAGAAACATATTATTGTTTAATAGCGACCATTTTCACTTATTAAGAATTTTTAATTATTTTAAGTTGATAATTCATACACCTGTTACACTATCTAATAAGGGGGGGTAGAATGAGAGAAAAAGACAAAGTGGAAAAGTTTTATGAAACGTATGAAAAAACTCTTAATAATAGTTTGGTTAAAAGTTTTCTCCAAATAAAAGAGAACCAACAATTGTTAGAGAAAGCCATATGGGAGCCAACAGAGGAAAATACTAAAGCTTTAGATAATAAGTTTCGTGAGTTTTATTTAAAAATTAGGTTAATCAAATACGTAAGTAACTTGATATACTTTTATACTATTGACTTTGACAAGCGGATCAACAAACGCAACCAACGTTATAATTTAATATTAGATGGTAATGCAAACGATTCCAACGAAAATTCAACGATATTAATTAATAACTATGCTTCATCTAACTCTACGGAACAAGACTATTTCAATAAAGACACTCAACCCTTTAATGAATTAATAGAAAACGAAAAACTCTATGAGATTTACAACCAATTAACAGACAAACAAAAACAGATTTTAGAAATGATTTATGTAAGGGGTTTCACTAATAAGGAGGTTGCTGATTATTTTGAGGAATCACCGCAAAATATATCTAATCTGCATAAACGAGCATTGCAACGGATTAAAGAATACTTACTTGAAAAAGGTAGGTGATTTGGTTGTGTAGAATTTATTCTACTGAAAAATTAGATAGTATCTATGATGATAAGAATTGGGAAGAACTTTTGATGGATTTTCAACCTAAGATTAATTACAACTTACTAAAAGTGCCTGTTCATGAGCGGGATGATTTAGAGCAAGAAATAAAACTAAAGATAATTGAAAAAGTTAATATGTTGATCGAAGATGAAAATACACCGGGTTTTTGGGAATTTCTTGCAAAGCAACAAAATTTAAAAACAAATGAAATAGACGGTACGTATTCCATTTAAGAATGATCTGATGGAATTTTATTAGGTGTATTGTTACACGATTCGTTAACTTTTTGTAATATTATTCCCTTTTAGAGTATAAAAGAAATATTACCGTTTATAATCTACCTATTTTTTTCTCCTTATACAATAGGAACTACAGTGTTCCCTAATAAAACAAGGAGGATTAAATATGGAAAATGAAGTTTGGGATGTTGGTGTAACAACGTTTCGGGAGTCGTCTGTTCACGATTTAACATGGTTGAAAAAAGATGAGCTTGATGTTGTCAATCGTTTATTTGAATATCAAGAAATATCCCATCTACTAAAAGAACCAATCGAGGAACAAAGTGCTGCTGAATTGACTATGGGGATTGGAACAGAGTCAGAAAGTGTAGTTACAATGCAGGCGTTAAAATTTAACAAATATACAAAACTTGAAATCGTTACTGGATTAGAATTTCCGGTTTTCGCCAGATTGTATCAATTGAAAAAGCAACAAAATGGAGATTTTATAGTTCACCTTACTGTACACCATGACGGAGATATTATTTTGGATGACCAAGAACTTACAGAAGCAGATCAATTAGATATAGAGAACATTGTTGAATTTATGGAAGCTTCAAGCTCCACGGTAGAAAATGATGAAGTATCAACGCAGGCTTGGTATGATAAAGTTCCCTGCATGGGAAATGGTTGCTGTGTATTTAATGAACGCATTTTCCCTGGAGGTCCATATTTACCAAGGAAATATAATTGGTGCGGAGCAAAATGTGGTGGTGGATGCAAAAATACACCTTCAACAATTAATGCTTTGGATGCTTGCTGTAAATCACATGACTGCTGTTACGTCCGTAACAAATCCTATCCTGGTCGTTGTAGTTGTGATCGAAATCTAATAAAATGTGCAGCCGGAAAGTCTGGCTATGGTGCTGCTGCAATAGTTACGGCGTTTACAATTAAAATGAGGAATAAGAAATGCTAATATCAATCTAACGGAATATTGTAGAGATACTCAATTTACATTTGATGTATAATTAACCTGAACTGCTTAAAATGGCGTTCAGGTTTTTATTTACATAGTGCTTTGTTTGCAACTTATTTTGTTTTAGGGGGAGACAAATGTGAAGAAGGTTATTTTTACAGTTCTATCAACTTTATTTTCCTTAATGACGATCGGGCTTTTTATGATAAATATTCCATTTAAAGTTTGGAATGATTTCATTGAGTACCTGTGGAACATGAGTTTATATATTCCTTTTGTGTTTAGTGGATTAGGAATCATTACAGCATGTTTTGGTGTTAAAGGCATTTACAGAACAATCCTCATATTATTAAACAGTATAATCATTATTTTTCTGATTATCTCCTTTATAATGGGGTTGTATGGCTTTAACGAGCCTTAAAAAGCTGGACTATTTAAGGAAATGTCAACTGCTTTAAAAGTAATGTTACACAATATGAATAAAGTATAATATTATTACCCGATACGTTGATATTCTTCTTTTTTTTTGATATACTAAATACATAATATTTATTTTAAAGTCACTGTTCCAGTGAAAGCCGTCAAACCTTTCTTCTTATAAAGACAAAGGAGATTCGGCATAAAATTATTCAACCTTCGTATTCCTGTTTTATAGGAACGGTTGGGACGACGTATTCCGTCTGAAATTGCAGTAAGCATACTAAATCAGTTTAATATTTCACGCCTTAATGCGTTGAATATATAAAGAGTCGATTGCTTCTTTGGAGCTAATCGGCTTTTTTGTGTTTAAAAATAAAAAATGGAAGGAGTTTTGAAGTTGGCAAGAAAACAGATCGCGATTGCTTATTATGAAAAAACGGATGAACAGAAAAGGCGGCACATTAACTACGTGCGAAACAAAATTCGTAAAGGGAACGATCCAATACTTCAATCCATGATGGAAGTGGTAGAAAGGCATCTAAAAAAACACCATGCAGATTTTTATGTGCATGATGTTTCCTTGTATCGGAATACAGAAGGCGCACCATTCCTTTGGATAGTCCGGGAATACGGAACACACTTTGTTGATTTGTATTCAGAAAAGTTTTTGGACAACGAAGTATGGGATGCAAAGGCACACTTTGAAGCGATTCTGTTCAATTCGAGGAAAGAAATTAAAGGTATTTACCTGATTGAAAATGGCAAGATGCAAAGGCTGTCCGAACAGTCAGCCCTTGCGACATTAGCCATTAAGGAAAGCATTGTTCGCAAAAATTTGGAATGCGATATAAAAAAACAGTGTGAAAGAGGTTGATGAATAATGGAAATGACAGAGTGGCACGAAGATCGCAATATGTTTGAGGATAACCCGATTGTCTATATTACAGGCGGGCGAGTACCGAAGGAGAAACGCAACCCGAACCTTTGTTGGTATTCCGTTCGACATTCCGATTGCGGTTTCGATCCTGCACAAATTGAAAAAGCGGTCTGGGTCAATCATATGTTTGACTTGGCTACTGAAAAACCGCTTCAATTCACTCCTGAAACGAATTTCTTCACGGAACACGAAGAAGAAGCAATTTGGATGGCAGAGCAAACAAGCACCCGATTGAAGCATTCAGATGATGCAGTCATAGCATGACAGCCATAAAGGGATTATTGCATTAATAAAAAGGGAGTTGGAGAAAGTGGAAACAATTAAAAACAAGTATGTAGAAAGTTATCGTCTTTATCAAGAAGAAAGGAATGCTTTGGACGAGAAAATCGCAAAACGTCATGAGGACATTGCGAGGGCAGAACGTTCCATCGAACGCTTGAACAAAAAGAAGTTAGAATTGGAACATCCATCTTGGGTGGAAATGTTGGTAAAACCGATTGCGGAAAAGTTTTCCGAGGCATTCGGTTTGTCATATGACATCTATGGTCCTTTCGGAATTCGGGCGTATGTGACAATCTACTGGATGGAAAATAAGGAAATTTCCATAGTGGAACAGCCTACAAAATCGCTAACTCTTGAACCCTTTGATTTGGAAAAAGGGCAATTGTATTATGAAACAGGAAAGAAACGTGAGGGTGTCTGTTACCATCCTAATTCGATTGGTGCGATGAATGGAATGGATAGAGAGGTTCTTCCACTTCCTGATTCATTCGATGAAATCAAAGCGCTGATTCGTTAGTCGAGCGAGTAATTCATGATAGTTTTTGTTATAAAAAAGTCGTTTAGTTTACCCATTATGGGTACGTGGCGGCTTTTTTTATTTTTAAAAAATAAATGTGAAAGAGGTTGTTCCATATGAAAACCAACAATGTTGAACGTAACATTTTTAAAGAAAGACCGATTTTGTTAGTATCATCTTCCCGTATTCCTGAAAAGGAAAAACAAGAGGGTTTGTACTATTATTCTGTTCGTCATTCTGATGACTGTGCTTTTACTCCCGCTACTGTAGAAAAGCGTGTTCGAGTGCACCACATGTTCGACATAGCAACAGAACAACCCCTTGATCTGCCAGGTGGAGATTTGGAACTAACAAAAGGAGAGCAGAAGGAAATATTCCTTGCTATGGTCTACGGTCCATTCATTTGCCGTTAAAAATCAAACTTGGAATTTCACAGTTTTCAGAGATCGTCTTTTTAAAAATATTTTAAGAGAGAGGTAGTCTGCAATGACAAACTATAAAATCAATATCTGGGTTGGTAATCTTGGAAAATACAATGAAGGTAAACTTGTTGGAGATTGGTTTACTCTTCCTCATGACGTTTCGGACATCATGCAAACAATTGGTGTCGCTGACGGTACAGAGTACGAGGAATGGGAGATTTTCGATTATGAGAAACATCCATTCGTTAATATTGGCCGTTATTCCAGCATAGGAACGTTGAACGAACTGGCCGAACTCATTCAAGACTTAAGCGAAGAACAGTTGGAAATCGTGAGGGTCTTGATGGAGCAGAATGTCCTTGGCAGCGATACGGCTGAACATGTTAAAGAAGCCATTGAGGTTGTCAAAAGCGGTGAGGGTACAGTTTACAGCGTTATCCGCGGATACAACTCCTACAAGGAACTTGCCGAGATGATCGCTGTAGAAAGCGGTTTGATCACGGAAGACAATCCACTGTACGGATATATTGATTTCGAATTGTATGCGAATAAACATTTGTTTTTGCATACTACTCACTATCCTGTAAAGGATGGCGTATATGTCGAATGGCTGCACGGTTGATCTGACTTTCACTGAATGAATAAAAACTAAAATAAGCCTTCCACAAAGGCAAGTGACATTGTGGCACATGAAACAGGGTGCTGCAATGCACCGTTTCTTGTGGAAAGGAGAACATAATGAAAAACAGGAAATATATCGAAGTAGCACGTGAATCCGTGTCTATGTATCCAATGACGGGGAGCGATCTTTCAACAGTCGAGTTACAGGAATTACTTGCAGTCTTACTTGGAAGGCAGGCAACTCCTGAACTCACTGGAAATCTTGCTTCAATGGGGATTCGCACTTTGATTGAAATGAGTGTTCAAGAATTAAAGAACGAAGGACTAACCGAATTGAAAGCTCTTGAATTACACTCGGCATTTCTGCTTGCTAAGAAATTCCGGTCTATAGGCAAAGCGGATTCTCGTTATACGATCCGTAGTCCTGAAGATGCGGCGAATTTCTTAATGGATGAAATGAAGGACTTAATGCAGGAGCACTTCGTTGCTTTATTACTCAATACAAGGAATGAAGTTATTGCTAAGAAAACGATCTTCATTGGAAGTCTAAATGCAAGTATCGTTCATCCACGGGAAGTCTACAAAGAAGCTATCAAACATTCTGCTGCTTCAATAATTGTAAGTCACAACCATCCGAGTGGAAACCCGAGTCCGAGCCCGGAAGACATCGATGTGACAGAACGACTTTCCGAAGCCGGAAAAGTTATGGGTGTAGAACTCCTCGATCACATCATTATTGGGGACCACCAGTTTATTTCTTTAAAAGAAAAAGGGTACATCTAATTCTTAGATTGCTATAAGCAAAAGACATTCTGATTAGATTAGGAATGTCTTTTGTTCTATTCGAAATAAAAAAAGGAGATGGTTTATATGGTCCTTTTCAATATTGAAAATGATGATAGGTTAGTTGAATGCAAGGGATGCGGCGGGCAGACTTTTTTGAACCTCGCGCTATACGATAGTCGGCATAAGAATCATTTTTGTGATGAAGTTTGCTTTAAGGAATGGGCGTTCGAAAATGTGGAATTGATTGTTGAGTTTTATCAAAGAATGAATGTTTCGTAAGGAGGACTTTTCCAATGGCTAAACGGAAACATCCTCGCAACCGAAAAATCCAAAAAGAGTTGCAAGAAACGGCTGACTATATTATTGCCCGATTGAAGAAAAAAGGGATTGTCATTCAACGCTATGATAGCTACAGTACGAACAGTATTTACTTAAAACTGGATTATGGCGTTTCAAATAGCATTCGGATAAGCGACCATAAGGGCAAAAAACACCTGTCTTATCGCTACAATATCCTGACGTGCTGCCCGTATCCGGTATCATCAAAAGATCATAAAGGATTCATTCGCTTTTATGTACCAATAGATGAACGAGATATATTAATTAAAAAGATTCTTTTTGACCGCGCTGCCAAGATGGATATGTACGGATGGAATAACTACTGTATGTATATGCGAAGAAATAGGCGTGTAGGCAAAACTAAGAAAGGCTTTTGGGAGCAAGCGGTACTTGTTTAAGAATAATAATGAAAGAGGTTTTGATTATGAAAAATATGATGAGTTGGGAGCCTTCCGGTTCAATCAATTACGGGGGATTGACTGATAAGGAGCAGATGGGAATAGGGTTTCTTGTTTCGAAAGGTTATACAAACGGTTCGATTGATGGGCTTCACTGGAAATTAGATTGCCAGTCTGCATTGGATGACAGCGGCTTGGAAATGGTTGCGGAGTTGCTCGATCAGGGGTATACGAGCGGCCATTATCCAACGTGGCAGTTGACGTTCAACCGCCAAAGCGGATTGGATCATGAAATCGAAAAAGTGATGCGAAATCATGTTGCGAAAGCAAATCTTGATTTAAGTGAAGAGCAATTTAAGAGTGCACTGACCGGTGTTTTGTTCCAGCTGAACATAACACTAAATGAAGCGATTGCCGATGCACTATCGGCTTCAAAGTAAAATGAGACAAAATCGGATGGTTAATATAGACCGTCCGATTTGTTTTTGGAAGGAGAAATTTTAATGGATGAATTTGCACAATCGTTCAAAGGAAAATCAGAAAGAGCAAAACAATACAAACAGTATGTAGAACTGTATCGTTTCGTTACAACCTTTTATCATCACATGTTGATTAATACACAAGAAGGGGAACGAGCTTTTAAATACTTGTTGGGCCGCGGGTTCACAAAAGAAACGATCATTCGATTCAATCTTGGTTGGTCGCACCAAAGCGACATGCTGCGAAAGTTGTTGCTCGCGCACGGCCATGATAAGGATCAATGTGAAGCATTTGGTTTGTTGAAGCCGGACAAGCGTCGGAATGGAATGCGTACTGGACTTCTCCATAATCGTATTGTATTCCCTATAACAAACGGAATAGGTGAGGTCGTCGCCTTTTCAGGACGGGTCCTGCCGGGAGATACGCACCCTGCAAAATACCTTAATACGCCGGACACGCCGTTTTTCCAAAAAGGAGAAATCCTGTTCAATATGAATGCGGCATTAGCTTCAATTAAAAGCCACGGCTATGCTATCCTGTTCGAGGGCTATCTTGATACAATGGCGGCAGTGCAGGGAAAATTGGAAAACACCACATCCGTCATGGGTACATCCCTAACGATCGATCAAATTGAAAAATTAAGCGAATGCACGGATCGAGTTGTTGTCTGTTATGACGGCGATGAAGCAGGGATGGAATCTGCAAGAAGGATCGGAGAAACCTTGATAGAGCATGGAATCGACGTTCGGTTATCACTGCTGCCGAAAGGTATTGATCCTCATGAGTACATTACAGAAAAAGGGATAGAATCTTTCCGTAAGGACATTATCGCGAAATCCGTTTCTTTCCTTGCCTTTTGTAAGGAATACGCAAAACGTTCGACCGATTTTGCTTCGGAACCGGGCAAACTTCGCTATGCAAATAACGTGCTCGATGAATTTACTGTGGGAAAGTTGGCAGGGAATGACAAACGTCTTCTTTACGAACTTGCTTCGGAAGTAGGCGTGTCAATGGATGTCGTTCGGGAACTATACAGGAAGTCATAAAATAAAAATTGGAAGGAAGATGGATTTGACACTTTTAAAAGAAGAAATGACAACTGGTGAAATGACGGATGCTTTGGTTCAAAAAGGACTACTGGATTTGAATGTCGATGAGTTGGAGGATGTTTTTGATTTCGAACGCCAATTCGCGGCTGTTGATCAGTACGCCGGAACGTTAGGATACCATTACGATGAGCAAAATAACATATATGTCCGTAATGATGAGGAATGAAATAAAACGATCTATCCTTTTTGGGGTAGGTCGTTTTTTATTCGTTGAAATTAAAATGAAACACATTTTGAATATAGTTATCTATATGTTACACATTATGTTGATAAAGGAGGGGGTCTTTGCTATACTACAGGTATACTATTTTGTTTTTGAGTCGCCTTTCTATCCTCATTATTTTTTATGAGTTTATGGCGGAAGCTGTCAGATCCGTGCGTTGCATGGAAGATTCGGCACAAATTGAAACGCCTTTGGATTCTTTATTTAGAAACGCTAGGCAGACTATTTAAGTCAAAAATTGCAATTGCATATTAATTACGTTTGGTATTTACGCCTATGTGCGTTAAATATATTTAAAAGCTGATTGGTTCCTTTGGGATAATCGGCTTTTTTGTTGTTTAAAAGTACTTATAGAAAAGGAGTTGGTTTTCATGCTGCGGCAGGAAACAGTAAGTAAACAAGAAACGGTAAATAAAAAAGGAGAGTGTGCTACTATGAAAGTTTTTCAGCATGTTTCTTTGGAGGAACTTAAAGCAAATGGGCTTCCGACATTCAATCTGGGCGAACACTATGTCTTCCGGCCAGACACGAAGCAGAACGAGACAATTGTTATTGATCTCGGGAACGGGAAGTATATGACCGTTTGTATCATGCCTGGGGCAGATAACATTGATGTTAAGTTTCACGGAAAGCATAAATGTGTGATACATGAAATGCCAAATAATGAGTCTGGAATCCATGCGTTTTATGATTGGAAATAACAACAGATTGTTTTCTTAAAAAGATCAGTTTCAGCGGGTATCACCGTTGTTCTGGTCTTTTTCTTTTTAAAATTTATCTGAAAAAGGAGATTGGTTTAAATGAGTTCAAAAAAAGAGTTCTATCTTTTGGTTGAAGCGGTGAGAGGTTCGGAAGGCAAGCGGTTCTTGGAGGTCAATACAAAAATCGTTTTGTTTGAAGGCGGAGGAATGGAAGAGAAATTGTCGTTCTTCTATAACGCCATTGATTGTCGCACATTCGACATCATTCAATACAACCCGGTTCTTGACCTTGTCGTAGACGATGAAGGCTTATTCGTGAGCGGTAACCCCGTATTTGAATTTAAAAACGGCATTCAAATAGTCGGTTCTTTCCTTGTCGGTCGTCAAGTCATGACAAAGGAAGGGCTTGAGACTGTCGGTTTCCCAAGCGAAAAAGGCTTTGTATGAACAACTCCGAAAAGATCAACTTGTGTTCAAGGTGATCGGTGTTACATCATAAAGTTTCTCTTTAGTGGCTCTTGTATCTGTGCAGCAGGATATACGAAAGGGGCATATAAAATGGGCAGCAATAAAGGATACGATTTAGTTGGAAAAACATTCGAACGACTAACTGTTCTAAAAGATACGGGTAAAAGACATCCAAAGCAAGGAAAAGTATGGCTTTGCCGCTGTAAGTGTACAAGCCTCACGGAAGCAACAACAACCCATTTGAAATGGGGGAATAAAAAAAGTTGCGGATGCTTGGCAAAAGAAACCGTACGAAAGAATGCTATGAAAAGAAGGGCTATTCGAAAGGAAAAGAAACCTGTTTTTAAAGTTTCTAAACCTAAAAGAGGACAGGCTAAACAAAAACAGATTTCGGATCAAGCTACTTTTGTTATCCCGGATGAATTGAGGGATGTTCCTTATCAAATGGTCGAAGATGGTCTGTTTCAGGTTTTCGAGAATGGAAGAATCTTTCGTCATACACCACGTCAGAGTTCTGAATGTATAGTACATGATTCGAACGGATACAAAGTGGTTTCAGCGAGTGTAGATGGTACACAAAAGCATTTTTATGTTCATCGTTTATTAGCACAAGCTTTTATCCCGAACCCTGAACAAAAACCAGTTGTTTCATTCAAAGACGAAAATAGGGGAAACATTTCACTCGATAACCTCATCTGGGAAACTCATGAGGAACGTGCTATAAAAATGTACAAAACAGGAAAGTTTGATCCTCGAAGACACTTGGAAACCTGCAAACAATGTGGCAGTGGAACTCGTAACAAAAGCGGTATATGTAGTAAATGTGAATACGATAACCTTTCGAAGGAAAAACGCAAAGAACGGATTTCTGAAAGGATTTCCAGCTATTCCGACATTCCGATTGACCTTTGCACACCAAGTCAGCAAAGAGTCATCCTCCTATTACGGGAAGGATTGAACGGGGCAGAAGTCGCAAAAAAGTTAGGCGTATCAAGGCAAGCTGTAGATAGTGCCGTTAAAACCGCGAGAAGAAGAGTTCAACGCCTTTCCCGATTGGAAATAGAAAAAAAGGATCGTAAGAAAAATTTAAATCAAAAACCAGATGATATGAGCAAAATAAAATGGTTACGGAAGTTAAACGGTTTAACGCAACAGGATATGGCGGAATTGCTTGATATAACATCCTCTTCCTATTCTCAAAAGGAACGAGAAATTACACCGTTCTCCGTATCCGAAGCGATAATACTTGCTGACTTTTTCGATGAGACAGTCGAGAGTTTATTTAACTAAAATTTGGAGGGGTTTAACTTGAAATCTATAATTAGTTATCCAGAACGTGGACATTGGGGCAATTCTGCCTATCGGGGGAATTGTAGTGGTCACGTTATTAAAGATTTGTTGCAACAATTCTTTCCTAACACAATACCAAAAAGGTTCGTAGAAGTCTTTTCAGGCGGGGGAACAGGGCAGGACGTTGCAAAGGAATTAGGCATAACGAATAGTGTTCATTTGGATTTGAATACAGGATGGAATGCTTTGAAAGATGAGATTCCATTTGGTTCGGATTTTGTCTTTTCACATCCACCGTATTGGAGCATCATACAATATGAATTTCAACGGGGTTCCTATGATCCTGACGATCTATCAAACGTCATGAGTTATGAGGAATTTATTGAGAAATTGGACAAGGTGAATGCTAAAATCTATCAATCCTTGATGAATGGAGGTCGCCATGCTTTTTTGGTCGGGGATGTCCGGCGAAAAGGGCGTTACTACTCCATCATTAAGGATATGACATGGTTCGGTAGTTTGGAGTCGCATATCATCAAGGCACAACACAATTGCCTATCAGATTCCAAGCAATATGCCAATAACAACTTTGTACCAATCGTCCATGAGCACCTTCTTGTTTTCAAGAAAAACCATGTATGGATGGTACAAATGAAAAACACTGTCACCAAAACATTCGACTTACGACAGTTCAATAACATTACATGGCGTGATTTGGTACAAGGAGCTGTGGAATGGTTGGGCGGTCAAGCGAAGTTGGAGCAGATTTACAAAGTGATTGAGGGTAGCAAGAAAACTGTAAAGAACAAGCACTGGAAGGAAAAAATCCGTCAGACATTGCAGATGCATGATGATTTCGTTTCTATCGAGCGTGGTGTTTGGGGATTGAATTATTGAAAAGGAGAGATTTATTATGAAAAAACATACACTCGAAAATGAACATATTAAAAGTGTTTTATTTGTTATTCAGATGTTACAAGAAAAGAAAATGTTCCGAAAGGATGTTGTTTGGTCGGACGAAATAAATAATTTGATAGTTTGTATGGGATTGGCTGATTTATGGCGAAATCAGAAAGGCATTCTTAATGAAGAAGAAAAAAACGATATTGAAATTTTTGCGGAACGGTTTTTGTTGGATCGTTATGGTCATGATTTATATTTTTGGCTTGCAGAAAATGAGGATGAAGAAGTTCAAGTCAAAATCAGCAAAATTCGAAGTGTGTGCGATTCGACGAATTTCATTTTGATCCGTTCTGACTTAAATGATAAACAAAATGAAATGGAAATTGAAGTAGTCATTTTGGTAGATGAGGATAAAAATAAACCGGATCGAATTATGTATAGGGTCTTGTTTAATAACATTCTTCAAGGTTCCTACGATAATCTTAACGATGCTTATAATCTTTATCGTAAAAAAATCCGTGAGTTAAGCGGAATTAAAGAGTGATAAATAAAAAGGATTGTTGCAAAGATTGTTCTGTGCTGCGGTCTTTTTTTCTAGTTAAACAAACTAGTATAAAAAAATGAGGTGCTGCGAAGTGGATCAATTACAGTTTTTTTCCGATGAAGAGTTTATGACCAAAGAAGAATTGGAAATAAAAAGTGCCAAAAAGTATGTTGCCCGTACCATCTATAGATCATCCGGTCGGAAGGGGTTTATAAACACACATCTATCCGATGGAGATATGGAAGGAGCATATAAGGAATTCGATGAAGCGTTCAGGACTTTCGGTTTTTTACATCCCAAAAGTTACAGTTTCACGTCCTATCGTAACATTGGCAACATCCGGTATTATTCAGATGGTGTCCAGATGGAGATACAAGCCAACAGCAAAGAACTCTTTGAGATTTTGCTTGAATGCTTAAAGGAATAATAAAAACAATAAAAGGTTTCGTATAAAAAAGGACGTTTTTTAAAAAAGCGTCCTTTTTCTCTTAAAAATAAAAATAAAGGATGTGTTTCAAGTGGAAATGACGTTGTTTGATTTTGACTTCACGGAAGAAGCCAAGACGGACGAAGAGTTGGAAAAATCCTTCCGTGAGTTACAAGAATGGCATAAGGAAAGAAAACTTCCTTATAACCTTCGAATTAAAGATGTACCCATCCATTTACGGATGGATATAGAACGATTTAAAGAAAAGGGATGGATTGTATTTAATCCCCATTACAATGAATCTACTTTTGAAATAGCGGAAGAAAAACTCTTACATTATACCGTGGAAGAATTGGTTAGTGAGTATCGTAAGAATATGGAATCACTTCTGCAACGGGAAGACGTGTGTTGGTACAATTCTATCCTTAATTTACGGAATTTTCATGGTCCGATTCGATATAAAGACAAGGAAACAAAAGATGAATATTATCGTCAAAAGAATCGGATTACAAAGGAAGCAGCATTGCGTTTAGGGTTAGAACATTTTAGGAACGTTCCTTCTTCCAGAGGAAGTAAAATGCGGTCTCTTGATTCAAAGTGGCAGCGAGAACACGTTATCCCTTTGATTGCTAAGCATGTCATCCCGATGACGGATATGGATGAAATCGAAGAGTTTTTCCGTTCCCATGAGTTCTTCTGTGGAAGATGGGATTGGAATTCGAAAGGTGTGCCGCCACGTGTTGATATTAAAGGCTTTACGCCATCCGAATTTGATTTAGCTTGCTTATGCCAAGCTACAGATGAAAAAACAGTAAAAGAGATATTTGATTACATGGGATGTTCAATGGGTTCAGGTGTAAGGGAAGGAAAAACGCTACTTTTTCCGGAAGGGTGGTCGATGGAAAAGTATGAAGAATCTCTAACCGATGAAGATAGAGAGTTATTAAAAGCTGATCAAGAACGATTAGAACGTCTGCATGGTAGAAAAATTGAATGCTTTTAATAAAAAAGGATGCCTTTATAGGTGTCCTTTCTCTGTTCTTAAAAATAAAAAGATAGAAGGGTTTTGATTACATGTTCAATTTTGTAAAAAACAAAATAGCAAAAAGAAGCAAAACAAGGGGTGGCATTACATTTTCGGACAAAGAGCTTTTTGAAGTAAGCGCCAAATTCAAATATGTAGTCGATTCGAAAAACAACAAAGTGATCCTACTTCAGACGGAAAAAGCTAACGGTGAACCTTTGGATTGGAAGTCCAAAGCAAAGAAGTTGAAATTAGACTTAGAAAATTCACTGATCCGTTCAGGTACGGTATCCCGAAAAGGAAAAAATCAAATACCACTAGTTGATATACGGAATCAAATTGCTAATGGTGTATTCGGTGATGCTGATTATCTTCAAGTTAATATCTATGAAGATACTGTAATCGTAGAAGGCTTTGAAACCCAAAATGATAAATTACCAGAGGAAAAAAGTTCCGGGAAAGCTAAAAAACAAAACAGGATTCGTTCGAATGGCAGAACAAAAAAGGCTAGTGTATTCGACATTTCGCAATTTGCTAAAACGAAAAAGAAATTTGAAGTTTCGTTTTCAAAAGAAGAATTGCGCCAAGTAGCAGGTCAATCCCATTCTTTTCATATAGAATCGATCCTTTCATACAGTGAAGGTGTATTTGAAGAAATCAAAGAGTCTTTGGAGAATGTCTATATCCCTCTACAAGTTGCAAGTTTTTTCAGTGGAGCAGGATTAATGGATCAAGGGTTTAGAGAAGCAGGATTCGACATCGTGTTTGCACTTGAAAAAGATGAACAAGCAGCAGAAACGTATCGACATAATAACGGAGATTGCATAGTTGTTGATGATATTCAACGCTTTGATTTTTCTTTGATGAAAGATGCACCGGTTATTGTAGGCGGCCCTCCTTGCCAAGGGTTCTCTGCCGCTAATCGAAAAACGAATTTCTTAGATAATCCGAATAATGCTCTTGTGAAAAGATATGTTCAAGCTATAAAGGAAAGTTCGAAATGCAAAGTCTTTGTATTGGAAAACGTTCCTCAAATTCTTACGGCAGGAGAGGGAAAATTTAAAGACGAAATCATTCAGACATTAAGTGATTTTGACATCACATACGGAGTGTTAAATTCAGCGGATTATGGTTGTCCCCAAGAACGCTCACGAGCGATTTTTATTGGTTCGAAGATCGGTCGAATTGAATTGCCAAAACCAATTTATCAACCTCATGAATATGTAACGGTTGGTCAGGCATTTATGGGATTACATGAGAACATACCAAACCAAACTGATTATTCGAAGCCTAATCCAGATACAGAAAAAAGAATGCGATACATTGGTCAAGGCGAAAATTGGAAATCAATACCGGATAATCTTAAAACTCCAAAAATGCTAAAGGGAAACACGCATAGTTCAATTTATAGAAGGTTGGAAGAAGATAAGCCGAGTATTACGATCACAAATGTTCGTAAAAGCAATATCTTGCATCCTACCGAAAACAGAGTGTTATCAATACGTGAATGTGCAAGGCTATTTGGTTTGAGAGACAGTTTTGAGTTTGTAGGTAATCTGTCATCAAAACAACAACAAATAGCGAATGGCGTACCTGTACAGTTAGCAAAAGCTGTGGGGAATGTGATTAAGAAAGCCATTTCCATGTTCAATGTTAGAAATAAAACAGAATCGTTTGTACTGGTTTAAAGAAAGGGTGATTCTATGGGAAATAACTATTGTTTCCTGGAATTGAACTTGATTTCTACCGATTGGGGCGAAGCCAATCTGAATCCAATGGTTCGCTGCTATGGTCTAAAGAAGGATAGAAAAGCGAAATGCAAAAGCTGTTTGTTCTATACGAAGGATACCTGTAAGTTTGGGTATCCTTCTGAACATTCAGGGGAGTATAGGGCTTGCTTACGATATAAAAATAAAGCACGGAAGGATGAACTTTTAAATGATCGAATTTGATTATTCAGCTCATAAAGAACACGCCTACTAATTTATTAAAAAAATTGCGTTGAACAGGAGGAATAATTTTCATGTTATTCAATTTGCTTACGATGAATATGAGGATTGGAAAGAGGATATTAGCGTCAACCATATAAGTTGGCTTGACTATTATTATTTAAAGGAAGCCTTCCAGCATATTTCTTCTGAAGAAATGGAATGGAATGAAGTGATTTCGATTACTTTTGATGTATACTCACCATCTGACATTTCATCTTTTCGTTTAGAAATGGTGGAAGTGGCGGGAGCGGAGATTAGCGGAACTCATTCGGTAAAGGTTAATCACTATCGTAGTGACTGTGATACCTATGGACCTTATTATTATTCTGCTTATTTTCTCTATCAACCAGATATTCAAAAGTACATTGTGATCGAGGAAAAGAATTATGCTTGTTAATCTTTACTTTTAATATAGGGTAATGAAAGGCATACCACGTACACGCCTTATAAAATTGAGATACGCCATTCATATCGAGTGGCGTGTTCTTCTATGTTCATTGTTCATATGAAACAAACTGATTTTCGCAACGTCCTGTAAGGTAAGAAGGAATATTTCAATTCACAAAAATCGAAAGTTGCTTGTACAAAAAACACATGAGGAAGTTGATAAAAATGAAGAGGGATCGTTTATTGTATGATGGTTATTTGAAAATCGAAGAAACAAAAGATGTCATCAAAGGAAAAGTAGTCAAAAGGGAACGGTTGATTGCTGCGGATGCAGTGGCGGCCATCCTGATAGACGAGAGCGGTAGGTTCGGGTTGGTGAAGCAATATCGTCCGACTGTTGACCGATACACCTATGAATTGGTTGCTGGAACGTGCGACAAAGAGATGAGCGATGCAGACATTCTATTAGAGGAAATATATGAGGAATGTGAAATCAGCCCCGAAGATGTCTTGGAATTAAAATCAATACATCAATATTATGTGATGATCGGCATTTCGAATACAAAACTGAATTTGTTTGCTGCGTCTGTTCGAAACCAAACAGACAAACAAGTTTCAGATGCCGATGTCGAAGAGGTCATATGGGTGACGATGGGTGAGTTTGCCCGCATGGTTGAGCAAGGGGATATTCAAGATTCGAAAACCCTTCTTGGCTATTACTACGCTTTAGCGATGGGTCTATAAAATAAAGGGAGGAAAATAAAATGAAAATCTATTTGGTGGGTGGAACATTTGATGAAAAAAGAGGGAAGGCTTCCGGTTTAATTGCGAAAATCTATTGGGCGTTGAAAGAACAGGCGCAGGTGGCAGATGTTCAATTGTATAATGGTGGACACATTGAAACATTGCGGAAACTACATGACGAAAATCTTATGGAAGATGCCGATGCTATCATGTGGTTTGCAAATGTTCCGAATGAATTTGAGAAGTACCGGGACATCAAGAAGCATTATCCGAGAAAACTGTTAGTCACTTCCAAACGAAATCATGATGAGTACAAATTCAATTATCTTGTCAATCATGCGTTGGGTCTGAAAGCTAATCTTGTAATTGAATTTTCAAGAGGGGAAGAAGGCAGATTTCAGACTCGATTGTTTGATCCATTAGGTGCTGTTTGGGTAGATCGGACATATGATATTCAAGTGTTAGTAGAGGGCTTGGTTGAGCGTTTAGCCTATCTCAAAACAGTGAAGCGAATCGGTACTCGTTACAAGGAAGGGGTTATTGCCATTCCGAATGAAAGTGAGTTTGTTAGCCTTGTAAAACAATTGTCAGATAGATTCCATGATTTAATCCATCCAGCAGAAGGAGTTACCCGTTTCTTAGGAAATGCTTCATTCCGATGCAGGCATGGTTTTCCGAGTTTCCGCCACGGAGATAAAATCTTTGTTTCCAGAAGAAATATCGATAAGCGAAACCTGGGATTGGATGGTTTTGTTCCCGTTCAAAAAGGAAAAGACGGTAAAATCTACTACTATGGTGAGTATAAACCGAGTGTGGATACGCCTATTCAATTAGCGTTATATGAGAGTTACCAGAACGTGAACTATATGGTTCATTCTCATGTCTATATCGAGGATGCGCCATTTACAGAAGTGGCAGTTCCGTGCGGGGGTTTACAGGAAGTAAAAGAAATTCAGAAGATATTCCCAGATCGAACAACCACAAACGTTGCCATCAATCTGATTGGTCACGGAAGTTTGATTCTTGCGAATTCAGTGCAAGACATTGAAGGATTTTTGGACCGTTATATTTCAAGACCCATTCCAGAAGTAATGAATTCAATGGTTATGAAGTGCTGAAATGATAGATAGTAACTCTATAAGTATAAGTGAGCACGTCGCTGAATCTGGTGACGTGTTTTTTTCTTTTGGGAACCTCATGAATTCCAGTACGTTCCTATATATAACAATTTAAAAGGAGTGGAATTATGAAGGGAAATATTGATTATATCGGTTATGAAGAAGCAATGGAAGCTGTAAAAGAGGGGAAAATTGTGTTTTTCTATTATCGGGGAATGTCGGTCGAAATCAAACCAAATTGTGATTTAGAATATTTGAGAGGTAAATTGATGGCGCATCTATCGTTGACTATTAATGATGTGATCAAAGGAAAATATTCTGCACACCTACTTCATGAATTGAAAATTCTTCCTGGATACTTTGAAGAGGTTGAAAAAGGAATCAAAACATTCGAAATCCGTAAGAATGATCGAGATTATCAAGTCAGTGATTTCTTGCTACTGAAAGAGTTTGATCCAAAAACAAAAACTTATACAGGGAAAGAAATCAGAAAAAGAATCAGTTATATGACGGACTTTAATCAAAAGGAAAATTATGTTGTGATGGCAATTGTATAAATGAAATGTTGAACACGTCACTCATTTTAGGGTGGCGTGTTTTTTTATTTCTGGAACTTTTCAATTTAATATTCGTCCTATGAAGCAAAAGAACGGAAATATTATTTTGTCTTGCTACAGGGGGATGTGAGATGAATGAACAGATTATGAAGCAAGAAAAAGCAAAAAGGATACAGTTATTACATGAACTTGATATTTTAAAAAGCCAGCTGTGTGAATCTTGTAAAAAACCTAGCTCATCAGCAAGAAGCAAACATGAAACTTGTTGCGCAGCGTCCGTTCGCATGAGGGAGATAGGAGAAGAACTATTGAAACTAAGTAAGAATCGGAGATATAAAAAAGAAAAAACAAAGGAAGTGAAAAGCTTGTCTACCAAGAAACACTCAATTGAAATTACCGAAGATGCTGTCAATCAAATGAGGGAAAAAGGGATGACGTATACTGCTATTGCAAATCACTTCGGTGTAAGTCTTCAGACGCTTACAAATCGTCGTCAAAATTGGGAGTTAGCAAGAGTAAGAGGAAACCGCGATCAGATGAATCCGCAGAAAGGAAATTCAAATGCAAGTCCAAAAAATGATGTTTCCAAGCCAATTCACTCTGAACAAACAGCTACTTATACAGAAGAAATTTCCAACCTTAAATCAGCAATCATCAATAAAGATAGTGTTATCAGGGAGCAAAAAGCATTGATTGATCAACTTACAGCGACCGTAAACGAATTAGAATCCTATGTTGTTGAGTTGGAAAGTGATCAGGAAGCGATGTCAGAAGAAAGAAGAATGCTGGCTATTTTACTTCATCGGGAAGCCAAAAGGATGAGTAGTCTAGTTGAGAAGGAGTTGACTCACTAATGGTGTTTACACGACGCACTAATGATGTCGTGTTTTCGAAGGAACCTCTTTAAGATTGTATCGTCCTATCCTAATAAGCAATCATAATATCAAGGGGGATTAATATGGTACTTATAACTTTTTTAATCGTATTTGTTTTTTTATGTGTGGCAGTTCTTTATCTTCTCTTAATTCTATCCTATAATGACTTTGATTTTGATCGTATGTATAACGAATACCGAAGGACAAAAAAATGCAAAAAGTTATTAGGAAAAAGTTATGTAGAGATTTTAGACCTGATGAATTCATACGCTCATAAATTTCAATACTATAGTGATATTAAATTAATCAACGATAACGGAAAGAAAATCGATACTATTATAAACCTATTTGAAAAAGATATGGATGTATTTCATCCATTGATGGATAAATACGAACATACCTTTAGAACACTTTGTGACGTATTGCAACAAGCAGAGAAAAAAGAACTCATCTTTCACGAAATCATTCATTTGGAGATAAAAGAGCTTCTTCAGGAAGCGTTTATTGATTTTATGAAAATGGATGCTCTGCTTGAACAAAATAAAAAACTGGAAGAAAACATGGAAATAGAAATATTAACTAAATCACTGAAAGAGGAAACAAAGATGCTTAAAGATATGAAAAAGTTTAAAGAAGGAAAACTCTAATTGCGCTTTGCTGACAATAAATAAAGGAGAAACAACAGAAGATTAGCAAAAGAAATCGCCAAGCCTATTTGGATGGCGATTTTTTATTGTTTTTAACTTTTCCTTCGTGCTGGCCGTGTCCTTTTTAAATAAAGAGATCTAACCTGTTTATGTAACTCGTCTTCCTTCTGCGGCGTAGTCATTAGGAATTCTTTCACAAGATCAGGAGTTAACGGTTCAGCATCTGCATGAATGCCCCGTCTGTTAAGGTTATCAGCTACCTTTTGTAAATTCCCCTGCAACGCATATTCGAATACAACATATTGTGTCAGGGTCTTGGGTTGGTAATGTTCAATTAGGTTGATATAGTCTTGTAATTTATCTCTATCTTTTTCCGCTTGTGCAAGTGTACGAAAAGTCCTCATTGTCATACCCCCTTGTAATAATTGACATTCAATTCAAACAATACTCTAAATTGCAGAAGTAATCAAATGAAACCTGTTTTGAAAAGTGTGATAACTAATTAATTATAGGTTACGATATTGCTCTGTTATCGTAACCTATATGATAAAATGGAGAATGAGAGAAAAGAACATAAATATTTTGAAAAGGAGTGGTTCAGTGATAAAAAACGGCAATGTCGTCTTTACGAGAGATTTTGAGAATCGGAAACGTCATGCTGAACAAGAACAAAAATTAAAAGAAGTTGAAAAAAGGATTCCACCGGGCTATCGAAGTGAAATCCGTATGTACCAAAAATACTGTAAAGAAACTAGACAATTAGAAACAATTGAATCGTTAATGGATTTTTTGTTTGTGTCGATCACCGAAGAAGCTGTGAAAAAGAACACGTGGGAAAAACGGGTGGTCGCCCTACGAAAATACTTTAGCGTTACATACGATATCTCGTTCGATGAAGAAATAAGAAAAACGGTCGCTAACATCCGTAAATTGTATCAAGAAGACGACCGGAAACGGTTAAAGAAGGAAACAGGGAAGCTGCCAGTTGATTTAGACGAACTGCTAAATATCATCGACATATTGGATACAAGAGCAAAGGCGATTTGCCTTGTCAATCTGGATACCGCCAACCGTCCAAATGAAATGGTTAACTTAAAAATACAGGACTTTCAATTGGATGGCCGCATCGTGAACGTCTTTTTACAGAAACAAGATAAATGGCATAATAAGCGACTGCAACCGGGAACGGTACGAGCTGTTCAAGAATACATCAAAGAGTATGGCTTGCAGCCCCAGGATTACTTTATTGGAAGGCGAAGCAAAGGTGGAAATTTTGAAGGGGTCAAGATATCAGAAACTGCTTATCGTAAACAGTTGAAAAAATGGACGGGCTATACGCCCTATAATTTTCGTAAAACGATGGTTGCCTTTATGCACTCCGCGGGGGCTGACCTGTCTACCATTGCTAAACAGACTGGACACCGTTCGCTTGAAACCTTGGATAAACATTATCTTAACGTAGCGGATGCTACAGTCGATAAATTTATGGATTATAAAAAGTGACTATATAATAGAAGGAACTCGAATTTTCGGGCCATATATAATAGTAGAAAGTCAAAGAGAGGTAGCTGTATGAGCACAAATTTATCAAAACAAAAAAGGGAAGATTTTTTACAAAAGATTACTCAAATCAAGTCTTTTGTCGAAAATCATTCCACTGATGACGAGACAAGAAAGTTATTACGTTATATCGGAGAGTTAGAGAAGGATCTATATGGAAAGAAATTCGGGCTGGTGTTTGAAGAGCATAAGGAAACAATTGATGACATATTGGAGAAAAACACGCCCGTCTTGAAAGAAGATACAGAGTTATTGATTAAGAACCAGGGAAACATGAATTTTTTGCTTGAAGGAGATAATCTTGCGGCTTTAGAATTGCTGACAAAAACACACAGAGAAAAGATTGATTTGATATATATTGATCCTCCCTACAATACGGGAAACAAGGATTTTGTATATGATGATACATTTGTCGATTTGGAAGATGGCTTCCGGCATAGTAAATGGCTGTCATTTATGGAACGTCGTTTGAAGTTGGCAAGCAAACTACTGACAGCAAAAGGTATCCTTGCGATTAGTATTGGTTATCAAGAGGTTCATAATCTGGTCTTGCTATGCGAAGAATTATTCCTAAATCGACAAGTTGTGTGCATTACTGTTCAAACGTCTGGTGGAAAACCTTCCGGTGGATTTGATTATTTACATGAATATGTAGTTTTCGTTACTCCCCATGATTTCAAGCCAAACAGAATGACTTTTGTAGGCGGAGTTACAAGAAGCCCGTTTGAAGGTTTGACGTTAAGTACGTTTGACAAAACGCAACGACCAAACCAAACATATCCAATCTTCATTGATAAGAAAACGCATCATATAGTAGGAACCGGACCTTCTTTAGCGGATCGGGTCAAAGACGGAACCTATACAGGAGAATTGTCGGACTTTGTTTTCGATTATGACGAAGCACCAGAAGGAACGGTAGCGGTATTTCCAGTTAGCAGCAGGAGGGCAGATTGCGTTTGGCGTTTAATTGCAACTCGTTTAATGAGTGATTGGGAAAAAGGCTATATCAAGGTGAGCGAAAACAGAGTGAAAAACCATCCAAATAAATTCAGCATTCAATATCTCCCATCAGGTGTGATAAAGAAGATTGAAGATGGCACGTTGGAAGTGAAGGGAAGTGAAAAAGACGCTCCTACCTTGGTTTTTGGAGAAAATACGACGGTGGGTTCGGAAATTCCTACTATCTGGACGGAAAAGGCGTTCTATACCACAAAAGGCACATCTGCGTTGAAAAAGATATTCGATACCAAAAAATTCCCCTATCCGAAACCGATAGACTTAATTTCGGAAATCATAAGAGCGACCACGGATTCCGATAGCATTGTTTTGGACTTTTTCGCAGGGTCCGGCACAACGGGACATGCGGTGATGAAACTGAATCAAGAAGAAGGCGAAAACAGGAAATTTATTCTTTGCACCAATAATCAAAACAAAATCTGTCGTGACGTTACATACGAGCGGATCAAGCGGGTTATAGAATTGGATAATTATGAGGAAAGCCTGAAATACTTTAAAGTCGATTTCATACCTATTGAAAACCGATTCTATTACGAATATGCGGATGACCTGCTTTGCCATGTAAGAGAGTTGGTAGAGTTGGAGAATGCGATTGATTTCTCTGAAACGGAAGAAATTACAATCGTGTTGACAGATGAAGAGTTAGAAGAGTTTGTACAGAACACAAAGGACAATCCTGTTTGTAAAACCGTCTATCTTGGTCATGATGTGCTGTTAAGCGGAGAGCAGCAAGAGTTATTCAAAAAGCATAGCATTCAAGTAAATGTAATACCAGATTACTATTATAACGAGTTGAGGGGTTAATGATATGATACAGTTGGCTGATTTTCAGTTGCAGACAATCGGGAAACTAATCGAAAGCATGGAGGATGATAAGCGGGAGGTTATTCTCAAAAGCCCTACTGGATCGGGAAAGACCATCATCCTCACTCATTTCATAGACGAGTATGGAAAAGGGCAGTTTGATAATGTCTTTGTTTGGCTAACACCCGGCAAGGGTGATTTAGAAGAGCAAAGTAAGGAAAAGATGGACAGGTATATTCATAACAGTCAGACGAAACTATTACCGGACGTGATGGCCGAAGGCTTTAAGGAAAACGATGCTTGCTTTATCAATTGGGAGAAATTGACCAAAAAGGGTAACAACGCATTAAAAGAAAGCGAGAAAACTAATTTTCAAGAGCATATCACCCAAGCACATAATAACGGTTTATCATTCATCATCATTGTGGATGAATCCCATCAGAACGATACCGTAAAGGCGGATGACATCATTCAGTTGTTCAAACCGAAAAAGATAATACGCACTTCTGCAACGCCTAAGAAATTGGTGAATGCCACATTGATTGAAGTTGATGAAGTGGATGTGATTGCAGAAGGGCTTATAAAAAAAATGTTAATTATAAATGAGGATTTCGGTCGTTCTATCACGGTAGATAATCAGGTAGGCTACTTGTTAGATAAAGCATTAGAAAAACAGGCAGAACTCAAAAAGGTTTATAAGGAACACGATTCGATCACGAACCCTTTAATTATCATCCAATTGCCGAATAATAGCGATGTCTTGCAGAACGAAGTGGAACTCTATTTGGCGAGTAAAGATGTGACGTATGAAAACGGGCTACTTGCTGTTTGGCTGAATAATAAGAAACAGAACCTAGAAGAAATAGAAAATCTTGATGCAAAGCCAATCGCTGTGATTATTAAACAAGCGGTCGCTACGGGGTGGGATTGTCCAAGAGCCCAAATACTTGTCAAACTGCGTGAAAATACAAGCGAGACATTTGAAATCCAGACAATAGGACGTATCAGACGGATGCCCGAAGCCAAACATTACGAAAATGATCTGTTGGATTCCTGCTATCTGTACACGTTCGATGAAAAATTCACCGAAGGGGTTAAGCTACACCTACGAAAAGGGGCATTGGATGCGGTAAAGTTATTTTTGAAGCAGAAACACAGGAATGTGACTTTGATCAGTGAACAAAAATCGTCATTATCCATATCAAAAGATGCGATACAAGCATTAAAATCACTGTTGGGATTCTATCAAATGGAATACGGAGTCACTACCAAAACTGGAGAAAACAAAACACGTTTAGAAGCAAAAGGGTATATATTCTCGGAGGAAATTGTAAAGAAAATCTATACGGGTGAAGTTCGCACATTGACTTCCGATGAATTTAAGAACCTTCAAAGTGTTCAGTTGGTCGAACCCTTGAATACCCATAAACATGGGCGTGAATATCACAATAGGATAAGTGCTTTAGGGTTGAGCCTGAATTTACAATATGAACAAATGAACACGATCATCCGACGTTTGTTCGATAAAAATGTGCGATACGATCAAAAGATTCTGCGTCTCCAAACAAGAGAAGTATACGCCTTCGTCATTAACAACTTCTACAAACTAAAAGAAGATATTCAGTCAGCCATGTCAAGCATGGACATCCAAGAGACGCTTTCACTCAACGGGATAATCGAAACGCCATTTCATTTGCCGAAAGAGTACCTGTTCACATATGACGGGGAGAATAGAGTCCAGAGAGAATACGATAGGAATGTTTATTCTGGCTATCTATCATCAGCAGAAGTTCGATCCGATTCCGAAAAATCCTTCGAGAAATATTGCGAGGAAGCAGAAAGTATAGAGTGGTTATACAAAAACGGAGATAAAGGCAGTGAGTATTTTTCAATTGTCTACCAAGATAATTTCGGCAAACAAAAGTCCTTTTACCCGGATTATGTTCTGTCGAAAGACGGCGAAATTTGGATTATAGAAACCAAGGGCGGGTTCAGCAGGACAGGAGAAAGTGAGGACATTGACAAATTTTCTCCAAAGAAGTTTGAGGTTCTAAAGAGGTATCTGAACAAACATAATCTCAAAGGTGGTTTTGTCCGTAAAGATAAGAGCAATAATGAGTTGTTCATTTGTATGGATGAATACAATGACGACATTAAAGGTTCGAGTTGGATTTTACTAAGTGAGGTACTATCGTAACACTTAATACTGCTGGACTTATGCAAAAGTATCCAAATGAAAACCGCCTGAAAATAATCGGGCGGTTTTTTATATTTACAGATTTATATTAAGTGGTATTTTTTATGGGCAAAACCAACTATATATTGTGGGGACTTATATTCTGTGATACTATATATGGTATAATAAAATGGTAACATTAACCAATATGAAGGGGGAAATGTAAATGTCGATAGTAGCGGACAGAAAAAGTGTGTTGGAAGAAATGATTGAACAACTAGATTTGCCCGATTATGTTATAGAAAAAACAGTTAATAGATATAAGTCGTTGGGAGATTGGTTCGGTCGAGAAAAAAGTTCTCTTAAAGACGTCGATATAGATATATTTCCACAAGGCTCATTTGCATTAGGTACTACAATTAAACCTATAACCGATAAAGAAGAATATGATTTAGACATGGGTTGTAAGATTAACGTTCCGAATTTTAAATCACTATATACACAAAAACAATTAAAAGAAATGGTTGGTGTTGAACTTGAAAGTTATCGAGTTGCAAAAGGAATTCAGCAAAAGTTAGAAGAAAAACATCGCTGTTGGAGATTGGAGTATATGGATGATATTAAATTCCATTTAGACATAGTTCCTTGCATTCCATTAAATAGCGATAAGCAGGCGGACTACAAACAAAAGTTGCATGATGCCTATAATTATAATGAGTTATTAAATACTTCCATGGTTGATGCTGCTATCAACATTACTGATGATCGTCTTGAAAATTACACTATCATATCAGAAGACTGGAATATTAGTAACCCAGAGGGATATATAAAATGGTTTGAAAGCCGGATGACAACAGGTGAATATGGAATATACAATCGTTCCTCAATAGCTCCCGTTCCTACGTATAGTCGAAAAACTATACTTCAAAGATGTATTCAATTGTTAAAAAGACATCGGGACAATATGTTTGGAGAGAATGATAGTAAGCCAATTTCTATTATTATAACAACATTGGCAGCAAGGGCTTATAATGGGGAATTAAATCTCGAAACCGCCATGTTAAATCTCTTGGAAAATATGCCGAGATATATTAACTCAAGTTTCCCAAGAGTTCCTAATCCCGTAAACCCCAATGAGGATTTTACAGATCGTTGGGAAACGCCAGAAGGCAAAGAATTAGATTTAGAAGGCAATTTCAAAAACTGGTTGTTGCAAGCAAAAGTTGATTTTAACAACCTATTGAAAACAACAGATTATGAAGTAGCAAGTGTAATTTTGGATAAAAAGTTCTCTTTGAAAATAGATCAAAGTTTATTAAACAAGAAATACAAATCAAACAATGACAAGCAGCGGGTTGCAACAAGTTTACCTAAAAATCCACCAAAGCCTTGGGGTGATACATATTAAGATTAAAGAATTAGAAGAGTTCTTAGAAAATAACCCTCAAATGTCATTGGCTCCTTCAAATCCCAACGAATATGTTGTGAATGGTATTTTATCATTAGATATTAAGAATGACACTTATGGGAATATAAAGGACAAGTTCTTAATAAGAATTGTCATTCCAAAGAGTTTTCCAAAAGAAATACCTACTGTCTATGAAGTAGGAAACAGATTTCCCAAAACTTTGGATTTCCATACTTTTTCCGATTCATCCCTTTGTTTAGGATCACCATTGAGTTTAAGAAAACAAATTAAGGATAACCCCACGTTGGATGGATTTATTTGCTCATGTGTCATTCCATATTTTTATGCAATCGCACTTAAACTTCAAGGCAAAGGGAGCTTTGTATTTGGCGAGTTATATCACGGGGTAGAAGGACTAATTCAAGATTACTTGGAGGTTTTTGATCTCAAATATATTAATCAAGTCATTGAGTTACTAGATATATTAAGCCAAAAACCAAACAGGGGAAATAAAAAGAAATGTCCATGTGGTTGTAACCGCATAGTAGCAAAATGTTCATTGCATAAAAAAATTGTTGAATATAGAGATGTTATGACAAGGAAGGAATATGCAACTGATAAAGAAATTTTTACTCTTATTTATGATAAGTGGAAAGAGAATCAAATGAAGAAGCGGAGAAAATTAATACCTCGTGTATAATGAATAAAATATTTCAGGTAAGGGAGTATGGATAGTGAATAAGGTTCTGTTTCAATGTTTTTTAATTTTGTCGCCGGCAATTGTAGGAATCTTTTATCCACTTCAGGAGATAGCGTATGCTGTTTTTTCTCTCTGGGGTGCGGATGTATCAAAGTTTGATGAATCGATAAAAAGCATCATTAAAAATGAAACAGTTATTTCCATTGTATGTGGTGCGATTTTATCCATAATTATTTATATCTTGATAAGAAGAATTAATAAAAATAAAGTGTTTAACACAGGAGATAAGTATAATGATCATCCATTATGGGTCTATTGGCTAGCTAGCAAAATACTTGGTTATGGAAAAGTTAGTTTAGTCAGAGTGCCAATATATCTACAATACAAATTGCTTTTGAATGATATATTTCCAGAGTCTATCGTAGATAGTGCGGTCAAGGAAGTAGACCAATCGGTTGTTGTCACCGAAAGAAATATGGAATATCCCTCCAATGAATTGAATTTGGTGTTGATTGATACCTATGAAATCGCAAATAGTCAGATTCCATTAAATAAATATCATCTGCCTACACTTTCTATAAGAAGCGGGAATGAGACTGACAACAATCGCTCGCTTAATCCCGAATTCATAAAAGAGATAAGAAAAAAGACTAATGACCACAGTAAGAGCTATAAGCAATTAAATGTTTTTTCTACCACAAATACTAATCACAACCAATTAATCGTATATAAGTGTTTCAAGAATGGCAATAGAACAGGATTTAAAAGCATTTTTGTTTACCAAGCTTCCAGAGGAAATTTTGTGTTTAATAGAGGATATAAGGTTTTGTAATATCAGGAATAATTACTATGAAAATAAAAACTAGAGTAGGAGGAACTGGCATTTAAGCAATGTATTAACACGGCTGTTTGCGATAAGCGGTTTCAGAAATTTTCACACCATCAAATTTCCCATCTTTCCTTCGCTTTCCTGCAAAATAATCTTGGGGCTGCAACCTATATTCTTTGATATATTTTTGTACTGCCTTTATAGTTCCTGGTTGCAGTCGTTTATTGTGCCATTTGTCTTTTTTAAGATGAACACTTACCATACGACCGTCCAACTGGAAATCCTGTACTTTAAATATTCTAACGGGTTCGGTACACTGAAAACGTTGAAAGGAACAAGGAATTTTGTGCTAAATTAGATTATAAGATGACGGCTTATTCAACAAACGGGCCATATTGTGAAGGGAATAAGAGAGATTTTTGAGGGGGATTAGGGTGGAGATTAGGCTTTATAATCCAAACGATGAAGTTGGCTGGATCCGATGCAGGGTACTTGCGTTTTTAGACACTGCATATTTTGATAATGTTTTAATTAAAAAGGAAAAATATCAAAATCCTGCAATTGAACTGGTTGCAATACATAATGACCAGGTTGTTGGTTTATTGGATATTGAGTATGAAAAAGAAGAAAAAACAGTATGCACAAAGGGGAACGGGCTTGGTGGAATGATATGGCATATAGCTACACATCCAGATTACCAGAGAATGGGCATTGGCAGTAAACTACTAGAAAAAGCTGAAAAGATTGCTGAAGAAGAAGGTTTAGATTATTTAGAGGCTTGGACTAGAGATGACCAATGGGTTAATAAGTGGTATGAAAAGAATGGCTTTGATAAGGCTTATTCTTATTTGCACGTGTATCTTGAAGGGGGCAATGAACTTGAAAAAGTAATGAGACCAAATAATGAGTCAGAATTCCAAATCATACAAGCCTTTGCTCACTATTCGGGATCTGAACAGGGATATGTTAAGTCAAAATTTAATCGGGTACACGAATGTAATTGTTATGAGAAAAACTTGAAATGAATGTTCCGCAATAGGGCGCGTTTGCGGAACAATGGATAGGACAAGAAAAAAATGCACAGGCATAATAACCCTGGGCATTTTTTTCTTGCTTTTTCTTTTTTTAATTTGGGTGCGAATCATACGCTAATTGGGGAGAAGAATTTATTACCAATCAAAACTATCTTGATTAGAAAACGTACGTTTGGGTATAATGAGTACAAACAAATGTTCGGAGGAAAATAGTAATGAATGGGTTACTTAGGCGATCTATGATTTTAAAAACTCCTTTAGCTATTATATACATCAATAACTCAAATCAGATATCACAGCGTATTATAAGAGTGCTCAAGGTCGAGGATTCGTTAATCAAAGCTTACTGTTACACAAAGAAACAATTTCGCACTTTTAGACTCGATAACATACTATCCGTAGATATATTACGCAAAAGGATGGGAGCGTGATGCAAGATAAGATAATATTCTTGGTCGACATGCAGAGCTTTTATGCTTCGGTAGAAAAAGTTAGAGATGCAACCTTACAGGATAAGCCTGTGATTGTGGCAGGAGATCCTGAACGAAGGAGTGGGATTGTTCTAGCTGCGTGTCCATTAGCAAAAAAATATGGATGCTGCTCAGTACAGGAGAACAAGTTTCGGTTGCCCTGTTGTCGATGGCGCTGCACGCCCTGGGCGAACAAGCGGTCTCTTTAACCGGCTGGCAAGCCGGCATTCGTACAGAAGCCAACCACGGGAAGGCACGGATTATCGACATTCAGGCAGATCGAATAATGAATGCGCTAAATCAGGGGCGCATTGTCATTATCTCTCCTCATACCGAAAACCGGGCGATTCAAGACCCGGCAGTGGATCCGCTTCTTGCACGTGTAACATGCTTGCCACTCTCCCTAAATGTTTTTTTGGGTACGACAAAAAGCCCGAAGAGCAGAGAAACGAAGCTCTCGGGCAGTCTGTTGTCAGTCCATCAGACAAACGCAGCTCGGATACGGTTCTCTCTCAATGCGCTTACGAGGTTAGCTGTCGGGTTAGGGCTTGAGAGTACCCTTTCCAAGTGCCAAGCAGACAAGGAATTCACCCCGTGAAACCATTTAATGGCTTCTGTTGGTTCCCCCGTTTCCCCTTAGGGAATTCAGCGATTCAAATGAATTTGAAGTTGTTGATAGAGATCATACGCTTTTTGCAAGACAATGTAAAAGCCGAATCCAACGCCTATTTTTGATTTTTAGCCTTTTCTCGTGCACGAAAACGGATGCATCGGACAAAAACTTACGGAGACGGCAATATTTCTACACGAAGGTCCCGTTCTTACGTTTTTGAACGGAGGATGGACGTAGCCGAGGTAAGCGACTCTGTTACTCCCTGGACAGGAAGCGATAGCCGATCCCCGGCTCCGTCAGAATGAACTTGGGCCGAGTCGAGTCTTCCTCGAGTTTTTTGCGTAGATGTCCGATGTACACCCGCAAATAATGGCTGTCGGTCTCATTGTGGTGGCTGCCCCATACTTGTTGGAGCAGCTGACGCTTCGTGACTACTTTCCCGGCGTTGGAGGCGAGAATTTTCAACAGATCGTATTCTGTTGGGGTCAACTTGATCCGTTCTCCCTTCAACTCCACGCTTCGCTGTGCCAGGTCGATGGTCAGCTCGCCGATCTGGAGGATGGGCTCATTCGACGATTTGGCTACGTGCCGCAGCGCAACACGCATTCGAGCGACGAGCTCTCCCATCCCGAACGGCTTGGTTACATAATCATCGGCGCCGCTGTCGAGCGCGACGATTTTATCTTCCTCCCTGTCTTTTGCCGTCAGCACAATGATCGGCGAATTTGACCATTCCCGGATGCGGCCGAGCACTTCCATGCCGGATATGCCCGGCAACCCGAGATCAAGTATGATCAAGTCCGGCAACATCAAGGATGCCTGTTGGAGGCCCTCCTCTCCTGTCGAGGCTTCGTAGATGGCATATTGATGGGCTTGCAGGGTTACCTTCAGAAGCTTTCGAATTTGGGGTTCATCATCGATGATCAAAATGCGAGCCCCATGTTCATTCATGGTCATGATTCGTGGTTCCCCTTTCTTCAGCTGCTGCAAGCAAGTCGTCTTGCTTGTTTAAGGGAAGGGTTATCGTTACAATGGTCCCTCGCGGTTCCTTCGGCTGCGCCGATATCGTTCCTTCATGAAGCTCGACGATTCCTTTGCATATGGCAAGTCCCAATCCCGTACCGGTTATTTGCTTCGCAGCGGTTGAACGGTAAAACTTTTCGAATATCCGATCGTATTCGTCCTCGTTCAGTCCAATCCCCGTATCGGAGACCGAGATGACAACGCCTGCTTCCCCGGTTTTCACTGACAGGACGATTTCACTATAATCCGGACTGTATTTGATCGCATTGCTCACGACATTGACCAACATTTGCTCTAGCAATACTTCGTCACCCAGGACCATAATGGGCCCGTCATCCGGCAACTCGGTGCGCAGCTTTCGATGTTGTTGAAAGTCTTTGACCTGAGATAACGTGACGCCGATCAAGTCCTCCACATCGCACCAGTTTTTCCTGAGGCGCAGCATCCCGCTCTCCAGCTGCACCATGCTGAGCAGATTCGTCACTAGGCGATTCATACGAAGGGCGTCGTCACGAATCGTGACAAGAAGCTCCATTCGATCCTCTGCAGAGAAAATATGCCCGCCCTCGATCAGACCGGTTGCCGAGCCGATGATGGTTGCCAAAGGGGTGCGTAGTTCATGGGAGACCGAATCCAAAATTGCAGTACGAAGGCGTTCCGACTCTGCTGTTAGATGAGCAATTCGGGCTTCCTCCGCCAGCCTGAGGCGAGCGATTGCGCTGGCCGCCAAGCCTCCGAGAGCCTCGAAGAGCCGCTTTTGCTCGGTTGTGATCCCGGTTCGCGCTTCATTCGGATAGAGCGCGATGATACCATATGTGCGGTCTTCGGTCCGAAGCGGAATAAAATAACCCGGAGATTCGTTCAAACGCGAAATTTCCATTCCGGCCGTCTCGACGTGCTCAAACACTCGCTTTGCGATAGACATTTCCGTATTCTCTTGCCTGCAGTCAGGAAGATCGGCAGACTCATGGGCAAGTTTCAGGGTATTCTGGTCATCCGCCAAATAGATCGCGATTTCTGTGTCAAGGGTCTGCGAAACTTGTCGGGAAAAATTGTCCAGCATGGAATGGATGTCCGCGATCGCGCTCATCTGCTTGCTAAGCGCGTACAACGCAGCTGTGTGAGCTTCCCTTTGCTTGGAAAAGAGGACCTGCTGCTTCAGCTTGGCCGCTAGGCTGGCCGTTAATGCTGCCACCGCCAAATAGACGCCAAATGAAACCAGATAGCGCAAGTCTGATACGGTAAAGCTCAGTACAGGAGGCACGAAGAAGAAATCAAAGGCTAAGACACCCAGGATCGCCGCGTAGAAAGCAGGACGCAGTCCCCCGAAGACGGCATTGAAAAGAACCGGGAGTAAATAGATAAGAGCAATATTGACCAAGTCAAAAGCAAGACCAAACGGTTTTAATACCATGGTCATGAGAGCGATCAGCAAAGTCGTGCTTACGTACGATCGCAACGAAATCCATACCGCATTCCATTTATGCATAGCAAAACACATCCTTCTCTTTTTTGTGTCTCTCCTCTCTAGGTTACTGTAAAAAAAGAGTAAAATAAACCGGTACTGGGCTTAAAAATTTCGTAAAAATGATTGAAAAACCTCAAAATAATGAGTAAAATAAGTCCATGAATTGAGTTGTTTTTCATTTACAGTTGCTTAATTGTGACTCAGGAACAAGAGGGAACCAACTACGGATCAGTGCTTGTGTGAGAGCAAGTCAACCGGATCCGTAAGGGATGAATTCCCCCGCTTATACGAAGCTTAGGCAGGGGCAGGGCGACTCTCACCGCCCGAATCCATAAGCAAAACTCGTAAATGCGGAAGCAGCTCTTTTCAAAAGTGTGGCCCTTGTAGAGAGAGGATGATGAAGCTTGTGATCGTAAGTTTCGACCACAGTGCTTATGCCTCTGTGGTGTTTCGTGAACATGATAATCATCGTTTCAATCGCTGAATTCTTCAATTAACACGAAGGAGCGGGGGAACCAATCGAAGCCGGTCTTGTCGGCTTCATGGGGTGAATCGCCGGTAAATCCGGCGTAGGGCGACTCTTACGCCCGAATCCGACAGCTAACCTCGTAAGCGTCTTTAAGAGAGGCAACAATTGTCGTGATTAGACATGGTGTTTTTTCGTGCCTAAGAAGCTGACGAAGAGTTCCTCTGCCGAAAGCTTCTTTTTTGTTGCCTGTACCAGGATGGAGGAGATTGGCTATGGAAGCTCAAGATGAGTTTGTACTCGTCTCTGCGCCCAACAAAACCGGGGAGCAGTTTATTAAAGCGTTGCGAATCAAAGGAATACCTTATGCAGCGATTACCAATAATGAAACAGAGAAGTCGAGATTGACACATTTGGGCGTCAAGCACATCTTAATGGTCGATACTGTAGACCGGGAAACCTGGCTCATTCCAGAGTTACCGGTAGGGAAGGTGTACTTGTTTGAGTCAAGTTTGCCCTTGATTTGCCGATACATTCAGATCTGCCGATCCTGGACAGGCAAGCCGATCTATATCATCACCGGCAGCAACAATGCAAGACTCATCTACAAAGGACTTGGCGCTAGCTATGTCATTTACACCCGCAGCGATGATGTTTCGTTTCTGCTTGATAACGAAAGCTGAATCCATATCAGGCAAACGTACCGGGTACATGCTTGAAGGGAGGGATGATCATTCATGATGGATATCGCAATGATTTTAACACTAGGTGGCGTATATGGATTGTTTTGCTTATTTTTAGCTTGGTGCGGACGAGTTGCAGGTGAATCGGGGGGAGAACGCTCATGGTAATAGTTGCTGTTTTTACGGTTTTGATTTTTTTATATCTCGTTTTTGCTTTGGTGAATCCCGAAAAATTTTAATATGATCTGTATATGTTTGAGGAGGGCATGAAATGGCCATTTTGCAACTGGTAGCGGTCATTGTGATTTTAGTTTTTTTGGTCAAACCTTTGGGGGCATACATCTTTCATGTATTTTCCAATGAACCCAACCGGACCGACAAAATATTCGGACCGATTGAAAGGTTGATCTACGGACTGACCGGTTTGAAAAACCGCGCTGAAATGAGCTGGAAACGATACACGCTCAGCTTGATATTGACCAACGTTATTTTGGTGGCGGTCAGTTATTTGATTTTACGCATCCAGAAATGGCTGCCGATCAACCCGAACGGCATCGATAACATGGAGTCAACGCTTTCTTTCAATACGGTCATCAGCTTCATGACGAATACGAACTTGCAGCACTATAGCGGCGAAACGGGTCTGTCCTATTTTTCGCAAATGGCTGTTATTATGATGATGATGTTTACATCAGCGGCATCCGGCATCGTCGTAGCGATCGCGTTCATTCGCGGTTTGACAAGCAAAGGGAAAACGCTCGGCAACTTCTTCACCGATTTTGTCAAAGCGCACACCCGTTTGCTTATCCCGATGGCGATCATCGTGACATTGGCACTAGTTGCGTTGAAAGTGCCGCAAACGCTTAGTCCGACCGTTCAAGCGACTACGCTTGAAGGCGGGACGCAGCAAATCGCGATCGGTCCGGTAGCTTCCCTCGTATCGATCAAGCACTTGGGAACGAACGGGGGGGGATTTATGGGCGTCAATTCATCGCACCCGTTTGAGAATCCGAATCCGCTAACCAATGTTATCGAGATGTTGTCCATGTGGTGCATTCCGGCCGCGCTGACGTATACGTTCGGCAGATTCGCGCGAAATCAAAAACAGGGCTGGGTGATCTTCAGCGCGATGCTCATCTTGTTTGTCTCCTTCCTGTCCATCGTTTATACATCGGAACTGCGAGGGAACCCAGCGCTGAATGCGCTCGGAATCGACGCTTCGCAAGGCAACATGGAGGGCAAGGAAGTTCGGTTCGGTATAGCGCAGTCGGCTTTGTTTACAACGGTTACGACTGCGGCTACAACAGGTTCGGTCAATAACATGCACGATACGTTGACGCCGCTGGGCGGTCTCGTCCCGCTGGCGCAAATGATGCTGAACTGTGTGTTTGGTGGCGACGGCGTCGGTTTGGTCAACATGCTTATGTACGCAATATTGGGTGTCTTCCTTTGCGGATTGATGGTCGGCCGCACGCCGGAATTTATGGGGCGCAAAATTGAAGCTCGAGAAATGAAACTGGTTGCCATCGCGATTCTCGCTCACCCGCTTATTATTCTTGCGCCTACGGCCATTGCCTTTTTGACGGACTTGGGGAAAGGGGCCATCAGCAATCCCGGCTTCCACGGCATATCGCAGGTGCTTTATGAGTATACGTCTTCCGCCGCGAACAACGGTTCCGGCTTCGAAGGTTTGGCTGACAACACAACGTTCTGGAACGTTTCTACGGGACTTGTCATGCTGTTCGGACGGTACGTTTCCATTGTGGCATTGCTCGGCGTAGCCGGTTCTCTGGCGGCGAAACAATGGGTTCCGGAAACGATCGGAACGTTCCGCACGGACACCAAATTGTTTACGGGTATTCTCGTCGGTATCGTACTGATTATCGGAGCTTTGACCTTTTTGCCCGCCCTTGTTCTCGGTCCGATCGCAGAACATTTGACGCTCCTGAAATAGAAGAGGTGAGATCATGAATACGAAACGAAGAAGCATGTTGTCCGGAGAGATTGTCAAAAAGGCGATCTTGGACAGCTTTATCAAATTAAATCCGGTTGTCATGATGAAAAATCCGGTCATGTTTGTCGTCGAAGCAGGAACGTTCGTCGTGTTGTTAATGACGTTGTTTCCGGGCTACTTCGGTACCGAAGGACGAGTTGGATTTAATCTGGCGGTTTTTCTAATTTTGCTATTTACCGTGCTGTTCGCCAACTTCGCCGAGGCATTGGCTGAGGGCAGAGGAAAAGCGCAGGCCGACACTCTCAAGAAGACGAAAAAAGAAATCATGGCCAATAAAGTGACCGGCAACAGCGTGAAGGTGGTTCCGTCCACGGAACTGCGCAAAGGCGATGTTGTAATTGTCTCGCAAGGGGAGATGATTCCGGGTGACGGGGAGGTCATTGATGGGCTCGCTTCCGTGGACGAGTCAGCCATTACCGGCGAATCCGCTCCTGTCATCAAAGAAGCAGGCGGCGATTTCAGTTCGGTAACCGGCGGCACGCGGGTCGTTAGCGACCGGATAACCGTACGGATTACAAGCGACCCTGGCGAATCGTTCATCGATCGGATGATCGCATTGGTCGAAGGCGCAAAGAGACAAAAAACGCCAAACGAAATCGCGCTGAATACCCTGCTTGTCAGCCTGACCCTGATTTTCCTGATCGTTGTGGTGACATTGGCGCCGATGGCCGATTATCTTGGAATCAAATTGGAGATTCCCGTTCTGATTTCGCTGCTGGTATGTCTCATTCCAACAACGATCGGCGGTTTATTATCCGCAATCGGTATTGCCGGGATGGACCGAGTAACCCGTTTCAATGTACTGGCCATGTCAGGGAAAGCGGTGGAAGCGGCAGGCGACATCGATACGATGATTTTGGACAAAACAGGTACAATCACGTTTGGGAACCGGATGGCCAGCGAGTTCATCGCGGTTGGGGATACGACCGTAGAGACGGTAGCCGAATGGGCAGCCGTCAGTTCAGTGAAGGATGAAACACCCGAAGGCCGATCCGTACTCGAACTCATGAAAAAAGAAGGGTATACGTATCCAACGAATGCGGCTGAAGGTGCGGAATTCATAGAATTTAAAGCGGAAACTCGCATGAGCGGTATCGATTTGCCGAATGGACGAAAAGTTCGCAAAGGCGCGGTTGACGCAGTCAAGGCTTGGGTCAGTGCACAAGGAGGGGTTATTCCCACCGATTTGGAACAAAAAGGGAACGCGATCGCATCGGAGGGCGGAACGCCGCTCGCCGTTGCCGTCGACAATCGAATTTACGGACTCATTTATTTGAAGGATACGGTGAAGCCCGGCATGCGGGAGCGTTTCGATCAGTTGCGAAAGATGGGAATCAAAACGATCATGTGTACAGGAGACAACCCGTTGACAGCAGCGACAATCGCACGAGAGGCCGGGGTGGATGACTTTATCGCCGAGTGCAAGCCGGAAGACAAAATTGCCGTGATCAAGCGGGAACAGGCGGCCGGTAAGCTGGTAGCCATGACCGGAGATGGAACGAACGATGCCCCGGCACTCGCGCAGGCGGATGTAGGACTTGCGATGAACAGCGGCACGACGGCAGCCAAGGAAGCGGCCAACATGGTCGATCTTGACTCCGATCCGTCGAAGATCATTGAAGTCGTAGCGATCGGCAAGCAACTGCTAATGACGCGCGGCGCTCTGACCACCTTCAGCGTGGCGAACGACATCGCCAAATATTTTGCCATTATCCCGGCCATGTTCATGCAGGCGATTCCGGAAATGAACGTATTGAATGTAATGGGACTCGGATCACCAATGTCGGCCATTTTGTCGGCGCTTGTGTTTAATGCGATCATTATCCCGTTGCTTATTCCGTTGGCCATGAAGGGCGTTGCCTACAAACCGATGAGTTCCGCCCAATTGCTCAGCCGGAACCTGCTTATTTATGGATTGGGCGGTGTCATCGCGCCGTTCGTCGGGATTAAATTGATCGACATGGTCGTTCACTTATGGGTGTAGTTGAAACGGAATACAGAGAGGATTGAAATGGAATGAATCATTCAGAGCAGCATGTTCAGGGACTTTCCCGCGGATCTTACTTGTTTTCCATGATTCGGCTCAGTTTGTTGTTCATATTGCTATGCGGAATTGTGTATCCGCTCGTTTGCACCGGCATCGCGCAACTTTTGATGTCAGATCAGGCTAACGGCAGTTTGATCAAAAGCAGCAGCGGAGAAATCATCGGTTCCGAATTAATCGGGCAAAACTTTACCGATCCAAAATATTTTCAAGGCCGGGTCTCCAGCATTGAATACAAAGCGGAAGCCTCCGGTTCCAACAATTACGGGCCATCGAACCCGGACTTGCTGAAAAGGACGGAAGAATCCGTTGAAGCGTGGAAGGCAAACAATCCGGACGTTCCTGTTAGCCAATTGCCGATTGCCTTAATCACGAACTCCGGTTCAGGGCTGGATCCCCATATTACGCCAGAATCCGCCAACGTGCAAATTCCGCGTATCAGCAAGTCGACCGGTTTGTCTTCGAGCGAGCTCGAGAAACTGGTACAAGAACATACCGAAGGACGGGATTTGGGGATTTTCGGGGATCCAAGAGTCAATGTGTTGAAATTGAACATCGCGCTGCGCGAACTTATGAAATAGTTAAATATCATCTGCGAGCCCTGCCTATGGCCAAATAGGCGGGGTTATCGCATTTTAGTAAAGAGCTTGCGCAAGGGGGGAACAAGAGTGGGAAGTTTTCGCAGGAAGACGCCGGAAGAAATCCTGTACTCCATTTCCAAGCTACACCGTGGTCGGCTCAAAATCTATATCGGCGCGGTCAGCGGTTCGGGTAAAACGTACCACATGCTTCAGGAAGGTCAGCATTTGAAGCAGCAGGGAATCGATGTCGTCATTTGTGCGGTTTCGACAAGACAGCGGCCGGAAACGGTGGAGCAACTCGGAGACTTGGAACGTGTACCCAGCATTCACTGGATCAAGGATGGAATGGAGCGTAAGGACTTGAACCTCGAGGCGCTGGTCAAACGCAATCCGGAAGTGGTATTAGTTGACGGGCTTGCCCATCGCAATCGGGAAGGAGCACAGTTTCCGACACGTCTGGATGACATCCAATTTTTGCTGAATCATGGCATCAGCGTAATCACAACCGTCAACGTGTACGAACTCGACGGCGCGACGGAACTGGCGAGAAAATGGACCGGTGTCGTGGTGGAGGAAACCGTCCCGGCAAACACATTGGAGATGGCGGATGAAGTCCAATTGATCGACGTATCGCCGGAAACGATACTGAAACGGCTGGAGGAGGGGCATGTCAACGGTGACTCCTCGCCCATGTTGTTTGAGCGAAGCAACATCGGAAAATTACGGGAGCTGGCTTTGCGGCTAGTGGCGGAAGATGTGAACGATTCCCACGAAAAATACCGCATGGAGCAAGGTTTAACCGGGCCTTCCGGAGTAGCGGAACGCATTCTCGTCTCGGCGCAATACCATTGGAACGGATCCATTCATGTCCGCCGCGGCCAACAAATTGCCAAACGCTTGGGTGGAGATTTGATGATCGTCACATTTGTCCATCCGAAAAAAATGCTGTCTCGCGAAGCAACTGCATTTAAGCGTTCCCTCTTGAAATTGGCCGATAAAATAGGAACTAAATTCGAAGAACTCACCTTGGCAAGTAGACGGAAGCTTCCCGGCATGTTGGCTCGTTACGCAACCTTGCATCAGGTAACGAGAATTGTACTCGGCCATTCCAAGCTAAATCGCTGGCAGGAGCTGTGGCGGGGATCGATTACAAACGGCATCCTTAAAAAATCGAGACATACGGATATCTACTTCGTTGCGGATCGTGCTGAAAAGGAAGGAGAGCGGATACTGCCGACCAAAATGCTGACGGAAGGTCGGTCGGATGATCGCTACCGCAGGCTAAGCGATCAGGAAGTGGAGCGAAAAATAGGGGAAATCCGGAGAGGACGATTCAAGGTGCTCATCGGCGCCGCCCCCGGGGTCGGGAAAACGTATGCGATGCTTCGCGAGGGGAACGATTTGCAGAAGAAAGGCATTGACGTCGTCATCGGACTTCTCGAAACGCATGGACGAAAAGAAACGTTAGCGCAAGTCGGTTCGCTGCAAACGATCCCGCGGGCGAAGTTGGAGTATCGTGGAGCGAATCTGGAAGAACTGGACGTCCAGTCCATCATTCGCCGCAATCCGGAAGTCGTACTCGTGGATGAACTGGCACATACGAACGTGCCCGGCAGTAAAAACAAAAAAAGATTCGAAGATATTGTAGACATTTTGAACGCAGGCATTTCCGTTATTTCGACGATGAACGTACAGCATTTGGAAAGTTTGAACGATGCGGTTGAACAGATTACCGGCGTGCGAGTTCGGGAAACCCTCCCCGACCACGTGTTGCGCATGGCCGATGAAGTCGAGCTCATTGATGTCGATCCAAAAACGCTGCAGCAACGAATGCGGGAAGGAAAAATCTATGCGCTAGATAAAGTGGATCAAGCCTTGAATCATTTCTTCCGAATGGGCAATTTGATTGCTTTGCGTGAATTGGCGCTACGGGAAATCGCTGACGATGTGGACGAACGATTGGAAGCCTGGGAAAGAAACGATTCGCTTCGCGGACCTTGGAGAAAGCAGGAGACGGTCTTCGTCGGGGTAACATTAAGCACCAATGCTGAGCGCTTAATCAGGCGGGGGTTTCGAATTGCTTATCGTTTGAAGGCTGACTGGGTTGTAACGTATGTTCACGATCATGCTGAGGTTGCTGATGAGTTGAAAAAACGCATCAAAGTGCTGGAAGACTTGACAGCGCGGTTGGGCGGTAAGTTTATGATGCTGTTTGCCCGGAGCCGAAGGCAGATTCCATACCTTTTGCTGAATAAAGCCAACGATATCCAAAGTACGCAGATGATTGTCGGGCAATCGAAGCGGACCTTGTGGGAAAAAATATGGAAACGATCCGTAATCAGGCCGATTCTGCGTTATGGACGCCATATGGATGTGTTGGTGATTGCGGATATTGAGGCTTGCTATTATCAAGATGAAGGGTAACATAGCTTATCGTCTCATGAAAAATAATTACGTTTTAGCAGATAGTTAATGGAAAAAAGTTAATAGATGTTAACGAAAAGGAGTTGGGAATGTTGCCACTTTGGAAAGTGAATGGAACTTCGCTATATTATGAAGTTTGTGGTCAAGGAACATCCCTCGTCTTTATTCATAGTCTTGGACTAACACATGAAATGTTTGAAATTCAAAAAAATTATTTTAAACAATCGTATCAAACTGTGTTCCTTGATCTGAGAGGAAACGGACAGTCTGGAAATTTGAAAGTTCCGGTTGGAAGAGTTATAGAAACCCAGTGTGAGGATCTAAGTCTCCTCCTGGGGTATTTGGGAATTAAAAAAGCTGTAATTGTTGGCGTTTCCTATGGTGGAATCATTGCTCAGAAATTCTCGAATTTGTATCCAAACCAAGTAAGCGCAATCGTGATTTCAGACTGCTTGAGTATAAATGTCAGGACAACTATGCTTGGCAAATTCGTCTCCATGATCGATCTCATCAGTTCGCTCTCGTATTATTTGCTAGGTGAATTCTTTTTACGCTCGATGAAGATCACTTATTATAAGTGGGACTTGGCTTATCGTGCAATTCGAAAAGGAATGCTGCAAAAAAGATCTGGAGAATGGTATAAACAGCGTCTGGCGGTCAGGGGGATTGATTTCACCCCGTTCTTGCCGCAAATTAAAGTGCCCGCGCTTTGTATTGCGGGGGACCATTCCTATCCAGTTATCAGGCAAATGAATGAAACTGCAGGGCTGTTGTCCAATGCTCGTTTACAAGTCATTGAGGATTCCTGTAACCCAAGCAACTTGTGCCAACCACAACGATTTAATGAGCTTGTCCAATGCTTTTTAGAGGATAATCATTTGAACAAAGGTGCTAACAATTATATGCAAGGGTATTAAGTCCCCTTTTGAAAGGAGTTTATGCACGGCGCCAAAAAATGTCGTTTTGTAAGTTCAATTTCATCGAACAAATGACCTATAACCGGCTGAGTTCGAGATGAAAAGGAGCGTTTGGACAAAAAACGTATGACAGCACCAACATAAAAACAGACTATCTTTCTTCTCGCAGCGGTGTTGCCATGTGAGATGGAGCTGATATTATGTGCTCTCAGATGCCTGCAATGTCAGGCAGCGGTCTCTTTATGTGTCTGTCCTACTAGTACGGTTTCTAACACATCAACGATGGATATCATTTTCAGACTTAGTCGCAATGGAGTGTTGGAATGCTCTGCGGCAAGGTCTTTTTTGTTTTTCACGAAAAATAAACAAACGTTTGAAATGGAACGTTGGCTGTCGTTCTCCCCCCTCTGTTTTGGTTTGCCAACAAACCAAAATGGAGGGACTTGAATGAAAAAGATGAATTTGCGGAATATGTATCCTTTTTTTAAGACGGATGTATGGGTCGATGTAGATGAAGAAGTTGCCCATGAAATCCGCCGCTTCGACTTGGAAGAAAGCGCCTACAGGCTGCGAACGTATCGCCATCGGGCCTATTTTTCGCTTGATCGCAATGACGGGATTGAGCAGCATGTTTTATTTCTTTCGATTTCACCGGAGGAGTATTACGAGCGCAAACTTTCACGGCAGCAACTTTATGAAGCTATGTGCCAATTGCCGGTGAAATCCGCCAGACGGATCTATGCCCATTATTTCTTGGGCATGAGCAAAGTCGCTATTGCCAGAGCCGAGCATGTCGATGAGCGGGCGGTTCGTAAATCTATCCAAAGAGGCTTGAAACAAATGGAATACTTGCTCAAAAACATGTAATTGTTTCGTCGGAGGGTCCGATTTTCCTGCCAAAATGAACTGTTATATAGAGGACCATGTTCAGTCAGCGGCTGGTTGCAACCAGCCGCTCATTTTCCATGAAAGGGGTTTGTAGCGATGCATTCGATTCGATTTCGAGATGAGGAACACGAGAGATTTTATGTTCAGATGCTGGATGAAAGGAAATGCAACGACGGGTACCATCGGGCACTTTTCTATACATTGGGCATTTCCCGGGAAACCAGAAGTTATATCCGCGATTTGTATGATTTTTCCAATAGCGGCATTAAGCCCGAAGGTCTTTCGGCCCCTTGGCAAACCGGCAGTTCCATTCGAGTGTGTCGGCTCGCCTTTAATTTATGGAACGGCTGGACCGAAGCAGGCGGCGAACGTTACTCCACTCCCCACGAATTATTCGATTGCAGCTATGCCCCCTACTTTTTTGAAGCGATTCGTCTTCGTTATCCCGAATATTGCCGAAGTCACGAGAGAACGATCAATCGGCTGGCCGAACAAATTCGCTGAATGGCTGCCAACGACGGGAGTGGAATGGGACGATGAAGGAAATTAAAACGAGGAGTGTTGTTAAAGACATCAAACGTCTGGACAGATTCCCAAACGTGTTGCATCGTGTAAGGCGTTCAAGCGATCGTGCCAAGCGGCAAGTTGAGAATGACAAGACGACTTCCTCGTCTCCAGTTGAATATGCGCAGCGCCATTCCGCAGCGGCTACGAAAAAAACGATTCGTGCCCAAATGGGGATGAGTCTGCGTATCAACAAGAGATTGATCCGGCACATTCTAAAAAGGCGGCCGTTGCCAGATGGTGATTCTGTCACAAGTCAGAGCCCGATTGATGTTAATGCGGAGTCTTCGATTGCGCGTACACCGCGACTTGCCCGTAGCATACGTCTCCGTAAGCCGGTTAATGGAAAATACGTCTTGTCTTCTGGCTCGCATTCAGGAAAACAACGTTTTATACGGAGCCGGGTCAATGCCCGGCTTCTGCATTGTTCTCGAACAGGCAGCTTTCCTGAACGGATGCAAAAACGGGATATCGGACATCCAAAACCGGCCGGGAAGAAGGAAACATTCTCCGGCGCGGTATCTCGTTCAGCAAATGGACGCGTGAAACCGTTAACCCGAGTCCCCTCTGCTATATCAAAACAATCAGGTTATACGATCAAACGGAAAGTACGAAATTTTAAGACATTATCGCCATTTATAAAAAATGGGCATCGGCTAGAGCACGTTAACAATCATTCGGATGCCCAAACTGAAGGGAAAATGAATGCCGTCAATGAAGCACAGCGGGCTGCGCAGATGGCGATGTCTGCCCACCGATCCATTCAAACCGCGCGAGCCATCGCGAGATTGAATCGCCTTATCATTAAAATGGTTGTAAGAGCCACCGCCTTGCTTGTCAATGGATTGACGGCGCTTTTGGGGATCAGCGGTTCGGTAATTGTAGTTTTGTGCATTGTCATGGTGAGCGCGGCGGTTATTTCCTCTCCTTTCGGTATCTTTGTGTCAGTTGAAAATACGGATGCCGATGTAAAGCCGCTTACCCGAATCGTTCAGGAAATAGACGATGAATTTGCCGCCCGGCTGGCAGAATTACAGCGATCCGCTGGAAATGTAGACCGGGTGGAATTTCATTATCCCGGCAGCGCGGACAACACTCGAATTGATAACTGGATGGACATTATCGCCGTCTTTGCCGTGAAGACCGTCACGGATGCGGAAAACGGAATGGATGTGGCCACGCTTGATGCAACAAGAATCGGTATCATCCGATCGGTGTTTTGGGATATGAATTCGCTGGAATCTCGTGTTGAAACGGTAGAACATAAGGAAACGGTTACGGTAGAACATGAGGACGGGAGCACCAGCGAAGAGACGATTACCCGATATGAGCGCATTTTGCATATTACCGTCACTAGCCATACTGCGGAGCAACAGGCAGATATATACCGCTTTACAAATGAACAGATAGAATTAATGAAGGAAATGCTGTCCGAGGAGTTCCGCCCGCTTATGTTTGCGATACTTGGAAAAGATGCGGATATTGGCTTGACGCCGGAGCAGCTTGATTTGGTTCAACAGCAATTGCCCGAAGGGGAACTGGGCAGTGAAGCCGTCAAGTTGGCGCTGACTCGTCTAGGCGATCCGTACAGCCAACCAAAGGCCGGTCAGGACCACTTTACGGATTGCAGCTATCTCGTCCAATGGGTTTATCGTCAACTGGGTATCAGCTTGCCGCGAACCGCTGCGGAGCAGGCCAGATTTTGCGTGGAGAATGGTCTGACAGTAAGCGCGGCCGACTTGGTTCCAGGTGACCTTGTGTTTTGGAGCTACGAGCGTAATGGCAGATTCATGGATATTACTCATGTCGGCATTTATGCGGGAGACGGCAAAGTAGTGGACGCTTCCTCCACTCGGGGACAAGTGGTTTATCGCGGGCTGTTCGATTCGGATAAACAAGTGCTGTTTGGCAGGCCTCACATTGTAGGCTCAAAATGATTGCCTGGTGGAATCGGCTTGTTATTACTATTGTTAGGAATTCTCCAACCTTGGTACTATAACGAAGTTTATCGAATCATTCGTTGCGCTTCTTCCAAGCGCGGGTTCGTTTTTTAGTGGATAAATTGCAGGAATTTAATTTAAGGCTGTCGAATTTACGTACTTACTCAACTTTCGGTGCCACCAAGCCCAAGTTGTAAAATGTAGAAGCATAGGCAAGGGTTGCTTCATGGATAATTCAGGGGATGACCTTAGCCCCCTCATTGTCGTCGGGGGCAAAATAAATCTGCCCTTAACAGAATTTACGGCGGTTCAGCAGATTAGGAGACAAATAACATGGCAGTGAAAAAGAGCGAACTTTACAGCTCTCTATGGGCGAGTTGTGATAAATTACGGGGCGGCATGGACGCTTCTCAATACAAAGACTATATTCTGACGATCCTGTTCGTAAAGTACGTTTCCGACAGGTTTAAGGGTGTGGCTTATGCGGACATTGAGGTTCCTGAAGGCGGCAGTTTCGATGACATGGTTGCCCTTATAGGTAATAAGAACATCGGCGAGGAAATGGATAAAGTCATTGCCAAACTCGCTGAAGCAAACGGATTGCGCGGAGTTATCGACAACGCTCATTTTAACGATGAGACCAAGCTGGGCAAAGGCCAAGAAATGGTGGACAAACTCAGCGGGCTGATTTCCATATTCCGCAGACCAGAACTGAATTTTTCCAGTAATCGTGCCAACGGCGACGACATCATCGGAGATGCTTATGAATATCTGATGCGCAACTTTGCGACTGAGAGCGGAAAGAGCAAAGGACAATTCTACACGCCCGCTGAGGTTTCACGGATTCTCGCGAAGGTTATTGGCATTGACCGGGCGACAAAAAGAGACACATCCGTATACGACCCGGCATGCGGATCAGGCTCATTGCTTATCAGAGCGGCTGATGAAGCGCCTTTTGAAGTGGCCATCTACGGCCAAGAGAAGGACATCGCTACTGCGGGTCTCGCTAAAATGAACCTTGTGTTGCATAACAAAGCCTCTGGAGAGATTGCCGGCAACTACAGCACTTTTTCCGACCCGCAGTTTTTTGAGGATGATGACGAGAAAACTACGCTTCGCCGTTTTGACTTTGTGGTCGCTAATCCTCCGTTCTCCACAAAGAACTGGACAGACGGACTCAAAGAGTACGGTCGCTTTGACGGATATGGCGACAGGCCTCCGGAGAAAAATGGCGACTTCGCGTGGTTGCTTCATATATTAAAGTCGCTGAAACGTAATGGAAAGGCTGCCGTAATCTTACCCCACGGCGTCCTGTTTCGTGGCAACGCCGAGGCGACAATCCGGCAGTCTATAGTGGACAAGGGATACATTAAAGGAATCATAGGTCTGCCCGCCAACTTGTTTTATGGAACGGGTATTCCTGCTTGCATTATTGTTATTGACAAGGAAGGAGCAGACGAGCGCGATGGCATCTTTATGATTGACGCAAGCCATGACTACATTAAAGATGGCAACAAGAACCGTCTGCGTGAGCGGGATATTTTTCCATCTATAACGAGGTATTATCACAAGGGTCTATTGGGGTTGTTATGGGCTCATTAATAATTTTTTTAATTTAATATGCCTCTAAGACCGATGTTGAAAAAAACCGCACCTACTACTCCTATCGCTGCCAAGAGTGAGGACATCGGAGCTTCAAATGGTCACTCTAGTTTTTTCACGCTTTGGATCATGTTCAAAAAAGCCCGTTTATGAAGGTAGGCTTCCTGAATCTTTAACATGGTTTGTCTGGCGTGAAAGGTGAATACACCTGCTGCCTGAACGATTTCCCTACGAAATCTTTGGATCGTGTAGCTTTTCATCGGAGTTGGGCAATGATCCATCTTAAAAAGCTCAAACAGATTGTACGCAAATAATTTGATCAATAAATCCAGTTCATTGGCTTTGAATGAGCCGGTAGGGATTCGGTTGATAGAGAACCCGTACTTGGCTTCCTTAATGTAATTTTCCATGCAGGCTCTTTGGTTGTAAAACCGCCATATATCAATCGGAGTCCAATCCATCGTATGGACCATTGCTTCATGTTCCCAGATAAAGTCTACAAATTGTACTTGATCCATTTCAAAACGATCAGCTTTTCGGATCACGGAAACACGCCTTGGCTTATTCCAGGAAGTTGCTTGATATTCAATCGTCTTTCCTTCAATGACGATGTCTTCATCGACAAATCGAATCCATGGACCGGGATCTGTATAAACGGCTTTGGCTAAACGGCTCGTCCATTTCAGTTTTCCAACGTAGTCAATCTGCTTTCCTTCCCAAAAGCTATAAAAGTCCTCTCCGGCAAAGCCTTTGTCAAACCGCCCATAAGAGACGGATTGGGACTCAGAGAGCAGATTCAACGTCTCTTTTGCCAGCTCAATGGCATTGTCGGCAGTATGTCGGTTTCCGGGCCGCAGAGCTGCATTCAGGCATAATCGGGTCTTCCCTTCATATACAAGCAAGGGATGGTAGCTTTTACGGCCCGGTTTATGAGAGTTTGGCCCTTTTTTAGCCAGTTCCTGATTTCCATAAACGGTTTCGATGGTTGAGTCAAAATCCAAAATCAAGGATGATGGCAGGGCAGGTTCAATGATATCGTGCATCAGCTCTTTGACATCAAGCTGTACATTGAATTTCGCGAGAGACCTTAAGTCTTTGCCCAGTAAAGTATGATGCGGGCACTTGCCACCCATAAACTGTTGGATCATGGCATCCTTCTGCATGGAACGAAAGTGGAAGAGACGTGTACAGGACGCGACCCATCCAATGATCAGATAGATAATAATCTTACGAAATGGGAATTGCGAATTGCTTTTTTTGATTGGGTCAAAACACCGAAAAGTGTTTTCGATTTCCATTTGTTTCAGGAACTGAAGGAAGGGCAGCAATCCCGCTATATTGGTTGCGTTTTCCAAGTTAAAGTTAACTTTTATATTTGATAGATTTGTGATAAACTTCACCTTAAAGGTGCTCCTTTCTTTGGGATTGTAGTTCTCGCAAACTCAATTATACCAAAGGCTGGAGCCCTTTTTGCATTTAGTAACTAGATTTTACTTTCGTAATTCAGGATAAAAGAAGTTTTTTATATTATAGAAGGGAGCGATTCTTAGTGAGTTTAATAAGAGTTCCAAAATTCCTGAAGTTTTTGGTTAATTTATTGTTTATATCGATTTTCACCTTTGTCGCATATAACTTTTTTGTTAGTGGGAATATTTTTAATGGGGTTATATTTTCAGTAGCAGTTGTAGTAAGTTTTGGCTTTTTAACCAAAGAAGTCGTAGTTAATATCAAAAAGAAAAGCATGTTTAATAAAGAAGTAGTTTTAGATAAGTTTATTATTGAAAGGATAAAAACATCATTAAGTTTATCATATCTCTATTTAATCACTCATTTAAGTATCTCTATTTTTGCATCTAAAGCTAACGATTTTGCTGCATTTAAAGTATCGGTAACGTTTGCTTTGTTAGTGAGTTTTATTATATTTATGTTCTCTCAAATATTTCAAGCGTTTATTTATTCTAGTAAAGATATTCACAGTTAACTGCATTTTTGAAATATAAGCGATTCAATTTCCCTTGTATTCATTCAGTGTATTTGTTACACTGTATGTATATAATTATCATTGAGCTACTCGTTTTGTAGAAGTCGTCACACCTTTGTTTCTTTCTCAAAGGAGATTCGACACAAATTTTTTCGCCTTTGTATTCTTCCAAAAAAGAAATGGAAGGCGGACTCTTAGTGAGTGGGAATTGCATTTTTGCAAACTAAATAAGTTTTGATATTTTCGCGTTTCGGCGCGTCAATATATAAAAAGTCGATTGTTTCCTTCGGGATTCATCGGCTTTTTTGTGTTTTCAAAATTCATGAAAGGAGGATAGGCCCTCTGTATGCAGTTTATACAGAGGGGTCTTCCTTCTGTGTTGCATATACGGCGAACAAAATGACGATTGAATGCAACAATCAGCATGAATGTAAACGAAAACGTGAGCGATGGGAAGAATTGCAACAACGGTTCTGTCCTCTCGGTCAGAAGGAATTGGATCGGTTTCTGGAAAAAATCGAAAAAGGAAAGGCGAAAGTCGTTTTCGACAAGCACTTTCAAAAAAGAAGTCTGGAACGTTCTGTTTCGGAAGTCGATGTGAAAGAAATCATTTCTTACGGTTGGGTGATCGAACGAAATAAGACAACAAAGTCAAAATCCATAGTGCTGCTTGGCTATGTCGGTCGAAATTTTCGCCCCCTTCATGTCGTTTTCGATATGGTAAGCGATGATCTTTGGGTGGCTGTTACAGCATACAATCCGAAGTCACATGCATGGAAATGGAACGATCGATTCAACAAGCGGATATGCTTCTGCAATCCCGAAGACGTGGAATGATGGGAAGAAAAAACAAAAGGAGAAGGTTTCAATGACAGAAAAATACTTGGTCGTGCAACTGGATGAACGGGAAAAGACAATCGCAAAGCTAAAAGCAAGCCTGTATGCTCTCTCGATTGACGAAATGGTAAAGCAATCCGTCAACGACATGCAGGGAAGCGTTCCCACTATTACTTGCTCCTATTGCAATGGACAAACAACCGTTACCCGTAAAAAACCGAAACAACACACCGAAATTGTTTGTGGCAAAGAACAGGTAATCCAAATTATCAATTATCCTCAAAATTACTGTGAAGTTTGTGATGCGGAATATGATGATATGGATGTTTCTATTCATTTGAAGAAACTTATCAAGTTTGAAATTTTAAAATCCATTCGCTTAGAACAGCCACTACCGGAAGAACTCGACTTTGAAGAGCTTCTGAAAATGTAAGCTGACTAATGCAAAGGTAAATAGGTTTGGTATTAAACGTGTTTCAATGGCCCATTGCTATTTGGATACGTTTTTTCTTTTTAAAAATTAATTATGGAGAGGATGGTTTGATATGGCACTTGATTTAGGTAATGTGACTGCGGTTCAAAATGTTGGAGAGGAAGAAATTCTTGGTCACCTGATGTGGTTTTCTGTTGGCAAGCAGCTCGTCAAACGGGATGATTTGCTAACAACCCTTACACAATCGGGCCTAGAAGAAAGTTGGATGCCGAACCCTATACGTTCAAGTGATGCGTTTAGGAGGGCAACTAAAGAGATTGAAACAAAAAAGTCTACGGCGACAGCCAATGTATTTGAAAATTACCTTATCCGCGAAGTGTTTTCCGATAAGGACCAAATACAGCGCAACATCGTTGTCGAAACAGTAGACCAATCAGGAAAACGGTTGGACTATGATAGTCAAGCGGGCGTCATCACGCTGAATAAGAAAGATGATTCACTGACATTCGTCACGTCAAATGACATGGCAAGGGAATTGTCCGAGGAAGCTGAAAAAAAGTTCCAAGTATATAAAGACTATTATTCGGCTCAACAATTACGTGTCATGGTCAGCAAGATCTTGCAATCTCTTGCTCCAACGCCAGTACGTCCAAATGGGGGGATTGTGCGACTTGTTCTGCAATAACTACTAAAAGTAGGAAATGCAGGGGCTGTCTCATCTGACAGTCTAACTTCTAACTCGATGGTTGAAATGAGGAAACCATGTTTTCCGAAGCGACCACACTAAGATTACTGCGTGCGTTCATCATGACAGAAAGATGAAGGTGCGAAGCCAGTTAAAGTCGGTTGAAGGTTACCGTAAATGACAGCAACATCGTCATACGAAATTCCTTTAGCGGTAAAGGATGTAACAGATAGACCGGGTGTCTACAAAATATCTATGGTGAGAATGACCAACGTTGGTCTGACAAAGTTTCGAATGAAAGGGTCTATACCGTTATAGTGTCGAAAGGCATTACTCGTCTTGTGCGAGGTAAGTCGACGAAGAGTAAGATGATTCCTATGAAGTTCGTCCAGCAAACAATGGTGCTGAAAAGACTTACAGGCTCAAAGAAACCACCTACGGATATATGTACAGATAGAGTTAGAGGAACGAGGAAAGCAAAGAACATCATGCGATAAGGGCTGTCACCCTTAGATGGTTGCTATAAGGCATCATTAGCCGAAGTGCATTTATCTTTGTGAGAGTAGGGGCATGAACTGTTGAAGCTGCTGTAATGGCGGTGGAGGAATAGCCCCAAGTCTTTTGAAACTTTACTGATATTCTAAAAAGTTTATTGCAAGGATCGAGTAAGAAAATGGGAAATCATTCCGAGAAAGGAGTGATCCATTATGCAAGCACAATTACGATATTGGGATTACTACGGTATGTCTGATACGTTCGACAGATTGTACAAGGGAAGCAAAAATGGAGAATCTTTTGACCGTCTATATGACGTCATCACATCAAGAGAAAACATCCTTCTTGCTTACCGGACAATCAAAACGAACAAAGGGTCAAAAACGGCAGGTGTAGACGGTAGAACCATTGATGACTTCAAAGGCTTCACAGAAGAAGAAATGGTAGATTTCATCCGAAAACGCCTTTCAAACTACCAACCTATGAAAGTAAGACGAGTTTTCATCCCCAAACCAAATGGTGACAAACGCCCTTTAGGAATTCCGAGCATGAGTGACAGAATCATACAACAAGCCTTCAAACAGGTTCTTGAACCGATATGCGAGGCAAGATTCTACAATCACTCCTATGGATTCCGACCGCTGCGATCTACACACCATGCGGTAGCAAGGGTCAACCACTTAATCACCCATAACAAACTGCATTATGTAGTAGATATCGACATCAAAGGTTTCTTTGATAATGTCAATCACACACTACTAATCAAACAGTTATGGAACATGGGAATAAGGGATAGAAAAGTGTTACGCATTATCAGCAAGATGCTAAAAGCGGAAATTGACAAAGAAGGCGTACCAACCAAAGGAACGCCACAAGGCGGGATACTTTCCCCTCTATTGTCAAATGTCGTCCTAAATGATTTGGACCAATGGGTCGCAAGTCAATGGGAATCCTTTCCTTCAAGAACAAGTTACTGCTCAAAGAGTGCTATGTTCCGTTTCCTAAGAAAAGGGAGACTCAAAGAAGGCTTCATAGTCCGATATGCAGATGACTTCAAGATTCTATGCAAGGACTGGAAATCCGCTCAAAAGTGGTATCACGCTGTTAAACTCTATCTCAAAGACCGGTTGAAACTCGATATATCACCAGAAAAATCACAGGTGGTCAACTTACGAAAAAGGGAATCGGAATTTCTCGGATTCTCAATAAAAGCGGTAGTCAAAGGTAATAAGAGAGTGGCGAACTCCCACATCAGCAAGAAAAAGAAGGAGAAGTACGTCGCGGAAGGAAGGGAAAGAATCAAGAAATTGAAAAATTCCCCTACTGCAAAAAACGCACAACTCTTCAATAGTTGGGTGCTTGGCATTCATAGCTACAGCAGAATTGCCACTCATGTAAGTATAGATTTCAATGAAATCGCACACCGATTAGCCCACACCCTTCGAAAACGTTTGAGAAATAGAGGAAAGTTTGGAAAACCAAAGAATCCTTCCCCAACTTATGAAAGGTACTATAAGAAAACCTATAATACCTTTGAAATAAGTGGTGTCCATCTGTATCCAATAGGGGATATAAAAAACTTTTGGGCTGCAAACTTCAACCCAAAGCTAATTCCCTACGATTCAGAGGGTAGAAAACTAATCTACCGAAAACTGAAAGATGAACTCATGGCAGAAATCAGGAAACTTATGGAGTCCAATATCCCAAACAGAAGCGTGGAATATTTCGACAATAGAATCAGTCGATACAGCATGAAAAATGGTAAATGCGAGATTACAGGTGAGTTTCTGCCTGCCGAACTTGTCCATTGTCACCATTATGTACCTATTAGTTTAGGCGGAACCGATACATTCGGGAACCTAAGAATCCTAAACAAATTTGTACACAAGCTAATCCATGCTAAAAACACTCAAACCATTGATAAATACCGAAGATTAATCAATCCAGATAAAAAGCAGTTAAGACGGATCAACACATATCGTGAAAAGTGTAACTTAGAACCTATCAGATAAAGCCGAGAAAGATGGAGCGCCGTATGAAGGGAAACTTTCACGTACGGTGTGGGCCGGGGGAAAAGGTGGAGATAACCTCAAAACCTTACCTATCGGCATTATTTCATTCCAGATTCCCATACCGAAGGACTGAACAAATTGGTGAAATTCACGTCTTCCCTTGAAAACAGCGAAGGATTCAAAGTGCCAATCGTTAACACTTATGACAATCAACAGATGGTCAATAAGAAGTTAAGCGAGCACTTGGAAAACATTCTATCAGAATGTCGTTCCAGTGAGCACTTGCGGAAATCACAAGTAAAAGACTTAGTGAATCAAGCGAATGCAGTCATTAAAGACTATCGTAACTATAAAAACATCGTTCAAAACGAAGCCGATCAATTTGAGGAAAGAATTCTCCTAATTAAATCGGAAGTGACGAAACTGATCGAAAACATGGAATGAGTTTTCAATTAAAAATTTGATGAAGGAGTTGATTCGAATGAAAACGAGACTCTATTACTTGGAGATCACTCCATATGTAAGAAGGGTGCAAAACTATTTGAAATCTAATGGGATTGCCTATAAGGAGCAATACCTCCCAGGGAAGCCACTTACAAAGGAGCAATTGCATGAGATTCTGCGGTATACGACCAAAGGTGTGGAAGAGATTTTGGCAACCCGTTCGAAGGCGTACCGAGAGTTGGAAACACAAGGATTTGATTTCGAGGGTCTTACGATTAGCGGTTTGATCGAACTGTTCAGGCAGCATCCAACTGTATTAAAGTCCCCAATCCTTGTAGGAAAGCATACAACTATCGTTGGCTATAACGAGGAAGAAATGTCGGTGTTGAAGCCAAGGATGCGTAAGCAAAAAGCCTTTAAAAGCCTTTTACAGCAGGGGTTAGTAAGCTAAAAATAAAAAAGTAAAGGAAGGATCAACATGTCAAATGGACCAGAATTCTATCAGACAAAGTTGGGAAGAAAATTTTATGAAGCGGATTTTCCAAAATTCGTTTCAAAACTTGATTCTATGGTGGAGGAAGTTAAGAGAGCAAATGACCTGAAAGAACGTGAACTGGATCTATTGGAAAAATCAATGGAACTAAAACAAACATCTGAATTGGTTGCATTGACGAAAATCACTTTTGCTGTTGAAAAACTTGCAACGATGCAAGAAGAACTTTTTGAGTATCAACAGAAACAGTCCGCGGCATTGCAAGAGTTGGCTGAATTAAAAAGAGAAAAAGGGATTTGATTAAAAAAGGGAGTGTTCATGAAGCACTTCCTTTTTGTCTTTTTAAAAATACATTTATAAGGGAGATTTATGAAAATGACAAACAACTTCTCAAAATTGATAGATATAAAAAATGCGCTTAATGCGAAATATTTCGAACGGGAGAAGGAAATTGAAGCCATTTTGATTGCACTTCTTTCAAAACAACACATGCTGATGATCGGGTCGCCCGGTACTGCAAAATCGGCATTGGCGGCAGATTTGGCAAAAATCGTTCAGGGTATGGGCTATTTCCAGTGGTTGCTCACTCGTTTCAGTACACCCGAGGAATTATTCGGAGCATTAAGCCTGAAAGACTTGGAGAACGGCGTTTATAAGCGTAACACGGCGAATAAGATGCCAGAAGCGCACATTGCTTTCCTTGATGAGATTTTCAAGTCAAACAGTGCCATTCTAAACAGCTTGCTAACGCTGATTAACGAGCGAGTCTTCTACAACAATGGTCATCCGATTACAGTTCCACTTATGTCCGTTGTCGGCTCTAGTAATGAATACCCGGAGGAAGGCGAAGGACTTGAAGCGTTGTTTGACCGGTTCCTGCTTCGCTTTGAAGTAGACTATATCGGGGACGACAACAACTTCATTTCCATGATGAAAGGTAACGGGCAAAATCAACCGTTGCCATCTCTTACAATGGAGGAATTGGTTAATCTGCAATTCTTCACAGAAATGGTGAGTGTACCGGATGAAGTCTATGTGAAATTGGCGGAAGTCCGATACCATCTGAAAGATGAAGGCATCCGTCCTTCCGACAGACGTTTCAAGCAATCATTATCGGTTTTAAAGGCGAAAGCGTTAATTGCACAACGCCAGCACGTCATCACCGATGATATTGTATTCCTTGAAAACTCCCTTTGGGAATCACCGGATCAGAAAGAATTGACTTCTAATATCGTCCGTACGCTTGCACAAGATACTGTGCTGCGAGCTATCGAAAACGCAGATCAGGAGGCCAAAGAAATTTTGACGAACTTAAATCAAGCACCTTCCACCGAAGCTAGTCTGGAAGCTGTGAAGAAAGTCAAAGTCCTGTTAAGCGAACTTGAAAACCTGAAAGCGAAGAATCCAACCCGTAATGTGCAGATTCAGGAAGCCATTGACCGGGTTACAGTTATCCATAGGGAAATTGCAAGTAGTGTACTTGATCCGATTAACTGATTGTAAATTAAGTTAGAGAGGTTTTTTCCTCTTAATATAACTTAATACGATAGAGATATGATGCAAAAGGTGTTTGGTGAAATCCAAATGCCTTTTGTTGTTAAAAAAGGAGCCATTATCACATGAGAACATTAGGTGAAACTTTAAGGGAAGCACGTATTAAAAAGGACATGACAATAAGGCTATTAGCCAAAGTTTTGAATGTCAGGGAACATTATATTTCTGACATTGAAAGGAATGTAAGAACTCCTGCTGAACTTCTTTTATTTAGGATGTCTGATGTGCTAGAAATAGATATTAACTATCTATTAATGCTACTAATAAATCAAAAGGTTTCTAGCTTAGAAATAGCTTCTTTAAAAAAAAGTAGATACTCAAAAAATTAATTTATATAAACAGCTTCACGAACAACATCTTAATATAGAAAATATATTCGATGTTGATAAAACTTACTATTATAAAGGTATTCGTTTAACTAAAAAAGATATTCAAAAGATGTATAGATTACTAGATGTCCTGTTAGATGTTTCGGAAAACAAAAAACCACAAATTCCAAATTTTGAAGAATTGACGGAAATAGTGGAATCAAAAATAAAGATTAGTTTATTGCAATCCGAAAAAGATGTTTTGATTGAGAAAATAAAAGAATTGACGACGGCGATTGATATTATTGAAAATAAGGAGTGAGTGAGTTGGAAAAAGCTAAATTCAGTCGATATAAAGATGAATCCGTTCTTAATACGGATTCCTTTGACAAAAGACGTTTCAATTCCTTATATGACATGTCGAAAGGATTGCGACAATTAAATGAGAAAGCTGATATGCCAGGATTTGAACAATTGCTTGGAGACATTTGGGCGGGCCTGTATAAAATGAATCCTGTTTTAAAAGAAGAAGTTCCAGATAAGTTGCAACAGAACAAAACCATCATGGAACGGATAATGAATGATGAAAATTTCGAGGATCATCGGGTTCATACAAAATTAGACGATCTGACAGCGGCAGTTGGAACGGTTAAATTTGGTGAGGAAACTTACGAATGGATTGAGGAACAAAAGCGGCAAAACGAGGAAATGCAGAAGTTGATGGAGGAAATTCAAAAGATGCAACAGAATAACCAGAATGGCAAACAGGATGAAAATATCAACCAAGCCATATCTGAATTGAATCAGCATCTTCAAGACGCTTTCAACAACAACGGATATTCTTTCAATCAGGCTATGGCGAAGGCAATGCAACAGACCAATGACATCAAGAACGATGTAAAGTCGTTGTTAGGCGGTACTAGTGCAGGGAATCAAAATGCCGAACTCAAAAAGGTTCCATTGCGCGATCAAATTAGGCTTGCCGAAGCATTGTCGAACGATTTAAGGGTCAAACGGGTTGCGGAATGGGCAGGGCGAATGAAGATGATCGCTCGGAAGAAGCAAAAGTCCAAGCATACCGAATCCATAGATCGTAGCGGTGTAACGTTAGGAAACAGCGTGGAACGACTGCTGCCTGTAGAACTTGGCATGTATATGAATCCGAAAACTAAAAAGGATTTTATGCGCCGATTCGTGGAAGGTGAAACTCTCCAATACGAACAAAAAGGGAATGAGGTGTTAGGCAAGGGTCCAATTGTTCTTTGTTTGGACCAGTCAGGAAGCATGGAAGGTCTGGATATGCAATCAAAAGGATTTGCTCTTGCTTTAATGTCGATTGCTAAAAGACAGAAGCGCGACTTCTGTTTAATCCGATTCTCAACAAGAGTCTATATAGAGGAATATCCAAAAGGAAAAATTTCAATTGATGATATGGTTTCGCTCGCTACCAATTTTTTAGGTGGTGGGACAAACTTTGAAAAACCTTTGAATCAGGCATTATCGACTATCAACAAAAGTCGTTTTGAAAAGGCTGATGTGGTATTTGTCACCGATGGCGAAGCGAGGGTAAGTGATGAATTTCTGGATAGGTTCAACAAATCTAAGAAAGAAAAGAAATTCAATGTGCTGTCGCTTGTTATCGGCAATCCCCGCAAATCGGTCGATGCTTTTTCCGATAAGGTTGTAAATATTGCAGATTTCGAGGACGAAGGTGCGTTTTCAGCGTTTGAAATATAAAAGGGAGGGAAGAGTAAGTCATATAAGACACATTTTGTTAGAAAAGTTGAGTCTTATATGATACAATACGCATACAATGAATATTAAAGAACATAACCTAATAATGATCAATGATGAAAATGGGGAGGACGTTGTTGGGGATTTTTTGAATCATCTTTATCAGAAATCAAAAGAATCTGATGAGGCAAAGCTGCATCTGATGTTTCTCAACAGTGCATTCAACCTATTAAGCGTTCAGCCATTAGACACACTTATAAAAAGAAGGACAGAAATTACAATCACTTTCAATGGGGAGCAAAGGACAAGGCGTTATCATTTAGTCAAGCCGCTTAGGGTCATCCCAATTTATGAGTTACGATATGCCATGAGCGGAAACGAACATTTACGATTCTTGTTTTTCCCTTTTGAGTACAAAGATCAGTCCAATTACGTTTTTGTAAAGTGCTTCATAAAAACACTTGATCCGAACATTGATGAAACGGATCGTATGAGGGATTTAACCTATCAAATGTATGAAAGAGTAAAAGAAAATCCTGAACTCTATTTAGAAGGGATTGAGGAATAATGAAAAAGGCTAAAAATCTTTTAAGCATGACTACTTCTTTATTGAAAGAAGGCCATCCTGATTTAAAGGAATCCCTAGAAGGTCTGTCACCTGTATATGCAAAAATCATTTTTGCTCGTCGGCTACAATGCGGCTATTCTCAACAGGAGCTTGCCAATAAAGCAGATGTCGGTTTAAAAACGGTTTCCCGCGCGGAAGGCGGCTTTGATAATCTTTCGACTGAAACGTATGATAAGATTTTCCGTGCGTTAGACTTGAGTGTTAGAGACGTTGCAGAAGCCATGATTCAGTTGAAAGCAAGTGATGATGAACTTGCTGCTGCATCTATATAAAATTAAAGTTACAATACAGACACGTCACTTCGGTGGCGTGTTTATTTGTTTGGAAAGGAAAGGAACTTAATTCTCTATTAGACGTTCCTATCATTAGAATCAGGTGATTTCAATGACAAAGGAATGGGAGTGGAGAAGTTTGAGGTATTCTATTTATAACGAAGGGTTTCTTGCGTTAATCGGAACGATGGTTGGTCTTTTTTCATTTTTTTTAGCTGTTGTTTTTTCTCTTTTCTTTGTAGTAGCGGTGATTAAAGGGTTTAAGGGCGAAAGATTGTTGCTTTTTATCCTCTTTTTGGTGGCAGGTATCTTCGCCTATACATCATATACTTTGGTGAGTTTCAAAGGAGATGAAACGCAGAGAATGATAGGCAGTAAAGCCATTAATGAATTAGATTCGTCTTTTGTTACCATTTCAGAGGGGAACGGCAACTATTACAATGTAATTGTCAAAGGAAGGAATTACACCTTTGAAGTAAGTGACAAGGGGATGTATATCGTTGCTATATATAAGGATGAATCAAAAATATATGAAGCAACGGAGAAAAATGTTGATGAATGGCTATTGCCTGATGAAAAAGCTGCAACCAAAAAGGTTAGAGAGGTAACAGGAAACGAAGATGCTTTTTATGTAAAATATGAAAATGGATTGATCTTAATCGAATCCAATAACAAGATTTATAAAGTATCGGTTGAATACATGAAAGAACAAGATCAATATGAAGTAATTTCGATTCTCCATAATGATGAATATATCTACAAATCAAACACTTCTCATTGAGGGGTGTTTTTCTTGTAAGAGGATTGTCTTAAAGGAAGAGAGCAGTAACTTATGAAATATTTGAAGCCCCCTCAAAAACACACTAAAAACCACATTAGATTTGAGTGTTAGAGACGTTGCAGAAGCCATGATCCAACTGAAAGCAAGTGATGATGAACTTGCTGCTACCTCTATATAAATTAAATACTATAAGTAAGTAAAAGACGTTCTGTACCTTTGCAGAACGTCTTTTTTATTTCATCCAAATAAATTCGCTTCGGTGGTTGTTTTCTCGATGCCTTCTATCTCTTTATATAGAAAGGAGGGATAAAAGAAATGACATTTTAAAAAAATGATTCAATTGTCATTTGGTCTTTTTACATCTCTTTATTTTATTGAAAAAAACAAACAAAGGAGAGAATGAGTTATGCCAAATTATTTTCTTGAACACGATTTCACGCATACGCTAAACGGGATGGTTAGAAACTTTAATAAGAATAAGAAAATTACACTGGGGCTGAATTCGAAGGCTAACAATGCAGGTGGACGAGCTGATGACTTTGTCGTTCAATTGCAGATTGATACTAAAAGCAATTATGGGTTTATTACAGTAGCTACAGCATCATTTCCAAGAAATGGTTCCAAAACTGTAACATTTGATTATTTACCTAAAGTCGCTCCGCATAGGTTAAGATTTGAAAAATCAACAGATGGTGTCCGAGTAACAGGTACAGGACTCATTTATAACTAAGACAATCCATTTCCAAAGGACAGATTTTTTAAGAAGGTTAAAAATATAATTTGAGGTGAAGTATCATGAAACACGTTGCACTCTTTGTATCAAAAGAAAACTTAGAAAAACATCAAAACCTTTTCAACTCACCAACTTTCACAAAGGTACTAAATGAATTAAATATTGAATCGCTCGGTAGTCCAAAAAGGACTGATATTGTAAGTATTGTGCATCTACCAAATGATGAGTTTGGCGGTATCCCTGTGACAGAAACAACCAAACTCATGGATTTCGGTAGTAAAGCGCAAATAGTATTAAAGCATTATGAAATAGGAACAGATATTGGAGAGGTTGTCCAAATCTGGGCAAAAGAAGAGAACGATGTTGTCTTCAAAGAATACTCCGGAGACAAACTGTTAGTAGAACATATTGAAGAAGAGCTTTATGATGTTTACCAAGATTTTGTAGATGTTTCACAAGTATCAGGCGCTCTGCCTAATTCCTTAATTCAACCTGCTTATAATCCAGCTTCTTGCTTACTGGAAGGGTCTTGCTGCTACTTTGAAGGAAAACGCTACGAACACTGCGGACATAAATGTGGTATTTATGAAGTTGCGGGTGGCGGAACACCTATTAATGCAATTGATTCTTGCTGTAGGACTCACGATATTGAAATCCGTGGTAAAAAAGGTAAGGACAGATGCCAGCCGCATAAAAACTTCATAAAATGTACTAATAATTTAAGTGGACCTGGTTATCATACAATTCGTAATGGTATCCGTATTGATGCTGGAATACATCTTTGTGGCTGGATTGGGTAAATGTCCATATCCTTTAATGTTCAATTATTACAAGTATCAGTGGAAAGACAAGGAAGAAACTTAAAAGAAAAACAGTAATATAAATCGCATGTCCAACCAGCAATGCTTTCCATCCACCTTTAATAATTTGGAAAAGATAATTTGCGAACGTTAATAACAGCAGGAAAATTATCATTGCGCCAGTTACACTGTTTTGTGTGGGGGTAATACCCGCTGACGGATTGGCCGCCGCACCAACAGTAACAACACCAACTACAAACAAGAAAAATAGGTTAGTAGCATGTAATACTACATGATAAAAGATTTTCATGAAAACACCCCTAAAATGTTTAGTTTGAAATTAGGCAGCGCAGAAATAAATCAAACTTTTAAATGACACCCGAAAAAGAAAAATGCTTGTTTTTATACCGACCGTCCATGTTAATCTCAATAACAATATATCTAAACAACTACTAAAAAGCTGCTGATATTCAGAGATATTAAATTTATAAGGGGTAGTCCGGTAAAAGGACACCCCTCTATTTAATTTTTGCCGACTCGGTGGATAAAGCTTTTTGAAGTGGCGTGTTTTTGTTATTCAAGACTGTTATAAACCGTGCCATCTGTATCTTTAACTGACAATATATTGTCATTTTTTAATTTGCTTGCGAAAATGAGGATTGTTGGGTTATTCTCTGTCGATTTGTTTTCAAAAGTTCTAACAGTCACGTCTATTCTTTGTCCTCTTTTTTCTACCCCTACTAATTCTATGTTATTGCCTTTTTTCTCTCCACCAAGTGAAAGGACAATCGCCTTTTCATCTTCATATGAATTGAATATCTTAAACCCTTTTACGTCTGTATTTTCTTGTAAGTGATCATAATATTTATTTATGTCAGGAGAAAAATTTCCATCTTTTGCAGCTACGACGAATTCAGTATTGTTGAATGATGATAGAGCGGTATAAGAGAATACCCCCAATGGAATTAATACGGCCAATACAACAATCGCTTTTCTTACCAGTATTCTTTTACCCGCAATCAATAACAAAAGAGAAAGTGAAAAAATTCCTGCTCCCATCAAGCTAATGGGCATACCCTCAAAGCCACCAATTAATAATCCTCCTAAGATCACTAATATACCGATAACTAATGGTATGGCATTTCTCTTACCGTTATCCATTTCTTTGGAAAAGTAAAACGTTAAAGCAAAAACGACAGTTCCCAATAATAATCCAAGAAAATACACAACTAAAAGATCCAAGTCTAAAAACCTCCCTTTCATTAAAATAACGTTTAACTCTTCTATTTGTTGCAGTATTACTGAACATTTTTCCAAAAAACCTCTTCGAGATTATTACAATTCGTCCAGTTAAGTAACACGATTATTCCATACGTTATCAGGGTAAGGAATTGAGCTATATTTGCAACATCATTAAGCTGTTGAGGATTTTGTTATCAAGGAAATTATATCAAATCATTCCGTTTAATTGCGGAGTCTTTTTACTGGCAAATTTACTTTAAAAGAAGATCCTTCACTTTATCTAATAAGAAGTGAATAACACTTCCCAAAAGAAAAGGAGTGATTATAAATGGATATGGAACTAGGAATTATTGGTATGGGGATTACGTCACAAGATGTGTTAGAAAATAGGATGTCTTTTATTGATTCAAGGTCGTTGTTCCAAGAGATCAAGGTAGCAATAAAAAATTACATTCAAAAAGAATTTGTGTTTACTGAACACAAAGGCATTCACTATGAAATCGAGAATAAAACCAAAGTTGAACTTCACCTGTTGAACGATTCTAATAGTCTTGTTAGCCTAACTTATGGAGTTCTAACTTTTGAAGATGGACGAATTTTAGACTATGCAAAAGCACTTCTTGTTAAACAAGAAGGAGAGCAATCAATTATTAAGCAACTTGAATTTAAACAGGATACTAAGACATTTGAAATTACTAATTATGAAAAAGTTGAGGACAGTCAAATTGTTGCTTGGTCTAGTATTATGGAAAGAAATAATAATGATGGATTGTTGAAAGAATTAGAAACGGCAGGTCAAACTATCGGTACGCAAGCCTTTGGAGATTTTTGTTTACCAGGCGGCTATCAATATTGTGGGAAAAAATGTGGTAATTGCAAAACATGTACTGCGGGTGGTGGCGGAGCAATTAAAAATAAAGTAGATGGTTGCTGCTATATTCATGACGAATGTTACAAAAAGCATTCGACAAAACGTTGTGCTAATTGTGATAGAGCCTTGATTAGTTGTGTTAGCAATCCAATTAACCACAGGGAAGGTCCTATTGCAGCTGATGCAGTTGCTCTATTTTTCATGGGGAAATGCGGATACGTACCATGATAATCACTTCACTATCAACTAAACATTATTTATCTGAATAAGATATTTTACCATTTACACACCGTCTCTTTTGCGGTGTGTTTTTTTGTTTGCAAGGGAACCTATTCCAATGTACTTCGTTCCTATTATTAAACAGTAGGGAAATAGAAAGGACGATTAATATGAATATAACAAGTTTTAAACTCCAAGTGTATTGTACCACCGGATGGGATGCCAATGAAGAAATCGTTGAATTGGAAGTTGACTCATTCAGCGAAGCCCTAAGAATAGCAAATACATTAAAAGTGTATGATTCATTAGTTGCTATTCCAAAGTCTGCATTGTCAGAAGATCAGAAAGAGATTATTACACACTTCAAGGAAATAAGAGAGGAATTGGAGTCAGAAAGTAGCGGTACGATTATGTATGTTGGTGAGGTCGAAGGATTAGTTGCTCGAAAAGAAAGTAAAGATGGTTTGACCGTGGAACTCGTCCTTAATAATAACGAGGGGGTAAGTTCATGGCATAAAATTGATGGTCAGCAATATCATTCTGAATGCCTTGAAAGATTGGAAGAAGCTAAGAGGTTGGCAGCTGAAATCAAACGTTTGTAGCCTGCGGTATCGGTTCGATGAAAAAGGGGGTGTGTAATATGAAAAGAACCTTATTGCTGATAATGATGTTTATACTTCTGTTATCTTTAGGGGGTGGCGGTCCAATATAAATAGTCGTCGTGAGGAACGACTTTATCCTACAAGGTAAAAAGTTGTAATGACAGATGCAATAGGGAATATCGTATAGGGAATGATAAAATGAAACCAGATAATAATTTTTATCCTATGTTGTTGGGTGTTCTTATTTCTACTTTTTTATTAGTCATGCTCAATAAAAAAGAATTTGTGGAGTATCATATTATTTATTTTCTTTTATTGTGTTTTATGGCTCCATCAACAGTTGCTCTAATTATCAATGAGTTAATATTGCATAAAAAGAGAAAAAACCGTTAGAAAAGGTTATATAACACGCCGATCTTGGGTGTGTTTTTTTCGTTTCAGGAACCTTTATTCCTAAAAATCGTTCCTATAAATAAGAAGAGAAAAAAAGTTGGGAGGGGGTTGCCGTGAGGGTTATCACCGTTACTTGCGATTCCTGTGATAAGGAATCCTTTGTTAAAGAAGATGATTTTGCATTATTTTGCCCGTTTTGTGGCAGCCGGTCCAATATATATTATAAGCCGGAAACATGGGTGTTAAAATCGGAGAAATTAAAAGAAGTAGATTTTCGAGCGGAAGAATGAAAGGGATGTAGTGGATTTTCTGACAAAGGTCGGTCTTTGAAAAGTAAATCATTGTGAGACAAACACACTATAATAAGGGGCGTTCTTTGTTTTCCTGTTTTCCTATTAAATGTGTTTCGAATGATCTATAATCAAAGAAAACTAACATAATAAAAAAGCAGGTGTATTCTTTGACAAATATCGTCCGTTTCCGAACACGGGAAGAATGGGAACAGGAAAAGAAGGATAAAATGCTCGCTGAATGGGAAGAGTATTTGGCATTTGAAGAAGAAGCGTTAAGAATGGCCCAACAAAAAGAGACGGTTTGTTTAGACGCAGAGAAAGAAAAATAAAGTGCAACAACATTTCAACAACATATTAAATATTAAACAGTATAAAATGGTATAAGTATTCCTTACTAAAGAATCACAAACTCTTGATTTAACAATGATTATATAGTTTAGTAGAAATATATATAAGCGAGCATGTTAGGGGCGGCATGATGTAAGGAATACTCTAAGCCCTTGATATACCAAGGGTTAGAGCACTTCTCTTCATACCGTGGTCATTTTATTGGTCATAAGCGCCGATGAAATCACTCTAAATATGGAGGTCTCTCATTAATTCACTGAATTTTTGAGAGGCCTCTTTTTCTAATCCTCTTGTTAGATGTCCGTAAATTTCGTCTGTCGTCGCTACTGAAGAATGCCCGAGCCTATGGGAGATAACTTTCATATTAACATTTGCTTCAATTAACAACGAAGCGTGTGTATGCCGAAATGAGTGTGGCGTGATGTCCTTACATAAGTCGGGCATTTTTGCTAGCAGGCGCTGTAGACGGTTGGAAAATTGCTTAATTGTACACGGATAGCCTTCCGAACAAGTGAAAATGAAACCCTGATCTTTGTATAAGCGTTTATTTTTCTTAATAAATTCATTTTGCTTTTCCTTTAGTTCCTTTAATAACTCCATGATGGTTGAATCGATCAGTATCTTTCTCATGGAGCTCCTTGTTTTAGGTGTTTGCAATTCAAATGCACGCTTATTGTTACTTGGGTTATAGTAGGTCTTCGTAATCGAAAGAGACGAATTCCGAAAGTCTAGGTCCTTCCACTGAAGTGAAATGACTTCTCCTATTCGCATGCCGGAATAAGCGAGAAGACTGAAGAACTCATAGTCGTTCGGTAAGCCTTCATCTTTCGCGATTTGCAATCGAATTAAGCGCGCTATCCAAGTTAATCAAGAGCTAATAGAAGAGCAGGGGTTCAATTTTTCTAGGAACAGTTTTTAAATCTAGTCCCATGTAATTTTGTAATTTAAGAGCTGTAAAGCCTGTCATAACAACGGTCATAAGGGTTACAAAACAAATTACATACAAAGAGGTTACTAGAAAAATTACAATCAAAATGTAAGAGGGTTACGAGTGAAATTACAACTTGTAATCCTCTTTTTTGTTGATTTAATGCGGTTTGTGAAGGGGAATTACAAAATTACAGGTTTTATAGCGGAGATGTGTCACATTTCTCTATTAACACTTCCAAATATCTGTCACTGTATTGTGACAAGCTGTCAGCACCGGTATCATTGTAATAGGACTATTTGTATAGCAGAGGAGCTGAAAAAATATTTATGTTGAAAGTGGTAGAATTAACAGTGGACTCTTAGCTATTTCTTAACTAAAAAATACAAACAATACTCTTTGGTAACGGTTTAACAAAACAAAGGGGGAACAAAAATGATTAAAAAGATTGATATATCAAATTTTGGTGCTTTTGAAGAGTATGAATGGAAAAAGCATGTTGGTAATGAAGATGACGCTGTTTTTAAGTCGATGAATATTATTTACGGAAGAAATTACGCAGGCAAGACAACTTTATCACGGATATTTAGATGTTTAGAACTTCAGGAGTTACATAAAGACTTTGAGAGGCCAGGATTTAATATACTGCTTCAAAACGGAAGAGTTATAAACCAAGATAATATAAAGGATCAGTCTAATTTAAAAATACGTGTATATAATACAGATTTTGTGAAGTCGAATTTAAGTTGGTTTTACAACGATGAGGGAACAATTCAGTCATTTGCTGTTTTAGGAGAGCAGAATGTTGAAATTGAAAAGGAAATACTTAAGCTTCGAAATGAGTTAGGTAGTATTGAAACAAAAAAAGGATTATTGTATGAAGAGAGTGTTTTAGATAAAGAATTAGAGTCGCTTATAGATGAGAAAAACAAAAAATGTAGAGAATTAGATGAATATCTGAGAAAAAAAGCACAAGATATAAAGAATGCTAGCAATATATATAATGTTCCTACATATAATATTACCTCAATTAAGCAAGATATTAAAATCATCTCTACTACAGATAAACTAAATGATCAGGACATTGAGATAAGGCGAAAACTTTTGAAAGAGGATGCTAGAAGGGAAATTCATAAAGTTCAACTATTAACGGATGAGTTTCTTGAAATTTCCGATCATGCGAATTTTCTGCTGACTAAAAACATAAATCCTTCGGAACCTATTCTTGATTTGATTAATAATAAAATACTGCAGACTTGGGTAAGAGAAGGAATTGGCTTACATAAGGAGAAGAGAGATAGCTGCGGTTTTTGCGGAAATCTAATTGATAACGAATTATGGGAAAGGCTGGACAAGCATTTTAACCAAGAATCTGAGAAACTTAGAAATGAAATGGATATCTGTGTAAAAAAATTTACTTTGTTAAATGAGAAGATATCTCAATATAGTTTGCCTGATATTAATAATTTTTATTCGGATAGTCGTCAAAAGTATAGTGTAGTTGCAGAAGATTTTGACTGTGTGAAACGAAGTTTTTTAACAGGCATATTAACATTTATACAAGAGTTAAATGAGAGAATAGGTAATATATTTGAAAAAAGATCTGCTCTTGATATTGTAAATTATACTAAAGTTTTCAATGCAGAATTAATAAAAGTTAACCAATTAATAGTGGAGAACAATAACAGGACACTTAATCTATATAATGAACAAGCAAAAGCCAGAGAAGAGTTACTGAAGAATGAAGTTGCTAGATTCTCTGAACTTATTGAGTATACAAAAAATATGACAGAAATAAGCAAGATGGATGCTAAGATTAAGGAATTTAAGCCTAGTGTCGTAACTAAAAAAGATGAAATATCGGAAAAAATATTAAAAATATCTCAATTTGAAGAACAATTAGAGGATGAGAGTAGAGGTGCAGCACTAGTAAATGAGCATCTTTCTAACTTTTTTGGTCATAATGCTTTGATGTTGGTGTCTGAAGGTCAAAATCCCAATATTAAGTTTAAAATATTGCGTGATGGAAGAGAGGCAAAAAATTTAAGCGAGGGAGAATGTAGCTTAATTTCATTTTGTTATTTTATTGCCAGATTAGAAGACGAATTACAATCCGATAAAGACCGATTAATAATATATATTGATGACCCAATCTCTAGCTTAGATGGAAATCATATATATTTTACGTTTAGTTTGATAGAGAGTGTAATAGCCAAAAATAGAGACTATCGTCAATTATTTATTTCGACGCACAATCTAGATTTCTTAAAGTATTTGAAAAGGCTGTCTAAACCTAATGATAAAACAGACATTAATTACTTCTTGATCGAGAGAAGAATGAAGAAGAATATTGCAGGAAGCTTCTTAATAAAAATGCCCAAACACATCAGGGACTATGTGACAGAATTTAATTACCTATTTAATGAACTATATAGTGTATATAAACAAGTGCGTGGGGATAGGAAAAAGTTATTGGAAAACACCTATAATCAATTTTATAATTTGTCAAACAACATAAGAAAGTTTTTAGAGTGTTATTTGTTTTATAAATACCCTAATAATAAAAACCCAATAGATAATCTCCATAGATTATTCGATGAGGGGAATATACCAGCACTTATTAATAGGGTGATAAATGAAGGCTCTCATTTAGTATATATTGACAGAGGTTGGAAGCCTATAGATGTTGAGGAAATGGAGAAATGTGTATGTATTATTATGGAGAAAATTTTAGAGAAAGATCCTGAACAATACAATGCACTTTTGGAAAGCATCGGTCAAATGCCTGTAAGGGCGGTTGAGTTAGTAAATGGTTAGAAAACTAAGTTGCTGTATTTGTGAGCCAGAACAACTATATTGTTAAACAAAATATTATGGGCTTATTAGAAAAGGGCATAAGGAGAAACAGCTATCACTTCTCGTGAAAGATCAGGCAAAGCCTGATGTTTCGGTGATATCAAAATATAAAAGTTAGTCACAACGTTGTGACAGTGAATCATTTATCTGTCACAGGCGTGTGACAACTTTTAAAAATTTGCCCCCATGAAAATATCAGGCTCTGCCTGGTTCCACATGGCGAGTGGGGACAATTTTCCCTTATGCTCTTTCTAACTGAATTTTAATTAACGCTGTCACTATTCACACGTTAAATAGCTGTTTTCATGCAACTAAAGTTGAAAAGTTCTTTTAGTAAATAGACGTATAGTTTAAAGATAGGTCGATCATTTCGATTAATATTGATCTTGCTGAAGTATATACAACCAGTATGGCAAATTGCTTTCGGGGTGATTAAATGAATTTGTGGGAAACGTATGAGAAGTTAGACAAACAACTAAGTGAAAAACTACTTACTATCCCTCCTTATCCTTGCGTTTCGGGAACTAGGGTACATGAATTATTGAACTGCTTAGAGAATCCGGATCCGGCTTGGGGAGGGCTGGATGGCGAAATTTTGAGGATGGTAAAGAATCCATGGCAAAGAGCTTATCAAATTGAATACAGATATATGCCAGCAAACATATTTGATAACTTCATGAAAGTAATTGAAAGTGCTACCTACGATTTAATGATAGGAAATAATGTATGCTCCTACTTGAGTTTGGTGCCGGTTGTAGAAGCGGTATTAAGAAAATGGTCTATTGAAAAGCCTGAAATTAGGTCGAAAAAAAATGGTGATTTCAAAATATCTATATTCACAGGTAGTCTAGTCAATTATTTAAATGAAAGGAATAATGAGTGCAGTTCTAATCTCGAGTTCCAAAAATGGATCAGTAATCAAATTAGGTATTTTGATTTTATGATTAGAGAAGTGTTCTATCTTAATTTCAATCGTTCAAAAGAAGGTGTAAAGAAGGAATTCAATAGAAATCGGACTTTACATCTATTAGATAATATTGAAGATAGTATAGTTTTAAGAGACAACACAATACGTATATTTTTGCTATTAGATATTATCGCTGAACTCTATTTAAGTTGTGATGAAGAACTATATTTACAGAATACCTTTTATGCTGATTGTGAGAATAATATTGACTTGAATTTAAGATGGAAAATATATCTTAAAAATGCTTTGGAATCATTAGATTATACAGACATGACCATAATAGATGCTGCATTTCTTTGGAAAGATAAAGTATATCTTTCAGACGAACAAAAACAGAAGTTTATTGAGCAGAAGGAATTTCAAATAAATTTTATTCAAGCACCTAAGAGAAGGTTATAGTAAACTGCGTATTCCACAAACGGGCCATTTTATGGAAGACTCCTTGTATTCTACATAGCTTTTTATGGTAAAATTTGGATTGATATAACATCCAATTCAGGGTAAGAGTGACTTGGATTTAGTAGTAATTTTATAAGGAGTTTTCATATGTCACAGGATATTATTAACCAGTTTGTAGATGATGTAGAGGGTCTTTTAGAAGAACTTTATCAATTAAATAGTTATTATCTACTAAATAAATATCTTAAGCAAAAAAAGAATCAAAAAGAGAACTTAGATTTGATGAACAAAGCACCTGCTTTTTTCGGCTTAACAATACATTCTTTTCAGTATTCTGCAATTATGGGTTTAGCGAGATTGTTTGAACCAGCCTCTAGAGGTAGTAAAAACATAAATAAGTTTTTAAACTTTATTGAGGGTAATCATAAAAAGATTTTTTCAAACGATCCAATTATTAAGAAGAAACTTGGGCGAATATCAGATATTGATGAATCAACTGTTATTAACGATAGGGAAAGATTAAATGAGGTTGAACCTATAATTAATAATTTAATAGCTTGGAGAGATAAAGCCTTTGCTCACAATGATAAAAAGTTTTTTAAAGATAGAGAAGCATTAGGAAGAGAATTCCCAATTACATATAAAGAAATCGAAAATTTAATTGAGCTTGCAGCTGAAATATTAAATACTTATCAAGTAGGATATAACGGTAATTATACAACGGTTATTCCAACAAACACCTATGATGTTGATAAGGTTATTATGGCATTGAGGATGTTATAGGATTTTTTATTATTCTACAAAAAGGCGCGATTCTGTAACAAGGATTAGCGCTTGTTTTCATTAAAGTGCCATAATGTGGAGCAACTCCTATTAAGAAAATTAAATCTAAATGGTAAATTTTAAAGGAGATCGTGAAAATGTATACATAAAGTAACGGGGCATTTAGTGAAAAAATATTTTACTTGGGAGGCTAGAAGTGTGACATATTGTATTGGATTTAAATCAAAAACAGCAGTGTTTTTAATAGCTGATAGTATGACTTCAAGTGGACGAAATCAAGAAATTGATGAAGCTTTTGGTGAATATACTACTTTTGGTGAATTTGTTATGGAAGAAAATAAAACTATGCAAGATAGAAGGTATAAAGTCTTTAAATTACCTGGTAATGTTTTGGTTACTTTTGCAGGTGATGTTGATAATGCTTTAGAGGTAATTGGAATCTTTACAAAAGAACTTGAAAATGGATTAAAACCAATAACTGCTTTCGAAAGAGTGTTATCAGCTGGTCCATTTTCTCGTATAGAGTTACTAGTGGGTTTTATGGAACAAGATAGGCCTAAGTTGTATTCATATAATTACATGGGTAACGGTCAGTTCAAAGAAGAACATTCATCAATACATCTAGGAAGTGGAAGAGAACACGAATATTTAAGTGATAAAAGCTCACAGTTTGTTGATTTCATAACAAATGATAATTTTGGAGATGGAAAATGTTTAGTTTATGCACTTGCATATTTACAAAATTTCGCCATTAAAAATCCTTTAATGTTGTTTGATGTAGGTGGCTTTTTCTTTGGGGGGTTTGTACATACAGGAGGAGTTCAAAGAATGTGGAATACCACTTATTTAATGTATGCTGTAACTCAAGGTAATGGGGAGAGAAATCTTCATTTAAATTATCAAGTATCATTAACTCGAAGAGATGATTTATTGTTAGTTTCCTCTAGCTTCTTAGATCATGAAAGAATTTATTTGCAAGAAATTAATTTGGAAGAAGAAAGCCCAAAGCTTATTGATTTGGAGAAACGAGTAAATGAATTAAGAGATGATTATTGGGAAGGGCAATTTAAATTTATAGTTTTATTAAACCAATTAAATTACGGGTTTACAGTATGTTATATGGAAAATAAAAATAGATTATCTGAAATAGAGATTGTAACTGATAGAGTTAAAGGGGAAGTGCGCTACCGTTTGTCGCCTGATTTAGTTAAATATCTATTATATTCCCCTAATCTAAAAGAAGAGGATATTGATCCGATATGGGATAGGAATAATCCAGCGCACCTAGAAATCCCTATTAGATGGTTTGCATAAAATTTTATCGGGAGCGTTGGAAACAACAAACGGTACAAACAACTTTATTAAACATTTAGTTGTCAAATTCGGATATATTTTTGCTAATAGAAGGATTGTGAAAATTCATACTTGCCGTAGTGAAACAAGACTTTATGACTTTAAGACTAAGATTTTATTTTAAGTATTCCATTAAAGGGCGCGATTGTGAAGAATGATTAGTGATTTCTGAATTTGGAGAGTGGAATATATACATTGTGTGCGGATTTCTGTTCACAAGCTTTCAAAAATTGAATGTCATAATAAAATACCACGCTCCTGTTTTATAGGAACGTGGTTTTGATTTTTATTTTCGATTTTGAATTGTTGTCTCAACTAATTTGAGACATTGTCTACACAGATCAATTGCTTGTCGAAGTTCCTCATTTTTGTTTTCGATAAGGTTACGTAGCTGTATCAAGTCATGCTGCATTTTATAGGTACAAAATAACTGTCAGCAAATAATTCAAGAGCTTTGTCTATATCGTGATTGACCATTTGTTTAATGTCAGTTGCGGTAAATAAATCGAACTCTTTGTATTTGTACTTCATTTCACTTTCGAGTCCTTTCGCTGTTTCATTTTGGTTATTCTGCTGCGGACAACTTCTTCGGTATGGCAGAGAAATTCAGGCTTGTACATATCCGTTGTAGGAATGTGTTGTACGTTTTGAAGTTCCATATAGCCCTGCAATAATTCAATTAATATTTGCGTGTTCCTGTCCGTGTTATTTGTTCCTAACCGAACTCGGTTCAATTCATTTGAAATTCGATCATTCACAATTTCGGCAACTGTATGGGAGATATACTGGAGATTCCAATTATTCTTATTCAATTCTTTATGTTCTTTTAAAATGTCGTTTAATGCTGCACTTTTAGTTTTGTAATCATTGATGATCATGTAGTCTTCTAAATAGTCGTTGTGGACGGGTCGTAATCTTACACGAAATTGAGGTTCCTTAAAATCTTTGCTCATATTATTCCTTCCTTTCTAAATGAGGATCAAAAGAGTTACTAGAAAAAAGGTGTATCATGTTCTTGATTTCAACTTTTGAATACTTGCCGTACTAGGAATCTCATACGAACTTGGTCTGCGCTTCACTGTATGAGAAGCTGCATGTTGCTGTGTTTCTTGCTCCATGACAGTTCTGTGAGAAGTTTGTTGTGCTGTTTGAAAGTTTACCTGGTCAGTATGCTCTGCGCTCTGTTGGTTCGTAACTGTATAAGTATTGGTTGAATTGTTGTCTTGAACAGCGCTACCGCTGCTAGAACTTACTGTGCGTGTTGCTGTTGCACTGGATTGGTCGATTTCATTCGGTATATCGATGTCTGTTTGCACACTTGGGCGTTGTGCATATTGTAGCTTTTGAGTACTGTCTGGGCCGTTTGATTGTGCGTTACCTGTGTTCTGTTTTAGCGGACTGCTGCCAACTGTTGGAACAATGTTAGAAAGCGTTCCAGTACCTTGTCCTTGCTCGGAAACATCCGATAGCCTAGCATCCATTGAAGAGGGTGGAGCGATCGTTTGTTTTGCCTCACCAAAGAGTGTTCTGCTTTGTGCTGACAAGTTTCTTTCAGCATCATTAGGAGAAGGTGCTCTTTGTTGTTTGCGCTGTCCTGGTGTCTGTTCTTTTTCAGTTTGAGTTGAGATGCTTTTTGGTGCAGCACTTTCAGATCTTCCTGCTGAATCATCAGTTTGATTGTCCATATTGCTAGAGGAAACATTCTTGTTGTCGTTATTTACGTCTGTTGGATTACTCGCATTTGCTTGAAGTCCTTCTTTTGTTGATGCGTTAGGCGAAGATGCTTTTGTATTACTTACTCCTTTACGGTTACGATTTCCAAACTGATTCTTTGCGTCGCTAAGTTTGCCACCCGTCATGAAATCAGCACTTTTTGCGGCAAACTTTCCAGTCTTAGATACTAATTTGCTACCTGCATAAGCTCCGGCGAGTATACCCCATCCATTTTTTAATCCAGCATCAATGCCGAATAGTCTCTTAACAATATTCGGTCCATCAATGACTGCTAAATAGAAGGCGATTAACGCAATGAGATAGGGGAAGGTATCTAACGTTTCTTCCATATATGCTGTGCCAATCATATACACCTTCATTGATAGAAAAATAAGGATAGTGGCGAAAAAAGTGTTTAATATCGCCTGAATAATCTTCTTCGTTTTTTGCCCATCGTGAATGTCGCGCTACTATATAGTTGAAAGTCAGTTCAAAGAACAACTTTGCCAACTTAAGCGAGATGGAGAACAGTGTAAAGGCAATGACGCCTAAAGTGACAAAGATGGTGAACCAGTTAATGGAGTAACGGAAATAGTATTCGTTATTCCATTCCAAACCTGACTGAGCCAGCTTTTCGGCACGGTATTCACCGGCATTAGTAAACGAGAGCGTATGTTTAGAAATTTCTTTTCCTTCGGTAGATATACCTTCGGTGTCTTTTCCGTACTTTTCTCGGACATTAATATTGGTAATTTTGCTAGGTGGTACACTGTTCGGTACGTCCAGTTCAGTCGATGACCAATTGGTTTTATCAATCTCCGAAAGGTCTACAATGTTTCGATGAATAATCGAACCACTCAATGAGGATTCATCAGTTGGATAAAGTGAATTCACCTTTACAGCGTCAATCGCAGCGTCTGTAAACTCGTCAGCCTTGTCCATTCCAGCATTTAGAGCAAGAATGACCATTAGGGCGATAAAAAGGTTGATCGCTATTCCTTCACGATTGAACTTCTTTTGGAAAATCAAGAGATATCCTGTATAAAGCAAAGAAAAGGCGAGCAAGATGTATAGAACTGGTTTGATTGAATCTACAAATGCTACAATTTCAGGGTTATTATAAAAGCTTTTGACCAACAGAATGTCATCTGTCACGGTCTCCAACTTATCGACAATCCAAGCAAGCCCTTTGACGAATACCCATCCTATCCAACGAATAATGTCTGTGAAGATATTAGAAATGCTTAGGTAGTCTTGAAATTCCTCAAGCTTTCGAGCGATTTCTTTATTACTCATTGGTCGCACCTCCAGTCATGGAATCAATAAAGTATCGTAATTCCTCTTCCTGGCGCAGCCCTTCATGAGTTTCTAATTCGTATTCTCCATAGACCTTTCCGTTTTTCAGATAGTAAATCGTATTAACATGCTGCATTTCAAAACGGAAAGGATTTTTACTTAAACCGTCTGGGTTCTCGTTTTTACCGTCATTGCGGAAGACATTGAATTGCAAAGCATATTCCTTTTTTTCTAGTAATGCTTTTTCTGTTTCATCTAAGAATGGAGCACTGGTTTCATTTGTAATGACAACGAAACCGTCTTTTTGGTCATCTAACATCTGCTGTACATCGTCAATGGTGGCTGTCTTTAGTCCGTGGCTCTGGTTACACCCTGTTGCAACCAGTGCTATACTAAAAGCAATAACAGTTGCTCTAAATAGCTTCATGCGATAGCCCTCCTAAATCTGTTTAGTAAGTTGACTCAAGTCCTTTCTGAAAAACTGTGGTCACACACATGGTCATTTTTTTGGTCATTAAAGATTGATTCATCATTTAGGATTGTTTATCGATTTTCTGTGAAAGGTTGATTTAACAGGTTTTCTTTGTGGTTGTTTTAGAGGATTTTGGTGGCAAGCTTATGGGCGGCATGATGTAACGAAAACTCTAAATATATCAAGGGTTAGAGCAACATTCATCAGTAAAAACCCTCATGAAGGTCTCTCAGCAATTCACTGAATTGCTGAGAGACCTTTTCTGTTCCTCTTATTTAGTAATCGATCTGTCTTTCCGCTTTTTAATAAGCTTTTTTTTACAGTTAAGTTGGAAAAAATATTTACTTAGTATATATGGATGTGTGCTTTATCTGTGGATTTAACTTTATTCAGCAGAAGTCTCCCACTTCTGTAAGTGGTGAGATTTAATGCCTATTGGTATTCTATTCAGTGGGGGTCAAACCCCGGCTGAATAAAGTTAAAGCATCCGGCGGATGCCACAGATTTTCAAAGGAAATTTATCGAGCGGAGCTCGATAAAATCTGGGCGCAAATACGCCAAGGCGCATTTGATTAAAGAATAATGCAGATATTTTAGTTATATACATAAAATTTCTTTTGTTTTATATATACTTAGTATATACTAATGGTGAGATTGAACGGGAGGGAACGAGATGATTAAAGTCAGTCAGCTCAAAAAAGAATTTATACAGGGGCAAGAGAAAACACAAGTACTGAAAGGTGTTGATTTGTATATTGAAGAAGGAGAATTCGTGGCTATTATGGGCCCAAGTGGCTCTGGTAAAAGCACTTTACTCCAATTACTAGGAGGGCTTGATGTACCCACCAATGGGGAAATACAAATTGATCATCATTCGATAAACCAAATGAAGGAAAAGGAAAGAACAATATTTCGGAGAAAAAAACTTGGTTTTGTTTTTCAAAATTATCAATTATTACCTAATTTAACTGTTGAAGAAAATATCGCTTTTCCTCTTCATGCAGATGGAAAATTGACAAATGAAAAAAGTAAATGGATCCATGAATTGATCGATTCTGTAGGATTAACGGGTTTAAATCGCAAGCGAGCCAATCTGCTTAGTGGGGGTCAGCAGCAACGTGTGGCTATAGCGCGAGCACTTGTCAATAACCCGACTGTTTTGTTAGCAGATGAACCTACAGGGAATTTAGACAGGGCAAGGGCAGAAGAAATCCTTGGTTTATTGTCAATGTTCCATCGTAATCATAAACAAACCATTGTGATGGTTACACATGATATTTTCGCAGCTGGTTTTGCAGATCGTATCATACTTTTTAGAGATGGGATTATCGATCAAGTTATATCTAGGAAGGATGGTGACTATGCTAAATATTTGGCGAATTTCATGGCGTAATGTAACACAAAACAAAAAAAGGTTTTTCTTTACATTGCTTGCGATAATACTAGGGACGTCCTTTTTAACTTCTATGTTGATAGCTGACAAAACAACCAATGACGTTTTTGACTACTATGAGCAAATGTATGTCGCTAATGCAGATTATTGGGTTTTAAGTGATGAACATACCTATCCAGAAAATATGGTCTCATCTATTCAAAAGGATCCCGCTGTTACTCATACACTGCTTGCCCTTGATAAGCAAGCTTTCTTTAAGCTTGAAGGCGATCACTCTTTGAATGAAAGATCTGTACGAATTACAGGAGTAAATGATCAAAACAGCCCTTTGCTGGAGCTGCCGGTTATTGAAGGCAGCTTAGATAATGAGGGAATAGTCATACCAGATGCTGTTGCCAATTTATTAGGGGTAGGGGTTGGAGATTGGGTTGAGTTTACCAATATGGGAGAAGCAAAGGTATCGGCCATTGTTGAGTATACGCAATTGCTTGCAAGTCCTAGTAATTGGGAACGTGCTGAATCAACAAGTTTTCGCATTATGGCACCGCTAGAAATGTTAAGAGAGTGGACAGGGAAGAATGATGAGATTTCCTATATGCGTTTTCAAGTCAAAGGTGATGGCACGAAGCTCTTTCACTCTTTTCAACAGAAGTTTAGTGGGGCTAGTGTGTACATAGAACCCGTTGTAGCAGATGATCTCCAAAGCAACGATATAGGTGGCCTTTACACCTTTTTCTACTTAATAGCTGGGTTGTCAATGTTTATCAGTGGGTTTATTGTTTTTAATATGATTTATACAAGTGTTATAGAAAGAAAAAAAGAATTTGCTATAATGAAAAGCCTGGGTTATACACAAAGTTCTGTTTCTAAGCTCGTTCTTATTGAAATGATACTTTTGGCATTGATTGGTACAATTGTTGGGGTACCGATTGGTATATGGCTTGGAGACCTGTTTATGAAAGCTCTGTTAAGTGTATTTGAATTTGATATGGTCTACACATTAAATTGGAAGCTGCCAACGATGATGGCGATCATCATAGGTTTGTTATTCCCTGTAGTCTTTTCATTATTTCCTATTTATAGTGCAGGTAAAACGTCCATTTTATTGTCATTAAAAATGCCGAATAAAACGGACACATCATCCAGGTGGTATCTTCTTAGAGCCATTGTTGGTGCGATACTTTTATGCTTTGTGTTTATAGATCATCCAGTTTCATATGCTGCTATATTAATAGGGGTTATTTTATTATTCCCTCTACTATTATCGGGTTTAAGTAAAATGATAAAGCCTATTTTTAAATCTCTGTTTAATTACCCCGGCACTATGGCTACAAAAAATCTCTTGCAGCAATTAAACCGTAATGCTAATACAGCTGCTATTCTAGCTGTTGGAATATCGGTTATATTGTTACTGGGGGCGGCTGTAGAATCGGCTCCCGAAGAGTATGAAAAAGAGATTAGAAATACGTATGGGGGAGATATGAGAGTTACTTCTGAGGTACCATGGTCTTCCGAAGACATTGCAAAAATATCTTCTTATAATGCTGTTACAAGTGTTGAAATGTTAACCGAAGCAACCCCGATTACTTGGGAAACAAGTAATGGAAGAAGTAGACAATTTTCCGTTATTTCTGTAAGCGAAAATGGCCCCTCATTATTTGCAGAACATCGCGAAAATGATGTATATAAAAAGTTAAAACAGAAGCCTTCTGTGTTACTTGGTGAACGCGCATTTGAAGAGTGGGGTGGAAATGTTGGACAAAGTATTCTAATGAATACTCCAAATGGTGAACAACGATTTGAAGTTATTGGCGTTGTTAAGACATCACATTATTCTGGCTATGTCGCATTTATGGATCAGGTATATTTGAATGACGATTTTGGATGGAAGAATAGCTTTGATCTGCTGCTATCTTTAAATAATAAAGCGGATGATTCAATCCGTGACCAGCTGTGGTCAGATTTTGGTGAACATATTTCAAAGGTTCAAACGGTCGAAGATGAAATTGAATCCACTACATCCGCCATTTCAGGTATGAATAAACTTATTCTAATTTTATTGTTTATGATTATCGGATTAGCTAGTATTGGTACAGCCAATACGCTCTTGATGAATACTTTAGAACGCATACCCGAAATTGGAACAATGCGAGCACTCGGTTTTACGAAACAACAGGTTACAAATATGATATTAGCAGAGGGGATGCTCATTGGCTTTTCAGGAGTAATCGGAGGCATTGTAACAGGTATCATTTTAATATATGCAACAAGTAAATCTCAGCTAATGGAAGGGTTTATGTCTTTCCAATTACCTTTCAGTAATATGATATCAGCAATAATTGCAGGTGTTTTGCTAAGTCTCTGTGCAGCCTGCATTTCCAGTAAAAGTGCGAGTAGAATAGATATTCAATCATCGCTCAAAGAAGGTTGATAAGTTGTCAGTAAAATATGGAATCTTAACGTTATTATTCCGTCAAAAACATCATGGATACGAATTGAAATTAGAATTGGATTCTTTGCTTGGAATTAAGGGGAAAATTAATCCCGGTCAGATTTATACCACTTTAGACCGCTTGGTACGTGATCAACTTGTCACATCTCCAGGATTAGATGATCAAGAAAGAAAATTGTTTGAGTTAAAACCCCAAGGGAAAAAAGAATTAGAAAAATGGTTACTGGAACCTGTGCCCTATTACACAACAAAAGAGGATTTTTTCTTTAAATGGAGCTGTGCCCGTAAAATTTCTTTTGCCCAGGAAAAGCAAATGCTTGAACAACAAAAAACAATGATTATTAATGAAGTGATGGAATTAACTAAATTAAAGACCGAATTATTATTGCAGGGTGACGAAAATGAATATTTATTAATTACGGGGTTATTGCTGCATTTAGAAGCGGATTTAAACTGGATAAATCAAGTTGAAAATCGAAGCAGTTAAAGTAATTGTCGCTATATATAAGTTAGACAGAGGATCCTCAACTCTAAAAAAAGCCTCTGCTGTAAGCCTGCTGACATAAGAAAACTTGAAGAAACCTTATAAAATAAACGTTTTTAGGCAGTGCTCAAGTGGAATTTGTACAAAATAAAATATATTCAGTATGAAGAGATATTGCAAAGAGCAGTATCTCTTTTTTTGTGTCCACGATATTTACGGATATAGAAGTCTTGTCAGAAATCAAGCATATCGAAAGTTTCAATAAACCTTTTCTTAAAATATCGATTCCTATTGAACACGTTTTTTGTGAGTTAACAATGGAAAGGAACGTGGTTTCTGTGGAAGAAGCTAAAATATATGAAGAAAAAGTAATGGAATGGATTGAAGATCATTTTGTGTTAAATGAGATAGAAATAGAAGATTATCCGTTTTTTTCTTATGGGAAATTGGTGTGTGATAAACAAGGGGAATCCATGATTGTTTATTGGTGCGTCATTTATGGGTGTGTCGATAATCGTTTTCAGAACGCATAGGAAATAGGTAAACATACTCGCTAAAGGTTGCACAGCGCTGCGGCGGCGAAGCGAAAGCCGCTGTGCTGAGTTAAGCCTGCGTGGCGACAGCCACGCCTTAACCCCCGAGGGGGAAAAAACATTAGGAAGCAGTTCCAAAAGTGCCTTGAAGCCTGTAGGCACGACGGTTTGGAGCATATCACAAAAATGTCAGATTTTTAACGCTAGTTGACATCATTTTTAATGAGGAGGAATGTACATGAATCAAGCGCTTTAGTATCAAGAATTAAATAAAAAATGTTTAGCGTATGGCGGGCGATGGATTTTATATCATTATCTAAAGCAAAACGGGAATCTTCCATATTTTCTTTGTCAAAAAGTTTTTAACTTCATTCAGCAGAAATCTCCCACTTCTATAAGGTGAGATGAATGCTATTGGTATTCCATTCAGTGGGGGGTCAAACCCCGGCTGAATAAAGTCAAAGCCTCCGGCGGATGCCACAGATTTTCAGAGGAAATTTATCGAGCGGAGCTCGATAAAATCTGGGGCAAATACGCCAAGGCGCATTTGATTAGGGATGGTAATTCCTGCTAAAGACGCTCCAGGATCAATACCAGCACAATACCCACCAATAAATTTATCTTAAACGAACAATAAAATTTGGGAGCCACCCTTTTGAACGATAATTTCAATCCTTTCTTGTGCGCATATTATAATGATTGGTCGTCGATTTTCAAACCTACTTCGGGCTTAAATTTTCTGTATTGAATCCATAAATACAATGCAACTACTGTAAATGATATAAGGTCAGCGATAGGAGTAGCCAACCATACTCCCAGTAAACCAAGGAACTTCGGCAAAATATAAACAAGCGGGATCAGCAGGATTAGCTGTCTTAGTGAGCTTAGGAAAATTGCTTTCCGAGCGTCTCCTATATACTGAAAGAAGTTGGAGCCTATCATTTGAACACCAACGATCGGTACCATACAGCAGAAGATGCGCATACCAAACGTTGCAGTATCCAACAGTTCAGGATCGGTGCTCCCACCAAATGCTGAAATAATATAGCTACTAAAAATCTCAATTAACAGGAACATGAATATGCAAAAAAACAGAACGTACTTTATTGCATATTTCATAGTTTCCTTTACCCGATCTATTGCCGCATGACCATAGCTGTATCCGATAATAGGCTGAATCCCTTGACCGAGACCTATTATTGGCATATATACTAGCATAGCGATGGTATATATCACGCCATAAGCGGCAAGCCCCGTGTTTCCTCCATATGCGTATGATACTCTATTGAATATCAAAGAAACCAAGCTTAAAGATATTTGTCCAATAAAGCCGGAAAATCCAACAGATAGAATTTGCTTTACTTCATCGAGATAAAAGCGCATGTATTTGTGATGTAGCATAATACCGATATTGTTTTTAAATAGGAATTGCAAGGTCAATGCTGCACTAACAAGGCTTGCAATTACGCTTGCAAGAGCAGCACCACCAACGCCAAGACCTAAAACAAAGATGAAAATAGGGTCAAGAATTATATTCACAAGTATTGCAACAATAAAATTGATGAATGCTCTTTTTGCAAAACCCATGCTGCGGATGATACTATTCATTGATTGTGAAATAACAAAGAATACAGATCCCACAAGAAAATAGGTTGAATACTCAACAGCATAATCAATATTTCCACTATTGGCTCCATATAAGTAAAGTACAGGCTTAAGGAATATTATCCCCAACACAGCAATTAATAAAGACAGCGTCAATGATAAAACGAACGATGTACCTACAATTTTTTTTGCCCGTTCATTATCGTTTTTTCCCAGTACAATTGATAGATTTGCACCTGCCCCAGACCCAATTAACTGGGCCAGCGACTGCATAACAAGATACAAGCCAAAAGCCACGGTTACAGCTGAGATTGCTAGCGTATTGACGCCCTTAGCTATGAAGATACGGTCAATTGCCATGTTGATTGAATTTACCAATAAGGCAATGATGGCAGGTGTGGAAAAATTCCTAATTAACTTTGGTACTGGCATGGCCTCAAGCTTATTCATAATATCACCCCAAAATTTCATGACATAACATGAGCAATTACTCGTGTTTTTCAAGCATACTTTTTCTTATTCGTGTTGTCAACGAAATATGAGTAAATACTCACCTTCGCATTGACAATTCAATAAAATAGCTTTACAATACTACTTTTAATGGAAAGGGATGATAATATATTGGGAAGCAATTTAAATGTAACAAAGCGTCGAATTCCCAAACAAAACAGGAGCATACAAAACCGGGACAAAATATTGGATGCCGGCTTAAAATTATTCAGTGAAAAAGGTTATTACGACACAACGACAAATGAAATAGCAAAAGTTGCTGGCGTATCAATAGGGAGCTTATATTCATATTTCAAGGATAAAGATGCAATATTTCTTAGTATATTGGACAACTACCATAAGAGGTTTCTCTCATTTTTCCATGAAAAAGACGAGGATTTAAGCTATGAGCTATATGCCCGTGATATTAAGCAATGGTTAAAAAACCTTATGGTCAAGTTACTTGATATACATGAATCTGTGAAGACGTTGAATAGAGAAATGAACATAATGTATCACTCAAAACCACAAGTAGCACGTATCATGGACACACAAACAGAGCGAATACGTACAATGACTATGAGTTTTATTGCTCGATCTGAGAGCAGTGTTTATGATATTGAGGCAACGTCTGCGGTTATAGTCGACTTCATTTCTACAGTAATTGATAGGATTCTTTATAAAGAAAACGATAATTTGGATAAAGATAATATCATTGAAGCTGCTGTGGACATTCTTGCAAATTATTTATCTTAGAAACCGAATAGTAAAAAAAGGTCGCATAAGTACTTATGCGACCTTTTTTAGACATAGTATAGAAATATATAATGTGAGCATCAACTCAATAAGAGGCCTGCATCTTGTCTGTTAAATCGGATTTGATACGTGGACACATCGATACCATAATTTTTAAGTATTTGAAAGATGGCGATAGTTATGGCTGAATGCGATTTTCATTTCGTGGGTCGGTCGTGATATTGAACACTTTCGCAGTTCTTTATATTATGCCAAGGGATTGTGTTTTTGGTTGGCGCAATCTTTGCCATTAGATTGTATCGAAGCAATTTTAAGTAATCCCAAAATACTTGGGTTATTCTATAATCGGGCGCAATTGTCGAACAGATAAATACGAAATCAGCGTAAGAGAACGACAATAAAATAATTTACAAAAGAGGTGCGAATTTGCACCCATTTTCAACTTGGCCTAGTGCCTGCAAAGCTCATGAGATGTGATAAAGGGATGTTGCCCCTATGTTAACTTCATTCAGCAGTAGTCTCCCACTTCTGTAAGTGGTGAGATGAAAGCATATTGGTATTCCATTCAGTAGGCGTTCAAACCCCGGCTGAATAAAGTTAAAGCCTCCGGCGGATGCCACAGATTTTCAGCGGAAATTTATCGAGCGGAGCTCGATAAAATCTGGGCGCAAATACGCCAAGGCGCATTTGATTATACAAGAATTGATTAAAATTTGACTTGGGTTTGTTTCCTAAGACTGCAACACCTGGCTTTTTACATATTACACTTTTTCACGCAACGGCATAGTTTTGAAAAGCTTAGGCTTCGTTTCTGATATCAAGATAGCTAGTAGGATCAAGGCTGCTCCAACAGCCATTTTGAATGTGATAACTTCACCTAACACTGCAATGGATAAAAGCATTCCCCAAAATGATTCCGTTGAGAGAATGATGGCCGCTTTCGTTTCCGAAATGAATTTTTGCGCCACCGTTTGCAATAGAAAGGCAGCAGCTGTACCGAAGATTCCGAGATAAACCAATGAGAAAACAGCTCCGTTCACTACAGGTACAGCGGCCTCTCCTCTGACTAGCAGGATAATAAATCCCAGAACAGCAGCAGTAAGAAGTTGAACAACTGTTAATTGAATTGGATTTTCATTTTTTACAAACTTTGCTGTATAAATGATATGAAATGCAAACACAATCGCGCAGAGGAAAGAAAGAATGTCCCCGATATTCAGTTCCGCTGAGACTCTCAGCGACAAAAGCGCGATCCCCAACATGGCCAATACCGCTCCAGTGACTTCGAATTTATCCAGCCGCTTTTTATAGATAGCCCAGCCTAACAATGGTACAATCACCACATTGACTGCTGTCAAAAAAGCATTTTTAGAAGGCGTAGTGAACTCCAGACCCACTGTTTGCAAGGCGAAGGCTACATATAAAATACTGCCCAGAAGAGCTCCTTTAAAGATCGTTTCTTTTTTGACGCCCTTCATTTTTTTATAAAAAACCAGCCCTAATATGACACCGCCAATCAAAAATCTGATCGCCATATTCTGATAAGCCGAATAGTAATCCAATGAAATGGATGTGACGACAAAGCCGCTTCCCCAAATGAAGGCTGTAAAAATAAGAGCAATTTCTCCAATATATTTACGCATAAATTTCCTCCAAAAACCAAATGTTCAAAAAATAAAATACAGCCTCCGTCCAGTGGATGGAAGCTGTCTTTAACAATAAAGACCTATCTCATATCGTATTATAAATATAAAAGAAAAAAAAGCCCTTTAACCATTTTTTATTGAGCAGAGGTACACTTTTACACTAAAAAACAATATAAAAATCAGTCCTGCTGCAAAGTAGATCAACCCTGTAATTGTCACGCCCATTCCTTCCCATCCCGTTACGATGGCAAATCCAGCAACAAACATCCATAGTCCAAGTAAAAGAAGGAAGACAGAAATGGATAAGGCAATGCATTTTTTATCAAGGACAAGGGCGAGCGCGAAAAATATTGTCAGAACAATCATGATTAGCAGTCGCAGATCAACCAGAACAGTCATAGTGCCACCCCTTTTAACTTCATTCAGCAGAAGTCTCCCACTTCTATAAGTGGTGAGATGAATGTATATTGGTATTCCATTCAGTGGGGGTTCACCCCGGCTGAATAAAGTTAAAGCCTCCGGCGGATGCCACAGATTTTCAGAGGAAATTTATCGAGCGGAGCTCGATAAAATCTGGGCGCAAATACGCCAAGGCGCATTTGATGTACTGCTATCTCCATTATATCGGGTTATTGGCTTATAATTGCCAAACGACCCGCATATACTACGAAATGGTGATGAATATGGCATGCCGTACAAAGAAAGAATTGAAAGAGCTTGTGAAAGAAGCGAGGAAATGTATAGCGCACGGAAAAGTGGCAGATTATATCCCCGCCTTAGGGAAAGCCAATCCAAAGGATTTAGCGATTGCCATCCAATACCCTGATGGAAAATGTATCTCCGCGGGTGACATCGAAAGGAAAATCACACTTCAAAGTATTTCAAAGGTGATCAGCCTAGCTCTCGTGCTAATGGATAGAGGAACAGATGAAGTATTCGGGAAAGTAGGAATGGAGCCGACTGGTGATCCGTTCAATTCCATTGCCAAATTGGAAACGATGACACCTGCCAAACCGCTTAATCCGATGATTAATGCTGGAGCGTTAGTTGTGACACAAATGATTCGGGGAGATCATGTTGAAGAACGTACCCATCGCTTACTTTCATTTATTAGAGAGCTGACAAACAATTCCTTTATCGGAATTAACGAGGAGGCGGCTCGGTCAGAATTTGAAACCTCCCAATTAAACAGAGCTCTATGTTATTTTTTAAAACATCATAAAATCATTGAGGAAGACGTTGAGACTTTGATGGATTTATATACGAGGCAGTGTGCAATCGAAATGAACTGTCTGGAATTGGCTAGAATGGGAATGATCTTTGCAATGAATGGCCTTGATCCTGACAGCGGTAAACAAATCATTCCCGAAAATATCGCCCGCATTTGTAAAACATTTATGGTCACATGCGGCATGTACAACGCATCAGGTGAATTTGCCATCAAAATTGGAATCCCGGCAAAAAGCGGGGTTTCCGGCGGAATCATGGGAGCTGTTCCTCAAAAGTTCGGCATTGGAATATTCGGCCCGGCTTTGGACCAAAAAGGGAACAGCATCGCTGGAATGAAATTATTGGAACTGTTATCTGAGACTTATCAACTGAGTATGTTTTAGGGGCCTCATGCATAATATTGCGATATCATTGGCTTTTCAGATCTCTCAATAAAAATCAGTTGAAAATAATCGAAAAGAAGTTCCATTATTTTGTTGACTTGTTCTTTATAAAGAACTACAATGTGTTTAACAGAGATGGATTTGGTTAATGGAGTATTTTTTTATTTGCTATGTTCTTAATAAGAAACGAAATAAAAGATAAGGTGGTCTTTATGAATCGATTCGATCATACAACAGGAAAAGAAATGAATCTTAAAGAGCTTTTGAAAATTGTAAGAAAGCGATTATGGTTAATTGCACTTATCACAGTGAGTGTGACAGCAGCCGGTTGGATTTTTACCACCTTTGATCATACGTCTCCAAAGTATCAGGCATCGACCAACATTATTATTGATGCAGAAACTGAATATCGGAATACACTTCAAGTGGTGATTAAAGATACCACAGTTCTGGAAGCGGTTGTTAATGAACTGGATCTTGCCCAATCGCCTGAAGCTTTGGCTAAGCAGGTATATGTCGAAAGCATAGATGATACACAAGTGGTGAAGATCAGTGTGGTAGATTCAGACCCAACACTCGCAGCAAGTATAGCCAATACAACAGCAAAGGTTTTTAAAAGGAAAGTTCCAAGCATAGTGGATATTAATGGTGTAAGGGTATTATCGAAGGCAAAAACAAATGTTACACCAATGAAGACTAACGAGACTAAAATATTGCTTGCATCGTTTATTTTGGGAATTGTTTCTGGTCTAGGTCTAGTATTTATCATGGATTATTTTGATGACTCCATTAAGTCTGAACGTGATATTGAAAAACTGCTTGGAATGCAAGTGCTGGGCACTGTCTCTAAAAAGAAAAAAACAAATAAAAAAATAAGAAAGAGAAGAAGAAGAAGAGAACTGAAATTCAGGGGGGAAACAATTGGAATTGATTAAACAGCCAACTTCTCGGTTTAAAAAGAGAGTTGATATTACAAATGAAGAATTAATTATTGCAGAGCAATATCGTACGATAGGAACCAATATTCAATTCATTATCGAAGGAGAAAAAAACACTATTTTGATCACATCTCCGGGTAGAGGGGAAGGCAAATCTGTCACTACTGCCAATATAGCTCTCTCGATTGCCCAGCAGGGTGAAGAAGTGTTGCTAATAGATGCAAATTTTAGAAATCCGTCATTGCATAAAACCTTTAATGTTCCAAACATTCATGGCTTTACGGATGTTCTTGCTGGAAAAATTACCTTTAAAGAAGCTGTGGTCTCTTCTCAGGTGGAAGGGATTCACATTCTGACGAGCGGCACTTTCCCTTTGAATCTGTTGACCCAAAAGGTGAAGCAGCTATTGGAGAGTATAAAGCAATCATACAATATGGTTTTGATTGATTCGCGGCCAATTCTCGAAGCGAATGATACAAAGATTTTAGCGAACATTTGTGACGGAGTGGTGTTAGTAGTCAGGCAAGATGATACAAGCATGGAAAATGCCTTTGAATCGAAGAAAATACTCGAATATGCTCAAGCCAAAATGATCGGAGTAGTTTTAAACGAAAAAAGGTAGAACATAATTTTTTTTTAGTATCTCATTCGTTATTAAGAACAAATCTTTGGTTGAAAAGCACAAACTGGAAATGTCTCCTTTCCACTATCAATGGAGGTACTCGATCATGCTGTGGGTTAATGAACCTTAGACGCCAGTCGTCAGTGGTGTGGTGTGAGGAAGGGTTAGATGCCCGTATAATAAAGATTTTAATTATGGAGTTTATTTGTTTTTTTTTTTTCTATATTTCATCAACATTTTAAAAACTCTATAATTAAGACCTTTATTACTTTATAAAAAAGCAACTAAAAGAGGGGATTCATATGACTTATCGAAATAGGATATCCTTGTTTATCGTTGTAGATTCATGCATTGTTCTCACAGCTATTTTATTCAGCAGTTTTTTGGTAAACGGGGGCCTCGAAACCTTTACTGTTCCAATATTGATCAGTTCTGTTTCCATTCTGGCCAGTCATCATGTATTTTCGTTCATCTTCAGAGTTTATAAAAAAGCCTGGGAATATGCGAGTGTTGGAGAATTTATCATCATTTTTAAAGTGGTGACATTATCTATTCTGACTGCCGGCATTCTTCAACAAATCACCTTGAATACAGTATATTTTAGACTTTTGGTGGTCACTTGGCTGCTTCACATGTTGTTAATAGGCTATTCACGATTTTGTTGGCGGGTCTACAGAGATCATGATTTGAGTAAGACAACTAATAAGAAAAGAACACTAATCATTGGGGCAGGGTCAGCGGGAACCATGGTAGCAAGGCAATTATTAAAGACTAATGATGCCGAATTGCTGCCGGTCGCATTTATTGATGACAATGATAAAAAACACCGTTTGGAGATTCTAGGTGTTCCTGTATACGGTGATGTAAAGAATATAGAGAAGGCTGTCCGGGATTTAAGTATAGTAAATATTATTATTGCGATCCCTTCATTATCTAAAAAGAGATTAAATAGAATTTTTCAGGAATGTGCGAAAACAAAAGCTAAAACGCAAATCCTCCCAATGCTGGAAGATCTTGTGACAGGAAAAGTTTCCGTTAACCAATTTCGTGACGTGGAAGTGGAGGACCTGTTGGGAAGAGAGCCGATAGATTTGGATATTGAGAGCATTTCGGAATATGTGATGGATAAAACAGTATTGGTGACCGGGGCGGGAGGGTCGATCGGATCTGAGATCTGTCGTCAGATCTGTCATTTCAAACCGGGAAAATTAATTTTGCTTGGGCATGGGGAAAACAGCATCCATGCAATAGAAATGGAGCTGAAAGAAAGGTTCGGGCATATACCTATACAAATTTTAACCGAAATAGCAGATTTGAAGGATGCAAAAAAAATGCGCTCTGTCATGGGTACATATCGTCCTGATGTTGTTTACCATGCCGCTGCACATAAACATGTGCCATTAATGGAAAGAAATCCCGAAGAAGCCGTAAAAAATAACATTATCGGAACAAAAAATGTGGCAGAAGCAGCCAGTTGGTCTGGTGTAGGAATATTTGTGATGATTTCAACAGATAAAGCCGTTAACCCGACGAGCGTGATGGGGGCGACAAAGCGACTTGCTGAAATGGTTGTCCAGCATATGGATCAAAAAAGCGAAACCAAATTTGTAGCTGTGCGCTTTGGAAATGTATTGGGAAGCCGTGGCAGTGTCGTGCCAATTTTTAAGAAGCAGATCGAAAAAGGGGGCCCTGTTACTGTCACCCATCCGGAAATGGTGCGTTATTTCATGACTATACCTGAAGCTTCAAGGTTAGTTATCCAGGCCGGTGCTCTGGCACAAGGCGGAGAGATCTTTGTTTTGGATATGGGGGATCCGGTGAAGATTGTTGACCTAGCTAAAAACCTGATCAAATTATCAGGTTTTTCTACTGAAGAAATTGGAATTGAATTTACCGGGATCAGGCCGGGTGAAAAGCTTTTTGAAGAATTATTAAAGGATGATGAAGTGCATGAACAACAAGTGTATCCCAATATTTACATAGGGAAGACATCGGCACTTTTCCTTGATGAAATTAACGAAATGATCGAAGTTTACGGCACTTTGGAAAAAGATGTTTTAAGGAATATGCTTATTCATATGGCTAATAAGCAGGTAAATACAATACCTGAACTACTAATATCAGCTTCAGGATGAAGGAGAGGGAAAGTAATGAAGGTAAGAAAAGCAATCATCCCGGCAGCAGGGTTGGGGACAAGGTTTCTGCCGGCCACAAAGGCAATGCCGAAGGAAATGTTGCCAATCGTTGATAAACCGACGATCCAGTATATTGTAGAAGAAGCGATCGATTCAGGAATTGAGGATATTATCATTGTGACGGGAAAAGGAAAGCGCGCGATTGAGGACCATTTTGACCATTCTTTTGAACTTGAGCAGAATCTGATAGATAAAGGGAAGTTTGACTTGTTGGACCAGGTTCAAAAATCATCAAAGATGGTAGATATTCACTATATTCGACAAAAAGAGCCAAAGGGATTGGGCCATGCGGTTTGGTGTGCCCGGAAATTCATAGGAAATGAACCGTTCGCAGTGTTATTGGGCGATGACATTGTTAGAGCGGAGAAGCCTTGTCTAAAGCAGATGATGGAACAATACGAACGCTATAATGCAACTATCCTTGGAGTTCAAACCGTCAAAGAAGAGGAAGTTTCAAGGTATGGAATAATGGATGGAAATACAATTAATGACCGTTTTTACAGTGTTAATAACCTGGTAGAAAAGCCAAAACAGGAGGAAGCTCCTTCCAACCTGGCAATCATGGGAAGGTATATTCTTAGCTCGAGGATTTTTGAAATATTGGCTGAACAAGCGCCGGGTGCAGGAGGAGAAATTCAGTTGACGGATGCAATCGCGGAATTAAATCGCTTTGAAGCGGTCTATGCCTTTGACTTTGAAGGCGTTCGTTATGATGTGGGTGAAAAAATGGGCTTTATTCAAACAACAATTGAGTTGGCTTTGCAAAGGGAAGATATAGGAAATGAGTTAATGGAGTATCTGTCTTCAGTTGTTGACAGGCAATTCATCAGGTAAAGGACATGGTAAGGAAAGTATTATTTTGTGCGACCGTAGATACTCATTTTAGTTCTTTTCATTTGCCGTATTTACAGTGGTTTAAGCAACAGGGCTGGGAAGTTCATGTAGCTGCTGCGGGCAATGAGATTCTGCCTTACGTTGACAAAAAGTTCAATATTCCAATTGGACGATCCCCGTTTAGCAGAAGTAACAGAGGGGCTTATAAAGAATTGCGTTCAATTATAGAGGAGAATCAGTACGCCATCATTCACTGTCATACCCCTATGGGCGGCGTGTTATCCAGACTGGCAGCCCGAAAATCCAGAAGGCGGGGGACCAAGGTGATTTACACAGCACACGGATTTCACTTCTTTAAAGGTGCCCCTTTGATCAACTGGCTTATATACTACCCGATTGAAAAAATGCTCGCTCATTATACAGATTACTTAATTACCATTAATATAGAAGACTTTACAAGGGCTGTAAAAAATCGATTTAAGGCAAATATGATTGAGCATGTACACGGAGTTGGAGTCAATACGGATTTTTATACCCCTGTAAAAAAAATTCATAAAGCAAAACTAAGGGAAAAGTATCATTATTCTGATGATGCTTTTTTAATGTTTAATGCGGCCGAGTTCAATAAAAATAAAAACCAAAAAGTGTTGATTAAAGCGTTGGCTCTTATAAAAGAACAAGTGCCACATGCACGACTGTTACTGGCTGGGGAAGGTCCGCTTTTTAATGAATGTAAGCATCTTTCAATTGAACTGGGTGTGGAAAAAATGGTCGACTTTCTGGGTTATAGAAATGACATACAATCACTGTTAAACATGAGTGATATAGCAGTGGCTTCAAGCCTGCGTGAAGGCTTGCCGGTAAATGTTATGGAAGCGATGGCATGCAGTTTGCCCATTATAGCCTCAGATAATAGAGGCCATAGGGAACTTGTGGTCAATGATCAGAATGGCTGGCTTTTTAACAATAATCCAGTGGAGTTTTCGGAAAAAATTACACTCCTTTATAAAGATAAACACTTAAGGAGCCATTTCGGAAAACAGGGGAGAAAAATCATACTTGAAAAATATGACTTAAGCAAAGTCATGGAAGAAAAGAAAAAAATTTATCTGAACGTTATGGATGAAGTGGAGGAGGAACAGTGGGTAAGCCATTAAGAGTCTTGCACGTTGTAGTAAATATGAACTTTGTGAAGTGAAGCCGTAAAGTAGGGTGAAAAAATCGAAAAAGGTGTTGAGATGGAGTATAAAATAAATCAGGATGAGACGTTATTTTTTGAGAAATTTTTAATTCTAGTTATGGTTCTATTTTTTGGGTTCACATCACTGAGATTTGGAATGGTAGGAATTGGTGAAGTTATATTATTATTTTTTTGTGTTTCACAGATACTACGACAAGAATCTATTTTAATCTCATTACAAGACCACATCTTTTCAGTTTTTTGGATACTTTTTCTATATATGGTCACACTAGGGTTTATTATAAACAGCATATTTGATATTTCACTGCAATCAGTTTCCTTTGATTATAAAGCATATATAGTGATACTTTTTCTATGTTTTACTTTTGAATCAATATTTAAGAAGAGAAGCTCTTTGAATCTAAATGGATTATTACGATTTATTTTTTTTGGTGGATTAATAGTAGTTGGAATCCTATACCTATTTTATGTACAGGGAATATATCAAATATTCGGATACTATTTAACTTATGGCGGTGCAGAAATCTTTTCACCATTTGCCAATGATTACCATCAATTTGCATATTTTCTTTCTCCACTGCCATTTGTTGGTCTCTATATAATAAAAAATGAAAACAGATATGGTATGAAGTTTATTGCAGCCTTGGGTATAGTCTTATACATTAGCGCGGGGATAGCGACCTCATCAAATACCTTAGTTTCCTCGTGGGTTAATACAACCCTTATTTTTTTTATTTTGATGATTTGGGGTAAATTAAAGAGGCAATATAAATCAACAAATCTAATTTTATTATTTGTTTGTTTTGTACTATTGGCATTGCTTTTTAGTTATGAGGGAATTATTGCAATAGTAAAGCAATTTTTTGAAGATAGCTCCAATGGTGAACATAGAATCTTACTTTGGATCAACGCCTTAAAAGCATGGAAATACTCTCCCATTGTCGGGTTAGGTCCTGGTTCTTATACAGGTAATGTAGTATTTGGAGGATATGAAGCTCATAATACTTTTTTACAGATATTGACGCAAGGCGGAATATTAGCTGCCTTAGCATATTTAGTTTTCATTTTTAGATTAATAAAGGTTACACGTTTAAATCTCTATATATTATGTGCGACTGTTACATTAATCATGTACGGTTTTGGAATTAATGATTTACGACGGACTGTACTCTGGTTTTATTTTATTTTATTTTATTTTCTGTGTATGAATACAGAAAAAGAGAAAGCGCAAAGAGGTGCATGATATGGCAGCTGTTACAATAGGCATTCCATTCTACAATAATGAAGAAACCCTAAAGTATGCAATTCAATCCGTCATTAACCAAACATATGTAGATTGGCATCTCTACCTAATAAATGATGGTTCAACAGATCGCTCTTTGGAAATTGCCAGACAGTTTGAGTCCTCTAAGATAAAGATTATTGATGATGGAGAAAATAAGGGGTTAATAAGTCGATTAAATCAATTGATTGATATAAGTGAGTCGGAATACTTTGTTAGGATGGATGCAGATGACATCATGGTTCCAGAAAGAATTGAGAGGCAAATTTCATTGCTTGAAGCACGGCCTGAAATAGATTTGGCTGGGGCAAGTGCGTATATCATAAATAACAATAACAGTGTAACGGGAATAAGAATCGCTTCAATAAGGGGAGGCGGACCGAGTGGTATTTTAAAAAATGGGCTGTTTATACATCCAACTGTAACAGGTAGAACGAGATGGTTTAAAAAATATAAATATAAAGAAGGATTTTATCGTGCAGAAGATCTTGAATTATGGTGTAGATCTAGTGAGACATCGAATTTCGCAATTATAAAAGAACCTCTATTATTTTATAGAGATTCTTCGCTTATGAATTTGGCTAAGTATAAAGAAAGTAGTAAAACAGTTAGGAAAATTATTAAATTATATGCAAATAGTTCAAAACAAAAAGTAATATTGTTATTTAAAGAAAATTTTAAAATCAGTGTTTATACTATACTTGATTTGCTTCGTTTTACTAAAGTTGCAAATAGGCGAAGGAATAGCAGTATTGACCAGCTACAAGCTGAAAAAGCGTTGGCTGTTTTACGAAGTAGTATTAATTAAANGTTTTACTAAAGTTGCAAATAGGCGAAGGAATAGCAGTATTGACCAGCTACAAGCTGAAAAAGCGTTGGCTGTTTTACGAAGTAGTATTAATTAAATTTAACTTCATTCAGCAGAAGCCTCCCACTTCTGTAAGTGGTGAGATGAATGCATATAGGTTTCCATTTAGTGGGGGTTCAAACCCCGGCTGAATAAAATTAAAACCTCCTTAGGGTGCCACAGATTTTCAGAGGAATTTATCGAGCGGAGCTCGATAAAATCTGGGCGCAAACACGCCAAGGCGCATTTGATTTAATATCATACAGGCCCGCTAAAGTATGCGAGCTTTTATTTATTCTAAAAGACTTTGAGAAAGTCGATTCGGGCTGAGAATACTTTATAAGGGAAATGATAATGAAAATTAGTATTATCGTAGCTGCATATAACGTTGAAGACTATATTGAGAAGTGTCTGGAATCAATTACTACGCAAACATATAAAAATTTGGAGATCATCGTTGTGAATGATGGATCAACAGATAACACGCTTGGTGTTGTTGAAAGTATTTCTAGAAAAGATGAAAGAGTTACCATTATCGATAAAATCAATGGAGGACTGAGTTCTGCTCGAAATGCAGGGTTAGGAGAGGCTACCGGTGATTTCATTGGTTTTATCGATGGAGATGATTATATTGCTGAGGATATGTATGAAACGCTCTTGGAGGAAATGGTTAAAAATAACTGTGATATTGCCATGTGTGCAATATCAAGGGTATTTAAGAATCATACAGAATCGGACTGTATGATTGAACAATCAAAAGTTCTGAATAGGGAAGAAGCAATAAAAGCTTTGATTGAAGAGGAATATGTGAAGCACTATGCTTGGAATAAACTATATAAATCATCACTGTTTTTAAATATCAGGTACCCTGAAGGTAAATTGTATGAAGATATATTTACCACCTATAAACTGTTTTCGCAAGCCAATAAACTGACATATTCTAATAAAATCGGATACTACTATATGCAAAGACAAGGAAGCATTTTAAGATCAAAATTTAATATAAGAAAGCTGGATAGTATTCAAGCTTTTCACGAATTCAAGGCTTATGTAGATATTCAATACCCTAGCCTAAGTGATCAAATATTATGGAGGGCAAATTTATCAGTCATCAACTCGTTATTGGATATGCTTAAATCAGAAGCAGTGTTTGATAATTGTCAATTTCATGTGGAAGGCTCAAAACTTATAAAAGCGGTTCGAAAAAACATTTATTTTTACACTGTGGGATCAAATATTCCTCTTACCTTCAGGCTGCTCGCCATCTTGTCTCTGAGTAATTATTCTTTTATGAGGCTTTTGTTTAAAACGCCTATGGTTAAGAATATTGTGATGAACAAGTCAGTGAAATTATTGTAAATACGAAGGAGTATTATGAATACCCAAGCGCGGACTCACTTGTCACTTAAAAATCTAAGTTTTGCCCTGGTTGGGCAATTTCTAAGCATCATTATCAGTGTCATTGCCCGGATTGTTTTCGTTAGAACTTTGTCCACAGAATACTTGGGTTTAGATGGACTATTCACAAATGTAATATCAATTTTATCATTAGTGGAACTGGGAATCGGACCAGCGTTAGTTTATAGCCTGTATAAGCCAATTGCTGAAAAAGATATAGAATTAATAAAATCTCTCATGAAACTATATCAAAAGGCTTATTTAATCATTGGTTCCTTAATACTATTGTTTGGAATAACTGTTACACCATTTATACAGTTCTTTATAAAAGATATACCAGATATTCCATATCTCCATTTTATATTTTTGTTATTTGTCTGTAATGCAGCTATTACTTATTTTTATTCTTACAAAAGATCTTTAATTATTGCAGATCAAAGAAAGTATATAGATTCTACTTATCGTTATAGCAGCTTCATTCTACTTAATATCTTTCAATGTATTGTACTTATTATGTGGAAGAACTTCATTCTATTTGTCATATGCCAGTTAATATTCACTTTAATAGAAAATATTTTAGTTTCAAGAGCTGCGAACAAACTATATCCATTTCTAAAACATAAAAATGTAGCAAAGCTGAATAGATTTGTTTTAAAAGGTATTTATAAAAATGTGAAGGCTATGGCCATGCATCGAATAGGAACTGTAATTGTACTTTCAACAGATAACATATTAATTTCAAGCTATGTTGGATTGGTTGCCGTTGGGCTATATTCAAATTATCGATTAATACTAGCAGCATTGAACATCGTTCTTATACAATTTTTTGAGGCTTTAAAATCAAGTGTTGGAAACTTTGGTGTCACAGAGAGTCAGAAAAAAACTGAGAAAGTTTTTCGGAAAATATTTTTTATGAATTTTTGGTTATACGGCTTTGCCGCTGTTGGACTATTGTGTACCATGAATCCATTAATTGAAATTTGGCTGGGAAAAAAATTCATTTTTTCAATGGATATCGTATTACTGATTGTCATCCATTTTTTCCTTGGCGGGATGAGACAGGCTCCATTAACATTTAGGGATGCTCTGGGCCTGTATTGGTATGATCGCTACAAGCCTATTGCAGAATCAATCATTAATTTAGTTGTATCAATAATCTTACTTAAGATGATGGGGATTAGCGGTATTTTTCTTGGAACTATATTTAGTCTAATAACTACATGTTTTTGGGTTGAACCGTATGTACTTTATAAGTATGGATTTAATTTATCATCAAAATCTTATTTCATCACATATATTAAATATACTTCAGCAACAGTACTTGCCGGCCTAATTAGTTACGGTGCTTGTAATATGCTCATTGGTACAACGTTACTCATTTTTGTATCAAAAATATTGATTACAATTACAGTCACGAACACTTTATACTATCTGATTTTTAGGAAAACGGAGGAATATTTGTATTTTAAAGATTTAGTCATAGATGTCATACAGAAACTGTTTTTAAAGAAGAAACTTGCGCAAGTGAAAAATTTTAAAATTTGATTTTTTATTGGAAAAATAGTGGAAGTAAGAGGTCGTGATTTTATTATTAAAGCAAAAAGGCTCAGTGTACTGTTACTTGCTGTTGTATTTTTAATCATTATTTATTCTTCTGATAGAAGTGAGAAAGTAGACATGGAGGTGTTTCTTACATCTATAAAATTAAATAAAACAAGTTTTAAACTGAAGATTAATGAAAGCCAACCCATATTTGCTACGGCTGTATATTCTGATGACTCACAAAAAAATATAATGAAGGAAAGCAACTACTCAACCTCTAACGCAAGTGTAGTTGCAGTGGACAACTCAGGAACAATTATAGGAGTTGGTGTTGGCTCGGCAAACATTACAGTCAAGTACAAAGAGTTTGCTGAAACTGTTTCTATAACTGTTTCTGATGAATCTTTTAACATAAATGTGAAAGATTATGGGGCTTATGGGGATGGACGTCATGATGATACTAAATCTTTTCAACAGGCCATTGATGATCTGGCCGCAAATGGCGGGGGAGATGTCTTCGTTCCTGCGGGAACCTATATTTTGCAGCCTATTTTTCTAAAGCCTAATATTAATCTGATTGGGGAAAACAGCGATACTGTTATATTAAAGTTATCAAATGACGCACCGGATGATTATACCCGCTTGATTACGATGGATAACAATACGAAGATTCAGTCCATTACTTGTGATGGGAATTACCAAAACCATCCGAATGGAACAGAACACATGCATTGTATTTTTGCATCTGATAAAAATAATCTTATCATCGAGGACAACACTTTAATGAATGCGGTTGGGGATGGAATTTCAATTTCGGGATCTAAAAAGAACAGTAATTATATCGTTATTTCCAATAACACCATTCTTGAGAATCAGCGGTCGCAAATAGTTATTGAACAGGCAAATCATCTGTTGATATCTAATAACGCAATATCATCAAAAACAGGACGTCCTGGTATACATTTTGAACCGTGGGAGAAAATGCAATTTTATAATGCTGTTATTACTAAAAATACGATTGTAACCAATTCAAATGAATATTGTGTCTTATTGGCAGGCTCGGACTCCGGGATGGCGGGAAAAAGCAGTTCCGGCTATTTTTTTCACGGAATAGAATTTTCCCAAAACAGCATAGAAGGCCCGTTTTGTTCCTTACTGATTATGGATACAGCTGGAGCAAAAGTGTATAAGAATACACTGTATGTTTCAGATGTATTTGTTTGGAGAAAGAATGAGGACCTCTCTGTTTATAACAATGAGATAAGAGGTACCAATGGCATTCGGATGGAGGGAGGAGAAAACGGGCAGCTGGTTTCAAATCGGACTGTTATTTACGAAAACACGATTCGTTCTGCCGTGGACGGAATAAATATTACTGCAGGAGCAAAAAATACCACAATTTCCGATAATAAGTTTAGTGGTTTGAAAGATGGAGCAGGAGTACATTTATTTGCTTCAGATGATATCGTGAATACTATTGTTTCCAATAATACTTTCAAAAATTATTTTGATGGTGTTAAAGCCTCCAGCATTAGAAAAACTTATATAGATCGTCTAACAGTAACTCATAATGACTTTTCTGATAACGATGGATACGCAATGACTGTGCAGGGGGAGAGCCACCATGTAAAAATGGACAGCAATGTTATTACAAATACTTCAGGTGTATTTTTATTGCTTGAACAGGCCATGTCTATGTCTGATATTTCGATTACTAATAATAAAATCACAGGTGGAAAAAGAGGGATATATCAAAGTCAATCTGGAAAAGGATCTCTTGATGGCCTAACGATCTCAGGGAATCGTATTTCAAATACAACAGGGGAAAAAGCTGAGGGGGCAAGGGGGGCAGCAATCGAGTTCGATATTCATTCAAATCCGCATAAAAATGTTTCCATTAAAGAAAATATGTTAAGGAACAATGCGGTTAACGAGATCTTAATACCCGACTCATTACTAAAATCGGTCAAAGATAATAGGATAAATTAATTAAAAGCACTTCAAACAGTTTGCTGATTGAAGTGCTTTTAAAGTTACTTCTTAAAAATAAGGATGTGACCCATGAAAATACTCATTACAGGCGGAGCCGGTTACATTGGCAGTCATACTTGCGTGGAACTGTTGAATGCTGGTTATGAAATCATTGTAGTGGATAACTTAGCAAACAGTAAATCGGAAGCCTTAAATCGTGTTCGCCGGATTACTGGAAAAGATTTTGCATTTTATCAGGCTGATTTATTAAATAAAGAAGCTTTAGATAGCATTTTTACAGAAAATAGGATTCGTGCAGTGATTCATTTTGCTGGGTTAAAAGCAGTTGGGGAGTCGGTGAATTTTCCGCTTTCGTATTATCACAATAATATTTCCGGAACTTTGCGATTGTGTGAAGTAATGAAAGAACATAGCGTCAAAAGGATTGTATTCAGCTCTTCGGCAACAGTTTATGGAAACCCAAAATCCGTACCTGTATCTGAGGATGATCCACTTGGGGCAACGAATCCATACGGACGTACAAAAAAGATGATTGAGGAAATCTTAAGTGATCTGACTGTGTCTGATCCAGAATGGAGTGTCGCCCTTTTGCGCTATTTCAATCCCATTGGGGCGCATAAGAGCGGGCTTATCGGTGAAGACCCAAATGGAATACCTAACAACCTCATGCCCTACATTTCACAGGTAGCTGTCCGAAAACTGAATGAACTGAAAGTGTTTGGAAATGATTACCCAACAAAAGACGGAACGGGTGTCAGGGATTATATTCATGTAGTCGACCTAGTTGTCGGGCATGTAAGAGCACTTGAAAAGGTTTTAAAATCCAAAGGAGTAGCGGCATATAATTTAGGCACCGGCAGGGGATATAGTGTGTTGGAAATGATTGATGCATTTGAGAAAGCATCCGGCAGGAAGATCCCATATTCTGTTATGGAGAGGCGTCCAGGCGATATCGATATTTGTTATGCCAACCCGCTGAAAGCAAAAAAGGAACTTGGATGGACTGCTGCAAAAGGAATCAGGGAAATGTGTGAAGATACATGGAGATGGCAGTTAAAGAACCCTGATGGTTACGACACAAAAGCAAATGCATTTTCTAAAATGGTGTAACGGAGTGAATGATGAAAAGAGCTTTTGACCTGATTGTATCAATTACCTGTTTTACCTTATTTCTGCCACTTATTATTATAACAACCATATTAATCAAAATTAAACTGGGAAGCCCCGTTATTTTTAAACAACAGCGTCCAGGGTTAAATGACAAACCTTTTGTCCTTTATAAATTTCGTTCCATGACTGATGAAAGAGATGAAAACGGAGACTTACTGCCAGATCATATACGATTGACCCAGTTTGGAAAGCTTCTGAGGCAATTAAGTTTGGATGAACTACCGCAGCTTTTAAACGTGATAAAAGGTGAGATGAGTTTAGTCGGCCCGAGGCCGCTGATGATGGAATACCTTCCTTTATATACAACAGAACAGGCCAGGCGTCATTTAGTTAAACCTGGAATTACTGGCTGGGCTCAGGTAAACGGCAGAAATGCCATTACATGGGAAGAAAAGTTTAAAATGGATGTCTGGTATGTAGATAATAGAAACTTTTTCTTAGATATGAAGATATTATTTTTAACAGTCAAAAAAGTATTAGTGTCTGATGGGGTTAGTAATATGAATCATGTCACTATGCCGGACTTTGAGGGAGAGACTCAAAGTAAAAAGCCTGCATCCTATGACCATTAGAGGACTATCGGAGTGATCGGAAACATCCGGTCGTTTTTTTATTTCAAGCAGAACCTTGGGGGTAGAAAAGTGAGTAAAATAAAAGAAAAAATATATCTTTCTCCTCCGCATATGAGCGGAAATGAACAAAAATATATACAGGACGCATTTGACACAAACTGGATTGCGCCACTGGGACGGAACGTAGACCAATTCGAAAAGGAAGTGGCATCTTTTGTCGGGGTGAGTGATGCCGTTGCAGTCAGCTCTGGAACAGCGGCGATACATTTGGCTCTACGGCTTCTGGACGTGGGTCCCGGAGATACTGTATTCTGCTCAACACTTACTTTTATTGCCAGCGCTAATCCTATCTTGTATCTGGGGGCAAATCCTGTATTTATCGACTCTGAACCGGACACATGGAACATGTCACCACAAGCATTAGAGAGGGCATTAAAGGATGCAAAGGCTGAAGGGGCACTCCCGAAAGCCGTCATTGTTGTTCATTTATATGGGCAAAGTGCGAAAATGGATGAGATATTAGCTATATGTAATAAATACTGTGTACCTGTGATAGAGGATGCAGCGGAATCTCTAGGCTCCTCTTATAAAGGAAAAGCAAGTGGAACCATGGGTGCTTTTGGCATCTATTCATTTAATGGAAACAAAATCATAACGACATCTGGAGGGGGGATGCTGGTTTCCAATAATCGGGTTGCAATAAGTAAAGCTCGCTTTCTGGCAGCGCAGGCAAAGGATAACGCTCCTCATTATCAGCATAGTGAAATCGGGTTTAATTATCGGATGAGTAATATCCTTGCTGGGATTGGAAGAGCTCAATTAGAGGTATTAGAAGATAGAGTGCGGGCTAGAAGGTTGGTTTTCAATCAATATAAGTTTTATTTATCAGGTTTCCCAGGGGTTAAATTTATGGAAGAGTTGGAAAATACGAAATCCAATCGCTGGTTGACAGCCTTATTAATAGATGAAAAGGAGGCAGGGTTTTCTAGTCAGGCTTTGTTAGAGTTCTTGTCAGCTGAGAATATAGAAGCCAGACATGTTTGGAAGCCGCTCCATCTGCAGCCTCTTTTTAATGGTGCCCCCTATTATTCTCATAATGAAGAAGAAAATGTTGCGGAAGAATTATTTAGCAAGGGCATTTGCCTTCCGTCTGGCTCGGGAATGACAAGAGGCCAGCAAGGGAGAATCATTAACACCATTTTGAACTTTTGTATAAAAAAAGATCATCACACTGGCGTAAATTTATGAATATTTCCATGATGACTCAGAGGGAGTTTTATCAACTGTTACTTTTTACGTATACAAAAGTCAGGAAATCAGAAGAATTGGCGCTGCATGACATAATCGATGAAATGATTCACCATATTGAATCTACATGTGATGATCCAAGCTGGCTTTCTGGCAAAATAGAACAAAGGAATTATACTTAAAAAAAGAGTTAAGTGCAATATGCTCCCTGTGAGATCCAATATAAAGTTTAAAAGGGGAAATGAGAGTGAGTTCCACTTTACGAACCGCATATATCTTGCAAATCCACAAAAACCCTGAACAAGTTAATAAGTTTATTCATCAACTCATTTCAGATGACCAGGCAGACGTATACGTTCATATTGACAAAAGAAGTTATGAGCAAATGCGCAATAAAATACTGAAAAACGAACATGTTAAAGTATTAGATCAAGCAGTTATCTGCGAGTGGGGAGATATCAGTCAGGTCGATACGACCATTCTATTGTTAAGAGAGGTATTAGCCTCTCAAAAAGATTATGATTTTGTCTGTTTAAGGAGCGGTCAGGACCTGTTGGTTAAAAACGGGTTTAAGGATGTCTTAATAAATAATCATAGAAACATATATATGACTTTACGGGGAGTAGATAAGAGAAATTCCGGACTAATGGAAATTAACTGGCCCAAGATCGCACGCAAAAGGTACACTTCATTTCATCCTGTCAGGGTGTATAGGAGCATGGTTCATAGTTTATATCGAAAAGGAATAAATCTGTTTCCTAATCAAAATGAATGGCACAAAGGTTATTCCCTGTTTAATGGGGCACAGTGGTTTTCTATACCACTGGAAGTTGCTGAATATATGATAGATTTTATAGATTCTAATCCATGGTATTACCAATACTTTGAAAATACATTATGTCCGGATGAATGGTTTTTTCATACAATCATCATGAATTCTCATTATAAAGTTGACGTAGTGAATGACAATTTTATGTATGTAAACTGGGGTGAAACGATTGAAACGCGTAATTCACCTCTGGATTTGAAAGAGAAGGATATCAAAGCAATTGAGGAATCGAGTTCTTTTTTTGCAAGAAAATTTGATGAAGGTGTGGACCAATTAGTTATCGATTATTTTGTGGAAAGATATTGCTTTGGAAAAAGCCGCATTGCTAAGAAAGAGACAGCAACAAGTAATTCAAGCTAGGCTTACAGTGCTTCAAGAAGAGGTTTGGTCGAAAGATATTTGAAGAGGACGATAAGAACGGTAAAAGTGTCAATCAATATAAAAAATCATTTGGTGCATTATGCGGTTATGAAGAGTGTATAAAGCAGGCGGTTAATAATTGGAGGGAAGCCAGTGGAAAGTATAATTGAAGCAACTGGAAAAAACGATCTAGGTTTGGATCATGATGGGATTCATCAACTTGCGAATGAGCATGGTTCCTCTTTTTATGTATTAAATGTTAATAAATTAAGGGAAAATTACAGAAAAATAGATACAGCTTTTAAAAGCAGGTATGAAAACTTTATCATTGGTTATTCCTACAAAACAAATTATCTTCCTTATTTGTGTAAAGAATTATCAAATTTAGGGGCCTATGCAGAGGTCGTTTCACGTTTAGAGTATGATTTGGCGATAAGAATAGGCGAAGACCCGATGAGAATTATTTTTAATGGGCCACTTAAAACTATGGACGATATAACTTACGCTTTGAACAATAAAAGCATCATTAATATAGATTCTTTATATGAAATAGACTTTGTAAAAGAATTCGCCTTAAGCAATCCAGATATAGAAGTTTCCATTGGCTTAAGAGTCAACTTTGATATTTCTCAAAATGGGGTAAGTGCTCTCCAGGAAGGTTATAAACTCAGCAGATTTGGAATCTGTGTTAATAATGGAAACTTGAAACATGCCTTAACTGAATTAAGAACAATAAAGAATATTCGTATTGTTGGATTGCATGGTCATTTTTCAACTAAAAATAGGAGTTTGGAATCCTATAAGATCATTACGCAAAATCTTTGTATGTTGGCAAAAGAAAATATTTTGGATAGTTTGGAGTATATTGATGTCGGAGGCGGAATATATGGGGAATTGCCGGAATCTTATAATACGAACGTGCCGACATTTGATGATTATGCGGAAACGATATGCGGAATAATGAATAAAGAATTTGACGGTTTGGAGAAAAAACCGCTATTAATATTGGAGCCAGGAGTAGCGATGGTTGCCAATGTTTTTTTATTTATAGCAGAAGTTATAGAAAGTAAAAAAATAAGGGATGAATATTTTGTACTGGTTGATGGCAGTGTTCATAATGTAAAACCAACCATGCATAAGAACAATCTGCCAATGAGGATAGTAAGAAAAAATCCTGATATTGACACGGTGAAACAATCTTTTAACATCGTAGGATATACATGCATGGAAAAGGATTACTTGGCTTTTGAAATAAAAGATAGACTTCCCATGAAGGATGATTATATTTTTTTCGAAAATGTCGGTGCGTATACAATCGTTTTTAACCCTCCGTTTATTAAGGAACGTCCTGGTATTGTAGCTATGAATCATACGGAATTTACTACAGTTCGAAGGAAGGAGACTATAAAACAGTTTTTTAATGAAGAGATTTACATATTTTAAGAGGATATTTAAAAAGTCACCAAATGATAACCGGCGAATCTCTTCGTTGGCTTGTTTCCGTGCTGCTCATGTATCTAAAAGCATACATTGCGCTGCTCGAAACTGCGCCGCCTCGACCTTCTTGCTTCTAATTTGGCAACTTTTTGAACACGCACTTTAAGTCACTTTAGAAAGGGTTTTTTTATGAACATACTAATTTGCAGTGCTGGACGCAGAGTTAAGCTCATTCAATTCTTTAAAGAAGAGCTTCATAAAGTTGGGGGAAAAGTAATTGCAGTAGACTGTGACAGGACAGCTGCAGCCTTGTACCACGCCGATCTATATGAAGTTGTTCCACGGATAGACCACCCTGAATACATTTCGCATATTAAAAGTCTATGTAATAAATATAAAATCAAAGGCGTATTGTCACTAATTGATCCTGAGCTAACATTGTTAGCACGTGTTAAAGATGAACTTAAAAAGGATGGCATTGTGACCCTTTTGTCGGAGAAAGATGTGGTGGATATATGCTATGACAAATATTTAACATACAAATTTTTGCAAAAACATCATATTCCGTCTGTTCCAACTTATATTGACATCAGCGAGGTAATTAAAGATCTAAATAATAATACAATTGATTTTCCTTTAATACTGAAACCGAGAAAAGGCAGTGCCAGTATCGGTATTCATAAAGTTACTTCTATTAAAGAGCTTGAGGAGGCCCAGAATAGACATCGGGAGTTTATTATCCAGCCTTTTATAACGGGCGAGGAGTTTGGTGCTGATTGTTATATAGACTTACTAAATAAAAAAACTATAAATATATTTTTAAAAAGAAAAATAACCATGCGGGCCGGAGAAACAGATAAATCCATAGCTGTAAAAGATCCGGAATTAAAGCAAATAATTGAAAACCTTATAAGAATTCTTCAGCCGGTTGGGCCAATAGATATTGATTGTTTTAAGACTGAATCTGGCTATGTAGTGTCTGAAATTAATCCGAGATTTGGGGGAGGATACTTACATGCTCATGAATCTGGACAAAATTTTATAAAAAATATCATAGAGAATATAAAAGGGAAAGAGAATGCTATACAGCAGAATGATTATAAAGTAGGAACCACTATGATAAAATACGATCATTTTCTAGTTGTTTAACTTCATTCAGCAGAAACCTCCCACTTCTATAAGTGGTGAGATGAAAGCATATTGGTATTCCATTCAGTGTGGGTTCAAACCCCGGCTGAATAAAGTTAAGCCTCCGGCGGATGCCTCAGATTTTCAGAGGAAATTTATCGAGCGGAGCTCGATAAAATCTGGGCGCAAATACGCCAAGGCGCATCTGATCTTCATTCAGCAGAAACCTCCCACTTCTATAAGTGGTGAGATGAAAGCATATTGGTATTCCATTCAGTGGGGTTCAAACCCCGGCGAATAACGTTAAAGCCTCCGGCGGATGCCACAGATTTTCAGAGGAAATTTATCGAACAGAGCTCGATAAAATCCGGGTGCAAATACGCCAAGGCGCATTTGATGATATATACGTATACCCATGGGGTATTAAGTAACCTCGTTCACAAGAAAACATTCAAATACAATACTCAAAAACTATAGGAGAAAAATGAGGTATTAACCAATGATAGGAAAAAAAATCTACAATATTCGAAGAAAAAAAGGAATGACGTTATCAGAATTAGCCAAGCGGTCTAATATATCAAAGTCCTATCTAAGCGTAATTGAAAGAAGTATAAATGAAAATCCCTCTATTCAAGTGATTCATAAAATAGCGGCTGGTTTAGATGTAGACATCAAAACAATCATAGGAACGGATAAAGAACAAAAACAATATATTGAAAATGAGTGGATTGAATTTGTCAGTGAATTAAAGAAAACAGGGATTGATAAGAAACAGATCCACGAATATAAAGCAGTGATTGAATTTATTAAATGGAGAAAAGAGAATACAAGCAATGATGAGATGTAATTTTAGGCAGTTGTTAAGAGAGTGGTGGAAATGGAATGATACTGATTCAAATAATAGAAACACTTGCACAGTGGAATGAGGTATTAATGAAATTTAAAGATGTGGATATTTATTATACATTTGAATATGGCCGCTTATTTGCTGCGAAAGAAAATGGTAAGTTATTTGCTATGTATTTTGAAGATAAGGGTACAAAAATAATCTATCCATTTATTAGAAGAAAGTTCGAGTGGAATAAGGAAGTTGTTTATGATATTGTCACACCTTACGGATACGGTGGACCTCTACTCGAGGGAAACAAGGAGTCGATGGGTCAGTTTTATCGTCATTTTGAGGATTATTGTAAAGAAAATAACATTATAACTGAAACAATCAGGTTCCATCCCATCAATAAAAACTATTTTATTTGTAAAAAAGTCATGGATATTGAATATATCAGGCAGACTACTGCTGTGGATTTAACTTTGCCCATGGAGGAAATCCGAAAAACATATACATCAATGAATAAACGAAACATTATAAAAGCTAAAAGGGAAGGCGTTTTCTGTTATTTAGCTGAAAACACCCCAGAAAACATTAGAATATTTATTGAATTATATAAGGAGACCATGGATCGTAATCAAGCAGATAGCTATTATTATTTTGATGACAACTACTTTTTTGAACAGATGAAAAATACAAGTATAAGTAAAACATATTTAATTTTCGCTCAATATAATGGTGAAATTGTTGCAGCTGTTATGGTCATTATCGGGCCTAAATACTCCCATTATCATCTTGGTGCGTCAAAAACGAAATATTTTTTTGTTAAACCAAATAATGCTCTGTTTGATTATATGATTGAATTTTGTAAATCAAAGGGATCAGAGCTTCTCCATTTGGGGGGAGGATATACAGATGATGATGGGTTGTTTAAATTTAAGACATCCTTTACCAATAATAAAAATTTTGATTACTACATTGGGAAGAAAGTATATAACCCCAAAAAATATAATAAAATATTAGACGATATCACAGGACGATTCAAAGTGAAAAAAAACTACTTTCCAGCATACAGAGGGCTTATTGATTAGTGGTCAATCCTTGTTCTTAATTTAAGAGCAAACGAAAGGTTCCAGGGAGGAAAAGAATGATTGTAGATATTCATAACCATATTTTGCCTAATCTCGATGATGGACCGCAAAATTGGGAAGAAATGACCCTGCTGGCAAAACAAGCTGCGCAAGCTGGTATTACCCATGTCATTGCAACTCCTCATCATAAACATCGTCATAAGGAGCATTTTTATGAAAATGATCCTTCTGTCATTTTATTAATGACAGAGAAGGTAAATCAACGATTAAAAAAAATGGGTATTCCTTTGTCTGTTCATCCCGGGGTAGAATTTCATTTACACGAAAATATTCTAAAAGAAATAGACAATAGTTTGGATGACTTTCTAACGCTAAATAATAATGGGAAGTACATATTACTGGAGCCTCCCAGCAGGTTTTATCCGGACTATATTGATAAGGCGTTACTCAAACTAAAGGAAATAGGGCTCATTCCCATTCTTGCCCATCCGGAAAGGAATAGGGAATTAAGAAAAAACCCCAAGAATCTTTATCATCTAGTCGAAAACGGAATATTGATCCAAGTCACGGCAGCCAGTATTCTAGGTATTCATGGAAGGCGATTAAAAAACTTTGCACTGCATTTGCTAGACCATCACCTCGTTCATTTTATAGCATCGGATGCACATCACTTTGTTCGGAGAAAATTTGAGTTAATGAATGCATATGAATATATTAAAGACAAATACTCGCTAGATTTATGTGAATATTTTAAAAATAATGCTATCCATGCTTTAGAAGGAACTGATATAAAGGTAAAAAATCCGAAGAAAATCAGTAAAAAAAGACAATATTTCTTTTTATATAATCATCCATTAAATCAGATTTGAAAGAGAAAATAGCAAGTATCAGCGTGTTTACGAGGAAGGGATAATTGTGAAAAGAGTAGTCGATGTTTTGGGAGCCACTTTTTTGGTCATTCTGTTCTCTCCAATTCTCCTAATCATTGCCATTGCCATTTTTGTAAGCGATGGAGCTCCAATTCATTTTAAGCAAACACGTCCGGGACTGCATGGAAAGCCGTTCATTATTTACAAATTTCGGACGATGAATGATATAAGAGATGAGAATGGGCAGATGCTTCCGGGAAAATTTCGATTGACAAAAACGGGAAAATTTCTAAGAAGGTACAGTTTAGATGAATTGCCCCAGTTGGTTAATGTAATCAAGGGTGACCTTAGTTTAGTTGGGCCGCGCCCATTACTAATGGAATACCTTGATAAATATACCCCGGATCAGGCGCGGAGACATGATGTTAAACCAGGAATAACAGGTTGGGCACAGGTGAATGGCAGGAATGCCATTAGCTGGGATGAAAAGTTTCATTTAGATATTTGGTATGTGGATCATCAATCTTTTTGGTTGGATATAAAAATATTACTTTTAACTACGAAAAAAGTATTTAAAAAGGAAGGTATTCATGCCCAGGGTCATTATAGTATGGAAAGGTATAAAGGATAACTTGAGAAGAGTCAACTGAAATCAAAACAATTCCATAAATTAATGAGGTGTTCCTCTAATGAAAAAAATATTAATAACAGATGTTGGTGTAGCCCCCGCTGAAAATGTCATTAAATCTTGGAAATACTTAAATGGACATGAAGAGATCATCGGGGTTTCAAGAAATCCATTTGACCTGATCAGCTCACAAGCCGACTCGAAACAATATATCCCTTATGAGTATGCATTAGGGAAGAAATATAAAAATTCTCTGCTGCAGGTTATCGATGAGGAGAAGCCTGATCTTGCAGTTTTCATGAATGATAGAGAAATTCTTCAGGCATCATTATTTAGGGATGAAATTCTGGCAAGAGGAACGAAATTATTTATGCCGAGACATCGTGTAATTGAAATTTGTACGAATAAATATTTGTCATATAAAATGTGGAAGGCAAACGGAATCAAAGTACCGAAGACAATGATCATTAAAGATCGTGATGATCTAAAGCGTTCCTTTGAGTTGTTGGGAGATAATAACGGTAAAATATGGTTGAGACATACAGTTGGTGCCGGAGGTAAGGGGGCTTTGCCTACTAATGACTTTGAATTTGCCCAACATTGGATAGATATTTACAATGGTTGGGGGAATTTTACCGCATCAGAACTGCTTCAATCATCCAAAACAGTGACATGGTTATCTATTTGGTTTGAAGGGGACCTAGTAGTAGCCCAAACGAGACGGAGAAAATCATGGGGATTTGGAAACCGGACGATATCAGGTGTAACCGGAATAACAGGAGTAGGAGAGACGTATTCAGATCATATAGTGGATAAGGTTGCACTAGATACTGTACTAGCTATTGATGAAAATCCACATGGTGTATATGGCGTAGACATGACCTATGATCAAAATGATTTTCCTAATCCAACCGAAATCAATATGCGTTTTTTTACAACATCTTACTTTTTTACTCAAGCCGGATTGAACATGCCCCAAATATATAAAGATATAATCTTGTATAATACATTTCCTAGCCTTGAAAATAAAATGAATCCATTACCGGATGGATTGCTGTGGACCAGGGATATTGATAGGGAAGCTATATTAACAACCGAAGAAGCTATCAGTAAAATAGTTGAAAACAAAATTTGATTTTTAGAGGATGTTCAAAAAGTTACCAAATGAAAAGCGGCGAATCTCTTCGTTGGCTTGTTTCTGTGCTGCTCATGTATTTAAAAGCATACATTCCGCTGCTCGAACCTGCGCCGCCTCGACCTTCTTGCTTCTAATTTGGCAACTTTTTTGAACACGCACTTTTATGGAAGAGAAGGTTTGTCACCTTCTCTTGCTTTCCATGTAACACCAAGTGTTATTTACGTGAATTTTATCAACCCTCCCCCTCTCTTCCAAATAGTCCAGGTGTCCAATCACCTCTGACATAACGAGTGAAAATTGCCGCTCATATGTATCCCCATAATACCTTTTTGCAACTTCGTTTGCAGTTGAACAACCTGCATCAATCAGTGAAAGGAATTTATCCGCCTTTCTGTCAGCCCCTACGATTCTTCTTTCAATCAGTTCACGATGATTTTCGATCACCATGCCATGCCAGGAAAGTGACCAAAAAAGGAGCATACCCTTATGGGAATGCCCTGTTAAAAGCATTATATTTGCGTATTCTGGAAACAAAGCGATGTCTGACAACTGGTCATGTCAGAAACTAGTTGCTCATTCATGATGAGTTGAAAGATAGGGTTTTAAGATACTTGATAAAGTGTGCTTACACACCTAAATCTTGAGTTTTTAACCATGAAAAACAAACAGGTTTATTGCCAAATACTTCTTGTAGCTCCTCTTGGGCCGAAATAATAAGGTCATCCCCTATCTATAATTTAGGTGATAGTATGCAATTGAACCATTTTATCTATTTCTTTTGTGGAGCTTTATGAATTTGAAACGCCATAAATTATCAATCACAAAGAAAAGAATCAGAAGAACAATCGCTACTGGTATAAACACTTTGTCAGCGTTCTCTCCATAAATGTACCTTCCTAAAGAAAATAATATTATTATGGTTCCAGTTACTATGGTCAGTATCCCCATAGAAATTGCATAGGATCTTTCATTTCTAAAACCATTTAGGTTAGTATAGCCAATAATGAAATTGAGTAAATTTTTTCGGGAGATTAGATAGCCAATAAATATTATAATAACACCAAAAATGATCATCATAATAAGTTGCAAGTAAACATCACCTCAATCAGTTTTACACAAAAAATGAGGATTGTTAGTCTAGTTCTTTGTATATGTTTTTTTGAACGAGGGTTTTCGCCTATTCTCTATCCACCTGGTTGCAGTACAAGTCATGCAAGCCTATTCGATGAACCATATATACTACTCTGGTGGACAAGAGAGCCAACATCAATAAAAATCTGAATCATGGGATTAAAATGCTGTTTAGTCTAAAATATTTTTTTATTACTACCTTTAGAAAAATCATGGAATTTATTGAGTTCCTCTAAATATTGTTTTTAGACTTGATATGTCGCCAAGTATTCATAAAAAACTACTTTGTGATATCTATCAAATGTCATTCGTATGTCCAAACCCCATTTTTAAGTGATCTCCCAATTTTACCCATCCCCTCCAAATAGTCCAGGTGTCCAATCACCTCTGACATAACGAGTGAAAATTGCCGCTCATATGTATCCCCATAATACCTTTTTGCAACTTCGTTTGCAGTTGAACAACCTGCATCAATCAGTGAAAGGAATTTATCCGCCTTTCTGTCAGCCCCTACGATTCTTCTTTCAATCAGTTCACGATGATTTTCAATCACCGTGCCATGCCCTGAGAAAACGGTGTCGATATGGAGTCCCAAGCATTTCTTCATTGATTCCAAATGAAGGGAGAGTGACTGGATTCTATTTCCATTTTCGTCAGGCTCAACGAGGGCATTGCTAGAAATATGGTTGATCAGGAGATCGCCAGCAAAAAGCTGCTGTGTATCCGGATTATAGAGCGCCATTTGATCAGGCGCATGACCAGGTACTTCAATCACTTTGAAATTTTCAAAGGCTCCAGCGGTTAATTCATACAGCCCACATTCGATTTTTTGCGACTGGTTTACTTCCGCCGCTCTCCTTAGATGTTCCACCTGTTTCTTGCCAGCCTCTCCGCATCCCATTTCTCTGTATAGTTGGTCAAAGAACTCAATCCTCATTTGTATAAATTCTGGCTCTCTTTTTAATCGAGGAAAAGAGAGGGGGTGGGCGAATACTGGAATTGGGTTAGCCGAAACTACTCTGTTTACGAGTCCAACGTGGTCGATATGATGATGCGTCAGGAAAATATGGGTGATGTCACTTATGTCAAATCCATTGTTACTTAATGTATTGTTCAAAGCGTCCCAGCAATCGTCATTATTTAAACCAGCATCAATCAATAACAGGGACTGATCAGCTTTAAGTAAATAAAAATTAATACTTTTTAAAGAAGATTTGACTGGAACGATGACAGGGAGTACTTCTAACAATCTAGTCACTCCTTTAATTTAGATGACTTTATGATAGCACATGAGGACTAAATATAAGAGCAGCCACGTTTTCGATGTGATTTCGCTCCAAATTGTTTAATCATGTCTTTATTTGTCCATGCCTATAAAAAGAAAATAGAAGGGTGAAGTGCTTTGAATGATTGTGCCGTGTATTTTATGCTGCATTCGATTGAAAAAGTAAGGGGTGGGCTGACGAGGGCAGCCATCCAGCGAGCTAACAAGTTAAGCCGACTCTATGATGATATTGGATTGATCACTTTTGATTTTAATCCAGATTATGATCAAGTGATAAAACATTATAAAGATATCAGACTTTGGAATGATAAAATCAAGCATTACAATGTGTACGAATTTCTGATGAATCAGTCGGAAATCGAGAAGACGGGTGAATTGACACAGACAGTTTTTCAAGATGATTCGATTTACCAACGTGTGCTGTTTGACTTTGAGGGGCGACCAAGGAAAGTGACGCAGTTTGATAAAAAGAATGGGAAAGTAATAAAGGAATTATTGCTTACCAAAGATGGACGGCGTTTTTTTGAAAGGTGTTTTCTGTATGGGAGATATACTCTTTTGGATCAGAATGGCAGCGAAATCAAGTCGTTTAAAACGGTAAAAGGCTATCGTCGGCATTTTGTTGAATCGATTTTTAAGAACAGGGAAACGATTTTGTTGTCCGATAGCCGCTTTACGGACAGAATACTCATGGGAATCGAGGATACTAAGGCGGTTAAAGTAGCAGTTTTACACAGTAATCATCTGCAGTCACCGTATCAATATGGGAGTCCCCTTGTAAAAAGAAATGAATTATTATTTAATCGCTTGAATCAGCTTGATGCAGTTGTAACTTTAACGGATAGCCAAGCGGAAGATATTGCCAGCCGCTTTGGTCGGAGATCCACGATACATACGGCCGGTCACCCAGCTTTAATGCCGAGCAAAAATACGGAAGAGCATGACCCGTACACCGCGGTCATGCTTGTTCGCTATGAAGGAATCAAGCAAATTCCTCATGCAATTAAAGCATTTAAAAGAGTGGTCAAAAAAGTGGCAAAGGCGAAGCTTGAGATTTGGGGATTTGGAAGGGAAGAAGATAGGTACAGAAGGCTGATTAGCAGGTTAAGGCTGGAAAATCATGTTTTTATAAAAGGTTTTACCTATGATGTAGATACTACTTTCCAAAGGGCAGCTTTTTCATTAATGACATCCAAATCCGAAGCATTCGGCATGTCCATTGTTGAAAGCATGAGTGTTGGAACGCCCGTCATTTGTTATGCCTGCAAATATGGACCGACTGATATCATCACACATGAAAAAAATGGCCTGCTAATTGATCCTGGGGATATAAAAGGTTTAGCTGATGCTATGATTGATCTTTTCTTAAATAAAGAGAAAAGGAGTGCTTTAAGCAGAGAAGCAAAAAAGATAACCAAAAGGTTTGGGAATAAAAAGCTGGAAGAGAGATGGAAGGTCATTTTTGAGGAGGCAAGAAAACAAAGCAAACAAAGGATTTATCTTGAAGGCCTCAGAGCGGAAATGACTAATGTTGTATTTGATGAAGAAACAGGTATTAAAGTCGAAGGCCGGGTCCACTTTAAAGAAATTGAGCCGCTTTTCCACGATAAGATCATCCTTTTTTTGCAGTTTCGGAGACGAAAAGAAATGGAAGATTTGTATGCTCCGCTATCGGTCAGTTGGGAGAATCCAAACACCTTGATATTTAAGGGGAAGTTCTCTGATCTTCAAAAGCTGTTTAAAGGCTGCTGGGATATAAATTTAAGCGTTTCTTGTTTGAATTTCCATCAGTTTGTAAAGCCGATGCTCATAAATGCTAAGATTGGAGGGCGAAATACAGACCTGAAATTATGCAGAAAGAGACAGCGAGTTTTTGTGAAAGTGTACCAACCAAAGAAAAAAAAGCCACTCAATATTTATTTTTTTCTTGAAAAGTATAAAGCGAAAATCAGGGACGGGGTTCGAAGACTTGGAGGTTAGCTTAAGAGAAATTTATTATTCAGCCAACGCATATTCGATATGCCCTCCTCATATATTTATTAATGATAAAGAGATTAGGGGGGGTTTTATGGGGGTCAGACTGATCAAGATTGCTGTTGTGTATTTCCTCATAGCCATTTCCTTGGGGCTTTACATGTCATTTACTCATGTGTTCGCCTTGTCCACGGTCCATGTGCATATGAATCTGCTTGGCTGGATGTCGTTTGCAATTGCCGGAATTTTATATTTGTTATTTCCACATTTAACATTGACATCCTCCGCCAAAGCCCATTTTTGGCTTCATAATATCGGGCTGCCTGTCATGATGATCAGCATTGCACTTGCCATTTTAGGAGTCAGTCCGGTCTTCTTTCCGGTTGCAACGCTGGGCGGAGCCATTACTGTGCTGGGGGTTTTCTGTTTTGGATATAATGTTTTAAAGAATTTAAAGACGAACGCATAGTGTTCGAGTTTACCTACCTTCACAAAAAATGGAATAAAAAATGAGTGTAGAGAGCTTTCTCTGCACTCATTTTTATTGATTATTTTGTTTAGTTTTTTTAAAAGCATCAAGAGGTATATGGTGCGGCATCCCGTTCAACTGCTTCTTTTGCTTTAACTTCATTCAGCAGAAGTCTCCCACTTCTGTAAGTGGTGAGATGAATGCCTATTGGTATTCGACTCAGTGGGAGGCAAACCCCAACTGAATAAAGTTAAAGCCTCAGGCGGATGCCACAGATTTTCAGAGGAATTTATCGAGCGGAGCTCGATAAATTCTGGGCGCAAATACGCCAAGGCGCATTTGATTGAAGGAGATACTCATTTTTAATGCCGTTTTTCACCTTTTCCTTTTTTCGTTCTTCAATCAATAAAATTTTCTTTACACTTACTTTTAGACAATATTTTTTGAAGATCTGTCAATTCCTGAATTTCATAGGTCGGCAGAACATCAGTACAATTTTTTCGGTGATCGGGATTGAACCAGCATGTGTCAATTCCGTAGTTTACTCCTCCTTTAATATCAGAAGTCAAAGAATCACCAACAATTAACACTCGGTCCTTGTCTTCAATTTGGAGTTTGGAAAATGCATAATCAAAAATCCTTGAGTCAGGTTTTTGGTAGCCGGCTCTTTCGGACGTAATTAAATCCACGAATGTATTGTTAAGAGCCGATTTTTTGATTCGGGACTCTTGGACAGTGTGAAATCCATTTGATAAAACAGCTAGGCGGTAATCCGAAAGATTTTTGCATAGTTTCTCTGCACCCGGCTTAAGATGGAACCCTTTACCTAAGTTTTCTAAGTATCTGTTTCCGAATTCTTTGGCATCTACTTCGAGCCCATGCTTCAAAAAAAGCCTCCTAAATCTTTCTACCTTCAGTTCGGACAACATGATCATTCCTTGTTCTAGCTCCCCCCATAATATGGAGCTGATTTCCCTATAACTTGTACGATAATCCGACACACCTTTCGGCATACCAAATTCCAAAAATGTTTTTTGCAGTGCCTCTTCTTCTGAAAGTCTGAAGTCAAACAGGGTATCATCCATGTCGAACAGTATCACTTCGTATTTCATATGTACCTCCATCATTTGACGAGTTTGTAAAAGTGGGAAGGATTTCTGATGGTATTCCAATAATTGTAAAAGTCTTGGGACACTGTTAACTTCATTCATCAGAAGTCTCCCACTTCTGTAAGTGGTGAGATGAATGCATATTGCTATTCCATTCAATAGAGGTTCAAACCCCGGCTGAATAAAGTTAAAGCCTCCGGCGGATGCCAAAGATTTTCAAAGGAAATTTATCGAGCGGAGCTCGATAAAATCTGGGCGCAAATACGCCAAGGCGAATTTGATTTCTGATTCTCTTTATGCCCGAACTGACTGCAACAATAAGTATAACAGCCCATTTTCGATTGTACCCGATAGTTTGGACGCAACCGGATTCCACGGTTAAACGTAAGCACCGCCAAGTTTGAATAACACCAAATTGTCTAATACATTTTACCATTTATATTTACAAGAAAATTACTCTCTTGACGATGGTATATGAAACATTTACAATTATATTATAAAACCAATGTGATTACTGTGTTTTAAAAAGGAGAGGATAAAGGGATGTTTCAAATGATTGTCACGGGTCTTTTGTGCGGAGCGCTGCTCGGTTTTGTCATGCAGAGGGGTCGTTTTTGTTTAACAGGCGGATTCCGTGATATGTATATCGCTAAAGATTACCGCATGTTTTATGCGTTATTGATCGCCATTGCTGTTCAAAGCATCGGTGTTTATACATTAATCCAATTCGGAGCTATTGAATTTGTGGCAGGGGAATTTTCCTGGGTGGCCACCATCATTGGATCTTTTATTTTTGGAATTGGAATTGTGTTTGCCGGAGGTTGTGCGACAGGAACATGGTACCGTGCAGGAGAGGGGCTACTCGGTAGTTGGATTGCTTTGTTCGGGTATATGTTTATGAGCGCTGTGATGAAGTCAGGAGTCTTGGTTCCGGTTGATCAATCGATGAAGTCTGTAAAAATATCCACCAATTCCATTGCAGAATCGACTGGAATTTCTGTTTGGGTCTATATCGTTGTATTTATTGCGATTGTCCTTTGGCTCATTGTAAGGGAATTGAAGAAACCTAAAATTTCCATTCCGACAATGAAGTCTAAACGAACAGGGTTGAGCCATTTGCTTTTTGAAAAACGTTGGCATCCATTTTTTACAGCTCTTCTTGTCGGAGGAATTGCCATTTTGGCATGGCCGCTTAGTGAAGCGACTGGAAGAATGGCTGGTTTGGGAATTACAACTCCCTCCGCTAATATTCTTCAATTTCTTGTGAGTGGTAATCAGGAATATATTAACTGGGGCGTGTTTCTTGTTCTAGGGATATTTTTGGGCTCTTTTACTGCAGCCAAAGGAAGCAGGGAATTCCGTTTCAGAATGCCTGATGTAAAAACAGGAATATCCAGTTTCATCGGCGGTAACTTGATGGGATTCGGTGCAAGCCTTGCTGGCGGATGCTCCATCGGAAATGGTTTGGTCATGACTGCTATGATGACATGGCAAGGCTGGGTTTCTTTATTATTTATCATTTTAGGAACGTGGACGGCATCGTATTTTGTCTTTGTCCGCCCAAAAAACAAAAAGAATACAGTTGTATCCGATACAACTGTAACCGCATAGGAGGGTTTCAAATGACAACAACTTTGGATGTAATGGGCCAGGTTTGCCCATTTCCGTTAGTGGAAGCAAAAGAGGCAATCGAGAAAATTTCAGCAGGAGATGAGTTGGTCATCAATTTTGACTGTACACAAGCGACAGAAAGCATTCCGCGCTGGGCGGCTGAATCTGGGTATGAAGTCACCAATTTTGAACTGCTTAGTGAGGCTGCGTGGACAATTACTATAAAAAAGAAATGATATACACATTGAACCGGGGGCATGGTCAAAGTACGTAAGCTTTGAACATGCCTTTTGTTATTCAGTTTTTTTCTCATGAAAAGGGAGAAACGGCTCACTCCACCTTAGAACTGTGACTAGGAACGTCACGGGTACTTTTAACTTCATTCAGCAGAAGTCTCCCACTTCTGAAAGTGGAGAGATGAATGCATGTTGGTATTCCATTCAAGGGGGGTTCAAACCCCGGCTGAATAAAGTTAAAGCCTCCGGCGGATGCCACAGATTTTCAGAGGGAATTTTTCGAGCGGAGCTCGATAAAATCTGGGCGCAAATACGCCAAGGCGCATTTGATTGAAGATGTTTTTACTCACGGTCGTTATGATCCAAAAAAGTGGAGATTTATTAACAAGAAAAGTTCGACATTCTCTCATATGGTACATACAGCGATGAGTCGGCTTTTTCTTTGCTGGCTTACAGCAGTTTTCCCGTTCTTTCCCCACAATTTCACAAATTTATTTTATATAACAGCGCTTGCACTTTATCTTTTGGGTTTACTGATTGGCCAACATGTGGTTTAATAGTTAAGTATCAATTTTCAATGATGAGTTTCATATAAAGTGAAATGAACCAGTTAAAACTCCAAGGCAGGATGTTTGATTCTCTGTTTTGGGTTATTTTTTGTAATTTGACAGCCCTAAAATATTTGAGGTGAGATCAATGAAGAAATTCTTGAGTACAAAAACGGGCTTTTTTACAGTAATGGTGCTTTTCTTCTGGATTAAAACGTATATTATCTATCAAACTGAATTTAACCTGGGAGTAAAAAATGTAATGCAGCAGTTCCTGCTGTTCTTTAACCCGCTGAACTCCGCGCTGATTTTTCTAGGCCTAGCCTTATTTGCGAAAGGTAAGCGCATTGGTGTATGGCTGATTTCCATATATTCTGCGCTAAGCTTCTTACTGTATGCCAATGTTGTTTTTTATCGCTTTAACAGCGATTTTATAACAATCCCAACTTTGACCCAAACAAGCAATTTTGGGAGCCTTGGGGGAAGCATCGCCAATCTGGTGGCTTGGCATGATATTTTTTATGCGCTGGATATCATCATCATGGTCGTCTTTTTTATTAAGGCAAAGGGAAATTGGTCTACGGATCGTATCAAGATTCGCAAGCCTTTGATCGTTTTGACTTCAGGTGTTGTTTTATTCGTTGTGAATCTAGGACTTGCTGAGATTGACCGTCCACAGTTATTGCAGCGAACTTTTGATCGAAATTATATTGTTAAATATCTTGGAGCCTATAACTTTACCATTTATGATGCTGTTCAGAGTATTAAATCTTCCAAGCAGCGGGTAATGGCATCGAGCGACGATATGACGGAAGTCGAGAACTATACGAAGGCCAAGTATGCCCAGCCAAATCCCGAATACTTCGGCAAAGCCAAAGGGAAAAATATTATTAAAATCCATTTGGAATCTTTCCAAACCTTTTTGATAGATTACAAGCTGCATGGGGAAGAGGTCACTCCTTTTCTGAATTCATTGGTGCGTGACTCTGACTTTACGTATTTTGATAACTTTTTCCACCAAACTGAGCAGGGGAAAACAGCTGATGCAGAGTTAATTATGGACAATTCATTATATGGATTGCCGCAAGGATCTGCGTTTGTGATGAAAGGGAATAATACGTACCAGGCATTACCTGCGATTTTACACCAACAGGGATATACAACTGCAGTACTGCATGGTGACTATAAATCTTTCTGGAACCGTGATGAAATATATAAAGAGTTCGGTGTAGACGAATTCTTTGATGCAAGCTATTATGATATGTCCGATGAGAATGTCATTGGCTACGGTTTAAAAGATAAGCCGTTTTTCGAAGAATCCATTCCGATGCTAAAATCGTTGAAGCAGCCGTTTTATGCGCACCTCATTTCGGTGACGCATCACCATCCTTACTTGCTTGATGAAAAGGATGCAACGATTGCACCTGCTGAAACGGGAGATGCTTCAGTGGATAGATATTTCCAAACAGCCCGTTATTTGGATGAAGCTTTGGAGCAGTTCGTAAACGATTTGAAGGCAGAAGGTTTATACGATGATTCTGTCATCCTCTTTTATGGGGACCACTACGGTATTTCCGATAACCATAACCGTGCAATGGAGGAACTGATTGGAGAAGAAATCACTCCGTTGAAACATGCTGAATTGCAGCGTGTACCATTAATGATCAGAGTGCCTGGTGTAAAAGGTCAAGGTGTGAACCATGAATACGCTGGCCAAATCGATGTCGTGCCGACATTGCTTCACTTGCAAGGTAACAAAGCCCAAGATTATATTCAAATGGGAACCGATTTATTTTCAAAAGACCATAAAGCATATGTACCATTTAGGAATGGTGACTTTATGACTGAGAAATTCAGCAAAGTCGATGGTGTATATTACGATACTAAGACGAAAGAAAAGATTGAAGAACCAACGAAAGAAATGCTGGAAATCAATGAATCTGTCATCCGTGATCTTCAACTGTCAGATAAAGTAATGTACGGTGATTTATTGAGATTCTATACACCTAACAAGGACTGGACTCCAGTAGACCCGAGCCAATATACTTACGGAAAACCTGGAACAGGAAAAGCTTCATCTGCTGAAGAGAAATAAATCAGTGTAAACTAGGCGAAAGGAAACAGTTTGTTTTCTTTCGCCTTTTTGTGTACCCCGGCAGTGTAGGGTGTGAACTCTGAATCGTGAAGCTAGGATTCTCGGAAGACACAGTTATTAAACTTCATTCAGCAGAAGTCTCCCACTTCAGTAAGTGGTGAGATGAATGCCTATTGGTATTCCATTCAGTGGGGTTCAAACCCCGGCTGAATAAAGTTAAAGCCTCCGGCGGATGCCACATTTTTAGAGGGAATTTATCGAGCGGAGCTCGATAAAATCTGGGCGCAAATACGCCAAGGCGCATTTGATTGAAAGCAGACAGCAATTCTAAGGTGCACGAAAATGAGCTTCAGATAAGGCTGGGAATGTTTGATGAGTTTACTCAACAATGCAAAGGTTTTTCAGCTGTAGGCATTGTCGAACAAAAGGAGCGGATAAGCAGGGAGAAAGACAGCGTTCTTACCTAAGAAAGTCTAATGGAAATACCAAGTGCTCTTGGTAACCTGTCCATTGATGCATAGCTGAATGATCGGAAGTCAAAGCTATCCAAATTAATATGAAGGCCTTGGCATCCAGCCGAATGTAAGGGCCATATTATATTTTCAATTTGGACAGGTTCTTTTTTGTGCAGAGAAAATGAATGGTATATAATTTGACTAACAAATGAAAAGGAGTGGTTCATGTGGCTGTTGATGTTTATCTTATGTTTAATGGAAATTGCAGGGAAGCGGTGGAATTTTATGCTGAGGCATTTCAAACCGAAACACCGCATATTATGACATTCGGAGATGCTCCATCGAATCCCGAGCACCCAGTTCCTGAAGAAGCCAAAGACAGAGTTATTCATGCAAGGTTGAATATTGAAGGAAGCAATGTGATGTTCTCGGATACTTTCCCGGGGAATGAAGTAGAAAATGGGAACAATATCACACTTGCTTTTGTCAGTAAGAATATGGATGATGTAAAGTCCGTTTTTCATAAATTAAGTGAAGGCGGTACAGTCGAAATGGAGCTTCAGGAAACGTTCTTTAGCAAATGCTATGGTAAAGTGACGGATAAGTTCGGCATTGGCTGGCAACTCAGCCACGAAGAATAAATGAGAAAAAAAGCGGAGACCCTTGAACATCATAAGTCTCCGCTTAACCTTTTTAATTGGTTGTATCAGCTTCTGGAGAAGTTTTCTTTACGAACTCCACGTTTACTTTTCCTGAGAAAAATACCGCACCGCCTCCCATATCAGCTACCCTGTCAGGAGTAAGGGCATTGACGAGATGTTTGTTCCCGAATTGATCGGACCAGAGCCCTTGGCTGACGACAACATTAGGCAGGACCTGCTCTCCGACAGAGACGGTCATTTCACATTCCCCTCGCTCATTCCATATGCGGACCAACGAGCCATCTTCAATTCCAAGTCTTTCAGCATCCAAGCTATTCATAAATAATTGGGGAGCTTTTTCAAGCTTTACATGCTTTTCATTATTTGAAAATGTGGAGTTTAAAAAGTTGTGATTTGGCCCAGGGACAAACAGGAATGGGTAATCATTGTCCTCCACAAGCGGTATGTGCGTTGGAAGAGCAGGGTATCCGGCAAGCTCCATTTGTTTTGAATATAGTTCAATTTTGCCGCTTGGTGTGTTTAAATTTTTCCAGTACTCGTCTGTATTTTTTGCTTTAACAAATCGCTCCTTCTTCAGCTGATCAAGATTGATATCAGGGAAGTAAGGATTCTTTACGTTCCTCATGGCCTGCTCGATCAGTTCTTCATCGCTATCTTTCAGCTCAGGCTCATCAAAACCCATTGCTTTCGAAAGCAATCTGAAAACATCGGTATTTGACTTGCTCTCTCCATAAGGTGGAATGACTGGCTCCTGCAAGTGGAGATATTGATGCCAATAGGAAGTATAAAAATCAGTATTTTCATAGGATGAGGTTGCAGGTAAGACAATATCTGCATATTTGGCTGTTTCTGTAAGGAAAAGATCATGCACCACTGTAAAAAGGTCATCTCTCTCCAAACCCTCGCGGACTTTCCCCGCATTTGGAGCAACAACGGCAGGATTGCTGCAATATACGAAAAGTGAACGGATCGGCTGCTCCGATTCGTGAAGAGCGTCGGCCAATTGAATCATATTAATTGTTCTGTCCTGTTTTTTTCGAAGCTCTGGCCGTTGCAAAGCCCTTGTATTAAAGGCCAAGTATCCGCTGTTCGATTTAATAGCCCCGCCGCCTTTTAATTGCCATTGGCCTGTGAGGGCAGGGAGGCAGGAGATGGTGCGGACAATCATTCCACCATTGTCATGATGCTGCAAGCCGTTGCCTATACGAATCATGGAAGGTGAAATTCTGCCATACATGCGTGCGAGTTTATAAATATCATCAACGGGTACTCCGGTAATCTCCGACACTATTTGGGGATCATAAGACTTTACATGATTTTCAAGTTCTTCATAACCGACTGTATATTCCTTTAAAAACTCACGGTCCACCATTTTTTCTTCAAATAAAATATGCATGATTCCGAGTGCAAGAGCACTGTCTGTTCCTGGAAGGATAGGAATGAACCAATCCGCCATACGTCCGGTCTGATTTTTATGAACGTCGATGACAACGAGCTTTGCGCCATTTTTCCGTGCCTTTTGTGTAATCATCACCTGGTGCATGTTTGTGCTGGCAGCATTGATTCCCCAAAATATGAACAGCTTGGTTTCAGGCATATCCTCAGGATCGGTTCCAAATCCCCCACCCATTGTATAGCTATAACCAACGCTCCCGGCTGAAGAACAGATGGTCTGTTCAAGCTGGCTGGCGCCAAGGCGGTTGAAGAAACGCCGATCCATTCCTTCAGAGTGGATCTTACCCATGTTTCCGTAAAAGCTGTATGGCAGGATGGACTCTGCCCCTTTTTCAGAAATCAACTGTTTCCAGTGATCCACAATCGTTTGGATTGCTTCATCCCAAGTAATTGGTTTGAATTTGGCTGCACCTTTAGGACCTACTCGTTTTAAAGGCGTTTTCAAACGGTTTGAATCATACAGACGTTCCGCCATATTACGCACCTTATTGCAAATGCTACCCTTTGTCACAGGGTGATTGGGATCTCCAGCGACTTTTACAATTTTTCCGTCTTTTTTATGGATAAGCAGTCCGCATTGATCAGGGCAGTCCAAAGAACATACGGAAGGAACCACACCGTCTTTTATATTGATCCATGAATTCATTTTCCCCAGAGCCCTCCTTTAATAAAAGTAATTCATAGAATTATAACATGATTAAGCGTTTTCCGTCCTTGTTCACAATAAATGGTTGAGATATTTTTCCCCTAATCATGAAAGCTATTCAAAAATTTAACCAATAGAAAAAATTGTAATTGACAACATAAATGAGAGTGATTATCATTATAAAAGTAAAAAAACATATATGTGTGTGCTCAAAAAGTTGTCAAATCAGAAGCAAGAAGGGCTGGACTGCTTATTTTTAACAGGGCAGAAACGAGCCAAAAAAGAGGCTTGCCGCCATTTGATGATTTTTCGAACATCATCTATAAATCTATTAGTGTGAGGCGTTCCTAAATGAAAAAAATATTGAAGTCTGCTCTTTTTATGTTTTGTTCTGCAAGCTTGATGGCAGGATGTGGGACGGCAAAAGAAAAGGAAGATGCTAATGCAGGGGAAGAGGCAGTGGCAGAAAACTCTCTTAGTAAGGAAACGGAAAGCTATAAGCAATTTGCACTGGACCAGCTTGATCAGTTCGTCATTGAAACGGAAAAGTTTGTTGATGCGGTGAAAGCTGGAGATGTTGAAAAGGCTAAGGAATTGTACGCGCCTGCCAGGATGTACTTTGAACGCTCTGAACCGATTGCTGAAAGCTTCGGAGACCTAGATCCACGAATCGATGCCCGTCTTGCAGACATTGAGGAAGAAGGGCAAGGCAAAGAAGAGTGGTCTGGCTATCACAAAATCGAATATGGTCTTTGGGTGGAAGGAACAACAAAAGGATACGAGGAAACAGCTGATCAATTGTTGAATGACGTCAAAGAACTTCGTGCAAAAGTGGAAACGGTTGAAGTCACCCCCGATTTGATGATCACTGGAGCGGTCGATCTTTTAAATGAAGTTTCTACATCAAAAATTAGTGGTGAAGAAGAAATTTATTCCCATACAGATTTGTATGATTTTAAAGCGAATGTGGAAGGCGCGGAAAAGATTTTTGATATTTTCAAAGCGAAGCTGCAAGAAAAAGATACAGATCTTGCAAAATCATTGCAAGGTAATTTCTCGACATTGAATAGCTTGCTTGATCAATATAAAGACAAAAATGGTTTTGTGTCTTTTGAAAAATTGTCTGCAGAGGATACAAAAGAACTGTCAGAAGCAGTCGATCATCTTGGGGAACCTTTAAGCCAAATGGCAATTGTTGTGGAGTGAGAAAAATGAGCAAGCAGGAAGAGAAATCCTTTTTTCAGAAAGAAATCTCTCGCCGCGATATGCTGAAAATCGCGGGAATCGGCGGAGCAGGTGTCATGATCAGTGCATCTGGTCTTCCGCAGGTTTTGACGGCCTTGGGCGAGAGTTCATTCGTTGATGATGATGCGAGAGCCGCAAAAAAGGTCAATTTCTATGGAAAACACCAATCTGGCATTTTGACTAAAGACCCTAAACATGTATATTTTGTAGCTCTTCATTGTACGGCGAAATCGAAAGCTGAATTGAAAGAGCTATTCAAGGTTTGGACGGATCAAAGTGTAGAGTTGATGAATGGACGGCTTGTTGAGCCGTATAGTTCAAACACACTCATGCCGCCGTCTGATACTGGTGAGGCAACCGGCCTTGATGCTTCTCATCTTACATTGACCTTTGGGGTGGGGCCAAGTCTTTTTGAGAAAAAAGAGCTTAGACTGCAGCACATGAAACCAGATACGCTCAAAGATTTGCCGCATTTTCCGAAGGATCAGTTGGATCCCGCATATGTCGGAGGAGATATATGCATTCAAGCCTGCGCGGATGATCCGCAGGTCGCTTTCCATGCTGTCAGAAACCTTGTTCGTACGGCGCGCGGCAAAGTGACGATGCACTGGTCGCAAACTGGTTTCAACTCATATGAAATGAGAGGCAAGAAGAGCCAGACGCCTCGAAATCTATTTGCCTTTAAGGACGGCACGGGCAACCCGAATGTGGATGATGTTAAAGAGATGAATCAGTATGTCTGGGTACAGCCAGGTGAATCAAAATGGCTATCCGGCGGCACTTATATGGCAGTAAGAAGGATTCAAATGCATTTGGAAACATGGGACCGCACTGCTTTGAGTGCCCAGGAGGAAACTTTTGGCCGTCACCGCGACAGTGGAGCTCCGTTAGGAAAAACGGATGAAATGGAAGATTTGGAGCTGGAAAGGGTGGAAAACGGAAAACCCGTGATACCTGCTAATTCCCATGTTTATTTGGCAAGGCAGGTAAAGGATCGCATATTAAGGCGTTCTTTTTCCTATTCTGATGGGATTGACCGTAAAACAGGTACTTTTGATGCTGGATTACTGTTTATTTCTTTTCAAAAGGACCCGCGACAGTTCATTAATATACAAAACAGCTTCGGCAGGATTGATAAATTAAACGAATACATCACGCACCGAGGAAGTGCGCTGTTTGCTTGTTTCCCCGGCGTAAAAAAAGGAAGCTATCTTGGAGCGGAATTGTTCGGATAGTGGGAGGTTAATGTATGAAAAAGGTAATTGTGTTTTTTAGTTTTATCATCTTAATTCTTTCTCCTATCCAGCTTGTTTCTGCCAAGGAAAGCTACAGTCAGTTATTTATTTTAATCGGGGATACCATGATGAAAACAAAGGCTGACGAATGGGATCATACAAAGGAGCTTACTAGCCAGATGAATGCAGAATGGGAGCAAGCGGCCCCTTCAGCCAGCAAAACAGTAAAAGAAGTGGATAAAGCGATAAAAAATATGAATGTTGCTGTAGAGAAAGAGGATAAGGAAGCGACGCTGACAGCTTTATCTGATTTGTCACATGCTCTTGTTGCATTGGAAAAAGAACAAAATCCTGTCGATGTGGAAGCACAGCGGGAAGAAATCAAAACTATATTTTCCCCAATAATGACTGACTTGAAAAATGCAGTCAAAAACGAAGATGCTGTAAAGGCTGATGCCGAATATAAAAAGCTTTTATCAAAGTGGAATAAAAAGGAGAGCATCATCCGTGAGCAGAGCATTGCTTATTATGGAAAAATTGAAACGCAGATGGGACTATTGCGAATTGCGTTAACACAGGAAGAGAAGGATTTTGGACAAATGCGGGAGATGGTAAGCACGATCTCAGATGCATTTACTGAATTTGCCGCAGGTAAGGAAATGAAGGCAAAGGACGAAGGGTATTCTTTGCAGACATTGATTGATTTGCTTGAAAAAGCTGATAAGGCGATAGAAAAGAAACAAGTTGGACAGGCCGTGTCATCCTTACAGGAATTTTTGAGCGTTTGGCCGTCTGTTGAAGGAGAAGTCCGCACAAGGAACGGTGGGCTTTACACTAAGCTGGAAAGTGATATTCCAGTTATTGCAGGTAAACTTTCTTCCTCAAAAGTCGATTTGAAAGAACAACAAAGTAAAATCGACTCCTACAAGCAGGCGATTCTTCAGCTTCAGGAAAAGAGCCATTACACAATCTGGGACGCAGCATTAATTCTGCTTCGAGAAGGATTGGAAGCCCTTTTGATTGTCACTGCTTTGATTTCCTTTTTAAGAAAAGCCAATGCACGCCAATACCAAAAGTGGATTTGGATAGGTGCCCTGCTTGGGATTGCTTTGAGTGCGTGTGCTGCCCTTTTGATCAATGTCATGTTTACAGCCGCAGCGCAAGGTGCAAATAGGGAAGTCATCGAAGGAATTACTGGAATCATCGCAGTCATCATGATGATCGGTGTCGGCATTTGGCTTCATCAAAAGTCCAACATCCAGGCCTGGAATCACTTCATTGAAAAGCAAATGGGTACAGCACTTTCAACTGGCAGCATTATCTCAATGTCCTTTATCAGCTTCCTGGCCATTTTTCGTGAAGGGGCGGAAACAATCATTTTCTATATGGGGATGGCTCCTTCTATAGGAACAGGGGAATTAGCTGCTGGTATTGGCATAGCAGCTGCTATACTTACAGTTTTCGCGTTTTTATTGATTAAATACAGCGCTAAAATTGCACTTGGTCCATTTTTTAAGGCAGCAACCATTTTGATTTACTTTTTGGCCTTTAAAATACTGGGAGTGAGCATACATGCTCTTCAACTAACTGATCATATAAGTGCAACACAGGTCAATTCGTTGCCGGCGATAAATTTGATCGGATTTTATCCTTCTTTGGAAGTGATCATCCCACAGGTTGTCCTTTTGTTCATTATCATCATCGCTTCCATGAAAATTCATAAGACAGGCAAGCAGGTTCAAGCTTCCTAAGTCGTTAAAGGTACACCAACTGTGGTGTGCCTTTTGACTGCTTCTTTAAAATAATAAAAATAAGAAAATTAAGTTTATTCCTTCCTTATGTAATGTTTGATTTGTTACACTAAAAGCTATGAAAGGAGGGAAGAAATGGACGATAAACATGATATTGAATCAAGTGGAAATGAAGTAAAGTCATCTACTGGTCTGGATGAAAATATTGCTGGGTTGTTATGCTATCTTGGAACGTTTGTCACTGGCATCATCTTTTTTGTAATAGAAAAGAAAAGTACTTTTGTAAAATTCCATGCCACGCAGTCAGTTGTTCTCTTTCTGTCGCTGTCGATTATTGGGATGGGGGTCGGCTATGTTCCGTTTGTCGGCTGGTTATTGAAGGCACTGATTTCTTTGACGACCTTCGTGTTATGGATTGTGCTGTTGATTAAAGCCTACCAAAAAGAACGTATCAAGGTTCCAATTGTAGGGGATATTGCTGAAAGTCTAATGGGAAATTTTGATGATAAATCCTGATGACATCATAGTTCATCTTCTAATTTGAAGAATCGCGAAAATATGGTTGACAATTCATTCCATACCGAATAAAATAGGTTTTACATTCAAAAATTCATATTTTTATAGCTCTTATGCAGAGAGGTGGAGGGACTGGCCCTGTGAAGCCTCGGCAACCATTGGATATATTTTTTATTCAAACGGTGCCAATTCCAGCAGATTTTTTTACAAATCTGATAGATAAGAGGCAAAGCTTGATTTCTACTATTAAAAAGCGGAGACCTCTTATTATTAAGGGGTCTTTTTCTTGTGATATAGGAAATTATAAAATCTATGCTTGTGTATAACTTGTTTATCAGATTGTACTGCGTCCAACTCCAGCGCCTATCGACTAGCAGACTTCGCGCTTCCTCCTACGATAAGTCAACATCGGCTCCGACGTACAGGAAGTACTAGTGCAAGCGAGGCGACAGGACGTGGCGACATTCGGCGGCCAGCGCTTGTCGCCCTTAAACGCCGTCTTCACATTTCAGCTCAGTCTGTACGTCGTTGAACAGGCGCTTGCGCTTTTGTTCTATATCGGAAAACATTTAAAGGAGATGAGGGGAATGAGCCTCAAGGAAAAAGTGGACAATGAGAAGCTAAAAGTGATTGAGGAATTACTTAACAATTTACGTTTTGGTGAATTGCAGATTACAGTTCATGAAGGGAAAATCGTCCAGATCAACCGAATTGAAAAGAAGCGGTTTCCGGCATGATGCATATCGAACAATAAATCAGTAGGCTGACTGGACAACCGGAGGCTTTTTGATTTCACTGGATTGTTTACATGCGTATTTGTGAACAAGGTAAAAAAATTAAAGGAGAGTGGGAACAGATAAAAGTAGAATTTGCCATATTTGCGGGCAGCAAATTTGGTTGCATGGCTCAAATCGCTTTATTTCTGAGTATTCATATATGAAAAATTAACAATGATTGTTCCTGCTGTTATCTTGATGCATTTCGGGCAATCCGGAAAGCAGAGAGCTAGCAAATCAATAGATATGACATCACTCGGGGAATGAAGAAAAATCATATCACGGTTTTAAAGAAAAAGAGTCTATCATCTGAGGTATTGAAAAGACACATAGTGAACCAGAGGAGAATGAAAATGAAAAAAACTTTGCTTTATATCACTTTACTTTTTAGCTTATTCGTTTTAGGAGCTTGCGGCAGCGATTCAGCTACTAGCGAGGAAAAGAAAGAAATCGTAATCGGTGCTACTGCAGGACCATATAGTGACCAATTAAAAGACGGAATCATCCCAATACTTGAAAAGGATGGGTATGAAGTGAGAATTGTTGAATTCAATGATTATATCCAGCCAAATATATCCCTGAATGAAGGGGAAATCGACGCCAACCTGTACCAAAACAGCATCTACCTAAAGCAATTCAATAAAGACCATAATATGGATTTGGTAGCGTCATATGCAGTTCCAACCGCTCCAATCGCACTTTATTCCGAAAAACATAAGTCTTTGGATGATATAAAAGAGGGATCAACTATCACAATGCCGAATGACCCGACCAATCTCGCAAGATCTCTGAACATGCTTGTGTCCTTTGGGTTGATTGAAGTAGACGAAGATGCGGATCCTACTATTGTTTCAGAAAAGGATATTGTGAAAAACAAGCTCAATTTAAAAATAAAGCCGATTGACCCTGCACAAACACCTCGTTCCTTGGGAGATACAGATTTTGCTTTCATTAACGGGAACTATGCACTGGCTTCCGGATTGAAATTGGATGAAGCGGTAGAAATTGAGAAGACGCCAGAAGGTTATTTGATCTATGTGACTGTAAGAAAAGAGGATGAGGATAAACCTTTTGCGAAAGCTCTGGAAAAAGCTTATAAGTCTGATGAATTTTTAGAGTACACAAATAAAAATGCAAAAGGATATGTGAAACCTCCGTATCAAGTAGAAAAGGAGGGCAATAAATGATCGATATTCAACAGGTCACCAAGCGCTACAAAAATGTAGCAGCTGTGGATGAAGTAAGTTTGACCATCCGGCAGGGAGAAGTCTTTGGCATCATTGGCTACAGTGGCGCTGGTAAAAGTACTCTGCTAAGGTGCTTAAACTTATTAGAAAGGCCGACGGAGGGCAAGGTCTTGATTGATGGAAAAGATCTGACGGCACTTTCAGACAATGAAGTCAGGAAAGAGCGCCAGAAGATCGGTATGATTTTCCAACACTTTCATTTGATCAGCTCCAAAACGGTTTTTGATAACGTGGCCTTCTCTTTGAAAGCCGCAGGGAAAACGAAAGAAGAAATTAAAAAGAAGGTTCCTAAGTTGTTAGAAATGGTTGGGCTGTCAGACCGGAGTGGGCATTACCCAGCTCAGCTCTCTGGGGGACAGAAACAACGGGTCGGTATCGCAAGAGCCTTGGCCAATGACCCGAAGGTTCTCCTTTGTGATGAAGCGACTTCGGCTCTGGATCCAACGACAACAAAATCGATTTTACAGTTGTTGAAGAAAATCAATGAGACATTAGGCATTACAATCGTCCTGATTACTCATGAAATGGAAGTCGTGCAGGATATTTGCCATCGGGTGGCTGTCATGGAAGATGGGAAAGTGGTTGAACTTGGCGACATATATGATATTTTTGCTAACCCAAAGACCGATCTATCCAAACAATTCGTCCAAACGGTTCACTCTTTGGAGCTGCCTGAAAGACTTCTTGAGGGAAGAAAAGGCCCGATTGTACAAGTCGTTTTCCAGGGAGATTCGGCTGAAGAGGCAGTAATTTCCGAAACACTGAAACAATTCAATGTGAATGCCAATATTCTTCACGGACAGATTTCCTATATTCAGGATCGTGCGTTAGGAACACTCATTATTGAATTGATTGGCTCACGTCGAGATGTCCAAAAGGCGATTGATTATATCACGAAGCAAACAAGTCGATTGGAGGTGCTCGCTGATGTTGCCTGAGATGGTCAATGAGTTTGGAAAAGCTTTTGTGGAAACTTCTTGGATGATGGGCATTGCGGTCGCCTTTGCCATTATCATCGGCGTTCCTTTAGGTATAGCCCTCTTTGTAACCAGTGAAGGGATGTTTTGGCAAAACCGCTTCATGCAAAATGTGGCAGGAACCATTATCAATATTATCCGTTCCATTCCTTTCATTATTTTGCTTGTTGTTCTGATCCCATTCACGAAATTAATTTTGGGAACAACAATGGGACCGGCAGCAGCGAGTGTATCACTAACTGTAGCAGCTATTCCTTTTTACGCTAGGCTCGTTGAGACGTCTTTGCGGGAGATTGACAAGGGCGTAATTGAAGCGGCTGAATCATGCGGTGCTTCCCCTTGGCTGATCATTAAAGAGGTTCTGTTGCCAGAAGCAAGGTCCGGGATGATTGCAGGATTGACGGTAACGGTCATTAGTCTTTTAAGCTACTCAGCGATGGCTGGGATTGTTGGAGGCGGAGGAATTGGAGACTTGGCGATCCGCTTCGGATACTATCGATTCCAAAATGACGTTATGATTGCAACAGTTATTATCCTGGTTGTGCTTGTACAGTTAATTCAATTTATCGGTGATCGCGCGGCAAGAGCTGTGGATAAAAGATAGGACTTACTTATTGAGGAGGAAAGTAAATGGCTCAAACGATTGTAAAAGAAGGAGTCTCATCCAAGCTTTACGGATGGGAGCACCCTGATAAAATCAGAGAATATCGGAAGAATAACAAAACTTTTGCAAAAAAAGATAAGAGAACTACATTACAAGAGGCGGTTTCTCGCGGTGTAAAAGAAGGAGATTATATAGTTTTTGGCGGAATGGGATCTGTGCGTAACCCAATTGCAGCAGTTCATGAAATCATCCGTCAAAAAATTGGAAATCTAACTATTGGAACAAAAGGTTCACAACATGATTGGCAGTTGCTTGCTGCCGCAGGCAATATCACGAAAGCGGAAGTCTCGTATGGGTTTGCCGATGAAGTTCGGGGACTATCTCTTCCGACTAGAAGAGCGGTTGAATCTGGACGTCTAAAAGTACTGTCGGAAACAACCAATGCAGGATTCCAATGGCGTTTTACAGCGGCCATGAAGGGGCTATCTTTTTACCCGACCAGGTCTTCGCTAGGAACGGATACGCTGCATTACAGCGGATCAAAAACAATTATTGATCCTTTTACAAACGAACCGGTCGAACTGCTTCCTGCCTGCTATCCGGACGTGGCCATCATTCATGTCCATCGCGTAGATAAATACGGGAACTGCCAAATTGACGGAAACATCGCAGAAGATATAGAACTGGCCCATGCAGCTAAGTTTGTATTGATAACTGCTGAAGAAATTGTTCATGATGAAGTATTTTCAAATCGTCCTGATTTGACAAAAATTCCTTATTTTGTGGTTGATGCAGTTGTGGAGGTGCCGTATGGTTCTCATCCAAACCAAGTGCCAAGCCTTTATTCCTTTGATGAGGATCATTGGCAAATCTGGCTCGACGCTTCTATAAGCGAAGAGGGGGTAGAGGAATATTTGGAGGAGTATGTGCACGAGAGTAAGGATCAATATGAATACTTAGAAAAAATCGGCGGGGTTCGCGTATTAAGACAATTGGAAAGAATTGAAAAAAAATTGGCCCCATATCCGAAAGTAGCAAAAAGGAGAGGATAAGCATGGCAAACGATACAGAGAAAATGATTATCGCAGCATCCCGACTTTTGCCTAAGGATGCAGCAGTTTATGTTGGTACGGGAATGCCGCTCTTGGCTTCTGTTCTCGCATTGAACACACATGCACCGGGTTTATTGCTCGTTTATGAGGGCGGTGGTGTTGGAGGTAGGCCGACAGGCAGGCTTCCGATTCAGGTAAGTGAATCATTAACGTATGAGAATGGTGTGACGGTCGGCTCAATGGATTATGTTATGAGCCTGGCACAGGCAGGATGGATTCAATACGGGTTTCTAGGAGGAGCCCAGATTGATCAATACGGGAACTTAAATACGACTGTTATTGGCGACTGGGAGAAACCGAAGGTAAGGCTCCCGGGTTCAGGCGGAGGAGCGGACATCGCTTCCTTATGCGAACGGACAATTATCATCATGGGGCAGGACAAGAGGAAATTTGTTGAGAAGCTCGACTTTTTAACAAGCCCTGGTTATTTGGATGGGCCTAATGGCCGGGCGGAAGCGGGACTACCTGCAAATACAGGGCCATATCGTGTCATTACCCAAATCGGAGTGTATGGCTTTGACGATGAAACACGGAAATTGACATTATTACACCTGTTTAAAGGCTACACATTGGAAGATGTTCAAGCGAATAGCAGCTTCCCTATTGGGATTGCCGAAGATTGGTCATATATTGAGGAACCCACGGAGGAAGAATTGAAAACCTTGCATTCACTTGATCCAGATGGTGTTGTTATCGCATAAAGAAGGAGGAATAGCTCATGTCAAAACAAATAAGTTTGTCAGAAGCAGCTTCCGTCGTTTCAGACGGAGCGTTGCTCGCACTTGGCGGAAATGCGCTTCATCGTTCACCTGTAGCTTTTGTAACAGAACTGATTCGTCAAGGAAAGAAAAATTTATCTGTTATTAAAACAGCTGGTGCATTGGATGTTGACCTACTGGCAACAGAAAAATCCCTTAAGTCTGTTTATGGTGGTTATATTGGTTTTGAAATGTTTGGTCTGGCTCAAAGCTATAGGAAAGGCGTTCAGAACCAAGAAATTGTCGCTCATGAACATGCATGTGCGAGTGTTATTGCCGGATTGCGTGCCAGTATTTACGGCGTACCTTTCCAGCCTATTAACGGGTTTCAGGGGAGTGAACTGCCTGAATTGACCGGACAGATTAAATATGTTGATTGCCCTTTTACAGGGAAAAAGACTGCCGTTGTTCCTGCACTTCGGCCGGATTACAGTGTGATCCATGTCAACATTGCTGATGAACAGGGAAATGCCTACATTGAGGGGGCAGTATTTGAAGATTTGATTATGGTAAGAGCAGCGGAAAAGGTGATCGTTACTGCTGAAAAAATCATTTCTTCGGACAGCTGGACTGTCAGGCCACAAGTGCCGGGATTCCTTGTAGAAAGTGTTGTGCTGGCTGAACAAGGGGCTGCACCGGGTAGTTGTGCACCATCCTATTCCATTGATAAAGAAGCAGTAATTGACTACTTGAAGGATCCGAACAGCTATTTGGAAAAATTAAAGGAGGCTGAGATTCATGTCTAACTTACAAGCAGCTGATTATATCACTGTCTCAATGGCTCGCCTCGTTCAGGATGGAGAACGGGTTTTTCATGGAGTTGCTTCTCCTATGCCAGCTGTAGCTGTTCAATTGGCGAAAAAGCTTCATGCAAAAAAGGCGGTCTATTTAAGTATACCAGGCGGCGTTGATGCGGAACCAAGTTCTTTTTCCAGTTATTCCAGCGCAGATCCAGTTTTAAGGGAAGGATCTGTTTCAGACTTCCCTCTATCCGACATTTTCGATTTATCTGCACGTGGTACGCTTGATGTTGCTTTTTTGAGTGGAGCACAAATTGACGGTTACGGCCGTTTGAATTTAAGTGCGATTGGTCCTTTTGATAAACCGAAGGTCCGGTTGCCGGGCGGTGCTGGAAGTGCTGCGTTGCTTCCTACCGTAAAAAGAGGAATTTTGTGGAAAACGAACCATGACAAGCGAAGTTTTGTAGAAAAGCTGGATGTAATCACGGCAGCGGGAAATACAGAATATGTCATAACTCCGCTTGGGATTTTTAAACGTTCTGAAGAAGATCAACGTCTACGCCTTTATTCTGTGTTTCCAAACAGCTCAGTTGAGGAGATTACGGAAAACACAGGGTTTGTGGTTGAAAAGCATGAGGAGTTTGAAGAGTTCTCTCCAATCACAGAAGAAGAATTGCAATTGTTGGAGTTGGTTGATCAAAAAGGTACTCGCTACAGCGAATTTAAGTAAATATTTATCAGGGGCTCAATAAAAAGGATGGAGTGGATTAAAGATGGCAACAGCTCAATTAATGAAGGTAGAAACAAGCGGAAAATGGCAACAGGGATTACAAACTTCTATCAAGGTTAGGGATTTTGAACCAATCATCGTTGATGAACCGAAAACACTTGGGGGAACAGATGAAGGGCCGAATCCGGTTGAACTGGTTTTAGCTAGCCTTTCAAGTTGCGCTTCCGTTATGATTGCATTTATTTCTAAGGAATTGAACTTTTCTTATTCAGGTGTTGAATTTAAGAACGAAGGAACATTGGATTTGCGTGGTCTTCAAGGAGTAGAAGGAGTTTCTCCTCATTTCCAATCTGTACAATTTAATGTTGTCATCCACACAGAAGAAAGTGAAGAAAGAATAGAAGCATTAAAGAACGAAGTGGAAAGAAGATGCCCGGTTTTAAACCTTTTGGCAGATGCTGGCGTGACAGTAGAAGGAAGTTGGGTAAAAGCATAAGTGTTGGGACGGGCTTAGTGCCCGTCCTTTGCTGTTTCCATTAAAAATGTGCATGATTAACTTCATTCAGCAGAAGTCTCCCACTTCAATAAGTGGTGAGATGAAAGCATATTGGTATTCCATTCAGTGGGGGTTCAAACCCCGGCTGAATAAAGTTAAAGCCTCGGCGGATGCCACAGATTTTCAGAGGAAATTTATCGAGCAGAGCTCGATAAAATCTGGGCGCAAATACGCCAAGGCGCATTTGATTGAAGATAGATGCTCATCTTATGTGGTTCCCAGTTAAAACGGGACAATTAGTGGAGAAAAGATGTCCATCCTCCTCGACTTCCATTAAAAATGGTTACTAATAGCAGGAATAAATACCCATCTTATATGATTTCCGCAAAAAACAGTCACTAATAGCGGACTAACCTCAAAGATAAAAGAAAGTATTACGCTTTTTTGGATAGCATCCTCTTGATTGGACAGTATTTTTTTTACGTGGATAGTATATCTTATTTTCGGCTAGTATCTCGGTCAAACTGGCTAGTATATCTTTTTTTCAGCTAGTATCTTGGTCAAACTGGCTAGTATTCCACTTTTTCGGACAGTATCCCCGTTAAGTTGGACAGTGGGGCCTTTTCAGAGAGTCTTCTAAGCGGAAGTGCAACAGGGATAGCACAGATACTTCCTGAGCCAGTACCTGATATTGTGAAGAGCAATAATAGCGAAAAAGAAGAGGGTGTCATAGAAAATCAGTTTTCACTGATTTTCCAGACACCCTTTCTTCTGTGAATAAAAGCGATTCTTCCATTTCCGCTTTTTCTTATAGTCCGCCAATGGAAACATATTTTGTTTCCAAATATGGCTCGATACCTTCAATGCCGCCTTCGCGTCCGAGTCCGCTCTCCTTCATGCCGCCGAATGGTACGTGAGCTGCAGATGGTGCACCATCATTCCAGCCAATGATACCGAAGTTGAGGTTTTCATGAAGGTAGGTCCCAGTTTTGTAGTCGTTTGTGAAGAAGTAAGCTGCCAGTCCGTATGGAGTGTTGTTTGCAATCTCTACTGCTTCTTCCAATGTTTTGAATGGAACGATTGGAGCTACAGGGCCAAATGTCTCTTCCTGCATGATGTCCATGTCGTGTGTCACATTTTTAAGGACAGTCGGGTATACGAAATAGGATCCCTTTTCTTCGTCCACATTAAATTGGTTTCCAGCTAATACCTCTGCGCCTTTTTCAACCGCATCGTTGATTTGGAAAGCAATTTTTTCGTATCCTTTTTTGTTGATGACTGGACCTACATCAGTGTCTGCATCCAAGCCGTTTCCAACTTTAAGCTGTTTTGCTTTCTCAGCAAATTTCTCAGCGAATTGGTCAGCGATGCTTTCATGAACAAGCAGGCGGTTCGCACATACGCAAGTTTGGCCAGCATTTCTGAATTTAGTCAACATTGTTTGCTCAACGGCTAAATCTAGGTCTGCATCTTCTGCAATGATCAATGGAGCGTGTCCGCCAAGTTCCATTGTTACGTGCTGTACATTGTTCGCAGAGTCTCTGATTAGAGCTTTTCCTACTGGAGTAGATCCAGTGAAAGTGATTTTTCTAACGTGCTTGCTGCTTGTGAAAAGTTCACCCATCATGCGTCCGCTTCCGTTAACGACTTGAACTGCGTCTTCAGGAATACCTGCTTCGTGTGCAAGTTCGATTAGGCGGATTGTTGTAAGTGGTGTTTCAACTGCAGGCTTTACAATAAAAGTACAGCCGGCTGCAAGCGCAGGAGCCGCTTTTCTTGTCATCATTGCCGCAGGGAAGTTCCATGGAGTAATCGCCGCAACAAGACCAATTGGCTGTCTAGTAACCATGATTCTTTTTGATTCGGCTGAAGCAGGGACTGTACGTCCATAAATACGTTTTGCTTCTTCTGCATACCAAAGAACATAGCTTACTGCGTAGTCCACTTCACCCAAAGATTCACGAAGAGGTTTTCCGTTCTCTTTCGTCATGACTTCCGCAATACTTTCTTTATTTTCCTTGATTTTATCTGCCCATTTAAAAAGCAATTCAGATCTTTTGTGAGCATTTACTTGAGACCACTTTTTAAAAGCTTCGTGGCCTTTTTCGAGCTTTTTATTTACTTCCTCGGCTGTATCGACTTTAACTTCCTGGATGATTTCACCAGTAGCCGGGTTTTTTACCTGAAATGTTTCTGCCATGATCAAAACTCCTTTATGTAAAAAATTATTTCCATACATTTTGTAATAGGAAGCTCCCATTGACAAATGCTGAAAATGAGAAGTAGGTAAACCTTCTATTATTTTAACACAAAGTCTCGAAACTACCACTCACAAAATTTTGAAAGGGTAACTTTTAACAAAATAAAAATATATAAGGTAAATAAGCAAGTTCTATCATAAAGAAAGGAGTTGAAAAAAATGGTTTTTAAAGGCTATCGAATATCTTCCTCGTATGGATGGAGGTTAGATCCAATCCGGGGAGGAAGGGAATTTCATTCAGGGATTGATCTTGTGAAGGCAGATCGTGAACCTATTTTTGCTTTTACTGATGGAACCGTTCTGTTTGCAGGTATGGGACGGTCAGGCACTGGATTAGGAGGGTACGGAAATGTGGTAGTGGTCAAAGACAGGAATGGCTGTGCTCATCTCTATGCCCATCTCGCCAGAACAAAAGCAATAAAAGGCACATTTATAAACAAGGACCAGATTATCGGTTATCAGGGAGCGACAGGGAGGGTGACGGGTTCCCATTTACATTATGAAATCCGAAAAAAGACAACTCCAAGTTACGGTTGGAGCGCTAATCACGAGCAATCTACTTTGCCGCCGATCCATTATTTGCAATCCTATCATCAAAGCAAGACCAGAGTATTACAGAAATTGATTCTGCCTAAAACTTCTTCCTCATGGCGGGTATACCCAACAAACAAAAGGCCAGTGAAAGGAAATGAAATCGGGTTCTTGAATCCGAAAAAGTTCGGTGGACTGGAATATGAAATTATTGGTGAGCCCCAAAAAGACGTTTACACTATTCAAACTGCTCATTTTGGGAAGGTAAATATTTATGCATCTTCCGGGACCGGAGCAAAAATTAAATAAAATTCAACCTGCTAATGGAATGATGAAGCAGACGTTTTTCACCCATTGTTGTCGTGCATTGGGGAGGGGATAAAAAGAGCTTGTTATTAGAGGTTTGGAAGAAAATCCTGCCGAAGTCTTGCAGAAGAAATGAGGAGAACTAGAGTGGGTATCCTTGGCTATGGGCATCGTCATTTAACTTCATTCAGCAGAAGTCTCCCACTTCTGTAAGTGGTGAGATGAATGGATTCAAATCCCGGCTGAATAAAGTTAAAGCTTCCGGCGGATGCCACAGATTTTCAGAGGAAATTTATCGAGCGGAGTTCGATAAAATCTGGGCGCAAATACGCCAAGGCGCATTTGATAATGGAGCACTTTGAAGAGCTGTTTCAATTTCCCTATAAAGATGTAAAAATGAAAGACTCCAGTTAGTACGCAGACACTATTGAGAGCCAAGCCCATAGGAGGGCTTGGTTTTTAATACTTACAAAATTTGAATTATATATTAAACTAATGATAATGCTTGACATTTTTCTACAAGTAGATGTTCAGGCTACAAGATTTAAAAAGGCTTTCTTTATCGGCATGGGGGGTTTTATGGATGAATGAACAAAATCAATTGTATGATGTTATCGTTATAGGCGGAGGTTTTGCAGGATTGACAGCTGCACGGGAGCTTAGTATGCTGGGACGCAATGTTTTGTTGCTTGAGGGCAGGGACAGGCTGGGCGGACGGACATGGACGGATCACAGGCTGGGTTCTGACCTTGAATTGGGCGGTACCTATGTCCATTGGTATCATCCGCATACGTGGGCGGAAATGACTCGTTACGGTCTGGAAATTTGTGAGGCTCCAAGGGCAAAGGAGGCTTATTGGATCACAGGCGGACAATTACATAGAGGCACTCCTGCAGAACTGAATTCAATTGTAAAGAACAGCTTTGAACAGTTACTTAATAAAGCCTATGAATATCTTCCTCAACCGTTTAATCCACTACAAAATTCTTCTTTTGCAGAGATGGACGAGAAATCAGTTTATGATTTCTTGGAAGGCTTTTCATTAACTGAAGAACAGAAGGATTTTTTAAACAGTTTGCTGGCCATTGACTTTAATGGGGATCCAAAAGAAGGCGCTATCACGCAGATGTTCCGCTGGTGGGCTTTTTCCGGCGGCAGCCGCTATGTTTTTGCCGATACGGTGGCAAGGTATAAAATCAAAACAGGGACAAAGTCGTTGATTGATGCAATAGCTGCTGATGTCCAGGCAGAAATAGAATTGAATTCTGTTGTGGAGTCCGTTCAAAGCAAAGGAGACTTCGTTCACGTAAGAACCCGTGATGGAGAAACTTTCAAGGCAAAGGCGGCGATCGTTACAGTGCCTATGTCAACATTGGATAAAATTGAATTTCAACCGGCATTGTCATCTACCAAGCAGGCCTTTATAAAAGAAAAACAGGTGGCGAAAGGTGTTAAAGTATGGGCACGCGTTAAAGGAAGGATAGATCCTTTTGTTTCGTATGCCCCAACAGGATATCCATTGAACTCCGTCCATTTAGATAATTATGTGGAAGAAGACAGTATTATTGTCGGATTTGGTTCTGATGCCAGCCATTTTAATCCAAACGATTCGAAATTAGTGGAAGAAGCGTTGCGGCATTGGCGTACTGATTTGGAAGTCATTGAAAGTACTGGCCATGATTGGGCTGCGGATGAGCTGGCGCAGGAAACGTGGCCGATGTTAAAACCTCATCAATTCACGAACTATATTGAAGAAATGAAACGTCCGGAGCAAGGTGTGTTTTTGGCTGGAACAACTTATGCAAACGGGTGGGGTGGTTTCATTGACGGCGCCATTGAAAATGCTATTGTAACAAGCCGAAATGTTCATCAATATTTAGATGATCATAAGCAGTCTTCATATTAACTTCATTCAGCAGAAGTCTCCCACTTCAGTAAGTTGTGAGATGAATGATTCCATTCAGTGGGGGTTTAAACCCCGGCTGAATAAAGTTAAAGCCACCGGCGGATGCCACAGATTTTCAGAGGAGATTTATCGAGCGGAGCTCGATAAATCTGGGAGCAAATACGCCAAGGCGCATTTGATGTTCAGCAACAGTTCTGAAATCTCTTTAGAATAAACATGTCCCCCTCCCCATATATTGGAATAGATTGAAAATGGGGAGGGTGGGCATGCAATTTTATTACGGTCATCAAATGCCATTGCGTATTTTGGATGAGGCCGAGTTCTGGAAACATCAAGAAGAGGAACATACAGTTGTCATTAGGGAATTGGTCACTGGACTGGAAAAAGAATATGTTGATGCCTTACATGAGTGGGAAAAAGCCTTGTCAAAGACTCACCAACAGGTGGTTAGTTTCATTGAAACCGTGATTCGATCCAATCACTATCTTCCTTACTATCTTTATCAGCAAGTAATGCAGCTTATCTCCTTTTGCCTTGAGGAGAGTGAACGCTTTATCGAGCTGTGCAGACAGATTAAAGATGAAAGCCAGGTTGTCAGTAAAAACCAAACAGCGAGGGTAGTCATTGTTCATATCATACGTGAATCTGAATATTTTATCGGAATCGCCAGAGCACTTCTGTCCCAAAGCTTTGAGAGTATGGCGGGGCATCAACAGCAAAACTAAGGGCTTCTTCATTAGGAGGCTCTTTTTTTCTATGATAAAGTAAGGAGGGAGACGGTCTAAAAGGAGAGCTTCATTATGTATGCATACATAATAATGATTTTCGTAGTAATTTTTTATGCAGGAAATATTCTTGTCGGTAAGGCTATAAATGAACTGCCGCCGTTGACGATGTCATTCTTCCGGCTATTAATTGCATTCTTGCTTTTGCTGCCGATCGGATTTCGTAGTGCTTGGACTCAGCGTTCCATTTTTTTAGAATATAAAAAGCCTTTTTTAGTTATGACTTTTACAGGTATTTGCTTTTTCAATGTGTTTTTATATGGAGCCCTGCAATTTACGACGACTGCCAAAGTTTCAGTTCTAGAAGCGGTCATTCCAGTGGCAACAGTTTTGCTGAGTGCATTTTTATTAAAAGAAAGGCTTGGCGGCATCCAATGGGCAGGTATATTTCTATCCTTGGCTGGAGCTGTTTGGGTCATCATGGATGGGAAGGTTCTACAATTGGCGGGCAGCGGTTGGAATCTGGGTGACGGCATTATGGTAGGCGCTATTTTAATGTGGGCAGTCTACTCTATTTTCGTTAAACAATATATGCATCTCTTTCCCCAATATGGAGCCGTATTGGTGATGACGGGAATCTCGGTGATCGTCTTGTTCCCTGCGGTATTAATAGAATGGTATTTTATTGGAGTTCCGTCGTTAAACGGGCTAAATATCGTGGGACTATTATATTTGGGGGTCTTTCCTTCAGTTATTGCATTGGTATTATATAATCGGGGAGTGGAGCTACTTGGCCCGTCCAGAGCTTCTGTATTTTTGAATTTTCTTCCCATCGCCACGATGGCTGGCGCTTATCTTTTACTTGGGGAATCCATTTCAGTGATACAGATGGTAGGGGCGTTTGTCGTTATATGCGGTGTCATTTTTACAACCCGTCCAGTCCGGCAGCCACTGACTGAAAAAGTTGATTTGAAAGAAAATAAGTGTTCGTAATTTTATGGGAGAGCCAGACTTTTGGCTCTTTTAATTTTGCGAAAAAATTTTAATGCTTTTTCGGTGATTTCTGGTCTGTACCTAGCCGGTTCTATGGCTCACTAAATCAACAGAGGTAGTACACTTAGGTCCTAAGGTCGTCTATAGAGCCATAAAAACTGCACCTCAACTATTAGATTTGTGTCTGATAATTGGGGTGCGGTTCGTGTGTGAGTGATTTCCCAGTATATATTTAGATTGAAGAGGGTATCATTTCGTTCATTACTTTATCCATCTCGTTTACCAATCTGAACCCACCATCGACGATAATCGATATTCCTGTAAGAAAGCGGCTGTCAGGTGAAGCGAGAAAACAGGCAGCATTCGCAACATCTTCCGGGGAGCCTATTTTTCCAAGAGGCGTTGAGGCTGAAATCCGTTCTTCAGCCACTGCTAAAATGCTGTCTGTCAATGTCGAGCGAATAATTCCAGGTTTTAAAGCATTAACAGTAATATTATAAGAAGCGAGATCCTTTGCACTTGTCTCCGTAAGACCCAGGATGGCGTATTTAGCAGCGGCGTAGTGGGCAAATCCTTGCAGGGATGTTTCAGAAGCTAACGATGACATATTGATGATTCGCCCATAGTTTTGCATTTTCATATACTTTGCTGCGGCTTTTAAACAATAAAATGATCCATTGACATGGATATCGAGCAAATCCTTCCACTCTTCATTACTCATCAAATCCACCGGGGCGGGATTTCCGGATATGCCTGCGTTATTAACTAGAATATCAATTCGCCCGGAGCTTTTATAAATAAGGTCCACTGTGGAAATAACTTGGTCTGCATCCCGAACATCCAATTGGAGAAAATCGGCTTTACCACCGGATTCATGAATTTCTTGAACAGTTTTTTCACCCTCGTCTTTCTGGATATCTGTTACCCACACAAAGGCTCCCTCACCACTTAACTTTTCACAAATAGCTTTACCAATCCCTCTTGCTGCACCTGTTACAATCGCTGTTTGCCCATCCAACTTCTTCATTCGTACCTCTCCTTCCTATAATACGTTAACACCTGCATTATAGATTGAGAGTCTTACTGTGGCCTTACTACATAAACATTGTTTAGGAGTTTATCAACTTTATGGCTGATATCAATCCCCACTTCATTTTTCAAAATTTCAATGGCTTTATCGGCTACCCTTCTTGCTTTTCGCACTTCGCCGATGTCTTTTAATAATTTAATATACCTCAGATAGTATTTTTCTTCATACGAATCCAGCTTAATCATAGTTTCCAGAATTCTAGCGGCATCCCGTGGGTCATTACTTCTTTCACACTCTGCAAGCCACTTTAAAAGTGTTGAGAGATATTGGCTTCGAGTATCTTCTCGTTTATCTATAAGCCATTCTTCATATAAGTATTCTTTTAGCAGATCCCCTTTATAAATAGAGAGGGTTTCCGAAAAAACTTGAGGGCTGTATGGTTTATTTAATAGGTATTGAAGCCTTTCAAGATCTATATCCGCTTTATCAAACCCGAAATAATAATGAGATCCATCGTAGGGGATGAATGTTGAACTTCGGCCTTTAACTAAATCAGGTTCTAAAAATTTTCTTAAAACCGAGAGGGCTACGTATAGTTGGTTTGCTGCAGCCTCTTCAGTTTCATCAGGAAATAATAGTCCAATCAGTTCATCCGAGGACCATCTTCTTTGGCCGCTGGAGGCAAGAAGCAGTAATAATCTTAGACTTGATTTTCGTTTAATATGAGTCTTTTCTCCATTGATAAAAATTGATAGGGGACCTAAAAGTTGAATCTTTAATGATGAACACCTTCTAATTTCTAAAATTTCATATCCTTTTATCCATGTATATCCTGACTTCCGGATAATATCTCTTAATTTATTGTCGAGATGTTGTGCATCATCATACTTTTGCTGGTCGCACAAAATAGTGATCAGTCTCTTTTGGACAAGACAGGACATATATTGAAATCCGTTAAAACATTGCTTGGACTTTTCTAACATCCGTTGAGCTTCCTTTAATTGCCCCGCCGCTCTTAAGCACACGGCTATCTCGGCTTTAGCCCACCCCATATCTCCGGCAATATTAAAAAGACGGGCATTCTTAAGGGCCTGGCCAGCCCAATCGAGCGCCTTCTTTACGTCCCCGCGTTTTCTGAAATATCGACTCATCGTACACATGGGATATATGATTGATGCCTCATCGTATTCTCTTGATACTTCCAATGATTGTTCAGTCAGCCTTTTGGCCGTTTCTAGATTGCCTTTATCAAGCAGAAGTTCAGCCATATTCCAGAGCGCATGCATCTGAACTTGTTTGAAGCCTCGCGTTTCAGCGATTGCAAGGGCCTGGCGTGACAGCCTTAAGGATGTATCGTTTTCTCTGATAAAGCGGTACATTTGGGCGAGCAGGGTTGTGTTAAGTGCAAGCATCGGCTCGTTATCGGTACTAACTGCTATTTCAAGACTTGTCTTATAATAATGTATTGCTTTATTTAAATCCCCTTGGTAAAAATTTATAGTCGCCAATCTATGGCATACATCTGTATAAGCAAATAAATCTTTATCTTTATAATAGAAGGCAATGTCCTCCAAATGCTCTAAAAGCGAAGCGGTCAAGCTTACTGGCAAACATCTGAATAAAAATAAGCTTAACCTGTATAAATGAAGTGCTGGAGAAAATTGTTCCAGCCATCCATCCAATATTAAAAGAAATTCTTTCGGCTCATAGCGTTCCGCCATATCCTCGATAAACTCTATTACCAGTTGATCCTCGTTAGCAGCCAAGGCATGAGATAAAGCTTCGATATATCTAAATTTCTTTCTATAAAAAAGTGCTATTTCACGGTGGAAGGCCCCAATTTTCTTTGCACCCAGCTTTTTTTGCGCCAAGTCATAAAAAAATTTTCTAAAAAGCCTAGGAATCCTCAATTGGCCATCATTCTCCGAAAAAAACATTTGTATATGTGCAACGTCATTTAAATAGTCGGAAACGGGTGTGTCTCTTAAATATTCTTGTAACAGCTCTTTATCCAGTTTGTAAAAGAGGGAAGTGTTTAACATGAAAGCTAAAAGATGTTCCGGGAGTTTACTGACAATTTCAGTAGACAGATACTGGACGAGATCCTTATTTTTATAAAACGAATCTACGTAACATTTAAAATGATAGTAGGAGTCCACGTGAAGGGCTTCATTACAGAATAATGCCAGGCCAGCGGGCCATCCATCAAATGAAGCAAAAATATAATGAGTAAAATTATTTGGTATTTTGGTATGAAGAGATTCCTTTAACATCTCCTCGGCCTCCATCCGAGTAAAAGCAAGCATTTCTTTATTGATTATTATCCCGGTGCCTTGTACTTTCCATCGGCTGGCAGGAAAGCCTTCTGGATTTTTCCTGCCGGATAATACAAGTGTCATCGTATGGGGAAGTTTCTCAATCCAAGAGACCAGCTTTATAGTTTCATTTAAATCTAGTTGAATTAGTTCAGTCTGATCAATGACGAACCAAGCAGGTTTCTTATCTGGATGGGAAGGCAGCAAATTCATCAGCTGATCAAGGGTAGACACGGGTTCCGTAAGAGTGATCCAATTGCATAAGAGGTCAGGATACTGATGAAAAAAAGATTTAAGCAAGGACGTCTTTCCATAGCCGGCACCAGCTGTAAGCATAACAATCTGCTTGGAAGGGCGTGATAAAAGCAGCGAGAACAATCGTTTTCTTGGAATCAAGTGTTCATCCGGGTAAAGCTTAGCGGAAATTTGGTCCAATATCCCCACCTCATTATTTTGAATTTTCAAATATAATATCATATTAATTCTGTTCCCTCAATTCTGTAAGGTGAGAGTAAGGTTAATATTTTATGATAAATGTGGATTTAGTAAAAAGGAGGAAACGATATGACAAACCAAATTAAAAGATTCACACCAGATTTTTGGATGAAAAGCCCAGGTAACAGTCCTAAAGGAGAACGCAGGGATTTTATCAATCCGGATTGGATTCCTTGGACGGATTGGCTCATGCCGGGTACTTACTTTAAGCTTTTCATGTGTGATCTCGTATCAGGCAACTTTACGTTGCTTTTAAAAGTTGATCCTGGAATCAAAGCCGCTGTTCACTGGCATCTTCATAATACGGAAGCTTTTATCCTGGAAGGCGGTTTCTATTATGAGGAAGAGGGGGATGATAAGGGATATAAAAACTACTATACATGTGAAGCTGCTGGGAATGTCCATGAGCCATTCACTACACCAGAAGGTTGTACAATGCTTGCTGTATCCCATGGTCCAATCGGTGGCTATGATGACGACGGCAATCTTGTTGTGATGGCTGATGCACGTTTGCATTATTATATGGCAAAGGAAAACAACGCCATTGATTATACGACAGTCGTTGATTATACATTTGGTACTACGGACTTGCAGGAAAAAAATGATTAATTTATGTAATAGAGTTGGATGAAGAAGAAATGCAAAATGTAAATAGAACAGTTCGAACAATTTATTAGCAATTGTTCGAACTGTTCTTTTCTTCTTGGTAGCTTGCACGTTCGCGGTGAATAAGATGTAATCAAATGAACATAATACAAAGAGCGTTTTATTACCGGGGGCTTTGATTATGAGATTCTATAAAAAGGGAAAGGCCAAGTTCGTCATACATAAGGAGCAAGATTTTCATACTGATGATTCCTCTATTAGTCCTTCACTGGAAGAGGTGAAAACCGCTTTTGATGATCATTTCGGTCATCAAAATGACGTCATATATAGGAATTTCATCATTCAAAATATGGATGACCGTAAAGCAATGCTCGTATTCATGAAAGATATTACGAATCAAGACTGGATTTCTCAACAAATTACCAAGCCTTTAAGCGAAGTAGAGTATAAACAGGAATATCCCGGAAAAGGAGTGATGACCAGCATCAAGGAGCGAGTGCTGACAACCGGGGATATTGTTGTTGTTGATAACTTGGTTAAAGCTTTTGATGAACTGTTGTCCGGAAAAGCTATATTGTTTTTAGGGGATGAAACATCTGCACTGGCTATATCTGTGAGTGATTGGGAGAGCCGTTCGGTGGAAGAACCGACATCCCAAACAGTGGTTAGGGGTCCAAGAGAGGGTTTTACTGAATCATTAAGCAAAAATAAGGCCTTGTTAAGGAAGAGAATCCAAAGTCATCAATTTCGGATTGAAACGTCTAGGGTCGGAGAAATTACTCAAACAAATGTAAGTATCGCTTTTATTGAGGGAATTGCTGAAGAGAGCATTATAAACGAGGTTAAAAAAAGAATCAATGACATTCATATTGATGGTGTTTTAGAAAGCAACAATATTGAGGAGTTGATCCAGGATCAGGCGTTCACGCCTTTTCCAACAGTAGCGAACTCGGAACGGCCCGACGTTGTCGCTGCTGCGCTGCTCGAAGGCAGAGTGGCCATATTAGTTGATGGGACTCCATTTGCTTTAATGGTGCCTGTAGTATTTATGCAATTTTTTCAAACCCCTGAGGATTATTCCTCACGGGCTGTGGAGGCAAGCTTCCTTCGTATAATGCGCCATGCTTCATTGCTAATTACTTTATTGGTTCCATCCATCTACATCGCTTTGACAACATTTCACCAAGAAATGATCCCTCCTAAATTATTGACCGGTTTGGCGGCACAAAGGGAAGGGGTGCCCTTTCCAGCTTTTGTAGAGGCGCTATTTATGGAACTTACATTCGAAATTCTTAGAGAGGCTGGTATTCGCATGCCCAAATCCGTAGGCCAGGCTGTTTCGGTTGTTGGGGCAATTGTCATTGGGCAGGCGGCCGTAGAGGCGGACTTCGTTTCTGCGGCAATGGTGATCGTCGTTTCTATTACAGCGATTGCCAGCTTTGTGATGCCTAGCTATAATCTCGGAAACTCTGTTCGTATGCTTCGTTTCTTTATTATGATTTGCGCTGCTAGCTTCGGATTTTTCGGCATCATGCTTGGCCTATTTTCGATCATTGTACATCTTTGCAGCTTGCGCTCTTTCGGCGTTCCTTATATGGCACCGATGGCTCCGTTTAACCTCAAGGATCAGAAAGATACCTTTGTCAGGATGCCGCGTACTACATTCAGTTCAAAGGGTGAAATCTTACGGAAACAAACTCGTCAATAAGGAGGTTCCGTGATGCGGTCGAAAAAAATAGTGCAGCTTGTTATGATTGCTTCATTATTCATGCTTACCGGCTGCTGGGGCAGCCGAGAATTGGATGAGCTGGCATTCACATATGGTTTTGGCATAGATAAAATAGATGGGGAGTACAGTGTTACGGCACAGGTCATAAACCCTGAGCAAGTTGCTAGTAAGAAAACGGCTGGAACAGGTTCGCCGGTTGTTATATATGAAGGAAGGGACAAGAGCGTACTAAATGCGATTAGGAAAATTTCTATAGTCTCTCCAAGAAGATTGTACGGAGGGCATCTATATACACTTATTGTTAGTGAGGAAGTTGCGAAAGAAGGACTAACCGATATATTGGATTTTTTTAACAGGGATCCAGAATTGCGAAGTGACTTCTATGTAGTCATTGCCAAAGACCATACAGCAAAGGAAATTTTATCTATGATTACTCCTTTTTTGGTGGCCCCGACACTGGAAATATTTGAGCAATTGGAGCTTTCAAGTAAAATCTGGGATCCTTCAAAGGCTACAACATTAAGAGAATTGATTTCAAAAATCCCCCTTAAAGGCATCCATCCCGTTGTCCCAAGTATTTTGCCTGGCAAGCCAAGCGGAGGACAGTCGGAAACAAATATGAAAACGCCACAGCCGCCACTGCCAAGCGGAAAACTGGCGGTCTTTTATCATGACCAGTTGAAGGATTGGCTAGAGGATGAGGAAGCACGAACGTTCAATACGATTACAAATAATGTTAAAAACTCTGTAACAACCTTCCCATGTTCAAATGGGGGACATGGTGTGATGGAATCGCGTAATGTGAAGGCGAAGCTGGCACCGGATTTTTCAAAAAATAAACCTACGATGAATGTAGAGGTCGCTTTTAAAGGTGAGATTTCCGAGTTGGACTGTGGTCAAGACATTACAACCAGTGATGATTTTTTAAAAATGGAAAGGCAGATTGAAAAATATTTACAACGCTTTTTTACTACCTATACAAAAAGTATTCAACAAAACGTAGGTATTGATATTTTGGGGTTCGGACAGGAGTTTTATCGGAAAAAGCCTAATGCTTGGAAGAAGATAGAAGAAGACTGGGATGAAATCTTTAGAGAATTGCCAGTGAATATCCGCGTTACTGTAGACCTAGAGCATGCTGGGACAATCAAGAATCCGCTCAAGGAGAAAATACGGGGGATGGATGAATAGTGGACTATTTCTTTCCATTCGTTCTGGCTATTTTGCTTCTTTTCATTGATTATAAGGCGCTAAAAAACGGGAGTAAGCTGGAAAAAGGGATTTATTGTTCTATTCTAGGGATATTTATTGCTATCTGCTTGCTAAAATTATTGGGTATTGAAATCGGATTTCCTTTTCAATGGATATTGGACAATTTGTCAATCATTAAGCGTTTTTATCAGTTTTTAGAAGTGGAAGGGTGAGTTTATGGTTCCAGAACGAATAAGCGGAAAACAATTGTTTGTTTGCTCCTGTCTCTATACAGTTGGAAGCGCGATTATTTATATCCCGCATACGGTCATTGTAATGGCTAAGCACGACGCCTGGATCTCTTCATTTCTTGCGGTGGCGGCAGGATTGCTCCTTTCCTTTCTATACATATCTATCCATAGGCTTTATCCCGGTTTAACTTTGATCCAAATACTCGAATCCACATTTGGGACATGGGCAGGCAAAATAGTGGGCTTGTTTACAATTGTTGGTTTCTTTTATTTGATAGCTATTATGGCATTAAGAGATTTGGGAGATCTTATGGTCATTGAAGTGATGCCTGAAACACCACAATTAATTATTCATTTTGTATTTTTAATAGTGATCGCCTATTCGGTCAAGCATGGATTGGAAGTCATTGCGAGGACAGCCGAAATCTTATTTCCTTTTTCTATCGGTCTGTATCTGATTACTATTATTTTGTTACCTACTAAAATGGATTTCGCTCACTTACTTCCGATCGGAGAGAATGGTTGGAAACCTATTGTTGGTGGTATGGTTCCGAATGTAGGCTTTCCTTTTTTTGAAGTTTTCATCTTTACTATACTTCTGGCACTTGTTTATCCCCAGCAAAAGTCAGCTAAGCCTTTTGTCGGAGGCGTTTTCTTGGGGGGGATGATGGTGGCTGTCGCGACTTTATATTCATTGGCTGTCCTTGGTGTTGAGTATTCATCAAGCAAACTCTATGCCCCGTATATACTAGGAACTGAAATCAATTTTGGCGATGTCATTCAAAGGATTGAAGTCGTTATTGGGGGAATTTGGTTTATATCGATCTATATTAAAATATGCTTGGTTATTTTGTTAATTGCGATTGGTCTTGGAGAAATATTCAATTTGAAAGATTATCGCCTGCTTACCTTACCATTATGTTTACTGCTATTGCCTCTTTCTATAACGATCATGCCGAATATTGGCTATTGGAATGTTATTTTCGATGTTTGGCCTTTTTATGGCTCCATATTTGCAATCTTGCTTCCTGTCACGACATTATTGATTGGGCTGATAAAGGGGCGGAACAAGACGGCACAAAAAGGCGTGTAAGCGTTTCTCAGAGGTTTTTCTGTTATAATATTCTCTATATAAAGGAACAGAGGGGGAATCTCAGTGAAACCGAAAGTGTTTGTATCCCAGCCAATTTCACAGGAAATAAAAGATTATTTAGCGCAATATTGCGATTTTAAGATATGGGATCAGAAGGTGCCAATCAAAAGGGAGGACCTTTTAAAGGAAATTGCAGATGTAGATGGTTTGATCACATCTGGAAGAAGAATTACGGAGAACTTGCTAAATCATGCACCTAATTTGAAAGTAGTCAGCAATTTATCTGTCGGATACAATAACTTTGATCTAGAAGCGATGAAAAGTCGGAATGTGATTGGGACCAATACACCAGGTGTATTGGATGAAACGGTAGCAGATCTTGCTTTTGGTTTGATGCTAGCTTCGGCGAGACGGATAGTGGAAATGGACCAACTTGTAAAAGCGGGAAAATGGGAGCCGACCTCGGGCGATGATCGCTTCGTTGGAGTGGATGTCTATGGTGCAACGCTGGGCATTATCGGCATGGGCAGAATTGGTGAGGCGATTGCCAGAAGAGCGAGACTAGGGTTTAATATGGATGTTCTTTACTATAACCGGAATCGCAAGTCCGACACAGAAGAGGAGCTTGGAGTCAAATACAGCGATCTGGAGTCGCTTTTAAAACAGTCGGATTTTGTGTTATTGATGACACCGCTAACTCCTGAAACTGAAAGAATGATCGGTGAAAAAGAATTCAAGCTCATGAAAAAGTCAGCTATTTTTATTAATGTATCGCGCGGCCAGACAATTGACGAACAGGCTCTCATTGCTGCGCTTGAAAATAAAGAAATTCATGCGGCTGCTCTGGATGTGTTTGAGCAAGAGCCAGTAAACAAGGATAATCCGCTTTTAAAGATGCCAAATGTAGTGACAACTCCGCATATTGGGTCAGCTAGCAGAAAAACCACTGATGCGATGGCGATGAAGGCAGCTACAAACATGGTGGCTGCACTATCAGGGAAAGAACCAGAAAATAGAGTGGTTTGATCAAAAAAGAGTAGGATCATCTGTTCAGCTTGTAGAGACAAAACATCTATTCTTCCAAGCTCGGGGATGAGACAAAACCATATAAAAATAAATAAACCGCATGAAATCAATGTAAAAAACTTTGATTTGGTGGTTACCCCTAAAAGTTAGAGTTTTTATTATGCAGCTGGTGGGCTGGATTGAGTTCGGTATTCGAATGGANCGAATGGACTCAATCCAGCCAATTTTTCTTTTGACCGTTCATGATTGTACCAATAGATATATTCATCAATCCGTCTTTTTAATTCTTCATAGCTTACTAGTTCTTCCCCATAATACATTTCTTGCTTTAAAATCCCAAAGAAATTCTCCATCGAAGCGTTGTCTGCGCAAGTTGCTTTACGTGACATGCTTTGGAAGATTTTATTTTCTTTTAACATCTTTACCCATTTGTTGTGCTGATAATGCCAGCCTTGATCGGAATGGACGGTGGCTCGATAGGTTGCTTGATTCTTTATTATTTCTACAGTTTCTTTTAAAGGTTCCATGACAAGGTCTAACGTTGGTCGTCTCTTGATTCCATACGCAACAATCTCTCCATTATAAAGGTCAATTAATGGATTTAAATACAACTTCTCTTCACCAAGACATTTGAATTCTGTAATGTCCGTTACTAGTTTTTGAAGAGGGATAGGAGTGCTGAAACGACGTGATAATCGATTTTTTGCGACCTTTCCAACGTTCCCCTTATATGAGTTATATTTCCGAGATTTCCGCATGAATTTTACACATTTTAGTCCTAGTTCTCGCATAATACGATACACTTTTTTATGATTGATATAATGTCCTAATTTCTTTAATTCGTTCGTAATACGTTTATAACCATAGCGTCCATGAAACTTTTTAAATAGGTGTGTAAGGAGTCCTTTTAATTCTGTATCCGGGTCTTCTTTGCCTAAATTTTTCACATGATAGTGATAGGTT
>NZ_QYTW02000006.1:0-374 GCF_003605405.2 Siminovitchia terrae | reverse complement strand
TTGCTTCCGGAATTCCCACGACAAAGAGAATATCTTTTAATCGAAATCCTTCTTCTTTAAGTTCGAATGCCATCTTTGTTTGTGCTTTTCGCGAAACGCATTCGGATCCTCCCGAAAAGCTCTCAACTTTTTTAGATACGCATTCTCCAGTCTTAGTAGTTCATTTTCACGTTCTAATTCTTCTTCACGCGTTAACTTTTTTTCTTCCTTTTTCTTCTGTTTATTAGGTTTCTTAGACATAGAAGGTCGCCCCTTTGATTTTTGTTTCAGGCCTTCTACTCCTTGTTCACGAAATGTTTTCATCCAGCGCTTAATTAAGGAAGGATTGTTCAAGTTAAATTGAACTGCAGTTTCTAAATAAGAAGCACCTGTCT
>NZ_QYTW02000059.1 GCF_003605405.2 Siminovitchia terrae | reverse complement strand
AATATACTCTCGGTATTCCAAACGAGTAAATTCCTGAATTCCCAAAAATTTACTGGAAATGGAGTGTAATCTGATGAGGAGATGGTCATTTTCATAGGGTTTTCAAAAAAAGGCATGCCAAATAAGCTCCAGCTATTTAATTTTTAAAAAGTCAGATAACTAAGCTATTTGTGCAAAAATATGGTCTTTCAGGAACCTTAGTTCATCCTCTTGATGAGTGTACCAAGCATCGATGTGCTGACACATCATGATCCCAAATATTCGGATGTACCACATCATGGTTGACCGATGGTTTCCAGCTTCTAAATGATAATCAATCTTCTCTCGCTTGTTTGAGCGTTCGACGGAAGTGCGTCGTTTATAAATTAATTTCCATTTATCTGTTTCCCTTGATGTTTTCGGGAATAGACGTAGATTATCCTTACTTTTTGTATGATAGGTTCGTCCATATTTGGCAGTAGAACAAGGGTTTTCACAAGTGTTTTTGGTTCCGCATGCCAAGGGACAACGCCACTTTTGGCGGTTTTGTGTATGGTCATAACCGTTCGGTTTCATCTTTTTTCCGATCGGACAAATGGGCACACCTTCTGGAGATATTTGTATATCTTCATCCGTTTCCAGGTTTTTTTTGGCTCGTTTGTTTAGATCGATGATCGGTTCCACCCGTTTTTGATCGAGCAGTTGATAAATAGCTTCAGCATCATGTGCCGCATCTAGAAGCATTTTATCTACCGCGCCCAAGTTGAATCGTTGCGAAAACTCAGCCCAACTAACGACGAAGCTTACTGAGTCATGGCAGGAAGCCAAATTCAGACGCGGATATAACGGCAAGTCGTATGGACTGTCGCAAGCATTAATCATGTAGAGGTGATACCCGTTGAAGTACTTTTCCCGATGGCTGTCCCAGCCACTGTCACAGTCGGGTTGAGAGTACTTTCGACCGTGCTTGCAATTCGCTATACCTTGGGCGCGACAGTTACAAGTGGGCTTGCTTCGGATGTGGGATCCGGTGACGACGGGCGTGCCGTCACCGGCAACGTTTAGTTGATCCACATTTCCGAGCAGTCCCAACTTGGCTGAAATAGTAAGAATTTGGGATTGGAAGAAATCGAATAGGCGATCCGATGGGAGTTCCTTTTTTTGATCTAATCTAGGAATGACCCACTCGACCAATCGTTGTACACGACCAGGCTTTGTTGGAGCCTTTTCGCCTTTTTTTCCTTTTTTCGCTTTCTTTTTACGAGACTTTTTACTTTTCTTTTTGTGGGTCACATTCTTTTTGTCACTTGCCCATAATCGAGCAAAAAAATCATGAAATGTACCCACACCAGGCGTATCACCTGGTTCAAAACCACTGAGAATCGCGTAAAGCGGAACACGGTGAAGTTCATCCACCCATTCCGTGATACTCATGGTGGGGTTGGTCAAGAGTAGGAGCAGATAGGACCGCAGCATGGATGCAGGATCCCGTGGTTCTGGTCCTCTGGCCCCGTAAACATCACTCAGCCTTACGGTTATGTCGGAAAGATTGGTGATCCAAAGTTTCGTGATCACAGGCCAGTCTTTGTTTACCAGTGTTAAAATGCCGCCAGAATAGTGAGTCTGAAGTTGATCCATAACAAAATTCTGATATTCTTTATGTGAAACAAAAACGGGTTTCAATAAAAACACCTCAATCTTGGTTAGTAAGGAAAAAACTCCCTTCAACCGCGATTATTGTGGCGTTTTTGAAAAGTCAAGAGTCTTTTTGAATGTTTAACGACAATATTTCTACATTTTATTTCCAGTTAGAAATATTGATCAAAATAAAAAACTCCTACAAAGTAGGAGGGGAATCAAACAGTTGGGTCAAGAGATCCTTTGACCCATCTAACTCGGCGAATGCCGAGAGACTAT
>NZ_QYTW02000058.1 GCF_003605405.2 Siminovitchia terrae | reverse complement strand
AGGAATCTCCCACTTCAAACAGACCATAAGGTTGTTAAGTGGCGAGAGGTTCAAGTAGCTATGGGCCCTTCTCTAAACTATAAGTGATATGATTGATATCTTGGTTTTTATTATGATCAGCGTCATTGGCTCATTAACATTCTTTGTTTCCAAAGTAATTACTGAATATTTATTTAGAAGTAGAAAAATTGTGTGATGTATGAAATGAATTTACTTAAAATACGTATAAATGTAGAAAAGTTCTTCCAATCGTTCCAAATTCAGGTGGCCTTTAAGTGAGTTAGAGGAAAAAAGCGTGGGAGTGAACAGAAATAAGCAAAACACGATTAATATTTCATAGTATAATATTTTTAATTGCATTAGTAGTTGCCATTAAATACTATCCCTCAGAAGTATCAACAGTAGCTATAACTGTAGCATGTTATGCAGTTTTCTTTACTGGAGATTCTGTGTTATTCAAAAAAAAACATAAGTAGTTTTTTCGTGCAGGATGAACCTGTGCGTTTTTTTGTTGAGTAAGAATATTGACTGGAATGTATATAAAGACAAAGGGTTCACCTTTAGCTTGGATATAGGCCACTTTCAAAGGATTACCAGCGGTATTATTGTAGAATAATGCTTTTTCATAATTCGCGTAATGAGCTTCCAACCCTCCTTCCTTCATTTGTTCAGGAGTGGCATCTTTTGTTAATTTGTATACCATAGCGGCAATCATTCTCAGGTGAGCAAACTTCTCTATGCCGATATCTGTTAAAGATCCGATCACTAAATCCGGAATGGAATAGCGCTGATTTAACTTCATTCAGCAGAAACCTCCCACTTCTATAAGTGGTGAGATGAATGTATATTGGTAATCCATTCAGTGGGGGTTCAAACCCCGGCTGAATAAAGTCAAAGCCTCCGGCGGATGCTACAGATTTTCAGAGGAAACTTATCGAGTGGAGCTCGATAAAATCTGGGCACAAATACGCCAAGGCGCATTTGATATATATATAAGCTACTGTCTGCACCTCCATAATACTTAATTAAAAATATTGCTAGTATTGGATTGCATTCGTTTGTATAACGGTAGCTTGCTGTGCAGTGTTCTTTTATGGGGAATCAGCTTTTTTAGAAAAAATGATAAGTAGCTTTTATGTTTGTTGAGATCAAAAATAAGTACTATTTGCTGGTTAATGCGGTGTAGAAGCTGGAGACCAGACTGAGGGCTAAAGCGTAAATTGTGGAAGGGAAAGCTGAAAGAAGAAAAGTTCCCCCAACTCACCTCCATTCAAGCATATTTCACCAAAGAAGAAAGGTTTTCTGAACAAGAAAGTATGTTATATTAAAGTGACAAAGTATTCTAAAAGAGGTGATGATATTGAAAAAGTATTTTGTATTTTTATTTTGTTTAAGTTTGCTCTATATGGCATTTCAAATATTATCAGGTGCTATTGCAACTGCCCTTTATACCCCGGATTTCTATACAATAAAGGGAAGCCTCAGTCAAACAGTAGAATTTGGTGAGGTTAATTCAATGCCGTTACTTGAAACACTGCTTATCGGTACGATGGCCTATCTTCTTTCTCAAAAATTTAAACCTGCCAAAAATTAAGTTGTCATTAGTTGGAAAAAGAGCCGTCTAAAAAGCTCCTAAAATAAATCATCCGGAGAAAAATGATTTTTCGTTTTTCTCCGGATGATTTTGTATTTTGGGCAGCTACCTTCACCAATCGTGACTTTTTTTATAGAAGTCACTTAATAAGGGATCTTTTTTGCTAATCTTGCCTGTTGTAAAGTGACAAAAAGTTGTTTAAAGAATGCGAATTATTCTATTCAACAAACCAGCCAATAGTTGTCAACATTTTTCAATAAAAACTTAAAATGTTTCATGTTATACTAAATTTGAGAATGCCAAATAACCTTCCAAATATTACGTTTGGAAAGCTTTGGTTTATCTAGTAATATTGTTAAATCAAGCTAAATCTTGGAATGTAGTTTTGTTTTTTAAAAGTGCATAAATCCAATGTAAGAGTTTATTAGCACACGCAATTAAGGCTACTTTATATGGCTTTCCTTCCTTACGTTTCACAACTAAAGCCGTAATATTTTCATGCTGTCTTGTAAGATTACGTAGATT
>NZ_QYTW02000057.1 GCF_003605405.2 Siminovitchia terrae | reverse complement strand
GAAAAAGAAAAGTGCGAAGAAAGAGAAAAAAAGTAAGAAGGCAACAAGTAAAGGGAAGAAAAAAGGGGCCAAGAAAAAGAAAGATTCATGGTGGAAAAAAGGTGCGGTAGTCGCTGGCGATATTGTTGGTGTGAACGATCTATACACTGTGGCAACGGGAAAGGATATTGCGACAGGGAAAAAAGCTTCTCGAGCAAAAGCAGCAGGGTGGTTTGTGGCCGGATTGACACCTGTTGGAAAAGTGGCAAAGGTAGCCAAAGGAGTTAAAGCTGTTTCGAAAGCGACAAAAAACGGGACGAAAGCTGGAAAAGCGGTCAAATCAAAGGTTTCAAAGGCAAAGCCGAAAAAGAAATCTACGAAGAAGTCCAAGAAAAAAGCCAAAAGCAGTTCCAAAAAAACCACTTCTAAAAAGAGCCCAGCGAAGAAAACAACGAGCAAGAAAACCGTTAAGAAAGCCAAAGCGAAGACAACAGCCAAGAAGACTGTCAGTCCGGTTAAAGCAGGAAACAAAGCAGGAAAACAAGTTAGGCCGACTCTATTAAAATTATTTGCAAGCAAACAAGATAAGATGCTAAGATTGGATTTACAATTTTTTGCAAGCAGCCAAAAGAAAACAACGAGCAAGAAAGCTGTCAGTCCAGTTAAAGCAGGAAGCAAAGCTGGAAAACAAGCTAAGCCGAAGAAAACTCAAACAAGCACCCAAAAGAAAGCAAAAAAGAAAGCCAGTAGGGCTAAAGATGATAAAGGTACGGATAAATCCACGAAAAATACCACAACATTATGGGATATTAAAACAACAGCAGATAAAACATTAAAATACAAATTTAATGGAGACACAGTTACTGCATACCGAGATCCAAAAACAGGTTTATGGTGGGCCAAAGATACAACTGGGCATGCAAATTCTGCTTTTAAAGTATTTAAGGAAGCAAAGGGCGGAAAAGAACTTCATTGGGTTGCTGATAGTGATAAATATGGAAATTACATTCTAGATAAACATAAAAGTTCAACTGGAACTGTAATAAAAATAAAATAACAAAAGGGGATTATAAATGTCTTTATCAAGAACTGAGGCTGAAAAACTATTTAAGTTAGGATTTAAAAGACCTAAATACGCTGATGAGGTGTATCCACAGGATATTTATGAGTACAAAAATGCCACTTGGGTAATTGGGGGAAGGATTGTCCCTTCAAGTACTTTACTATGTGAGGAAGAAGTATACAGACAAGGAATATGGGTTCCTTCAATGACAGATTTAATAACTTGGTTAGAAGAGATGGATTGTGAATTTACTTTATCTTATGATGGATCAAGCTACAAGGTTGAGGTTTCTACTAGTGATGAGCAGAGGTTCAAAGGAAAAGGTATCTCCGTTGAGATGAGTTTATTTAAAGTCATTAGTAAAATACTTCAAGAGTTTGGAGGAGTTCCGGTACAAAAAAGTTATAAAGTAATTGAAGTAGATTTTATTGAGAAAGAAGAACTTTAAGAGTTAAATATAAAGATAATTCTATTTGATAGTAAATAAAAACCTTGTTTAGCATAATGAACTATACCCCGAATAAAGGACATTTTTCAAAAAGTCCCTTATTCGGTTTTTGTGTCCAATGAGCTAGAACCTGTTTATAATCAGTAAAGAAAGCTATTCCTAAGAAGAAGTCCACGAAAAAAGCGATCAAGAAGGCAACAAAAACCACCAGCAAGAAAAAAGCGAAAGTAGCGAATAAGTCCTTAAGCCCCATCAAAACAGGAAGGCAAACTGCCAAGAACATCAAGAAAGTGACTACAAAGAAGGCAAAGCCCCCTGCGAAGAAGGCCCAAACAAGCACCAAGAAAACCACATCTAAAAAGAGCACAACGAAGAGAACAACGAGCAAGAAAACCGTTAAGAAAGCCAAAGCGAAAACAACAGCCAAGAAGACTTACAGTCCAGTTAAAGCAGGAACCAAAGCTGGAAAACAAGTTAATCCGACTCATACTAAGAAACCAATACTTTCTATGCCAATGGCTGGTGATAATGTTGGGGTTATGCTTAGGTCTAAGGGTACGGGTAATTTTGTTAAGAAGAATGGTGGTTCAAATGCTAACGACTTTATATCAGGCCATTCACAAAAGCATATGTATAATCCGAATACAGTTTCAACTCCAAAGAAAACACAATATGGAAAGGATATAAATGTATCTGAATTAAGAAGAGATACTATGCTTAATCCAGATAGTGTTGATTACGATGATATTAGGAATACAATAGCATACAAAAAAAATTATGATTTTAATATCAGTACCCCTGATACTCCAACAGGACAACACAGAATATTTATAAATCTTAATAATCCTAGTAGACACTCGCAGTTTCCTTATTTTAGAAAAAAATAATTGGGGGGTTCTGAAAGTATGTATAAAAGAGTTGAAGAGCAATTAAATATAAAACTTCCAGTTGAATATGTAAATAATTATCAAAACAAGAAACTGAATAAGTGTAACCAGCTGTTTCTACCTGATGATAAAGAAATCGTGGGAATTAGAGATTATTGTTCCTTAGAAAATGAAGAGGACGAAAATTATTTACTAAATGTATACGGTAGAGATAAGAATATGCTCTTGGATGATTTAATCCCTTTTGCTATTACAGAATATGATGATTATATCTGTTTTTATTACAATAAAGGAAGGAACTATGAGCCCTCTATTGTATATTTTAGCTATGATTTAGCATATGAAGATAGACATGAAGCTATTTTTCATATTGCGGATAGCTTTAAGGATTTCGTTGGTTTGTTGCAGTAAGGTATTGTAAATAAAAAACTAGAATAACAAGTTGAATTATTAAACCTTGATTGGCTTAATGCCTTTCAAGGTTTGTTTTTTGTTGGTGGGGCTACCCAGTGAAGAATAGTTCATTTTTTATGCGGAGAATATGAGTAACCTATGTATGGTTTGTCAAATAAAGTGTGTAAGTACACTTTTACTCAAGGTATTTTAAAACCCTTTCTTTCAGCTCATCATGAAGGAGCAGCTGGTTCCTGACCATGGCCCAGTTTTGGATATGCCGTCCATTGTTGTTTGAAGGATTCAAAGGCATTTTGACAAGCCTTCAGACTGGGAGCGCTATATTATTCAAAGCCCAAAAATCNGCCGTCCATTGTTGTTTGAAGGATTCAAAGGCATTTTGACAAGCCTTCAGACTGGGAGCGCTATATTATTCAAAGCCCAAAAATCTATGGCGGGATTTGTTTTCCATCCCTATCGCTTATGCTGAAGAAGAACCGAACGTTACAGAGAATCCATCAGAGAACCTATCTGAAGATTGGATAGACCAAGAAGATGTTATGGCGGAAAACGATGCGACCTTTTCGACAACCATCCTTGGTTCCGCGAGCCTTCCTCCGAACGAAGCTGCGGTTTTTGACGAACAGGATTCTGCGGGAGATTTAGAAGATGAAACTCATACCTATCAAGGTCTACTCAATGAATATGATGTTTCGGTATATGAAGATACAGATCTTCTTCAACAAGCTCGTATTCCAGAAGATGATATGTTAATGGTAGAACTTCCTGCGGCAGAAGAACGAGAAGAGCCTGTGACTTTAGCAGTTCAGCCACAAGCTGAAAACTTACAAACCGGACAAAAGAAAAAAGATGGGGAAATTGTGCCGATTCAAGATGGGAAACTCCCAGCTTTAGGTGAACGGTCTTCTATTCTTTATGTGGGAATTGGCTTGCTTTGCTTGGGCAGTGCACTGTTTTTCTTCATAAGAAGACGGAAGCAACGCCAAGGAGGAAAGTCGAATGCGTAAGCGATAGCGGTACTCCTGCATGTTCTTGTCATTATTGCTTTATGTCTGAGTCTTGTGGAGATTC
>NZ_QYTW02000056.1 GCF_003605405.2 Siminovitchia terrae | reverse complement strand
AGCAACAATATTTATTTTCCCATTATGCACAAGCACTTCCACTAAATATTGTGGTCCGTCTAAATATTCCTCAAGTAATATTTGTTGATCCGGATATATCTTTAAAAATTTCTTAATAGCCTTTTTCAATTCATATTTATTTTCAACTAAATAGACATCCTTCGATGCGTTTGAAAGCGGTGATTTAACAATTAATGGAAAAGAGTGTTCTTTATTAATAAAATCGGTTATATTGGCCATCGGCTGCAAAACTTCAAATTTAGGAGTTGTTGGATTTTCTTTTAATGCTCTTCTTGTTGCCGTTTTATCTTCCATGTTCCTCAACGCTTCTACAGATATATTTGATTTGCATAATTCATTTGAAAGCTGTGCAGCTAATGATACGAACGGATCTACAAAACTAATAATTGCATTAATGATTTTTCCCTGTATTTGAAGCTGGCTAATCTCCGTTCGAATAAGATCCTCTGTCATTTTATCGAAATGAATCATTTGTTTAATATCCGGGAATTCTTTCCTTCGCTTTAAAAATCTTTTTTTCTCAGTAAACAAAACTGTGATAAAACCTAATCGAGCAGCAGCTTTTACTGCCTCTCTACTCGAACCCCTTTTTGATGTTTCAATAAAAATGATAGTCTCCACTTTTTAACACTCTCCAAACTTAGTCTAAATGATTATGAAGTCTCTAAGCCTCCTAGTATTTTCGCCTTGCGATAAAGTGACGTTTTACAAAAATCTCTCATTCGGCTTTGAAAAGAGTTCGAAGAACCAAGATGATGCAATGGTATGCTATTTGAACAATATGGTACGGACATCCCGTTAATTATTCTTCTCTTTTACTTGATTGAGTCAATAGACCAACCATCATTTTCTTTCTCACGTAAATCACCTTTTTATTGTATATACTGTATATACATATGAACTATCAAAGGGGGATGTATAGGTCAACACTATATAAATTTTAACTTTCGATGCTACAATCCTATACATGGATAGGAAAAAACATGGGATTATAACTTTTTAACCCGATAACAGCCTTTCCTTTATAAAGAGGCTCGAAAGTCTACAACTTGTGCCAATGGCCATTGCTCACCCCAAAGTTCTTTCAGAATGTTGTGGGATTTCCCTTTGGTCTGCTATGATATTTTAAAAAACAGTGTACAGACCTTCGCACCAATCTTTACGGATTTCGGAGTGTTTGAGTATCATGTTTTGGAAGATGGTAGTTTAAGTGCCCTTGATGGTCGGCAGCTCATCTCCCTCACAAGGGACAACGGGTTGATCCCGATTGCAGTCATTACCAATTTGACGGAGAGCGGGTTCAGCACTCAATTGACCAAGAGAATTACCAAATGCGCCTTGGCGTATTTGCGCCCAGATTTTATCGAGCTTCGCTCGATATCNCGGGTTCAGCACTCAATTGACCAAGAGAATTACCAAATGCGCCTTGGCGTATTTGCGCCCAGATTTTATCGAGCTTCGCTCGATATCTGAAAATCTGTGGCATCCGCCGGAGGCTTTAACTTTATTCAGCCGAGGTTTGAACCTCCACTGAATGGAATACTAATAGGCATTCATCTCACCACTTATAGAAGTGGGAGACTTCTGCTGAATCAAGTTAAATAACCCGACACTTCGGCAACGGGCAATCAATACATTGGTAGTGTTTTTTGTTATTTCAGGAATATTTTATATCGGTACAATTAGGAAGTACTATGCGACAATGTAGAAATACAAATAATCCCTGGCGGGAGGAGAACAAAATAATAATGGCAGTTTCTACTGCTAAACCTGTGGTGGACTTTCACTACCAAGTTAGCCCATCCCGGGCGCACGAGAAAAGCGGAAGCGCTCGTTTAGCGACGTACAAACTGAACCGAAATGCGGAAACGCCTTGATCAGCCCCGACAAGCATAAGACGATTCCCGAGGAGGCAGCACTTCAGCCACCACAGGAATTGGCTTATGACCCCGAGGGGTTAGGCGTTGAGCTAGACATGGAGTGCCTCTGACGAGATAAAGGGAAGGCCGTCTCAGACCGCCACATCCTGTGGCTTCGGCAGGCTCAAGGCGCGACATCCTGTCGCTTCGCTTGCACTAGGACTTCCTGTGCGTCGGTGGCACTTCCGTCGGAGCCGATGTTGACTTATCGTAGGAGGAGGTGCGAAGTTTGCTCGTCGCTGAGCGCTGGAGCTAGACAGTGAAAAATTATCCTAAGTTGTAAAATTTTATAGTTTCCTATACGCACAATGAAAACCACAACCTTTTTTATAAAATAGTTGTGGCCTTTGGCTGCTTATCAAAATCATGATCTCTAAATAAAACACTAATATTTTGGTTCAATAACGAGGAGTGGTCGATTGACTAGATTTGGAGGAAGCGGATTAATTGCGCAGAAACAATTTAAATCCACAGTAATACAGCTTTTCGTTTTCCGAAGCGAGTACATATCATCATCAAATGAGTTAATCGGATTTCCGTCCATATCTATTGCTTCAAGTAGTGATAATTCTGCACAGCAAGTCTCTTCATCTAATTTTTCTAATCGAAAAAAAGGAGTTACTATGCACTGTGTGAATGCTTTTAAAGGTTTTTGATTGTTTTTCATAAAAAGCATAAAAGGAATGGTATCTGTCGTAGTAGACATACATACAAACTGAAACTCCATATGTTGACCAGATATTATACTTTGTTCCTTTTGCAATGTTTTCATTGCAATACAAATGCAATTTTTTTTATCCACCTAGACTTCCCCCTTTTTGGCGGATAATTCCGAATGTCCTATAGTACTATTGTATTGTAAATAACTAAGAAAGGGGTGGGTTATTGTACTTCAATTTAACGAATTTTTTTTTGATTAGCGAGATAAGCAGCATATGGAATTGTATTCATTGCAGCGTCCAATTCCCGATATACATACCCCGGCCTCCAGTTCACTTCAAAAATCCAGGGCTTTTTATTTTCGTCGATTCCAATATCAATCCCCAGTTCGTCTAATCGATTATTATATAAGCCGTCAAACTTTTGTGAAAAACGTATGGAAAACTGTTCTAAAATCCTTTGTATATCGTAGCTTTCCAAACCATATTCTTTATCCAAAAAAGATTCGAGCTTTCCGATATAGCCCCCAGAACTAACATTACTAATAATTCGATCATCTGAACCGATACGTGGATAAATTAACGTAATTCCCCAATCACCTGAACCATTTTTTTGAACATGAATTCGAAAATCAAACGGGAATCCGTCCTTCGTCTTACTTAATATATAAGGTTGAACGAGATATGCCTTCTCATTAATAACTGTTTCAATTTTTGAATGAAGTTCGGTTTCACTAACAGTTTTCCGATGAGAACCTTCTAACAAATCAATCTGATCTCCATTCCGTTCAATAAAAATCAATCCTTTTCCCTGGCTTCCTGATAAAGGCTTTATAATTATTTTATTGAATTGTTCTAATGCTCTAAAAACCCCAGATGGATCCTTGATTACTTCAGTTGGTATTAAATAATGAGCGAATTCAGGTATTTTCTTTATTCTTCTGTATACTTTTAATTTGTTACCAATTGGGTGACTAGTAAAAGGAATTATTTTTTTCAGCTCCCAATATATTTTTTTCTGAGATAAAGTTTTCATATTGGCAGCATTATAAATCACATCTGGAAAAGCCATTTCTTTTAGAAGCCAATTTCCATTTTCATATTGATAGCCGTGTATGATTTTTTCTTCAAATCTAACACCACCTGGAGAAAAGAAATAAAAATCAATACCTTCCATTTTTGCAACTGAAGCACAAGTATAAGCTTTTTTAATTTCATGAGGATGTTTTCTATAATGAAGCATTCCAACCGTAACCATTATATCTCCCCCTATAACGGTTCCAAATAGAATTTTATATTTCTACTAGCATTCACTGCGTTTGCCTTTGCTTCATCTAAGTTATTTCCGGTCGCTATAACATATCCGTTACGATGCCCCATTGATTCAGCGGGTCTCATTATTGCTCCTTTACGAGGCTTAATATAAACTTCTCTTACTCCAGGTTCTTTAGAAGCTCTATTTTTACCTGTAACTTTTAAAAGACGTCCACGTGAGTCAATAGTAAGATAATGGGTATAGATATGTTTCTCATGTTTTCTTATTAAATTAGGTTCATCACCAAGATAAAGT
>NZ_QYTW02000055.1 GCF_003605405.2 Siminovitchia terrae | reverse complement strand
TTAAAATACCTTGAGTAAAGTGTACTTACACACTTTATTTGACAAACCCCAAACAAAAAAGAGCCGTTTCAGCTAACAAACAAGCTCACTTTATTTATTTAAAAAATTGTTTCGCCGCTCACTCGACAGGCTTGAATAGTGATTGCATATATATGGTAGTGTTAACATACATATTATGAATCATTCTCTAACACAAAGTTATCAAGCAATACACGTACTTCATCTGTTGACTCTGTTCTCATCAATTGATTTCTTAATTCACTCGCCCCTCGAAACCCTTACAAAAAGAATCCTTTATAACCAACAAACAATTCTCCACCATAATTATCAAGTGTAGATTGAATGAATGAAACTAGTTTAGTTTTATCATTTGTATTCATGTATGTTTTTGTATATTTAACTAGTTTATCACACATATCTTTATCATATGATTTCAGGTTCCTAGCAACCCACTTTCCTTCACCAACCCAATTGCCATCTGCCCTTAAAATCAGTTCAGTTAACGTATCTATTAACTTATTTAAAATAAATAAACTTTCTTCAAAGTCTTCTGAACTTCTAAAGTCTGACAAAAAATCTGTAATTTGATACCTTGCTTTATTTATTTTCTCCTCATCCCAAGGTTGTGGACCCTGTTCATAAAGTATTTTTGCCTCTCTTTGGAATTCCTTTCCATTCCCTTGTTTATCTTCTATAAGTAGACCTTCGGCACACATTTTAATGATGGTGGGCATCCCTATATATCTAGCTGTTTGAAATTCAAACTCTAGAGATAAAGCCGTATAAATAAATGCCTCTATTTTCCATCCAAGAAAGTGATAACATTCAATTCTTGGTGTTTCTGTTTCATCAATTATAATTAAGTCAATATCAGATTCTGTTGTTAAATTTCCATAAACAGCACTTCCACCTATCAAGACTATATCTGATTCAGGAAAGTGGGAAACGATAAACTGTTGGGCTATTCGCTTGATCGAATCTCTCACATGAAACACCTCCCATATCAGGATATTCAAGTAAATGATTAGTGTTCTAGAACGTAGGAGCTATCTGTAAAATAATTCCTGACCATTTTTATGGACTTTTGTTGTAGATATTGGCATTGATCCAAAAAAGGGAAAAAGAAGACAAAAATCAAAAGGCGGGTTTAAAACAAAGCGGCCACTGCTCTCATTCACGGATTAAATACGGGAACATACATAGAGGAATCCCATGTTTTATTCAAAGACTTTGCACAAGAATGGCTGATGATTTAAGGTGAAACCGCCAATGTAAAACCCGGCACAATCCGTGTGAGACAACACGAAATTGATAAACCAATGCCCTATCTTGCCAATATCAAATGCGCCTTGGCATATTTGCGCCCAGATTTTATCGAGCTCCGCTCGATAAATTCCTCTGAAAATCTGTGGCATCCGCCGGAGGCTTTAACTTTATTCAGCTGGGGTTTGAACCCCCACTAAATGGAATACCAATATGCGTTCATCTCACCACTTACAAAAGTGGGAGACTCCTGCTGAACGAAGTTAAAACTTAAAGACATTACGCTAAAAAATTATCAACAAGCTTTATTTGACTTAAAAGAGAGAGGGTATGCAGATAATACATCATTTGGCGTACACCGCATTGGGAGAATTATCTTCTGGAAAGGCATCGAGATGAGTCTTATCAGTAAAGATCCGACAGAATTTGCCTACTTAAAAAGAGACAAAAAAACTATTGGATAATTAAAAACAAGAAGTTCCTAAGTACCTGGAGAAAGAGGAGCTCACACTATTACTCGATATAGAGGCTAAGAAAGGGTTGGGGATGGATTCTCTCTCATATACAGGAATGCGTATGGGTGAATTAGTAACCCTTAAGTGGAAAGACATCGACTTTGATGATCCTGCCATCAGTATTACAAAAACATATCATAATCCTACAAAAACAACACTATAAAATACGTATTGTTGCCACCTAAAACGAGAAGGTCGAGAAGAAAAACATAACCGATGAAAATGAAATCATTGAAATACAAAAACACAAAGAGATTCAGAATAAGGTGAAGACCGGTTTGTTCGCCCTACCTCGATAAAGATTTTATTTTGCCAAGAAAGTGCGGCAGCCTGGCTATCCAATCTTTATTAAGACTGTTGAAAACAGAGTGGCAAGGTTGTTAAAGATAGCTGGATTAAATGGTCAACTGACACCCCACTCTCTCCGGCACACCCACACATCATTATTGGCCGAAGCCGGTGTAGGATTGGAACAGATTATGGATAGGTTGGGACATACTGATGATCATACAACCAAAAACGTATATCTCCATGTGACGAAAGAAATGAAAAAAGAGGCTTCTCAAAAATTCACTGAATTAATGAGAAGCCTCTTATCTTGTCAGAAAAATGTTAGCATGACACTAATATTTTGCTCAAAACCCTTGATGTATATGGGTTTCAGAGACATATTACATCATGCCAGGCATGTCTCTAAGACATTTATGACCTTATATAAAATCATATTAGGACTATCAAACGGTGATTTTTGTTTTTAATAATGATGGATTTATATAAAGAACTATATGGATTTATATTTAATATATGGTCAAAAAATGGTCTTTAGGATAGACCCTTGCCGCGGTCTGAATAAAGTAAATTTAAACTACATATAATCATTATACATTAATTTATTTGTAATAAAAACCATCACGATAACAGATGTTTTATATCCTGTGGTAGAACATATGTTTTACAATGGATAGTATCAGTATATAATAGAAGAAAAAAGGTTGATGCCAATGATACAAATTCCGGATAGCGATCTTAAAATCATTGATCAAGCTATATTCCTGCCCATGCTGCTGACAGTTTTAAAACGTGATTTGGCTGCTGTTGATAATATCCCATTCAAGTTGAAACAACCCTATCATCATGTGATTGAAAATACCATCCAAGAGGTTCAAAAAGATTTATCCGAAGCAAATCGTTACTTGTACAAAAACAATATTAAGATTGTACGAGGGAAATCGAAAAATAACTTCACTGATTACACGGTCATATATAAAGGTGGCAAAGATCAACGGCATTATTTTAATGCTAAGATCAGAAACACAGTAGAAGAATTATTGGATTATTATTTGGTGGAACATAAAGCGAAAGAATAAAGCCCGGTCAGCGCCGGGCCTGTTTTTATTTAAAGTTATCTGACAACATCGATCGCCGTTATCCTCGCAACTTCTTCAGCAGCTGCGTATTTTGAGTAGCCGTACCAGTGTAATTCTTAATACCATGTTTGGCCGCCAACTTCTTCCGATTGGCAAGGGACGAATCCTGACCAATTGATTTGAGATAATCGACAACTGATGTTGTCTTTTGGTCACCTTTTGGTTTAGGTGCGACTGTAGTAGATCCAGGTAATTTAATTTTTTGACCGACTTTGATGAGGTTTTGATTTTTAATGCCATTGATCTTGACTAACTCATTGACAGTCGTTTTATATTTTTTAGCAATAGCGGACAGCGTGTCCCCTTTTTTGACGATGTGAGTACCAGTTGTAGACGCTGGCTTGGTATTAGTTGATGGTTTAGATGCCGCTGGTTTATCAGCTGGCTTGCTTGTATCTATTTTCAAGCCAAAATACTCCGCCACACCATCGGCAATCGCTTTTCCAGCAGCATCAAGGACCTTATCGTCTCTCAACTTTTTAACATCAATTGTTGAGTCCATATAGCCTCCCTCAGTCAGGATTGCTGGCATCTTGGATTCTCTAAGCATGTGGAAATCTGCTTTTTTCAAGCCTCTATCCTTCAATCCATAAGCTTGTACTAGATTCCTTTGAACAATAGCTGCCAACTTTTCAGCCTGTGGCCAGTTTCCTAAATAGGTGTAAGTTTCTGTACCGGTCCATTCTCCCCATCGTCCTGTATTAGCATTATGGTGGCCCGAAATAAGGATGTCAGCTCCCCAAGAGTTAGCTTTATTTGTCCTGGTGATTAGCGGCACATCTGTTTTTCCAGTCGGGTCGTCCAATCTCAACAGGGAAACGCCCTGGTATTGCTTCAAATATTTAATAGCAGCCAAAACCACTTTATTGTTAAAATCCCACTCATATTCACCAGCTGGTGTCCGTTTGCCTGGTGTTACTCCAAATCCTCCATGACCAGCATCGATTGCGATTTTTACCATTATTGATCCTCTCCCTTTTTGATGTAAAAAAAGAGCAACGCTTATGCGTCACTCTTTTCGTTTAATTTTTCAACTGCTTTTTTAAGCACATCCGGTACTGGCAAGTTTGTTTTGCCCACCGTTTCCAAAATACTCAACAGTTCATTGGCCAAATAAAAGAAGATGACAGCGTCCCTTATCAACGTGCCATCTCCCATGATCGTATCAATTGCGTAGGCTACTGCTACCAACGACAGGATGATTACCTTTTTTGCAATCCCCTTGAATCCAATTGAACTATTTAATTCCCCATGCGTTGCTGCAACCAAAAATCCCAATACATAATCCATGACAATAAAAATAACTAGCACCTGTAACAAAGGCGACCAACCTCCCAATAAGAATGTAATGATCGCCCCGATGACAGCGACAACTGATTTAAATATAGTTTCCATACTCCCTCTCCTTTTCTGCAAAATAAAAAGAGCCCAAAAGGACTCTTTTAAAACAATAAAATGACTTATTTGCAAAGATACTTTGA
>NZ_QYTW02000054.1 GCF_003605405.2 Siminovitchia terrae | reverse complement strand
GCGTTTGATTTCTTCTTCGAAGATTTCTTTTTCTCTTTTGCCTTCAAACTGCTCTTTTTCTTTTTTACCGATCCTTTTGACTTGCTCTTGGTGGATTTCTTTGATGATGCCTTCTTTTTCTTGGTGCTTTTTTTCTTCGCTTTCGGCGAGGTTTTCTTTTTCGGTTTTACGTTTGACTTCTTCTTCACCTTCGAAGCTTTCTTTTTCGGTTTTGCCTTTGACACCTTTGCTTTCTGCTTGGCTTTCTTCGCCTTCGAAAATTTCTTTCCGCTCTTTTGACTCGATTTTTTCGCCGACAGCTTACTTTTTGCTTTCTTCGTCTTATAACCATAAGTCTGCACTGTTCCCGCACTTTTACTGCGTGACTTTTTCGATTTTGCTTCGGCAGAAGGAATCTCCACAAGACTCAGACATAAAGCAATAATGACAAGAACATGCAGGAATACCGGTAATCGCTTACGCATTCGGCTTTCCTCCTTGGCGTTGCTTCCGTCTTCTTATGAAGAAAAACAGTACACTGCCCAAGCAAAGCAAGCCAATTCCCACATAAAGAACAGAAGACCGTTCACCTAAAGCTGGGAGTTTCCCATCTTGAATCGGCACAACTTCCCCATCTTTTTTCTTTTGTCCGGTTTGTAAGTTTTCAGCTTGTGGCTGAACTGCTAAAGTCACAGGCTCTTCTCGTTCTTCTGTCGCAGGAAGTTCTACCATTAACATATCAGCTTCTGGAATACGAGCTTGTTGAAGAAGATTNTCACAGGCTCTTCTCGTTCTTCTGTCGCAGGAAGTTCTACCATTAACATATCAGCTTCTGGAATACGAGCTTGTTGAAGAAGATTTGTATCTTCATATACCGAAACATCATATTCATTGAGTAGACCTTGATAGGTATGAGTTTCATCTTCTAAATCTCCCGCAGAATCCTGTTCCTCAAAAACCGCCGTTTCGTTCGGAGGAAGACTCGCTGAACCAAGGATGGTTGTTGAAAAGGTCGCATCGTTTTCCGCCATAACATCTTCTTGATCTGTCGCATCATTTTCCACCATAACATCTTCTTGATCTATATCTTCGGATAGATTCTCTGTAACATTCGGTTCTTCTTCAGCATAAGCGATAGGGATGGAAAACAAATCCCGCCATAAACTTTTGGGCGTTGAAGTCACCTTCGCTGTTGTTTCTTTCGGTTCTTCAGTTTCTTGCGTTTCCTCGGCGCCATCTAAAAAAGTCAGATATTCTGTCGCAGGAGCGTCTATACTGGTTGTATTAGTAGTTAACGCTTTTTCTTCATCCACCACTTTCTGTGCCACAACTTGGTATTTGCCATCAATCCACTGTTTAATGGTTTGATGAAGAATGATACCTGTCACTCCATTTGCTTTATACTGTTGTTCTTCAATAACTTGGTTCCCCGCATAAATGTGCGTCGTATTGTCAAAATTCCCTTGTTGAATCTGGGTCGTCATGGTGTATGTTGGAGTTTTGCGTGTGATAAGGGCCTGACCTTTCCCACTAACTTCGACCGTCATAGTATCGTCTTTCGTGACAGAAATAGTATGACTTTCGCCCGCTTGCAGGGTTTTCTCTGACACCGCACCATCATCGACAGTATCCTGGTAGAGTAAAATTCCATTCTCTTGATTAATAAGCGTTAGAATTTGTCCATCGGCATAATTCATTGTATTAGAGCGAATATGTCCGTGATAATCTACACGGGTAATCCCTCGGCTGTCATATCCAAGATCCAGCCAATACCCGCGTGTTTGACGATAATAATAATTGACCGTAATATCTGTATTGCCAACAATGCCATAAGCGTTATCGGGAAGACGATCCATCATTAAGCTATACTCATCATCTAAGTCTTTTGCCGTAGTAGTGTAAGCGTCTTGATAATTCGCTGTTAAGGTGCTGCTGGCAAGCTTGTTCCCGCTTTCATCAAGATAATTCACATAGATCTGCTTCTCAACAGGCGCATAATAACACACAACCGTTTTCTCCAAAAAATCTGCCTTTTCACCAGACAGTTCGTCTTTCGTGGAACCACTATCGAAATAATACCCATCGGGTGCTTCAATAGGATTTACTTCCCACGCTTTCCCATACCCAAACGCAAATACCTTAGTAGGAGAAACAGAATCTGTCGAGTCCTGACGCAGATATTTGACTTTCACACTCACTTTATGCGCAATCGCTTTTGTTGTATAAGTCGTGTCATTCTCTTGTTCGTCAATATTCGTATGTGCTTGATATGTAAACGATGAACCATCTATCAATTTTGGATCCAAGGTGCCTTCGATGACAAACCGGTAGGTTTCACCCGCAAATGCCAGTTGTTTCATCGTTTCTTGTGTAACTGAAACGATGAATTGCCCATTCCCTAAGTCTTCGACTGCAACAGGCAATACTTGCCCCTTTTCATCTACAAGGTTCACCGTTGGATTTTTGATCTCTTGCGATAATGTGAAAGTCGTATCCCAATTCGCATAACGATGATTGATATTCACATCTAAGGCATTAATTGGTTGAACGAATGCCGCTTGCACCTTTTGCCCCGGTTGATAGGTAGATTCATCCACCTCCCAACTAGCTTTTGGAATTTCCACCTCTCCAAAATCTGGTTTCACTAATTCGATATTATTAATAGTTCCATAAGCACCAAAAATTTCAAAACCATTAGATTTTTTGTCAGGCACTCCATCAGAAGTAGAATCATAGCTACTTATTATTTTATTCCCATAGAATTGATACAACGCCCCGCCGAGTGGGAAATCATTAAACCCATTGGTTGGCGTACCATCAGATTCAAACTTACCATTTCCTATATATTTTAAATTAGAACCATATCCAAGAGGTTTCGCATTCAATCCAAAGCGTTGTGTGTAATCAATATCACTAATTGTTGGAAACATCAAAATATCGACGGGTTGGCGTGTTAGACTATCTAAAAATTGATAAGAAACATTAACACCGCCCACATTCGCAATACCAAGATAGATTGCTCCAGCGCTTCCTGTACCGATGTTAAAAAAACTCTCGTTTTCTTCCGTATGATGTACCCCCGTTACAGAAACCACCACATCAAGACGCTGCCCCGCTTTTGTTTTGGCGACATTCGAAATCAGTACTTCTGGAAAAACCCCATCATTTTCTTGAACTTGAAATTTAAATCTAGTAGGCACCTGTGTGCTTGGGGTCCCCTTCAATACTGTAAAAGTTGAATCCGGACCCACTTCTATGGGACCATCTAATAGAAATGGCGCCACCTCACTAGGGTCTGTTTCAGATTTTGTTAATAGCTTCACATTTAGGTTTCCATTACTTAGATCATCAACTGATTGAACGGTACCTTTCACTTCTGTATCGAACCCATTTGGTAACGTCGATTGATCGTCAATCACCATCGGTGCCCCTGCAGCAAAAGTAGATGGTGGAAAAAGAAACCCACTAAACCATAGTACCGATAAAATACAAACAAGCCTATTTAAAAAATAACGTTGTTTATATGTATTCATTTTATTGATAACTTCCTTTTATATTTTCTTTTACTTTTCTTTCGTTGGCAAACAGAAAAATACAATTAACACGATATTTAAAATAGGCACAAATGTGGCAAGTATCCATGTCGGATGAAAACCAGCATCTCTTAATCGACGTACACCCGCACTTAAATAAGCCAAAAAGTACACAACAAATAACAAAAGAAAGAGAAGGAGCGAAAAGGCTTCAAATGTGGCTTCTTCTGCGCCACTGTAACCACCAACAAAACCTAACAAATAGGAACCGGTATAAAAAAGCACTAAAATCAAAATGGCATTCACAATATTACCTAACCAAAAATCTTTCCTATTCATCTTTCCACGATAATCAAACATCTTTGTCCAAAACAATTTCATAATACAAATTCCCTCCATTTTTAATTTATATCTTTCTTGTAAACCACTAAATAAACTATTTACCAGAGCGCTCTTTCCTATGTTCCTCTTAAGTTCTTTAACCTCAATCGCAAACAAAATGGAAAAGTCCTCCTGATAAATGGTGAAGCCAAGCCCCCTTCCTTTCAGATTTTTTTTACAAAACAATATTATCTGCATTTCAACTGTACATTTTATGTACATTTCGTTATTTCACACATAAAAAACTAGCCCACAAATGTGAGCTAGTTTTTTATGTGTGATTTGGACAAGACTTCCAAACCTAGTTAAAATGGGGTTTTTTATGGTATATGTATACTTTAATTTCACGAAAATACAATAAATTAGCAGCTAGCTTTTTGTGAAAAATATCTTGAGAAATAGAAATTAAAATTATGCAATATTAATAAAGAATTATACCTCGGCAGGGCTAAAATCGTACAAAAACTCATTGAAATCACAATTGAATCAGGGTTAAAATTAGCTCCTTTAAGTTGGAGGGTAAAAAAGTAACAACTAAATCTACTGCAAAAGAGAAATTTGACATTGGCTTCCCATCAGCCAGAGAGTCATCGCCCCAAACAATTCATCTATCAGGCTTTTCATACTCCTGGAATCATTGAGTGTACAGGAATCTAGCTTTAGCATGGTGGCCAGCCACATAGCCGGAGGCTTTTCCCCATTAGTTGTTCGGATTCCCAGGAGGAGTAGAGCTTTTGCAAATTAGCAGAAAAAAGCACTTTAAGCATCTATTTGGGGTGGAAGGGAGGCTGTTCATCCGAGATGGATTCAATTACCTCATCCACCACGCGGGTAACATGATGATGAGGAATAGGCCCCTCTACATCTAGGATGGCAAAGCTTTGATGGTTATTATATGTTTAAATATGGAAGTAGACTGTCTTTTGGAAGCAGGAATCTCCTCTTTTACCTCTAGAGGGAGAAATAGTTGCGTGTTATACTCATTAGTAGTATTCTTCGGATTACTTATAAAAATCGTCCTTTTCTGAATGAGGTTTGGTCACTTTCATTTTACTAGATTGGACGATTTTTTTTGAATGCATCTTTCGATATAAGCAGAAAAGAGCTACCACAGAAAATCAGTTTTCACTGACTTTCTGGACAGCCCCTTTCAATAACAGGAGGATCTAGCTTGAAGCAATTGAAATTTTTTTTAGCCATTATTGTATTAATGTTGGGTTTAGTGCTTACATTTAGTCCCTTTTTAAAAAATACAATTCTGGATAAAAAAGTACATAGCCTGATGGAGCAAATAGATACTATGGATAATGTAGCGTTAGAGGGAAATAGAAAAAAAGTTGAAGCAGTAGAAGAAGTTAATGAGCTGCCCAGTGAACTAGATGTATTAAAAGGGTTGAGCTATAAGGGTGAACCAGTTGCCTTTATGTATATTCCAAGTACAGGCTTGAAGCTGCCCATATATAAAACTGTCACAAAGCAAAATCTATTACATGGTGCAGGGGAAATGAAGGAATACGACAAGTTAGGAAAGGGTAACTATGTTTTGGCCGGACATCGAATGAAGAAAAAAGGATTGTTATTTCATGATGTAGTTCGTCTAAATAACGGTGACAAAGTATACGTTACGGATAAGAAAAAGATCTACGAATATCAAGTAGTTCATAAGCAGATCATTAACGAAAATGAAATAACTATTATGGAGGAAAATGGAAAAGACGAAATCACCTTAATAACTTGCGATATACCAAGTGAACCAGAAAACAGAGTAGCCGTAAGTGGGGATCTTATTAATTCTTTTCCATTCAATGAGGATTTTAAAAATATAGAATAGGAGAATGTTTAATTACTTAAAAAGTGTATTAAACGGAGAAAGTTTCCTGTTTAGGTAAAAAGAGGAAGAGCCTATATAACAGGGAGTGTAAACTAAACTGTGTAAGTGAGAGAGCGTACGGCTCTTGCTTC
>NZ_QYTW02000053.1 GCF_003605405.2 Siminovitchia terrae | reverse complement strand
TAGTCACTGGGACATTTTTTGTGTTCCAAAAAGGATTATTTCATACACCAGGATTTCTTTTAAAAAGTACTTAATTTCTATTTAGAATGACAATACAGTTGATTAAATATCGCTATTATTTCAAATCCATAATAATATGTTGTGAAAACTAGTCTTCAATCTTTAGGAACTCCCACTGGTTGCTTAGGACATACTCATTTATTATCTTTATGGTTAGAGGAGCAGTTTCATTAAATGTGACATGCAGGAGTCGAATAGAAGCGAGGAGTTCCTTATTACAATCAAGGTTTTTACGTGAAACAGTAAAACCTTCTAAACTACTTGGATGATTATGTTTTTTAAGAACCACTTCAATCTTCTCAAGTATTAGAAGCATGGCAGCATCCCCGAAATACTGTAATCCAGCTTTGATTGCTGACCAAATTTTTGGTTGAGCTATAAAATAGGCACTCCACCAATAAAATTCATCCAGAGATTCACTTGCGTGATCGTAATACACATTAAACACGAACAACGCTCGTTGTCCTTTGGTTAGTTCTTTATAAAACAGTTCTTTAACCATTGTCTGATCCCCTGTATTTTGCTCCGCCACTCTATTTTTATAAACTAGAATCAACGGTTCAAAACACGCTTTGCAGATCGCTTCCTGAGCTAATTGATCGAACTCCTGTTTTTTCATTTTCACTATCAAATTATCACTCCTCATCCATAATTATACATCATTGGAATAGGGATAAATGTGATATTTAAATTTACATACTTTACAGTTCGGGAATAATGAAAAAAGAATTAATTAGTCTAATAAAACTCATGTAAAGTGTTTTTTCTGCTTCAACCACACGTTCTCTTAGCCCTAATAATGGTAGCAATTTCGTGGAGGGAGCTTACTTTTTTTCCGTTCTTTAGCTTTTTGATTCAAAGCCATTAACTCTTGAATTATTTGAATCTTCAGCCCGTTGTAATCTGCATCAATTGCTGACCCTTTTACAATTTTCTCTACTACTTTTGGTTCTCTCTTGAAGATGGTGAAATAAAAGACACCACGATAAAAAAACTATCGGAGTGTCTGTTTTACACTTGTGATTTCGTTTTACACATTTTTTACACTTAATCAGTAAAGAAGGTTGAAATACCAACCTTTAAAGGGGTATATAGATTTTCGGGGTGGAAATCGAACCCACTAAGACCAGTCAGAAATAGGACTGGTGGCGCACCATTTGCCTTCCCTCAATTATGAGATGTTTTCTTTTTGAATATCTACCCATATAACACAATAGCTAAAATATATTTTTAAAAAATATTATTTTTTTCGACATGCGTTTTGCTTTCACACAGAAGCCTTAGGGGATCTTGGCTCGAAGGGCAGCTATGAGAATGTGCTGAAAAAAGGAGCTTACTTTTTGTTTTTCCTGCCTGATCTTGTGCTCAAAGTTTGACATTAAGAGTAACAGTATTCTTCGTGATAAATTTTTCCCGGATCGTTTAATGAAGTGGCGGTTTCGAAGTTTTTGGGGAATGTACTCTTTTTTTGATTATGCGATCTATCAAATTATGGATAGGCCATTTTTATCTAAGGATTTTGCACAAAACCTTTGGAAACTGAAAACAGAATAAGGGGCTGAATAAATGATTGTTCTCACTCAAGGAATTCTGCGAACTATTGTTCAAAAAATGTTCTCCCTAAGGCACATCCGTAGAGTCATTTAATATAGCTGCAACCATGTGAATTAGTGCAAAAGACAATAAGTCGTTTTAATTCCTTTTATAATGTCTAATGAAATAAAGAGGATAAAAAATCAACTTTATGTTTAAATTCCTTTTGTAGAAATCCAGAATTTAAGGTAATGATGTAAAATAAGATGAGGAAAGGAAATCAAAAAATGCAAGGGGGGATTAGTTATGATTGGTTATCTGAATCTTTTCAGCCTCGTACTTGGAATAATTGCTTGGGTAATTCCTGTTGTTTCTCTCATGAGATTTAAAAAGCAGGGTCATAAAAATTGGGTGGCTCTTTCCACTATAAGCATTAGTGCTTGTGCTATCTCGCTATTTTTCCAGATTTTTGATAACTATCATTTAGTTAAGATTGAGGATTGGTCTGCTCTAATGGATACAACGGGTGCAGTGGTGTTTCTCGCGGCAGTTCTTCTCACCGTTACACTCATATTAAATGTAATGACCTTGATTGTATATAGTGGCAGAGCAGCAAAATAGAAATAAAATGTCAATATTTTGAGGGTAGAGTTAAGTTCATACAAGGCTGTCAATACAAAAAGTAGAGTGTATCCTGAAATTCTATATATCGGCTGGGGTATGAAAAGACAAATTGATGTGATAGCTGAAAGCTCTCTCGTCAATAATACATTTTGTGCTTGTCATCCATGATTTTGTTTCTTGCGCTTTTCTCACTTGAAGAAATTTTGGCTTTTAAAAGGTAAGGGGGGTTCCTTACAGTTGACTTTCTCCTATATGGTGATGCCAAAGCCATTTGAAGCACTTGCTTCAAATTCACTTTTATTTAAGTGCATTTTTTAAAAAATATCTCTTTGTTTATTATTGAGAAGCTATTCAAGTTCCGTGCTGTAAAGATGCATTACTTGCAGGATATGATTAAATGTCTCATTATTGAGATTCTCAAGTTCATCATATTTTTATATGTATTTGATTTAATGCTATTGAAACAGTAGTGCTGTAGTTTGTTTCGTCGCTTATTGTTTCGCAGGCTTTTTATGTATAAGGGAGGAGATTCTTAAGGTTTATAGCTTTTTCACTCAGTAATTGTTATTTTTAGAGAAATATTTGGGAATGTCAGAGTCGGATTATAATGGCACGATCACTGGATTTACCCTTCTGACTCCTTAACTTTGAGAGGGACACTTTATTTGTGTTCCTCTCTTCTTTTCACGAAGATGAATTAACATAATTTCACATAAATGTTAATTCATCCCAATTTCATAATAATACATTAAATGATTAGGTTGATTTATGTCAACGTAATGATAGGAGGATTTTTGTAAGTTTCCAAAGGGTGAAATGGTAAACCAGTTTGGCATCTTCTAAGAAGGGATCCTAAGTGTCATGAAAAGTCTAGCCTCCCGAATATTTTCTCGCCTTCATGTTTAGAAATTGTTGAAATTCCGGGTATAAAATATATCTAAAAAATAAATCTCTATCTTAGGGAATATATTTATGCGGATAAAACATCATTCTTTGGGATTGCATTTTTATTGTATTCTAGGAGGGGAAGAATGCAGATTCTTGTATTAGAGGGGCGTTTAGACGAAAAAGATTATCTGTATAGCGTTTTAAAAAATACAGAGGTGTTTAGTAATATTGTATTTTTTTACGATTCTACAGAAGCTTTAGGATATCTCAAAAAGAATAGGGTTGACGTGATATTCATTGATATTGATATTGAAAAAACTAATCGAATTTATTTTGCAGAGTTTATCAAGTCATATGACAATTCTATACAGATCATTTTTTTGGCAAATGATGGTAAACTCGCTGTCAAAGCATTTGATATAAATGCGTTAGATTATATAATAAAACCTATTACTTTAGTGAGGTTAAGGAAATCACTTAATCGTATATTAGCTGCTAATTACAATGATAAAAAGATTCATATTCAATGTTTAGGAAAGTTGGAACTAAACAGGTCTAGTAAAACACAGACAAGCATTAAGACAAGCATTAAATGGAGAACAACTAAATCTAAGGAATTATTTTGTTTCTTATTACATAATAATAATCGCTCAATGAGCAAAGAGCTGTTAATTGAGAAGCTTTGGCCATATCTATCAGAAAAAGATTCAACTGCATTACTGTATACTACAATATATCATGTCCGTAAAGCCTTATCTTCCATAGGACCGACCATTAAACTGCTCCGAGATCTTGGGGGATATTATTTGCATCTGAGTGAAACCGACATCGACGTATGGCGGTGGGAACGCATTTTGAATCAATTCCCCAATATTAATAAGGGTAACAAGGAAATTGTACTAGAAATGGTAAAAAAATATAGACCTTATTTGGAAGATGAGGACTATGTATGGGCAGAATCGGAAAGAGTCAGGCTTCATAATATGTGGTTAAACAATACATATAAACTAATAGAATATTTCACCTCTAATAAATGGCATGAAAAAGCCATACAACTTTGCTATGACATTCAAGCGATTGATTCGACTGAGCAAAAAAGTCATCAATTTTTGTTAAATATCTATAATGAAATTGGAGATGTAGATAAAGCCATTAAGCAATACGCGAGACTCAAAAAAATCGAAAAACAATTAATTAAATAGTTTTAATCACCAAAAGCATGTAATGACTGTTGAGGTTTCATTACATGCTTTTTTCTATTTTTAGATTTGTCTTTTATTCATGATTAGTGAAAATAACCTCTTAAATTGTTGTTCTACAGGTATTCCAGCCACTTATTTTATGTATGAAAAAAGATAATATTGTCTTATTTTAAAGTGTTTTGTCTTTTTGTGTTTAGAAATGGTTTAACACCATTGTGCATAATTTAACTGTAGCTAGGGATGCGCACTTATATCTTTGATTCGCTACTATTTTTCATTCGTCAGTGAAAGTCTTTTACGAATGCATGAAAGGAGTGACTCGTGTCAACTTTTGCTAAGAAATGTGAGTGTTTACTCATTGATATTCATGATTTTATTTTAGGAGGTTGTCCAGAAAGAAATGAGTTCAAAAAGAAAGTTTGATTACAAGAAAAAAATGAATGCAAGTCGCGGTAAGAATCTAAGAAGAGCCGCGGCGATCGCTGCAACAACGCTATTAGTAACTGTCCCGATCAATAACACATTAGCAGGCTTTTCGTTACCTGGTTTTGAAGCAAGTACCGTACAAGCTGCTTCGCTTGCACAAGTAAACTTACTTCAAAATACAACGGTTACTGCTAATGTTGTTGATGGAAAACCATTTCAGCTAAATTTAGGTGTTTCCGGTAAAGCATTGGCTAATATACAAGCCGTTAATCCCGATCGAGTAGCAGTATTCCAAGTTCCTGCGGAACTTGCCGGAGATATTCAAGCGAATGGACCTGCAAATGTATCTGTTGAAATTTTACCTATTACTATGCAAGATCTGCCTGCTTTAGGTGGTGCACTGAATGATGTAACTGGCGCACTTACAGGCGCAGTTTCACAAGTTTTGAAGACAGTAGATCAATTGCAAAGCAGTATTATTCCGAAAGAGCTTCTCACCATTAAAGGAGTATCGGAGCTATCAAAAGCATTGGATGGATTGAATAATCTTGAAGCTGCTTTAGCAGATTTATTGCAATATAACGACCAGGTTGAAGTTAATATTTCACCAGATGGTGTTATTACTGTTGATTTTACTGAGGGCTTAGGAAAACACTTAGAAACAGCTGTAAACGATGTAGTTATTCAAACATTGCAAAATGTAATTGATGCTGTAAATGCTCTTGAAATAAAAATCTTACCTGCCGCAGAGTCCATTCCTTTAGTAGGAACAATTGTTAAGACTTTGAACCAAGTCATTAACTCTACATTATCTCTCGTTACTGGAGTAGGCCAACTGGCAACAAATCTTGTTAAGAACATAACTGATGGGACACTTGATTTAGTTAGTGAACTCGCTCAAGCTTCCGTTTTGGGGAAAATCTCTGTAGATCTTTCCGTTAACGTATCAAACCCAACAAATGCTTGTGTAAAGAGTTCAGAAATTAAAGGCGCTATTGTTGGAGATAGTGTAATAGATGTCCAGTTATTATCTAGTTTAGAAGCATCTGATACTGTTACTTTCCCAGATCAAGAATGTGACTCAGACTCTGATAGCGATGCTGATGCCGACGCTGATGCTGATTCTGACAGCGATGCTGACGCCGATGCTGACGCCGATGCTGACGCCGATGCTGACGCCGATGCTGA
>NZ_QYTW02000052.1 GCF_003605405.2 Siminovitchia terrae | reverse complement strand
CCAGGTATGCTTGAACCTGGCTTTCACCTTTTGCTACATCCAGACCAATGACTGGATTCATTCAAATTCATCCTCCAAAAATAATTACCGGTACCCCTAACCCTTCCTGTAGTGTAATAGCTTCGCTTGTTATACGAGATCTTAGTCCCAACCAGCCTCAAACATGTTTCTACAAGTAGGGGGTGAACTGTTTTGCGGACGGGATCTTTGTCCCACGGGCCATACGTTCTACCCCGGCTACAGTAATCATATATCGATATAAAAAATGTTCAACCAGAAATATCTGGCTAACCTTATAATACGATCGGGCCATTTTCTTTAATAAGAAAGGACATTAGAACAAGACCTTCGAATAAATTAATAAAAAAGAAATAAGGAGGCACGATGGACTTTTTTCTAAAAATAATAGCTTATATAATTTTTGTTCTTGGCTCACTGTATTTCTTCTTTGGCGGAAGTTACCCTGCTGAAAAACCGCGGAAAAACTTTGGAATCATAATGATAATAAGCATTTTAATATTAAGCTACTATTACTGGTTTCCAAATTAAAATAGTCTTACTTATGCCATTAAGGGCGGATACTTGAACAAGGTTGTGCCATAATCGGGCAAGATTGTGGAATAAGAGAAGGAACTGTTTTTAACCTAACCTCTTTCGCAATCTCTACTACACACAAGTCGGACAACAGATATTTCGTTGACATAATAATGGTCATCGTTTAACATATTTGAATGTTCTAAAAAACGATCCCAAATTTTATCTTTTATGATTAATATTATTACTACATTATTTTATAAAAAGGTGTTCTTCTAATTGAGCACCTTTTTATCTTACTTCAATTAAACTGCAAATTTGAAGGTGATACAAACATGTATACAATGATACGTCTTGAAAATGTGACCAAATCATACGGAGAAGGAGATAACAGCTTTTCTGCGTTAAAAAATATAACACTAGACTTCAATTGTGAAGAAGTAACCTTAATAACGGGTACTTCTGGTTCTGGCAAATCGACGCTGTTGAATATAATCAGTACATTAGAATCGCCGACATCTGGGGATGTTTTTTACGACAATCAAAACATATCATATTTAAATTCTGACGAACTCGCTGAAATAAGAAGCCAAAACATTGGATTTGTGTTTCAGCAATTTCATCTGCTGCCGAACCGTACCGCACACGAAAATATCCTCATCCCCTTGCTTCATCAAAGGGTGAATTTTGATAAGGAAAAAAGAGGTCTGGAAGTGTTGGAATCGGTAGGGTTGAAGGATAAAGCTAATGCTTTTCCTTCACAATTATCCGGCGGCCAACAGCAAAGGGTCGCCATTGCAAGGGCTTTGGCGACAAATCCGGATTGGATTCTCGCAGATGAGCCGACAGGGAACCTGGATTCCGTTAATGGTCAAAAGATATATGAGCTGCTCTTTAAAATAAAAAAAGAGAGAGGGTGCGGTTTGATCATCATTACCCATGACCCTTCCTTGGTAGCTAAAACAGACCGTGTGATTGAGTTAAAAGACGGAATGTTGCGCCAGGATCTTTTAAAAGGCAGGTGATCATTACATAATGTTAAGTTATATCATTAAAAACATCTTAAGACAAAAGGACAAATTGGCCTTATTGATCATTGGAGCCCTTTTAATCAGTTCGGGACTGAGCATATTAGTGGGGCTTTCTGAAACGAATAAAGGAACGATTATTCATACGCTCGAAGAGAAATGGCGGACATCCTATGACATTGTGGTCCGGCCGGATGCAGCCGACGAGGAAGCTGCAAATGATTTACTGGATCCCAACTATTTGAGCGGGCTGTCCGGAGGCATTTCCATAGAAGAGTGGGAGAAAATCAAAGGAATCGAAGGAGTTTCCGTCGCAGCACCCATCAGCATGATTGGCTACGCCTCTTATGCCACTAAATTTCAGGAAGTATTTTTGCAGGAACCAGGAATTTATAAGTTTACTTATTCTATGGTTGAGAGTGATGGGATTAAAGACTACAAACAAGATTATACTTCTTTTTATACAGTTGGTTATGTAGTTCCTAACGAATACCATGAATATGGGCTGATTAATTACCAAAAGCAATTAGGGTTAACTCTGTATAATTCAAGTAACGTCTTAATTGCTGCTATCGACCCGGATGAGGAGAGCCGACTTGTAGGGTTGGATAAAGCGGTCATCAAGGATGGCGAGAGTGCTTATCTGAAGCCGGACGCTCCTGTTTCAACAAGCATTAATCCGGAGATGGGATTTAAACAGATCAACCTTCCTATTTTATTAAGCAATCGTTCCTATGCTAACCAAAAATATGTATATACGATTTCCAAATTGGACCTCGATTTTCAAAATAACACTGAAGCGGAAAAGACCATTCAGGAAATTGTTGAAAATGGAGGGGAAAAGTACTTAGAAACAGTCGCTGCCTCAAATAAACGGACATACAAATTTACCACCAAGGACAACCATAAACAGTTAATGGAAAACATCTCCTTCGGAAACAACTACGGAATCGATTCTCTTGAGAGCCTTCTCCAAGAAAAGCCAAGCCCTCTTTTATACAGAAAGGTAGAAAGCCCTTTTGAAAATCAATGGAGCCTGACATATGAAATCAAAACAGAAAAACACGTAACAGATGAGTTTCTGGCTTTTTATAACCTATATAGAAAACCTGAATTTTATGCGAAAGATATGTTAATGATTGATGTTCCGAGGATTGTGCCTAATCTGGTGGGATTCTACGATCCTTCCAAATTGAATTTGACAATGGATCCAACCAATGAACTGCCGATGGAAACATACCGTTTACCAACTGCCAAATATGTGCTGGATGAAAAGGGGAACCCGGTCAATCCACCGAAAAATGTGACCGCCACCTCGAATCCATTCGGATATATCATGCAGCCGCCAGTGATGCTGACGACCATAAACGGTGCGAAAGAGATTATGGGGGATAAGCCTATCTCTGCTATCCGAATAAAGGTGGAGGGGGTTAGCCAACTGTCGCAGGACAGCCAAAAGAAGCTTGAAGAAGTGGCTGAGAAAATTGAAACGCTGACCGGGTTAAAAGCAGATATTACTTTAGGTTCTTCTCCCCAGCCTGTATTGATCCATATACCCGAAACCAATAAAGAGTCTAAACTAGGATGGATTGAACAGCCTTGGATTAAAAAAGGAACGACCATCAATATCTTCAATGAGACCAAGTTGGGGTATTCAGGACTGGTCGCATGTCTGATCATCGTTGCAGTAATGTATGTATTTGCTGTTAATTTGGTTTCCTATCTCTCAAGGAAGAAGGAATTTGCCATATTAAAAGCATTAGGCTGGAAAAATACGAAAATCCAGTCATTGATGATTTTGGAGTCCGTTTTCGTAGGATTCATGGTTGCCCTATTTACAATGATTGTCCTGCTTATCATACGTGCATACAATCCTGGCACGCTCTCCCTATACAAGCTCCTTGTCGTTTCAGGAGGCATTTTGTTTATTTATTTGATGGGGGCGTTATTACCCAGCTTATTTGTGAAAAAAAATCCACCCTGTGGAAGTCATGAAAGAAGGGGAAATCAGTCTCTCAAAAGCAAGGATTGTTCCGGTTAAAGAAATGCTTGGCATTCAGGTCAATGCTATATTTAGCAGATGGCTTCGGAATCTGCTGATGATTTTTACAATAGGCTTGCCCAGCGGGCTGCTCATCGTATTCATCACCGTATCGTTAAAATTGAATGGGGTATTATTCACCACATGGCTTGGCCAATATGTCTCTATGGATGTGAAAGCTCCCCATTATTTTTCGGTAGGCATGTGTTTCCTCATTTCCATTTTAACGACGTCGGAAGTGATGTGGCAAAACATCAAGGAAAGAAATGTGGAAATTTCCCTGTACAAAGCATTAGGCTGGAAAGACCGTACAATCCGAAAGATGGTTTATATGGAAGGGGCCGTTATCGGATTTTTGGGCGGGGTTTTGGGAGTGATATTCAGTATCGTAATTTTGCATTTTATGTATAAAACAATAGCGTGGAATGAATGGTGGATATTTGTAGTATGTTTAATTGTTCCAGTTATTGTAGGTGTCATTAGTGCCGCTATCCCTGCGAGGAAAATAATAAAAATTAATCCTAGTATGGGGCTAAAGGGATGATTTCAAGGTGTAGAAGAAAATTTGTAAGCACATTTTAAATTGGATGAGGACAAACAAAAGGATTTACCTTTAAAATACCAGAAGATATTCCACAATCGGGCGCCATTCTGGAATAAAAATTGAAGTCCAATCTTCAAGAAAAGGGCCAGATAGCAGAACAGTTTATTTTGGTAGGATAAGAGGGATCTAATGAAAAAAATGATCAGTACAATTTTAAAAACTGTTGTCTTTTTTATAGGATGGGCAATTTTAATTTCTTTTACGCCTGATCTACAAACAAAAAACCAGGCATTATTACGACTATGGTGGGAATTTACCCCACTTGTAGTAGTTATTTTATTCTCTATTATTTTTGTTTTGGTAATAGAGAAGGGCAAAGTTCAGGTCTCCATAGGTTCAAGATTCTTTAGAAACTCCCTAACAGGTGTTGTAATAGGTGTCTTATGGCTGGGTAGTGTCGTTGCTGTTCTTTTACTTACAAAAACAATGAGTTTACAAGGTCAAAACAATATTGACCACATATGGATTTGGATTTTGGCATTGTTGTTGAACGTTGCAATGCAAGAATTGTTGGTTAGAGGCTATTTGTATCAATTATGGAAGCAAAAATATAATGTTGTTGTGGCAACTGTTTTAACGACTATATTATTCACTGCGATGCACGGTGGAGCATTTGAAGCAGGTATTTTACCAGTATTAAATGTTGTTTCAATGAGTGTATTTATAACATTATTATTGGAATACACAGGAACAATCATAGCACCCATAATTGCTCACTTTATTTGGAATATAGTTGGAGCAATTATATTGGGTGGCATTTCCGTGGCAAGTGATTATCCAAATCTTTTAGACAGTACGTTTCAAGGAAATACATTAATCTCAGGTGGCATATATAAAATTGAGGGCAGTATTATCGTCTTAGTTGTTAATTTAATTTTAATTACATACTTGTTCGTATTAAGAAAAAGAGTAGGCCAAAATTACAAATAAGTACACTTCCATAAAACCAGCTAATAGTTGTCAACATTTTTCAATGAAAACTTAAAAAGTTTCATGTTATACTAAATTTGAGCATGCCAAATAACCCTCCAAATATTGCATTTGGAAAGCCTTGGTTTATTNGTTTCATGTTATACTAAATTTGAGCATGCCAAATAACCCTCCAAATATTGCATTTGGAAAGCCTTGGTTTATTTAGTAATATTGTTAAATCAAGCTAAATCTTGGAATGTAGTTTTGTTTTTTAAAAGTGCATAAATCCAGTGTAAGAGCTTATTAGCACACGCAATTAAGGCTACTTTATACGGCTTTCCTTCCGCGCGTTTTTTGTCATAAAAGGCACGTAATCGCTTGTTGCGTGGGATGATTTCGTCCGTCGTTTTTTGTTTGCGACAGTCACGAATGGCACATTTAACGGCCATTTATAAAGTTTGCCTAAGTCTGCTTGAACCTCTTTTGGTAATACGATTTTGAGTACCTTTGAATGTTCCAGATTCAAAGACAGTTGGATCAATGCCTGCAAAAGCAACTATCTTCTTAGGGTGATTATATCTTTCAATCTCCCCAATTTCGGCGATAATCGTGGCGGCGATTTTTTCACCAATGCCGGGGATTGAACGGATAATCTCATATTCTTCAATACTTTTCGCTAAAGCATCTATTTCATCCTCAAGCATGGATAGATGTTTTTTGTATCCAAGAAGCATTTGAATATACATATCTAGGCCTAGTATTAGACTTGAATATGAATTCTTTTGAAATGGATTTTGTTCTGCGGCAGCTAATAATTTTTCGGCCTGTTTTTTTGCCCATTGTAGTGAACGAGTGTTACAGAATTCTTTTATTTTAGTTGCCAATGTTTCACAATCAGCTTTCAAAACCTCTTCAGAAGTAGGAAATGCTTGTAGAGTCAGTAAAGAAACATCTGAGTACAGACTTCCAAAAACCTTACTGTATTCAGGAAATACTTGATCTAATACTGCCTGAAATTGGAGTTTGCTTTGCACAACTAAAGCCGTAATATTTTCATGCTGTCTTGTAAGATTACGTAGATTTAGTAATTGAATTCCCCGTTTTTTATAAGGCTCTAATTCCTCTTTATAGTACAGTT
>NZ_QYTW02000051.1 GCF_003605405.2 Siminovitchia terrae | reverse complement strand
AGCGGAGCTCGATAAAATCTGGGCGCAAATACGCCAAGGCGCATTTGATAGAAACAGGTGTGGTTGTCATGAATGATTCATTAGAGCCTCTCACTAAAGATTTCTTTCAACAGCCGACTCTTGAATTGGCCCGGTCGCTCTTAGGGTGCCTTCTTGTAAAAGAGACGGAGGAGGGGCTAGCCGCAGGTTTTATAGTGGAAACGGAAGCATACAAAGGACCACATGACCGTGCCGCACATAGCTTCGGAAATAGAAGGACAAAGCGCACGGAAATCATGTTTGGCCAGGCAGGTCTCGTATACACTTACACGATGCACACGCATTGCCTGATCAATGTGGTTAGTGCAGGAATTAATGAGCCAGAAGCTGTTCTGATCCGTGCGTTGGAACCCTTTGAAGGCATCGACTTGATGACACAGAGACGTCCAGTCGATCAAAGGAGAAATTTGACGAATGGTCCAGGAAAACTGACAAAGGCCATGGGAATTACAATGGAGGATTATGGTCGGAAATTTTTTGAGCCGCCTCTGTTCATTAGTGAAGGAAATCCTCCGGAAGAGATTGAGCAGGGAACAAGAATTGGAATTCAGAATACGGGTGAGGCGCGGCATTACCCGTGGCGTTTTTGGATTAAGGGAAGTCCATATGTATCGAGATAAAAGAACCTTCATTTTTTGGAGGTTTTTTTTTATGAAAAAATGCCTTGGATTAGAAAGTGAGGAGACGCAAAACGCAGCTAGGCGCTAAAAAATTTCACTAATTAGCTGTCCACCCCTGTTGCGTTGCCTGAAATGGTAACGAATGCGTATAAAGGTACCCGAACTCGTAGAGACGTTCCAAATTCGTTAACTAATGCGTTGTAAAGATGCCAAAATCACGGTGATGTATCAAATTCGGTAACGAATACGCTGTAAAGATTCGCGAACCCAAAAACCCGCGGTGACATCCGAAACACTGTAACTAGCCTCCTGAAAAGATTGCCAAACTCGCGGTGCTCCCCAAAAGTACACAAAAAATCCCTACTTACAAATATTCCCCTCCACACAGGCTTTTTCAAAAAAAGGGTTTGACATGTATGTTTGTATTAGTGTACTATCTAATTAATACACTAATACAAAGCAACGGAGGTTAATATCATGCGTGCATTTATCGGATTGCTGAAAAAAGATCTAAGTCTAATGAAATTTTGGTATTTTGTCTGGCTCACATTCATGTTTATCGGAATGATCGGGGTTTATGCGCTCTCAGTGTATACATCAGAGCCAAGCATTACAGTTCCATTTCTTGTGACGATGGCCGGCTTTCATGTATTTTTGGCGCCACTATCGCTCCTTACCGTTTTGAATATTGAAGGGAAAACACAACTATGGCTTTATAACCCGCAAAGCAGCTTTAAATTGTTGCTTTCAAAAATTAGTTCGGCAGCCATCATTCAGTTGATTGCGCAAACCTTCATTTCTCTGTATGCCTTTTTTATAATGAAAGTTTTGCTCGATAACGGATTAATCGACAGCTTCAGCAACTTTTTGCCTTTCAAGCAAGGGTTTCTGATGCAGTTAGGGATCTTTGGAACGTCGATGTATATCTCTATCTGGGTCATATTTCTATGGACAGTGTATCATTCGCTTGGAAAGTATCCGGCAATCAGAAACTTCCGCTGGCTCGGGGTCATTCTAGTTTGGTTTGCCTACAATGTGCTGGAAGTTCTCTTTACTAAAACCAAGCTGTTTAAAAATGAGTTGTTCTCATTTGGTGTAAATGTAAATATCGCACCAAAAATGAATTACAAGATGGAGGATGGCTGGAACATCCTGTATACCGATGCCAATATTCCAATCGTTACGATCGGTTTGTACATCATTTTGTCCATCATCTTTTTTCTTTTCGCCAGTTGGCTGCTTGACAGAAAAGTGGAGGTGTAAAAAAACATGGCCAAGGATTTTGAAGCATCCAAACCCATTTATATACAGATCACTGAAAAGATTTCTCAAAGGATCATTCGCGGTGAAATAAAATCCGGAGAAAAACTGCCTTCCGTACGGGAAATGGCTGTACAGTCAGGTGTTAACCCAAATACGATTCAAAGGGCATATGCCGAAATGGAAAGGATGGGAATTGTGGAGACGAAGCGCGGACAGGGGACATTTATCATAGAGAGGGAGAGCGTTGTGGATGAATTGAAGGAATCCATGCAGGCAGAAGTAATCGAACAATTTGTAAGAAGTATGGAGGAGCTGGGATTTTCAAAGCAGCAGATGCTGAACGGATTGAAAAATTATTTGGAAGAGGGTGGACAAAGTGACAATTAAATTGAATGACGTAACGAAAAAATACGGTGCGGAAAAAGCGTTGAATAGTGTCACATTGCATTTTGAACCCGGAAAAATTTACGGGCTGCTCGGCCCGAACGGGAGCGGAAAGTCCACCACCTTGAAATTGATTACAGGTTTGGTCTACCCAAACAGCGGAACCGTTTCGGTTTTACAGGAAAAGGTGACACGAAGAATCAGTAAAAAAGTTGCCTATTTGACTGAACTGGATATGTTCTACGATTCTTTCACCACAGGAAAAATGATTGATTTCTACAACTCCCAATTTCCAGACTTTGATAGGGAGAAGGCCTTTCAGCTACTTCAGGAAATGGAGCTTTCAACGGACAAAAAAATCAAACAGTTGTCTAAAGGGAACAGGGGAAGATTGAAGCTTGTTCTGACATTGGCGAGAGATGTTCCTGTCGTCCTGCTTGATGAACCATTTTCGGGCCTGGACCCGATGGTGAGAGATTCAATTGTGAAAAGTCTGCTAACTTACATTAATTTTGAAGAGCAGACAGTCATTATTGCTACCCACGAAATTGACGAGATTGAGCCGATCATGGATGAAGTTGTTGCCATTTATAACGGGGATATCATCGGCCATGAAAATGTGGAAACTCTTCGGGAAGAACAAGGATTATCTGTTTTAGAATGGTTTAAATCAACAATGGAAAACAAGAGAAAGGGAGTGTAATGGCGATGACATCTGTCGTTGAACTGGAAAATGTGACGAAAACGATTAAGGGAAGAAAAATTATCGATGACTTGACCTTCAATGTTAACGCTGGTGAGGTGTTCGGTTTTTTAGGACCGAATGGGGCAGGTAAAACGACAACGATTAGAATGATTGTCGGCCTGATCGGAATGACGTCTGGAGAAATTAAAATTTGCGGCAGAAGCGTCAGAAAAGAATACGAGAACGCTATCAGCCATGTAGGAGCCATCGTTGAAAATCCTGAGATGTATAAATTTTTGTCCGGCTATCAAAACCTTAAGCAAGCCGCACGTGCTAACAAAGGCATCAACAAGGAGAAAATAGATGAAGTTGTCAAGCTCGTCGGCTTGACAGAGCGGATCCACGACAAAGTCAGAACCTATTCTTTGGGGATGAGGCAAAGATTAGGAATTGCTCAAAGCCTACTCCATGATCCGAATATTCTCATTCTGGATGAGCCGACCAATGGTCTTGATCCTGCTGGCATCAGGGAGATCAGGGACTATTTAAGAAAATTGGCCGAAAAAAAGAATTTGGCTATTATCGTATCCAGCCATTTGCTGTCCGAAATGGAAATGATGTGCGATCGAATAGCCATTATTCAAAAAGGAAGGCTGATCAATGTTCAAAATGTTCTAAGCGACGAGACGGAATCAGACAAAAAGACTTATTTTTGTGATGTTGATAACCGAAATAAGGCAATAAAAGTATTGTCAAGAAACGGTATTCAAGCTGTAAAGCATGATAAAGGCGTTCAAATCTTTTTGGAAACAAGTGAGGTTCCGGATACATTGCGCCTGTTGCTGGAACATGACGTACTCGTTTTTGAAATACGACCTCTTAAAAAATCGCTTGAGGACAAGTTTTTGGAGTTAACGAATAATCCGGAGGTGGCAGTGAATGTTTAATTTGGTGCAAAATGAATGGGAGAAGATTTTTAGGCAAAAAAGCACCTTTATCATGATTGGGTTCCTGATTCTGATTGTATTTGTCAATGCTGGCATGACCAAATATCTCGAAGGAAAAGAAAAGGCGTCCGGAAAGGACTGGAAGCAGGAATTGATTGCGGAAAACGAATCGATGAAACAGGAAGCAGAAGGTGTAAAAGTCATGCCTCCATCCTTGAAAGAATTCTATGATACGGAGACCGCCATAAATGAATATCGGATTAAAAATGACTTGCCTCCAGCTTCTGAAAGCACTGTTTGGACCTTTATCAATGATTCGACAGGACTGATTTCTTTTGCAGGATTGTTTGTATTGATCATTGCTGCAGGAATTGTGGCCAACGAATTTTCATGGGGAACGATTAAAGTATTGCTTGTAAAGCCATATAAGCGGTGGAAGATCCTGCTTTCTAAATATATTGCCGTCAATCTTTTCCTACTTCTAATGCTCACTGTTTTGTTTGTTTTTTCGGGACTTGTCGGAGCTGTACTATTCGGAACAGGCGAAGCTTCTGGAAATGTCCACCTAGCATATGTAGGCGGCCGAGTCGAGGAACAAAGCCTATTTTTATATTTGATCAAATCCTATGCGTTCAACTCTTTAAGCATCTTTTTGCTTGCTGCCATGGCGTTTATGATCTCAGCTGTGTTCAGGAACAGCGCGCTTGCAATAGGCCTATCCGTTTTTCTACTTTTTACAGGTGGAACGATAACAAATTTATTAGCATCCAAATTTGAATGGGCAAAATACAGTTTGTTCGCAAATACAAATTTGATGCAATATGTCGATGGGATGCCATTGGTCGAAAGTATGACAATGAAGTTTTCCATTATAATTTTATTAATCTATTTTTCCTTCTTTCACATCCTGGCATTTTCATTCTTTACAAAGCGTGATATCGCATCTTAGTGTATAAAGGGCGTAAAATAAGACTTAGAGCCTATTACTGTCATACTATAAAAATAATTTGTTAATATAATAATATTTGAAAATTTCACCCCCTTTTTGGTATATTAAAGTTGTAACGAAAAAAGCAAATGAATTGTGACCCGCTATCATAGAATAGTAGAGGGCAATTGTTTGCTTCTTCGTTGCCCAAAATACTCGAAAAGGGGGAATTAATATGAGGAAGAAGCGTTTTACTTTATTGAGTTTTGTAACCGCATTCATGTTGCTGCTAGGCGGCTGTTTTAGCGGCGAAACTGAATCAAAGCCGGATTCTTCGGATAGTGAAAAATCTGGTGAAGAAGAGAAGTCCGATGAAAAGAAAGTGTTGCACCTGAATAACTCAGAAGAGCCGGGGTCTCTGCACCCAGGTACGGCAGAGGGAACTCATGATTCCTGGGTGTTGGAACATGTTTTTGAAGGGTTGACAAAGAAAACCCCGGAAGGGGAAATTGTTGCAGGAATGGCAAAAGATTGGGAGGTCAGCGATGACGGCCTTACGTGGACATTCCATCTGGAAGATGATGTAAAATGGTCGAACGGTGATCCGGTTACAGCCGAAGATTTTGAATATGCCTGGAAGTATGCACTTAATCCTGAAACCGCTTCCGAATATGCCTATCAGCTATATTATCTTGCTGGTGGAGAAGAGTACAATAGCTCGGAGAATAAGGATGAGTATGCTGAGTTGGAAGAAAAAGTGGGGGTCAAAGCAAAAGATGAAAAGACTTTAGAGGTCACATTGGCTGAGCCGACACTTTATTTTCTGGACTTAACCTCATTCTATACTTATTATCCGGTGAATAAGAAGGTTCAGGAAGAAAATCCGGATTGGGCTTTGGAAGCAGATGGCTATGTTTCTAATGGAGCTTTCAAACTTACCGAATGGGAACATAAAGATAGCATAAAACTGGAAAAGAATGAAAACTATTACGACAAGGATAAAATTCATCTTGACGAAGTCAACTTTGTCATGATCGATAATGAAGATACAGCTTGGCAAATGTATCAGGCAGATGAACTCGATTTAGTCTATCCGGTGCCGCAGGATGTTCAAGGGGAGCTTGCCAGCTCAAATGATCCAGAATTGGAAATTGCACGAGATCTATCAGTCTATTACTATAATTTAAATACTGAAGTGAAACCGTTTAACAATATTAAAGTAAGAAAAGCATTATCTATGGCGATAGATCGTAAAGCAATTGTTGAGCATGTTGCACAAGGTGGACAGCCGCCGGCGTATGGTGTGGTCCCGCCAGGAATTCCTGATGTTGAAGGAGATTACCAGGAAAACTCCGGAGCTTTATTTAAGGAAGATGTAGAAGAAGCCAAAAAGCTTTTAAAAGAAGGACTTGCTGAGGAAGGCATGGATCAAATGCCGAAATTTACACTAACTTATAATACGAACGAAGGACATAAGAAGATTGCCGAAGCTGCGCAGGAAATGTGGCGCAAAAACTTAGATATCGAAGTAACATTGGAAAATGTAGAATTCCAAGTGAAACTTGACCGTGAAAAAGCAGGAGATTATGACATTTCCCGTGGCGGTTGGGTTGGGGATTACGTAGATCCTATGACATTCCTCGGTTTATGGGTAACGGGAGGTTCCCATAATGATCCGAATTGGAGCAACTCTGAATACGACAAAAATCTGAAGATAGCAAGAACTTCCATGGACCCAAAAGAACGCATGGAAGCCATGCATAAAGCGGAAGAAATTTTAATCAGTGAGATGCCTGTTATTCCTGTTTATTTCTACACAATGCCTTTTACACTCAAACCACATGTAAAAGGGGTCTTTACACCGACCAACCGTTATCCGCAGTTCATTTATGCTGATATTGAAAATTAAACAAACCATTTTAAAGGGGTATGTCATTCTTGGCATACCCGGTTTGGTATATGCGGAATATCGGTCTTTAACCCTCGCATTCTGATGAAGAGTGAAGAGGGTTCAAAAAGAAAAGCTCTTTGAAAGAGGTGTACACGATGTGGAAATATACATTGAAACGGTTGTTCTGGGCAATTGTCACTGTGTGGGTCATCATTACACTTACCTTTATCATTATGAAAATAATTCCGGGGAATCCATTCGCAAAGGAAGGGAATATGCCTCCGGCTGTATATAATAATTTGCAGCGTCATTATAATTTGGACAAGCCTGAAATCGTCCAATATGGTAACTATTTAAAATCAGTGCTCCAATTTGATTTCGGCCCATCGTTGAAATCAAAATCTATCACAGTCAATGATTATATTAGAAAAGGATTCCCCGTCTCTCTTCATCTGGGGCTCCAAGCAATATTAATAGCGATTACATTTGGTTTAATCCTCGGAGTCATTGCTGCTCTTAACAGGAATCGATGGCCTGACTACCTCTCGATGGTACTTGCCATCATAGGTTTGTCGGTCCCGAATTTTGTCCTAGCTACTTTCCTAATCTATTATGTTGCAGTTGAATGGCAACTGCTACCCGTTGCTACATGGAAGTCCTGGGCACATACTATACTTCCTTCCATCGCACTCGCTATGATGCCGATGGCCTATATTGCCCGTTTAATGAGGTCCAGCATGCTTGAGGTGATGAGCCAGGACTATATTCTGACTGCCAAAGCAAAAGGTTTGTCAGGGAGTGTCGTCATCATTAAACATGCAATCCGTAATGCTATTCTGCCGGTCGTGACGGTTTTGGGGATCCTGACTGCTAATCTGGTAACCGGAAGTTTTATCATTGAGCATATTTTTGGGATTCCAGGCATGGGGGAAATGTTTGTAAAAAGTATCTTCAGCCGTGATTATCCTGTCATTTTAGGGTCTACCATCTTTTACAGCATCATTCTTATCGGGTTGATCTTTATTGTGGATATAGCCTATACATGGATTGATCCGAGAATCAAGATTGCAAGGGAGAGCAGCTAATGAGTAAGCAGGAACTGAAATTGACAGAAGAGATGTTTTTGCCCGCGGAAGATAATTATAAAGAAGCTGAAAAAATTGCAAGACCCTCCATTTCCTATTGGGCTGATGTATGGCGCCGGCTGCTTGAAAACAAACTGGCGATGCTCGGATTGATTGTCATTATAATTTTGGTGATTATGGCAATCATCGGACCGCATTTGAACGGATACTCGTATTATGAACAGGATTTTACAAAAAAGAACTTGAGGCCCAATGCTGAGCATTGGTTCGGAACGGATTCAGCGGGAAGGGATTTGTTCACTCGCAGCTGGTATGGCGCAAGAATATCACTTTTTATTGGAGTGATGGCCGCGCTGATTGATTTTATCATCGGTGTGACGTATGGAGGTATTTCAGCTATCAAAGGCGGTCGAGTCGATAATGCGATGATGAGGATCGCTGAAATTCTTTATTCAATCCCTTATCTTCTTGTTGTGATTTTAGTCATGATCGTAATGGAGAAAGGGATTTGGCCGATCATCATCGCTTTGTCGATCACTGGATGGATTCAAATGGCGAGGCTTGTGAGGGGCCAAGTTTTACAATTGAAGGAGCAGGAGTTTGTTCAGGCATCCAACGCAATGGGAGGAAAAATGGGCTGGATATTAAGAAAGCACATGATTCCGAATACATTAGGGCCTATCCTCGTAAACATCACTCTCAGTGTTCCAACAGCAATTTTTGCAGAGGCGACTTTAAGCTTCCTTGGATTAGGTGTCCAAGCGCCGCAGGCGAGCTGGGGAACACTCGTCAATGATTCGTTAGGGAGTATTCATGTGGGACATTTCTACCAGCTTTTCATCCCAGCTATTTTAATATCCTTGACAATGCTGGCCTTTAACGTATTTGGAGACGGACTCAGGGATGCACTCGATCCCAGGTTGCGAGAATGAGAGAGGTGGGGATCGGTATGAAGAACGTACTAGAAGTAAAAGACTTGCATGTATCCTTTCACACTTACGCCGGGGAAGTAAAAGCTGTCCGGGGTGTCAATTTCAATGTTGGAGAAGGAGAGACAGTTGCCATCGTTGGAGAATCAGGTTCGGGAAAAAGTGTTACGGCCAAATCCATCATGAAGCTGCTCCCTTCGCCACCAGTAAAATATAAGCAGGGAACGATTGCATTTCAAGGGAAGAATTTGCTTGACGTACCTGAGAAAGAAATGCAGCGTATTCGAGGAAATCAGATCAGCATGATTTTTCAGGATCCGATGACATCCTTGAATCCAACGAGCAAGATCGGAAGCCAAATTATGGAGGCCATACTCAAACATAATGACATGAGCAAAAAGGCTGCTGTTGAGAAAGCGATTGATATGCTGAAGCTTGTAGGAATCCCACAGCCGGATAAGCGGGTTAATCAATATCCCCATGAATTTTCCGGGGGGATGCGCCAAAGGGCCATGATTGCGATGGCGCTTGCATGTAATCCGCGTCTGTTGATTGCGGACGAACCTACGACAGCACTTGATGTGACCATCCAGGCGCAAATATTGGAATTGATGAAAAAAATTCAGAAGGAAACGGGAACTTCTATTATTTTAATCACGCATGACCTGGGGGTTGTAGCGGAGGTTGCTGATCGCGTGGTTGTCATGTATGCGGGGCAGGTAGTTGAAACAGGAACAGTGAAGGAACTCTTTGCTAATCCGCAACACCCATACACAATAGGACTGTTAAACTCCATTCCGAGATTGGACATGGATAAAAAACAGCCGCTGTCACCAATTATAGGGACACCGCCTGATTTGATCGATCCGCCTAAAGGCTGCCCGTTTTATGCCAGATGCCAATATGCCATGCGTGTTTGTAAGGATAACGACCCGGATCTTGAGGAAGTCAAACCGAACCAATTGGCAGCTTGTTGGCTTCATCATCCTATGGCTCAACAGAGAGCAAGTGTGTGACAAAGGAGGAAGCAGATGACGCCGGAACTAAAAGAAAAACACTCTTTTGACAAAGGAAGCTCTTCTTCACCATTGATTCAAGTGAAGAATTTGAAAAAATATTTTGCAGTGGAAGATAAAAAACTGAAAGCGGTTGATGGACTGAACCTTAATATCTATCCAGGGGAAACAGTAGGCCTTGTCGGTGAAAGCGGGTGTGGGAAATCAACTGCAGGTCGAACAATCCTTAGATTGAATGAGCCAACGTCAGGTGAAGTTTTATTTAACGGTAAAAATATCTTTTCTAATAATGAAAGAGAAATGTCCAAGCTGCGAAGAGAAATCCAGATGATATTTCAAGACCCCTACGCGTCGTTGAATCCAAGGATGACCGTAGAAGAAATAATTGGGGAACCGTTTGCGATTCACCATACATTGGGCGGTAAAAAGAAAAAGGATCGTATCAAAGAACTGCTCCGGCTTGTTGGATTGAATGCCGATCATATAAGTCGTTTCCCACACGAATTTAGTGGTGGGCAGCGCCAACGGATCGGGATTGCCCGTGCACTAGCCTTGGACCCGAAATTCATCGTGTGTGACGAGCCCATTTCGGCATTGGATGTTTCAATCCAGGCACAGGTTGTGAATCTGCTGAAGGACTTGCAACGCAAAATGGGCTTGACCTACTTGTTTATTGCGCATGATTTGTCCATGATCAAATATATATCCGACCGGATACTTGTCATGTATCTGGGAAAAATGGTCGAGCTGGCAGAGAGTGAGGAATTGTATGCCGATCCGTTGCATCCATACACGAAGGCATTGTTGTCATCGGTTCCGATACCCGACCCTGAATTAAGACGTGAGCGGATTATTCTCAAAGGGGATGTGCCAAGCCCTATTGATCCGCCAAGTGGTTGCGTATTCCGTACGCGCTGTCCGGCAGTCATGGATGTGTGTGCTAAAGCTGTGCCTGAGTGGCAGGAAGTGAAGCCTGGTCACTTTACAGCGTGTCACTTGTATCAATAATGCAGGGGGGAGCGCGCTAAGCCCTTTTTGGGCGATGGCGCGCTCCAACTCTCTTATAAAGGCTCCAACTCTCTTATAAAGGCTCCAACTCTCTTATAAAG
>NZ_QYTW02000050.1 GCF_003605405.2 Siminovitchia terrae | reverse complement strand
GCCGATGCTGACGCCGATGCTGATGCCGATGCTGACGCCGATGCTGACGCTGATGCTGATGCTGACGCTGATGCCGATGCTGATGCCGATGCTGATGCTGATTGTGATGCTGATGCCGATGCTGACGCTGATGCTGATGCTGATGCTGATGCTGATGCTGATTGTGATGCTGATGCCGACGGTGATTCCGACTCTGATTGTGATGCTGATTCCGACAGCGATTCAGACTCAGACAGTGACTCAGACTCTGACGGTGATTCCAGTAATGGTACGGGTAACAATGGCTCAGGAACAAATAATGGTTCAGGAATTAACAACGGTTCAGAAACTAATAATAGCAATGGAAAAGGCACAACTAACTTAGGAACTAAGTTACCAAATACTGCAACGTCTATGTACAATTCAGCTATGGCTGGATTAATGGCCTTGCTTGCTGGTGTTGCTTCTCTGTTTGCTCGTCGCAGAAAAGAAAACAAAATTGAACAGTAAAATATAAGGCTAGCACTAGCCAATAATCAGCCTATACTTCAGATGAAATATAGGCTGATTACCTTTTTCATCATCTGCCTAAACTCATTTTATCCTATAAGTCGGAGGAGGTATCTATGAATGATAAGAAACAACATGAGAGAAGTTGAAGAACGGTTAGAGGCTTTAAAGAAAAGAATGGATGAAAAATTAGAAAGTAATGATATTCAACTTGATATCCTCTCAAATAAAAGTACAAAATATGTCATATTTTTATCACTAGGTAACCCTGATGTTAGAGCAAAAGTAGTGAATGCCAGTGGTAACAACTGTGAAAAAGCTTGGCAAAAAGTGAAGAGGTCTGCAATCAAACTAATCCAAAGATCCTACTTTGACCCAGAATGGATTAAATTAGACATCGTTACAAATGTAGAAGAATGGGATTTTCCAGACTTTGAAGAATATATTAAGCATGTAAAACGCAATTACTTTAGAAAAGGAATTGCTTTCGATGATGAATTTCGCTTGGCTTTGTTAGAACAAGAAATAAATGGTTTTTCTCTTATTCGAAGCAAGCAGGGGCAGCCACAAGAATTAGATGAAATAAATATTAACCATTACATGAAATACAGGTATAATCAAAAGTTCCCATTCTATAAAAACTCTTATCGCAATAAAAAAATATACCTATTTGAAACAATGGCTTTTTTTGATGAAAATAGTAAAATCTATGAATTATATAATGGAGAATTAACCAACGGTATTAGGAAAGTTCATAATCTTGAATGTGAATTACATAACTTGATCAAAAAGTCAGCTAGTTTTCTAGTTAACGAAGTTGAAGAGAATGGCAAATTTGAATATGGATACTTTCCTTGTTTTGCTAAGAGGATTCCAACATATAATATTCTTCGTCATTCAAGCACTTTATATGCAATGGCAGAGGCATTTGAATATTTAGGTGATGAAGAAATACGTGAAGGAATTGAAAGAGGGATTGATTATTTAATCAACAATGCGATTGTATACAAAGAAGATTGCGCTTATGTAGTAGATTACGCAAATGATAATGAAATAAAGCTGGGAGCAAATGCGCATGCCATCTTGGCCTTAACAAAGCTCATGCAGGTTACGAATGATTATCAATATTTAGAGCTTGCTCGTTCGTTGGGAAGAGGGATCATTTCGATGCAAAAAGAGGATGGAGGATTTTTACACGTTTTGGAATACCCATCCTTTAAGATAAAAGAGGCCTTTAGAATCGTCTATTATGACGGAGAAGCAGTTTTTGCTTTGCTAAGATTATATGATTTGGATCGTCAAGAAAATTGGCTAAATAAAATAAAGGATGCTTTTGATTTTCTGATAGCAAATGATTATTGGAAATATCACGACCATTGGCTAAGTTACGCCGCAAATGAAATTACTATGTATATTCCTGAGGATCAATACTTTATTTTTGGGCTAAAGAATTGCCATGGAAGATTAAACTTTATTTATCATCGAAATACCACTTATCCAACTTTTTTGGAATTAACGATGGCTGCTTTTAAAATGGTTCGAAAAATAGAGGAATTAGGTAAGGAGTATTTGTTTGAGTACATTGATAAGGAATTTTTACTTCAAACAATTGATAAACGAGCTGAATATCAAAGAGTAGGATTTTGTTATCCTGAGCTTGTTATGTATTTTAAAGAACCGGGTCTCATTTTAAATGGTTTCTTCATTCGACACCAAGCGTTCAGGGTTCGAATTGATGATATTGAACACAATGTTTCAGGTTATATTCATTATTTGACGCACCGTCTTCCAGAGTTGAAGGAATCAAAAGATTTAACATTGACGGATGTATAGCTACATCTTTTATGTAAAGTATTTGATAAAGGAGTTTTCTAATGAAAGTTGCGATTATCTATGGTGGTGCATCACCTGAACACGAAGTTTCTATCAATACAGCGTATTCGGTTTTACATTCAATTAATTATAACAAATATACTGTGTTACCGATATTTATAGATAGAGAAGGTAAATGGCATTCACACGGAATCATTAAATCTCCTTTTCCAACGGTGGAAGAAATGGTGTTAAAGAATGAATCAGAATTCATCTTAAATGACATAAGGCAATTTGATGTAGTGTTTCCACTTTTACATGGAGAAAATGGTGAGGATGGGACGATTCAAGGTTTTTTTGAGTTATTAAATGTTTCATATATCGGAAATGGTATTTTTGCTTCAGCGGTTGGTATTGATAAGGTGTTAATGAAAAATCTTTTTAATCAAGCCGATATTCCTCAAGCTCATTACATTTCTACAGATTATCTAACATGGAGTGCGAATGAACACGACTTTTATCAACGTATTGATCGTGAAATCGGCTTTCCTTGTTTTGTTAAACCGGCTAAATTAGGGTCCAGTGTTGGGATATCGAGATGCAGCGGGAAAGAAGACTTACAGGAAGCCTTCAACATGGCCTTTTCGTTTGATCAAAAAGTAATTGTTGAAGAAGCAATTCAAGGAAGAGAAATTGAGATTGGCCTATTGGGAAATCATGATATTCATTTTTCTGTAGCTGGAGAAATATTATTCGATCATGAGGAGTTTTATGATTATGAATCTAAGTATATGAGCCAAGAAACAAAACTTTGTGTGCCAGCTCATATTGACAATGACATTTATCAACAAATAGTTGACATTGCTCGAACATGTTATGAAATCTTAGAGTGCTCGGGTTTGGTAAGAGCGGACTTTTTCTTGACAGAATCAGGGAAAGTTTTAATGAATGAGGTCAATACTTTGCCTGGTTTTACCGAAAAAAGTATGTACCCTATTCTGTGGGAGCGAAGTGGTGTACCTTATTCAGAACTCATTGACGCCCTCATTAACCTGGCAATAGAAAAACATGGAAAAAGGCGTTAACTACAGCTTATGATCTATTTTTATCTTAATAATTATTCCCCCATAATAATTTGAGGTGTTTTATATGACTGCGGGTTTTACATATGAGGAATTAAGAGAGATGCTAGATGGTTATTATTTTACTGATATAAGTTTAATCCGGCCGATTATTGATTTTGAGATTGATCCGACGCATCTTTCGAAAAAGGAAGGTAACTGCTTTATTTCTATTTCAAATAAAAGATGGAATGAAGTACATAGAAGGAACACAAATTGGAAAGATGGAAACGACAAAATTCTGCAATTCTATCAAAACTGTGACTTGATCATTACGGAAGAACCCATTCAACAATTGAAGAATGACGTGCCTCAACTAATTGTAAAAGACAGTTATAAAGTGATGAAATTGCTAGCCCAGGCTGGACGGGAAAAAATGCAAAATCCTGTCATTGGAATAACAGGTTCAGTAGGAAAAAGTTCTACACGGTTAATGTTTGAACATCTACTGCAAGACGACCACTCTATTGTAGCAACAAGAGGAAATCATAACACACAAACAGGAGTACCGCTATACGGTGCTAAACTATGTCAAAATCCAGATGTAGGAATATTAGAAATATCGTTAAACGCCTTAAATAATAGGGGAAACCAATCACTTACAATAAGGCCAAATATATGTATTGTCACTTCTATAGGAGAAGCGCATTTATCAACTCTACACTCGTTAGAAACCGTAGCCCAATTTAAAGCAAGGATATTTGATGGACTGGAGGCCAATGGCTTAGCTATCATTAACAAAGATATTCTACCAAAAGCATTTCAGATATTGTTAAAACGTGCCGCGAAAAGAACCGGTCGAATTAAAACATACAGTTTGAAAAGTGATGCAGCGGACTTATATCTTAAAAAGATCGTTCATTCAAAATATAAATCAACAATCGTGTTTCATTACAAAAATAAAGACTATCAATTTGACATGCAGATGCCAAGTGAAGGAAGCATTGTGAATTCGCTTGGTGCATTTCTTTGTCTAGCAGAAATGGGTTTTGAAGTAGATGCTTTATTATCTAAGATGTTCCATTTCCAGTCTCTTGACAGGGTAATGGAATTAAAACAGCTAACAACAAGTGATAATAGAAATATTGATATTATTGATGATTCTCATAATGCTGCTATCCCTTCGATGATGAATGCGATTGAAACTTTTAAAGCGAAACAATCGTTTTATCGAGGAAATAAAATATTAATATTAGGACAAGTAGCGGATCTAGGTGATCAAAGCAGTCGTCTTCATGAGGGACTTATACCGCATGTCCTATCATCAGGTGCTGACTTTGTATTTGGGCATGGCCATTATATGAGAAAGGTAATACAGAAATTGCCTGCACATATGGTGGGCGGTTGGTTTGATAATGCTCTTAATCTGTCTAAACATGTTCCTTTCTATTGTACAGACGATTCACTTATCGTATTGAAGGGTTCAGTTTCAGGAAGTGATTTTAGAAAAATAAGCCATCTATTACCTTTACAAATAAAGCGTTCAAAACAAGCGCTAAAAGACTTTTCTCCAAATTCTATTGCTGAAGTTCTACAGCCTATGTGGGGTGCAGCTGGACATGATCTTAAGAGTAAACAAGAGATTTTTTCAATAGGTTATCCTTCTTCACAAAGTATTGAAGGAATTGCTCCTGTTCTGCTTCTCATGATTTTATTGAAAAAGGGGATTCAGTTCCATGAAGTCACTTATTTAAAAAATTGGCCCACAAATAATGGGGAAAGTATTGGCAATAAACCATTCGAAACAGGGGAGAAGTTCTCACATAGAGAATTAGTGGAAGAATTAATACAAACTCAGCATCCGAGTGCGATTTTTGAGCTGGTAAACATATACTGTGGCAGCCGTGGATCAGCTATGGAGGAAATTTTAAAAGCTTCTCAATCACTTAAAATAACTCCGGCGGCCACATTAAATTTGTCGGGGCGCTATCGTGTAAAAGAACAGCAAGCTTTTAACTTACATGATTTGTTTATTGTCGGAGAACAGCTTTTTGAATTTCAATCCTATTTACCTACATTATTTGTTATAGATGGCAGCGAGGTCAAAGGGATCGTATTGGGAAATGTACGCTATTCTTGTATCGCTTTTGTAGGTAATATCATGATTTGTATGATAGGAATGAGATCGAGGAATAAATTACTACACTTGTTAAGCCAGTCGCTGCACAATTTAAAATCTAATCCTATTTTGCAAAGGGATGAAACAGTTGAAAAATAGTCAACAGCAGGATCAAATGGAAGAATTAGAAAAGAAAAATTTAGAAATTGAAGCAGAATTGAATCAGTACCTTGAGAACAAGAAAGAAATCGATGAAGAAAAGGAAGAAGTTGAATCTACTCCATTTCAAAACACTTTTATGTTTATTATGACAACGGTGCTTGTATTGATCGTTGTCATAAAACTTGTAACTATTTTTTATAAGTTTATCTTTTAAACCCTTATCTCCTTCCAAAAAGGGATAAGGGTTTTTAAAGGGTTTAACTAGGACGGGACGTGGCATTTCAATCAATTTTTTGTATTATCACTTGTTCATAAACAGAGAATAATTTAAGATTAATTTAATGAATATTTCTGGTAATTTTTTCTGAACTTTACCTCAACATAACTTTTCTAGGTGTCAAAAAAGCTCGGTTTTTAGTAAATCAGCCAAAGAAGTGATAGTATACATAATCTTTAAGATTATATTTTCTCAGTCGTTTTGACTACTGTATCACCACTATTCACAAGTAACTATGAAGGCTCTTTTATTCGTTGTTGCGTCTGCCAATCAAAAAGTGGTGATCATGTGAAAAAGGGCAGTTCGTTACCAGAAGACATACTTGCAAGCCGCACTAAGAATGAATCGTTTATTCGGCAGGCACACAGGTATGATAAAAAGGAAAAAAGCTGTAGGAATAGATTTCCATAAACAGGAAAGCGAAGCTACCAATATTTTAAATATGACATTAGCTTGTGAAGGTTGAAATGAAGGAGAGAGTTCAATGAGGAAATTGGGAAGTATTTTGATAATCATTGGAGTAGTATTCATCGGTGTGTTTGTTTATCAATATTATGATCATTGGAAGGCGCAAGACGAATCATTAACAGAAGCGCAAGAAAGCGTTGATAAGGGGAAAAATAAGGTTAAGCTGACCCCCGATGATTTCAAGGTTAATGCGAACGAAGCTTTTGCCATTCTGGAAATTCCAAAACTAGGAAAGTCATTGCCTGTTGTGGAGGGAACAGATCCGGACTCACTCAAGAAAGGTGTAGGACACTTATCTGAATCTGTTTTGCCAGGACAAGGGGAGCAAATCGTTTTTTCTGGACATCGTGACACAGTTTTCCGTGAATTTGGAAAAATTGAGATTGGAGATCAATATATTGTAAATACACCATATGGCTCCTATACGTATGAAATTCGAGATACAGAAATTGTTTCTGCAAATGATACGACCGTAATCAGAGAGATGGGAGAAGAAGTACTTGTTGTAACAACGTGCTATCCTTTCCGCTATATTGGGGATGCTCCGGACCGGTTTATTACATACGCTTATCCGGTAGGAGATAAGTAAAGCGATAAATTGACTCATTTAACTTCATTCAGCAGAAGTCTCCCACATCTGTAAGTGGTGAGATGAAAGCATATTGGTATTCCATTCAGTAGGGGTTCAAACCCCGCTAAATAAAGTTAAAGCCTCCGGCAGATGCCACAGATTTTCAGAGGATTTTATCGAGCCGAGCTCGATAAAATCTGGGCGCAAATATGCCAAGGCGCATTTGATTGATATAGGATTAAATATACTTCGGATGGCCTATTTATCTTCAATGGTGGATGAATGTAAAAAAGGGATTTGATTGCTGGAGCGATCATCTTATTTTGGATGTGAACTCAAAATAGAACGGACTTTGAGTTTAAGAGCGCTGTCCACGAATAAGGATAAGCGCTCATATTCAAATCTCAAGGGTTTTAAGATGAAGTCATTAATAAACCAGAAGAGAGGAGAGTATTGATTGAAGAAATTGATGAGATCTTCCACTGATAAAGTTTTATTTGGTGTATGTGCGGGGATAGCTGAATTTTTTAGTATCTCTCCCTTTATTGTAAGATTAATATTTTTCGTCACTGGTGCAGTTGCCATCTATATCATCCTGGCTGCATTATTACCTGAAAATCCATCGTTATATTAGCTCCTTCAGTTAATAACGGGCGCTAGAATTATCCCTCAAGATTAACTGAAACCTTTTCAAATTAGACTACAAATAGACCGGTTTCTCGGAAAGGGGAACAAACATGTCTGAAAAAGGCTGCATAAAATGCAGGAGCAAAGATGCACGGAACAAAAGAAGCTGCAATGACAGGAACAGGATTATCTAAACTACTCGATCTTCAGCATAATACGTTTTTGGTTGTTTATTGAATAACTGCGGTTATTCCGAGTTCTATAATAAGCAGACTTCCACAGCATCGAATATATTAGATTTATTCTTTGGATAAAATATGCAGAATTCAATCGCGGCAATACTGTAACAGTGGTGTTGCTTTTTAGTATTCAAAGAACGATGTGAAAAAAATGTACCCAGAAAAGGAGTAATAGCTTGGGAGGGGAGAGGTGGACTGTGATATGGGCAGAGTTAGCAATCTACTGTTTGTTAATCATTAGCACCTTAATTATAGAAAAAGTCATTAGAAATAAATTGAACCTGCCAAAAAGAACAAAATATAATATAAAATTTACTAAAAAACAAAGGTTTATTGAGGTTTTAATTGTAGCGATATTTATCATTGGTGGATTTTTGGCAAGTACAAGTGTTGATGATATGGGTTCCGGTCGTACACTAAATGAAATTCCCATTTATTTGTGGCTTTCATTCTTTATACTTGTATTCTGGAGTTTTAGAGGATACATGGCAAAAAAATCAATGAAAGATTCGAAGGAATATATGATTTATTTTGTTTTTGCGGCATGGTTTCCAATTATGGTCATCATCGCTTATCATAGTACAAATATTTTTTTGAACTAAAACCTTTCTTCCGCAGAACGCAGTGCTAATAGCGGCTAGCTTGAGAGCTATTTTGGTAAAAATATCTTCAGGGAAAAACATGACTGTACTCCTTCTGTATGAATAAAAATAAGATCATTCAGATCGGAGATTGGAACCCAGGGTACAATCTTAACTTTTATAAAAGGAATAATTAGGAAAATGTCCATAAAAAGCCAATTGAATCCATAGGGGTTTAATCGGCTTATTTTATTGCAGAGATACACGACAGTAAAAACATAAATATGCTTTCCTTCATTATGATTCCAATGGCGATTTACTGAAAAATAGTTCTTTAAGGCAGGCGGTAATTTTGTTAACTATACAGATCGGTCATAACGATGACAGTTATACTGAGTCAGCCGCGTTGTAAGTGGCAAATATGTTATAATTTAACTATGAATAAACGGAAAAACTTAAAACAACAGCGGGAGCAGGAGAGCAGCCCGTCGATTGAAATGTTAGGACGAGAGTCGCTGTTTATATCTTTTGGTTTTGCTGCATTACTCTCGTTTTTTGTTTCAATTCTTTTGATTGGGGGCATTATGGTTCTGATATTTTTGGTTCAATTTCCCCGCATTGAGTGGTTTCCCTTTTTATCAGGAGATTTGAAAATGCTGGCGATTAATGCTTCAGCCTTATTCATGGGTATCGTTTTGTTCATGAGTGGAACAGTGCTATATGGCTACTTGCAACCTCCGTATTCTATCATCATGTCACCTGATCGGATTGAATTCTCAAAATGGGGTCGTCGTTATGATATAGCGTTCGATGAACTGATTGGGGTTGAGCAGAGATTCGTCATCCGGCCCTTCGCTTTTTACTGGTTGAAAGAATATCTTCTTTATACGCCTGAGCACGTCAGCAAACTGCCTTTGAGATATATCGAGGGCCATTATAAGGTCGAGGATCGGTTGCTAGAGAGAAATAAAGGGCTGAATAACCGGAGATTGGAGGCGCTTAAAGCAACGGCGCAGTTGCAAAAAGGTACAGATTCGTCCGATCGATTAATACTTACTTACAGTACAATGAAGTTCCAGCAGATCATCGTGGATTATGAGCATAACCAGATTGTTTTTTCAGAAAAAAAGCAATTGCCTGCAGATCAGATCAGAAAAATCATTGTAGACTGCAAAGTAAGTCGGGAGAATGGCGGCGGCAGAGAGCTCATATTCCATCAGCAAGATGGCTGTAGCCACACCGTCAAAATGAAAAATTATTCATTCTTGGACGAGGAATGGTTCACGCTGCTGCAGAATTTGCATATAGCCGCTTATAAGCTGAACATTCCCCTTGAGGTCGATATCCCGCCGAATCGACCGCTTTATATTTTGTCTCCTAAAAGACTCCTAAATGCTAGGTATTTCTATCTCAGACTGTATACTCATATATTACTTCATTCACTAGCATTTCGATCCACACAAGCTGAAGTGTGCGACATCTACAAAAGTGCCGGAAGGTGCAGCGCATAATTTTGTTCCGAAGCGTTGGCAAAACATCGGTATGACTTTAGTTTGGCACTCTATGACCTGCTATCGTTATCACGCTTAAACTGACGGATTTATTTACAGCTCAACGAACCAACCGCCAAAGTGAGAAGAAAAAGCTTTACTAATGTCTGCTTTAATGGCGATGGGAACAAATATTAGATGCCTAAAATGGAAGATGCTACTTCTGCTATTACATACTATCAATTAGTTGACGCCGCATAGTTGGTTATACAAAATTTCAATGCTTATAGGAATTTTCACTCACAAGATACCCGATTAAAGGAGAACTTATTATGCCAAAAGTGTATGTAAAACACATTGATGCGTTTAGTTCGATTCCAGAGAAAGGAAATCCAGCAGGCGTTGTATTAAATGGAGAGGATTATACAGAAGAACAAATGTTAGCTATTGCATCAGCAGTAGGTTTCAACGAAACAGCTTTTGTTGTTTCTTCGGATATTGCTGATTTTCGCATCCGTTACTTCACACCTGGACATGAAATAAATTTATGTGGTCATGCGACAATGGGAGCTGTTTACGCATTAAGAATGAACGGCTTACTAAAACAATCAGCTTTTACCATTGAAACAAATGCAGGCGTATTGCCAATCCATATTTGTGAAGAAGATCATCAATTACTTATCACAATGCAACATGCGAAACCAAAGTTTCAATCATTTAGTGGTTCAAGGTCTAATTTAGCAGCTTCAATCGGATTAAGAGAAGAATATTTACATGTAAAATACCCAATTGTTTATGGTAGTACAGGAGTATGGACATTAATTGTACCGGTTAAAGAGTTAGCAAGCTTTGGTAAAATGAACCCAATGACAGAAAACTTTCCAAGTGTTTTAAAAGAAATGCCGAAAGCTTCTTTGCATCCTATCTGTTTTGAAGTTCGAGATGATGAAAATGATATGCATGCTCGTCACTTTTCATCTCCCTATTCGGATACAATTGAAGATGCCGTTACGGGAACCGCTTCAGGCGTAATGGGGGCGTATTATAAAACCTTTGTAAATAAAGACACTAAATTACCAACGACGCTTATTGTTGAACAAGGACATGAAATCAATAAAGACGGACGAGTATATGTACATGTAAGGGGAGAACTAGATCAATTGGATATCTCCATTTCGGGCACGGCTGTTTATGTTAAAGATATTGAGATTGAATTTTAGTTTGGCGAAGCCAAAAGGTTTTTGGGTAAGAACACACTTGTTCTCTATTGAGACGAAAGATAAAATGATTATAATCAAAATATTTTGAAAAGAGGATTATTGTGTTCAGAACTCTAAAAGTCGGATTCAAAGCAAACAAGCTTTACAAACTCTTAATCATTTCAGGCAGCATTCTGTTTATTTATCTGCTAAGGGGCGTTATTACCTAGCTTATTTGTGAAAAAAATCCAACCCGTAGAAGTAATGAAAGAAGGAGAGATTAGTCTATCCAAAGCGAGAATTGTTCCGGTTAAAGGGCTGCTCAGCATTGAGGTGAATGCCATATTCAGCAGATGGATTCGCAACCTATTGACAATTTTTACGATAGGTTTACCTAGAGGGCTGCTCATTGTATTCATTACAGTATCGTTAAGTTTGAACGGGGTTTTATTCACCACTTGGCTGGGACAGTATGTCTCGATGGAGGTAAAAGCACCTCATTATTTTTCGGTAATCTTGTGTTTTCTCATTGCTATTTTAACAACTTCGGAAGTCATGTGGCAAAATATCAAGGAAAGAAATGTAGAAATCTCCTTATACAAGGCATTGGGGTGGCAGGATCGGGCGATACGAAAGATGATCTATATCGAGGGAGCCCTTATCGGATTTCTTGGTGGAATTCTAGGTATAGTGTTCAGTATGGTGATTCTACATTTAATGTATCAAACCATTGCATGGAATGAATTCTGGGTATTTGTAACAGGGTTAATTGTTCCTGTTTTCGTAGGTGTAATTAGTGCTGCTATCCCTGGGAGGAAAATCAAAATAGATCCTAGTATGGGATTGAAACAGAGATAAATAAAAGATAAATAACATTTTTAGAAGAAAGACTCATCTCCTAGTGTATAGATACTTGACCTGAAACTAATCCTTCATCATCGTGAGGTAAAACTGCCGCTTGGAAGCAGGCTTATTTAATCAGCTGGTCTTGGACCCACTTTTTTTCCGGTATTTTGGGCGGTCATGATCGGTCGAACGGTTATGTCTCCATTCACACGAATTTGACAGGATAAACGTAAACAATCTTCAATTAAATTCTCATCAATGCCTTTATTAGCAAAGGCGTTTTTTTCTTTTTTCGTTACTTCCATAAAATCACCTGCTAACACTTCTACCCTACAGGTGGTACATCTTGCATTTCCCCCGCAACAATGGAGGATGTTTACACCATTATCTTCGAGAGCTAACACTAATTTTTTTCCCATCTCTACTTCAAAAGTTTTTTCGCCGAACACCGTTACGAAAGGCAATTTCCACACCTCCAAAAGGATGGGTTGCTAATTATGAGCAATTTCTGGATAAGGGTTATTCTGAGCCAGTTTATCTATTTTATACAAAAAAGCCTTTGGATGAATCGCTTAAAAACAAACGAATAAACAATCTATACGGTAGACAAACTTAAAAGGAGGAGGTGTATCTTCGTGAATCAATCTAATTGCGATTTTTCACCGTTGAAACAAGCTTTAAAGGAGGAGATTCGCCAAGTCATCATGGCACTCCAAAATAATTTGGAAGTAATGGATAATGAAAACTACTGTCTTCTTGAAAATTTTGAAAAGATTAAAGAACATTTTATATCCATCGACATGAAAGCCGCTTCGTTTTATTTGAACTGTTATTTGGCTCCGTTTACAGATAAATATTTGGATTTATCAATTTGCATTCAAAATATGTCTAGCTATAGACATGGCGGGTTAATTGTCATTCAAAGAGAAGATTCTCTTGATTCGTTGATACAATTAGGTATTCCACTCAAGGCAGAGTTGACTCATTCCTTATTAGAATCGATTTTCTTTCCTGGAAATCCGCTCCATGATGGGGCTGTAATGATAAAAGCTAATCAGGTCGTTTCCGCAGCAAATGTTCTTCCGCTTTCAGACAGATTTGTAGGGGATAAAAAACTGGGTACGCGACATCGTGCCGCTTTAGGTTTATCTGAACGAAGTGATGCACTTGTCCTCGTAGTATCTGAAGAGACAGGGAGGGTGTCATTTGGATTTAACGGAAATCTCTATCCCATTAATATTGGCTAGCTCCATAGGACGAAAATTAAATCACTGTCGCTGCTAATGTTAAGGACGAAACCTCCGCGAAAAACTAAGCAAGGTGTCTGCCTTTCTACACTCTGAGTTATCATTTAACTTCATTCAGCAGAAATCTCCCACTTCTGTAAGTGGTGAGATGAATGC
>NZ_QYTW02000005.1 GCF_003605405.2 Siminovitchia terrae | reverse complement strand
CGTTTCGTTTCGTTCAGTTTTCAAAGATCAAACTTTAAGTTGCTCTCTCGAGCAGCTTTTCTATTGTATCGCGTTCGTTTTTGATTGTCAACAACTTTTTTGAATTGTTTTTAATCTCGTTTGAGGCGACTTTTTAAATATATCATTTTATCATTCTATCGTCAACACTTTTTTTCAATTATTTCTTCGTTTGAAAAATAATTAAGTTTGAGTATTGCCAGTAGAGATATACTATCATCATATATTCTTTACGTCAATGCTTTCTTTTTCTATTATTCTATTTAAAAAACAGTCTCCTAATTAAAAGAAAAAACACTGTCCGAAAACAATGTTTTGGTTATTGTTATTGTCGCTGTTTTATCTCTCTTGGATCCAATCATGCACCAAAGGAGTTAATAAATACTGCTTCCTATACTTGAAGTCTCCACCCTTTTGCTTCCAATTGTTCATGATACATCGACGCGTAGCGGTCATTTAATGCTATCAACTCTTCATGCGTCCCTCTCTCTCGAATCGTTCCGTTTTCAAGAAGTAGAATTTGATCCGCATGTTGTATTGTGTTCAATTTATGGGCAATGACGACAACGGTCTTTCCCTCCACTAATTCATCCACAGCTTCTGTAATTCCCATTTCATTATAAGGGTCTAGCGATGCAGTCGCTTCATCAAGCAAAATAATTGGCGCATCTTTTAAAAATGCACGCGCAAGCGAAATCCTTTGCTTCTCTCCACCCGATAAAGTCGAACCTCCTTCTCCAACAACCGTGTCGTATCCATGCTCTAATTTCATAATAAAATCATGACAATTGGCACGTCGGCAGGCTTGCTCCACTTCTTCTCGTGTGGCGTTCGGCTTACCAATAATAATGTTTTGTAGTATTGTATCATTCAACACATATACATTTTGGAACATTATACTCATCTGTTCCAACAGAGCGTCCGGTTTAATCTCTTGAATATTTTGTCCGCCAATGCGGATTGCACCGTCGTCGATATCCCAAAAGCGTGCTAATACATTCAGAATCGTACTTTTTCCCGATCCTGATGAACCGATTAAAGCAGTCATCGTATTCGGCAGCATTGCAAAGGACATATCCCGTAACACTGGCTGCCCTTTTTCATATGCAAACTGCACATGATCAAATTCAATTTCGTAATGCGGAAAGTCTGCAGTCTCTTTTGTATAAGGCGCTGTATCCATTTCGTAGAGTGACACAATATGGTTAATCGTTACAGACAATACTTTATACTCCGTATACAATACGCTAAACGGGCGAAATAAAGTCGAAACCCCTAACGAAATGATAATGAAGATTACCATCGCTTCCATTTGAATCTCGCCTGCCAACAACATATATGAACCTGCAATAAAAATAATCGGCACGATGAAGTCAATGATAATAAAAAATATAAAGTTAAGTGGTACTAACTTCACTTCAAGATGAATACTTTCATCACGATAACGTTTGAATGACTCATTCAACCTTCCAAAAGCCATTCCTGTTTGATTATAAGAACGGAAAATGCGAATCCCATCAATATATTCCATCACACGTGCTAATACATCGCTAACGACAACCTTTTTCTGCAGTCCGCCTTTTTCACCTAATTTCCCAATCCACACGATGAGCGGCAACGAGAGCATTACTAATATCAATTGAATGAGCGCGAGCTTGGGCTCGACCAAAAAGGATACGATCAAAATGTACCCCGTAACAAATGTCACTTTAAGCATATCTCCGATCAAATGAGTAATGACACGCTCAGCTTGTGTCATATCAACAGTACACGTATTAATAATCGTACCGATACTTTCTTTTGAGAAATATCCAAGCGGTAATTCTTTCAAATGATTGGAAATGTTAAGACGTGCATCACGAATTAACATGGCTCCTCTTATTTGGAATAAGTATTGTGAAAAGCCCACTGCCAAGAGACGAATGACATAACCAATCCCAAGAATAAACATGGTAGTTTTCAATGTACCTGATGTAAATTGCCCTTCAATCAAATGAAGTAAAACATAATATACACTACCGAAGATGCTTGCTGTCCCAAACGTATCCAAAATGGTTAACAGAACCGGTAAGTAGAGGCGATTCAATTGTTGATTAAAGACGAGCTGAAGTTTTTGATACAATGAGATCCCCTCCTTCCTCAAATTTTGTATACGCAGCCCACATACCTCGATAACGACCTGTTTGTGCTATTAACTCTTCATCTGTGCCTTCTTCTACAATGCGTCCGTCCTCAAATACATAGATGCGTGTCGCATGTTGAATCGTATGCAAACGATGTGCAATAATAATTGCCATCTTATCTTGTAATAAGTGATCCAACGCTTTTTGAATTTTGCGCTCGTTTTCGACATCTGCATGTGAAGTGGCTTCATCTAAAATGATAATCGGCGCATCTTTTAAAATCGCTCTCGCAATCGTAATTCGTTGTTTTTGACCACCGCTCACTTTTACACCCGCTTCTCCTAACCTCGTATCATACCCTTTTGGCAAGGACGCAATAAACTCATGGATTTCTGCTGCCTTGCATGCACGCTCTACTTCTTCTTTCGAATAATCGCCACCCATCGAAACGTTATTCCACATGGTATCATCCATTAAAAACGTATCTTGAAAAACAAAAGCGATATTGTCCATTAGTGAATGTTGATCAATCTCTTGTAACCTCGTATCATTCATATAAATGGCACCTTCTTCCATATCGAAAAACCGCGCCGCTAATTCAGCTGCCGTTGACTTCCCCGCACCAGAAGGCCCAACAAACGCAATAGTTTCTCCACGTTTAACTTCAAGTGAAATATTTCGCAGGGTATATTGTTCATCATATTTAAAAGATACATTATCAAACCGTAAAGATTGAACCTCTGCTTTTCTCAACTTAACATTTCCTATTCTTTGGGCAGGTGTTGACCAGATCAGCTTTAGTCGCGACATTCCCTCTAATATCATCGATAATCCTCTCCCCAAATCCAACAACTGTTTGAGAGAAGCTAAAAATGTCATACTCAATATAAGGAAAAATAAATACGCACTCACATCCAATGTACCTTGGAGTACACGATATCCCCCTACAGGGATAACAAATAATGGTGCTGCATCTGTCATCACAATGAATAATGAATAAAAAAATGATTGTTCTTTCGTCATCTTGATCCATATTTTTTCATAACTCATAATGGCTTGACGCAGTTTTTGAAAAGAGGCTCCAGTCATATTGAATGCTTTAAAGACGGCCATTCCCCGAATGTACTCAATAAAAGATGAGTTCATCTCAACCAAATGACGATGGTAGAGCTTCATGTTTTCTTCTACATTTCGAAACATCAACATTTGAATCCCATAACTTAAAACTAGAGGAACTAGCAATAATAAACTCAACTTCCAATCCACTGTTAATAGGTATATAAAAATAACTGCAGGCGCAATAAATGCAGCTGATAAATCAGGCAATTGATGTGCCAATGAATTTTCTACTTTTTCAATATCCTCATTAATTGTTTTTTTCAAATCACCTGATGTCGTTTTTGTAAAGTAGCCTAGTGGCAGTTTCCCTAGATGCGCCACCGTCTTGGCACGCAGTTGGTATAAAACATTGTAAGCAGCAATATGTGAGTACACTCCTGACAATCCTAAGAATAAAAATCGCAAGAGAATGAGCCCTGCAACGATGAATGCCCATGATTTCACTTCTTGGAGACGAGGATCAGGTTGTAATAATTCATTTAAAATAAAGTACGCCACTAAAAATGGCGCATACGTCAATATCGTACTTAGCGCGCTAAATATGACTGCTGCTAACAGTTTACCGCGCTGGCCTTTCGTTTCGCCCCATAAAAATGCGAAATTCGACTGCTCTTTCATCTCCAACTCCCCTTTTTCATAACCTATATCCTTTATAATTGAAAATAATTATCAATCGCCACTCTAAAAAAATAAAAACAATCCAAAAAGACCTTTTCAAAAGTATTTTTCTTTTGAAAAGGTCTTTTACTTAATGAGTTGAATCCATAAAATTCTTTTATAAAAAATGCAATATTCACAATCTATGATTGACCCAATTGTGGACTTCGCCTATTTGTTTTTAACAGGATTGCTCGCAGCATGGACTAGGATTATCTAGAAGCAGCCCTTCTCAAAAAACATTTTGTAAAAGCAGGATACATTCAACTTAAGGGGTAAAATCATGTAAAGAATGGTAACGATACTTTCTTCGATAATGAAGAGGTGTCTCACCGTACTGTTTTTTAAATACCGTTGCAAACTTGCTTGGATTATCATAACCAACTTTGATTGAAATGTCTGTTATGCTTTGGTCTGTTGTGAGTAACGCTTTCATCGCAGCGTCCATTCGTCTTTTTTGAATATATCGGTAAACTGTACAACCGTAGCTTTGTTTAAATTGTTTTTGAAGCGTCATTGGTGGAATATTGAATTCTTTCGCCAATTGATTCACTTGCAATGGTGAATCATAGGATGCATCTATTTTTTCTTTCACTTTGCGTATGCGGGCATCAGGACAAAAAGTAATCTCCTCCCCCAACTCATCGTTCACACAATGTGATAAAAACTCCAAAGCTTTTGATTTCAATAGGAAATGATTCATCACATTTTCCTCATATGGCACCATAAGCTGCGTTGTAATAGAACGATGGATGGGTGAGCTTTTTCTTGCATAGACGCGCACATTTGTTTTAAACAACCGCTCCAACAACTGCACCCAACTTTGACTGCCCGAAATTCCATTCGTCAGCAAGTCCATATTTAAATACAGTCCAATACCGTCTGCTTGTTTGCAGCGAAAATCATAGTACTTAAGTGGCTTTGACCAACTAAAATAAATGAGCTGCTGATTGTCGCATTTCGTCCATTCATCCGCTGGGTCATAGCGTACATATAACTCACCTTTGGCAAGTGACGTAATTTCAATCATATTCTTTTGATGATAAGGCAATGATTCTGCTAGTCTTTCATGCGTGCATTGACGGAATATCGCTAGTTCAATTCCAGGTTCTAAAATATAACGTTCAAGCGTTCCCTCACCATAACGAGGTGAATATTCATATATTTCACCTAACCATACATCGCGTATCTTTTGAATGTATACACTTTCGAGCGCTTCGTAGCTCTGATTTAAAATATCATTCTTCAAGTGAAACATCCTTTCTAAATCAAATGCGCCTTGGCGTATTTGCGCCCAGATTTTATCGAACTCTGCTCGATAAATTTTGTAAATCTGTGGCATCCGCCGGAGGCTTTGACTTTATTCAGTCGGGGTTTGAACCCCCACTGAATGGAATACCAATATGCTTTCATCTCACCATTTATAGAAGTGGGAGATTTCTGCTGAATGAAGTTAAACTTTGCGATCCGATTGGATTATTTCAAAATTAATGGAGTAGTTAATAGTAATGATAATCGTTATCATTTGGTTTAGCAATAGAAGAAAAGGAGCTAAACATGATGAAAACAAAGAAATTACTAGCCAAAGATTTCATTACGATTGGTCTATATACGATTTTGATTTTTATCGTACAAACCATTGTCAATATGATCATGACTCCATTCACGGCTGTTGCAATGCCCTATATTTCTGGTACGAGCCTTTTCGTTACGAGCTTAGTGTATATGTTGATGGCGATCCGCGTTGGTAAAGGTGGCACGTTATTTTTTATGGCAATTGTGCAAGGCCTGATTTATACACTTATGGGTGCACCACTGATGCTGCCATTCTTCGCCATTGCCGGTTTGCTTGGCGAGCTTACACTTATCAAAGGCAACGGCTCACAGTACCGCAATGTCTCACGCCAAGGATTGGCGTTCGGTTTATACGGTGCTATTTATGGAACAGGCGGCGTGATGAACATTTATGTCTTCGGGAAAGAAAGTTTAGATACAATGCAATTTTCACCTGAAACAATTGATCGAATGGTAAGTTATGCTTATTCGCCAATATGGCTTTCCATCGGAATTGCTTTTTCCTTCATGATGGCGATGATTGGTTGTCATTTATCGAAGAAATTACTCAACAAACATTTCATCAAATCAGGTTATATCCAATATCACTAACACTTCCGACATCCTATCTCTTTCCATAAAGAGACTTGCGAAGGAATCATTAGGAGAGTTTTTATGTTTGATGTCCGTTTACAGTTTGGTTTGTTACTTATTTGTGGATGTTTGGCAATTTTCGTCAATGAGACAGGTTCACTTGTCCTGGCCGCGATTGCCATCCTTCTACTCGCCTGTCAAAATCAATACCGATTAGGAATCAATTGGTTTCTCATGTACTGCGGGCTGTTACTTGCAAGGTACCTTATTACAAATTATTTGAGCGATACATTTTTGAATGTCTTTTTATTAATGTTATTAATTGCACTTAAAACTTTACCGACAATCATCATCGCTTCTGGCTTAGCAAAAGTACCTTCTGGAAAGCTCATTGCAAGCCTGCAAAAACTGAAGGTCCCTGAAAGTATTCTACTTACCTTTACTGTGGCATTGCGATTTTTTCCAATCTTGCGCGCAGAATCTAAAATAATCGGTGAAAACGCGATGATTCGCGGAATTTCATTCAAGCAAGCCAAAAACTGGCTGCATCCTCTGCAAATGTTCGAGCATTCAATGATTCCACTTCTCATGCGAACCATTCGACTAGCAGATGATTTAAGCGCTTCTGCCACAACACGAGGTATTGACGCTCCTTGTAAAAAAACAAGTCATTATGAAATTGCTTTTCAACCAAAGGATGCTGTTGGCTTGGCAGCAGGACTCGGAATGCTTAGTACATTGTGGATTGTCTAGGGAGAATAACTATGATTACACTTAAAAATGTTCAATTTGAGTATCAACCAGGAAAGACTCTTTTACAAAATATTAATCTCCATATAAAAAAGGGGGAATGTGTTTGTATTACAGGTCCATCTGGATCCGGCAAAACCACGCTTGGCCGCATCATCAACGGGCTGATTCCCCATTTTTATGATGGACATATTACAGGGAGTGTAGCAATCGACGGACAAACGACACAAGCTTTGCCCATTTGGGAATGGAGCAAAAAAATTGGCAGTGTCTTTCAAGATCCGAAGTCACAATTTTTTACATCCATTGTTCAAGACGAGCTAGTCTTTGAACTGGAAAACTACGGAATTGAACGATCACTTATTCAACAGCGCTTGGAGGAAGTGATTGACCAAGCAAACTTACAGCCGATCCGTTACCAAAATGTCATGAGTCTATCCAGTGGTCAAAAACAAAAAGTAGCCATTGCGGCTACACAGCTCATTGAGCCGCCAATCTTTGTAATGGATGAACCCTCTGCCAACCTTGATTTGCCGGCTACACAAATGCTACAAGATGAGCTTTTTGAGCTGAAAAGACAAGGAAAAACGATTGTCGTTATCGAACATCGCCTCTACTATCTTATGGACATAGTGGATCGCATCATTTATATGGAAAATGGTCAAATTACAAAAGTTTTCACACCCACTGAACTGCGAAGTATGTCCTATCATCACATTCAGCAACTTGGGCTGCGCTTGCCTTCTCTTCAAGCAGGCGAGATGAACACATGGTCACTTCCAGAGCCGAAACCAAAAATAAGAATAGACAATCTCTCTGTGCGCCACTCTAGATCCAAAAGCTTTGTATTGAAGAATGTAAATCTCACCTTAAATACACATGAGGTAACTGCACTGATTGGTAAAAATGGTGCTGGTAAAACAACGCTTGCCCGTACATTAATCGGACTTACAAAGGAAAAATCCGGGAAAATATTTGTAGATAACCGCGTGCTAAATCGTAAACAGCAGATGAATCATATTTGGTTTGTTATGCAGGATACAGTCTATCAACTGTTTACTGACAGTGTTTGGAACGAAGTAATACTGCATCAACAAGATAGCGAAGAAGAGGCTTCCCGTTTGCTGAATAAACTTGATTTATGGCATCTGAAAAACCACCATCCTGCTACATTATCAGGGGGTGAAAAACAAAGACTCGTCCTTGCCATCGGCTTAATGCAAAAGGCCTCTATCTTCATATTAGACGAACCAACATCAGGACTAGACGGCAAGAATCTCCAGCGCGTTATTGACATGATTCATCAGCTGAGCCGACGCTCCTGCTCCGTCCTTGTCATTACACATGACCACGAGCTTGTCTCAGGGGCATGTCAGCGAGTCCTCAAACTTGAAGATGGATCAATTACAATGGACGTAGCAACAAACGAACTAAACTTTCAAGAAATTGTTCACCTAATGGAAAAATCATAAAACCTAATTAGAGAGATTCATCAATTAATGAATCTCTCTTTCTACTACAACCTTAAAATAAATTTGATTTGTAAAAGAAGGTGTCATCTAAGTGGATAATCCTCAAACACGAACAGATAAAAAATATTTGTATGTATTTATTTTTCTTGGGATGGGATTACTGATCACAACAACAGGCTTTGGGCGAATGGCCTATGGTGTGATTCTACCATTTATGCAAACTGACCTCGGTTTGACAACGACAGAAGCTGGCATGCTTGGCACGTATTTATTCCTGGGTTATTTAGTTACGGTAGGATCATCTGGTGTGATGACTGGAAAGATTGGTGCAAAGAATACAGTTGTAATTGGAAACATCGCTGTATTAATCGGGCTATTTTGTTTAATGTTCGTCAACAGTTATTTATTCGCAGCAATCAGCGTGTTCTTATTAGGTTTGGGGAGCGCATTAGTATTTACTCCGCTCATGTCTTTGGTCGTCACTTCATTCCCGGATAAACGCGGGATGGTCATGGGTTTTTTAATGAGTGGTGCAGGAATTGGTATCCTTCTCAGCGGCTTAATTGTTCCGAGCGTTGTTAAGGTATTTTCAGGAGAGGCATGGCGTTATGCCTGGTTCATTTTTGCGCTCATAACGTTAGCGATACTTTTATTGACATTATTATTTCTAAAAGACTTATCATCAAAAGAAAAAACATTTGGTTCTAAAGAACCGTCAAATAAAGTCTGGCGTTCAAAACCACTTTATTTGCTCGCTAGCATTTACTTTATTGTTGGCTTAGTTTACTTGGTTCCGAGCCTCTATCAGACAAGCTATCTTATTGATCTAGGTGAAACAGAATCGCTCGCTGGTTCAATATATTCTTTTGCTGGGTTCGTCTCTATATTCGGACCGCCACTGTGGGGATGGATTGCAGATCATTTCGGTATTAAACAAGCATTAGTCACGGTCTTGTTACTATCTGCTTTCGGAAGTTTTATTCCGGTCATCCAGACTGCCCCGCTATATTTTACATTAGCCTCATTTATTTGGGGCACATCATTGGGCGGAACACTCGTCTTAATCCAGCTGCAAGTGGCCAAGCTTGTGGAACAACAATACGTTGCTTTAGCCATTAGTTTTATTTCTGTCTTTTATGGTATCGGCCAGATGATTGGTCCTGGTTTTTCTGGTTGGATCATCGACCACTTTGGCGGATTTAGCGCCGCCTATTTGTTTAGTCTGAGTGGATTTTTAATCTGTGCATTTCTCAGTTTATTTCTACCTTCAAGCAGAAAAAGACATGCTGAAAAACGGGTAGAAAATGTAAACGATGAGGCACTATAAAAGTTTTTAGTTGGCACAATTTTGATTCACCTTTATCAAATGCGCCTTGGCGTATTTGCACCCAGAAAATCTGTGGCATCCGCCGGAGGCTTTAACTTTATTCAGCCGGGGTTTGAACCCCCACTGAATGGAATACCAATATGTATTCATCTCCCACTTACAGAAGTGGGAGACTTCTGCTGAATGAAGTTAAAAACTTTTTACGCACTAGTCCAACATAAAACTATGGTTTGTTTGTGCCAGGACTACTAGACATCCAAAATATCAAACCGCGTTTTTGCTAATAAAAATGCATTTTTATTAGCGGGGGAAGTTGAGGATCATTTGATATTCTATAATGGGATGAGGAAAATGTATATTACAGCACCACAAATATACGGCCAGTAGAATGAAATTCAGATGAGACTATTACTAGTAATTGCCCCCAAATATCTCTCAAGAACATTAAACAGCAGGCTTTTATCAGCATGCTGTTTTCAAATGTAAGTTTATGAATTACTGCCTCGATAGCAGGCTATCCAATCTATTAATCGGGATTAAACAGACAGTATCGGCTGTCTGTTTTTTTTGAAAAAAAAATGACATTTGTCATATGAACTCCTTACATTTACGTCTAATCAAGACCTGAGTAAATCCCTATACTTGATTTATCAAGTGAAAAGAGGAACGGAAGATGAAATTATTATCAATTAATCAATTAGGTGTTAACTATCATAAAAAAGAAGTTTTAAAGAATGTCAGCTTCTCTTTGAATCAAGGAGAAATCGTTGGCTTAGTAGGTTCAAATGGTGCAGGGAAAACAACTCTGATGAAAGCTATTTTAAAATTTATTCCACTAAACTCCGGAAGGATTACTTTTCAAACTGACATTAAAAATGTTGGAGCTTTGATCGAACATCCAGGACTCTACCCGTTCTTAACCGGATATGAGCACTTGGAACTTTTTTTAGCGATACATAGTACTGAACAGGAAATTCAAAAAGTAGTACATCGTTTAGACTTAAATGAATTTATCAATCTAAAAATTAAGGATTATTCTTTAGGAATGAAGCAGCGCTTAGGGGTTGGGATGGCACTGCTCAATAATCCGCAACTAGTTATTTTGGATGAACCGATGAACGGACTCGATCCCCGTGCAAATAAGCTTTTGCGAGAAACAATCCTTACTTATGCGAAAGAGGGTACGACTTTTTTAATCTCAAGCCATATTCTGAGTGAATTAAAGAAAATTATTCATCGTACACTTTTATTAAAAAATGGAACGATTGAACAAGATATTCAAATGAATGAAGTAAATAACGAAGAATTTGAAGATTTATTATTAAGTTATTGGGCATAAGAAGGGAAAGATTCATGATGAAAGAATTGATTAAACAAGAGATATCTAAACAAATCAAACAAAAGAGCGTTTTGATCCATACAGTACTAATTATAATCAGCACAACCATTGTAAGCTTATTTATCAAATATAGCGATACAGAAATTTTATTACTGGAAAAGATACTTCCTGCACTGTTTGGTGTATCTGGTTTAATTGTTTTTTGCTTAGTTTATTTTGCAAGTCAGTTAGTTTCGATGGAGTTTCGTTATGGTACAATCAAAACGATTTTGATGCAAGGCTATACTCGGAAACAAATTCTGACAAGTAAAACTTTCGTTATATTAATCTACTCACTCTTTTTACATGCAGTGGCCTTCATTGCAACGATGATCTTAAAGATGATCTTATTTCCAGAATTCCACTTTGATGGTGCCATAACACAAGGACATTCTTTGTTTGAGATGATGATATTAAACACGCTTGGGAGTTTCATCGCTTCTTGGTTATTTATCAGCGTCGTGATTATGATTACGTGTTTAGTAAAAAAAGATGCGATTGCAAGTCTAATTGGGGTCGTAGCTTATTTTCTAACTTCAATGTTAGCCGGAATTCAATTCTCGCTACTTAAGGAATATTCGTGGTTAAAATGGAATCCGTTTAATATGTTAAATCTCAATAATCAGCTCACAAATTTCGAAATGATGCGAGACCTCACTCAATTAACGACCAGTTCTTTGCTTATTGGAAACTGTGTCTATGTTATAATTTTTCTGTTCTTAGGTTATTTGACTTTTAATAAAAAGCGAATATAAGAATATTTGATCAGTTAGTTTAGAGGTGTGAATAAGTTGATATGATAAGAAAGTTTACTTTGTTCCCAAAAGATCAGGGCTTTACGCCACTGATTTGGTTATGTTTTTTATTAATCCCGTTGTTTAGTATGTATCCTTATGACTCTCTTGATAAGGTATGTATGACAGGATTGATTATTATATTTGCAGTTTGTTATCGCAATAGTCTTTTTGCCGAAAAATATTATCCATTTTGGATCAGTATTCAATATTTAATCAGTTTTATTTATTTGGTTCATTTAGGCTATGTTTATCTATTTATGTTTCCGGCATGGCAAATCGGTTTTTCTAAATTAACGACAAAACGGTTTAATTGGTTTTATAGTGCATTACTTATCTTGATTATGACAGGGTCACTTATTGTTTGGATGAAAGGGTTAAGATTTAACAATGAAAACTTGATTGCATCAGGAGCTTTTACTTTATTCACTCTACTGGCCCCTTTTGGTGGACGTGAATTTTTAAAGCAGCAAGAACAACGTAAACAAATGTACCAAGCAAATGAAAGACTGGAAAGTTTGATTGTCGGCAAAGAACGTAATCGTATTGCCCGAGAATTGCATGATTCATTAGGACAGTCACTATCTGTTATGACGATAAAACTTGATTTAGCGCAAAAGCTATTTGATCACGATCTTGCTGTATCAAAGAAGGAAATCAATGAAGTTCAACAACTATCTCGAGAAACTTTGACAATGGTTAGGGAAATAGTTTCTGATATGCGCCGAAAGACAATAATGGAAGAACTGGTAGAAATCAATCGTGTTCTTTCTGCTGCTAAAGTCATCCTGACTACGGAGAATGAAAGTGTCGTACAAGGCGTGCCATTAAGATTACAAAATGAAGTAAGCTATTGTCTTCGTGAAGCAATTACCAATATTATCCGTCATAGCCAAGCTACCTATTGCAAAATAACTTTTTTATTAAAAGAGGATGTATTTACTTTTTCGATTCAAGATAATGGTATTGGAATAAAAGACTTAAAATTTGGGAATGGGTTAGTTGGAATGCGTGAACGGGTGGAACAACTCAATGGACATTTATTGGTTGCAGATCGCAAGGGGATGTGTTTGACGATTACGATTCCGCTAGAGGAGGATCACCATGATTAAAATTTTGATTGCGGAAGATCAAGGCTTACTGTCTTCAGCGTTGGCAACAATCTTAAATCTTGATCAGGACTTGTCTGTAGTTGGCACCGCAGACAATGGAAAAACGGCTTTGGAACTCGTTGAAAAGCTTAAACCAGATGTTATCCTAACAGATATCGAGATGCCTGACTTATCAGGTTTAGAAGTTGCTGAAAAATTATCGGATAGTGAAATAAAAGTTATAATCTTAACCACTTTTGCTCGTGATGGTTATTTTGAACGGGCAGTGAATGCCAAAGTGTCAGCCTATTTGTTAAAAGATACCCCGAGCGATGAATTGATTGCTTTTATTAAAAATGCCATTCAGGGAAAGACTTATTTTGAACCATCTTTAATTACAGGATATATGAGCAGCCAAAGAAATCCTCTATCCCAGCGTGAACAGGAGATTCTAATACTAATTGAACAGGGATTAACTTCAAAAGGAATTGCCCAAGAATTATTTTTAACAGATGGAACCATTCGCAATTATATTTCGGAAATTATTAGCAAATTAGAAGCAAAAAATCGAATTGAAGCGGTTGCTAAAGCAAAAGAGAATGGCTGGATGACAGAAAGGTAATTAAGATAAATGGCTGTCACCGCGCTACTACAAAAGAGTCTCAAAGTCCTTGATATCAAAGGATTTGAGACTCTTTCGGTATCTACTCTCATCTTACTGAGGAGCTCTATTTTTATCAAAGCCCAAATTTAACGATCTACAGGAATGCTATAGGGCAATAATGACGTTACGCGCCCGTATGATTTATGGTTTTTAGATCAATTGACAGTAAGAAAAGCCGTCTCGCCAACAAAAGCATGATGATCACCCCTTTAAAGTTTTGTTATTATGTTTGATAAGTTACGTTAGAGTTAGAACGCTTTGTGTTGATAAATAAATTGACTAACCATCCAAGAAATAAAATACAGACCAATAGCAATTCCTGCGCCACTAAAGTAAAGGATCGTTGTGGACAAGCTTGTAAGAAACTCCGTAATAGCTGTGAAATGTTTTGCTAAGAATTGAACAATAGGAGGCAGAATCAATACTGAGACTATAAACCCGATCATAACCGCCATTCCTATATAACCAGGTTTTAATATATAAAATAACGGAAAAACTAAAGCCGCAAAGACGAAGAACAGACCTGCAGCAATGGCTATATCCCTTATCATATAGTCATAATTAAATAAATATAGAATAATACCAGCTACACCAATTGATAAAATCATATATACAATTGCTCCAATATATTTTGCAGCAACAATCTCTTTTCGTGTATACGGTAAAGAATTAAGAAGAATATTTGATTCTACCCGTTCATCATATATATATCCATTTATTGGTATATAAGTACTAGCTATCAAAAAAATGAAGGCTGGGCTCATATGCTGGCCAAAAAGAGCAAAGAAAACAATAAATGGAATAAACAGTAAAACTTGTGATTTTTGTATAATGATATCTTTTTTTATCAGATTAAACATGTTGATGACTCGCTCCTTTCACATAAAACATAATATCTTCCAAGGTAGCTTCTTCAATAACGACACGGTCTCCAAATAGCTCCTTCACTCTCTTTACATCATCTGTCAGAGCTTGAAATCCAGTAGAAGAATGCTCTACCTTTATAAAACTTTTTTCTGTATCACGATTGATTAAATCAGTACTTCCCTTGACTAAAGCATACCGCTCCTGCACTTCATCCATAGAATCATTGAAAAGAATTTTCCCCTTTTGAATGAACGTAATATAATTAGCAATATGATTTAAATCACTAGTTATATGTGTGGAAAAGAAAAGTGTTCTCTTTCCACCCTCCATAATATCTTTTAAAATATCTAACAGCTCTCTCCGGAAAACTGGATCTAATCCGGCTGTCGGCTCATCCATCATAATGAATTCGGCATCATGAGATAAAGCCATTGCTAAAGAAACTTTCATCTGCATCCCTTTCGAAAACGTTTTAACTGCTTTATTTAATGGCAGTTCAAACTTCTTGATATAATCATAAAATTGCTCGTCACTCCAATTTTTATAACTAGGTGCTACAATTTGGCGAATATCTTTTATGTTTAAACCTTCATAAAACACATTACTATCGTAGACAAACCCTATGCGCTCCTTAATCTCTTTCTCATGGCTCGCATAATCTAATCCAAATACTTTTATTTCACCTGCATCTGCTTGTAAAAGATTCATCATTAACTTCATTGTTGTCGATTTTCCCGCTCCATTTGCCCCAATAAACCCAGTCACATAGCCTTGCTTAATTTGTAGATTGATATTTTCTAAGGAAAAACCTTTAAAACGCTTCGTTACACCTTTGAACTCCACTATATTTTCCATACTACCATTCCTCACATAATAAATTTTCAGTAATTTGTTTCGCTACAGATCAGCTCTATCAATGCGCCTTGACGTATTTGTGCCCAGATTTTATCGAGTATCGCTCGATAAACTTCTCTGAAAATCTGTGGCATTCGCCGGGGAATTCAGTCGAGTTTGCCCTCATTGAATGAAATACCAATATGTATTCTTCTCACCACTTACAGAAGTCGGAGACTTCTACTAAATGAAGTTAAAACAAGCTACAAACCTTATCCTCCATTCTTTCTGTCACAAACCTACTTCTTTTGTAATTTCATATCCTCCATCTCAATATAGAATATAGTATATAATAACATTATATACTATATAAACACTATATACATTATTGAAACATTATTTTATCATTTTATCAACCATTTCCTTATCTTTCTTTTATAAACAAAAGAGAGACCTTAACGAAATGTTTAAGATCTCTCCTGGAATATTCAAAAGTAAAATTCTTTCAGTCTTCATTATTTGCTTTGTTTCTGCTTTTAACATAAAAATGTATTAATAAAACAGTCAAGGGTATGAACAAAAGTAGCTATACCTTACTTGCGTGCTCCTTTCACATAAAACATAATTTCTTCTAAAGAAGCCTTCTCAATCACAACATGATTACTGAAGATTTCTTTTACTTTTTTTACATCATTTGTTAAAGCTTGAAATCCGCTTTGGGATCGATCTATTTTAATAAAATTCGCTTCAGTATCTCGATCAAGCAAATCGATACTGCCTTTCACCAACGCATACTGATCCTGCAGTTCGTCAATAGACTGATTAAAGAGAACTTCCCCTTTATCAACCAGTACAATGTAATCCGCAAAACGATCCAAGTCGCTTGTAATATGCGTCGAAAAGAAAATACTCCTTTTTTCATCTACCATCTCTTCTTGACAAATGTCTAATAACTCTCTGCGAAAAGTCGGGTCTAATCCAGCTGTTGGCTCATCCATTATGATTAATTCCGCATCATGGGATAAAGCAATCGCTAAAGATGCCTTCATCTGCATGCCTTTAGAAAATTTTTTAATCGGTTTATTCATAGGTAATTCAAATTGATCAATATAAGCTTTGAATTGATTATTATTCCATCGTTGATAAGCTGGTCCAACGATTCTGGTAATATCCTTCAGGTTCAATGATTCATAAAATATATTGCTATCGTAAACAAAGCCGATGCGTTCTTTTATTTCTTTCGCATAACTCGCATAGTCTAGTCCAAATACGTTCACTTCCCCTTTATCTGGCTGTAAAAGATTCATTATCAGCTTTATTATGGTCGATTTTCCCGCTCCATTCGCTCCAATAAATCCTGTTACATACCCTTGTTTTATCTGTAAATCAAGATTTTCTATAGAGAATGCCTTAAACGCTTTAGAAACGCCACGGAATTCTATCACATTTTCCATCCAGATCACTCCTCGTACAACAACTTTAACAATTCCTGCAGTTCTCCATAAGATAGTCCAATTTCTCGACTATTGAAGATAACCGCACTTAATTGCTCTTCAATTACCCTTAACTTTTTCTCACGAATTACATCTAAATTTTGTTCTGCTACAAACGAACCTTTCCCAACAATCGAATAGATAAATCCTGATTTCTCCAATTCTTCATATGCCCGTTTTGTAGTGATTACACTTATTTTTAAATCCTTAGCCAGCTGTCTCATGGAAGGCAATGTGGTTCCTTCCTCCAGTTCTCCTGACAATATTGACGTTTGAATTTGCTTTACAATCTGCTCATAAATTGGCTCTTTCGAACTGTTTGATATAATAATTTGCATGCCGATACCTCTTTTTTATCATTGTATATCTCTATTATACACAGTATAGAAAAGCTTGAATAATCTCATCAAGATAAGCTATTTTCTTCATGTCTTTTTAGAAATAGAAGCGAGGTCATTATGTTCTATTCAGAAACCTTCTTTTGGAAAACTTAATATGATGTGCCACAATCAATAATAAAGTCCTAAAACCCCTATGTTACTAAGGTTATTAGGTTACTGTTACCATTATAAATAATCAAATGCGCCTTAGCGTATTTGCGCCCAGATTTTATCGAGCTCCGCTCGATAAATTTCCTCTGAAAATCTGTGGCAACCGCCGGAGGCTTTAACTTTATTCAGCCGGGGTTTGACCCCCCACTGAATGGAATGCCAATATGCATTCATCTCACCACTTAAAGAAGTGGGAGACTTCTGCTGAATGAAGTTAAAAGTCATTATTCAAAAAGGTGCCCCCTATTTAAATCAGGGCACCTTTTGGAATGCGTCTTGTACAGTTCAATGGATTAACCTTTCCTTTATGTCTTTAATATTCCCGTCCAAATGCTTTGGTGTGAATCTTCTTCTTATCAAGGAATTCTTCTATTTTTTTCTGTTCTTTTCCATTGACCACACCGCTTTTATCAATGAATGATTCAATGTCTATTTCAGAAAAGTTTCCTTCAAGCATTTCATTTAATTCTTGAATATACTCATTTGAAGCTGTAATGTAACGACTAATTCTCTCTGACTCTTCTTGATAGCCTTCAGGCAAGGTATTGTTCAAAATATAATTAGAGAAATTCTCATCATTCTCTTTTACAAGCTTATTAATTCTGTTAAATTTCTCTAATTCACTTTCATTTAGTTCCTCATCTTCATCGATAATCTCTTCAAATGGATAAATAGCATTATCTAATTCTTCGCTACTGTCTAAATATGTTTTTATGCTTAACTTCATTTCCTCTTCGTCAATTGTACTATTGTTTTTTTCAGAGGTGAAAATAGCACTAGGGATTTCTATGTTCGTTGTAAGAGGAGTCTCATCCTCTGTAGCGTCAATATTTTCTTCCTGGGAACATGCACTTAATACAAAAATAATGAAAATGCTATAAAAAATTTTTCTCATAATTAATTTCTCCCCCTTGAAATAGAGATGTTCCATTTCAATTGTTTAATAAATAATCTAACAAAAAACTTCCCGATATAATATCACAGTATTATTAGTAAAGAACCAAAAATAAGACCTTTTACGACCTGAAAAATTTCCCCTACCCCTATTGTATCAAATCCATTAACAAATCCCATTACATATTCCACCAAATAATCCAATTTATAATTTAATTGTTATCGAGCTATTAAAATAGTAATTCCACTAAATACTTTGAAGCCCCCTATTTTATTACTTCTTTGATGTCGAATTTAAGTTTGGTTTAATTCCAAATGAAGTTGATAAAATATTCACTTATTTTAATTCGCGTTTTTTCACAAAAAAATGCTGCACAAAAGTAAAAATCATAAATGCAATGCCGACAAGTATACCACTTATTAAGCCTACATAGTCTATAGAACTTATACTTATTACTCCTCCGCCTATAACAGCTCCTAAACCAATTCCCAAGTATAAAGCCGATGCACTAAAAGAGAGAATCATGGAAGCATGATGAGGGCTTAATGAAATCAGGTACGAATTGAGTGCTGGATTCATACCAAAACCGGGAATTCCCCATAATAAAGCAACAAGAGAAACGAGAGCAATGGACAATGCAGACGGGTTTAATAGGGTTAACATCGAGAAAGCTATTAGTAGCATCCCAAATCCAGCAAGGGTTAGCATCAGTGTTTTAGGCGCGCCTATACGATCTGTGAAATAACCTCCAACAAGATTACCAAAAAGGGCACCAATTCCTAGCAACAGTAAGAAGATACTAATATTCTCAATATCAGTGATGGTTGTTATGATAGGCGCTATATACGTATAAGTCATAAAGCCACCAGTCGTAGCAATAATACTAACACTTAAGGTTAACAATATTGTTTTATTAAAGCTTTTCAATCGTTCTTTTAAACTTATATAAGCTTCCCGTTCAATTTTGGGTAACATGATAAATACGCCAATTGTAGTGATTAAAGAAACTAAAGAAACTAGCGCAAAAGAATAACGCCAAGATATTGTATTTCCAACCCAGGTTCCAATAGGTGCACCTAGTATTAATCCCACAGTAATTCCAGTGATGATAAAGGATAAAGCCCTCCCACGCATTGTAACAGGGACTAAACTTGCAGATGCCGCCATAGCCAAAGGAGTAAATAACGCAGCAGCAAGAGCAGCCACTACCCTTGTGACAAATAACCATCCAAACGAGGGTACTATTGCAGAGAAACCATTAGCAATTGTAAAAATGAGCATAGACACTACCAGCAGTGCTTTTAGAGGTATATTAAATGTTATCGTTCCTAAAACAGGAGCACCAATTGCGTAGGCAATTGCAAAGGCAGTAACTAATTGTCCTGCCATAGCAATAGAAACATTCATATCTTCTGCTAGACTTGTTAATATACCGGCAATGACAAAATCATCTGTACCAATAATGAAAGTCCCAAGTACTAAAATGAAAATACGGTAATTCATTTTACGTCACTGCCTTTACCTTGATTTTCTACATTGGTCCAAAAGTCAATTAAGTTTTCTAATTCTCTTTCAACTTCCTGTAAATTATTTATTTGTTCACGTGTTTTTTCTAATTTTTTTCTGTAAAGAGAAAGTGCAGTAGAAGCACAGTCAGAGTTATTATCGACGGGATGAAAAGATCCACAGGATATAACAGGAGAAATCTCATCCGTATTTAAACCCAACTCTAAAAAAAGTTGAACTGCTTTTACACGCTCCACATCCTTTTCGCCATATACACGGTATCCATTTTCTAATCGCCTTGGATAAATTAAGTTTTTTTCCTCATAGTATCGAATAGATCGGATGCTGACTCCGGTTTTTGATGATAATTCGCCTATTTTCATAATAATTTTCCCTCCCAAGTTACTACGTTATAGCCATATTAAAGTATGACATGGTGTGAGGGTCAATATCTAAACTTAAGGTAAGGCCACCAATAATAAACATCAATAAAACGAATGTTTTGAATCTTCCCCGTCTCTATTAAACAAGTTGGTGAAAATTAATTATTCTAAAGGACGGGTTCTACATTAGAACAAACTATTTTTTAAATTACTGGTGTTATGGCATCTGAAAAATCAACAATTGCGGAACTGCTTGCCTCAAAAATGGGAATGAGTGAGCATCTGCGCAATGATGTGTTCCTCCGAATGATTGTCTCAGGATGTGAAAATATGTCTGTACAACCTTCTAGGGAGAAAATAAGTTACTTTCCTAAAATGTACTATCGGCTTGAAAAAAGATTGCTTCATATTTAAGTAGACATCACGCTCGGAAATATCAAGAACCGATATTAGAAAAGAAACTGTAAAGCAGTTTTGTACTATTGGTTAGCCCTGTCAGAACCTATCGAATATCGGAAAGCGGGGAGTTCTTGCAAAAAGTCAATCGAGTTTGTTTTATCAAGCAATACGGATTTATCGAAGAAATGCGGTGTGCAACAAATAGATCATATCCAGTTATCGCTGTTTTGGAAAATGTTATTGGGGCATTTTCATCAAACAACTGGCTGGATTTTAAAGCCGTGTTGGAATCATTTTAATTTCACCCTATACAGATTTTTTTCATCAAATACCGTAGACTTATGGTCATTTAATGGAACAAAGCGACTTAAACTAAATCATATAATTTTTCAGCTTAATTTTAATGATAATTGGTGGTATTGGCTCAGATTAGTTAAAAGATCAACATGTTGAGGTGAATAAACTTTTTTCATCTGTAAGAGATTAGGCGTATTATTCCCCATGAAATTCGACCTCTTTTTGCAGTTTTAGTCATTTATGCCGTGAGAGTTGGGATTGAAATTAGCTTTTTCCCCAGGTGTTCTTTTTGTATTTGTCCAAGCCCAATATGCATAATTTAAGAATAGATCAAGATAGGAAGGAATTATGGCATGAAAGCCAGTACTTGTGATAGGCACGTCATAGCTTTTCAGATATTTGGCAATGTGCGGGCAAATAATAGCTGTGGCGAAAATTCAAAAAACGGGGGAATCTGGATGAGTATAGATGATGATATTTCACCCAACTTGCACAATTTAACAAGGAACTGCACCAATCCATACTGTAATAATCCAAATTGTCGATGCGGTGAACAATGTAAATGCACATCTGGTAACCAATGTGGCGCGATGGAAGACAATTCTCCCGAAATAGGTCTCTCTAAATTTGTAGACGAACTTCCCATCCCACCTGTTTTACAACCCCGCTGGAAAAATAAGTTTTATACTTATTACGAAGTAAATATGACAGAATTCAAGCAATCACTTCACAAGGAATTAAATGATACAACGGTTTGGGGTTACGAAGGCAGTTATCCGGGGCCTACAATTGAAGTAAACAGCGGAGAAATCGTGTTTATTAAATGGATGAACGACCTTCCAGATAAGCACTTGTTCCCTATAGACTATACAGTACATGGTGCTGGTATGGAGGTGCCGGAAGTACGCACAGTAGTTCACCTCCACGGTGCTTGTGTGGAGTGGGAAAGCGACGGTTATCCGGAGGCCTGGTTTACAAAGGGATTTCAGCAAGTCGGCCCCTATTTCAGAAAACAAATCTATCGATATGATAATTGCAACTCGGCTTGCACACTCTGGTATCATGATCATGCTCTCGGTATTACCAGACTTAATATTTATGCCGGATTAGCAGGATTTTATTTTATTAGAGATCAACGTGAGCGATTATTAAATTTACCATGCGGCAAGTATGAGATTCCTCTTATGCTACAAGATAAGTCCTTAAATAAAGGTGGCTCTCTTTTTTATCCGAAGCAGCCGGACTCACCTGTCCCAGAATTAGAAACATCGATTATTCCTGAATTTTTTGGGAATACAATTGTAGTAAACGGCAAAGTACATCCGTTTTTAAAAGTTGAACCGCGTAAATATCGCTTCAGACTGCTAAACGGATCCAACAGCCGTTTCTTTAGGATTAAGCTCGATTCGGGACAACTTCTATATCAAATTGCAACAGATTCAGGGTTCATGGAATATCCGATAGGTCTCAAAGAAATCTTATTAGCGCCTGCAGAACGAGCGGAGATAATAATTGATTTTACAAATCTCGAGGACAAACATATTATTATGATAAACGATGCACCTACCCCTTTCCCTACAGGAGCCCCGCCTGATGAAGATACTGGAACAGTCATGCAGTTTTCAGTAACCCTTCCCCTTTCTAGTGTAGATACCAGCGTTATTCCGGCTAATATGGCGCCTTTTCCCCAAATAAATGAACAGTTATCTTCAAATTCAAGATACCTTACATTAAATGACACCAGAGACCAGTATGGCCGCGAATTCATGCTGTTGGATAATAAGGAGTGGGGAGCCCCCATATCTGAAAATCCAAAACTGGGATCAACCGAAATATGGTATCTTATTAATTTGACTGGCGATTCACATCCTATTCATCTTCACTTAATCGATTTCCAAATAATAGATCGGAGAAATTTCGATGTAGACAAGTATAACAAAGAGGGAGTGATCCATTATACGAGTCCAACGATACCTCCCGAGCCGCAAGAACGAGGATGGAAGGATACCGTAAGAGCCAATCCCGAACAAGTCACTCGAATTATTATGAAGTTTGGTCCTTTCACAGGACTATATGTTTGGCACTGTCACATCTTGGAGCATGAGGATTATGAAATGATGAGACCGTATATTATTGTCCGCTGACGAATCGAGTGAACTTATAGAATAAGACAGTGTTCCTTTCTTTAATATGACGCGATTGTGAAACGAGGAGAGAAAGAGAATATCCATATCTTGTATAATATCGATGAGATTCACTCACCGCTTCTACCTCTCACCTTTATTAAATAATCGGTCAACTCCTTCAAGTAACCCAGCGGCACACCACGTTCCAGGAAGTTCGTACGGCCAGCGAGCACGTCCTAACCGTTCTTTTAAATCTTCAAGGGTGACTTTTAAAACCTCCTTCAACATGGGAAAGGTCGCCATAAAAATAAACACTATCTTTATTAGAGATAGTGTAGGTTACAGATATTCAAATTCATTATCTGATAATGCCGCTTTCTGTAACACCGCCATGATGGATCTGCATAGATCATGTTGTATTTCACTTTTACCACTCTAAATCTTCACAACTTAAAAACGCTTTTTGGCGGTGATTCTGGCGGAACTTATCTTTTTTATTGCTTGATTACCATTATACGAATGAAGAATCTTTACAATTATTAGCTGGTTCGTAAAAGCTTAAGTATATCTGTTCCTATCTGATTAGGGTTAGTGGCAAATAATCGAGATCGATAATTGGATAAAACAATTACACCTATTTGTTGCGCTGGATCAAAACCTAAAAAACTCGAAAATCCTTGTGTTGAACCATTATGCCAAACTATCTCATCTTCTAGGAACCACCCTAAACCGACATTCATATTTTTGGCAATTTTCAATGTGGCTTTCTGTGTTAATTGATAGCCTTTGTTTTCACTGCTTATATGTGCTTTCATAAATTTCAACATATCATCAACAGTTGATCGTAAAGCGCCGGCTCCCATAAAGTCACTCATATGGAGCGGTTGCTGCTCTCGCCCTTTTACATCATGCCCTTGCAGCACACGTTGTTTTTTTTCTGAAGGAACCAAAATAAATGTATCTTCCATATGTAAGGGATCCGTTATGATTTTTTTAATAGCTGTTTCATAGTCGGTGTTTAGTTTCATGGCTAAAATATGTCCTAACAACCCCATGCCAGCATTAGAATAACGAAATTTTAATTTAGGTTCTTTACGATGCTTATAAAAATAATCAATGACTTCACCTAGGGAAAATAAACAATAGGGATCGCGAGGTGTTTTTGAATCAAAAAGATTGGTAATTGATTTCCATAGGCCTATCCCTGGTATCCCCGAAGTATGATTCGCCAAATGACTTAACGTAACGGGATGATTATCGGATAATTTTGGGATATAACGGCCAATGGAATCGCCCTTGGAGAGTAGATCCTTCTGTATCATTTCCCCCAGAACCGTAGTTGTAAAAACCTTAGAAATAGAACCGATTTCATAAATAAAAGGTTTGTCTTCCTCTTTAAAACTTGTATCAGAGCCAGTATAAAGTAAAGTAGTAGATTGATTCTTGTACACAATTCCAATGGATAATAATAAATATTTCCGAAGTTTAACGTATGGTTGTACAATCCTAAATATTTCCTGTTGTAAAGTATCACTATCCAAAACAAACCCCTCCAATTAATCTATATAAATAATTTATCTATATTAAATATTTGTCGAAGCAAAAATGAAATGAGCTCTATTTATTTTGCTCCTGCACAACGATTTTTTTAAATTTCGAGAAAATGTCTTTTAAATGAATCAGGTCATCCATTTCTAATTTTGAATAATATTTATCGATGATCGCCAGTTCAATCTCCTCTTGCTTGTGAAAATAAGAATGACCCCGTTTATCAAGCTCAATGAGAACTTCCCTTCTATCCTTTAGATTAACAGTTCTTTTGATGTAGCCATCCTTTTCTAATCTATTTACCAATTGGCTTATAGCACTGGCAGAAGTCCCCATCAGTTTGGATAGTTCATAAGTTTGAAGGGCTCCTTTTTGATGCAGAAAATTTAAAAATACAGCTTGTTTATCAGTAATTTTATCGTCTAAAAGCGATGAAAATTCTTCCGTCAACAAAAGGTTTGTTTCATATTCAATCTGATTAATTTCTTTCACTAGCTGAACTAATTGCTGTAACATTTTTCAAATCACCCCAAATCATTAATACACATTAATTATTAATGAAAATGAACTAAAATGCAACCTCATTTTTTCTAATTGCATATAGATTGATTGAATATATCCTCCAAAACACCTAAAGAGACTTAATTGCAAACTGCGGTGATTCTCCTTTACAACTTTTTGGGTAAAAGAATCAAGTAGTTTGTGATGTTCATTCGAAGATAATCTCCAAATGTTCATACGGATACCGAAGGTTCATCCCCTTATAGGCGCGACAAAAAATCAATGGTAAACCAAAAAAAGAATTTGGGTGTTTGGGTTTCTTGTTTCGGGAAGGCAAAAGAAAACCAAACATGTTAGTTTAAAATAATGTTTGATCAAAATGCTGAGTGTCTTAGAAGCCTTGAACCTCAAGGGCTCTAAATTATGAAATTAACTCAAGGATAAAAAAATTGGAAGTCTTGTTGGGGAGGAAGAGGTTCACCCCAACATTTGACATAGAACTTTTTTAAAATTGGACAGTACAGTCAACAGGGATTGCTCAATTTGCTGTATGATTAGCCTTGCCAAGAAGAGTATAGGGCATCTTTACAACATTATAATCCGTTGATTGATAATGAAGTGAAGGAAACGTGGAAAATGCCAGAAGCTTGGATTCTAATGCCTTTTGGAGGAATAGAATCTAAACCAAATGAAAAAGAATTTATTCCAGGTGTAGAGAGAATAAAGATATTTTCATAAAGAATAAAACATCATTCTTTCCATAAATAAATTATGGATAAAAACAGTTTCTTAAGACTTGTAGAGATTCATGGAATTTTATGTTCTTCCTTTTTAAGATAAATAATTATAATCAACTATTTTCCTTGTTCTCTACAAAGTAAAATGCCTTACAACAATGAAACTTGTCTCTATTGGTTTTCTTTTTCAATTTGGATAATCTTTTTCACACATTCAATAAATTTCTCTGTTGCAGGAGACGCATTTTTAATGGATGGTAACACAATGCCTAGTTGACGTTTGCAATAAGGTTCTAATGGTAAAGTTTGAACTCGACAATGTATATAACCCTGAAGTACCATTTGGGGAAGTATACTTAATCCTAATCCCTGCTCAACCATTGAAATAATGGTATAGTCATCTGTTGAAGAAAATTTAATATCGGGAGTGATACCATGTGTTTCAAAAACACTTTGTACTTCCCGATCAAAATATTCCGGCAGAGCAATAAATGGAGATTGATCAAAATGCTTTATTGAAAAATGTTCTGCACTATCTAGCTGAAAGGTCCTAGGAATAACAGCCATGAGGCAATCTTCAAATAAAGGAATCCAATCCACATTAATCTCTGTCGGGCGAAGTCCAAAACCTATATCAATCAAGCCGTTTTCTATTCCATAAGATAATGATTGACCCCCGCCTTCAACCAACTCAATCACAATATTAGGATACTGATTTTGAAATGCTTTTATAACTTTTGGAATCCAATGCACAGACATACTTGTGAATGTTCCTACACGAACTTTTCCTATGGTTATTCCATTTATGGAAGCGATAATTTGTTCAAGTTGTTCATTCCAATTAACCATTTGCCTTAATGTAGGTATCATTCTTTTACAATCATCCGTTGGTTCTACTCCTGTTCGATTCCGTTTCAGAACAGGAAAGCCGAAATCCCTTTCAATAGACTTAATCATATGACTTATACCTGATTGTGTATAACCTAAATCTTCACCAGCCTTTGTTATACTTCCGTACTCAATTACCTTAAGCAGAGTTTCAAGTTTTTTAGTGTCCATTATCATTCCTCCGATAGTGAGATATGCAATTACGTCATATCCTTCATTAAAAACTTTCGTTTTACAAGTGGCTGTATAATAAATAAAATTAAAACATGAGAAATTGTCATGTCAATTACAAAATAAACGTTTTTTTTAATGCGTAACTAGGATAAAATACCATATTCTCAAATCTATAACAAAGGTGAAATGATATGAATCAAGTGGAAATTATAGATATGTTGAACAAATTACAAATGAAATATAGTGTGGTAGAACATCCACCTGCTAATACAATCGATGAAATTGATAGCTTCAGACTACCGAAGGCCGACTTGATTGTGAAAAACCTTTTTCTTCGTGATGACAAGAAGAAAAATTATTATTTGTTGGTTATTAGCAAGGATAAGGTAATAAACTTGAAAGACTTACGTTTGTTACTTGGCTCACGGCCACTTAGCTTTGCATCAGAAAATGATTTATTTCGCTATCTGGGTTTAAAAAAAGGATCAGTTACTCCTTTAGGTATACTGAATGATATGAAACGAAAAGTTGAAGTTTTCATTGACGAAGAATTGATGAGGTTTCATACTATCGGAATTCATCCAAATGAAAACACAGCTACTTTATGGCTTTCTCCACAAGACTTACAAAGTATTATAGAAAAGCATGGAAATACTGTTCGTTTTCTAAAAGTATAAATAATAGGAAACATATTAATGAGCTTAACTGGAGTATTTGGAAGCCTTTTGAAGGAAAGTATCTCGGAGAAAATAAAGAACACATTGATGATGGGAGTAGGACTTTGCGTTCTCTATATAGGTATCAGTGGGATTTCAACCAACACCAATATTATGATACTTATTATTTCTATTACAATTGGTGCAATTGTAGGAGATATTATTGATATTGATTATAAGCTCAATCGGTTTGATACATTTATTCAGCAGAAAGTAACCTACAAAGATGATAAAGTACGTCTTTCCTCCGCCAGTACCACCAACAATCAATATATGAGGTAATTCATCGAATTTCCATTCAATATGTTCCACTAGTTTCATAGAACCATTTTGAACTGTCACATCATCAATGCACAGTGGAAACTGTGATAGAAGTAACCGGTAAGGGATGGTTGAAAATATAGTTAGCGAAGTAAAGGAGAGTAGTGGAAGGACAACATGTAAAGTTCTCCGAATAATTCTTCTTGAGCTCCGTCAAATAAAAGGACTTTATTCCAACTTTGAATTCTGGCAAGTCAATCTTAAAATTTATAAAAGAACAAATTGAGACACACATAAATCACCTTTTTAGGCTACTTGCTCCCCATATTCGAGGGGGTATTTTTCTTGTATTCGTTCCTCATTATACTCTCTCATAACATGTAATTTTGTTCCCTCATTTGTAAAAGAAGGGTGCTTCATTCGCAAAAATGCTTCTGTTTTAATAGTCAATTTAGATTCATTGCCTTTAGCACTAACTGAATATCTCTGGGGCTTTTGATGGTCGGATACTGTAGTTTTCAATTTACTGATTCAATGTTGTAACAAAGTCTATTTTTTTTGCAACAAAACGAAAAATCATCGTAAGTTCTGAGAAGTGTTGCTACGATATAAACAGAAAGGAGATCAACATGAAATTCAACTATATTTGGAAAAACAATAAACCATCTTCTGAAATTGAGATTATTAGTAATCCATCGAATAAAGAATTGCTTTCGACATTTGAACAGCATGTTTTTCAATCTATAACATTAAGCGCAACAGATTTCAAAACAAATCGTCAGGTTATGATTGAACTCAATGACATCGAAGCAATTGAAGCATCTGGTCATTTTACCAAAATCTTTTTAATAGATGGTACAGAGCTATTGCTGAATAAGATTTTAAAAGAATTATCTTACTTGGAATCATTCGGATTGGTTAGAATCAACAATTCGATGATTTTGAATTTGAATCAAATACGCTCATTTGCTTCGGGAAGTCATGCGAGATTGGAAGTTATTACAAAACAACAAAATAAGTATATTGTCAGTAGACATTATGCAAAGTCTATTAAGGAGAGATTGATATGATAAAAGACCTAAAAAATAACTTTTTGCAGGTTTCATTTTTAGGGATGATTTGGATTGTTTTTTTAATTACTATTTTTAATCTTCATGAAGAAATAGTCCCATTTCTTTATATTTGGAATTTAATTGGAATCAGTATTCTAATGGGGATTGTTTTTGGTATAGCTTATCCTTATTTGTGGAACTACTCTACATTCAAAGTAACAACTAAAATTATTATTAGTACTTTTTTGAATTTCTTCTGTGGTATAGAAAGCGTATATCTTTTTTCACCGAAAGTATTTGAATTTGTCAAACCCTATTTGTTCCTAATTTTATTGATAACGTTGATCGGTCATATCATCGGATTTTATTTTTTCTCAAAATATGAAAATAAAAAAATAGCGGATAGTTTGAATAAAGCGCTAAAAAATTAAGGAGTCGGAAATGAACATCAATACTAGCTTACAAGTGTTATTAAATGATATTGCAAAGAAGCAAAAGAAGGGTCTTCCTTTTATTATGGCCTCGATATTTATTTGGGGAGTTATTACAATAATCACTTTGCTGCCTTTAGATTTAATAATAAAGAATATTGGCATTTTATCTTGTGGTGCATTGCTGTTTCCTGTTTCAATTCTTTGTGCCAAAATATTAAATGTTGATTTATTTTATAAAGAAAATCCATTAATTAATGGACTATTGATTGCAACAAACAATCAAGTCTTATATTTAATTATTTGTATTCTTCTATTAGTTAAAGCACCTATGTGGTGCTTACCTGTATATGCAATAATTTACGGTGCACATTTATTACCATATTCATTCTTTTATCAATCAAAAAGCTATCGATATAGTTCAATATTTATTTGTATAGCCATTTTGATAAGTGTGATTTTCCTCCATTTAAATATTATTTTTGTCCCGCTGATCGTAGAAGTCGGTGTAATTTTCTTATTTTTAATGCTGAAAAAGGAAATTAAAAGCTAGTCTGAAAAAAATTAGACTGGCTTTTTGATTGAGGCAAGCTTAAATACATCAAACAAGGGAATTACTCCCACTCCATTTCGGAGTGATTTTCTTTCCAGCCACTTGAAAACTTTGCCCTTCTTCTCCTTCATAATGCTTATCTAAGATATAAAGTTGATTTGTTAAGTCGCGTTCTAATTTTTGAAACCAGTATAGTTTCAGTCATCAGAGAGTAATTTACTTATTCTCTTGAAATTGCTCTGTTCATTGAATATATCTTCCTTTTTGGCTTTCCTGGATTATAGTTAGATAACCTAATTAAATGACTATAAGAGAAACTGTACTATCATTGCTACAGTTTAACGCTCCACTCCAAGTCTTTTTTGCATAGATTTTGTTAGTTTTTTTATTATTTTCTCAAATACTTTACGCTCATCAGAATTCAAATCTATCATGCTAGAAGCACAAGATGACCAATAAGTTGGCAAAACTTTGTTTACAAAAGTATGCCCTTCTTCTGTTAAACTTACATAAATTCTCCTACGATCTTGCGTACTGTGGTTTCGGATGACTAGATTTTTCTTTTCTAACCAGTCAATCATAGAGGTTGCCGATGCTCTTGCAATTCCTAAGCGTTCTGCTATTGCGGATGGCGTCGCTCGTCTTTCACCATGTAAAGTAAGTAATATTAATAAGTCCAATTTACTTTCAGTAATTTCAAATGGAGCTAACTCCATATCCACTACATCTAAAAAGTAGTCACTTAACCATAGCAACATCAATCCGATCTTTGCATCTTCAGTATTGGTATCAATTGATGATGATTTATTAATAAGTTCTACATATGGCTCTAATCCCAATTTAGGTAAAGTATCTTTATCTATGAATCCTCGATCAAATTTAGACATTTTATCACTCCAATAATTAGATAATCTAACTATATAAGAGTCTAACTATAAAAAGATGTTTATGCCTTCTCTCTGATTTCCACATAAGATGCTTGTAATTCAAAGAATGCTCAACAATTTTAAATATTTCATAATACGGTACAATAATAAAAAAAGCGCTTCTTTCTACCGTTAAAGCGCCCATTAATGGAACATTGATTGAGTATTTACCAAGAAAATATTTTGTCTCTATTAAACTGACACATCAAATGATAAAAACTCAGGCAGTTGATCTTCACGTTTGTCGAGCATAATCTGTTCCGGCTTGATGCACTGCTCACGCAGTACTTCAATGTTCTGCATGAGGAATTCGTCACTGCCAACAATATAGAAGAGTCCTTCCTTGTCTGCAGCAAGGTTTTTCACTTCGTCATAGTAGTCTTTTCGGTTATCGACAAACTGTGATGTGAATTTTTTATCAGGTGCGGATTCAAAAATATTAGTGAATAAGAAGTTTTTGGATGAATCGATGTTTAGGGAATGAACTTGATTGACGTTGTCAGCACGTTCGAAATAATCAAGTACAAGCGGTCTGAAAGTGGCTAGGCCAACACCTGCTGACAGCAGATAAACATTTTTGTCTTCTCTTTTAAGCGGTACATTCGAATGAGTTTTAAATAATGCAACTTCACTGCCGACTTCAAGATTTCTTAAAATCGTTTTATACTCAGAGCACTGCTCTCTTATGCGTGTTGTGATACCAATTGAATTTTCATTCGGTAATGTGGAGATTGACATATGTCGAACCAGGCTGCGATTTGGTTTATCCCCTGCATTAAAACCTTCCAGCGCGAAGTGAGTGTGGGAACCTTCTTCCCATGTAAAGTCTTCCGGACAGTCGAGCAGGTACGTTTTAACCTCAGGTGCTTCTTCAATAATCTTATTTATTTTAGTCCAATATATTTTCATTATCTATTCTCCTCTACTCAATTATATTTATCGTTACTATCTACTATACAATAAGTGACAATGATTCTCAATTAGGTGGTATCAACACCTTTTTTACGTCCAAATTGTGCATAATAAAATGTGACCATCACAACAACTAGAACGGCTAGTAACAGCAAAATATTGCCATATACAAAAGTAATGCTATTTTGATTTATCGGATTCAAGCGAATGGTTGATGTGCCAAAATCAAGTACCTTGCCGATTGAAGCTGTTGATACAGCTGCTGAAATAAAAGTGATCATGGTAAACAACCCCATTCCTACTCCCGTATGTTTTTTTGATAGCGTTTGTGAAACAGTGTTCGACATAGCGATTAGCATGAACGATTGACCTAGGACAGCGAAAATAAGAAAGATTGCAATAAGGACCGGCGACATGCCGACGACTGAAGACAAACAGATAAAACCGATAATAAGAAGTGTTGCTGCAGTATACACAAGAAACGGATTTCCCTTTTCATCAGCCAACTGTCCTCCCCTCCGTCCCAATAATGCAGCCACAAGGGCTGCCGGGGACATAACAATTCCAATGAAAGCCGCTGACAATTGGTTTATAGAAGAGAGTAACTGAGGTGTAATAAATGGAATAGCAAAGCTAACTCCAATCATTACGAAAGCAATAATAAGACTGAATGAAAACGATTTGTTTCGAAATATAGCCGGATCTATAAATGGCGCTGAAGCGTAGAAAATACGTAATAAGAACAAAATAAAGAAAATGGTCCCAGTCGTAACAAACAATATATTCCCATTTGTTAAAGCCAGTAACAGGGTGGCTACTGTACCTGCCAAAAGTGTTCCGCCGATAAAATCCATTTTGCCGGCACTCCGCTTTTCATCATTTAAATATTTACGATACATTGGCAACGTCAGCAACGATAGAAGGGAAACCACAAATAAAACTCTCCAGTTCCACGTACTGCTTGTCACCCCGGCAATAATCGGACCTAATGCCGAACCTAGCGCGAACCCGATTGCAATGGTACCCAAAGCACGTCCACGCTTTTCGGGTGAAAAGTAACGAACCGGAACGATCATTGAAATCGCCGGAATGACTGATGCACCAGCTGCCTGTACAATTCGTCCCACAATAAGCATCCAAAATTTAATAGCCACCAAACCAACAACTGATCCAATTGCAAAAAGTAATAGACCAAAGGTCAACAAATTCTTTAAGCTATAAATGTCTGACAATTTCCCGTAAGTTACTGAGCCGATTGCATAGACAATCATATAACTCGTGACGATCCAGCCTGCTTGTGATAGTGAAAGCTGAAACTGTTTACTGATATCTGGAAGTACAACATTAAACATGGTTAAATTCATGACGGCGATAATGAGCGTAAAGACAAGAACGCCTAATAACAACTCTTCATTATTCCTTTGAATTCTATGATTGGTTTGCATTAAGAGACACCTCATTTCTTTAGTTAAGCATTGTTGAAGCAACGCTCTTTTATTTCTTTGATGATTAATTTATCGCTCAGATATGTCTGTGATACGAAAAACATCGCCGTCATTTAATGTGGCGATGTTTTTCTGCGATTCCGCTAGACAAACTTCAAAATCTACTGTTCGAATTTTTTCGCTCCTCTTCCGGCAATATGGTTTCGATTACGTCCCAATGCTCGGCGATTTTTCCATCCTCTACGCGGAACAAATCATAGAAAGCAGTTTGTTGACCATTAAATATACCTTCACTCACCACAAGAACAAAATCACCTTGTCCGATAATCTGATGAACTTGAGTGTATTGAAATTTAATACCTTTCTCCTCGAGCTCCTGCATTGCAGCGTGAAGACCGGAAAGGCCATCTGCAATATGTGGACTATGCTGAATGTAGTTATCCCCATCAAAGTAAGAGGTAAGCAGATCTGGGTTCTTCCCAATTAAGATATTCTCCACAAAACTTTTAACATATTCTTTGTTTGCATCAGTCTTGTCTATATCCTTAATTGTGGTCGGTCCATCAATCATCGTATGATTGCTTGGTGTCTTTTCTACCTTTTCTTGCAAATTATCCCAATGTTCAACGATCAGTCCATTCTCAAAACGAAATATATCAAAAACGATTTTGGGGCCGAAAAAATCATATTCAGAATGAAGTGCAACATAATTTCCGTCGACTAACGCACGCTTAACACTTACCTTTGTACCTATTTCCTTTAAATGATCAAGTGCGCCAAGCATGGCATCACGACCATCGAGTAAGGACTGATTGTGCTGAATATATTTGTCTGGATTAATATAAGCGGTAATAGCTTCAGGATTACCGTTCTCTAAACTTTCTATGACTGCGATTGCTTTAAGAACAAGCTCATTTTTAGTATTTATTGTCATTTCAAAAACCTCCGTATTTATTAAATTTCACATTATTTAAGTTAGATAAGTATAATCCCTGATTGACCAATTCCTAACTATTAACTTTTACTTTATTTCCCCTCCTTCAAATTTATAGGCATTAATGAACAATATGTTGTTTATTTATCTAATGCCCATTATAATAAGAGGAAATACCATATACAATATCCAATATTTTTGTTTTTGATGGATAATATACAATTCGTAGAAATTTGTCGCTTAACGATCTAAATTTTTTTTGAGAGGAAACGAAAAAATGAATAAGAAAACCGATCTAAGGGTATTGCGGACGAACCAATCGATTCGAAAGGCATTTTATGAACTTATTCAGGAAAAAGGCTATGAAGCCATAACGATCCAGGATATTGCCGATCGCGCAATGATCAATCGAAACACTTTCTATCTCCATTACCAAGATAAGCCTGATTTATTAGATAGATGTGTGGAAGAGTTATTGGAGGAAATAAAAAACGCCATCGTTCAATGTCCTATCAGCATGAGACCTTTTAGTATTTCTACACTTGAGACCGTCATGCAGACTATATTGGAACACATTTCGCATAATACCTCTTATTATCAAGCGATGTTAGTTGGAGAGAATAAAATTTATTTGTTTCAGTCAAAAATGGAGAAGATTATTAAAGATAAGTTAAATGAGGGCTGGACTTCTTCTCAGGGAAAATCTACTTTAAAAATATCGAAAGAATTGCTACTCGAATATCTCGTATCAGCTTTTATGGGGGTCATCATTTGGTGGATCAAAAACGATTTGCCCCTTCCTGTGGAAGAAGTTTCATCACAATTTAGTAAAATCGTTGCCTATGGACACTTCAAAGCTGCTGGAATCGCCGTCGAAGAATAAAATTAGTAAGAAAGAAATAGCCTAAGTACTGAGTATAAATATTTTGCCGTATAGAAATATACTAGCGATAAACCATGTTGGAACTGAGCTCATTGGTAATGACTCGCTAATTCCAGTTAACTCGATGGATGTAAGCAACACGCGGCCTGCAACATCAAAAGAAACATGAACGCCCTGTTTACTTATCAACTGAATATTGCAGATGAATTGAGCCACATGTGCGTACTTTTGAGCCGGTCATTGCGGAAAAAAGAGCCACCTCTTGCGGACTGGAGAGCCATCACGATAAATAGAATAACCTCTTGTGTAATGAAAGCTGCATGCAAACAGGCATGACACTATTATACAGGAGGTTTTTTTATGGTTAATTGCCGTAAAATAAAGATCCTTTTAGTGTTGCTGTATTAAAACGAATAATTCGTCTGATGAAAGTAACTCTCTCAATCCGACTCCAACCCAAAGATAGAAGTAAGTTAATAATATACAGGAGTGTAACGGTGTTTCGTAAAAAAACAATGAAGCCTTATTATATCAATCCTTTAATTACTTCTACTCATCTCCCCTTGACAGCCACGATACATACTCCACATGCATGGGATTGGTTGCACAAAATAGAATATACATTTTATATGACTCATAAATTTCTTGCCACACCTCGTCCTTTATTTTGTCGATATTGCCATAGATAATGTTATATTTCCTCTTCTACCACTCCAAGGTAGGTTTAACCATACCCAATAAAGTACCCTTTTGGCGGAGATAAACCTTGAAAGGACGTTTAGATATGTTAATAAAATTTTTAATACTTATCCCACCTTCTAATAATTAATGTGAAGAACCTTGATAATCAGTGAGTTCAAGAAAATTAGAAATAAAAAAAGAGATATTGCTTTTACACAATATCCCTCATTTTTCTCCGTTTCCCCTGGCGGAATCTTGGCGGAGAACCTATTCATTTTTAATTGTTTTATCCATTCTACGTACCATCGAAATGCAGTCAAATCAACGTTTTCACTTCAAATGCTCTTAGTGAATTACTCCCACTCAATCGTCGCAGGCGGCTTACTTGTAATATCGTATACCACTCTGTTGACATGCTCCACTTCATTAACGATCCGTCTAGAAATGGTTTCAAGAACTTCCCATGGTATACGTGCCCAATCGGAAGTCATTCCGTCAATGGAAGTAACAGCTCTGATTCCGATGGTGTGATCATATGTCCGAGCATCCCCCATTACTCCGACGCTTCGAATGTCAGGCAGCACTGTGAAGTATTGCCAGATGTCTCTATCAAGACCAGCCTTTTTTATCTCTTCACGTAAAATATAATCGGATTCTCGAACGATTTCGAGCTTATCGTCTGTGATTTCTCCTAGAACCCTGATTCCAAGACCAGGTCCCGGAAATGGCTGACGCCATACGATTTCATCAGGGATTCCCAGTTCTGTACCAAGTGCTCTTACTTCATCTTTAAATAAGGTATTTAATGGTTCAATTAATTTAAATTCCATATCTTCTGGCAATCCGCCGACATTATGGTGGGACTTAATAGTTTGTGCAGTTGCTGTTCCACTTTCAATAATATCGGTATAAAGGGTTCCTTGAGCCAAGAAATCAATGCCTTCCAATTTTGCCGCTTCATCGTCAAAGACATAGATAAATTCGTTTCCGATGATTTTTCTTTTTTTCTCTGGATCAGACACACCCTCTAATTTAGATAAAAAGCGGTCTTTCGCATCAACTTTGATGACATTCATGTGGAAGCCTTCGCGGAATGTTTTCATGACGCTGTCGGCTTCGCCTTTTCTAAGTAAACCATGATCGACAAAAATACAAGTCAATTGATCACCGATTGCTTTGTGAATAAGAACCGCTACAACAGAAGAATCCACACCGCCGCTTAGTGCACATAAAACTTTCTTATCTCCGACTTCTTGACGGATTTTTTCCATTTCAACATCAATGAAACTGCCCATTGTCCACTCGCCTTTACAGCCGCACACATCAAAAACAAAGTTTTTCAACAGTTCATTGCCATATTCAGAGTGTTGAACTTCCGGATGGAATTGTACGCCGAAAAACTTTTTCTCTTCATTACTGATGGCAGCAATCGGGCAGGAAGAACTAACAGCATCCACAACAAAACCTTCAGGTACTTGTTTGACCAGATCGCCATGGCTCATCCATGCCACTTGCTCTGCAGGAAGGCCTTTGAAAAGGGGAGCCCCTTCTCTTACTTCAATAGAAGCTTTTCCGTATTCTCTTCCCTTCGCTCTTTCGACAATGCCTCCAAAATGCATCGTCATTAGTTGCATTCCGTAGCAGATCCCAAGAATAGGAATTCCCAATTCAAAGATTTTCTCGTCAGCACGAAAAGCATTTTCTCCATACACGCTATTCGGTCCACCGGATAAAATTATACCCGCCGGTTTAATAGCTTCAATCTCTTCAATAGTGATGGTGTGCGGATGAAGCTCGCTGTAAACACCGAATTCGCGGATTCTTCGAGTAATCAACTGATTATATTGACTTCCGAAGTCCAATACCATAATCATTTCTTGATTTTGCAGTTCTGTTTTTCCTGGCATGTAGGCACCCTCCATATCTAAACTCCGTCCTTGCAAACATTCGACAGAGTCCTTCTCCACTCATCATATCATGATTTCCAACCGTCGTGTTCCCACCAAGAACGGTTCATATGATTGTCAATTTTTTTCATTTTATACTCGTTTTTCTTCATGGTCAACCAGTTCTCTTTATGATTTAATTTTCCATTAAATCACTTATGCTTCATTCAAAAAAGCTTGCAGATAAGAGAGACCTTACTCTGCAAGCTGCAGCCGATATTATTTTATAAATATGAAGTAAAGAACGAAGATCACGAAAAAGAAATACATAATTGGGTGAATTTCTTTCGCTTTTCCTTTAACGATCATTGTAATTGGATAAAAGATGAAGCCTATTCCGATACCGGTAGCAATGGAATACGTCAATGGCATGGAAACAATTGTAAAAAATGCCGGAACAGCAATTTCAAATCTCTTCCAATCAATTCCACCAATTCCGGACACCATCAATACTCCGACGATGATCAGCGCCGGTGCAGTGACAGATGCAGTGATAACACCCAACAATGGGTAGAAAAACAGGGATAGCAAGAATAAAATCGCTGTAACGATATTAGCAAAGCCTGTCCTTGCACCTGCAGCCACTCCAGCCGTTGATTCAACATAAGAGGTTGTCGTGGAGGTTCCCAAAATGGCACCTGCCACAGTCGCTGTAGAGTCAGCCAATAGAGCCTTGCCAGCACGCGGAAGCGTATTGCCTTTCATCAATCCAGCCTGCTGCGCAACAGCTACAAGTGTACCTGCTGTATCAAAGAAATCAACAAATAAGAAGGTCAATACAACAACAAGCATTTGAAGTGTAAATACCTCGCCCGGCGTGTTAAAAATTGGTTCCAATGCGACCCCGAATGTAGGAGCAATGCTTGGTACGGAACCAACAATTGCATCCGGCTTAGGAACAACACCTGCTATCATACCGATGATTCCGGTAATTAAAATCCCGAAGAAAATCCCGCCTTTGACACCACGTGTCATTAAAATCACCGTAATAGCAATTCCAACAATCGCCAAGATGACATTTCCGTCTCTCAAGTTTCCAAGACCGACAAGAACGGCATCATCATTCACAATCAGGCCTGCATTTTGCAGTCCGACAAAGGTGATGAACAATCCGATTCCGGAGCCGACTGCGATCTTTAATTCAGGTGGAATCGAGTTAATTAGCATTTCCCGGATACCAGTTAGTGTTAAACATATAAATATGATTCCTGAAAATAGTACGCCGGTTAAAGCCGTTTGCCATGGGATTCCCATTGTTAAAATTACAGTATAAGCAAAGAACGCATTTAATCCCATTCCCGGAGCAAGAGCAATCGGATACCTTGCAATAAGGCCCATCAGAAGTGTACCAAGGGCAGCAGCCAAAGCAGTTGCGACGAAAACTGCCCCATGGTCCATCCTCAGAGCATCTGGAAGATCTTTTACGGTTTCAAGGGATAGTGTGATTGGATTCAAAATCAGGATATAAGCCATGGATAAGAACGTTGTGATTCCGCCAATCGTCTCCCTGCGGTAATTTGTACCTAAATCATCAAACCTAAAATAATTCTTCAATTATTCTTCCTCCAAAATGAGGTTGATTGTCAAAACCCCATAATATAATCTTTCTCATTAAATAGCTTTTTATAATTCAAAGACTGTGAAACCAGCTTGATTCCAAATCTTTCTAGTATGAACACACCCTCTTTCAGAACACAGAAAAACGCCTAAGCAACTACGACTTAAGGCGTTGACTGAGATTGATCTACAATAATAAGGGATTATATGACAATGAAGGAAAATCCCCAACTTTATCTCGTAGTCAAGCTATTTACGGCAGCCTGGTAGAAACTTGCGGGCCATATTCCCGCGATTATACGATATAATACGACAAAATTCTGTTTACTTTACTTTATCAAGATTGGAACAACCAGTCAATATTTTATCACTGAAGCAAGATGCTTTGCGGTTTCTTCTCATCTATATAAGTAAAATTAAAGTTCCTCATGGAACTGCTACACAAGATTAGATTCAGTTACGTAATCAATCAAAGATTTTTCGTTCAAACTATATTGAATATGACAGTACTGTCCGATGTTCGGCTTTACTGTCCAAAATACAAAGATACTGTCCGGAGTTCAGCATTACTGTCCAGATTACGAAGATACTGTCCGTAATTCTGCTTTACTGGCCAGAATACAAAGATACTGTCCAATGTTCAGCGTTACTGCTTAAAATACGAAGATACTGTCCGTAATTCAGCATTACTGTCCGGATTACAAAGATACTGTCCGAAGCGCAACATTACTTTGCACATGTTTAAATTCGCTCCGAAATAAATCACAAATTTATCGTTCAGCTTATCTATTCTTTCTTCACTCTATTCATGGTCTTTTTAATTAAATTTTCCCATAGCTCTTTGCTATATTCCCAATTTGTCGAGTTTTCATTTCTGGCGTAAGCCAGCCTCTCGTACCGTTCCGTCAAATGGCTCATATCGGTAGTGTCAAAGTGATTGTCAACATCAGCCGCATAACTGCGGAGCGTCTGTCCCGGATGTCTCTTTAAACCAACACTGTCCAGCCTATTGAGTAATATTTCGTACGCACCGGTAAAAGCCTCATCTTCCTGTCTATTTTTATATGTCCATATCACAAGGCGCGGTATCCAATAATTCCGGCTTAATATTAACCCACCAACTGCTAGACCAATCAAAATGACCGCAAACCCAACACCAGCCCAATACTTATAAAAGAAGTTGCCCGCTTTAGCGTCTTTTTCAATTACATTGTCTGGATTTTCTTTTTCTTCCGCTTCTTTTTCATCCGGCTGGCTTTCTTTAGTCTCCATAGACTCTTCTTCAAAAGCGGCCGCAGATGCTGATCCTATCTGTTCATCATGCATGATGTTGACAGGGTTGTTAAAGCCTTTGGTCGGCTCGAACGGAAGCCATCCCAATGAAGGAAAATACACTTCAACCCATGAATGAGCGTCGTTGTTCGTTATTTCATAAATCCGGTTATCATCGCCGGAAGTCCCTTTATATTGACCGGGAGCATATCCTTTTGCCCATCTTGCGGGAATGTCCAGCGATCGTAGCATGACAACCATGGACGTGGAAAAATTATCACAATATCCCCTTTTGGTATCAAAAAGAAATTGATCAACATAGTCCTGACCAGCCTTTGGAACTGCTACCCGTGTTTGATCGTATGAAAATTCGCCTGTCTGAAAATGACTTTCTATTGCCAGAGCCTTATCGTACCAGTTATCATATTCGCCTGTCAGTTCCAGAGCCAAGCTGCGGACCCGCTCCGGGAGTTTTTCCGGCAATTGAGTATACTGTTCACGAAGTATGGAAAAATCTGCTCCGCTAGGAATGCCTTTCGTTGCTCTCAATTCCTGCAAGCTATATGATGGCGCCCTGTATTTAATTGTATAGCTTGGTAAACGTACCTCATTCATATCACCAGTGTAAGAGGTCAGCTTGTCCAAACGCGGGTCATAACGAAGAAAACCTGATGCTTCGCCTTTTACGGATAAAAACCCATAGGGCCTGACAACATGAGGATAGCCGATTTCAAAGTTGAACATTGCTTCCTGTATCTCATTGCTGATAGATCCAGTGTCATCAAGGAGTCGCTCCTCGCCATATTGGATGTCCTCTACTTCCTTGCCTGCTTGATCGGAGGCAATCCATCCTTTTCCGGTATAAGTATCTTTAGTTTCAATCTTCCAATATTGTCTTGTCGAGGTTGTGACTGTGAAAACGAGCCTATCATCGTTGAGGAAGGGTCCACCCAATTGAGAATCGTCTACCCCATATCCGATTTTTGAAATTCCGCCCCTTCCCATATTTTCTGCCTTCGACTCAATAAAAGGAACGGGGTCGGGCCAAATTGGGGCAGCTTTAGGTGACAGATAACCGATCACCACTCCAAAGCAAATCATAGAAGCTAGCGGAATCATCCAACGCCGCAACAGCAAATGCTGACCGTCCATTTTCTCCGCTTCAAGCACCCTTTTGAAAAAGAGTAAACCCAATAGGATGAATCCGATGAAAACAATCCGGACAATAGCATGTTCTCCATTATATTGCGTAAATGTATCCAGCAACGTGATATAAAAAATGGTCATGAAATAAAAAACAAAGATTTTCCTTTTAATCATCAGCCAATACCTAAGCAAATACGTGATTTGCCAAAGAAGCAGAAAAAAGAGCAGACTTCTGTATAAAGGAGAAAGGTCGAGCCAATCCCGTGAGAGAACCATGGAGGTATTAACCCTGATTTCCCCCAATAATTGAGATAACCATAAAATAAATTCGATACTTTCAGAAAATATCGCATAAAGTGCATACAAAATAAAAGCTGACTTGAGCGGCCATGTGATATACCAAGGAGAATGAAAGAAATTCAGGAGCAAAGAAGCGACTACAAAGATAATAAAATATTGGACTTCACTCGTTTTTGTCACTTGCTCAAGCGGCAAAAGCCATTCCCAGAGCAGTAAGAAACCGAGGGCGTAAAGGATGAATGAAAACATTTTACTCCTGCCCATCATGCCTGTTTCACCCCCGCAAAAGCCATTTGAAAATCGTGTTCAACCGGCTGGACGATCAGTCCTTTTCTGACCGCTGCAGCTATTAGCTCCGTTTCCTCTATCGACCATCCCTCCCCCTTTATGAGAAAAAAGATGACCCGATTTTTCTTTCCACGCAAACGCTCCGCCCCATCTATCATTTGTTTCGTTAATTTGGAGGTAACAATCATATAAACAGCGGATTGTCCAGAAAATCTCGGATCTTCAAAGAGATTTTCCACTGATTGCGATCCATCCTCACTTACTTTTGCCAAATGGTAAAATATAGCTTGCAGTTGGTCCGCTCCACTGCTTGGTGGAATGAACAAACTCTCTTTTCCACCAAGTAAAATCCCAGCTTTCTCACCGTTCTTGATGACAGTCCTTGCAGCCGACGCAGCAAACTTCACTAAAACTTCGAATGTTTCCGTAGGCATCGTATCTAAAACAATCAGAAAATCATCAGACTCTCTCGTATCAAATTCCTTTGTCATCATTTCGTTTACTCTTGCGGACGCTTTCCAATCTATCCAAGAAAAGCGATCCCCCGGCTCATATTCCCGGATTCCCGCCACCAGAGAAGGATCATGGCTTGATAAGGGCGATACGATTCCTCCCTGATCGAACATATTGCGGATGGATCTGTAAAAAATAGCTTCATGCGGAGGGTAAACCAATATGGCCTGTTTGCAGGGAATCCTTTTTTCTTTTTCCAGTAGTCCGAGTGCATCCCCCGTCTTCAGCCTGACATTTTGAAAAATGTGCTCTCCGCGGGAAGCATTTCCGATTGTATACGTCATCTTGAATTTCTTTTTAAATCCCGGAAAGAACATCTGCTTTATTTCTTTTTGCTTAAGTGAACCTGGTATGACATCTTCGACTACAAGAAATAGAAGGGGAAATGGAAACCTCCTTGTCAACGTCACATTCACTTCAATATCGTCACCTGCATTGTAAGTTCGTGGGGAAATGGTTCTTTCTGCCGTGAAGTTCACAGGGTAATAGAAAAGGAGAATGGGGTACAAAGCAAATGGCAAGAAACTGTAAAATAAAAACCAACTGACGAACCCGCCTTGAAACATAGCATAGGCGAAAGCAGCGGCGAGTAAGATCAAAATACCGGCGAAAGAAATAAATCTTTTTATCTTTATCCACTTCGACAGACCCCTAGGCATGTTATTTCACTGCCCTTTTCACTGGTACATGAACATTCGGAAGGATGGTTTCCAGTATATCACCCGCTTTGGTTCCTTGATATTTTGCTTCCGGCTTTAAAATAAGACGGTGACCAAAAACAAATGGAGCCAAATATTGAATGTCGTCTGGAAGGACAAAATCGCGGCCTGACATGAATGCCAGTGCTTGAGATGCTTTCAGCAAAGCAATGGATGCCCGCGGAGAGACACCAAGCTGAACCTGTGAATCCACCCTGGTTTTATTCGCAAGCTCTACAATATATTGTTTCATTGCCTCTTCGACGAAAACATCCTTCACATAATCCTGAAGGTTCCTTAGGTCATCCAGGGAAATCACCGGCTGCAATTCATCAATCGGGGATGTTTTTTGACTCAGCGTCAACATTTCCACTTCTTCTCCCTCACTTGGATAACCCATTTCAAGCTTTAACAAAAAACGGTCCAGTTGGGCTTCAGGAAGCGGGTACGTTCCTTCATACTCAATCGGATTTTGGGTGGCCATTACAAAAAAAGGTTTCTCCATTTCCAAAGTGACTCCATCAATTGTTACACTGTGCTCTTCCATGGCTTCCAACAAGGCAGACTGTGTCCTTGGCGAAGTCCTGTTAATTTCATCTGCCAAAATGATATTGCCCATGATTGGGCCGGGACGGAACGTGAATTCCATTTCTTTTGGGTTATAGATAGAGACACCGAGAACATCTGAAGGCAAAAGATCCGGGGTAAATTGAATTCGCTTGAACTCAGCGTTAACAGACTTTGACAAAGCTTTGACCATCATCGTCTTGCCTACGCCCGGGACATCTTCCAAGAGCACATGCCCTTCAGCCAATAGAGCTACCAGGCAAAGTCTGGCCACCCCACTTTTACCAATCATGACCTTTTCGATATTTTGAATAATTTTTTTAATATGCTTCTGAGTGATTTCGACCGTCATGTTCCTCACCTGCCGCTCAAATTTTTCTCAACCAATCTATCAAATGCGCCTTGGCGTATTTGTGCCCAGATTTTATCGAGCTCCGATCGATAAATTTCCTCTGAAAATCTGTGGCATCCGCCGGAGGCTTTAACTTTATTCAGCCGGCGTCTGAATCCCCACNTAAATTTCCTCTGAAAATCTGTGGCATCCGCCGGAGGCTTTAACTTTATTCAGCCGGCGTCTGAATCCCCACATACCAATATGCTTTCATCTCACCACTTACAGAAGTGGGAGACTTCTGCTGAATGAAGTTAAAACTATTGAAATTATCTTTTAATTTAAGATAGTCAAGAGAAAGTGAACAAGAATCATCCATCCCTGTTCACTTCCATTTTATTTCCAAAAATCGTCGAACACTGTAATCGGCATATGCCGCTTGTGCTCCGATTTCCGGTATAAAGCTTCGATTGTATTCTTTGCTGTTTCCGAAACCTGCTTTCCTTCCAGATAATCGTCTATATCGTCATAGGTCACACCGAGAGCCACTTCGTCCGCAAGCATTGGACGGTCATCCTCCAGGTCTGCCGTCGGAACTTTTGTATATAGATGCTCTGGGCATCCCAATTCTTGAAGCAGCATTCTTCCTTGTCTCTTGTTTAGCCTGAAAATCGGCACTACATCAGAAGCACCATCTCCGTATTTAGTGAAAAATCCCGTCAGGGCTTCAGCAGCCTGGTCCGTCCCCAATACAACACACCCATTCATAGCGGCAATGCTGTACTGTGCTTTCATCCGTTCACGTGCTTTCTCATTTCCTTTTGTAAAATCGGAAATGTTGACTCCTGCTTTTTCAAGTGAAGCCACACTAGCATCCACCGCTGGCTTAATGTTCACTTCATACGTAACGGAAGGCTTGATGAATTCGAGTACATCATCCACATCTGACGCATCGCTTTGAATCCCATACGGAAGTCTGACAGCGATGAACTTATATTTGTTCGTACCGTGCGTCTCGTTCAGTTCATCAACGGCTATTTGAGCAAGCCTGCCTGCAAGCGTAGAATCCTGTCCGCCTGAGATGCCAAGTACAAAACCGTTAAAAAAATCGTGCGCTTCTAAATAATCCTTAAGAAAATCCACACTTAAGCGAATCTCTTGCTTCGGATCAATTGTCGGTTTCACTTTTAATGCCTCAATGATTTTCTGTTGCAAATCCATGATGAGGTATCCTCCTTCATGAGCCCATATCTACTTTTTCAACTGATCAGTCTTTTCTTTTACTGCCGCTATATTTTTCATTTTATTGTCCCAGCACTTCTGGCTAAGGTCAACTGGATATTCTTCCGGATTAAGCATACGCCGATATTCGTCCCACAAAACATTGAGGCTTTCACACGTGTATGATTTAATCTGTTCAAGCTCAGGAAGCTCGTAAACCATTTCACCCTCCACAAAAATGTCATGAAGTAGATTTTTCGCTTCAAAATTTTTAACAAACTTGCTAATGAATGTATGGACAGGGTGGAACATTTTCAACTTTTTTTCTTCTTGTGGATTTTCATCCCATAATGTAATGTAGTCGCCTTCTGATTTATGATTTAACCTATTCATGATCCTGTAAACCTTTTTACGGCCCGGTGTCGTAACTTTTTCTGCATTTCCGGAAATTTTGATTGTATCCTGCCAATCGCCGTGTTCATCTTGAATGGCGACAATTTTATACACAGCTCCAAGGGCCGGCTGGTCGTATGCTGTAATCAGCTTAGTTCCGACACCCCAAGAGTCGATTTTTGCTCCCTGTGCTTTCAGGTGAAAGATGGTATACTCGTCGAGATCGCTTGACGCCACAATTTTTGTGTCGTGGAACCCTGCTTCATCAAGCATTTTTCTCGCCTCTTTTGATAAAAATGCCATATCCCCGCTATCAAGCCTGATCCCTTCAAACTTGATCCGGTCCCCCATTTCTTTTGCCACTTTAATGGCAGCCGGCACGCCGGACCTCAACGTGTCGTATGTATCGACAAGAAAAACACAATTATAGTGGCTTTCCGCATATTTTTTGAATGCGGTATAATCGTCTTTATAAGATTGTACTAGAGAATGGGCGTGTGTCCCGGCAACAGGCATACCGAACAGTTTTCCCGCTCTGACATTGCTCGTTGCATCGAAGCCCCCGATATAAGCAGCACGCGTTCCCCATAAAGCGGCATCCATTTCCTGCGCACGTCTTGTTCCGAATTCAAGAGCGGCTCCATCGCCGACAATCTCTCTAATACGGGATGCTTTTGTCGCTATCAAAGTTTGGTAATTGATTATATTTAAAAGCGCAGTTTCAATCAGCTGTGCTTCAGCAAGCGGAGCTTCTATCTGCATAATCGGTTCGTTGCCAAAAACAATTTCACCTTCCCGCATCGAACGAACCGTGCCGGTAAAACGCATATCAGCCAGATAGTCGATAAACCTGCTATCATATTCCAGTTCCTCACGTAAATATTTGAGATCACTGTCCGTGAACCGGAATTCTCTTAAATAATGGATCGCCTTTTCAAGCCCTGCAAATATAGCATATCCGTTTTTGAACGGAAGCTTTCTGAAATACAAATCGAACACTGTTTTACGCTCATGTATTCCGTCCTGCCAGTATGTTTTAGCCATGTTGATTTGATATAGATCGGTATGAAGCATCAAGCTATCATCCGGATAATGATATTTCATTTGTTGTCCACTCCTCTACTAAACGACCTCTGCACCAAGCGTGTTTTCAAAATGGGACAATGCCCATTCATGACCCGCTTCATTGAAGCTAGCTACAGCCGCTCTATAAACCACGATTTTAAAGCCCTTATTATAGGCATCTACGGCTGTGTGCAGCACACAGATATCCGTGCAGACACCGCATATATGCACTTCTTCTATTCCGCGTTCACGCAATTTGATTTCCAGATCCGTCCCCGCAAAAGCGCTGTACCTAGTTTTATCCATATAATGTACATTCGCACCATCTTTATGTTGTTCATACAAATGTTTCAAGGAACCATAAAAATCGCGTCCTAATGTCCCCTCTATGTTATGTGGAGGAAAGAGCTTTGTTTCCGGGTGCAGCTTGTCCCCCTCAACATGCATGTCAACAGCAAACACGACAAAGTCGCCCTCTTCCAAAAATTGTTTCGTTAAACCGACAATCGCCTGCTCAATATTCTGTCCTGGCTTCCCGCATGTGAGCTTTCCATCCTCCGCCACAAAATCATAAGTATAGTCGACATTCAGCAAAGCTTTTTTCATCTTGATCGAAACCTCCATATTCACATTTTTTCACAGGATGACTTTTTCTATATGCTTTAAGCCTTCTTTTCTCGCCAAGTTCGATAAACTCTGGGATTCAATAAATCGGCCAACATCAGCCGGGTTCGTCTTCGAATATTCCCTCAAGGCCCAGCCAATCGCTTTTTGAATGAAAAATTCTTCAATATGTTTTGTCCGTTCGATGATAGAAAATAATAATTCCTTGTCGGTCTTTTCCTTGTATTTCAGTTGAAAGAGAATCATCGACCTTTGGAGCCAGATATTTTCAGAGTTTACCCAGTCTGTTCCTCTTCTTTGAACCAATGCCGGACTTTTCGAAAATATCGCTCCGACTAAATGCGAGGCAATCGGATCTACTGTATCCCACCATGATTTTGTAAGGATTAAACTTTCAATCAGATCAACATGACTTTCATCCAGAAGCTTTTTCTTTTTCACTAGAAAATCAACCGCAACATATTGATACTCTCTTTCAGGCAGCTCCCACAAGTTTAAAACATACGATTCAAAGTCTTTAATCGCACAAAGCTCTTGGATGAAAGTCTTCGACAGCTTTTTGCGCTCCGACGCCTTTATTCCAAGAAAAGGGAATAGATTTTTCATATATTTTTTCATAGCTGCAGCATTTTCAGGATTACGGCTTTCTTCCATCTGCATCAAAAATGAAGATACCATTTTTTTATCACCTATCATTTTGTCTCCCTGACTGTTATTCCAGGACTTTCAAGCCTACCGCTCCTGCTATAATAAAGGAAAGAAACAGCATACGCTTCCAACTCGCAGGCTCCTTAAAAAACAAAATGCCCATCAAAACAGCCCCCGCAGCGCCAAGCCCAGTCCAAATGGCATACGCGGTTCCAAGCTGAATCTCCTTCATTGCTAACGATAAAAAATAAAAACCGAACCCGAAGGTCAATATCATGATAAGAAGCCAGAAAAACGACTTTCTTTCATTGTAAATATTAATTGTCATGACGCCAAAAATTTCTCCAAAACTTGCAATGACAAGAAATAGCCAAGCCATTTTATTTTCCCTCCGCTGATGGAGTATTAGTCTTCGATTCTTCCTGTCCGTCTGTTGTTATTTTAATTCCCACTACACCAACGATAATAAGAGCAATTAAAAACACTTTAGATAAAGAAAAGCGCAAGGCGCCCGTCTATCGGCGACAAGCACAAGGCGAATTGCGAGGAGGCAGTTCCTCAGCCACCACAGCAATTTGACTTGTGACCTCGAGCCGATGGCGCCTGTAGCTAGACATATTAAATCTTAATTCGAAAAACATATTTCATCTGTTTTTATATTTTCTTACTCTTTAAAGAAAAGTCAGCTCCGAAAAATATAAAATCAATGAGGACAATCACCGCTGCCCCGGAACCCGTAAATATTGCATACACCGTGCCGGAGGGCAATCTTTTACATGCCTTAATAATAAAATAGAAACTGAAAATGATTGCAACAACTGTTCCAAGCCACTCCCATATTGTTTCGGAATATCTTAAACCGATTACCCAGAACACTTCCACGATTGCCGCACAAAGGACATAGATCCAGGCCATTTTCTTCCCCTTTCATTATGATCTCCCAACTATATATTATCACAGAAGCCGCGGCTATGTTACGTTCTGCACAATATACACAATCGAGTTAGAATGGTGAGATGAAGGATTTGTTGATACCTGAATTAAGAAAGGGATAGACGAGCATCATTCTTATCAGCTGGAAAAAGAGGATATCACGAAAGAAAGCAGCCAAGGCACCTGAAGCGATTGCCGCAAAATGGAAGGTGGAGAATCAACTCCCTCATCAGAGCATCAACTCCACATGCTTGAACTGGCTGAGTTTGTGACAGTGGAAATAAAGAACGGAGATGGGAACGCACGGTATAAGCTGGAATGGAGAGAAGAATAAGAGCGGAGAATGTAATAATCGATTGAGTAACGGCCCTGCTACTCAATCGATTCAGTTTTCCTGTAAATCTGATACATCTGCTGAAGGCAGGATCACCTCAACAATAGTCCCTTTTCCGATTTCACTTTCGAAAGTAACGGTCCCTTGGTGGTTTTTGATGATCTGTCGGCTGATCATAATTCCGAGGCCTGCCCCTTCCTCTTTGTTCGAATAAAAGGGTATGCCCAGACGGGACAATTTCTTAGGTGAAATTCCTGTACCTTCATCTTTTATCATGATCGAGACACCCTCATCCACCTTAGCTACTGAAATGTACAACGTTCCACCAAGCGGCATAGCTTGAATTGCATTTTTTATCAAGTTCAAGAGAGCTTGCTTGATTTGTTCAGGTGAACCATTCACCGATGGAAGATTCTTACCACCGGTCATGAAAACTTTGATGTTGCTTTCCGAAGCTTGTGGATTGATCGTAAGGAAAATGTCACCCACGATGTCCTTTACATTAATCAAAATAAAATCCTGTCCTGGATAAGGCTGCGCAAGCATTAAAAACTCATTAATGATGGATTCGATTCTTTCCGTTTCCTGAATGATCATTTGTTGATATATGTCCGATTTGTCCTGATACATCAACTGCAGGAAACCTTTAATCGTTGTCAGCGGATTTCTGATTTCATGGGCAAACCCAGCCGCAATTTGGCTGCACAGATTCATCTGATTTGTCTTTTCTGCATATTGGCCTCTTTTTCTCCAATAAGTGATTTCACGTGTAAAATTAAGGACTTTCAATACATTTCCAGAAGGATCAGTAATAGGGATAAAGGTTGTCCTTAACCATCTCTCTTCCCCTTTAATCTGATAGTCCATTTCACAAGGGGATGAAGAGGGAGACTCAAATAGCTGAAAAAGCCGATCAGCATCCTCTGGATACAATTTTTCCCTTATAATTGAAGGATTTTTAATAATTTCCTCCATATCTATTCTCCTGTGTCCAGGGAGGGGCGGACTAATATACAGAATTTTTTTGTTCAAAACGTCATATAAACTAATTATTTCACTAGTCTGCTCGGGCACATTCATATCGTTACTTCTATCTTTGGACTCCTTGGCAACCATTGTGATCCCTTCTTTCAGGAAGCTCTTCCTATTTGTTCATTTTAACAGAAAAGAAGGAAGAAAATAACAAATATTGTTTATGTATCGGGAAAAATGATATTCGAAAGTTAATGCTTTTGGTAGTTAATTTTTTAACAAAAATATAATGCGGAGGAAGAAATTCAATTTGTACATATTCTGATCCCATCGGCGTCTGAATGACAGGGAGAATAAGGGAAAAGAGCGTAAAATCCTCAAGAATTTACGCTCTTATTTTTCAATCAAATGCGCCTTGGCGTATTTGCGCCCAGATTTTATCGAGCTTCGCTCGATAAATTTCCTCTGAAAATCTGTGGCATCCGCCGGAGGCTTTAACTTTATTCAGCCGGGGTTTGCCCCCCCACTGAATGGAATACCAATATGCTTTCATCTCACCACTTACAGAAGTGGGAGACTTCTGCTGAATGAAGTTAACTGTTGTCAGAGAAGCTTTTATAAAAACCAACAGCGGAAGAATGAATATTCATATTTACTACTTTCGTTTCTGTGTATTCCAATAAACTGTTCTTACCAAGGTCTCTTCCAAAGCCGCTTTGTTTAAATCCACCCCATGGCAATTGATTATTAACAGAATGGTATTTATTAATCCACACAGTACCTGCCTTCATGCTTTTCGTGACCCTTAAGGTTCTAGAAAAATCATTTGTGAATACTGCTCCAGCTAGGCCATATTTCGTACTGTTTGCTAATCTTACAGCTTCTTCCTCCGAGCTAAACGTTTGAACTGTAACAACCGGGCCAAATATTTCTTCCTGAACAACACTCATGTTATTAGAAACATTTGTGAAAATAGTAGGCTCTATAAAATAGCCTTTACCATAATTCCCTTCAACAATCCGCTTTCCGCCAGTTGCTAAGGTCGCCCCTTCTCTTTCTCCTGTTTGGATAAAGTCAAGCACCTTATGCATATGCGCTTCAGATGCCACAGGTCCCATTTCTACCCCTTCATCCAGCCCATTTCCTACAACAATTTGTTCAGCGTGTGCCGTCATTTTTCCGATAAACTCCTGATAGATATCCTCATGAACTAAAATTCGTGAGCCCGCTGAGCATACTTGCCCTGCTCCTAGGAAAATTCCAAATAAAGCATATTCCACAGTTGTATCGATATTAACATCTGAAAAAACGACAACGGGTGACTTTCCACCAAGCTCCAGTGTTACTTTTTTCATCGTCTCAATGCTATTTGCCATAATCTTTTTCCCAGTTACAGTGCCGCCCGTAAAAGATACCTTATCCACATGTTCATTGGATGTGAGTTCATTTCCAATCACTCTTCCAGCTCCAAGAACCAGATTGACAACACCTGGAGGAATATCTAATTCGGACATAAGTTCAAAAAGTCGTATCGCTGACAACGGTGTAGTCTCTGCAGGTTTAAATACAGACACATTACCGGCTGCAAGACATGGAGCCAGTTTCCAAGCTGCCATTTGAAGCGGGAAATTCCACGGGACAATTTGCGTGCAAACACCAATCGGCTCCTGAATAACGATGCTATCTATTGTTGAATCAAATGTTTCACCTAATGAAGTTCTGACTAAGCCAGCATAATAACGAAAGGCATCGGAAGCCGTTTCAACATCGGAAAGAGCCTCTCTGAGAGGTTTTCCGTTATTCATCGTTTCTAGTTTAGCCAGTTCTTCTTTATGTTCGTCTATAAGACTAGAAATTTGCAATAATAGACTTGCCCGATCCTGTGCGCTAAAGCTTCTCCATGGCCCTTCATCAAACGCTTTCCGAGCTGAGTGAATCGCATGTTTGACATCTTCAACTGTACCTTCAGCTACTACAGCAATTACCTCTCCGGTTGCAGGGTTCAAGATTTCACGTGATTGATCAGCTTGGCTGTTGACCCACTCGCCGTTGATATACATTTTTTTAACGTTAAATGGCATGTTATTTCCTCTCTTATTCTGTTTTGGCCTTAGTAATGTCAAATGCGTAAATAAACTCATCCATTCTCGCTTTGAAATTCCATGCACTATTTAATCCATAGAGGTCAAATTGTTGAAACAACGGTATCCAAGGAAGTTCGTCCCTGAAAATGCTAAGTGCCTCAGAATATAGTGTTTTTCTCTTATCCTGATCTAATGATAAGCTTGCTTCTGTTGCAACCTCGGCCAGTCTCTCATGATGGAAATGTGTAGGATTCCAAGGCTTAGGATGGATAAAAGCATTTCTATATACTTCATCAGGATCAAAGGTGAAATTTCCCCATCCTACATAATACATTTGATCGTACTTATGATCTCTGAAGCGTGATATAAATGGTCCCCAAGGCTGGACATCTACTTCCAATTCAATCCCAATTTCCTTAAGCTGTTCAGCTATGCTCCATGCAATTTCTTTATCCTGTGTAAACCGGCCATCGGGAACTTCTAATTTTACTTTTACTCCGTTCTCATAGCCTGCCTCTTTTAATAATTCCTTCGCTTTTTCCGGATTGTATTCAATTGGTTTTTGATCCTGATCCACTCCAAAAGCTTGTGGATAGACTGGGCCATTAAGCGGGTAACCGCATCCCAATAGTTCTTCGTCTATAAACTTATTTACATCAATGCCGTGCGCAATAGCGTGGCGCAACGTTTTGTTTTTCAATATTTCATGGTTTGTATTAATTCCCATATAAATAACCCCGACACTCGGTGTGCCTGCAACTGTCAGATGCTCATATTGTTGAACGTTTTCCTGCTCGGAAGGAGGGAAGTTTGCGGTCAAATGAATATTACCTTCAATCAATCCCGCTATTCGATCTGAACCATGGGGAACTGCATGAAATTCCAGTACTTCAATATCTGCTTTTCCACCCCAATAATCAACGTTTCTCTCCAAATAGACTTTCCCTGCTTCTCTATCCCATTGCTTGAATTTGAATGGGCCTGTACCACTTGGCTCCTTTGAAAAGCGTTCTTCACCAATGGACTCAAAGTAACCTTTTGATATGATCATTAATCCTGCCAATTGCGCAAGTATATTAGGGTCTGGCCTGTTGAAATTCACTTTTACTGTGTATTTATCCAATATATCTACTGATGTCATGGAGTTGAATCTGCCGGAAGGAGGAAATCTCTCTTCATTAGCAGGATCTACCATTCTCTCAATGGAGAACTTCACATCCTCAGCAGTCAATTGATCGCCATGATGGAATACTGCATCCTGACGTAAATGGAAGACTAATTCTTTACTGCTTTTTTGTTCCCATTCAACCGCGAGATGGGGAACTATTTCCATATCTTCATTCCGTTTAACAAGAGAGTCATACACCTGCAATAAAATATTCGATGTTGTAGTTTCTGAATGAGCAAAAGGATCAAGTGTGGATGCATCTGTCCCTTGCGCAATAACAAATTTTTCCGACATAAGACACACTCCTACATATTATTTATTTTTCAAGAATGACTAATTGCTTATCAATTGCGCCCAGATTTTATAAGCTCCGCTCGATAAAATTCCTCTGAAAATCTGTGGCATCCGCCGTAGGCTTTGACTTTATTCAGCCAGGGTTTGAACCCCCACTGAATGGAAAACCAATATCCAATCATCTCACCACTTACAGAAGTGGGAGACTTCTGCTGAATGAAGTTAAAAAATGAAGGTTGAGTCAATCTCCCATGTAGCATAAACTTCATTTCCTTCTGTAATTTGGAGGCGGATAAATTCCTCTGGGGAGAGTGAGCACATAAAAATTTTATCTTGAACAGCCGTTTTAATACCAAAAAGGTATTTGTCTCCAATAAAGTGGATAAACTCGACTTGCCCTTTAATGCTATTTTTCTTCTCCACAGCTTCAGACGTTTTGGTTAATGCAACATCTTGAGGTCTAACCATTACAATGCTGTCTTTAATTTCTTGCCCTCTGTTTTTAATAGATATCTTTGTATCGTCTGCTAATACTCCGCTTATAATATCGCCATTGTTTTTAACGTCATTTATTTTCATCATATTTGTTTCTCCGACAAAGTCAGCTACGAACGAATCTGCCGGATTACTGTATATTTCAGTTGGCGTACCAAGTTGAGCAATTTTTCCTTTGTTCATTACCGCTATCCGGTCTGATAAAACCATGGCCTCTTCTTGATCATGGGTAACAAATATTGCTGTAAATCCATGTTTCTGCTGTAGTTGTCTTATTTCAACTCTCAAAAACTGCCGCAGCTTAGCGTCCAAGTTACTTAACGGTTCATCAAATAAAACCATGGGTGGGCGTAAAACCAGGGCTCTTGCCAAAGCAACCCGTTGTTGCTGGCCTCCTGATAACTGTGTAGGAAATCGTTCTTCCATTCCGGATAACTGAACGGACTCCAATACATCAGTCACTCTTTGTTTGATTTCAGATGCCGGCACTTTCCGTCTCTTCAACCCAAAGGCAATATTATTAAAAACAGTTAGATGTGGAAAAAGTGCATAGTTTTGAAATACCAAGCCAATATTCCGTTTATGGGTCGGAATGCTGCTTAATTCTTTTTCTCCCAATTTTATGGAGCCGCTCGTTGGTTTTAAAAGTCCGGCAATCATTCTTAAAGTGGTTGTTTTTCCGCAGCCACTCGGACCTAGTAACGAGATAAATTCGCCTTCTTTAATGCTTAAATCCAAATGATCCACGATGACATTTTCTCCGTATTGTTTGCAAAGCTTGCTAATTTCAAAATGGCTCATTTAAAAACTCCTTCCTACCCAAAGAAACTTTTCTTATCAATAAATTTCATACTAATAAGCCCAAGGATGACCGTCCCAATAATTAAAACCGAAGAAATCGCGGATATAGATGGATCTAAGTTAAATTGAATATCTGAATAGATCAGTATCGGTAAAGTAACCACATTTGAACTAGTTAAAAACAGGGCTACAACAAGCTCATCGAACGAGATAATGAATCCAAAGAATGCTCCCGAAATCAATGCTGGTCTGATTAATGGCAAAGTGACTAAGAATGTAGTTAAAAACGGGGAAGCCCCCAATACCCGCGATGCCTCTTCAACTGAAGGGTTCAACTTAGACAAACCTGCCGAAACTGCTCTTATCACATAAGGTATTGTTAATACTGTGTGAGCCAGTATCAACCTGACATAAGCATTGGTAACACCGAGATTGCTGAAAAGAATTAACAGCCCTATTCCCAATAACAAAGTTGGCACGATCAGCGGGGATAAAAACAAAGAACTGATCAAACCTTTAAATTTAAAGTCGTATCTTTTTATGGCCAATGAGATCATGATCCCTAACACCAGTGCAAATCCTGTAGAAACAATCGCAACAATTAAGCTATTAATAAATGGTTGTAAATAACGGCCGTCAGTAAAGACATGTTCATACCAGCTGAGTGTGAAACCTTTCGGCGGAAACACCAAGTATGAGCTGTCACTAAACGACGTTAGAATAACAATCAACAAGGGAGCTGCGAGAAAAATGTAGAAGAATATATTTAATATTTGAAACACTTTAATGGGACGCATTTTTACTCAGCTCCTTGTGGTGAAACTTTTTTCATTGCTTTATTGTAAAAACTGATAATAATTAACACAGTGATAAGAAGGATGACGGAAACGGCTGAAGAAAACGGCCAGTTCAACAGATTCATCGTTTGATTGTAAACTTCTGTCGCCATCACTTGTACTCGTGGACCACCGATTAATGCCGGAGTAATATAGAAACTGATTGACATTGAAAACACCAATAATGTACCAGCCAAGATTCCTGGAATTGAGAGCGGTATCGTTACAAGCCAAAAAACTTTTCCTGGTGAAGCTCCCAAGCTTTCTGCCGCAGACTCTACATTTAAATCCAAGCCATCCAATACAGGGTAAAGAATAAGAACCATAAACGGCAGCATTACGTGTGTCATGGCAATGACTACACCAGTCGACGTATATAAAATTTCAGCTGGTTCTGAGATGAGACCTATTCCCAAAAGGGCTTGGTTAATCAAACCATTTTTTCCCATAATTACCATCCAACCAAAATTCCTTACCACTGCACTCGTTAATAACGGAAGGATAACGAGAAGCAACAAAAGATTTTGATATTTAGGATTTGAGCGAGAGATTCCATAAGCGATGGAATACCCCATAATTAAACAAATGATGCTTGTTGCTAATCCGATCCAGATTGTTCTCCACAAAATTCCTAGATAGTGGGGATCTGATAAAAATCGGAAATAATTCTCTAGTGTAAAGGCCGCTTCCATTCCCGCGCCGGGTTGGGATTTAAAAAAACTGAACAGTACTATTTGTCCCAAGGGGAAGAGAAAGAAAAAGAATAGAACTAGTAGACCTGGAGCCATTAAAATCCAATAAGGGGGTATTTTTTTAGACATCCATTCACCTTCTTACAAATATTAGAAAGGGCAGCACCTGCCACTGCCCTTAGTGCTATTACTGGCTGATCATTTTATTCCAACGGTCTGTCCAATCATCTTTATTATTATTTGCTACTTCCCAATTCAGGTCGACAAGGCTATTTACAGCTTCTTCTCCGTACGGCATCACTTTCGCTAATTCCTCAGAGATTTCCACATTTTTATTTGTTGGTGCAAAACCAGTTTCTTCTGCAAAAGCCTTTTGAACTTCCGGTCTTAAAGAATAGTTGACGAATTCTTGCGCCAATTTTGGACTTTCTGTCCCTTTAACTACTTGCATATTAATGAATACCGCCATTGCTCCTTCGTCAGGAATGACAAAACCAATAGGCTGACCTTGTTTGCTAAAGTTAAAGGCATAACCAGCATCATATGGTGCAATCACGACTTCTTCCTGTGCGAACAAATTCCCCATGTCTGGTGTTGTAGCTACAACTGAAGCTGTATTTGGTAGTAAAGTTTTAATTTTTTCAAAACCCGGATCAATATTTTCTTCATCGCCACCGTGAAGCTTTGCCATCATAGCGAGGAATTGTAATCCATAGGTGTTGGAGATATCAACTAATCCCACTTTTCCTTTATATTCTTTTTTCCATAAATCTTCCCAAGAGGTTGGTGCTTCTTTCACAAGTTCTGTATTATATAGTAATCCCAGCGCATCGAATGCAATGGCAGGACCGTAATTTGTTTTCTTTGCATTGTCATAAAGCTCGCCTGTATTCTTAACGATATCGGAGTCTATCTCTAAAATTAAATCCTCTTTAGCAGCTTGAATTTCCTGTCCGCCGGAAAATTGAACGACGTCGATTTCAGGTGCGTTCTTCTGTGCTCTTAGCTTAGCCAGGGCATCAGCGGAATATAATGTAACCACTTCCACTTCTGCGTTAAACTCTTTCTCAAATGGTTTGATCAGATATTCCATTTGGGCTTTTTCATAATCACCGCCAAAGGAAGTGACTACTAATTTATTAGGCTCTTCTCCTCCACCATTATCGGATTTTTCCGGTTTTGCATCATTGCCGCATCCAGCTAACACCAAACTGCCTGCCAATAATAGACTACCTAAAGCTTTTTTCATACTCTTGTCCCCTTTTATATAAATTTTGTTTTGCTTCATTAATTAACCATTTAAACAAACCTATTCCTGAACTCTTTTCTTCCTTCATCATTTCCGGATGCCATTGAACAGCAAGAATGTCGTTTCTTCCTTTCACAGCAATTGTTTCAATAATGCCATCTTTGGATTTACCGATTACTTCTAAACCCTCTCCCAGCTGTTCAATTGCCTGATGATGAACACTATTAACCTTTAGCTGATGGTGAGAAAAAATCTTTTTTGTAAAATCGTTCATCACGATTTCTACTTCATGAACAGATTTTTCTCTATCATCTACCACCCAATGATTGATGGGTGTCGAAGTGGAATCATGTAAATCAATGTATAAAGATCCCCCTTTGTAGACATTTAGTAATTGCATTCCTCTACAAACAAATAAGATGGGAATTTCTTTAAGTAGTGCCTCTTTAATTAAATTGAATTCATATTGATCTCTAGCATCTGAAGCCGGAGGATAATCATTCTTATAATCCAAATAATATTTCGGGTGGATATCTTCTCCTCCGGCAAAAATAATGGCATCCAAATCAGCTAATTGATCTTTTATTGTATTTGGATTTACGATTGGTAAAAGAATGGGTATCCCGCCAGATTGTTCAATTGATTGAACAAAATCATAACTGAAAATTGAAAGAGCTTGTTTCGGTAACCCTTTTTTAATTCCTTCCTTGTTCTCAATACTGGAAAGGCTATAACCAGAGATTCCAACTCTGATTTTTTTATCCCTCATCATAACACCTCATGGAGTTTTTCTTATGTTCGTTTTCATTCTCTAATAATTTCTTCAAGCTTATTAGTTGTGCCGAAAATATGATCATACATTACTTTTTTAGCTGTACTTTTATCTTGTTTTTCTATTGACTCTATGATGAACTGATGTTCCTCATAGGTTTTCTTTCTGACACCCTCATTAAAAGGCAGAAGATCCAAAGCTGGGTTGATTTTGGTCCTAATCATGCGAACTGAATTTTGGAAGTAGATATTATTAGCTATTTCCGATATTTTCAAATGAAATTTCACATCGTTCGATCGGAATTCCTCCCGTTCACAGGGAGCAGATATTTGATTATTTAATTGATTGAGTTCCTCAATCTTTTCCTCGCTAATATTTAAAGCAGCCATTTTAGCTGTATATGGCTCTATAAAGTTGCGGAATACAAAGATATCTTGAAATTCATCCCACTGGTTAATCAAGCTTTCCTTTGTTTTCTCATGTATCTTTGCTGTTAAAGGAAGAATAAAGGTCCCACCTTTAGCGCCTCTTATCTGCTCTACCAATCCCTCCTCCTTCAATCTTTGAATAGCTTCTCTAACAGTCAGTCGACTCGCATTAAATATGCTGCACAATTCTCTTTCTGGTGGTAATTGCTCTTCAGGCAAAATTTCCTTCAGAATAATCGACTCTTTTAATTGTTCAAAAATGTGATCGCTTACTTTTTGAGCAGAAACATGCTTTAAACTAGATAAATCCGGATAATTATTAGAAGTCACTATATACCTCCTTATCAAGTGCGCCTTGGCGTATTTGCGCCCAGATTTTATCGAGCTCCGCTCGATAAATTCCTCTGAAAATCTGTGGCATCCGCCGGAGGCTTTAACTTTATTCAGCCGGGGTTTGGACCCCCATTGAATAGAATACCAATAGGCATTCATCTCACCAGAGACTTCTGCTGAATGAAGTTAATGGTTTAACGTTTGAACCTTATACCAAATAATAAAACATAGGAAAATATTTTGCAAGAATTTTTTTTACTTAAAAAAAACATAATCAGTTCCAAGATTACTTTTATGTGCAAATGATCAATAAAAAACCCGAGTCCATATTAACAAGGACCCAGGTTGTATAAAAAATTTTCCCTTTATTCTACTGTTTGGTAATCATTGTCTTTAGCCAGCAGTTTGGCTTCCTTTCAACAGCTTAGCCCATTTAGTAACCATTTCCCTGCATAACTGCGTTGAATATAATAGAGATGGCTTAACCTTTCGATCAATGTTACCTAAAAAACTAGGGCTCTGCTTTAATATCCATTCTTTCTCTTTATCCACCCAGCTATCCAAAATGACTTCATTTACTTCTGGGTGAAATTGAAACCCGTAAATATTATCTTTAATACGAAATGCTTGATTTACACAATCAGTACCTGATGCCAAAAGGGTTGCTTCCTCAGGCAATTCAAAATAATCTTCATGCCATTCCATAAATGAAAAAGTGTCTGGAAATTTGTTAAATAATGGATCTTCCCTTCCATCGTCGGTCTTTTTCAACTCCGTTATCCCAAATTCCGGCTTGGACATTTTCCTAACCTTTTTATTAAAAGAGCTTGCAATCAGTTGGGCACCAAGGCAAACACCCAGAATCGGCCTATTGCTCTTGTAAAAAATTTGAATGGCTTTTTTGGCTTCTGTAAGAAATGGAAACTCTGCATCATCATTGGCACCCATCGTTCCCCCAAGTATGATTAAACCGTTGTAATTGCTATATTCTTTCGGAAGCCTATCGTTTTCCTCCATCCGGAAAATCTCATAAGTTTCCCCAGTCGAATCTAATGCTTTAATAATTTCTCCAGGCGGAGCAAGATTGACTGGTTGGATGACTAAAATACTCACTACACTCCCCCTTCCTTGAAAAATATGTTCAATTTTCAATCACTGATATATTGCGATAATTTAATAGACTTCCCTAGTTACTCCTTTCTTTGTGGCAACATTATTTAGCTGAAAAACTATTACATCTCATTTCTCAACATCTATTCTAAGTTTACTGAATAGTCTTCCAAAGACACACTTGCAGACTAGCACATTCACTAAATTTGGAGTTTCAGATAAATTTTAATTTACGCTTTTATACGGGACCATATTCTATAACAGATCAATCACATGACCATTATTAACTATTCCGCTATATCTTTATCCAGTTTTTTCAGTCATATTATAATTTCCTATGGAATATAGCAATCTATCGAGATAAATTATGTACCCCATTTATTATTCCACTTTAATGTTGTAGCAATTAAAACTTTTATTGTTTGAAAATATGATTCAATATCCACACATTCATTAACCCCGTGAATTCTTTCAGATTTTGGACCATAAATAATCGCAGGAATTCCCTTTCCGGCATAAAAAGCAGCATCTGAAACAGCAACAAACCCTTGGAAGTCTGGTTCAATATTAAATTCTCTATGAGAACTACTGCATGTTTCAACTAGTAGGTGATCTAGAGATGTATCTACTGGTGGGAAGGAAATGCCTCTGATTCCCCATTCAATCGTAGGAACATGATCCCTCAACCAATCATCCGTCAGAGAAACTTGTTTAATGAAATTTTCAAATTCTTCTTTTACCTCTTTTTCGCTTTCATTAGGCAAAAATTTAAGGTCAAACTCAATGATACAACTATCGGGAGTGATAGCAGGATTAGTAGTAATTTCCGGACCTTCCTGGCCTTTGCTAGCCCCTCCAATAATAACACCTGGATTTATAGTGGTAACTCCATAAGGTAATAGAGGATGCGACTTTTTCCGAGCCCAAGTTCTTTCAAGATCTTGAACAGCTGCTATAATCTTCGTTGCTTTTTCAATTGCATTAACTCCTTCTCCGCTATACCCTGGATAAATATCACTATACCTCCAGCCCGCATGGGATGAGACACCTTCAATATGAATCCGAACCCATTCTAATCCTCCTTCCGTAGGATTAATGATATTATCAGTTGGTTCGGTTACAATTACACCACCCCCACTTGAATATTTTTCTAGGACTGCCCTTGATCCGCTACCTCCTCCTTCCTCATCTACAACAACATGGATTTGTAAATCATTCTCTAGATAAATTTGATGATCATGTAAAAACTTTGCGACAAGTAAATTCGCGGCGACTCCAGCTTTCATGTCTCCTGATCCACGGCCGTATAGCTTACCGTCCTGGATTACTGGATCCCATGGATTCGTATTCCATTTATTTAAATCCCCTGGTGGGACAACATCAATATGACCGTTTAATATTAAACTATTGCAGGGACTTTCACCTTTTAGTATGCCGACCACATTCGGCAAATCTTCTTCAACTTCCCAGTAATCTACTGTCATTCCATGTTTAATCATAAAATCTTGAACATATTTTTGTAACTTAATGGTTTCTTTTCTGTCAGCTGTTTTTGAAAATTTCGGATTTATTGTCTGAAAACGAACCAAGTCTTCTAATATCCCTATACATGTTTCCCTCTGACTCTCTAACCACTGCTCAATGATTGTTTTCATTTAAAATCATCTCCGCTATTCATTTTACAAATATGAAAATTCAATACTTACCATATATCCTATAATCATAGTTAGAAAAACATCAAATGCGCCTTGGCATATTTGCGCCCAGAATTTATCGAGCTTAAGCTCGATAAATTCTGTGGCATCCGCCGGAGGCTTTAACTTTATTCAGCTGAGGTTTGACCCCTCATATGCATTCATCTCACCACATACAGAAGTGGGAGACTTCTGCTGAATGAAGTTAAAACCTATCCGAAAATACTTGCAGTTCCCAATCACTAATATATTGCGTGAATTTTATTGATTCTGTTCTTTTAACTTTAATAAACTCTTCCCAAATCTCTCTTCCAATAGACTCCGCAAGAATCGTATCTTCCTCCAAAGCATCAATTGCCTCATCAAGAGTACGTGGAACCCAATTCACTCCTTTTTCCAACAACTCAACCTCACTAAGGCTACTTACATCCACATCCATTGGCTCTCCAGGCTCTATTTTATTTTTAATCCCGTCCAATCCAGCTGCCAATAAGCATGTGGTTAATAAATATGGGTTACAGGTTCCATCTGCTCCTCTAAATTCAAATCTCCTCTCTCTTCGCTTTTCCGGGATTCGAACTAAAACTGAACGGTTGGCAGATCCATAACAAATATGAGCTGGGGCCCAAGAACCAGGTTGCATACGCTTATAGGAGTTGGCGCTGGGGGCACCAACGGCGATCAGTGAACGAGCGTGTTTTAATAAACCTCCAATAAAATAATACGCTTCTTCAGAAAGATCAAATCCTTTTTGGTCTGTAATATCCTTAAATAAATTGTCACCTTCCTCATTATAAAGACTTATATGAACGTGGAGGCCACTCCCTGCCAGGTTGGAAAACGGCTTGGGCATTAATGTCCCGATCAAATCTTGACTTCGTGCTACTTGCTTAAAGACATGCATAAATGTTACTTGATCATCTGTCGCCTTTAGCGATGGAGCATATTTAAGATTAACCTCCACTTGTCCGGGGCCATACTCACTCGAAATTTGCTCCGTCTCAACTCCCATCGCTTCCATTGAATAAACAAAAGACTGTATAAATTCCTCTTGTATGTCAATGCCATCAGAAGAGAAACAATGACTGTTATCAGCAGGAACTCTTTTTCCATTCTCTTCTTTTAATAAATAAGCTTCCTGCTCATATGCCATATAAAGCTTTCCACCTAAAGCAGTTTCCAATTCTTTTAAAAGCCTTTTTAAAGCGCCTCTCGGACACCCTGGCCAAAGCGAACCATCTACATCTACCAAGTCACACAACATTCTGGCTGTATTTTTTCGATAGGGCAGGATAGCAAATGTTTCAGGATCCGGGACCGCAAAAAAGTCACCGTCATTCGCCCCATACATTGGATTGGGTATATATTCATCAAATACGTCAAAGCTCATAATAGCTGTGCTAAAGTTTACTCCTTTTTCCATTGCAGCCCTGAGTCTATTTTTCCGAATCGTTCTTCCCCTTGTAACACCTGCATAATCTAAAAATTCAATTCTAATAAACTCAATATTATTTTCTTCTACTTGTTTTAATACATTTTCTATTTGTGAATTCTTGTTTGCTGTCAAGTTCATTTGCGCTCTCCTTTTTATCTGATAAAAGCATACTCGGTGAGTATCTTTGCACCTATTGGGATTACTTTTTCTTTAAAATGAAACTTCGGATGATGTAAATCAAAAGCTTCCTTATGCATTTCCCGAATACCTAAACGAAAATAACAACTGGAAACTTTATCTGCAAAAAAGCCAAAATCGTCAGCGCCCATAGAGACGTTACTCAGTTCGTTGATATTCCCGGTGCCGATGATTTTTTCCGCCGCCTTCCTAACTTTTTCAACGGCAATTGTGTCATTCATGATTGAAGGAATGCCATCATCGTAATGAATATCCGCTTCTCCCCCATACTGTTTTGCCATTTCGGTAACAAAGGAGATGAACCTTCTTTTTATTCCTAGTCTTGTCTCTGGGAGAACAGAACGTATGGTACCTTCCATTCTTATTTCATCTGCTATTACATTCCGGGCGTTCCCGCCTTCAATTTTTCCCACATGAATAACTAGTGGATCAGCCGGATCCTTCCATTTTGCTGTAAAATATTGAAGGGAGCGTATGATTTCAGTACCGATCGAAATAGCATCTATTCCTTCATGAGGCCTGGCCGCATGGCCGCTTTTTCCTTTGATCGTAATATCAAAATCATCACATGCAGCTGTAACCGGTCCTGTTTTTATTCCTATTGATCCAAGTGGAAGCTTTGGCCAAAGGTGGAGGGCCACAACCTCTTCAATTTCAGGCTGCTGAAGTACCCCTTCGTCTATCATGAATTTTGCCGCACCATCCGCCTCTTCTCCCGGCTGAAAAATACACCTGACCATCCCCTTTAAATTGTGCCTATATTTCCATATATGGTAGACTGTGCCCAACAAGATCGTTGTATGGCCGTCGTGTCCGCACGCATGCATGACTCCTTCTCGTTTTGAGGAAAAAGCAAGTCCGCTTTCCTCATGTATAGGCAGTGCATCGATATCGGCCCTGAGTGCAAGATTTGGACCATCTCCGGCTTCCCCCAATATGTCAACAACAACGCCTGTATCTGCCATCACTTTAAACGATATGCCCCAGTTCTCAAGGCACGACTGGATATATTTGCTGGTTTCATATTCCTTGAACGATAATTCCGGATATTGATGAAGATGCTTCCGGATCTCAAATAATTCCTCGTCAAGATTCTGATCCCACTTCCATGATGTATGTTCTTTCATGTCATTCATCCTTCCTGCATAATGCCTATATCTACTAAATTATCAAATGCGCCTTGGCGTATTTGCGCTCAGATTTTATCGAGCTTAAGCTCGATAAATTCCTCTGAAAATCTGTGGCATCCGCCGGAAGCTTTAACTTTATTCAGCCGGCGTTTGAACCCCACTAAGTGGAATACCAATACGCATTCATCTCACCACTTACAGAAGTGGGGGACTTCTGCTGAATGAAGTTAAATATAGTCACTATATACCCGTTCAAAGTTTTTATACATCATGTGTTCAGCAATTTCGACCGCCATATCCTTATCGGTATATCCCTTTTCGATCCAGTCCGTAAGCACCCGTTCAAAGCATTCCTTGAATAATAGAACCCCAAGCCAGTTCATTTCCGGTACAGTGAAAGCGTCTGATCCGTACATGACTTTATCGAATGGGGCCAATTCATACACTTGCGATATGATTCGTTCCACTCCATGCCCGACAAATGGATTCTGTAATGAAATATCCAGATATACGTTTGGTAAAATGCTCGTTATGAACGCAGCTTCCTCCATCCATGGATATCCTCCATGTACAAGATGTACTTTCGTTTCAGCATATTTTTCCTGACGCAGTAAATCGATCAAGAACGATGGGCTTGCTTTTGGAAGTACAACTTCCCCGTCACCGAAACCCGTGTGTATATGTAAAACTTTATTGAAATTCGTACACTCCTCCATTGCCACATGGAGGCAATAATCTCTCAACTCTTTCGCTCTGGCACGGTCGTTTAGACGGAATTCTTCATACTGATCTTTTGCCATTTGTTCATTTTTATCTCCAATTTCCAAACCGCTCCGGTAGGCAATAATGGTTTTTAACCCAACAACATGCTTTCGATTTAAGGCTTCCTTAAGGTCTTCCCGGTAAGCCTCGATAAAGGCGCCAAAAGTTTCGTGGCTTTCACGGAGTCTGACCATGACGGGCTCGATTCGATATACTTCCCATATAGGAACTCCCGTTAAGCGTTGATAATCATCTTTGGATAACGGCGGAGTGGGATACCCAAAGTCAACGACCATTCCTTCAAGCTTTGCATTCTTGAATAGATTTTGTGTAAAGGCGGTAAAGTCTTTGGCCTCCTCGTTTCTTCTGGCAACCACTTCCTCAAGTATAGGTTGGCATCCAAAATACCTGGCAAGCCGCTGTATAGTTATCTGCATATACATGTTCATGCCCGGAAAAATTTTTGTGGATGAAGCTTCTTTGGCTTTTTTAAACATATTCGGCAACACAGACAACGACAGTTTCCGCAAATACTCTTCGGGTGAGTATGGTTCCTCATTCGCAATATAGGGGTGGCAATGCACATCAACTGCTTTTATAGAAGTCAAATCAATTTTGGTCATCATGTTCCTCCTCTTTGAGAACTATATTTTACTTCCTACCAGCCGGCATATTGACGGACTTTATCCATGTTGACATTTCCTCGTTCAACATCTGCCATTGCCTGATCAAGAATGGCAACAGCTATGTCAATTTCTTTACGATTGATAATAAGGGGCGGTGTAACTTCAATGACATTGCTATGTACACCTACATAAAACACAAGTAATCCAAGCTCAAAAGCACGATAGCATACAGCAGCAGTTTTTTCAGATGCGGGCTTTTTCGTAACCCTGTCTTCTACAAGCTCAACGCCCAAAGCCAGACCTTTCCCACGAACATCTCCGATGATCTCGTGCTTGGTTTGCAAATCGAACAGTTGCTTCTTGAAATACTCGCCTTGTTCTATCACATTCCCAATCAATCTTTCTTCCTCAATAATCGATAGATTCGTCAAGGCTGCTTTTGTACTGATTGGGTTCCCGCTTGACGTAAATAAATGAAGAGCATTTCCGCAATCCAAAATTTCTTTTCTGGCAATAACAGCACTGATCGGAACCCCGCCTCCGAGTGGTTTCCCCAAAGATACAGCATCCACTTCTATTCCACTATGTTCAAATGCAAACCACTTGCCCGTTCTACCCATTCCCACTTTCACTTCGTCAACAATTAAATAAATACCGTGCCTGTCACACAACTTTCTAAGTTCAGGGAGAAAATCATCCGGCGGAACGATTACGCCGCCGTCACTCTGGATTGCCTCAATAATGATGCCGGCTGTACTCTCTGGCGGACAAATCGTAGTAAACATTTCATTTTCAATATAATCAATGACTTGCTGGGTCAGACTTTCCGTTCTGCCAAAAGGCGGGCGATATGGATTGGGATATGGGGCCTTAACAACGTTTGCCCCGCTGACAAAGCGTGCTTGGGCCGTATGTCCAGATAAGCTCAAGGAACCCATAGTCTGCCCGTGATAGGAACCCATGAACGAGATCATCCGGGGACGTTTGGCACTTATCGGAATTAATTTTGCTATACAGTCATTTGCATCGGAGCCGGTCAAACCGTACCACACTTTCTTCTTAAATTCTCCTGGAAGCATACCAGCTAGCTTTTCCGACAGTTGAATCATTTGATTATCCGGGATTGTAATATTAGAAGAAAATGAAAGAGTCTTATATTGCTCCTGAAGCGCTGAAGCCATTTTCTCGTGGCCATATCCTATATTTGCAACGGCCCAACCAGCGGAAATATCAATATATTCATTGTTTTCGAAATCACGCAGCACCACACCTTTTCCACTTTTTACAGCAAGTGGGTAAAAGCGGATTTTTAATGCATCACTTACGTACTGGCGATCCTTTTCCAACCACTTTTCAGTTTGGCTCATCATGATCCTCCTTCGCTAACCATGAGATGGACTGTCGTTGTATTAGAACCGGCGGCTTAGTTCTACCCTTTCCCAATCAGTCACATGACGTGCTGCTTTTTCAACTTCAGTCCTCTTAACCTTGATAAATTCTTCCCAAATATGCCTACCAAGCATTTCTCCCAATTTTTTATTTCCTGCTAGTTCTGTAATTGCTTCATCCAAAGTACTTGGTATCCACTCAATGCCCTGACGTTTCATTTCCTCTTCAGTCAATATTCCGGCATCCGAACTTAACGGCTCTCCAGGATCCAGCTTCTCCTTCACACCATCCAACCCAGCGGCAACTAATGCGGCAGCCAGCAAATAGGGATTGCACGTACCGTCAGCCCCGCGAAATTCAAAGCGGCTTCCCCTGCGTTTTTCCGTAACACGAATTAAAGTAGAGCGGTTTCCTGCTCCATAACACACCTGTGCAGGGGCGAAAGATCCCGGATACAGTCGCTTATATGAATTAATGCTCGGCGCTCCTATTGCTACCAATGAGCGGGCATGTTTCAATAATCCTCCGACAAAGTATCTTGCCTGTTCTGTTAGTCCAAGCGGGTCGGCAAGATCTTCAAACACATTTTTTCCGTCATTATTAAACATGCTTATATGGACATGCAGGCCGCTCCCTGACAAATCTTGAAAAGGTTTTGGCATGAGCGTTCCAATCAAACCATTTTCAAGCGCAATTTGTTTAAAAAGCTGCATAAAGAGTACCTGTTCGTCGGCTGCCCTGACAGCGTGAGCATATTTCAAGTTAATTTCAAATTGTCCAGGCCCGTACTCGCTCGATATTTTTTCAATTTTTACCCCAGCTTCTTCCATGGCTTTAACAAATTCATGCAAAAACTTTTCCTGCATTTGGATGCCTTCTATGGAAAAACAATGGGTATTGTCTGCTGAAACGAGCTTTCCGCCTACTTCGTTCAACAAATAGGCTTCCTGCTCAAATGCCAAGCTCATATTACCGCCAAACTCTGCCTCAGCTTCCTTCAGCACTCTCTTAAGAGCCTGTCTCGGACACCCGTGCCATGGCTCACCATTTTCATCAACAAGATCACAAAACATACGAGCAGTATTCTGCCTGTGAGGTAAAATGGCAAATGTAGAAGGATCAGGGATGGCAAAAAAATCCCCGTCTCCGATTCCATACATTGGGTTTGGAATATATTCATCAAAAGCATTAAAGCTCATCATTCCTGCAAAAAAATTCAGTCCCTGATCAAATAAGCTGTCCAGCTGATCCACACGAACCGTACGTATTCTCGAAAGTGCAGCGTAATCCATGTAGCCAATATCAAGAAACTCAATATCATTTTTTTCAATCAATTGTTTAACTTTTTCTTTTGTATCCAAGATTGGACCTCCAGAACTCTTAGTTTATTTGTACGATAGATCAAATGCGCCTTGGCGTATTTGCGCCCAGATTTTATCGAGCTCCGCTCGTTAAATTCCCTCTGAAAATCTGTGGCATCCGCCGGGGGCTTTGACTATATTCAGCCGGGTTTTGAACCCCCACTGAATGAAGTTAAATGGTCCCACTTGTAACAATAATAAAATTCAAGGGGAGAACAGTTTATCTCCAGTCAAATGACTAAATGACTTTCTCTTGATCGCTACTTTTATTCTGATCGGCCTTATAGTAGATTTTATAGAAGATGAATAGCGCTACGATCCAAACTAGCCCTCTGACCAATGTCATAGGTGTTCCCAGGAATGTTCCGTAGAAAACAATCCCAATACCGATAAGCCCTAGGATTGGGAATAATGGAAATAAAGGCTGTTTCCAAGCAAGTTTTTCCACTTCGTTCTTGCATTTTTTTCTATAAAGGATTGCAGCAACTACAGCCAGCGCCCAAGAAACAATCCATGCAAATGTCAACTGCAGTGAAAACTCGACATAAATCAAATCGGGATTAACACTCCCAATCAAAATAAAGACAACCGAACAAATCCAAATGAAAACAATGCCGTAGACAGGTGTGCGGGTTTTCGGATGCAAATAACCAAAAAACTTCGGTAAATACCCTCTTCTTGCCTGCGAAAAGAAAATCCGAGACGCCGTGTAGAACGTCCCCATTAAAATACATGTTGCTGCAGCAATCCATGCAACTAAATTAATGATAAAAGCACCTGCATATCCAAAGACGATGTTGGCGGCTTCAGTAAAGGGCGAGCTGTCTATTGTCACTTGATCCCATGGGATAATTCCTTGAAGGACAATTTGAGCAACTGTATAAATGATAAGAAACGTAACACTCGACCATATTAAGGCTCTTGGCAAGTCTCTTGGGTTAACAACTTCCGACCCTGCGGTCACTATTGACACTGCTCCTAGATACGCATATGTACCAAGAGGGATCGCACTTAAGAATCCGGAAGTGCCATAAGGCATCCATTCTTTGAAATTATCCACATTAATATCTTTTATCCCAATTAAAGCGAACAATAGCATTCCTGCTGTCAACAGCAACACAAGATATAATTGGGTTTTTGCAGCAATTGATGTTCCATAGATGTTTAAGATTGCAAATATGCTTACAAAAATAATTGCAAATATGGTTGTCCATACTTTTCCAGTCAACTGAGGGAAGAACCAGGAGGTAATCGTCCCTAGGGCCATACTTACACCACCGCCCGCAAGGACCCAGCCAGCTGCAAAAGCAAATCCGGATAAAAATCCCCACCACTTTCCTAAAAACCGTTCAACCCATACAGACATTCCCCCGGCAAACGGCATGCCAATCGCTATTTCTGCCAATGCGATCATTAAAAAGAATTGAAACAGCCCAGCAATAAAATAAGCCAGAACGGCACTCGGTCCAGCCGTAGCAATTCCTTCTCCAATCAAAAGAAAAATCCCATCACCAACTACTGCACCGACACCCAATGCCCAAAGATGCCGGAACTTAAGATTCCTTATTGGTTCAATTTCCAATAATTGTACTTTTGCCATGTCCACACTCCTCCCTTTTTGAAAGCGTTCACAAATATATAATCAACAGACAATCACTTTCTAATATTTCATATTGCAAAAGTTATGCCAGATATTTTTCTCTTATATTTAGCGGTATTTATATGAATAGCTAGACTTTTCACCGAAAAATTCTTTTCGTAGAAAGATATTTTTCGAAAAATATTTGTCTTTCCTTTCGTATTATTTACAATTGAAAGATAAATATTAATAATTCGTCATTCATAATAGATTGGAGAGATACGTTGATATGGAACAAGTGGATCTCGAGAATGTATGGAACGTTTGCTTTGACAGCATGTTGATTATTAATCATGAGGGCCAGATTAAAAAAGCAAATAGATCTGCCCTTCGCTTGTTTGAACTCAGCTCAAAAACCTTGGGAGAAACATCTGTTTTTGAATTGATTCCACTGGAGTATCAAAAGTTCTTGATGACAACTGATGAGATGACCGGAATATCATTCTCATTCGGCACCAAGGAGTTATTGATGAATATTGTTCCTTTTAATGATCGTTTCCTTTTGATCATTAAAGACATTACCCAGCAACAGCTTTTAAAGTATAAACTGCAGCAGGCAACTGAACAAAAATTCCTGTATCATTCAATTCTCGATATGCTCGAAGAAGGAGTATGCGCTATTAATATGGAGGGTAAAATCCTTTTCTATAATAAAAAGATGGGGGAGATTGACCTTCGTGAACCAGACTCTGTGAAACAGAAACTGTTCCGGGAGGCCTTTCCAGATATAGACGAGCACTCCACCATCCTATTAAAGACCTTAAGACTCTCGAAGTCATTGAACTATCGGGAAACCCATTTCACAAATAGCGGGAAAGCTATTACCACACTCTCAAAATCAAAAACTCTAAACATAGGCTCAAAACAAGTCGGAGCTGTTGAAATTTTGAAAGATATTACGGAACAGAAACAATTGGAAGAGACTATCCGTAACTTTAAAAATGATCCTGTCAGGGAAAATACATATAAATCAAAAAACAAAAACAACAATACCCGGTTTCAATTCAAGGACATTGTTTTTACAAGCAGAGTGATGCGCCAAACAGTAGATCAGGCCAGGAGAGCCGCCCGGACATCATCATCCACCCTTATTATCGGGGATACAGGAACGGGCAAAGAGTTATTTGCTCAAAGCATACATAACGACAGTCCCAGAAAAAACTTCCCTTTTATCGCCCAAAATTGCGCTGCACTCCCTGAGCATTTATTGGAGGGGTTGTTATTCGGTACTTCTGTCGGCAGTTTCACTGGAGCTATCGATAGAGAAGGGTTGATAGAGCAGGCTCATAGCGGCACTTTGCTTTTAGATGAAATAAATTCCATGGGAATTAATCTGCAAGCTAAACTTTTGCGCTTTTTACAAGAGAAGACAATACAACGCCTTGGAGCAAAGAAATCCATTGACGTTGATGTCAGGGTGATTGCCACAATCAATGAAGACCCTTACGTAGCCATAGAAAATGGAAGATTGAGGGAAGATCTGTTCTATCGTTTAAGTGTGGTTAATATTATTATTCAACCCTTAAAAAAAAGGAAAGAAGACATCCCAGTATTAATTGACCATTTCCTTCAAAAACACAGTGAAAGATTACAGATCAGGGTCGATAAAGTGGAATCGGAGGTCATGGATATTTTTCTGAATTACGAATGGCCCGGAAATATAAGGGAATTAGAACATACAATTGAAGGCTGTATCAATATGCTGGATGGAGAAAATGCTATTGCTTATCACCATTTATCAGCAACCTTCCAGGCAAGAGCCAATGAATATGCGCAAATAACTGTAGACCGGGACATTCCAAAGCTTTCATTGCTTTCAGGAGGAAGTTTAGAGGAGCAGAAAGAAAAATTGGAACGTACTCTTATACAGCTTGCTTTAGAAGAGGAAAATGGAAATGTGACAAGAGCTGGTAAACTTTTAGGAATCTCCAGACAAAATCTAAATTATAAATTGAAGAAATACGACCTTACCTAGATGTCATATTACACTGCTCCTTTGGAGTGGTGATTATTTTTTGGGAAGAACATAAGCGCAAGTGCCTGCTTATCGGCGCAAAGCTAGGCGAACGCTGAAGAATGGTAGTTTACCTTCAGCAGCGTTTGACTTAATCCTAGCGTCGATGGCACTCGCCAACCGGACAGCACGGTGACGAAAGCCGCATTATAGCACGACTTTCTGTACGTCGGAGCTGAATTCAACATTTAGGTGACCATAAAAAAAATCGCACCCGAAACCGGGTGCGCAAAATGAAGGTAGAGGTTATTAACAATTGAGTAAACAAATGACTTAGTTAAAATTATTCAACGAAGCGTCCACGTTGGCGCATCAATTCGCGGTTTAAGTCAGGGTTTACTTCGAATGCTGCACGTCCGTGCATCCAGAACAAGTTGTTAAGTACAACAAGGTCTCCGACTGGAAGTTCCAATTCAAGTACGCTATCGTCTGCTTCAATAGATGCGGAAAGATCTTCCAAGTATTTTGCTTGTTCAATTGATTCAGGATATACGAACTGATCGATAAAGCAGATGCATGGCTTGTCGTTTACGTTGAAGAAAGTAGCACGATCAACTGTTTGTGTTACGTTTTTGCTTGGAGGAGCAATATATGTGAACTTATGCTTTCCAAGCGGATTGTTCGCAAATTTATCAAGCTCTTTCCAGTCATCCAAGTGAAGAAGTCTTGATTCACCGCCGACTGCATTTTCTTCAACCATTTTCATCATAAGCAACCAGTCAGTTGGCTCGTCAACGAATGTTCCGTCAGTATGCATTGTGAATAGACGGTATGCTTGACGAAGGAAAGAGTCACTGTTGTCAGTGTGCTTAACTGTGAAGCGTGCATAATATTTACCAGTCATCGCATCAAAGTTTGGCATACCAACCAAGTGAGAGATTGCTGTTCCGAAGATGACAAACTCGTCAGTATCTTCTGTTACACCTTCCAAACCAACTGTGAAACCACCGGACTCACGGTCGTGAACAATGCTTCTTAGAACATCGCCAAGGTCTTCGCCAACGAAGTCTTGAAGAAGAGAAGAAATGATCTGACGTTGATATGGTGTGTATTCCAATGTTTGAACAGTGATGCCCTTTTCTTCAACAGCTGCTAAGAATTTAGCAATGGCTTCTTTAGAGACTTCAACGTGATACAAACGCTTGGATTGTGGATGTTCCTTTACTTCATAAGCCTTTCCTGTTTTAAGGTATTTCAATTCTTGTGTAACGCCCATTAGAGATTCCTCCTGTTTAATGAAAAGTATAATTTTAGTCGTGGAGAAAAGAAAACATAAAAAGCCAGCTGTTGATACACCTATCCTGTTAGGAAAGGTCGTATATCAACAACTGGCTTATATTCACTTCACCGCTCTATGGTTGTAGAGTCACAGCGAATATTGCAGTCTGCATATTTTATTTTTTCCGTCTCCAAAAATCTATACTATTCACGGATTTTGAAAAGGCATTTTTCAAAAGGTGAATATGTTTTATTATTGCTTGATTTAAGAATACCACCGTGTACAAAATATGTCAACAAAAATTCACATTTTATTCTTTCCAATTTTTCTATTCAAAAAACGCCTTAAATATTTCCAATCAAATGCGCCTTGGCGTATTTGCGCCCAGATTTTATCGAGCTCCGATCAATAAATTCCCTCTGAAAATCTGTGGCATCCGCCGGAGGCTTTAACTTTATTCAGCCGGGGTTTGAACCCCCACTGAATGGAATAACAATATGGATTCATCTCACCACTTACAGAAGTGGGAGACTTCTGCTGAATGAAGTTAAATATTTACATTTAAAACCTAACATGCAATGCCAATTCTAACGCTCAGTCGCTCAAGATCATAGAGCAGAATCATGAAAAATGTGTTCCGTGTGCTACAGATTTTACAAGGAAGGCTTGTTCATCTCGTTGTAAAACCGCACGAAGTACATCAAGTCAGAGGTAAAAACCATAATCGCCAATATTTTACATAAGTGAATTTTCCCATAAATCAAATAAATGAAGATCAATTATTTTACTTATTTAAGAGATGTCAAAAATCTCCATTTGAACCTCTCATGACTAAAGTCACGAGATTCTTGGGAAGAGAGCATACTTGTTGGCGTATTTCTTTACCAACAGCGGTTTCTCTTATGGACCAAGCTATCCCCATAGTTCCTACGGTTCTTTGTTTAGCTAGCCTAGGCTTAAAGCGTGTACTCTCAGACCTTCGGCCAAGACATTTTTACTGGCATTAATATCACGGTCATGGTGAGCTCGACATGCTGGACAAGTCCACTCTCGAATGTGGAGAGCTTTCTTTCCTTCTTGGTGTCCACATCCAGAACAAATCTGACTGGATGGAAACCATTGATCTACTTTAATGATTTCACGACCGTACCACTCAGCCTTGTATTGTAATTTCGTGACAAAGCTAGACCATGATACATCCGATATGCTTTTGGCTAGTTTATGATTACGCAGCATCCCTTTTGTGTTTAAGTCTTCTATACAGATGATATCGTGGTTTTTGATGATCTCTGTACTGAGCTTATTCAGAAAATCGGTACGCTGATTCATGACTTTCTCGTGCAATTTTGCGACTTTACGCTTTTGTTTCTGATAATTTTTCGCTTCAAAGAGATTTATACCCTTTTTCTTAGCAATGAGGGCACGTCTGGACAACTTACGTTGTTCACGTTTGAGTTTCTTTTCCATTCTGGAAGTGAATCGATTATTATCAACTTTACGACCATCAGAAAGAATCGCAAAGTCAGTGATCCCCAAGTCAACGCCAACAGGAGAGCCTGTTTTAGGAAGCTCGTGGATGTCTTCTTCGCATAACAAAGACACGTAGAATGTTCCGCTCGCATGTTGGCGAATCGTGGCATTCAGGATACGCCCTTTCGGTTCTTGACTTTTAGCGCAAGCCACTAGACCTAGCTTAGGCAGCTTCACGTGTTTCTCTTTCAGTTCGACACTATTATTCACATTTTTGGTTGTATAGCTTTGAACCGGATTCTTTTTACTTTTGAATTTTGGTTGATGATTCTGTTTGTTGAAAAAGCGTGAAAAGGAATCAGCCAGATTTTTTAGAGAGGATTGAAGGGCCGTGCTATCGACTTCTTTTAGCCAGCAAGTGGCTTCTTCCCTTTTCATTTGAGGAAGTAAGGCAGAACAAGCCTCATAGGACAAACCTTTTCCAGTTTGAGCATACGTCGTACTCCAACGATGAAGAAAGTGGTTATAGACAAACCTGGAACAACCGATGGTTTTAGCGATGAAGATTTCTTGTTCTTTCGTTGGATAGATACGAAACTTGTAGGCTTTGTGCCGCAGCATTGGACTCACCTCACTTCATTGCTTTGATAGACAGACACCTCTATACTATTTTAACATATGAATGAAAAATCTCACTTATCTAAACAAAAGCCGATTCATTTACACGACTGAAGTCGCGAGTATTCTCGGTTGGATGATAAAAAGGACCCTTTCAGCGTTCACACGCCGAAAGGGCCTTTTTATTACCAAACGAATATTATTTTTCAGCCGCCGTGATTTGTTTGTAATGGAGATCAAGGTCCTTCATTGCAGCAATGAGTGCATTCGTTGCTTTTCCACGGTAGTACGTCTGGATGGCTTCCATCTGTTCATCGATTCCATCCTTTAAGCTCGTCCCGCGTAAAAGACGCCCGATAAAATCACTGCCATGTTCTGTTGCAAGCGTAGCAGAGGCTTTCAAAATAACCCCGTACTTCACATCTACTTCAGCTGTAATCGTCAAAGTTTCATACACACTTTTTGCAGCCATTCCCTGTGGCAAGCGTGCATGACCGGCTATAAACATTGTCTTGGCATTGAACTCCATGGATTTAATCTCCTCTTTCAATCATTATAATGTTACAGCTGCTTCTTTCAGATGTGCTTGTTCAGGGATACGTCTAACCACTTCTTTCCCTATTTCAATGGATGCAGTCGCAGCTGGTGATGGCGCGTTACATACATGAATCGTTCTATCCCCCATGATGATGTTGAAGTCATCAACCATTGAACCGTCGTCCTTGAGTGCTTGAGCACGAACACCGGCCGGTGCTGGAATTAAGTCATCCTCCTGGATTTCAGGGATCAAAGCTTGGAGACTTTTTGTAAATTGTGCCTTGCTGAAGGAGCGGACGTATTCATCCAATCCTTCTTTTGCGAACTTTCCAGCCATTTTCCATAAGCCTTTGAATGCGAGGCTTTCTGCTAAATCCCTTGCACTGAAATCAATCTTTTTGTAACCTTCACGCTTAAATGCCAACACAGCGTTAGGACCTGCATCAACTTCCCCGCTGATCATGCGCGTAAAGTGAACGCCAAGGAACGGGAATTTTGGATTAGGAACCGGATAAATCAAGTGTTTGACCAAATGACGTTTTTCAGGTATTAATTTATAATATTCCCCGCGGAACGGAAGAATTTTCATATCTGTTTTATACCCTGCGGCCGCAGCTACTCGGTCACTGTGAAGTCCTGCACAGTTGATGACCAGGCTAGCTTTAACCGTTCCGTTAGTAGTTTCAATAACAACAGAGTCAGAACCTTCGTTGATTTTCTCAACTTTTGTGTTCAAGAGAATATCGCCGCCGCGCTCTTGAATAATTTCTGCGAATTTTTCACTTACCTGCTTATAATTAATGATCCCAGCCATTGGAACACGAATCGCACCAAGACCAGCAACATGTGGTTCAATTTCATTTAATTCTTCTTTACTGATTTTTGTAATAGCAAGCTCGTTTTGCAAGCCTCTCTCATACAAGTTATCAAGGAGAGGAAGCTCTTCCTGCTTTGTTGCAACAATGACTTTACCGCAAATATCGTGAGCGATGTCATATTTTTCCGCGAATTCTCTCATTGACTGACTGCCTTGTCTAGCAAAACGCGCTTTGAAGCTTCCAGGCTTGTAGTAGATTCCAGAGTGAATAACCCCACTGTTATGTCCAGTTTGATGTTCAGCCACTGAACCTTCTTTTTCAATGACAACGACTTTTGCATTTGGGAATCTGTCGTAAATGGCCATACCTGTTGATAAACCTACAATACCGCCGCCTACAATTGCGAAATCATACATAATTTTATGCCTCCATTTAATGCTTTTTTGTTTTGTTTAACTCCAGCAACTAGCCCTTGAGGTCATAAGCCCATTCCCTGTAGTCGGCGTGAAGTACAGCCTTCTCGGGAATCGTCTTATTTGCCCACGCTGATTCATGTCTTCGTATTTCTGTCCAGTTTCCGTCGCTAATGGGCATTTACGCTTTTCTGATGCTTTCCATACAATCTATTAAATTATTTTTTGTACGCAAAATATGATACTCCACTGCAGCTTGCAGTTCAGCCGGATCTCCTCTTAAAGCAGCCTCATAGATGAGCCTGTGCTCCTGCTGTGTCTCCTGGTAATAATCAATCAGGAGATTTGGTGCTATGGGTGAAATACCTAGAGTTTCAACCATTTTACGAAGCCTTGGCCAAGGACAGCCTCTCATAAGGATTTGGTGAAATGCTGCATTCAGACGGATATACTCTCCATTTGTCTCATCTGTCAAATCCAGCGTTTCCATCTGAACCACGATATCATGCAAATCCTGCTTGTCCTCATCCGTCAAATACGGAAGTGACTTTTCTACTGCGAGCCCTTCCAGCATAGACCGAATATAGTATATTTCCTCTATATTCTCCTTTGTAATAGGGGTGACAACTGCGCCCTTGTGAGGGACGATTTCTACGAGCCCTTCCATTTGCAGTTGTGTAAGTGCTTCTCGAATCGGCATTCTGCTGACTTCCAGCTTCTCTGCCCACTCTTCCTGAATCAACCGGTCACCCTTTTTCAAAGTACCGTCCAAAATGACTTCTCTCAGGCGTTTCGTGACATTTTTAACAACTGTCGACTTATGTTGTGCCAATTTCTCTGGCAAAATATCCACCTCAATTCACTTTGGATACAATTTAGAGTTTATCATACAAAAATATGGCTTTCAAGGGAGAAAAACAAAAAAATTGAATCCAATCTTCGTGAGATTGGATTCAATTTCATCAATATTAGGGTCAGTCCCCCACTGCGTTAATATGCTACCACTTTAACGTGCTGGGGGTCTGACCCCGTCGTTTTATTCTTTATCAATATATTTCAGTTTTTCTTTAGGGAAGTTTTCCCTCATTGCAATCATGAGAATAATACCAAGAATTGTCCATCCAGCGAAAATAGCCCACTCATATGGCCATACTAGAGCTGCTGGCATACCTGGCATGTAAAGAATAACAAAGAAAATACTCAAGATGATCGCAATCCATCCGACAATACTTGATTTTCCAGCTCGGAAAGGCCGCACCATATTCGGCTCATTTTTACGAAGCTGTACGAAAGCAACAGCTGCTAGTAAATAACCGATAACAATAGCGAGTCCACCTGCATCTACAAGCCAGACAAGCATAGGTCGGCCAAGCAATGGAGCTACAGTAGCCAATGCACCAATGAATAATACGGAATTTGTAGGTGTACCATGCTTAGCATCAAGTTTACCGAACCAGGCAGGAATCATCTTTTTATCTGCCATTGCATACAAGATACGGCTTCCCCCAATAATAAAGGCGTTCCAGCTTGTGAGAATTCCAGCGATACCACCAAGAATCAATACAATTCCCCAAATGTCACTTCCAAAAATAGCAACCATGGCATCAGCAGTTGGAAGTGTTGAAGCAGCCATAGAATCCTTGTCTAATCCCAAAGCAACAGCCAGTATGACCGCAACATACCAAATAACAGCCAAAACAACCGACAAAATCAGGATTTTTCCAATAGCTTTAGCAGGAACATTCATTTCTTCAGCAGTTTGAGGAATAACATCAAATCCAACAAACATGAAAGGTGTCATAATAGCAACAACCATGATACCGCCAATACCGCCAACAAACAATGGGTCTGAATTGGCTGCTTCTCCATTGAAAACCCCACCAAAGATAAGCAATAAACCGATAAGTGCAATAATAATAGTTAAAACCATTTGCAGGAAGGCTGCAGATTTTACACCTAAATAGTTAATAATTGTTACAAAAATAGAGGCCCCAACACCAACTAATACCCATGAAGCGTAAACTTCATAATCATTGATTGTATACATATAGCCTACTTTATAATTTGGGAATATATATTCAATAACTGTTGGAAGCGCTACGGCTTCAAAAGCTACAACTGAAATGTACCCAAGTGCGAGCATCCACGCTGCTATAAAAGCTGATTTTGGCCCGACACCCCTAAAAACATAAATAAGTGCTCCACCTGTAGTAGGCATAGAAGATGCAAGTTCGGCATAAGTTAGACCAACAAAAATTACAAGTATTCCACCTAAAACGAATGCGATCATTGCACCGATTGTACCAGCCCCAAGAATCCATTCTCCGGACATAACGACCCAGCCCCATCCAATCATGGCGCCAAAAGCTAAAAATAGGACGTCCCAACGGGATAATACCTTTTGAACCTCTTGCTTATTATTGTCCATTTTCTTTCTCCTTTGTTATATTCTTCCTTCTAGTAAAAAGCACTTTCTCACAAAGCAGACTTGGTGCCAACAAGTGCTTTGATTGTTGTCCAATATTAAAAAAAGCTTACGTTTTTCTCTATAGCTCTGAAAGTCTTGATTTTCTTGTCCCGATTTATTTATCGGATATAGACATGTTGCGTTCTGGGGTGGCGTTCATATGCCACCGACGCACAGGAAGTACTCATGCAAGCGAAGCGACAGGATGCCCTGTCTAAGCCTCCCAAATCCAAAGTAGTGCGGCGTTGTTTAGACCAGTGTCAATCGACTAACAGGCTTTCCCCTAGTCAATCTGATCATTTCATAGCCGTGCTTTTCCAGATTGCTAGAGATGCCTACAGACAGATGCTTGCTCTTTAATTGAAGGTTCCTGCCGAAAGACTGTCACTTTCGGCAGGTAATTGATTTCATTAAAGAAAATGATAAAAACTTCATTATCATTGATACAACATTTAGCTGCAACACCGATTTCCACAAGGTTAAGTCAATTCTCTGTTGCAGTTGTGGAACAACGGCGCTTTCGCTTATGTCATTACTTGGTATATGGATTAATAGTTACAGTCTTATTTGTTGTAAAGAACTCAACTGCTGACTGTCCTTGCTCTTTCGGGCCTTGGCCTGAAGCTTTTGTTCCACCAAACGGAGCCTGTGGTTCCGCACCACCAGTTTCACCATTGATCTGAACCATTCCAACTTCACTGTTTTCCATGAAGTGGAAGGCTTTTTCAAGGCTATCTGTGAATACAGCAGCACTTAATCCGTAAATTGTATCATTGGCTTTTTGAAGTGCTTCGTTATAATCAGCCACTTTCATCAGTGCTACAACTGGGCCGAAGATTTCTTCATTCACAATCGACATTTCGTGAGTAGCATTTCCAAAAATTGTTGGTTCGATGTAATATCCTCCATTGATATCTAAAGCGCTGCCTCCATATAGAAGTTCAGCCCCTTCATCTTTACCTTTTTGGATATAGCCAGTAACTGTGTCAAACTGCTTTTTGGATGCAACAGGTCCCATTGTGATGCCCTCTTGGAGACCATCTCCAATTGTGATTTGCTTCGCATTTTCAATTACTTTCTCAACAAACTCATCGTAAATGCTCGCTTCGACATAAGCGCGGCTTGTTGCAGTACAGCGCTGGCCAGTTTGCTTCATAGCACCTTCCACAACAAGGCGTGCAGCAAGATCAAGGTTTGCATCTTCAAGAACAACGGCAGGGTTTTTACCGCCAAGCTCAAGTTGGAATTTCTTTCCATTAGCAGTCGCTAATTTTGCGATATTTTGACCAACCGCATTTGACCCCGTGAAAGTAACTGCCGCTACGTCTTTATGCGTTGTAAGTACATCGCCGATTACAGAGCCTCTACCCAATACGAGGTTAAGAACTCCGGCAGGTAGCCCTGCATCTTCAAATACTTTTGCCACTTTTGTGGCTGTAATTCCTGTTTCTTGCCCTGGTTTCCATACGACTGGGTTTCCAAAAACAAGAGCAGGAGCCATTTTCCAAATTGGAATAGCAATCGGGAAATTCCAAGGTGTGATCGCTGCCACAACTCCAACAGGTACACGTACTGCAAGCAAAGTAGTTCCGTTAGCCGCTGAAGGAAGAACTTCGCCCTTTTTGCGCATTCCTTCTTGAGCATAGTACCTTAGGATAGATGCCCCTCTAAGTGCTTCACCTTTAGTTTCGATGAATCTTTTACCCATTTCTTGAGTAGCTGTTTTTGCAATATCATCAGCGCGCTCTTCTAAAATATCAGCTGCTTTTCGGAGGATTTCACCTCGATTGACTGAAGACATGGCTTTCCAGCCTGCTGCGGCAGCTTTTGCAGCCTCAATCGCTTTTTCTACATCTTCTACAGTTGAAACTTCAGTAAATCCAATGCTTTCAGATGGATTGGCAGGATTAAAGTGTTCATGTTTTTCTCCAGAAGAAGCACTAACCCATTCTCCATTAATAAAGTTCAAGTAATTTGTCACAATATTCACTCTCCCTAAGTGTTCATTCGTTCTTTTGATTAAGCTTTTATGACTCGTTCTAAGATAGCTAATCCTTTGTCGATTTTTTCGTCCATTGTCAAAGGAGGAAGGTAGCGTAAGCCACTGTAACGAAGACCTGATCTTAATATAATCGGGCCTTCCTGTACGCTATTGGGAGTAAGTCCTTTTCAGGCTGTTTTTGTCCATGACAAGTTCGATGGCACACACATCGGCCTAAACCGCATTCATCACCGATTGTTTCACATTGACCCTTTAATCCGTTAAAGACTGATTGAATTTTTATCCATTCACACGCTACAATCCAACAGATTTCTCTTCAATCCCATCTCAAACAGCGTCCACTTCAAACTAAAAGAAGTTTGCAGGTAGTTTCATCCAAGTAACCGATCACTTCTGTAGCAGGGATGCTGTAGTGACCCGAGAAGGTTTAAGTTTTCTTGTCAAAAACACCCGTCAGTGAAAGGACATAGTCAAACATTGCGATTTCTGATTTGCTCATTTAATTGCGTTTTCATTTGCCTTTGCACCACTGGTTGCAAGCATTGTCTTTTTTGAAAATCTCCAGGTTTCGGTTGGATGTATAACCATAAGGCGTCACAACACTGGTGTATGAACTTAGACAGTTGGTCTTAAATAGCATTGACGATTCGCGGAGATGATGGACGCTGTTTTGGATCCAATGCCTCCAGCGAAATTAATGTATTCATTCCCCTCTGGCACGGCGCCTTTCACAAGCCATTCGGCCTACTCCCTAATGAATAAACCTCCCCCTCTTTCGATCGAAAAATGCAAAGCACAAAGAAAAGCACAAGACAATTCCTGAACTTTTATTGTCCCTTATTGTTTACGCTTTCCTAACCAATAGAAAAAGCCAGTTCTACTTTAAATGTCCTCTTGACAGTGAAGCTGTACAGTACGGTCATTTATTAAGTAAACTGGCTCTAAATCTACGTTATGCTTTGCTTCTTCAACAAAGTCCGGTTAGATTTGACAGTCCTTCTTAAATAGTATTATTCAGTCATGAATTATCTATGACGTTATAACTATAGCAACTATGTAAAGTGACTGTCAATCTAATTATCTTCAAGAATTCGACATTTTTTCTTGTTAACCCGTTAAAAGGTGATAGCCATCGCGACTTCATCACATGCTGGAAATTTTGGACAATGGATACAATCTGTCCAAACCTTTTGCGGCATTTCTTCCTTTTGTATAATATCAAAACCGCATTTCTTAAAAAACGCGACTTGATAGGTTAGTGAAATCAGCTTGGAAATTCCCAATTTTTTTGTTTCTCCGACAATTTTTTCTACTAATATTTTTCCAATTCCGCGTCCTTGTGCCTTCCCATCAACAGCAAGAGACCGAATCTCCGCCATGTCCTGGCCAAGTACAGCAAGACAGGCAACGCCGAGAACTTCCTCCCCTTCTTCCGCTACAAAAATGGACTGTATATTAATAATTAGAGATTCACGCGTTCTCGGAAGCAGCAGCTCCTCATCGGCATACTGGTTGACAAGCTCGTAGACTCTATCAATATCCTTGAGAACTGCTTTGCGGACTTCGATCATTTCCATCACCTTTTGATTCAATATATATTGTTAATCTTACCGATTGAAAACGGAAAGTCAATATATTTTTAAATAATTATTCATTTTTTCTAATAAATATTCAATTATCCCTTTCATTTTATGAAGACCGCTGTATAATATCATTAATACAATTTAATTATGATAGGAGAATTTTCAATGGAACATACCTTGCTTCCGAAGGGTTTTTATTCTTGTGCCAAAAGACTCGGCATAAAGGACGATACACCTGATTTTACTGTCATTTACTCCGAAGCGCGTGCAGCAGCGACTGCCATGTTCACAAAAAACCAGTTTTGTGGTGCGCCCGTAACAGTCGGAAAGGAACATATTAAAGACGGATACCTTCAAGCTTTTGTTATCAACAGCAAAAACGCAAATGTTGCAACTGGAAAACAGGGCATTGAAGATGTTCATACGATCATATCAGCGGTTGCTGACGAATTAGACATTAGCTCGGCAGATATCCTCCCCTCCTCAACAGGTGTAATCGGAGTTCCGCTGCCGGTCAAAAAAATTATCGAGGGGATACCAGGATTAAAAAGCGAAATGAAGAAAGATGGCTTAAAGGATTCTGCTGAAGCCATTATGACGACAGACACTTTTGCCAAATATCGTTCAGAAACAATTGACGGCGTCACTTTGTGTGCCATCGCCAAAGGTTCCGGGATGATTGAGCCGAACATGGCAACGATGCTCAGTTATATCATGACAGACGCACAAATTGAACCAGAAACACTGAAGGCCATGTTAAAACAGGCAGTAGATGTCTCCTTTAATGTGGTATCCATAGACGGTGACACGAGTACAAGCGATACAGTTGCTGCTATGGCAAATGGTCTTGCAGGCCCGGTTGACCTTCAAAAGTTTGAACAGGTTCTGACGGATATGCTAATTAGTCTTACGAAAGACCTAGCCAGAGACGGAGAAGGAGCAACAAAGCTTGTCGAGGTACAGGTTGGCGGAGCCCAAAATGATGAAGAGGCCATAGTAATGGTGAAATCAATCATCAACTCACCATTGGTTAAAACAGCCATTTTTGGAGCCGATCCCAACTGGGGAAGAATTATCTCTACTATCGGCAATGCTGAGTATCCTATTAATGTGGAAATGGTATCCGTGGCATTCGGCGATATTACAGTATTCAGTAACGGTGAACCAACCGACTCAAACTTGGAGGAACTTTCAAATTACCTAAAAGGCGATGAGATCACCATTTCGGTCTCACTTGGAAACGGTCAGGGGAAAGCGACCGGATGGGGATGCGATCTGTCGTATGATTATGTAAAAATCAACGGGGAATACACAACTTGATGTAACAAGAGCCCGAATCAACATTTCGTGTTACTATCTGATATCACGGACATGCAGCATAGCGTTGTAGGTCCGTTTTTTCTTCTACTGATTGTAATATATATATTACAAAATGTAATGTATATGTTACAATCAGTGTTAAGGAGGTCGTAAAGTGAGTAACAAAGTGAAACTTGCTCGTGTTCAGGCTGATTTAACCCAACAGCAATTGGCAGAAAAAATTGGAGTTACCCGCCAAACAATCAGTTTAATTGAAAAAGGAAAATATAATCCAACATTAAAATTATGCCTTGAAATCTGCTACGCAGTTAATAAAACCTTAAATGATTTATTCTGGGAAGAAAGGTGAAGAGTAAATGATGAAAAAAATTACTGATGAAAGATTAATGATAAAGAACTTGAAAAATATACGAATAGCTTTTTTTATTCAAAGCTTAGGAGTGATAGGGATATTGCTGTATACAGCTATAAAGCACGGTATTTCAGGTATGACGAGTCAACCTTTATGGATAGTATTTATGCTGACTGCAATCGTATTAGGTTATTTACAAATGAGCATTTCCATCGAACACGAAAATCCAGATAAAAAAATTAAAAAGGGTTCCTACTTCAAAACTGTAATGATCATACTACTTATCACCATAGGTCTTGGATTTTTAATCACACTGTCACCAGAAAGCGGGCCAAAAGATGGTTTTGTGGTAGGTGGAGTTATTTTCTTGTGTACTCTGGCTCCCTATTCATATATTTACTATTTAAGAAAAAAGCATTCTGAGGATACAGACGAAGAGTAAAAAGAGCACCTTCAAATGCTCTTTTTACCATTCCCTATCTATAATGAACATTCAGGATTCCTCGCCCACTTGTAGGGTCAGGATGCCGCCTCTCCCTCAATCCGCTCCTCATAACGTCTCATTCTCTTTTCAGCCATTACAAACAGCACTTCAAACACCCAAGAGATGATCCAGTATACAAGAGAAGCAACCAGATACATTTCCAGGAATCTGTAACCATCATTAGCAATAATTTTGGCTATCGCCATGATCTCAACCACTTTCACGGCAAAAGCCAACGAAGTCGCTTTGATTAGACCGATAAAAGTGTTGCCGAGATTGGGAAGGGCCACGACAAAAGCTTGCGGCAATATAATCCTCCAAAGCCCCTGTGCCGTTGTCATTCCAACTGAATGCGCCGCTTCCATCTGTCCAGCGCTGATCGCATTGATGGAAGAACGAAAAATTTCCGCCTGATAAGCTGAAGTGTTTAATGTATAGGCAATAAAAGCATAGATTAATGGAGATATATTGGAAGCATCGAAATTTGTACCCACCTGTTCATTCAAAAATTCTAGAAGAACAGGTACGCCGTAAAAAAATACATATAACTGTACGAGCAGAGGCGTTCCCCTTATAAAGGAAATATATACGATAAAAAGCCGGTTCAATACCGGAAGTTTATAAATTCTGCAAAGGGCGATCAACAGTCCAAAAATCAGGCCGAAGATCATGGCAACCACTGCAATGGCAAGGGTCGCAGGCACCCCTTTTAATACTTCCGGAATTTGCTCAATCGCAAATTCCAGATTGATAATAGACAAGAGCAATGTCTCGCCTCCCCTCTATTGCCTTGATAAACTGACGCGGCCTTTTTTAAATACTTTTTCCAGGTAGCCGATAATGGCTTCTATCAAAATACAAGTCCCCCAATAAACCAAGGAAATCACGACATAGATCTGGAACATTCCCATTCCGTGGTTATTTCCAAGAATGATCCTCACCTGTCCCATAATGTCGATAATACCAATTGTAAAAGCCAGGGATGTATCTTTTAAAAGTTCAATAATATTGTTGCCGAGATTAGGCAAAGACACAACAAATGCCTGTGGTAATATAATCCTGAACAAGGCCTGCGGGTAGCTCATTCCAACACTGTATGCGGCCTCCAACTGGTCCCTGCCTACAGCAAGGTACGCTGACCGGAACACCTCAGATAAATAAGCAGCGGTATGGAACGAAAATGCGATCACAAGGAATACAAGCCGGTCCCATCCATTAATATCAATGCCAAAAGCTAAAAGCAGCTGCGGCAGTCCAAAATAAACAAGGAACAACTGAACAAGCAGCGGTGTACACCGGGTAAATGACAAATAAAACGTTGCGATCTGATAGAGTACAGGCTGCTTTTGAATCCGGATAATGGCAACAAACACTCCTAGAATAATAGAAAAGAATAATGATAGCCCCAACATCAAAAGAGTGAGCGGAAGCTTTTCAAGTACTTTGATAAGTAGATCAACCCAGCCTGCGAGCCCGGAAGTCATATTCATTCACCACCTAATGAAAATCCGTATTGAGTTGCTGAGCAACCCAATACGGAAAGTCGGATTATTTCTCAAAGTTAAAGCCTTCTTCGTTGATGTATTCAAGATCTTGGAAGAAGTCTACTCCAAACCATTTTTCAGCAAGCTTTGATAAGGTTCCATCTTCAATCAGTTCGACAGTGGCTTTATCCATCTCTTTCGCAAGCTCTGTGTTATCTTTATTGTAAACTGTCCAAATCGGCTCTTTGGAAACGACCCCTCCGACCTTCAAATCAAGGTTCAATTCCTTTTGGATTTCGTTAAATGTCGTGACATTGATGAACATGGCATCAGCTTTCCCCTTGTCTACCATTTTCAAATTCTCCGCATTTGATGGGGATTCCATGCTTTCTAAAGTCAATGGATTGTCGGAATGCTGTTCATTATATGCATTTAAAATGGCACGCAAGCCTCCGCTTGGCGATACTGGAGGAAATTTTTTACCGACCATGTCATCTAATGTTTTAATATCATCTCTGTCTGTTTTCGTTATCAAAGAAGTCAATGAATACCCAAACTCATGCTCCGAATATAAAAACTTTTCCTGTCGTTCTGGATTTTTGAAGAACCAGTTGATGGCGAAATCATATTTCCCTGTGTCCACACCAACGAGATTGGATTCTTCCTCTCCCCAAATGTATTCGAACTTATAATCTGGAAGCTTTTTTTCTATTTCCTTCATATAATCTATATCATAACCAATCGGTTCATTCTTTTCATCGGCATATAAAAATGGCGGATTGACTTCGTCACTGATCGCCACTTTGATCACTTTTTTTCCATCCGATTCTTTTGTCGTACTTTGAGAGCAGCCTGAAATAAATAAGATAAGTCCAAACAATGCAACTGCTCCTGCCCATAACTTCTTCATTCACATTTTCCTCCCTAAATCATATAATCCGGTTCTTTAACCAGTCTTTTTAAAAATCTTTTCGTCCGTTCGTGCTTCGGATGTATCAATACTTCTTCTGGAGAGCCTTGCTCAATGATATGTCCCCCATCCATAAACACGACACGATTGGCCACTTCCCGTGCAAAATCAATTTCATGAGTGACGACAACCATGGTAATCCCTTCATTGGCAATCTGTTTAATTATGGCCAATACCTCGCCAACCATCTCAGGATCAAGAGCAGAAGTGGGTTCATCGAATAATATGACGGACGGATTCAATGCCAGCGCCCGGGCAATGCCTACACGCTGCTGCTGTCCCCCCGAAAGCTGCAAAGGATACTCATTCAATTTTTCTCCCAAACCGACTTTTTCCAATAAAGAGACACCAATCTCCTTCGCTTCCTTTTTGGGGATCTTTTTAGCCACAATAAGACCTTCCATTACGTTTTCCAATACCGTTTTATTTTTAAAAAGGTTGTAATGCTGGAAAACCATCGCTGTCTTTCTTCTTAAAGCAAGCACGTCACGTTTTAAAGCATGCTTCCCTTGGACAGTGAAGCCGTCAATGGTTATGGAACCTTCATCAGGCCGTTCCAAATAATTGATACACCGGAGCAAGGTGGTCTTCCCTGATCCACTCGGACCCACAATGACTAAAACATCCCCCTTTTCCACGTCGAGATCAATTCCTTTTAACACACGGTTCTTTTGAAATTGTTTGTTAATATTTTTTAACTTAATCATATTGATCCCTGCTTTTTATTTCTTAAATTTAACCCAAAGATTATCATAACTATTCTTAGTTGTAAAGTAAGGATTAAACCTTTTATTCCCACTGAATTGATAAGGCTTGACGCTTAAAATCAAGTTCGATAAGATTAAAACCAATCAAACTAATGGGATTTGTTAATTTTAAGCATCTTATGCATATACAATATTAGAGGTGAAGAGATGAAAGACTTATTTATAAAAAACGCTATTCAAAAGCAATGGCTGGATAATTTATATACAAAAGAGGCGGCATTTAAAAGCATATCTGCTGAAACGGATGAGCAGGCTAGATTTCCCAAAGGGAACATTCAAGAGCTGGTTGAGATGGGCTATACAAGCTTGACTTTGACCAAGGAATACGGTGGAGAAGGATTAAGGGTATATGACATGGTGCTTTTTCAAGAGACAATCGCCAGCTTTGACTCGGCTACTGGGCTTTCCATCGGCTGGCACCTCGGAACGGTTGGCGAGCTTTACGAGAAAAAGCTCTGGAGTGAAGATCGATTGAATTTTTTTGCAAAGGAAGTACTAGACGGAGCACTCGTCAACCGTGCTGTAAGTGAAGCCCAGACAGGCAGCCCGACAAGAGGTGGACGCCCAGGAACAACAGCAGTTCAAAAGGATGGACACTGGGTCATTAATGGAAGGAAAAATTTTACGACGATGTCACCTGCATTGACCTATTTTCTCACCTCCGTCTGGATTGAAGAAAAACAAGCGATTGGTTTCTTCTTGTTGCATAAAGATACGGAGGGCCTTTCTATTGAAGAAACTTGGGATGTTATCTCCATGCGAGGTACGGAAAGCCATGATTTGATTTTGGAAAACGTCAAAGTGGATGATTCCATGCTTGTCGAAATCAATGACGGTCCGCGTGGAAACAAAATCAATGGATGGGTAATGCACATTCCTGCTTGTTATCTCGGAATTGCACAAGCCGCAAGAGATTATGCCATCCAATTTGCCAATGAACATTCGCCAAACAGCATTAAAGGAACAATCAGTGAACTCCCGAATGTGCAGCGTTTATTGGGTGAAATAGAACTTGAGCTGATGAGAGCAAGACATTTCCTATATAATGTTGCCGAAGCATATGATGATGAGAAGAGACGGCCGTTGATTGCCAACGAACTCGGAGCAGTGAAGCATACTGTAACCAACTCGGCAATTTCGATCATTGATAAAGCGATGCGCATAGCCGGTGCCAAAAGCCTGCAACGCTCCAACCCGCTGCAAAGGTATTATCGTGATGCCAGAGCTGGCCTTCACAATCCGCCAATGGATGATATGACGATTCAAAAGCTGGCACTCGCTGCTATAGAACAAGGAAAGAAAAAAGCAGAAAGCTTCAATTAAAAATGGATATATTTAGAAACCCGGTAACACGGTTTCTTCATTTTTGAAAAAAAGTCACGAAACACAAAAAGAGCAGGGATCATTTCCCTTGCTCTCTTTGTGTTTGGCTCCTCACTTTTTCTTTTCGTTTTTTGCCGCTTTAGAGCCTTTGCAGTTGCCGCATAGTTTACAACCTGATTTAGCGAGACACATGTTCTTTTCCTCCTAAGAATCATTTGTCCGTTGAATCAGAAAACCGGTGTAAAAAAACCAGCCGCCATCAGCCCAACAAAAAAGAAGGGTTAGATGTGCGACTGGTTTATTCTGCGTTTGTCCCGCGGTTAGAGCCGCTGGCTGACAGATTCGGCAGTCTTCTTATTTAACGATGTGATAAGGTTGCGCACTATTTTACCTGAACCGAAAAATGGTAATTAATCCGGAAAGTAAATTTTGTACGTCTTGAATTCATATTACCTATATATTAAACGTATGTCAATATATATTTGTAAACCGTTTTCTTTTATTTTGAACTACTCCCGCTTAACGCTCTTACGAGCTGTTTGAAGTGGGAGATTCCTAAGAACACCTTCGTAACCGAAAGTTTTGATTAGGCTATCCCCGTAGTTCCTACGGTTAGAAGTCTTATAGCTTCGTTTCTAAGGTTTTGTCCTGCGTTAATATCCCTATCGTGATGTGTGCCACAAGATGGACAGTCCCATTCACGAAGATTTAGATTCTTAACGTCTTTATTTTGGTAACCACAACATGAACATAGTTGAGAACTTGCGAATGTGTTTGACACAGCCACTACTTGCTTGCCATACCATTTTGCTTTGTATTCAAGCATCGTTCTAAATTGTAACCACGATACTTCACTAATCGCTTTCGCTAATTTGCGGTTTTTCAATAGATTTGATACTTGCAAATCTTCAATACCAATGATGTCGTGGTTTTTGACAATATTAGTAGAGATTTTATGTAAGTAGTCTGTTCTTGCGTTTGTGACTTTTTCATGGAGGCGTGCTACTTAACGTTTTTGTTTTTGAACATTTTTTGCTTCATCTAATTTACATTTTCGTTTGATTGCTAATTCTTGGCGTCTGGAAAGAATACGTTGTGCTTTCGCTAATTTTTCTTCCAGTTTANTTGACAATATCAGTAGAGATTTTATGTAAGTAGTCTGTTCTTGCGTTTGTGACTTTTTCATGGAGGCGTGCTACTTTACGTTTTTGTTTTTGAACATTTTTTGCTTCATCTAATTTACATTTTCGTTTGAATGCTAATTCTTGTCGTCTGGAAAGAATGCGTTGTGCTTTCGCTAATTTTTCTTCAAGTTTACGAAACCATTTAGGGTTTTCGTATTCTGTTCCGTTAGAAAGAATCGTAAAGTTCTTTAAGCCAACATCAACGCCAATAGAAGAACCTGTCTTAGGCAACTCATGTACTTCTGTTTCAACCAAGACGGACACAAAGTATTTGCCACTTGGATTACGTCTAACAGTTGCGTTAAGAATACGACCTTCTATATCACGACTTTTTGCAAAACGAACAAGACCAAGTTTAGGCAATTTAATTTTGTTACCTTCAATGGCGATATTACCATTCGTGTGCTTGGTTGTATAGGATTGCACTTTGTTCTTTTTAGATTTGAAGCGAGGTGCTCTGTTTTGTTTCTTGAAAAATCGCGAATACGAATCAGCAAGGTTTTTAAGTGAAGATTGAATCGCAGTGCTGTCAACTTCTTTTAACCATACTAATTCCTTTTTTAGTTGTGGTAATTCAGCAGAACAAGAATTGTAGGTTAATCCTTTGCCTGTTTCCTTGTAGGCATCCTTCCACTTTGCTAAAAAATGATTGAATACGAAACGTGAACAGCCGATTGTTTTAGCAATGAGGATTTCTTGTTTTTGGTTTGGATATATGCGAAATTTGTACGCTTTGTTGACTAACATTAATTCCACCTCAACAAGAACGTTTGTTTCCATTTTATCATAATGATACCCGTTTCGGCTATCGCCAACTGACATTCATCTCCCACTTACTCATTGGGCTCCGCCCTTTATATTCCTTGAAGTGGGAGTCTTCTGTCAGGAAATGATAAACAACTCGGAAGGACCATCATCCACTCAACATAAAATTCAAGCCATTTGTCAGTAGAATCTCTAAGAGCATTATTTTATTTTTAGTTTCTTAAAAAACACCTTTTCCCACACCGTCCAAGGGAGTATATTTTTTAGAAACAACGCTGTTTTCACCCCACTGCCGATAGGATACCGGAGCTTCCTTATATCTTTTTTCTTGCATAATTTTACTACTAGCTGGACAACTTCTTCGGGATCTCCTAGTTTGTTTTGCCCTTGTTCCAGTTCGCTTTCTATGGCATTCATATATTGGCCATAAGGAGAATCATCGGCTTTGGACTTCTCGGCTATTTTTTTGCCAGTAGACCAAATCGAAGTTTTAAACGATCCCGGTTCAATTAAAGCAACATCTATTCCAAATGGCTTTACTTCCAGCCGCAAACATTCACTCCAGCCTTCCAATGCATTTTTTGAAGCAGCATATGGAGACAATCCCGGAAATCCCACTCTCCCCGAAATACTGCTCACATTAATGATTTTCCCTTTTTTTCGTTGTCTCATATAAGGAAGAACTACTTGTGTAACAGAGATCACTCCAAAAAAATTCGTTTCAAATTGTTCTTTATACTCTATTAAACTGACATCTTCGCAAAAGCCGCCAAGCGCAAAGCCGGCATTGTTTATTAAAATATCAATTGGGGGAAGATCCCGCAATTGATACGAGAAATTTTCTACGGATTTTGTACTTGCCACATCAAGCTGCAAATATTCCAGTCGTCCTTCTACATGACTTTCCTTGCTCAACTGTTTAATATAGGCTGATTTTTCCATGTTTCTCATTGTTGCAATGACAAAGAAGCCTTTCTTTGCCAGTTCAATTGCGGTCAGCAGCCCAAAACCACTGGATGCACCAGTAATCAATACCGTTTGACTGTTCATTTCTATTCCCTCGCTTAACTTGGTTGAACCTTCCTTATCATTATAAATGAAAAAGAAGGGGAAATTCTTTTAATCAAATGCGCCTTGGCGTATTTGCGCCTAGATTTTATCGAGCTTAAGCTCGATAAATTTCCTCTGAAAATCTGTGGCATCCGCCGGAGGCTTTCACTTTATTCAGCCGGGGTTTGAACCCCCACTGAATGGAATACCAATAGGCATTCATCTCACCACTTACTGAAGTGGGAGACTTCTGCTGAATGAAGTTAAAAGTATATCAACAAAAAAATCCCACCTCTATTAACATAGAAGTGGATTTGTTTTTATATCGATTTTATATATTTTTATACCTTTTCTTTTCATTTAAAAAATCCTTATAGACTAAAACAGCAACAAAAATAAAACTTAGACTAACAACCCGGAAGATCATCTCTAAACTAATCCATTCAGCTAAAATCCCTAATACAAATGCGCTAACTCCAACACCGACGTCAAAACTGGAAAGAAAGGTCGCGTTGGCTGCGCCACTTTTTTCTTGACTTACCTTTTGAACCGTCCATGTTTGTAAACATGGCATAACATTTCCATAACCTGCACCAAATAAAATCGCTGCAATAATAAGATAAAGATTATTTGTCGTATAAGACAGCATTACAAGTGACAAAAATCCTAGCACTGCTGACACAATGATGATAGACCAAGGTCCTTTTTCGTCATACCACTTTCCTGTAAACGGACGTAGTAAAGTTGAGACAGTCGCATTGATAAGGAAGAATAGAAAAATATGATCTAATCCCTTTTGATTTCCAAAAAGAACTAAAAAAGTAATAATCGCTCCAAAACCAAGTGTTGTAATAACAGTCAGCAATGCTGGGAACCATGCGTCTTTTTCAAAAATCGCTTCAAAAAATTGAAATAGTTGCTTCTCATGTTTAACAGGAGTAGGTGAATATACAAATTGAAGCGCAATGACTGCCAATAGACTGAGTACTACTGATGACCAAATTAAAATATTGAAGGAAAAAGAGTCATAGATAAGGATACCTATACTAGGCGCAATGATAGCCCCGACCGTTGTTGAAATAGAAAAATACCCTATACCTTCTCCTAACCGTGTCTTAGGAATTAAATCGACTACAATTGTACTATTGGCTGTGGTTGATACTCCCCACGCTGCGCCATGGAAAAGTCGTAACAATAGTAAAAGCCAAATAATATTAAGAAAAGGATACAGCATTGTAATAATCATTAAAGCTGCACTTGCAATAATGGCAAGACTTTTCCGTTGGTTACTAATTAAATAGTACCCTACAAAAGGTCTGATTAGAACAGCGCCTAGTGTAAATAATGTTGTCATTAGACCAACTTGAATGGAAGATGCATTCATGCTTAACAAATAGGCTGGTAAAATAGGGAGCAACATTTCAAACCCTATAAAAACTAAAAAGTTACTTATAAATAAAAATAGAAATGATCTATTAAAGATTTTCTGTTTTTTCATATTATTATTCCTCGCTTCTAATTATTTTTCTAAATTAGAAGCGTTTGGAACACTGAGACGTTTCTATATTGCCTAAGATTTTTAAACAATTGTCTCACCCTTTCTATAACTCCTTTATTGGGATCACACCAATTATTACAACTTGGTTTTTCGTTATTTTGTGGTCTCTTACCTGAACCATTGACCACTTTTTCATGAATTTCATCCAACAAGAGGCTGTATACACATTCACCTCTCAATTCTTCTCCTGTAAAACGAAAAAAGACGCTATATAAAACCTGCGTCTAGTTATTGCTTAGTATTTAATCAAAATGCACAAACAATTTAAGGGTTTTCTACAGATTCTAAAATAAAAAGACAAAAAGCTTCCGGTAGCTGGTCTCTATATGAAGTTTGCTTAAAAAAGGACAGACTGGTCCCATTGAAAGTAAATCTCCTAAATGTAAATATGACTTTACTTCTGTTGCAATTCTTCTGAAAACAGTTCCCATGGCTTTTTGCCTCCTTTCTTAATACTAGTAAATAGATTTATCTACTTTAATATATGTTGATAAAAAAAGCAAATCCAACTGAGGATCCGTTATTGGCGTTACTAATCAGAACACCACTATATATAAGGGATGTACTTAAATTTGATAAAATGTGTGACATTAAAGACAAGTTGTTATTATCATAATAAAATCATACATTCACTTGTCTTTAATTTTACAAAGTACCCCTACTGTTTAAAAGTGATTAGTTGCTTTCAATGTCATTTGCAGTCCGTGGATTCTGATCAATATACGGCTGCAAGTAATTTTCCCTTAATTCATGACGCATCCATCCCATCAAGCTTAACACAACAAGAAAGGTGGTTAACGAAAGCATCAGATATCGTTTAACATCATGCTTTTGCAATTGATAGAGGAAAAAGACCATGACCAAGGTCAAAAGAATAGACACTAGCAACAGTGTTGTCAACAAAAGGTCCTCTCCCATATACAGCATCATAATTGGCCGTTCAAAGCTAATTAATAGGATGGTGCCGAAAATAAGCTGCAGTAAGGTTGTCCAAATCGCAACTTGCAGACCCAACCTTTTCCCATGTACATAGACTATGAACTTTTCCTGTTTTTTATTGTTTTCCATGGATTGGGTGTTCAGTTTTTTCTGCAGCCTGTTATTCCAAAAATAGAGGTAAATTCCCGTAACTGCAAAACTAGCCAAAATAAAATGAAAATACCGCTGCCAGATTTGAGGATAATAGAATAATCCATGAAAAAATCCTTTTGACCCCGCCCACATTTCCGGGTATAGCATAGATACAACATTAACAATGAAAATCAGCGGAACGAAAAGAAGTAGCAAACTGCCGCTTGCACCTATGGCAACATGCAGTACTTTTTTACCACCTTTATCCATTTTTCTCCAAAGAAACTTATAAGCATATAGAATCAGAAATGCGGTGATTAAAATAATAAGGAGTGAGAGCCAAGCCTTACCAATCAACAGCGTTGAAGGGTAGAAATATTGCGTATAGATGACACTGATGAGCAAAAGTGGCGCTACTCCTAATACGACGGCAATACTTTTTAGGATAGATGTGTGATTCGCCAATTGAAAAGCAAACTCATCAAATACCTTCTCTTTTTTCCGCATTCCTCTAACTTCTTGAAATACTGCAAGGGTTGATGAGCCCACAGTAATGTTGACAAATAAAATATGCATCAGAAAGCTCACTACAATTAACACTTCAAAAAAACCAATGTTTCCAGGAATGGCTAGTTCTATATCTTTCGGTATGATGGAAAATAATTGCAACATATCACTTTCCCTCCAATGCTGTGGATACCGGTTCTTTTTTAGTCACTTCAGCCAAATAGTGTGCCAACGCATTCAATTCATCTTCAGTTCCTACAAATGGTGGCATAAACGGTCTAGTTTCATGGAGAGTTTGGATATACGATGCAATGCTTTCTTCGTCCCAGCCAGCAAGCCTTTGTTTAAATGCCCGCTTCTCTCTCCAGCCGTCCACTGTGTGGCAAGACATGCATTGCCCCCTGTATAGTTCCATCCCTGCCTCAGCCCGATTGTCCTCCGTTACCTCTTTGACCTTTGAAAAGGTAGAATGCTTAAGGTACCCTTCCTTTTTATACAGTTCTTCATTTTTTGCCAAAACGCCGTTGGCATACATATAGTCATAAATAATAAATGGTTTTCGGACAGACTCGCGCACTGCTTCAAATTCTGCGATAAAAGCCATTGAGGTGCCAAATATTGCAATGGATAAAATAAGCGGCAGCTTCTTAGGCTTCATTACCATCCAGAAAGCAAAAATCACAAAAGCAAACAGACCCAAAAGATTCAGAACTTTAAACACTTGATCAGTCATTCCTGTGGACCAGACAATCATGTCATATGCTTCCGGGGGAATGCTCTGCAAATACCAAAGCCCACTAATTAATATTCCCGGCAAACAAATGGCTGTCCAAAAGCCCAAAACCTTGAATACATCTTCTTGAAGTGACTTGTTCTTGACAAAAATCTTTATTGGGAAAGATAGAAGTGCAACAGCCAACATCACAGCAAGAAATGTCCTGAAAGCTAAAGACGGCAAATAGGTAGGATTAAAGAAGGCATTCCAAAAAGAAAAGGTTTCCGTCCACCTGCCCGGTGTAAGCTTTGCTGATAAAATACCTGTAATGATAGCGGCAGTGATCCATGAGAATATAGCAAGTGCAACACCGATTCGGTTATGGATGATCCTTTTAGCACCTTCCCACTTATCCCACGTGTAATAATAAATAATGAGCAGAACAACCTCAGTAACAAATACAACCCATTCAACAAACCATGCCCAAAAAAAGATCCTCAGCAATGAGCCGATAGAGTCAGGTTGAATCACTGTCGTTGAAAACCAAATTCCAACACCTGTAATGGCTCCTATTGTTGTAGTTAAGATTAATACCCACTTACTAAGCTTTCTTGCCACATTCCTTAATTGCTCGTTATTAGTTTGTATTGCACGATATTCCGCAGTTACCATGAGCGTTGTAATCCCTATAGCCACACCATGACTGATAATGACATGAATAATAGCTATGATTGCTATGACAGTACCATTTCCCAGCCACGGGAACTCTACAACCGGAAAGTTCATGCAGGTCCCTCCCTTTGATGTTCTCCATTTCATCATAAGAGGACGTTGTGTGGTATCTGTTAAATTAGATTGACTTTTATTGGGCCATTCTTTGTTGGATGTGTGAATAACATGATCGGTGCAAAAGAAATGCTGTCTATGGAGCAATATGCTCCGTAGACAGCATCATATGAAGGTAAGTACTAGAATCTCACATTTACATTACCGCCACAGTTCCCAAGGATACTCTTTTGGCGGTCTTGATTCGAATCTGACCATTTCTTTTTTCGTTGGATGAGCAAATTCAAGAGTATTCGCCCACAGTGCTATTTGCTGCCCAGGACGATTCACATTCTGCCCGTATTTTTGATCTCCATACAAAGGATGGCCAATAGATGAAAGCTGTACCCGTATTTGATGGGAACGCCCAGTAAGCAGCCTGACAGACAACAGACTGAGGTTCTCCGCCATGCCGAGCACTCTATATTCCAAAATCGACTTTTTTCCTTGCTTATGATTAGAGGAAACCACCTTAACGATATTATTTCGCTGATCTTTATATAAGTAATGCACGAGCCGGGCTTCTTCCTGTGGAACCCCCCTGACAACAGCAAGATATGTCCTTTCGAACTGTTGCCTCCTGATTGCATCAGACAATCTGGAAGCTGCTTTGGAGGTTTTTGCAAAAACCATCACGCCTCCTACCGGGCGATCTAGGCGATGTACAAGCCCAAGATATACGTTTCCCGGCTTTTCATAGCGAATCTTAATATCTTCTTTTAATGCTGTAAGCAGATCCTTATCACCACTGTTATCCTCCTGTACAGGTAGATTCACTGGCTTTTCCACCACAAGAAGATGATTGTCTTCATACAAAATTTGAATCTTCATCTGCGCAACAAAATCCTTTCAATGCTTATTCGAATTCTTCCAAGCTGGAAGAATCAACAATCCAAGGCTCAAGGGTTTCTGCATCAATACAGTGAATCGTTCCACCAGAATCTTGAAATTCGGGCAAATAGACCAATTCATAATAAGGATCATCCCCTTCGCCCTCTTCCTTGGCCCAATTGAGCTTCATGAAAAATGCCGATTCATAAAGCTTCATGGCCTCCTCTACGGAAGCAGTTTCAGCTCCAGTCAATGTCTTATAATCTTGATTAACCTCTCCCCATACACACCATTCACACAATTCCCCCGTAGCGGCACAAATTGTAATGGATACCTCGCACCCTTCGACTTGAATGCCATTCTCAAAACGCACAAAATTGAACTGAAAAGCAAAAGGAGTGATTTCCTCATCTTCATATTCAATCAGCCCAGCCTCCTCAATCCGTAGTTTGAAAACCCGGTGGGCTTCTGGAAATTGGTTAAAAAGAATTCGTAAAGCGGCTTCGTATGCTACAGCTTCACTTACTCGATTTCTATCACGGTTTTCGTCTATGACAGTTATCATTCTGTTCAGTTTTCCGTCTTCACAGTCAAACGCCATTTTTATAACATGCTCAATCCCAATATCTAAGTCAAGCAAATCAGTATCTTCATATTCACTAAAAAGGTGACCAGCCGGTAAATGGCTCCAGACCTCGACTTTGCCTTGGTCTGAATCAGCAGTTAATATTTTCTGCATCGTTTCTGCACCAACAGTCCGATAAATGGAGGTCTCAGCTATTGGTAATTGAGGTAAAGATCCGTATTCGTATGTTTCCATTCCCAAATCTTCAAGGTTGGTCAACGCGCCGTCCATTTTGACATCCAAAGCAGCAGTATTGAGAAAATCATAGACTAATTTAAATTCATTGTTCCCGCGAATATACATTTCCTGATCATATTGCATAATCTTTAACTGAGGCTTTAAAGCTTTCAGGTACAATTCCATGGCATCTTGCTCAGTTAAAAGCTCCTCCGGATAGACCGCCTTAACATTCCCCAACTCATTTGTCATATCCAAAATAATCCCATTTATACTTATGGAAAAAGAAACACCTGAATTAGGAAGAGAAAGACCTAATTTATCATCTTTTTGTACATAATCGAATATGTAAAAGTCATCAACATCCACTATAGATGACAGATGAAGTTTCTGGATTGAATCCGGAAAAATCTCCTCAAGAAACCTCTCAACTATTCTACAAAGCTCTTCTTTCGACTTAACCACAAATAACCTTTTCTCATCGAATTCCACAAATTTCTTTAACCGTCCATTTACATCAAGAACGATTTCTCCTGCCTCTTCTCCGCTTTCCGCAAAAAGAAGCCTATATGTATCATCTTCATATTCAATTGGTACGGCTGCAAGCTTTTCCATCTTTCGCCTTTGAACAAATGCTCTCAATTTCATTAATAAATGATCCATAAGATATACTCCCGCTTCTCATATTGCTTTTTTTATTTCTATTTTCTTTCTCTTATGTTGGCTCGTTGTGGATACATAGACTCCAAATATGACCATCAGCATTCCTGCGATTTGCTGCCAGCTGATGGATGCATCGTAGAGGAAAAAAGCGATCCACGCAGCATTTATTGGAACAAGGTTCATATACATACTAGCTCTACTTGCACCAATTTTCTGAATCCCTTTATTCCATAAGAAGAAACCAACGATGGATGCACAAAAAACCATGAATGCCATCTCACCCCATGCTTGGTATGACATGCTTAAAACCTTTCCCCACCCTTTTTCCAATAAAGAGAGCAATGTAAGGAATATGGAGCCGACAATCGTTGTAACAGTTGTTGTCAAAAAAGGAGAGACTTTTGCCAAGACGACTTTTCCAATCAAACCGTGGACGACCCAGCAAATAAGGGCCGCAATAAAAAGCAAATCCCCCGCATTAAATTGTAATTCCTTTAATGTTTGGAAAGACCCATTAATAATGACAAGGAAGACCCCTGTTAACGATATAATGAGCCCAAGCCCTAAACGGGCACTCCAAGTTTCTCCCAAAAATAGAACAGCACCGAGCGTAACAAAAACGGGTGTCGTGGCAACGATTAATGATCCATTGACGGCCGATGTGTATTCCAGCCCCATAAAGAAAAAAACATTATATCCAAAAATTCCTGTTAATGCCATCAAAAGCAGCGCCATCCATTGTTCCTTTATTTTTGTACTGTTCCATTCCGAGCTAAACCGGGCTGCTGCAAATAAAATCAGGCCTGCCAGCCCAAAGCGAAATGCTGCAGTTGTAATCGGCGGCACTTCTGTGATAATATGCTTTGCTGCACCGAAAGCCCCTCCCCAAAATAAAGGAACCAATAATAATAAAAAATACATACCGGTAGTTTGTTTGTTCTCCTGCTGCATTATTTCACTCCCATTGCTGATCAACAAGACTTATCAACGGTTTCGGTCCTATGCATCCGAACGAATACGGTCATGTCCATCGAAGCTTCTGAATAAATTATTAATATAAGAATAACTTAAGTTTAACAAAATATTGGTCATTTTATATAATCTCATTAAAAGGAGGCTTTATCTATTGATAAAATCAGTTGCAGTTTTTTGCGGATCTAGACCCGGTGCATCCGATGCATATATAAAAGGAGCTAAAGCTGTTGGCAAAGAACTGGCCAAACGAAAAATAACCCTTGTTTATGGAGCTGCTAGCGTTGGTATTATGGGGGCTGTAGCAGACTCAGTGCTGGAAAATGGCGGACATGCCATCGGTGTCATGCCTGAATTTTTAAAAAGAAAAGAAATTGTCCATCCCCGCCTGTCAGAGCTTATCATTGTTGATTCCATGCATGAAAGAAAAGCAAAGATGGCGGACCTTGCGGATGGATTCATCGCTCTCCCAGGAGGCCCCGGAACACTCGAAGAATTTTTTGAAATTTATACATGGTCACAGCTTGGACTCCATCAAAAGCCATGCGGCGTTTTAAATATCAATCAATATTATGACCCTCTCATCACCCTATACCAGCACATGCTGAAAGAAAAGTTTTTGGATGAAAAGTTCCGGGACATGGCGCTGGTCGATGTAGAGATCGCCAGCTTACTGGACCAATTTGATTCATACGAGCCGCCAAATGTAAAAACATATTTGACGGAAGACCGAACATAAATATCCACCGCTCTTGTTTTTAGGAAAATATACATTCAGGGGTATTGATGATGTTAAAAATTAAAAAGTTAAGTGACATTCCCATCAGGGATGCCTGCGAGGTCTGGAATCAAGGATTTGTTGATTATTATGTAAACATGCAAATGACCGTCAGCCAATTCACTTTTAGATTAGGGTGGGACGAGCTCTCTCCCGATTATTCTTTTATCGCTTATTATAATGGCCTTCCCGCTGGAATTATTTTGAATGGAATCAACGAATTGAATGAAAAAAGGGTGGCCTGGAACGGAGGTACTGCAGTGGCCTTTTCTTTCCGGGGCAAAGGGATTGCAAAAAAGCTAATGGAATCAACAGTGGCTCTATACAAACAGGAAAATGTCGATACTGCAAGCTTAGAAGCTTTCACCGTCAATGAGCGCGCCATTCGTCTATATGAGAGTTTTGGATACCGAGTGGCAGATGAATTGGTATTTTTGAAGAAAACAGAAAGTAAAGAAAATAACCCAGATAGTATGTTAGAAATGCCAGGTTATTCAATCCATCACGGACTCGCGCATGACATTCGAGAACTATCGTTCTATCAGCATGATGCCCCATGGAAGACACTATGGAATTTCATCCGCAATGGAGAATCAATCGTTATGAAGGATGAAAATGAGAAGGCGGCAGCGTATGCCTTGTTTCAAAAAAAGAATGGAAACATCATTCTTTATCAATGTGCGGCAGATGAAAGAAGACCAAACAAACCAGAGCTTTTTCAGTATTTGATAGATTATTTACAACAAACGGAGTCCCGCATTATATCAACTTATAATCTGCCGGGAAAAAATCAGTTCCTCATAAACATTTTAGAAAAAGCCGGATTTAAACAAGAATTTGCGGACCAAAAAGTTCCATTAAAACAAGTGTGGATGAAGAAAGAAATACCATAGTGCAAACTGTAAAGAAACTGCCCAGCAGCTGACTGGGGAGTTTTTTTTGCCTTCACCTTATGATCCCCCTACCTATTACCGTGCGCCCTCCCTAGTAGTTTAATTCTTTCTCCTACTTCCAATTTTTCATAAAATTAGATATTTCAGTATAACAATTTTATAAATATCTGGATGGGATTCCATTATTCCCCATAATTACCGTCACAAAAAATACAATACTAAGAACCTTTTGTGACAACGACGTTATAATTATTGTCTTTTTTTGTCGATAGGAATATTATTTTTTCGCATGGGATTTTCTTGAAGAGTTTTACAAAAATTTGAAGTTTATTACTATTCTCAAATACAATTCCACGCAATTCCGAATGAAATGAGGGGAGTATTCCGTGAAGACTAAATGGTTGCTTTTGTCACTTACCGTCTTGATTTCTTCCGTCCTTTCGGGGTGTGAAAATTCATTAATGATTTTTGATCCGAAAGGTCCGCAAGCAAAAACATTATCTGACACCATTCTGTTCTCTATCTTCATGATGATTGGTATTTTATTAGTCGTCTATATTTTGTATACTTACATGCTTTTAAAATATCGTTCATCCAAACTGGACAAAGACTATGAGCCTCCCCACGAAGAAGGCAGCAAATGGCTTGAAATCACTTGGACAGTCATTCCAATTCTCATTGTGATCGTACTATCCGTCGTTACTGTACGTACAACGGGGGATGTTGAGAAAGCACCGAAAGCTTACGCTGATGATAAGCCACTGGTTATATATGCATCTTCATCCAACTGGAAATGGCATTTCAGCTATCCCGAAGAACAAATCGAAACAGTAAACTATGTGAACCTTCCGATAAACAGACCAGTTGAATTCCGCTTATATTCTTACGGGCCAATTACAAGCTTTTGGATCCCTCAGCTTGCAGGTCAAAAATATGCGATGAGCGATATGGTGACAAGAATCCATCTCGTTGCAGAAACTCCCGGTTCATATATTGGGAAAAACTCAAACTTCAGCGGTGAAGGCTTTGCTCATATGGAATTTGAAGCTCAGGCAATGACTGATAAGGAATATCAGGACTGGATTCGCGATGTGAAGGATACAGCACCAAAACTGACAGAAAAAGAATTTGATAGTCTGTTAGCAACACCGCACGTTGGAAGAAAAACCTATATGTCAACACATCTAGATTTCAGGCCGGCTCCAGAGGGTAAAGACGCAGGCCATCATCATAACGATGCTGAAAAGAATACAGACTCTTCAGATGTACATGATCATATGCAACATGGACATGCTGCACACGAATCATAAGAACCTCAGCCATGAAACCCAATCTTGAAAGGGGATAAAATAATGAAATGGGATGAATTTTTCGTAACTGGCGAGCCGATGATCTACGCTTCAATGGTAGCCATCGCACTTGTTTCCATCGCAATTCCCGTTGCTCTCACCTATTTTAAAAAATGGGGATACCTTTGGCGGGAGTGGCTGACAACAGTCGATCATAAAAAAATCGGCGTTATGTATATTATTTCTGCTTTATTGATGCTTTTCCGCGGAGGAGTTGACGCTCTTTTAATGAGAGCTCAGACGGCCATCCCAGAAAACGGCCTTTTAGATGCACAACATTACAATGAAATATTCACAACACACGGGGTCATTATGATCCTGTTCATGGCGATGCCCTTTGTAATCGGGTTGATGAACGTTGTCGTTCCGCTTCAAATAGGAGCCCGCGACGTTGCTTTCCCGCGCTTGAATGCAGTCAGCTTTTGGCTCTTCTTTGCCGGAGCAATGCTGTTCAATATTTCTTTTATTATCGGGGGATCTCCTGATGCTGGTTGGACAGCCTATTTTCCTCTTTCCAGCCTTGAGTTCAGCCCAACTGTCGGAAACAACTATTATTCCTTGGCGCTCCAAATTTCCGGTATCGGTACTTTAATGACAGGAATCAACTTTATTGTCACCATTATTAAAATGCGTGCACCAGGCATGACATTGATGAAAATGCCGATGTTTAGTTGGTCAATTTTAATCACAAATGTCATCATCGTTTTCGCATTCCCTGTTTTGACCGTTGCGCTTGCATTAATGATGCTTGACCGTCAATTCGGAACTCAATTTTTTGCTATGCAAAATGGCGGAATGGACATGCTTTGGGCCAACTTGTTCTGGGTTTGGGGCCATCCTGAAGTTTATATCGTCATTTTGCCTGCTTTTGGTATTTACAGCGAAGTCATTTCCACTTTTGCTCGTAAAAACCTATATGGATACAAATCCATGGTGTTCAGCATGATTGCCATCTCCGTTCTTTCTTTTCTCGTATGGGTTCACCACTTCTATACGATGGGTCACGGAGTCATGGTCAATAGCGTATTCTCCATCACAACGATGGCCATTGCAGTGCCGACCGGGGTAAAAATATTCAACTGGCTCTTTACACTGCGAAAAGGAAAAATCAGCTTTACGACACCAATGCTGTATGCACTCGCCTTCATTCCGATTTTTACAATCGGCGGCGTAACCGGAGTTATGCTAGCCATGGCAAGTGCTGACTATCAATACCACAACACGATGTTTCTTGTTGCCCATTTCCATTACGTCTTGATTCCGGGTACTGTGTTTGCGGTAATTGCCGGATACCATTACTGGTTCCCGAAAGTGTTCGGATTCCGTTTGAATGAAAAGCTTGGAAAGCTTGCCTTCTGGTTTATTGCAATCAGCTTTAACGTTACGTTCTTCCCTCTCTTTATACTGGGATTGAACGGAATGACAAGAAGGATGTATACCTATTCTGCAAGCACCGGCTTTGGACCGCTGAATATGCTGTCCGCTATTGGCGCGTGCGGTCTCGCAATCGGGTTTATCCTGCTTGTCTATAACATTTACTACAGTGTCCGCTATAGTCCAAGAGATGAAACAGGCGACCCTTGGGATGCCAGATCTTTGGAATGGAGTACACACAGTCCAGTTCCGGTTTACAATTTTGCAAAAGTCCCTGAGATCCATAGATTGGATGAATTTTGGTTTGCCAAAAAAGAAAAGCGCTCATTAGCAGAAGGAGCATTTGAGCCGATCCACATGCCAAGCAATAATGGGCAGCCCTTCATTATGGGCGTGATCTTCTTTTTCCTTGGATTCTTCATGGTGTTCAGCTTGTGGATCCCGGCAATCATTTCAGGGATTGCCATTCTTGGCACTATGGCCTATCGCTCATTCGAGCGTGACCACGGCTATTATATATCAGTCGAAGAAATCAAAAAGACTGAAAACACGACGCGAGGTGAAGCAATGTGAAGATCGATCATTCAGTACCTCTTGAATACAGTACAGAAGAAAATCAATTGAAGGTTATCGGTTTTTGGGTTTTTCTTGGAGCAGAAATCGTCTTGTTCTCTACCCTGTTCGCCGTCTATTTCACCTTGCAAAACAATGTAGGAAACGGCCCCAGCGGCAGCCATATTTTCGAATTAACACCAGTCATGGTAGAAACAATTGTCCTGTTATCGAGCAGCTTTACGATTGGGCTCGGCATTCATGCCATGCGGCTCGGCTTAAAAAAAGCGATGTTGGCATTCTTTTCGATCACACTATTGTTAGGTCTTGTATTCCTTGGAGTGGAGATCACCGAGTTTGTCACGTACGTGCACGAAGGTGCAACAATGCAGACAAGTGCCTTCCTTTCAAGTCTCTTTACACTACTAGGAACGCATGGTGCCCACGTTACATTTGGCTTGCTATGGGGAATAGCCATTTTGATCCAGGTGAAAAAGCAGGGCTTTACACCTGAAACAGCCAACAAATCATTTATTTTCTCACTCTATTGGCACTTTCTTGACGTTGTCTGGATCTTCATATTCAGCTTCGTCTACCTGAAAGGAATGATGTAAGATGAAACAATTATTTCCCTTGCCACACGTGATGGGATTCGTCTTCTCACTCATCCTTTCACTTGTTGCCCTGGTTGTTGTCTTATTTGATATCCCCTTCAAAGCCGGAATGGCTATACTTGTTATAACCGCATTGATACAGGCAAGCCTGCAGCTATTCCTTTTCATGCATGTGAAGGAAAACGGCGACAGCAAAACACTTTACACAAATATCGGTTATGCGCTATTTGTTGGAGTCGTGACGATTTTTGGAACTCTGTTCGCCATGCTTTGGGGTTACAATATGATTTAAACAGTACTAGCCCGGCATTGTCCGGGCTTTTTTACATTCTGAATTACGAGATTGACTTCTCCTAAAAAAATTTGAACTCCCCTCCCCCTCCTGAATATCAGAATCTACCAAAATTATTTTTAAAATATGTCTAAAAATATTGTCTTTTCTAAATTATTCATGTATGATAGTCACTATAAAACGCTTACATAAATATAAAATATTAAAAGAAATCCTATCATTTTAATAAAAACAATCGAATGAATTACTGGAAATCGGAGACTTTATTGTTCAATCAATAAGGTTCCGAAGCAGTTATTGCCCTTCATTAAACCTTGTTGACCGAGGTTAAGGAAGCCGCAATTAAAAAGATGCATGTCGCCTCTTTTTTAATTGCGGCTTTTTTCGTTTCTAAAACAAAAACAACAATTCAAAGTTTGGAACATAAAGAGGTGATGGAACAAAATGAAACCAAAAGCTTCCCACCCCAAAGTCTACCTGCCCATTCTTTATTTACGAGGCTCTCCAACCTATTGTTATGCTCTCAATCACAATACCAAAGGAGGAATATTTAAATGAATAAGCATTTAGGTTTCTGGAAGCTGGGGACATTTGGCATGCAGCATGTTCTTGCCATGTATGGCGGGGCAGTCGTGGTCCCTTTGATCGTCGGTCCTGCAATCGGTTTAAACGAAGCAGAAGTTGCCTATTTAATCTCCATTGATTTATTCACTTGCGGATTAGCAACATTTTTACAGGTGATCGGGAATAAATTTTTCGGCATCCGAATGCCGATCGTCATGGGAGTTGCCTTTCAAGCTGTTGGACCTATGATCGCAATTGGTACAATGCAAGGTGTTCCCGCTATTTTCGGCGCGATTATTGCTGCAGGTGCCATCGTGATTTTTTTAGCTCAATTTATGGACAGGATCATCCCTTTTTTTCCTCCAGTGGTTACAGGCACAGTGGTCATCATAATCGGCACCTCCCTAATTGGCGCTGCGATGGGCAATATTACTGGACAACCTGATTCATCCGGTTACGGAAGCCTTACAAATCTATTATTAGCCGGGCTTACTCTGGTAATCATTGTCTTGCTAAACCGCTTCTTCCGAGGTTTCATGAGAGCTATTTCAATTTTAGCATCTTTGGTTATCGGTACCATCATCGCTGCTTTTATGGGACTTGTTGACTTTTCAAGTGTTGGTGAAGCTTCTTGGTTCCATATGGTTACTCCGTTTCGTTTCGGTCCCCCGGAATTCCATTTAAGCGCGATCCTTAGCATGGTTCTAGTTGGAATTGTCAGTATGATGGAAGCAACAGGAGTCTATTTTGCCCTGGCAGAAGTAATTGATAAAAAGTTAACTGGAAATGATATAAAGAAAGGATTGCGTGCAGAAGGACTTGCACAAATAATTGGCGGTATTTTTCAAGCTTTTCCTTATACGACATTTTCACAAAATGTCGGCCTCATTGCTTTAACAGGGGTCAAACAAAGAAGGGTAGTTGTAGCATCCGGTTGTATTCTAGTCATTCTTGGCCTTTTGCCAAAAGTGGCAGCCCTGACTCTAATTATTCCGGATCCTGTACTTGGAGGAGCAATGATTGCCATGTTTGGAATGGTCATGGCTTCCGGAATCCGCCAACTATCATCTGTTGACTTCCGAAGAACAGAAAATCAACTGGTCATTGCATTATCAGTCGGTCTTGGCTTAGGCGTATCCATCGCTCCCGATGTATTTGCTAATGTACCGCAAAATATTCGGATCCTTTTTGAAAACGGGATTGTGACAGGCGGATTCGCTGCTGTCGTGTTAAACCTTATATTAAATGGTGTCAGCAAAGGTGATGGAAGGGACATTAAATTGGATCATACATCTGATATTGCTTGAATGAAATGTCGGCAATGATGAACATGTCATTGTCGACATTTCATTCAAATGCGCCTTGGCGTATTTGCGCCCAGATTTTATCGAGCTCCGCTCGATAAATTTCCAATAAAAATCTGTGGAATCCGCCGGAGGCTTTAACTTTGTTCAGCCGGGGTTTGAACCCCGCTGAATGGAATACCAATATCCATTCATCTCACCACGTACAGAAGTGGGAGACTTCTGCTGAATGAAGTTAAACTAAAAATGCTGAAGGTTCTTGTTCCCTCTCTCCTACATTATTTCTGCTTATCAAAGAGCTACTGTTGGAATATGTCCTTTTGGACTCCTGAACGGTTCATTTTTGAAAAATCAATTCTTGTAAAAACTGCACTGGAAAGCATAAAACACAAGATTCCGAACGAAAGTACAATGACAAAGCTGATTTGAGGTGTGATAACAAAGCCGCTGACTTTAAACGCAAGCTGTTCCGCAATCAGTTCATCCGTTGTCAATGACATCTTTTCCAAAGTTAAAGTTCTGAAAAATGCGGCTGCATACGTCATCGGATTTAATAGAGCGATATATTGAAGACCGTTGGGGAGCAAGCTAAGCGGCACATAGACTCCGCATAAAAAAGTGATAGGTGTTGTAACAGCCATGGTAACAATTTGGAATGTCTGGGAATTCTTCACTGATGCAGCTAAAAGTAAACCGAAAGAAGAAAATACGAACCCTACAAATATCATAGATACAACGACTGCGATGGGAGTTAAAATAGAATTGTATTTCAGGCCAATAAAATAACCGACGATGAGAATTAGAAATCCTTGAATGGTAGCTACAGTTGTGGAAGACAATATTTGGCCGGCAGCGATCTGGATTCTTTTTACAGGGCTGACAAGCACTTCTTTCATATAGCCCGAAACAATATCTTCAATCGTAGACGTGGCAATATTCAATGATGTTTGAAAAACAACGATGATCACGATTCCTGACAAAACATAATGAACCGGATTGCTGATGAAAGCACTTTTGAAAATGGTGCTCAGCAAATACAAATAGAAAAATGGCATAATCAGAATCAATACCAGTTGCGTACGATTCCTGAAAAACAATTTTATATTTCTTAACCATAACGCCAAAACGATGCGCACCGTTAATTCCCCCTTATATCCCTTCCTGTAATCTCTAGAAATACATCGTTCAATGTTCCTTTCTTAATCTCCAAATCTGTGATAAAGGGCCGATGGACCGTCAAAGTCATTAAAAGATTCGTAAGCTCATTAAATTCAACAGTAAAATGATTTTCCTCTCTTTTAAATGTTAGTTGATGCTGTTTCAACACTGTTTCCAGTTCTTGTGGATTAGCGCTTTCTATGTGAGCTTTGTCTTTTGTATACTGCCGCTTCAATCCGTACGGAGTGTCAAGTGCGATAATTTTACCATTGTCCATTACCGCCACTTTATGGCAAATTTCAGCCTCATCCATATAATGTGTTGTTAAAAAGATCGTTATCTTCTTTTCCTTTTGGAGCTTGATAATATATTCCCAAATTTTCGCTCTTGTTTGCGGATCAAGCCCTGCGGTTGGCTCATCTAAAAACAATACTTTCGGAAAATGCAGAAGACTTCTCGCTATTTCTACGCGTCTTTTCATGCCTCCCGATAAACTGCTGACCATTGCCTTTTTCCAATCTAACAAATCGACGATTTCCAAGACAAAGTCAATCCGATCAGAAATCAGTGATCTTGGCAAATTGTAAAAATGGCAATGCATTTTCAAATTCTCTTCAACTGTCATTTTTTGATCAAGTGTAGACTCCTGAAAAACAACACCGATGGCACTTCTAACAGCATTTTGACTGCTGACATCTGTCCCATCTATTAGAAGATCTCCAGAAGTCTTTTCAAAAATTGTGCAAAGTGTATTGATGGTTGTGCTTTTCCCGGCTCCGTTTGGCCCCAAAAAAGCGAAGATGCTGCCGCTTTCCACTTCAAATGAAACATGGTCAACCGCCGTATAATTTCCATATTTTTTCACAAAGTCTTTGACGACAATCATATTCTCCATCCATATCACCTTGATTTGTTTTTTAGAAATCCCAATACGTTATAAACTTTATTAAAAGCGCTGCCTATATCTTTTGAACTTGATAATTCATTCGCTAAAACTTCTTCAAAAGCATCCAATACTTTTTGACAATCCTCGGTATTAACACCTGATTTCTCTGATACTTTGGCAATCATTTCCGAATTATTCATTTGGTTTTCTCTCCTTTTCGTTGTCATACATTCCAAGGATGTAGGCAAAGCTACCTTTTTCAGCACCCAAAGTGGTCTCAATGATGTGAGTCAATGCCGTGGCCTTTTGCATGATTTCTTGATGCTCCCATTGAAAAATACCTTCATCAAGCAAAAACTGGGAAGATGCCAATAAAAATTCAACCGTTTCTTTTGGAAAAGGGGTTTTGAAAACCCCTTCTTCAATCCCCTGTTCAATCACTTCAGTAAGAACCGGGGTCAATTGAAGGATCGTTTCCACCAGACTTTTCTGATGCATTTCTGCATTGTTCACTTGGTGAAGCTCCTCGATCATTTGTCCTTTTTGCCCATCATCTGCTCTTTGTCCCACGATGATTTGGAACAGCTTTTCAGGTGCCTTCAGGTTGGGATCCGCAGCGACCGCCTTTGCCGCTTCTACCCCCTTATCAATGAATCGCATGACGATTGCGTCCATCACCTCTTCTTTTGATTGAAAATAATAATAAAAGGTACCTTTTGCGATGCCTACTTTGCTGAGAATGTCATTAACAGTGGTTGCCGAATAACCTTTTGTGGTAAATAGCATCTCAGCTGCGTCTAATATTTCAGTTTTTCGATCTTCTGGATTTTTTGAGATTCTCATAAATGAAAATACCTCCATTATTATAGACCGACCGTCGGTCTATAATAAACTTAACATGAGATAAATTGGAAAGTCAATACTCATTTTCATAAAAACACAAACCTCTGGGAAATTTCGTACTAAAACATTTTTTTATTGATAAAGCCGGACATCCTGTCAAATGTCAGCTGTGCCGATTGTTTGTTGAAGACCGGAGAAAACGGATCACTGAAACCATGTTCCCCTTTGACTGTATGTATTTCGATATATTTTTCCTGCAAGTACACAATTAATTCGGACACATTGAAAGAGTGCTCTTGTTCCGGAAAAAACAACAGTGTTGGACAAGTCGGGGATATTTGTTTGTAATCTCTAATTCGTGAACCATAATATCCCACAATACCATTGAGCCCTTTTTCTTGGCTGCATAACCAGGCGATGGTGGCACCAACGCTAAACCCGACAATAAATATTCGGTTGTACTCAGCCTTCATTTCACGAAAAGCATCCTTCACTTTATTGAATGCATACATGAAACCAACATGATCCATGAAGTATCGATAGGCTTCTGCTTCCTGGGCATAGTCAAAAGATATGCCTTGTTTATATAAATTGGGGCAAATGACATCAAGGCTTTCTTGTGATAACATTTCACAAAACCACTTCATATGATCATTGATTCCGTAAATTTCATGAACAACAATAATTAACGTATCTGAATAATTATTTATGCGTATCATTCCGCACCTCGACAATAAGGACATTAATCTTAATATTTTTCATCAATTCCGAAGGCCATTTAGCCTGCATTATTTCATCTTTTGGCAGTAACTCTTTAATCGCTTCATATCAATGATTATTGGTAGTTCCTAAGTTTATATAACTTCTTTTGCATAAATAAAAGCACCTAGTGTAAAGTTACAATAAGGTTATAAAATTTTTTCACCCAAACACATAAAACCCCGTCCTCATGGGAACGGGGTAAAAATAAAGATGTTAAATGTAATTACTTCATTGCACATCAAATGCGCCTTGGCGTATTTGCGCCCAGATTTTATCGAGCTTCGCCCGATAAATTTCCTCTGAAAATCTGTGGCATCCGCCAGAGGCTTTAACTTTATTCAGCCGGGGTTTGAACCCCCACCGAATGGAATACCAATATGCATTCATCTCACCACTTATAGAAGTGGGAGACTTCTGCTGAATGAAGTTAAAATTTAACAATAAAGTCGTTTAAATCTTAGCGTTATTCCATAATAGCGCCCTATAACGGAATAACTTAGAAGATTTTTAGTTTGATTCAATACCTAACTCATTCATAATGTGGTCAACTGTTTCATGCGGTTGTTCTACACTATTATCAATCCATAATCCAATATGCGGAGTAGTTTTTAAAAACTCTTTACACAAATTATCAACGTCAAAGCCGATATAACCAGCCTTGCCTCTATTATGTTCTCTTTCTCGGATAACGTCAGCAGTAGGAGTTAATACAATAGTTTCCACTTTCTCAGGAGCCATTAATTCAAGAATATACGGAAGTTTTTCACCATAGTAATTATCTTGTACAATAACAGTAAAACCTGCGTTACTGTATCCTTTTGCAACTTCTGCTGTTAATTGATAGCGCAAATTCAGCTGAAATTCGGCTTCTTCACTAGGATTTTCGCTCATTTCTTCTCGGCCAGAAGCAATCATTTTACGAAAAACATCCCCACGTAAGTGTACTGACCTCTTGAATTTTTTTGCCATCAATTCTGCTACAGTAGATTTACCACTTGCCATCGGTCCTGTAATTAAATAAATCACTGAAATCCCTCCATTGTAGCTTTGGAATAAAGTTTAATCAAATTAAAAGAATCCGTTTTGAAAAATGATCAAAATGGATTCTTCTCTTATGAATTAGTATACATTTTTTATAAAAAAGTTTGATCAATTTCATCCTATGATCTTCCGCAATCGCGCCCTTTGCTTGAATAACTATGTAGAAATATTTATTACCAATAACCTATAAAGTTAATTAAGTTAGCTTTATATAGCGTTTGAACAAATATCTTATTCTTTAACTTTTAATCCCAACATTGCGGCAAATCCAATTGCTTGTTGGGGAGAAACCTCGCATCCATCTAAATCTTCCAAGGATACGCTAATTCTTTCAAACGTTGAACTACTAATATCAATCCCTTTAAGTGATGTCCCAGAAAAATTCACGTCATTTATATCACATTGATGGAACCCAACTTTTTTAAATTTGCATTCATAGTAATCAGCATTTTGCAAAGAACAATTAACAAACTTCACTTGCTTTAAACTACCGTAACCATACGAACTCAGATTCAAAATACAGTTCTCAAAAAGTACATTTCCTAAACCAGCATCTGAAAGATTTATTCCTAACATTTTTGATTCTTTAAATTCTACTCTGTGAATAATCGCTTCCATAAAATCGGCATTGGACAAATCACAGTTTTCAAAAATAACATCTGTTAACTCAATATTTTTAAAAGATATATCATTAAATTTTACATTTTTAAAAATAACTTGTGAGAATTCAATTTTATCCATTTTTTCTCTATCAACAGAGCAATTCGATATTATACATTTGTCTAGATAGGGTTCATCCCTATAATATATTTCTTGAAAGTTTGCAGACGGTAAATTATGAGGGATTTTTGGTTTTTCAATTTTTATTTTTGACATATTATTCTCCTTACCCAGATTTTTTAGAAACACTTGTTCTTATTTGATGATAACATAAAATAACTCTCCTTCAGACCGATAACTTTACTATCAATTATTTAAGAAAATAGCCCTATAGCTAAAGAAGGCACAATTCTTTTTAAAGAATTGCGCCCGATCGTATTATAAGGTCAGCCAGAAAATATTTCTGGTTAACCATTTTTTATATCGATATATGATAACGGTGGCCGGGGTAGAACGTTCGGGCCCGTGGGGCTAGGACCCCGTCCGCAAAACGGTTCGCTCCCTACTTATAGAAACATGTTTGAGGCTGGTTGGGACAATGATCTCGTATAACAAGCGAAGCTATGACACTATAAGGAGGATTTAGGGGTTACCGGCATTTATATTTTGGAAGGGGGAACTTTATGAATCCAGTCGTTGGTCTGGATGTAGCAAAAAGTGAAAGTTAGGTTCAAGCATCCTTGGAAAGAAACCCTACAAGAAAAGTTTCAAAGTAAAACGTACTCTAGATGGGTTACCGCATAAAGCTCCTTCACCCGTAAAATCTGTTGAATTTGTTGGAATGGATGCGCCGGATACGAGTAAAAAACGCTCAGCCATGTACAGCGATGCATCAGTTGTTGTGACATTAAAGGATGGTTCCCAAAAAACCGTTCCGATGGAATATAAATCCTTGGCCCGCCCGGGAGAAGTCATTAATGGAAAAACGGTCGGTGCAGCGTATGATGTAAATGGCCATGTGATAAAAGATAAAAATGGCAACCGATTGTATCCACAGCGCCAGACGCCAACACCTTACTGAGCGTGATAGTTTTGGATTAGCTTTTTGGTTTGGTACATTTTTTTAAACATAAGATGACAGCAGACTTGCGCTATGCAGGATTTAGAAGTGTTATCCAATAGTATACTCTGTCGCCATACAAAAACCGCCATTCATACGTAAACAATGAATGGCGGTTCTTCTTATATTTCCTATGCCCACAACCATTTCCAAATTTCTTTCATTGTGGCATTTTTTCCATACATGAGAATTCCTATTTTAAACACTTTTCCTGCTGCTTTCATCATCAGCCAAATCGTGGCAAAAAGAATGACTAACGCGATGACAATTTCAATCCAAGGCCATTCGTCCAACATAGAAAGGCGGATGATCCAAACAGCGGGTGATGTAATCGGGAAAAACGAGCCAATTTTAGCAATAACTCCGCTTGGGTCCGCCATAATAGGCCCAATAAAAATAAGCGGTAAAAATGGAAGCATCATGACCATACCTTGGAAATTGCTGGTCGCTGTCATGTCCTCTACTGTCGCACCAATTGCAACGAAGATTGCGGAAAACAATAGATATCCGGAAACAGCCAACACTAATAACAACATTGTTTCTGGAACTAATAAGTACTTCATCAACGGTAGCTCAAGCTTCCAGGCTACTAAAGGCAATCCAACTGCAAGCCACACTACAACTTGGGTAATACCTAAGACGAAATAGCCGATGATCTTTCCTTGCATTAATTCACCAGGAGTCACGGAAGACAAGATGATTTCAGCTACTTTCTCTTTCTTTTCCTGTGAAGCAGATGTGAAAATCATCATGCCAGTCATGACAATCGAAAACAATACGATTCCTGCAAACGCCCCTGGAATCACTCTTTTAAGAGGATCACCTTCATCCGTAACAGCTTCTTTATTTTCAATAGAGTTATCAAATTCCGCTTGCTGCACCGCGATGCCTTTCGCAATCATATTTTTCTGTTCCTCTGATAATCCGAGTCTATCAATTTGCAGCTGCCGTAAAGGAGCTTCCAGAATGTAAGCTTCATTTATAAAATCTTTTCCGACATCTTCACTCATATATATATTAATGGTCCCTTGATCCAACGTTTTTTCAGAAAGTGGAATATACACTGTTTTGTCAGTATCGGCAACTTGTTTCTTCATCTCAGACTTGCTTAAATCTGTTGAATGTAACTTCCAGTTTAAATCCTGCGACTCAATAATTGCCTTTACTTCATCCAAAACCCCTAACTCATCTGAAATAAAAACATCAATATCTTTGGAATCATCCCCACCACTAAATAATTGAGGAACGAAAAAGAAGAACATGAACAGAACGGGGGTTATTAATAGAGAGATAATGAACGATTTATTCATCATATTTCTTTTAATCTCCCATCTTGCCACTTTTAAACTATTACGCATTCACAACACTTCCTTCGTTTTCGACATGTTTATCCGTCGCTATATCGATAAAAATTTCATGGAGTGATATCCGATCAATGGAAAGCTCTTGAATATCCAATGTCTCAGGTAACTGTCTAAGCCAAAGTGGCACAACCACATCCTGAGTTAAATAAACCACGGAGACATCCTCTTTTTGCTCAACACGATTTACATGAGTAAGCCGCTCCAATTCAGAAATGTTATTTTTTCCTCGAATGGTACATTTAAAATTGGCATATTGATTTTTGACATCCTCCAACGTTCCATAAATCACTTTTTGACCGCGATGGATCATAAACAAGCGATCACATACTTCCTCGACCATATTCATTTGATGGGAAGATAATAATATCGCTGTCCCCTTACTCGCTAAATCTTTAATTTCATTTTTAAAAACTTCCTGACTAACTGGGTCTAGACCTGAAAAAGGTTCGTCTAAAATCAATAATTCCGGTTCATGAATAATCGATCCGATAAATTGTACCTTCTGCCCCATCCCTTTTGATAATTCTTCAACAGAGACTTTTTCTTTCCCTTCAAGTCCGAGTTTGGCTAAGTACTCAAGTGCTCGCTCCTTTGCCTTTTTAATCGGGTAATCCTTTAGTTCCGCTAAATATAAAATCATATCCATCACTTTGACATTTTTATATAATCCGCGTTCCTCCGGCAAATAGCCAATTTTATTACGAGGTATTTCACCGGCTGCATGGTTATGAAAATTTATGGTCCCTTCGTCTGGATACATAATTCCCATTATGTTTCTGATGGTCGTTGACTTTCCCGCTCCATTCGGACCAAGAATAGCCATGATCTCCCCTTTTTTTACGTTAAAGGAGATGTTCTGGATTATTTGAGTTTGCTTAAAAGACTTCCCTAGTTCTTCGACTGACAAAATTGTTTCCATCGCACCTTTTCACCTCTTCATCATTCTTAATATTAATATTTTGATTAAGTAAATCATTTATTTTTCTATTCCTTGTTTCCACTTATGATAATAAGTTGCCGTATATGTCATGATTGCTGGTATTGTAAATACAAATGTAATAAGAAATGCCCCTCTGCTGATATTTTGAACGAATCCCGAAGTCAATGTCATCATTAGCCATGAAATTACTGTCAATCCAACAAAGAATGCCACTGCTATTCTAAGTGATTTTGCTAAGCGTACTATTTTATCTCTAGAAGATTCTACATCACTGTATATCGGAACTGTTCCCTTCTTTGCTTTAAAAATATGCATATTATGGCTAGAACAAACATGTGTCCAACCTGCATACGAAAACATTTCAAAATACTCATTTTCTTCATTTGGCTGCAATGTACGATAATCTATGTTGAAAATTACGTCTTCGCATTCACCTTTTTCTAACTCATAACCTGCACAACGAAACCTTTTCAAGTGCCAGCCCTTTAATGCTTTTTGTCGCAGCTTATCCATATCTTTCTCTTCAAAAAACGCAAGACCGTTTGACATGAGATATTTTGTACTTGGCATTACTGAATCCCCCTATCTAGACCTTTTTCCGCCAATTCAATCATGGCTTTTCGACGTAAGATATCTCTATGTAACACCTCGCGGCCTTTTTGGGTTAATATATATATTTTTCTACGCGAATCTGAGTCATCATGCAACACGATAAGTTCCTCTTTTAATAGTTTCTTAATAATCGTATAAAGAGAAGCAGGTCCTATAACAAATGAACCCTTTGTTGTTTCTTCCACTAAACTCATCACTGCATATCCATGCCTTGGTTCGGTAAATGCAGCCATAATATAAAATACAGAGTCTGTAAGATGCTCAATGGATTTCAATCTTTGCCCTCCCTTTATATCACTTTGTGATATACCCAAAAGAAATATATCACAAAGTGATATATTGGTCAATGCAAAGTTTGCATCTTTATCAAATGCGCCTTGGCGTATTTGCGCCCAGATTTTATCGAGCTCCGCTCGATAAATTTCCTCTGAAAATCTGTGGCATCCGCCGGAAGCTTTGACTTTATTCAGCCGGGTTTGAACCCCTACTGAATGGAACACCAATCTACATTCATCTCACCACTTCCAGAAGTGGGAGATTTCTGCTGTATGAAGTTAAAAGATAAATAAAAAATAGAAGGGGCAAGGCCCCCCCATTTCCTTGCCCCTTCGTCTCTATTGCGCACTCACTTTTTTATCAAGTGATCTCGCCTGCATTTGATACATTTTGGTATATATGCCGCCCAGCTTCAATAACTCATCATGAGTTCCCTGCTCTTTAATGATCCCCCGTTCCAACACAAGAATCCTATCCGCATTTTTTATAGTGGAGAGACGATGAGCAATGATGAATGTTGTTCGTCCTTTCTTCAGGACATCCATTGCATGCTGGATGATCTCTTCTGTTTCAGTATCAATGCTGGAAGTTGCCTCATCCAATATTAATATAGCGGGATCAAAAGCTAGCGCCCTTGCAAATGAAATGAGCTGGCGCTGACCAGAAGAGAGTGTACTGCCTTTCTCAACAACAGGCTCATCAATGCCTTTTTCCAAATTTCCGAGTACATGTTCCGCACCTACTGCTTTCAACGCTGCTTCAGCCTTTTCTCGAGTAATTCGCGGTTCATTTAAGCTTATGTTTGACAATACTGTCCCCGTGAACAAATATGGATCCTGTAACACAATCCCCATATGCTGGCGGATTGTTTGCCTTGGCACCGATGTTATGTCTACTCCATCAATGTAAACTTTTCCTTTTTGCGGATCATAGAACCGAAACAATAGATTCATGATGGAGCTTTTTCCGGAGCCCGTATGGCCGACCAGTGCCACAGTTTCGCCTTGTTTAGCTGCAAAAGATATGTTTTGCAACACATATTCATCATCTTTATAAGCGAAAAACACATCTTTGAAAACAACATTTCCCTTATATCTCGGTATTGTTTTCTTCGATACTTTCTCCCCGTCCAGATCCAATACTTCGAACACCCGGTTTCCAGCAACAAGGGAACGCTCAAGCTGTGAAAACTGATTGACGATGTTCGTAATCGGGGTAAATAACTTCGTTAAATAATCCACAAATGCATATAAGGTACCAGCAGTTACAAATGCTCCTGCTGTAATTGATCTGGTACCAAAGTAGAGAATAAAAATCGCAAACATGATCAGGCGAATCGCGCTTACCAAGTTAAAAGAAGTCGCAGAATCTAAAAACAATAATTTTCGCTGATAAGCATAATGTTCTTCATTCATTTCATCAAATTCTTTCGTCATCTGCTTCTCACGGCGGAAGGCCTGTATTATCGACATTCCCTGAATGGATTCATTAATCATGGCATTAAGATCGGCAATTTTTGTACGGATCACCTTGTTGTATTCCGATGCATATCTTCGATACAAAATCATCCAAAGATAAACACCAGGTATCATGACCAAAGCAATCACTGCCATTTTCCAATTTAAAATAAACAGCGCTACGTATACTCCGCCGATTGAAATGACACTTGTTGCAATATTGGAAAGGACCTGGACGTATAAATTTCTGACTGCCTCTGTATCATTCGTAACACGTGCAACAATTTTTCCGGCAGGGAGATGATCAAAATACTGGATGGGCAAAGTTTGAATGTGCCCAAACACGTCTTGACGCAGCTTTTGTACAACGCGGTTTGCGCCTATTTGCAAGTAAACAAACATGAAATAACGCAGCACAGCTGTAATCATCGCCAAAATTAAATAAATACAAAGTAGCCAGGCAATCGGCTCCACTTGAATATGTCCCATCGTCATATGTTCATCGATGATATGCTTTGCGATAAACGGGCCGGTAAGCTCTGCAATGACTGCCCCTGTCAGGAGAAATAAACCGAGAAAAATAGGCTGTTTAAAATACAAAGCATATTTTACTAAACGCTTACTTGTACTCATGATGAGCTTCCTCCTTCCAACTGCTGGCGGTCAAATTGTTCTTTATACCAGCCGTTTTGTTGAACAAGCTCCTCATGTGTTCCTTGCTCCACAATTCGCCCTTCATCCAGTACGATAATTTGATCTGCGTGTTGAACACTTGATAAACGATGCGTCGTAATGATAGTAGTTTTCCCTTTTCTTTCATGTTGAATATTTTTGATGATATTCGCCTCTGTATTTGCATCAACAGCCGACAGCGAATCATCCAAAATCAATATTTCTGGATCTTTGATAAGTGCACGTGCAATGGATACACGCTGCTTTTGACCACCTGATAAAGAAACACCTTTTTCGCCTACAAGTGTTTCAAGCCCCATCGGAAGATTTTCCAAATCTTTTTCAAAGGAGGCAAGGCGAATGGCTTTTCTAATATCGGCATCGGTGGCATCTTCTTTGCCAAAGAAGATATTCTCTCGGATTGTTCTTGAAAAAAGGACGTGGTCCTGGGGCACATACCCGATCCAATCCAGAATCTGCTCCTTTGATTGTGAGGTTAGTTCTATCCCGTCAATCGTCAATCGGCCTTTATCGAGGGGGTATTCACGCAGCAGTTGTCTTAAGAAAGTAGTTTTCCCAGCCCCTGTTTTTCCAACGATGCCAAGGGTCTCTCCTCTTGCAATAGATAAAGAGATCTCCTGCAAGTTTTTCGCTTGGCTTGTTGGATATTGAAAGTCCAAATCATGAAACCCAATCATATTTGGCCTCTTTACCATCTTAGGATTCGGTTCATTCTGTACGTCCGCTTGGTAATCAAGAGTTTCCTGGACCCGATCAAGTGACGCATTCCCCTGCTGCATCACATTGATCAATTCACCGATTGCAAAAATCGGCCATACGGCAAGTCCTAAATAAACAATAAAGGTGACAAGCTGACCGACCGTCATTGCACCGGTTGATACCAAAAATGCTCCATATCCTAACGAGATGACATAGCTGATCCCCGTACCTAATTTCGTGATCGGACCAAAAAGAGCATTGATTCTGGCTGTCTGGATATTTTTTTCATATACTTTTTCACTCATTTCAGCAAACCTGGCTTCGTCCTTCTTTTCCTGAACGTATGCTCGAACCACACGAACTCCTGATACTGATTCCAAAACACTGTCATTTAATTCACCAAATGCATCCTGTGCCTTCACATATCGTTCATGTACAAGCCTGCCATAATATTGGATCAATACCGCCATAATCGGAACAGGCAGCATAGCAAATAAAGTCAATTTCCATGAGATCATAAAGCCCATGGCACAAACAATCGCACCTAGATATAAAGTGGAATCAATAAGGGTCATAATGCCAAATCCAGCCGTCAACGAGACAGCATTCAAATCGTTTGTGGCACGTGCCATCAAGTCCCCGGTACGATTTTTTTCATAAAAAGTCGGCGTCATTTTCAAAAATTGAAGCATTAATTTACGACGCATAATCTTTTCTAGATTGATGGCCCCTTCAAATAAGCGATATTCCCAAACAAAGTTTAATAAATAGCCTCCGACAATGATTACAGCAAAGATGAGCATATATTGTGCCAATATGGTTTTCGTCATTTCACCGGCGGTTAAAATGTCGATAATATTGCCCAGCAAGTATGGTGGCACGACTTCCATTGCACTGGCAATGATGAGCAAAACAATCGCAATGGTATATTGCATCCAATAACGCCCGAAGAACCATCCCAACTTTCCCAAAACATCAAACATAGATTAAACCTTCTTTCATAGGTTTTGAATATGGCTACCCGCTATCAAGCAACTTTTCTTTCCGTGACATCCTTTTTTGATTTTTGATCATGATCATCTACTCCTTTTTGTCATTTTTACAAGAATTTACCAAGCACAAAAAACGCATACCCTAAAAGGGTATGCGCCTTAAATTGGGTATAGAAGTTTCATCCAACCCTTTTGTCTAGTTGTAATCACATTTATACATTGAACTGGTTTGGATAATGTATGAAATTTAACGGATCATTTATTGTACGAAATAGCATTATCCATACCCCCTTGGAAAATCTTGAACAGAAATTATTTTACTGAAAAAGTATTTAGTGTTCTTGAATATTATCATCCTTTTCAAATAATTGTCAACAGTTAGGGGATTTTTAGTTCCGAGTTTTCAGCCTGATTTAGATTTTAGATACTTTCGCCCCATATAAGATGATGCTCGCCTTTCCCCCAATAATCTTTTAATATAAACGGGGTTTTCCCAATATATGTTCCCAATATTGTTGAGAGCTTGAAAATCCGGCATCCAAGTAAAACTTCTTATGCCCTTGCCGAATGAATTCATTTTTTATATGGTGAAACAATGTTTTCCCAATTCCCTGACGTTGATAAGAAGGATGTATAACAAATGCGCCTTGGCGTATTTGCGCCCAGATTTTATCGAGCTTCGCTCGATAAATTTCCTCTTAAAATCTGTGGCATCCGCCGGAGGCTTTAACTTTATTCAGCCGAGGTTTGAACCCCTACTGAATGGAATACCAATTTGCAGTCATCTCACCACTTATAGAGGTGGGAGAGTTCTGCTGAATAAAGATAAACACTGGCCATCTCATATACATTTGGCTCCATTTCTATATTTTCAGAGATTAGTTGATTTGGATTCTTTTGCGCTATCGTCCCAACGATTTGTCCATCTATTTCCGCAACAAAAAAAAAGCGTTTCCGAATCAGCCAGAGCCTCCTTTACAATGCCGTTTAGTTGGTCAACTTCTTCCTTAATTAGTTTATGCTCTTTGTTTTCGTGTTTCACTAAATCCGCGATACAAACTCTAAATAATCCTAATATGCATGCCATCCCTTGTCATTTTTTCCTGATCTCCTCAAGAATTTCTATCATACGTTCATTTTGTTTCTCAATATTTTTTAATCTCCTTTCGATGATACTGGAAGAAAAAAATACGATTAAAACGACCGCCGCTCCAATGATCAGTTCCATATTATAGTTACTCCTCGCTTTTATATAAAAAATGTTCTTCGATCAGCACCTCGAATAATTCCACCAACGAGACCATGGAGGTTCAAGCTACGATTGAAGACGTATTCTTATTTAAGAACGCTCGTCGATCAACCGTTCTAAAAACTCCGCAAACGTCGAAGCATATGTGTCGATCAATTCATTCATGAGATCATAACACATAATCGGAAATTCACCCTGTTCATCTCTGGAAGACGTATCAAAAAAATAAAGCTCGTCACTATCCGGAACGAACAAATCTAGTCTATGGGGAAATCGGCTTACCCACCACTCCTCGGCCTTATTCAACCTATGTATATAAAGAAGATCTGTGTCGTCATATTCTCCGGGGAAGCGATTGATAAAATATTCCCCCCATTCAGCCGGGCATTTCCGTAATAAACTAGCCACCAGCGATATGACGGTGGCAAGCCGAATCCTACTTCCTCTTCCAATTCCGCTATCCAGTTCTCTTCCACCCCTCGACCAGGAAACCATTTTAAAGCGGAAGTTGTCTTCAGTTTATCTGCCAAACGCTCACCTATCAAATACTAGCTACTACTCTTTCCGCTTATAATATCATATATCGTTTCTATCATTCTATTATCGGTGGTATAGTAACCGAAACAAAAGGGAGGGATTATTTTGAAATATCTTATACGAAAAATGTTGCCTGATGACATTTCTCAAGTCCAACATGTCGCAAGAATAAGCTGGAATAACACATACGAAGGGATTATCCCGTTGAAAATCCAGGATAGCTTTCTAGATACGGCATACAGTGATGAGATGATAAGAATAAGATTGGAAAGGTCCAACATTTTTATTTCAGAAATGGATCATACCCTTACCGGCTTCGCCGACTTTTCTGATGTAAAGAAAAATGGAGAAGCTGAGCTTGCAGCAATTTATATTGATCCCGCATACCAAGGCAAAGGTCTAGGCACAGCTTTACTTGAAACTGGAATTAAAAATCTAAAAGACATCAGAAAACTTTTTGTGAATGTTGAAAAGAAAAATCGGAGCGGGGTGGCTTTTTACACGGCTAAAGGGTTTACAGCCTGCTCAGAATTTGAGGATGATTTTGATGGACATATTTTAAAAACGATCAGAATGGTCTTGTTGGTGTAAAAACCTGATGAACTGGTGTTCCTCACTGTAATAATGATTGTCAAAACTCTTTTTCTCAGTGTAATGGGACAAAGATTAGGCTGAATACAATGAATATGACTTACCGCCAGTCTATTTTTCTTATAGCCGAAAAACAGGGGGGAAGCTTTGTGAAAAGTAAAATGTCCATCTTTATGTCAACGGCTATTTTGGTATTCTTTTTGGCATCATGCTCTGCTCCTGCTAAAGAAGAATCAAATCCTTATCCTGATAAATCCATTACATACAGTATCCCATTTGAACCGGGTGGACAATCGGATGTTGAAGCACGACGCCAGCAGCCTTATCTTGAAAAGCAACTGGGGCAAAAGATCGTCATACAATATAAACCAGGCGGCGGGGGTTCAGTGGGCTGGAGCGAATTAACCAACAAAAAGCCAGATGGATATTTTCTTGCAGGTATTAATATCCCACATATTATTCTTCAGCCGTTGGCCAACAAAGATACTGGTTATAGAACAGAGGATATAATACCAATAGCGATTTTCCAAGCAACACCGATTGCAATCGCGGTTTCCAAAGACAGTGATATTCATTCGTTGGAACAACTCGTACAGAAAGCAAAGGCTTCGCCCGGAAAGATTACAGTAGCAGGCTCCGGCAATCATACTGGACATCATATGGCATTTTTACAACTACAGGAACTGGCTGGAATCCAGATGCAATATGTTCCTTTTGATGGTGCAGGTCCATCTATACAAGCTTTCCTTGGAGGGAATACAGAGGCAATTTTGGCAAACTCCAGTGATTTATTAACATACACAGAAGACATGAAAATCCTGGCGATCGGATCTGATGAAACATTTGAGCCAATGCCTGACATCCCGACATTCAAGGAAGCCGGCTATAAGATGACAGCCTCCATAGACCGCGGAGTAGCCGTACCATTCGGGACCGATCCAGAGATAATTAAAACTTTGGAAAAGGCATTTTTAGATATATTGGAAGAGCCTGGTGTAAAGGATCAAATGTATGAAGAAGGATTCGAGCCTAAAACGATGGGACACAAGGAGTCTCTGAAATATATTGAAACGAAAATAGAAGAATACAAAAGCATGTATAAATAATGAATGTCAGGATTGCCTTTTAAGTAAAGCGCCCCTAAATAAGGAGGCAAACAAATGGATTATTTACCACATATCATCAGTTCATTAACAGATCCAATGAATCTGCTTCTCCTGTGTCTCGGCGTGCTTATCGGAATTATTGTGGGTGCTTTGCCCGGTTTGACCGCTACAATGGCACTCGCTCTCCTATTGCCCTTTACATTTACCATGCATCCCGAAACTTCGCTCATTACAATGGGGGGATTGTATGTCGGCGGGATTTATGGAGGGTGTATCTCTGCCATTCTAATCAATACACCTGGAACTCCTTCGGCGATTGCGACCACTTTTGATGGTTACCCATTGGCGCAAAAAGGGAAAGCCTCCCATGCCTTAATCATGGCGGCCTTAAGTTCTGGAATTGGCGGGGTTATAGGGGGATTCGCCCTCTTATTCTTGACACCCGTATTGGCAAAGTGGGCCCTGAGCTTTGGACCTTCGGAATATTTTTGGGTGGCCGTGCTTGGTTTAACCATGATTGCCACTCTTTCCTCCGGCACGTTATTAAAGGGATTAATCGGAGGATGTATGGGGTTGCTTTTGGGCACCATCGGAATATCACCTGTCGGGGGAGAGTCACGGTTTACCCTCGGTTTTTCAAGCCTGCAGTCAGGATTGGATATGGTTGTCATTCTCATTGCCTTTTTTTGCATACCAGAAGTCATTTCAATGGTTAAAAATGAAGTAAAATCCCAGCAATTTATAAAAAAAGAAAAAAATTTAATGATGAAGGTTTTTTTCTACCTGATAAAAAAACCGATATTCATCCTTCGTTCCTCCATTATAGGAATAATTGTCGGAATCATCCCGGGAGCCGGTGGAAATGTAGCCGCTTTATTATCCTATGATGCTGCGGTCAGATTCTCAAAAGACAAACAATCGTTTGGAAAAGGTAATATCGATGGCGTAATGGCGGCAGAAACTTCCAATAATGCTGAGGTCGGAGGTTCTTTGGTTCCTCTTTTATCGTTGGGGATTCCCGGGTCGCCTCCAGCAGCCATCATCCTAGGTGCTTTAATGATGCAAGGTATTATGCCGGGCCCCAATCTGATGAAAGAACAAACAGGTTTGGTCTATACGTTTTTAATCGGATTTATTGTTGCGAACATACTGATGTTAATTTTTGCTTTAATCGGATCAAAATATGTCGGAAAGATTCTTGCAGTGCCCAATTATATTCTAGCTCCTTCTATTGTTTTTATGACGATCATCGGAACCTACTCCATTAGAAACAGTCTATTGGATATAGCCATGTTAATCGGATTCGGGATATTGGCATTTTTCTTGAAAAACTTCGGTTTTCATCCTGCGCCAATTGTACTCGGTTTTATTCTCGGGCCAATTGCAGAAAGAGGCTTTGCTCAGTCCCTTCTTCTTGGTAAAGCCTCTGGCAGTATCTATTCCTTGTTTCTTTCCCGTCCCCTCTCTGTTGTGCTGATTATTTTATGTATGATTTCGATCATAAGTCCTCTGCTTACTTCGATGGCCAAAAAGGAAGGTACGAAAACATCGAGTGAGGCCTATCCGAAAAAGAAGGCGAGTGGTGAAAGGTGGTAACGATTAAATCAAAGATCGATCTTATCAGCTCCTTTTTACTTCTTTTCATCTCCCTCGTTGGTCTTTGGGAAACAAGAGGCTTATCCGAGATGAGTTATATTTTTCCGCGAACCGTGTGTATCATTTTGTTCCTTTTGAGCTTTATTTATTTCATAAAAAGCCTTTTTAAAAAAGAAGCAGCAGACTATTTTATAAATGTTCGCAAGCGAAAGGTCATCCAGGTTGCCTCCGGTATGGTTTGTTACTTTATTTTAATCAGTTTCATTGGTTTTTTGCCCGCAAGTATCATTTATCTAGCGGCATCCATCTGGATTTTACCAAAAGAAGGAAATACTAAGAGCCGTCGCTTATTATTGTTTCAGGCATTATTCATTTCAATTGTATTCAGCACAACCTTTTATGTATTGTTTCGATACGTATTTAATGTTCCTCTACCTGAAGGTTTGTTAGGTTAGTGATCTCAGACTGCTGCCATCAAATGCGCCTTGGCGTATTTGCGCCCAGATTTTATTGAGCTTCGCTCGATAAATTCCCTCTAAAAATCTGTGGCATCCGCCGGAGGCTTTAACTTTATTCAGCCGGGGTTTGAACCCCCACTGAATGGAATACCAATATGCATTCATCTCACCACTTACAGTTGTGGAGACTTCTGCTGAATGAAGTTAAAATGATTGTAAGAAAGGGTTATCTAAAAAGCGCCTAAAGTAAATCAGCCGGACGGTTTCGCCGGCTGATTTTGCATTTTGAGCAGCTATCTTTCTTAGTTGCGTCAGTTTGAACTTAGTTTGGACTTAACGGACAGTATTTTCGCTGATACGGACAATATTTCTTTTTCTCGGATAGTATTCTGCTGGCACGGACAGTATTTCTTTTCTATGGACAGTATTCCGCTGAAACGGACAGTACTTACTATAATAGAGCATACTGCCATTCCGTACCCGGTTTGACTGGATACCACTTGCGATGTGCATCTCTCTTCACTAATCGTAGCTATTTTTAATAGAGGCAAGAAAGAACGTCCACTTCCCTTTTTGGGCACCCTCTGTCTAGTTTATAGACTAGTCGAGGGCGTCCAAGCTCCTTTTTTCTTTCAAAAGTCTTTGAAACTCCCTATCAAGCTCATCACTTGGCTCTATGCTTAAGCGGCTCAATATCTCTGATATTTTTGTTTCAAGTACAAGGCGTTGATCTTCCCTGCTATCCCGGGACTTTTTGTCTTTATGATTTTCAAATTCCCTATACGTTCCTTCAAACAAGTCAATTCTACCTTTTCGAATAGCCAGAATCCGTGTGGCAACATTTTCAATGAACCGGCGGTCATGCGAAACGAAAATGACAGTTCCTTCATATTCTTTTAAAAGTAACTCCAATGCATGAACCGCTTCAATATCAAGGTAATTCGTCGGCTCATCTAAAACCAATGTATTAATATCACTTAAAAATATTTTAGCAAGCGCCGCTTTTACCCGCTCACCCCCGCTAAGAACGCTCACTGCTTTAAGAACATCATCCCGAAAAAAATGTAGCCTTGCCAATACTGTTCGAATCAGCGCTTCGTCGTGCTTGGACGTGGAGCTAACATTTTCCAATACTGATTTTTGGATATCCAATATATTTAAATTTTGACTGAAATAACCTATTTTCATGGCCGGTGAAATCGTAATGCCTTCGCCTTGATTGATGATCTTTTTTACAAGAGTCGTTTTTCCGCTTCCATTTGGCCCGATGATGGCAAGTTTTTCTCCACCGCGAACCTGAAAGCTCGCTTTGTTCCAAAGCAGGCGGTCACCAGCGACACCGGTAATATTCTCTGCACGAAGAATAATCCGGTCTTTGAATGTATCCGCATTGGGTAGATTCATTTTCAGCGGTGGAGTTTCTGTAACTTTCTCCACCTTTTCAAGTTTTTCCATCCTCGTTTCAATTGTTTTTGCCGTCTTTTGCAGCTTCTTTTGCTTTTTCGCAAAGTATGGTTTCGCTCCCGTAATTTTCGCCTCTGATTTGCTCACCTTTTTCGGTGTTTTTGTTGCTCTTTCGGCTTTACGTTCTTTTACTCTCAATGCTTCTTCTAACTGTTTTTTCTTTGCTTCATATGTTTCATAAGCCAGACGCTTTTGACGAATTTCTAAGTCTTTTTGTTCTGCATAATCGCTGTAATTGCCCTTGTACACCTTTATTTTTCCATCATTGATTTCCCAAATCGTTGTACAAAGGGCATCTAAAAATGCACGGTCATGGGATACAAGCACAAAAGCTCCTTTCCACCCAGCCAGCTTCTTTTCAACCCATTCAATATGCTCAGAATCCAAATTCGTTGTCGGTTCGTCTGCAAATAATATTTCGGGATCGCTGATGAGTGCCTGATTAATGTACTCTTGCGTCACTTCTCCACCACTTTTAGTTGTGTCTGTCCTTTTTAGCTGAGGTAAAAGCTCTCTCGTTACATGATGTATTACTGAGCCTTGATCCGGTTCCAGCCTTCCGGACAGAATATTCAGCAATGTGGTCTTTCCGCTCCCATTACGGCCAACCAAACCAATCCGATCATGTTTATTAATCTGTAATTGTTCAATATCAAACAACAAACGCTCCTTAATATAGTGCTTTATGTTAGTTACTTCTAATAAAACCATCCAACCATCCCCATTCTCTGAATCTGCGGCATAAAAAAGCCCCCTATCTGCATTCAGAATAGGAGGTACAAGTATAGTGAGACGCCAAAAAGAGACGACTCCTTTTGGGCACAACTATATAAGTCCTATCCTATTCTGAAAACTCTGATTGAAGGCAGCAGAAAGAAGACAAAAATCTTCTGTTCATAAGACCTTCAATAAATGGTTTTCGAAAATAGGATTAGTACTTCATCTAGTTGGTTCACCCTTCCGTTCATTGATTTACATTTACTTTATATCGTATGATAAAAATTGTCAAATGCTCCGGTTCTTAAAGTTCGCATTTTCATACATGCTGTTAATTGAAAACCCAAAATTATCCTCTCATATTTCTCGTTTAAATAAAGCTCTTGGTACTGTTGTTACGGCTAAACTTATAAATTGCAACGAGAAAGAAGGCTGCAGCAAAAGCAAACAAGATCAGAATGTTTAAATACAGGCTGCCAAAATCCCTACCTTCCTGCAGTTTAGTCAAGGTATCCAACGTCCAGCGCTGGGGCAGAAACTCAGATATTTTTTGAATCGACTTTGGCATGACCTCAATCGGCCAAAAACACCCTGAAAGCATGACAGTCGGTATAATAATCAGACTGGATAAACCACTTGCTGCTTTTCTGCTATTGGAGAAAGCAACAATAACAAGTGAGAGACCAACAGCAATCAAGGAAAAAATGACCATAACCACTAAAGCCTTCCAAAGCGGAATATTTAAATCAATATGAAAGACCAGTGAAAGGGCACTAAGGGTAACAACTGCCTGAATGATCATGACAATCATATTCACTATTACGTTAGAGAAGATATATTTTCGCGCTGTAACCGGAGTCGACAATAGACGAAAATATGTGCGATTTTCCTTTTCTGCCAAAATGATCTCAGACAAATTATTCGATGATTGCATCATGATCATGATTAAAAAACCAATGGACATATACGTCATATTTTTGCTGGTAGAAGAATCTTTGAGAGCTGTCGTTTTTAGTTGGAAATCCGCTTGTCGATAATCGTTATACATCCTGGCAAATTGGTCCAAATCTCCATCTGCATTCATGGCAATTAGAGTTAGATTATCGATATATTGATACAAATAGGTTTTGATAAAGCCCGTCACGCTTTCTCCCTTGATGGATGTGATGTCAATATGATCCGGTTTTCCGGTTAGAACACTTTCTGAATAGCCCTGCTCAAATGTTACAACACTATCCATCGAACCCGACGTTAGTTTATTCGTAATGGAAGTATCCTTTATTTCCTCCACCTTGAGATGGTCCAGCCTTTTTAAAAAGGCAATGGTCTCGGTTGAGATTGTTCCCTCATCATGGTTTACCACACCAATAGTTGTAACTTTATCCTGCCCCCCATAAGCAAGTAAAGCAATGAATATCCCTGCCAATGGAGTGATTAAATATAATAAAATGTTTTTCTTGCTCCGAAATGTAGTGCGCAATGTTTTACTAACCAGCCAGAAAGTATCTTGCATTTTACAATCCCTCCTGTCGCCTTAGTGAAATACTCGAAATCAGTAAAAATAAAAAGGCAAGACTAAGATTCATTCCGATTGCTGGTAAAATGAACGATAAATCGTTGGCATAAACCATATTGATTATTGCTTTATTTTCCAAAGTCAACGGAGAAAGATAAGTAATGAACTTAAATACTCCTTCCGGGTTCTCAATTTTAAAATAGGCTCCACCGAAGAACGATGCCAGCTGTACGACGATCATGATTACCGGTATCGGCGATTTCATCAGAAAGCCCATCCCAAGCCCGAAGCTAACAGCAAGAATCACTTCAGTCAGCAATACTAAAAATACCAAACCCAAGTGCTCTCCCCAATTTGCACGGTATACTATCATGCTGAATACAACCACTAAAGCAACACAAACACCATTCATAACGATACTTCCTAACACTTTCCCAATAAAAATGTCACGTTTATTAATCGGAGCCACCATTAACCTTGCAGCTGTATTGCGCGATCGTTCATGTCCAATTAAATGGGCTGAGGCCATCGCTGCATACAATGCTACCATCGTTGTCACCACAATAGCATAATAATCCATCGATCCAGGTTGCTTTTTCGGAAGAATGGCATGTTCCTGAATATAATCTTGTTTGGCCTGGAGCGTAAATTCCGTCTCAAATTTTCCAGAATCCTTCTTTGTCACCTCTGTGATCAAATTGAATGTGTCAACATAGGAAGCAAGAAAGCCTTGTAAAATACTTCCATTTAAACTGTTTCGTTCATTCACATACAGATGGATTCCTGCTTGATCACTTATTACAAACCCATCCGCATTCCCTTGCTCTACCTCATCTTTACCATTTAAACCCTCTGGCAGCATCTTAAAATGAATCCCTGATTTAGCCGCCTCCTTTGCAAAGGTCTCAAATGATTGGGACTCGCTGTTGTTCGTATCCTCATATAAAACGTACAAATCGTCAATGGAAATCTCACCTTTAAATGCACCAGAGAGCGCTGATCCGAGCACAAGAATGAGTACAATGGGGAAAGCAAACATAAACACAAGTGTCCGAATATCCCTAAAGTCATGCTTAATTTCCTTTAAGGCTATTTGCAGCATATTCATCACATTTTTCCTCCTTATTTACGAATCCCGCAAATTCCTACCCGTCAATGTTAAAAATACCGTTTCCAGATTAGGTTCTTTTTCATCCAAGGATCGGATTTCAATGCGATGATTAATAAAATAAGCGATGATCTGATTCAAATTGTTGACACCTAGTTCCGTATGGATTTGCACCGTGTTTTCAACTACTTTTACGTTTGCCACCCCTTGAATACCATGAATTGCTTCCACATCAATCTTATCCGAAGATTTTACCTCGATAAAGATAACCTTGAAATCTGTTATTAAAGATTTAAGCTGTTCTTTCGTTCCTTCAGCAATGATTTTTCCATGGTCAATAATGGCAATCCGCGTGCAGATTTCTTCCACTTCTTCCATGTAATGGCTCGTATAAATGATTGTACAACCCATTTCATTCAGCTTTCGGACCGATGCCAATATATAGTTTCTGGATTGTGGATCAATTCCGACTGTCGGTTCATCCATAATGATCAATTTAGGTTGATGGGCAATCGCACAAGCGATATTGAGCCGTCGCTTCATTCCGCCAGAAAAGGTTTTGGGATAACTTTTCTTTTTTTCAGCTAAACCTACGAATTCCAGTGCTTCCACCGTCCGCTCCTCAAGCTCCTGTCCGCGCAAACCATATAAACCCGCAAAAAATTTCACATTTTCATAGGCGCTTAAATCTTCATAAATCGCTAACTCCTGAGGTACCAGTCCGATATGCTTTTTGATAAACTCGCTATGCTTGCTCGTCTCTTTCCCTAGAATCTTGATTGAACCTTTATTTTTACGCAATAGACCTGTGATCATATTGATGGCCGTACTCTTACCGGCTCCATTAGACCCTAAAAACCCAAAAATTTCCCCCTCTGATATAGATAAAGACATGTCATCAACAGCAATAAAATCACCAAATTTCTTTGTTAAATCATGAATTTCCAAAATATTCATATTCTCATCTCTCCAATCAGCTTTGTTGTGAACCAACTTCTAGCCTTGTAATTAGTATAAAAAAAAAGAACGCACAGAATAAGTGCATTCCTTCATAACTTGACATGAAGTTTTTCATGATTTCGAATGAAAATCTCACTGATGAACCGGTAGAAGGGTCGTCACAGTGAATCCATTGCTTCCATCAATAATGATTTTTCCGTCAATTGCAGCAGTCCTCTCCTCCATTCCAATAATGCCCAATCCCTTTTCGATTTTTTCCGCGCCTTTGCCATTATCCTTTACTTCAACCTTAATTAGCTTGTTCAAGACTTGAACATCAATTGAAATCTGCGTACTCCCCCATGCATATTTCAGTGAATTTGTTAAAGCTTCTGTTACATTTTCCTGAATAATCTTCCATTGAATCGGGGTAATCCAATCCATATTCCCGTTATAGGTTAGGACAGTCCGTTTATTATGCTTAGCTGCAAATTCATCAATATACAGCTTCAATCGGTTAATTCCTACCTGCTCGATTGGGGGTTTCATATTTTTCAATGTTAACCGAATACTGTCAATACCGTCTTGGGTGATACCAATTGCATTTTGAAGTAGCTCCGTCGCCTTTTTGCGATCTTCCACCATCAGCCTTTTCGCCGCCTCCATTTGAATCAGAGCTCCAGTAATGGAATGCCCAATCGTATCATGGATTTCCTGTGAGATTCTGTTTCGCTCCTCTAACTTAAGCATATAAGCAGATTGTTTTAAATACGCATCATTTTCATTGATTTGTTTTAGAAGCTTCTGTTGCTTCATATGCAGGACATCTACCTGACTTTCTTTCTCCATATGCCGTTCATGAAAAATCATGCTCATGGTATATGTCAAAAACGTATAAATCATCACCAATACATATTGAGCCTGTATTTCTGATTGAATATAAAAAACAGGGATAACGGCTAAGATGAAAGATAATATTTTGGGTGTCTTCCACATACCTAAGAGTTCTACAATCGATAGCGGTAAAAGAAAAAAGAACAATGGATAAACATATATACCACCAATAATAGATGTTGTCATGGAGGCAAGCAAAAACAGAGTCATGAGAACGCGTTGAGTAAAAAGATGTGAACAAATATTGATACATAAATAAATCAATAGTAAAAATACAGCCCACGGAATGCCTTGAACGTCCTCAGAAACAAGAACCAACGCAATATAGAAAATGAGAATTAGTTTATTGATGATTGTCCAGCGTTCCATTGTCAGTAAACTTTCCCTGTCAAATAATAAACAGCTATTTGAGTACGATGCTTTAAGCCCGTTTTATCTAAAATAGAGGTGATATAGTTCGCAACAGTTCCTCCAGATATATACAATTGTTCTGATATCTCTTTATTGGAATACCCTTTGGCAATAAAGGACATAATCTCCAGCTCCCGTTGCGTGAACATTGTTGTATCAAATTTCGCCTCGGATACTTGAGGCCCGCCTGATAAAGAATCCTTGATTTTATCCAGCATTTCATCCTGGATAATGCTTGTTCCATGGTAGACGCTTTTGAGGGCATCCCGGATTCGTTCCGGATCATTGTTTTTTAACAAATATCCTTTTGCTCCATTTTTAATCGCTCCAAGTATGTAGTCATCATCATCGAAAGTAGTCAAAATGACTGGTTTCGTTTTCGTGGATTCCACAATTTTCCTGGTCGCTTCCACACCATTCATGTGAGGCATGCGCACATCCAATAACGCAATATCCACATCATGCGACCGGCAATATTCCACCGCTTCTTCCCCATCATTCACTAGTGATACTACGTCAAATTCTTCATATGTATTCAAGATGATTTTCAAACCCTCCCGAATAAACGGGTTATCATCCGCAATGATAATTCTAATGGTCATCCAGAACCCCCTCCCATCTTAAACATCATACTTGAATTTGATAGAATTGGGAACATTTCCTAAAATGTCCTTAGGGCAATTTTACACTATAATGCCGTATTCCTTTTGGAATTCCCTTTATCTCAAAAACGCCTTTATATATAAGCGTCCTTAGCCTGTCTTCTAAAAAAGCATCCCCTATCGGCTGATCCAAGTCCCCTAAAACTTCCCCAATGAGTCTAGCAGATAATATGAAATCATGTTTTTCCTGCTCAGCGTGGAGTTTTCGGGCTTGCTCAATAATGATTGGATCGAAATAATGATCATGCACGGATTTTATTGTTCCTTTTTTCCATACGCGTAAAACCTCTTTCGTTTCCGCCAGTGCAATCCATTCTTCTTCGTATTTTCTTCTTGTTTCTGCAGAGAGCGGATGTAAGCGTCGATTTTTAGCGATTGAATTTATTTTTTCGGATTCAATTCCTCCTGTATGCCAAAAAAATTCGTCCTCCCTCTCTGCTTCTGCTTCATATAGCTCCTTAAAACCCACAGTCGAGTTAATGAGAAAAACATCATTTACTTTATCCTTCAACAAATAAATGATGTAAAGCATTCCTGCTTGTTCATGCGCATTTTCAGCCGTCCATAACACAATCGGCATATGCATAGGAATCGCCTTCAATTCCTCGAGCGTTTTGAAGATCCTCTGCTCATATTCTTCTTCCATATAATTATTTTCTATATTGAGGTGATCCTTTAGCCATTCATAACGATGTTTACGGCCTGCATCCTGATGCAGCTGCCAGATCGGTCCTTCAGCAAAGAAATCTGGAAAGCCGATCACCTTATTTCCGAACCCCAGCCCCACACGTAAAGTTCCCGCTGCCGCTTCTCCGCATACAATATGTACAGTTTTATATTCTCTCGCCAAGTATTGATCATTTTTTCTAAGAGTCTCATCGTATAGAGAAATAAGCCCTTCGATTATCTCATCCCGATCTTCCTGAGATTCCTTCATGATGTTCAATTGACACATGACATTACTTAACAAATCTTTTGCCTCACTACAGGGGAGTTTGTCTATTGATTTATGTAGTTCTTCCATGGTAAAGATTCCACCTCTCTCGTCTAATCACCCATCGATTCTGTTCCAGACTCTTAAAGAAAAGTACATAACCACTTCAACAATTGCATATTTAGAAAATGCAAACAATACCTTCATTTATACTATCACATTGGGGATTAACACCTCTTCCATTCTACAAAAAATCCGAATACAATCATTTGCGCCTTGGCGTATTTGCGCCCAGATTTTATCGAGCTACGCTCGACTAATTTCCTCTAAAAATCTGTGGCATCCGCCGGAGGCTTTAACTTTATTCAGCCGGGGTTTGAACCCCCACTGAATGGAATACCAATAGGCATTCATCTCACCACTTATAGAAGTGGGAGACTTCTGCTGAATGAAGTTAAATATTGGCATTAAAAAGCAAACACGAACCCTTAAATAGTTGCAGGCTTAAAAAGAAGAAACCTTTTTCAACCTGATACATAAAAGCAATGGCAAACTACGATGAAATCATTTTTGAAAATAGAGTAGTATATTGTTGAAACTTTCACAGGAGTTTTCCGTAAATATAAATACCATCATGAAGCGTGAATGCAGCAAGAAGCTGCGTGATCAATAAGCAAATATTGGAGGGTACCTTCCTGCTTTCAAAAACATTGCTCATACTGTAATATGTCAGTGTAAAGATCAATTCCATGCCTAAATGCTGCCCCCATTTTGTCGAATGTTCCCAAAATTTCACTCATATCTTTTTTTGTTTATCACTTTAACATGAGGAGTTTTCCCTAAATGAAAAACCAAGATAGCCCAACAACATATGAATACTTAGCAGATGATCCAAATGTGAAAGTAATGCCAATAATGCTGTCACTCATTATTGGTGCCTTTTTTGCTATATTGAATGAAACATTATTAAATATTGCCCTAAAAACCTTAATGGAAGAATTCCATGTTACACTTCCCACCGTTCAATGGATGGCAACTGGATTTATGCTTGTAATGGGAGTCGTTATTCCTGCTTCAGCCCTGCTATTACAATGGTTCACCACACGACAATTATTTTTGGGGATCATGATCATTTTTACGATTGGAACAACTATTAGCGCTCTTGCAGTGAATTTCCCCATGTTGTTGGCGGGACGTTTAATCCAAGCCGTCGGCACTGGGATATTAATCCCCTTTATATTTAATGTCTTTTTACTGTTGTTTCCACCGGAAAGACGTGGGAAAATCATGGGAATGATTGGACTCGTGATTATGTTTGCACCAGCCATTGGGCCAACTTTATCGGGAGTCATCGTTGAATATTTAGGTTGGCGCTACCTGTTCATCACTGTCATCCCATTCAGCTTATTTTCAATTGCTTTCGCCTATAAATATTTAATCAATGTATCAGAAGTGACGAAACCAAAGATTGATATTTTGTCGTTGTTTTTTTCTACTATCGGATTTGGAGGCATCGTCTATGGATTCAGTGCCGCCGGGGATAGTGAAGCAGGATTCCTGAGTCCGAACGTTGCTATAACAATCGTTGTAGGAATTGCAGGAATCATATTGTTTTCCATTAGACAGTTAAAATTGGAAGAACCAGTGATGGATTTGAGAGTGTTTAAATACCCTATGTATACACATGCGGTTTTCATGTTTTTGATTATCATCATGGCAATGTTTTCATCAGAGATCATTTTACCGATGTATATGCAGGGGCCCCTGGGGTTATTGCCCGCAACAGCAGGACTGGTTTTATTGCCGGGAAGCATTCTAAATGGAGTCATGTCTCCATTCATGGGCCATCTTTTTGATAAGTTCGGGCCAAAAATACTAATGATTCCAGCTACTATTGTGTTGAGCTTGACCATGTTCATGATGAGCAGGTTAAGTATGACCACACCACTATGGGTTATTGTCGTCGGATATTTGTTACTGATGCTGACTGTTTCCGCCATTATGATGCCTGCGGAAACAAATGGTTTGAATCAACTTCCTAAAAGGCTGTATCCGCACGGAACCTCACTTATGAGCACACTTCAACCTGTTGCAGGGGCAATTGGGGTATCAGTATTTATAAGCATTATGAATGCCAGACAGAATCATTTCTTACAAAAAGCAAGCAACCCAACGGACCCGACCACAATCAAAGAAGCGATGGTCGCAGGTGTTGAACTCGTCTACTTTATCGGTTTTGTTTTGGCCATTGTAGCGGTCATATTGGCTTTTTTCGTTTATCGAGCGAGACCAGCAGATGAAAAAATAATAGATAATAATTAAATCCATTTTTGCAAGTCATTAGCCAGGTGCTGAATTATAGAACAGATCATGCGTCTGGCTAATCGACACTCCATCTACCTTCCAATCAATCGATACTATGAAGTCAACCTTTTATCCTGTTGTATGGGATCGTTCCATATATCTCCTACTCCAAAAGTTTAACTAACAAGTAATCCATTCTCAATCACCCCATCTGTCTTGAAGTAATTGAATTTCTTTTGTATGCGGCACTTCCTCTTTGGGCGTTTCCAATATAAATGGCGTGTTTACCAACAAAGGCGTGTTGATTAGTTGGTCAAATTGCTCTAACGTTATACGGCCACCCTTAAAGATAGAAGCATGCCGGTCCTTTCCCTTTCCTGCTTCATACTTAGAGTTATTCAAATGAATAACTTCTAGTCCATCGAAGTAATGTAGTCCCTCTCCTTTTTTTAACACGTCATTCCAATTTTCACCATCCCATAAACCACAGGAAAAGGCATGACACGTATCAAGGCAAAAACCGATTTTCTCGGGGAACTCACTTAATTTGCGAATTTGCACAAGTTCTTCTAGAGTCGTCCCCATTGTACCTGGTATCCCTGCGTTATTTTCCAGCAAAATTTTAGCAGTTCCTTCCCATTGTTTGAGAATATCATTTAGCATCTCGATCATAAGTTGATAGCTTTCAAGGAGGGTCAAATGAGGTACGGGTTTGCCAAAGTGGACAACAACACCTATGGAACCACATGCTTCGGTAATTTCCAAGTCATTCAACAAAGAATCGATGATATGGACGCGCTTTTGATCATTGTGGGGAGTCAAACTGGTGGGATAGGGAGAATGACTTACAGACAATATGCCGTTTTCTTTGCAAAACGTTTTACATAATGCTGCATCTTCTTTGTTATAGTCTTTTACAGATAGACTCCGAGGATTTTTCGGGAAGTATTGAAAAGCACTGGCATTTATAGCATAGGCTTTTTTTGCAGCTCCGAGGTATCCATCCCGAATAGAAAGATGACAACCGAATCTCATATTCATTCTCCTTGCTTAATGCTGACAATTTTTACAATAATATGTTTTCCGAGAGGACATTTCAATTTTCACTATAGGAGCCCCGCAGCGCTTACATGCTTTTCCTTCGAGCCCGTGAACAACCATCTTATAACCACCTGTTTTACTATCTCCCTTAAAAAGTGGTCCCATATACCCTCCATGTTGAATACCATTCTGAAGGACAATTCTGATTGAATCGTATAGGCGGACAGTTTCGTCTTGTTCCAACTCGTGTATTTTTCTTTCTGGCAGAAGCTGTGCATCCCAAAGGATTTCATCTGAATAACGGTTGCCTATCCCAGCAAGGACTTCTTGTTTCAGCAGTGTTGTTTTCAACCCGCCTCTTTTGTTTTTCATTATGGCTAGAAAAGCATTCAGCGTAAAATTTGGGTCCAACGGCTCCGGCCCGATATTTTGAAGCTCATTGTTTATCATTTCTGGAGTGAGAAGATGTAAATACCCCAAACGAAGCCCTATGAAATAAAGATGTTGATCTCCAAATGACAATTGGACCTGGACCGTACGATCTGGTTGTTCTTCTTTCTTTCCATAGAACATCCATCCCCCAAGCATCAGATGCAATAATAAACAAGAGCCATTTTGCAGACGAAAAACTAAATATTTGGCTCTTCTATCAATCGCTGCGATTTTTTGATTCAACACCTTGTGAAAAAATTGGTCTTCTGGAACATTGATTGATTTTTTACGATTGATTACAATTCCTGAAACGGTATGGCCCCCAATCAATTGCTGAAGCTGGGACTTGTATGTTTCCATCTCTGGCAATTCCGGCATTGTGTATCCTCCGTTTATTATTGATCATTAACTCATTATTCCTCAAGATGCCAAAAAGCATAACTGAAAGTTGGATGGACCCTGGAATGAAAAAAACGGATCTCATCCGATCCGTTTTTTTTCATAAATAATAATGAACGATTTAATGACAATCCCAGTTGTAGAGAACCTTAGAAAAATCCCGTTTTTTTAAATCATCCGATGAGATAAAGAAGTTGGCAACTCCCCCGTCGCCCCACATAATATCCAGATCATCATCCGTATCTATTTGCAATAAAAGTGTGTCGTAGGACGGATAATCTCCATATGCCCTAGGATCCTCCTGAGTAAAAAACGGATATCCTCCTATTTTTGACCCCTGTCCACTCGCCAACTCGTAGTACTGATCCATAATCTCATCATATTGATCGTAATCTTCTTTTTCCAGCAGTACATTGAGCTTTGTTAAAGCGTTGAAACGATAATCATTAGCAGACATTATTTCTTCAGAACGCTTAAATGTTAAAGCACATTCCTTTTCTATAGGAAAATAATTATCATCCTTGATGGCTGGAAAATCTGTCATCCATTTGGACTCATTAGTTTCAATCGTTTCATGATAAACAACTCGAAATGTATCCTGAATCGTCATATCATCGAAATTTAAACCATACACATCATCATCCGCCACAAAAAACTGTAAGATTCCTTCCGTTGGATATTCAGGTAATGGGGATTCTATTTCATTAAAATTAATTTGAGCCAAAAATCGAAGCGGCTCCCCGTTTTGAGTTGCTGGATACGGATCCCCCTTCAGCCAGTACGGATGACCGCCAAACTTGCTTTCCAATGGCCCCGTCTTTTGAATTCTTCCATCAACAATCAGACTCGGCTCCTTGGTATTTTCTAAATCTTCAGCGAATGGTTTTAATTGATGTGGTAATTCCATTTTATCTCAACCTCCCAATAGAACGTTTGTTCCTATTATAAGTGAATATCTCATAGAATGGTAGCTTTTTCAATACACACAATACATCAAATGCGCCTTGGCGTATTTGCGCCCAGATTTTATCGAGCTCCGCTCGATAAATTTCCTCTGAAAATCTGTGGCATCCGCCGGAGGCTTTAACTTTATTCAGCCGGGGTTTGAAACCCCACTGAATGGAATACCAATATGCATTCATCTCACCACTTACTGAAATGGGAGACTTCTGCTGAATAAAGTTAAAATACTTATCGTTTATAATGAAAAAGGTAATTGAAAATCGTTTGTTATCCCAGAAGGATAGATTAATTCGTTTTTCAGATCAAAGGTCAGTGTTCAAGCAACATGATTAAAAAAGGGACAAGTTTTATTCCTTGTCCCCCATTTATTATCGGGAAAATTTCGCACCAAACTCTTTCATAATCGCTTCAACCTCGCTGACATGCTCTGGTTTTAACAAGTTTTTCATCTGCGGCATAAAGGTCTTTAAATATTCCTGGTCAAAACTTCTTACATCCAGCTTCTGAAAGCTTTCCGTGAGCAATGCCTCTGCATTGTCCTGCTCGCCTTCTTTGACTCTTTCTAAAATAAACGACTTGAATTTTTGTTGACCTAGGTTCATAAATCTATCCCCTTTTAATATTTTATTCGTATATTATACTCGGTCTCATCTTTCATTAATATTCACACCACTCAAGTTAAACGAAATACTTCAAATAGAACCAAATTATCTTTTTCAGCCCCTCCTATGCCGGTTCTCAACTAATTCCAGTAAAATTTTCAACCCTTTCTTTAAATCTTCTAAAGTTGCATAAGCATAGGAGAGGCGAATGTGATGCAGATCCTTTGTCTCATATATATAGCCTGGGTTAATTAAAACATTATGATGAAGCAAATTTAAAAAAAGCGCCTTATTCACAATAGGTTCACGAAACCTGAGCCAAATGTAGAAGCCGCCTTCGGACCTTTTCCAGGTTGCAGCTCTTTGAAAGTCCCGCTCTAATATAGCCTCGACAAATGCAGCTCTTCTTTTTAATTGTTCACGAAGTTTAATCAGATGTGTCTCATATAGGCCAGAAGAAATCCAATGGGCTACGATTTCTTGAGAAAAAGCACTGGAACCATAGTCCGTTTGCATTTTTATATCGCCTAGCCGCTCGATGACTGGTGAAGGTGCAACTACCCACCCGATCCTGAGTCCTGGACTTAAGGTTTTCGAAACACTGCCAATATAAAGCACTTGTCCTGATGTGTCAATTGACTTTATTGGAGAAGCAGGGGTTTCAAATGCCAACTCATGGTAAACATCGTCCTCAATAATTGGTATCTGCAGCTCCTTGCACGCATTGTATACCGCTTTCTTTTCCTCCATCGACCAACTTTTTCCTGTCGGATTATGTAAAGATGGCACACAATAAAATACTGATTGCCTTTTCCTTTTGAATTTCCGTAAATTGTTTGTTAAAGCTGCATCCCGTGAAATTGAAATCATCCGCATCCCCGCTGATTGAAACGGGTGGACCGAATTTAAATAGGATGGCTGTTCCTGGAAGACAATTGATTCTTTCTCCAATAATCCAATGGCAATTAATTGAAGTGCCTGCAGTGCTCCTGACACAATTAAAATATTTTCAGGGGCAGTTTCAATTCCCCTGCTTTTTAAATATTTACATAAAGTCACACGAAGCTTTTCACTTCCTTGCGGTGATGAATACCCTATTGCCTTTGGTTTAAGTGATATTTCCTTTAATGACTGCTCAATTTGTTTCGCAGGAAGCAAGTCCGGTGATAATTCACCTGTTCCCAGACGGATGATGCGATCCATTTGTTCATGTTCATTAATCAGTTGAATTGTATGGTAATTGGGCTTATATATGCTTGATTCAATGTGCTGATTCCAATTCAATTGGGCTTTGTCCAAAAACATATTCCAAGAATTATTGGCCACAAATACTCCTGCCCCTACTTTAGATTCGATTAAACCATCTGCTTTTAGTTCATCAAGAGCAAGCTGTACAGTGCTTCGATTCACATTAAACTCTGCTGCTAGCTGGCGCTGTGTCGGGAGCTTCGTTCCTACAGGCCAATCCCCTCGTTCAATTCGAGACTTTACCCAATCCACAATTTGATCATGAATGGTCAAATGGGAGTACCGTTTTGGTTTCCAATTCATCCAACCCCTCCTAAATTGGGTGGATAAAAAACCACCCAATTGGCCGTTTTCTTATATTTTTACCATAGTAAGATAGTAATTGAAAGGAGTTGACCACTTGGAAAGTATTATTCATGGAGTCATTTTGGCATTCGGACTTATATTGCCTTTGGGCGTGCAAAATGTATTTGTATTTTCACAAGGAGCAACACAACCGAATTTGGTTCGGGCACTTCCAGCCACGATTACCGCTGGTTTATGCGATACATTTTTAATCCTTTTAGCCGTCTTAGGCGTCTCTGTCATCGTTTTACAGTTTGAATGGCTTCGTCTTATTCTTATGATAGCCGGTATTTTATTTCTGCTTTATATGGGGTATGCGATCTGGAAAGCCCAGCCTGCAACAACTGAAACAAATCAAGCATTGCCCATCCGGCAACAAATCTTTTTTGCATTATCCGTGTCTTTATTAAATCCACACGCCATCCTGGACACTGTTGGTGTAATTGGAACAAGTGCATTAAAATATACTGGAACAGAACAAATCTTGTTCACAATCGCCTGTATTGCAGTATCCTGGATCTGGTTCATCGGGTTAACTTTTGCAGGTATGATGATGAAGAAGTTGGATGATAGTGGAGGTTTAATGAACATATTCAACAAGTGCTCCGCCTTGTTCATTTGGGCCACCGCCATTTATCTAATCATTGATTTGATCTAACCGCACAACATTTGCCTACACCCCTAACCATTAGGGGTGTTTACCGAAAGCTTGCTTCAATGAGATGCTTTATCCTTCTGTTAAATAGACATATCGTATGTTTTTGAGGGAAATCTATTTCTCTAGCTTGTTAAAAATACTTTCCCTCTCCTCATATTAAGAGTTTCACTGGATGTAACAGCTGCTTTTATTTCTGATAAGTTGTACCGGAAAGCGGGCTTCATTAGACTTAATTGGTTATTATTTATTAATGCGATCAAATGATTGAAGGTTCCTTGCCAGGTTTCTGTCGATACTCTATCATTCCAATGCCGCAAATGAAATATTTGAGCGCTCACCATTGTTTTCCTTGCAATCTCTGCCCAGTCTACGGGTATTCCAGATAAAAGTCCAATGCTTAAAAAAATCCCTTGAGGCTGTATACAATAAGCTAATTCAGTACCAGATTGCCCCCCCACTAAATCAATAGCAGCGGAAGCCCCCCGCCCATTCGTTAACTCCAAAACGGTCTCACGCAATGATTCCTTGGATGTATTAATGACATACTGGGCACCTAGGCGATTTAGCTCATCAGTGTATTGATCATTTCTGGTTACCGCAATTAACCGGAAACCCAGCACTTTTGACAATTGGACAAAAATACGTCCGATCGAAGAGCCGCAAGCATTGACCAACAACGTATCACCAGGACGTAGCCCAAGCTTTTCTGTACAAATCACCCATGCTGTAATTGGATTGATATACATTTGAGATGCAATGATGTCATCAATAGAGTCAGGAATGGGGACTGCAAATTCTGCTGATGTTGTCACAAATTCCTGCCAAGTACCTTCCCCACGTAAAGGCAGCACCCGCTTTCCAATGAGGTTTTTAGATACCGCCGCCCCTGCCTCCTCAACGATTCCCACTCCTTCATAACCAGGAATAGCCGGTAAAGAAATTCGATGAGCATAAGAGCCTCTTATGGGGATTAAGTCAGACGGATTAATTGGACGAACCAGCATACGCACAAGAATTTCATTATCAGCCGGAGTCTGAACACTTTTATATTCCATTTTTAAAACGTCTTCCGGATTACCAAACTCATAAAATTTAATGCATTTTGCTTTTTTCAAGGCAAGAGTCTCCTTTGACAAAGTTCAATTTACTTAATGATATCCCGTTTCAACCACAACGTACAATCAAAATTCAATTTGTTTCTTCTCGCCAACCCGTGACTTAGAAAATAGTATTGAACCATGACTTTCAAAGGATAAACTAGACAATGATTTCAATAGGTCAATCGAATCAAATGCGCCTTGGCGTATTTGCGCCCAGATTTTATTCAGCTGAGGTTTGAACCCCAACTGAATGGAATAACAATATGCATTCATCTCACCACTTACAAAAGTGGGAGACTTCTGCTGAATGAAGTTAAAAGTGAAAGCTAGTTGAATATTATTTTCATTTTCTTTATAATTAGCACCAGGTACTATAACTTGATAGTAATTTGGAGTGATTTCATGTACAAATTTGTTCTAGTATTGGCCACCATCATTTTGCGTACCCTCGGTAAAGTGGACGTCAGTAACAAACATGTACTTCCATCAGAAGGCGGTTTTATTTTAACATGCACACATAAAGGCTGGTTAGATGTTGTCATTCTGGGAATTTGTACGCCGCGCCCGATTCATTTTATGGCGAAGCAAGAACTGTTCACAAATAAGTTGTCTTCTTTTTTTCTTACTAAGATTAATGCTTTTCCTGTCAACCGTGATAATCCTTCACCAAGCAGCATAAAGACACCTATTAAGCTACTGAAATCAGGTGAAGTTGTGGGCATTTTTCCGGGCGGGACAAGAACGGCGGAAGAAGTTTCATTAAAAAGGGGAGCAGTCACCATTGCGAATTTAGCAAAGGTTCCGATTATTCCGGCCGCATATGAAGGGCCGGCAAATATAAAAGAGTTATGGAGAGCAAGAAAAGCCAACATCATTTTTGGAGAACCTTTCTATGTAAATACTAACAATAAATCTGAGCTGGCAGCATATACCGATCTCTTATCAGAAAAAATAAATTCCCTTAAAACAAAATAACAAAGCTGCCATGGGTTTTTCATACACTTTAATTAGCACTAAGTGATAGTACCTTATGATAAAAAAAGGAGCGATTTAATGACTAACATCCAATCCAAAGCCAGAATAACAGCATTTGGAACCTATGTCCCGGAAAAAAGATTGACAAATGAAGATTTAGAGAAAATGGTCGATACTAACAACGAATGGATCGTCCAAAGAACCGGAATGAAAGAAAGAAGGATTGCCGCTGAAAACGAATTTTCTTCAACATTGGCTCTCCGAGCGGTAGAGAACTTAATCAAACGATACAAAAAAGATGTTTCTGATGTAGATTGCATCATTGTAGCCACCTCTACACCCGACTACACATTTCCGAATGTAGCAAGCCAAATCCAAAAACATTTTCAGATAAAACAGACTGGTGCAATGGACCTGAATTCAGCTTGTGCTGGTTTCACTTATGGATTGCACGTAGCCAACGGATTGATTACGTCTGGACTTCATCGAAAAATTTTATTTGTTGCTGCCGAAACCTTGTCCAAAATCACGGATTACACAGACCGGACAACTTGTATTTTATTTGGTGACGGAGCCGCTGCTATTATAGTGGAAAGGGATGATGAAATGCCAGGCTTTATCGCCAGCCACATGGGAACCTACGGGGAAGGAGGCAGCCATGTATATAGCACAAATCTATCCACTACAATGCAGGGGCAGCCTTTGAATCCGTCTGGAATGCTGGTACAAAACGGAAGAGAAGTATATAAATGGGCTTCTCGCACGCTTCCGTCAGGTATAAATGAATTACTGCACAAAGCTGGGTTAAAGAAGGATGACATTGACTGGTTTATTCCGCACAGTGCTAATTTGCGTATGATCGAATCCATTTGTGAAAAATCAGAGATTTCACTTGAAAAAACATTGACAAGCGTTGAATATTTGGGAAATACTTCATCGGTTTCGATCCCGTTAGCAATGCAGTTAGGCATAGACGAAGGAAAATTAAAAAGCGGCGACACCCTGTTAGCTTATGGGTTTGGCGGAGGACTGACACATGCCGGGGTGATTTTGAAATGGGACGTTGAAGATGTTTGATGTTCAGGAAATTAAAGACACGATTAAACATCGCCATCCATTTCTTTTAGTGGATAAGATTATAGAGCTTGAGGAAGGCAAAAGGGCTGTCGGGATTAAAAATGTGACTGTAAATGAGCGTTTTTTTAATGGTCATTTTCCTGACGATCCAGTAATGCCTGGGGTGTTGATTATCGAAGCATTGGCTCAAGTAAGTGCGGTTGCCATGTTATCCCAAGAAGGCAACCGTGGACGCCTGGGTTTGTTAGCGGGAATAGATAAATGTCGCTTTAAAAAGCAGGTAAAACCAGGGGATCAGCTTCGGATGGAAGTTGAAATTACTCGATTAAAAGGAGCTATCGGCAAAGGAAAAGGAATCGCTACTGTTGATGGAGATTTAGTATGTGAGTTAGATCTTCTATTTGCATTTGGTGATCAGGGTCAATAGTCAGCCGGACTGCCCAATAGGGGGGATCCCCCTCCTATTGGTCTATGAGCCGTAACAGTGCCACCAATCTTAAGTTAAAGGAAGGATTCAATCGTTTTTTCATCCAACTGTTCTTCCGAAATAACCCGAAAGCCATTTCTTTTCAGTAAGGCGGACGTAACGCCGTCGCCGGCAATCTTATTGCCATTAAATTCACCGTCGTAAATCATGGAGCTGCCGCAGGATGGGCTGTTCTCCTTCAATACTACAAGTGATGCCTTGATTTCCTTTGCTAGTTTTAGCGTCGCGTGAGCACCTTTCATGTACAAATCCGTGACCTCTCTACCTGACCTATCTATTACCTTCGCCTTCCCATCAAGAACATCATACCCATCTCCACCTGTTATTTCCGCTGGCTCCCTTGGGGTGGAAAATCCCCCGCTCAGTTCAGGGCATATCGTGATTGCTTTATTTTCCCCCACCAACTTTTTTATTTTGTCATGCAGACTATGTCTCCCATCATATCTAACTTCCAAACCTGCCAAGCAAGAACTCACCAAAATCATCTGGCTACCCCCTTTTTTGTTCATTATACAGAACCCGTTGCTGATTTCAGGATATTTTTACAGTTCGCCTTTCGTCTTCGCTTTTTAATCAACGCAAGTATAATCAATGCAGGGACATATGTAAATGACATCCAGACTATAAAGGTAACGATTTGCACTCACTTAATTACGGAAAAACAAAGCGACGAGTGGCCCCGGAATGATCAAATGCGCCTTGGCGTATTTGCGCCCAGATTTTATCGAGCTCCGCTCGATCAATTTCCTCTGAAAATCTGAGGCATCCGCCGGAGGCTTTAACTTTATTCAGCCGGGGTTTGAACCCCTACTGAATGGAATACCAATAGGCATTCATCTCACCACTTACAGAAGTGGGAGACTTCTGCTGAATGAAGTTAATATCCCTTCATGGCCATCCTTCTTTATTATGAGAACTTTTAAACATAGTGAAAATGAGTGTTCCACTTTCACCCTACTTTCATAAACTTAGGAATGAAAAACAAAGGATAGAGCATCAGCACTAAATTAGGAATCCACCATACAGCGTCAAATTCCAGGCGAATCGCCCAAAATGATATGGCCATCAACCCAGAACAGAATGTTAGAACGAGTGAAAGCAAAGCAATTGATTTCCATTCAGCACGACCCTTTCGATGCAAATAAATCGAACTTAAACCAGTAAGCGAAATAACTATGTCAAGCGGCAAAAAAGACCAGTTCCAAGTAACCAAAATCGGATTTGTATAATCTGAATAGGCGTATTCAATTGGAATAATTCCAATGGCAGTAGCACTGAAATACAATATAAAAGAAAAATCCACAACAAGAAAAAACCACTTTAGAACTCGCATTGATGGCTCTTTTTGAATGCTTTTCATATTATGCTTCCATCTCATGCTGCGCATTCAAACGAGTCTTGTCTGTCTCGCTTGATTCCGAGCTAATATTTAGGAGGGCGACCCCGACAATGATTAAAATAATAGCGGTAACCTTCATGACTGTTAAAGTCTCTTTGAAAGCTATATATCCGATAACCGCAATGGCCGCCGTCCCAACCCCTGACCAGATAGCATAAGCGACACTGACCGGAATCGTTTTTAAGGTGAAATTTAAACAAGTGAAGGCAAGCAGATAAAATATAATCATGAGTACCGAGGGAATTGCCTTTGTAAATCCATGTGACAGTTTCATCGAAACGGTTCCAACTACTTCGAACAAGATCGCTGCTGTTAAATATATCCATGCCATTTCCATCACTCCTCCTCATTGATCAGTCCATGCATGATGACATCCACCATTGTTGCTACGTTTTTTTCCAAGGAATTCACATTGTGAGTATGAAAGTCGGGATCGAAAATGGCCATTGATGCTCCACGCAACAATTGAATTACGCTGGGAACATGAAGCGGACGAAATTCTCCATTTTTAATACCGCGTTCAATTACTTTCTGGACTGTTTGCCATCCATTCTGGATAAGTTCATCAATTTTGACCCATTCATTGGGGGCAAACCGTTTCATTTGCTCGAGCAGCACAGTATCCCCAAAGCTCAATCCACTTGGAACAATCGATAACACAGCAGTCAGTTTTTGTTTATAGCTTAACTCTTTTTTGTGAAAAATCTCTTGTTCGCGTTGTTTCACTTCTTCAATCGCATCATCTACAATTGTCTCGATCAAATGTTGTTTCGAATCAAAGTGTTCGTAAACGGTCCTTTTGCTGATCCCTTGTTTTGCAGCGATATCATCGATTGTAAACTTGAGCCCTTTTTGTACAATGAGTTCAAGTACGGTTTCTTGTAATTGCTTTTTCACGGAATAAATTCCTCGCCTCCACCTCGGTACTATTTTTTTATTTTTAGTACCGATCAATTGGATTATAGTATTCCAAAGCTAATTCGTCAAGCTAACCTATTGGTTATGTGCATAAAAAAAAGACCATCTAAACTATCTAAATTAGATGGTCTTGCCACGTTTTTTAGTGGATATGACTAATTCAATATTTTATAGGTTGTCTCCTACCCACTACCAATCTGATTTGATGTTAGTTTGCCGGGACTAAATGCTCCACAACAATGTTATTTATTGCATTGATAAATGCAAGTGCACTTGCCTTCATAATATCAGTGTCCGTTGCTTTAGCAGTATACTTCTCACCTCTGAATTCCACTTGAATTTTAACTTTCCCCACTGCCTCTTTCCCTCTTGAGACACTGCTGATGTTGTATTCTTGCAGTTGAATGTCAAGCTGGCTGATCTCCATAATAGCGGAATATAGAGCATCGATTGGGCCCGAGCCAACTGCGCTTCCCTCCAATATTTGGCCTTCCTTTTTTAATTTCACGCTGGCTGACGGAAAGCTTGTGTTACTGATCACTTGTAAATCCACCAATTCAAAGAAATTATCGCTAATATGAGATTCTTTGAAATAGTTCTCAACAATGATATATAAATCATGGTTATAAACCTCTTTTTTCTTATCAGCCATTTCAAGGAAGTCTGCAAAAATCTCTTCAAATTGTATATCCGTGAATTCGTTAAATCCTAATTTGTTAAGAGCATTTTTAACTGCATGACGGCCAGACCGTGCTGTTAATACAAGCTCCATATCGTCCAGTCCGACTTCAAGCGGGCTGATGATTTCGTAAGCATCTCTCGACTTCAGCAATCCGTCTTGGTGGATACCTGAGGAATGAGCGAAGGCATTGTCCCCCGTGATAGCTTTATTCACTTGAACATCAAGCCCCATAAAACTGCTTACCAGCTTAGAGGTATTCATAATCTCCTTAGTATTGATGTTCGTGTAAGCCTGATAGATAGATGAACGAGTATTCATGGACATTACGACTTCTTCAAGTGCTGCATTACCGGCGCGTTCGCCAATTCCATTTATCGTACACTCCACTTTATCCGCCCCGTTTTTGATTGCAGCTAAAGTGTTGGCTGTTGCCATGCCAAGGTCATTATGACAATGGACACTTAAAAGAACAGTATCATCCAAATTCTTCAAACGGTCATTTAGTTTAAAAATCAGTTCACCAAATTCTTCCGGCTCAGCATACCCGACCGTATCGGGAACATTAATAATGGTAGCCCCAGCCTTAACAACTGATTCAATCGTTTTCCATAAGTACTCAAAATCGGAGCGGGATGCATCCTCTGTTGAGTACTGAACGTCAGGCAATAAGCTTTTTGCATATTTCACTGCTTCCACACCAATATCCATTATCTGGTCTTTCGATTTTCCGAATTTCTTTTCCACATGAATATCTGAAGTACCCAAAACTATATGGATGAGCGGATTATTAGCATCTTTTACACTGTTATAAACCGCATCAATATCAGATTTTACTGCTCTTGCCAACGCAGTAATGATAATATCATCTGTATTTCCCACTTTAGTGGCAATTTCTTTCACTGCATTGAAATCGCCAGTGGAGGATGAAGGAAAGCCCGCTTCAATCATATCAACCCCAAGCTTTTTAAGCTGCTGTGCCACTTCCAGCTTTTCATATTGGTTCAGCTTTGCACCTGGAACCTGCTCTCCATCTCTTAAAGTCGTATCAAATACCCAAATTTTTCTCGCCATTTCAATACACTCCTTTTTAATATAAAAAAGCCCCGTCTCTATAAAAATATAGAGACGAGGCTGTGCTCGCGGTACCACTCTAATTGGTTAAATTAAAACATAAATAACCCACTCATTTTCGGCGGCTATCACCACCTATCCTTTTAACGGCAGAAACCCGGCATCCCCTACTGAAGTTTGTTCAGGGAGCAGCTCTTGGAGGAGTTCAAAGGGAATAACTACCGATTCTCACCAGCCATCGGCTCTCTGAAAAGCTTATTGTCCTTTTACTATTTCCAATCTTTGCTTGTTGTTATTTGATTATAAGCAATCATATATCGAGATATTGAAGTTGTCAATACCAAAATTAAATTTAGCTATAAAATTTATATTTTTATAGATTTATTGTTAATATTTATGGAAATCTCATTGGCACGAGGTGTTGAGCGTGCTGATTTAGTCGATGGACCTATAACAACAGATTCTGTAACTGGAAGCAATGCATCAGCTATTTCTTTGGCATCAACACCATAAGAAAGCTGAAAAACCTCCGGGGGTGTTAAACGTAACATATCGGACCCCTCCGCTGACTCAAATTGATCATTGTTAAAGAATAGGTGAAGATGCAATTTTTCTGTTACCGGCCTAATCCAATGCCACCATGCCATTGGAATAAAGACTACTTGGCCCGGCTTCACGCTGTAGTTATGTAGCGTTTTAGTATTTGGATCAACAATGGAAATAATGGCTTTACCTGAAACAACGACATCCAATTCCCAGGCATTTGGATGCCAATGCGGCTCCCTGATATTTCCTTTTGTAAGATGAAGATCTACAAACGCTCCTCCTACCATTGCCGGTATCTGGGTAGATGTGACTTTATAAGCGATATTTTCAGGATCTCTTTCAAAGAAAATATTATCCTTTGAATCAATAAAAAGATTAGGGGTACCACTCGTTTTCTTTATGTTTGTATTATCGGGGACAAAACCAGACTTGGTCATGGAAACCCTCCTATAAAGATGAGTGCCACTACCCTGTATATGCGGAAGTAACATACGGTGTGAACACTTCAGCATCCGGTAATCTACAAACTTCTTCTATAAATCCCATCCTTTCCATAAGCATACAGATATCTTCCCCGCATAAAAACTGGACCAATAATACGTTTGCCCCATTCATCCGTCAGCTGCATTTTTTCTTTTGGTGTAATCATCCGGTTTCTTATAGTGAAACGCATAATCGTATTCATATCCACTTGGCCAATTAAACCCGCCTCGTCAAACATGAATTGCTGTAATGTGTTCTTACCTTCAACACAATAGCGAACGGAGTCTTTCATCTCATTCAAATGAACAAGATAAAAGTCATCGTAGTAGTAAAAATAAACTTCCTTTGAATCCGCAACATTCAGCGCATAACAGTCAACAATATCAAAGCTGCCTGCCCCCCAAAGCTTACGTCCATTCATGGTGTAAGCAATAACTCCTTCACTCCCCATAGGCTGTTCCCATCCAAAATTTCCAAATACTCCTTCATCAAAATAACTTACCCAGATCGTATCTGTTTCATCTATTTGTACGCTTTCTATTCCATCTCCAAGCGTGAAAGCATCAATTAACTGCCCGTTAGGATTAAACCTTCTCGCATTTCTCTCAATATTTGCGCCGTCTTTCAAACAGCGAGACTGCACTAGTAATAATGTACCGTCGGAAAATAAATCTAATTTCGTAGGCATCAACGGGACTTTTTTCAATTCGACTGTTTCGATACTTTCATCTTTAATCATCCGAATAATCCAATTGCGTTTTGGCACGGGACGTTGAAAATAATCAAGCTCCTTCAAACTGCTTTCAATTATGAGCAATGTCCCATCCACTGTTATTTGACCAGCCACAAAAGTTAAGTCTGAAGTAAAGCTGATACACTTGTTCAGTATTAATTTTTCGATTTCAATCACCTTAAAAAAACATAATGTATAAAAACTTTAAAAACGAATAACTCTCCCACCAAGGCTCAAAGCTTTATGTTAAATATTAATTTATTCACCACAGTCAAAGTTCCGCACCTCTTTGCAAATATTAGTTAATTTGAAAGAGCTCCCTTAATTTTCGGGTCATCTCCGCTGAAGTTAGATAAACGGAATCGTCCGCAACATACATAAACATACTTTGTTCATTCTTTTCTCCCAACCATAAATGGAGCTCATGTGTGGGCAACTCCCCTTCTTTTGACTCATATTCCACCTTGACATCATAATCAGGGTCCGTAATCTTATCCTTTCCCGGCTGCTTCATGGCAGTTGTGATTGCTTTTTCCATTATGTTTAAAGAGATTCCTTATCTTTTATGGATAGAAAACTATTTTTATTCATCCCACCAAACCCTTTTGACTTTGAGGTTTTCACTTCTGCTATTTTTTCATCTAAAAGAACCTAAACCAATGTCAATCCTGCTTTCAAGAGCCTCTCCCCTTTCTTAATGCCATCATTCCATAGCTCCCTATAGTCACCGTTTTTTATGCATGTACTTCATCCATTTTTTCAGCTTATAACTGGTCATTGCATAACCCGCAATCGAAACAGCAGAGAGTGCGATAAAAAGTTTCAAGATTACCAGGTTTGATAGGTAGATTCCTGCGGCAGCCCCTGTTAACCCAAACAAAGTCATATGAAATAGCTGCTTTTTATGATTTTCGTAAATCGTAAATTGAAACTGTCTTCTTTGTTCAGTTTCCTTCATAAGTTCCAATTTTTCTGGTGCCTTTAAAAACTCTGTCACTGAGTGAAAAACCCCAAATATCGGCTGTGACTGGATCCATTGCCAGATGAAGGACCATTTATTCCCCTGGGACATTAACCATTCCATAAAAACAGGCTTACCCAGATCAAGGATTTCCTCTTCTGGCACCAAATGAGTCACAATTCCTTCAATCGTAACAAAAGACCGACCCAAAAAGACAAAGCGGGTCGGAACCTGGATTGGGAGCGCCTGAATCATGAGGTTAAGTTCACGTTTAAAGGCTATCAAATCCATTTCAGTCATTTGAACAGGTTGGAAATTCATCCATTCAGCCAACAACCTTTCCATCATCCTAGTGTCAGCCTCAGGTAGCAAGAAACCTAAACGTGACAGACATTCGACAGCCTTGGCATAATTTTTAGCCAGAAAGCTTTCAATTAAACTTTGAAAAGCAGAGGCATCATTTTTTGAAATTTCACCCGTCATACCGAAATCGAGCAGGATGATACGCCCCTCTTCAGATATAAGTATGTTTCCAGGATGTGGATCAGCATGAAATATACCGGGCTCAAGCCATTGCGGCAGGAACACCTTGATGAGCCGCTGAGCCAATTGCTTACGAGTTACATTTAACTGATCTATTTCCGTGGAATCGGTGATTTTTATTCCATCTACCCATTCCATCACCAATACTTTTGATGTGCAAAATTCAGTATATACTTTCGGAATTTGAACAATCTCACGACCCTTGAATCTTTCTTGAAAGTATAGAAGAGTTTCCTTCTCCTTTGTAAAATCAAGCTCCCTTTCAATCACTTGCTTTAGCTCTGAAAACAAAACTTTAAGATTAATAAACCTCTTTGGAATAGGCAAAAAATAGTTTGCAAACCAAATCACAATATCTAATGTGCGAAAATCGGTTTGAACAACAGAATCTATGTGCGGGCGTTGCACTTTAATGGCTACGGTTGATCCATTTTGGAGAACACCTTTATATACTTCTCCAATTGAAGCGGAAGCAATCGCCTCTTTTTCAATAGAAAGCAAGAAATCTTTATAATTGCTTCCCCACTCTTCTTCAAGAATCTCCTGAATTTCACTCCAATCAGAAGGTGGAACATTGTCGGTAAGAACCTCTATTTCGCGAATTAATGGCCGTGGAAACAGATCAGCACGACTGCTAATAATCTGTCCCACTTTAATAAGCAGTCCTTCCAATTCAAAAAGAGTCCTCCGAAACCTTTTTCCAACATTCATCCACAGCTTTTCCCATTCAGCCTCAGGCTTCCTACTCAGTTTGTACCAATAAATCTGAATAAAGAAAATAAAGAACATCGATAATACCTTATACACCCGTACTAATTTGCTTTTGTTCTTCATCGATCAACATCTCTCTTCTGATTAACTGCTTCTATTCAACTTTATTCAGCAGAAAGAGGCTTAACTCCTTCTTCTATTATTCAAAATATAAAATGAAATTATTTTCTCTTATCATCATTTCTTCGTAAAAGTAAGAAGCATTTTCTGCTATTAAAGTTTTGGGGGCGCTCCTTTTTTTAATCAAATCCGCCTTGGCGTATTTGCGCCCAGATTTTATCGATAAATTTCCTCTGAAAATCTGTGGCATCCGCCGGAGGCTTTGACTTTATTCAGCCGGGGTTTGAACCCCCACTGAATGGAATACCAGTAGACATTCATCTCACCACTTACAGAAGTGGGAGATTTCTCCTGAATGAAGTTAATTAGATTCGAGCTCAAAATAAGCATCAAATATCTTTTTGGGAATATCTAATATAGCATCTTCTTTATCAGTATCCATAAAAGGGAGAGCAACAGAAATAGCGATTTGCGGATTTTCTGATGGTGCATAACCGACAAAGGTTAAGTTCCATACAGCTGTCATATTTGCCGATTCGATAGGTCCGCTGTAAAATGCTTGAGCCGTTCCCGTTTTTCCTGAAATATCATAGGGTGAACTTGCAAGCTTTTTTCCCGTCCCGTATTGATTGCTGCCGTGGACAACATTATATAGCCCCATTTTGACTCTATTAATATATTGATCATCAATCTCTAAATGATTTAATACTTTTGGGGAAAAATCTTTTTTCAGCTCATCTAATTCCCCCCGCTCATTAGTGCCTCTAATTTCTTTTACAATCCTCGGGGCAATTCGATTGCCGCCATTCGCTATAGTCGAAATATATTGAGCTAATTGCAATGTTGTGTATGTATCAAATTGGCCGAAAGCAAGATCAAGTGCAAGGCCAGGATTACTTTCCAAGCCTTTTAAACCTGCAGACTCACCTGGAATATCAATTCTAGTCGGGACGCCAAGACCAAATTGGGAATAATAATATCTCAGTTTTTTAAATACTGCATCACTATCCATCCTCAAGGTTTCCCCAGGAGTGTACTGATATTTTCCACCCATTCGCATTGCCAATTGCATCATATAGGAATTTGAAGAGACTTCTAATGCTGTAGTATCATTTAATGCCATACTCCCATTTCGATTAAACCATGAACTTTTCGATTTGGTTTCTGCAAATTTAAGTGGTTTATCCATCATTACATTGTCATCAAGGGAAATGACTTCGTCCATGTATCCTGCAAGAACGGTAGCTGCTTTTATACTTGAGCCCATTGTATATTGTGTATTAAAAACACCCAGCGTATCATCTTCTATTTCACCTGTCGACATATTGATCTTTTTCCCGGACATACCAAGAATTTCACCATTTTGCGGATTAATAGCACTAATATAAAGGCGATCTGCCAATTTCCCTTTCCGTTGAGTCAATGCGTTCGTTGCAATTTCATCCAACTTTTTTTGAAAATCAATATCTATCGTTAGTACGAGATTATCTCCTTTTTTTCCTTCTGTTTTAAGGTTCGATTTTTCTAGTTTTCCATTGTTTATTGTTAACTCATATTGTTGCTTTGTCCCTTTCAAAATGTCTTCATACCCTTTTTCTAAATAGCTTTTTCCAACTCGATCGTTCAGCGCATAGCCTTTTGCCAGTAGGAGTTTTTCTTGATCACTGGGCAAACCCATTTTCTCGGTAGTTACTGAACCAAAAACACTTCTTAACATGGCCCCTTCCTTGTAATCTCTTTCCCAATCCATCGCAATGTCAATTCCCGGTAAATCCTGCAAATGTTCACTGACCTTGGCCACTTCTTCTTCTGTAACATGCTTATTTTTTATCATAACTGTATCAAATTCAGAAGTGCTATTCATTTTCTTATACAGCATAGCAACGCTTTTTTCTTTTTGGCTCAAAGAAGCTATATCCTTTTCGCTTACCTTTTTGATTTGGGCCTTATATAATTCCCCTCCTTGTAATTGCTTTTCTCTTCCACTTAACCTTTTATTGATCCTCTCCTGATACTTTGCAGCAAAATAATCTTGTAAATCACGATTTTTCAGCTCGGAAGTATCTATGGAAATATACTTCGTCAGCTCCTCGGCTACCTTCAACATAGAATCCGGCTTAGTATTATTCAAGCGAAAATATGTAATGGCTTTTATCCCTTTATTGCCCACTAGCAGGCGATGTTTGCTATCATAGATCAATCCTCTTGGAACAGGCTTTTTTACAACGATTACATTCGATTTATTCATTTCATTATTGAATTGCTCACCGTGCACGATTTGAAGATACCCCAGTCGAAAAATCAGCACACAAAAAAGTAAAAAAGCGATAAAAAACAGAAGATTCATTCGAAAGGTTGTCAGTTTTTTCTTTTTTTCTTTCATCGTCAAAACACCTTCTATTCTGGCAGTATGTAGTATGATTCATTTTCCACCTCAAATACTACAATTGTAGTATTTGAGGTGGAAAATGCCCAAAAAGGAAGAATCCTTTTTGGGATTGCATTTAATAAATATGTTTGTCATGTAGTATTTTGGTTGCAATATCTGCTGCTTTGCTTCCGTTGGCATGGCCTTTTTCATTTTGGATGTTTAAAGCAAAATAATAGGTGTGGTCTTCTTGTTTTACAAATCCAATAAACCAACCATTTACATGTTTCTCATTTATCATACCAGTGCCGGTTTTTCCATATAACTGACCAAACTTTTGCTTATCAATGAAGATAGCTTTTTTTACAGCTCGAATGTTTTCCTCATTAAAGCCGAATGTATTTTCATCTAGTGCGTAAAGTAGCTGCACTTGCTCAATCGGCGATATTTTTAATGAAGATTGTATCCAATAGCTGTCCAATTTTCCAGCCAAATTCTCATTCCCATATTCTATCTTATGAAGATAGTATTGTAACTGTTTTTTTCCCATTTCCCGATCCAAGTTTTGGAAGTACCAATTGACCGAATTACTCAATGCTGTAGATAAATCATGACTTTTATTCCAAGCCTTAAATGGATAAACTGTTCCATCCCAATTTTGTTTATCATTTTTTACAGAGATAATATTTTCTTCCAAAGCAAATAATGCAGAATAAATTTTATATGTGCTGTTAGGAGAGACCCTTTGTTCACTCTTTTTCTGATTATAAATTTGGTAGTTTTTTGTAGCAGAATCATATAAAACAAAGCTCCCAGAGTACCCGTTAAAATATGAACTTAAATCTTCATAAACAGTGTTCTTCTCGCTAAAATGATACACATTATTTGAATCGGCTAAAGCTGTGGGGAACGTACTAAGACATAACACAAAAAGTCCTAAAACCATGCAGATTCCTTTACTTTTCCATTTCAACACCAGTGAGTCTCCCTTGTAATCTGCAATACTCCGAATCCTCCGTTTAATCTGCTCTTTCGTTCCCCCTATTCCTGAGGCAAACTGACCATATAGCCGACCATATTTTTTGTCCGCAAAACGAATGATCGTGTATCCATATTCGGTATATGCACTCTCGTCCAAAACCTTTAGAACAGAAGCATCACAAGCCAATTCACGATCTATTCGCATGTTCTTTAAGGCATACCATACAAATGGATTAAACCAATACACCATCTGTAACAACCACATGGCATAATTAACCAATATATCTTTATTCTTTTGGTGGCTCAATTCGTGTAGAAAAACATATTTTAATTCATTTAACGAGAATGCTTCACCTGTATTCTTTGGCAAGAGTATATATGGCTGAAAAAGTCCGAGAGTTACTGGTGAGGTAATAAGCGAGGTTTCTCTTAATAAAATCTTTTTCTTCACTCCAACAACCTTTTTGCATACCTCTAACATTTCATTTACTTTTTGATTGTTTATCACTGTAGCTGATTTTTTTAAAAGATAGAGCTGATAGTTTGCAAATAACGCCATCCCAATGAAAAGGATTATTCCAATGACCCAAACTCCAATAAAGACATGAAGGAAGAATGTTGGCGTCGAATTATTCACAGATACTGCAAAATCATGCAATAAGTTGGCATTTGCCGTTTGCGATATATCCGATCCACTTATTCGTTCATCCTTAAATGCGGCCCCATTACTAACAAATAGCCCCTTAATATATTCATAGATTCCTCCTAGCTGGAAAAAATTCCAAGGTAAAAAGGTGGTCATAAAAGGGAGGAAAAGGAAATACCAAATTCGATAGTGTATTTTCATAGACATATGTTGATGAAATATTTTTTTCGTAGAAAGAATCGTTAAGACAAGGAAGGATACCACTAACGTACTTAATACTAAACGCAGTATAAGGGTATCCATCATTTTTTTCCTTCCTTCATATCCCTCTCAGATAATATTTTCCTTAGTTCAGAGATATCTTCCTTTGACAGCTGCTCATTTTCAATAAAATTCAACACCATTGAATTTAAGGCTCCGTCGAAAAACTGCTTAAGAAACAACTTGCTTTTTTGTCCCACATACTCATGCTCTTCAATCAGCGATGTATAAATAAAAACCCTCCCGCTCTTTCTCGTTTGCAGGGCCTTTTTCTTCACCAGGCGTGAAAGCATTGTTTGAATGGTATTTGGTTTCCAATCAACTTTCTTCGATACGATTTCCACTACCTCTGGAGTAGAAATCGGTTCATTTTCCCATACTACTTTCATGACTTCATATTCTGCTTCTGATATTTGTGGTATCTCTTTCATCGTGGCCCTCCTGCTTTTACATTTGTAGTATTTATTATAGCAGGTAGGGGCAATTGCTTAAAGTTCAATGTGGTTGCAGGTTGGAGTAAATGATTTCCTGAAAAACTAACGGATTTGAAAATATTCGTATAACTCCTCTATGAATGATTTATTCAACTGGGTTGCGGAACTGCCTGCAGTATAATGTTCTACAAGTGAAAGAAGAAGAAATTGATCATCCCCCGCATCAAAGGCAAGTAAAAAGCTATTTTCATCTCCTTTTTCTCCTTGCTGCGTTTTTATTTCTGCAGTACCAGTTTTGGCAGCTAACTGAAACCGTTGATTGTATAAAAGATGGGCAGTTCCATTTGGGTCATTTACTACTTCTTCCAAACAGTCTTTCATCTCATTTGCCGTTGAACTGCTGATGGCAGATTTTGTTTTCCACTCGCCTTTTTCAACTAGCAATCTTGGATAAACAACCTTTCCTTCGTTTTGAAAAACAGTATACATGGCTGCTTGCTGAATAGGAGAAATCAATAACTCTCCTTGTCCATATGCAGTATCGGCCAGCAGAATTTCTGATTCAAATGTTGGTTTATTAGAAACTTGGGCTGCATTCATTGCAATGGGCAAATCTAATTTCTCCCCAAAGATAAACTGTCTCAGACCATTTCTAAAAGTTTTTTCCCCCATTTCCAACGCTTCTTGAGCAAAGTAAATATTATCAGAGTAAATAAGTGCTTTTCTCATATCTACATTTTGTACATCAGAAACACGAGTAACTGAATATCCTCCCCAGGTTTTATCCTTTTGCCAACTTAAATCATTTATTTTTCTTAGTTTATTTGAGTATGTCACCTTGGCATCAAGACCGATGCTAGAGGTGATCGCTTTAAATGTAGAGCCAGGTGCATAACCTGTTGCAAACCTTGAAATAAATGGCTTATTTTCATCATTTGCATATTTATCGTAGTCTTGCTGGGATATGCCTTGAACCATTTTATTCGGATCAAATGAAGGAGAGCTGACTGCGGCATATAGTCCGCCTTCTTTCGGTTCCATTACAACGGTAGAACCAGCTTTTCCTTTCAAATGTTTGAATGCCTCCATTTGGATATAGTTATCAATTGTCAGTTTGATCGTTTTTCCGTCCACTTTCTTCAGAGTTTGAATTTCTTGTTTCTCTTTTCCATTCTTATCAACAATAAGGATTTCTCCTCCATCTTCCCCCCTTAGCTCTTTGTCAAGAGCTCTTTCCAATCCAGCTTTGCCAATCACATCCCCTTCTGTCAAATATGTTTTTTTCTCCAGATCTTCCTTTGTCGCTTTCCCTACATATCCGATTAAATGAGCCGCGGCTTCCTTTAAAGGATAATAACGTAGCTTTGTAGTCCGATAAGAAATACCAGGTATTACTTCCGCTTCATTTGATTCAATCACTTTTAATGGGACGAATAAGTCATCTTTTACCCAATCTTGATCTAATTTTTGACGTAGCTCCTCTACCGAGATATCAAATTGTTGACTAATTTTTTGCAGCCTTTTTTCTTTTTCATTCCCTTGGGATAAATCTTTCGGTACAATTCCCGCCTCTTTAAATTCTTCATTTATCGCCAACCCGTTGCCAAGATGATCTTTAATTTCTCCGCGTTCCGCTTTCCATTGATGAAATGTCACCTTGTCTTTTCCCTCCATTCCGGGAAAAATTAATGAAGGATCCCATTTTACCCTGTAATGGCCGTCCGTCTTTATGATTTTTGTATGGTATGCCAAATTGTCCAGCGATCCCAATGGAGTAGTAAAATTTAGCCGAAATGAAATTTCTTGTTCGTTGTCATTTATTTTTTCAAATGTAATCTCGGAAGCTTGGATGCTATCAATATTCATTCCGTTAAATATAACATCGTATTTATCTTTCACATCCTCCAAAGTATAATCTGCTGAAGTATACGATTGCTTTTCAAGTACATCACCTAATTTTTCATACTCTTTATTCTCTAAAATGTGTATAAAGTTATTTGCAGCTTCCCGCATCTGTCTGTTGTCAGTATGATGTTTAATCAAGAATAGACCAGTACTTCCGAGCCCTGCTAAAATGACCAATAACATAACGGAATAAGATTTGATCCTTATCCTCTTGCTTTTAACCCTGCTTTTCATGGTCTTTACCTTCTTTTCTTTCAATTAACTATTACAAATGTAGTAATTAACTTTAAAAAACTACACTTGTAATATTTGTACTGATTATAGCACAAATTTTTTAAATGGCAAATTCATCGCAACATTTTTTACATAAAAAAGGCATGGTCGGTCTGAGGTATTCGTTAAGAGTTGTCATTCTTTATTTCAACTCTGGATATTACAGCTTCTATTGTGTCCCCCTCTCACAAATGCCTTCCAATCGCTGCTAAAAGAGCAAATGATTATTTTGTGTAAAATAATTTTTTCTACTGTCAATGAAATTAATACAACGAGCCAACTGCTCTATTCCTGGTTTAATCTGACTCTCGTTAACTTGAGAAATGCATAATCGAAGTAGATTTTCCTTCTTATATTCAGGCAGGAACATTCTGGACGCATCATCAACATAAATATTCCGTTCTCTTAACAAGTTAACTACTTGTTTTGCTGTTACATCCTCTGGAAGAAATACAGATAGATAGAATCCTGTAGGCGGCTTGGTAAAAGAAGTATGTTCTGGAAGCAATAACTCGCATGCTTCTTGAAGAAGCCTCATCTTTTTATGATATACCTCTTTTATTCTTTTAATATGCCCATTAAGCATTCCGCTTTTTAAATAGATGTCCAGTGCCCCTTGAGAGAGTACAGAGCTATTAAAATCCGCACTAAATTTATAACGTAAAAAGTTGTTGATCATTAATTCAGGAAGAACAATAGTAGCCACCCGTAAGCCTGGAAGAAAAATTTTGGAAAAGCTTTTAATAAAAATTACTCTTCCGGAAGGGTTGAACGTGAAAAGTGGATCTGATTTTAAATTTGGATCAAGTTCCCCTAAAAAGTCATCTTCAACCAAATACACATCGTATTTTTCAGCTAATTCAACGATTTTTTTCTTTTCCATATTCGTATAGCTATGTCCAAGTGGGTTTTGAAATCTCGGAACAATATAGAAAAACTTAATATCATTATATCGAAAGATGTACTCTAAACGATCAAGGTCAATCCCATCCATTGTTAAATCAATACCAAAAGTAGTGGGCTTATGAATGATTGCCGACTCAATAAAACCAAAGTAAGTAGGTTGTTCAATCAGAATATTGTTTTTTCCATTTGGAAATGGCATAGAAACTAATAAATTTAGGGCTTGCTGAGATCCAGACACAACAAATAACCTTTCAGGATTGGTAAATACCTGTAGGCTTTGCAAATATTTCATTAATTCAACTCTTAGTGAGTAAAGTCCTTGCTGGTCGGAATAAGTAAATAATTCTTCTTTATATGTATCAATCGCTTGATTGATACAATGCTGGAATTCAATATAAGGGATTACGTCTTTATCTGGTCCTGCAGACAAGAAATCAATAGCATTCTTTTTGTTTTCACGGCTTTGAAATTCATTTACAACATAATAGCCGCTTTTAGGAACTGAATAAATGAAATGCTCTTTTTCCAGTTCATTATAGGCTTTAATTACCGTATTTTTACTACAAGAGAACTTTTCAGACAATTGGCGCACTGAAGGAAGTTTACTGCCTGAAATGAGTGTTCCTTTGGCCAGTCGATCTTTAATTTCTTCCATAATCCCAATATACTTTGCACTCATATTCGTTCTCCTTTCTGTACCAGTACAGATCAACAAAAATGTTGTTTATTTTTAAAGTAACTCCTCTTAACATTTTAATTATACTAGGACAGATTTTTCAATAAAACGAACAAAAAACTTTGTTTGTAAGGGAGAACTTCATTTATTGGAGCAGGTACAGAGTACAAAATATATAAAGTCAGGAGCTGGACACGATGCAAATAGAAAGAAAAGAAAAAGTGGGATTACTGTTAGGATTAGTAGGGGTCATCTGTTTTAGCTTAACTCTCCCTGCAACACGGATAGCAGTGGAGTATTTTGGAGCTACAGTTGTCGGTTTAGGAAGAACAATCGTTGCCTCTATATTAGTTATTCTTGTATTGATCATTAGAAAAGAAAAACTGCCCTCTGCCCGGCAATTCAAGAGTTTGGTTATTGTCTCCCTTGGCGCCGTTTTAGGGTTTCCTTTACTCACTTCGTGGGCGATGGAAAGTCTGCCTGTTTCTCACGGCGCTGTGGAATTAGCGCTATTACCATTGGCTACAGCTGGATTTGCCATATTGAGAGCAGGTGAAGTCCCTTCTCTTAAGTTTTGGATTTCAAGCATTGTTGGATCTTTGGCTGTTATTATCTATGCTGCCTATCTGGGATTTGGCCAGCTGCAGTATGCGGATCTAGCTTTGCTAGGTGCCGTAATTATACTTGGTCTCAGTTATGCAGAAGGCGGCAAACTAGCCCAAGAATTAGGCAGCTGGCAAGTGATTGCATGGGCAATCATTATCGCTGCTCCGTTTTTCATTGTTCCAGTTTTTCTAAACGTAACTGGCGAGATGCTTCATGCCCCTTTAACAGCCTGGGTTAGCTTTATTTATCTGGCAGTAGTGAGTCAATTTCTAGCTTATGTAGCGTGGTACAGCGGATTAGCGATGGGAGGAATTTCAAGAGTTAGTCAGATTCAATATCTACAACCCTTTTTAATGATTACATTTGCCGCATTATTTTTGAATGAATCCATCACCTTATTTACTATCCTTATGGCTGTAGTTGTTGTATTTTCCGTTATATTTGGAAAGAATGCTGCAGTGGTAAAGAAGGGATTACATCAGTAAAATAATAAATGGCATTTCATTCACAGTTTCAGTAATCATTGGAGTATATAGGCCTCCAGAAGAAATGTCTGGCCGTGATGGATGTGCAAGTAATGTGACAAGGACTTCAAATGATAGAGGTCGTTTTGGTCCATTTTGACCAAAACGACCTCTTAAAAATTAGTCCTTCCTGGCAAACAATACAACAAAGTTAAAATATTTGTAGACACAATCGACATCTTGAAAGCCGCTATCGCTCAACCATTTTATTTGATGATCTAATGTAGCCATCTGATCAAGTTTGGTTCGCTCGTGTGCGGCCTGAATCTCGCTCTCCGCTAAACCAGACATAGCAATTTTTTTATTCCAATCATTTTTATACATGGAATCTATGAATCGTGTATGGCCAAGCACTTGATCAGCATTTACGAAAATCCCTTTAGGGGTCAATAAGTTGTAAACATGATTGAACAACTTTTTTTTTGCTTCATCAGTTAAGTGGTGTATAGAAAGTGAAGATACTATAACATCAAACTGCTCTTCAAATTTATACTCAGAATAATCAGCGTTAATATACGCAATATTTTCCTCTTCTTTAAATCGACTCCGAGCTTTTTCCAACATATTTTCGGAGATATCGATTAGAGTGATTTTAGCTTTAGGGTACTTTTCTTTTACGAAAGAAGCAAATAACCCTGTTCCCGCCCCTATGTCTAAAATTTTTGGTGTCTCCTTGTCAGTCTCAATAATCGAGACTGGAACTGAATAAAAGTCCTCAAAACAAGGAATTAACTTTCTTCGTTGATTATCATATTGAAGTGCATTTTGATTAAATTTTTCTTTTACCTTATCAATAACAGTATCCATATCCATCCCCTCCGAAGATTTCTAATTCAATTGTAAAACATCTAGTATATAATTAGAAATAACAATATTATCGAAAATTGATAACGAACTGTTATCAATAAAAGGGATGAAACATATGGACATAAAGTGGTTAAAAACGTTTATCACAGCTGCTAAGTATGAAAACCTTCGCAGAGCTTCAGAGGATCTCTTTTTAACACAGCCAGCTCTCAGCAAACATATAAAGAAACTGGAAAGCCATTTGAATACTAAATTGTTTGACAGAGTTGGTAAAAATATTACTCTGACCCCTGCTGGTTATCAGTTTCTTTCGTATGCTAAAGAGATTGTAGAGAAATATGATAAGGGGATGGAAGAATTTGAAGCCTGGAAACAAGGATATAATCGAAAACTGACTATTGCTGTAGCTCCACAAATTGCATCCTCTGTACTCCCAGGAATTCTGCGAGGTTTTATAGATGAATATCCTGATATCGAGATCATTGTAGACATTGTAAATTCATTCAAAATAGGAGAACAGCTATGTCTTGGAAAAGCAGAGATCGGCATCTCCAGAATGGAGCCTGCTCAGAAAAACTTATCTTGTGAGATCATTCACGAAGATCCAGTTATCCTAGTCGCACCCTATAGGAAAAATGAAAACTTTCCTGTTGAGGAGGAAGTTCTTAAACAATACAGGGTGTTAACAAACAACCATCCCACTTATTGGAGCAATCTTCTAACCGAGATTAAAAGATCATATCCACGCATTCGTACAATGCAAGTCACTCAAATTGAAATCTCCAAGCGCTTTATTGAAAAGGGGTTAGGGGTATCGTACCTTCCATTATCTATGGTCCGTGAAGAACTAAAACAACGGACAATGATTGAAATAAAACATGATAAGGTCCAATCGACAACTTCTTTTACGTATGTAGTGACTAAAATCGAAACTCCCGAAGTGCAACTATTTACCTCTTTCCTGACAAAGGAATTTGAAAAAATGTTGATTACCTAAATCAAATCGGCTGTGAGAAAAGGAGGGCTATTTTAGTTATTCCATCTAATAAATCATGAAGTTCTTCCATGCCATGCGGATGAAATGGATACACGGGTGGTATCATGATAAAATCTTTTTCATAACTATCCTATCCACATTTATTGAATAATTATTTTTCAGATAAAAAGCTTCTGCATGCCCTCCAGTCGCAGTTAATAAATAAATACTATAAATATCTCTTTTCGTTAGTTCTTCTTCTAAATAAAGGAGTAGTTTGGAACCGTAGCCCTTGCCTTGAATTTGATTGTTTATACAGAACTCAGCTATATAAAAAGTTAATCCTGTGAACGTTTTCTTACTATTTCCCGCGATAAATCCAATTAAATTGTCATTTTCATATAATAAAAAACCAAGGAATTTAGGCGTAAGCATTAAGTCAGTAAGTCTTTCTTTAGCAGTTTGATATGTCCAAGTCTCATTCCAAGGTCCACTATTAAAAACATTAATATAAAGTTCAATACATTTTTCTATTTTCTCATTTGTAATCGGTATTATTTTTTCTGTCATTATGACTCTCCTTTAGGTTAATTTCATTATCTCTTGTTCAACTTATTTCACTTGACATCAGAAAAAACACAATCCTTATTCTTAAATAGCGCCAATGATGAATTAAAGGGCTGGAGCTAGTTTGGTAAAAAAGGTAGATTATAACGTCAAGCTCATAGTAACCGTTCTTATGCTAAATCCCATTTTTTTGTATAGTTTAATAGCTTGATTCCCTGCAAAAGCACTAAGACGTATTTCAGAGTATCCATCTTGTCTTAAGTAGTCAATGGCTGCCATCATTAACCGCTTTGAAATTCCTTTACCTCTAAATTCTTCTATAACAAATAGTTCATAAATAAATCCATTCATCTTATCAGTAAATTGGTCTTTACTTGGTCCAATCAGAATCCAGCCCATCAATTTATCGTTGTGTGATGCAATTAAATAATAACTTCCCTTTTCCAATAGTGTCTCAACAAGGTGTTTGATTTTTTCATTGGAAGGTAATACTTCTCCCAATGTGCCATCAAATACAGCTTGTGGAGAAAGTAACAAAATCTTTTTAAGCTCTGAATCAGTAGGTTTTCTAATATCCATTAATAAGATCGATTCCTCCTAACATGTTTTAAAAATCCCAATATTAAATCACCCATTCTAAATTACAATCAAATGCGCCTTGGCGTATTTGCGCCCAGATTTTATCGAGCTCCGTTCGATAAATTTCCTCTGAAAATCTGTGGCATCCGCCGGAGACTTTAACTTTATTCAGCCGGGGTTTGACCCCCCACTGAATGGAATACCAATATGCATTCATCTCACCACTTACTGAAGTGGGAGACTTCTGCTGAATGTAGTTAAAACTCGATAAAGACATACAGGGGAAGCTCTAAATAAATAATCGTATCTGCATATTCAGCCCTAATCTCATATGTATTAGTATAATTGCCTTCCATAATCCATTGGTCATAAATCATTAATAATCATCCTTTGGTCTGCTGAAAATTCGTCAATCGTCGCTTCCTTCCATCCAGGTTTCCAGAACAATGTATCTAGATGATACACATCAATTTTCAAAGCTTCTCCCAAATCTTTTAGCAAATGTAGATTTTTCTACACTTGCAGAAACTCCCGTCACCATAATTTTTTCCATATCCCCATCACCTTCTTTTCATGTTCAGGGTTATCCAATATTTTCTCTGATTGACTTATTTCTTCGATTTCGCAACAAGAAATTCCTTCTGTATTCCATCGACTGCGCTGCAAGGTGCGCTAGTCTAGACGTCAAAAAAGCCCTGCAATTCAATACAGGACTTTGACTCAATCTTTTTCATTAATTTCATTCTAAACCAAACAAATTCCACTCCTCCTTCAATTAAGGCAGTTTGTCCAGCCATGTAATCAGACCAGAATCGGACGAAGCCAGATAGGAAAAAAGTTTGCTATATCTTCAGATTATTCTGTTCTTCCTATTGTGATACCTTCTGCAAATTTCTTAAAGGCCTGCTTTTCCTGGTTTTAATCAAAAAATCCCTAATCCTCTTTATCCAAAATTTCAGATTGAGCAAACCCTGATTTTTGTTGAAAGTCAATTCGAGTTTCAATTACACCCTATTTTCTCCATCAAAAAAACTAACCACCACATATGGTGATTAGTTTTTTGCTTAAAGTGATGAACTGCTATCTTCAATGGCTGTTTTATCATTAAATGTTTTCAAATTCAATTTCCCCAAGATTCGTGCCGTTAACGTTCCGGCGACCATGCTGTCATTTACATTTACAGCTGTACGCCCCATATCGATAAGTGCCTCGATTGATATGAGCAAACCAGCTAAAGCGACAGGGAGCCCCATAGAAGATAAAACAATCAATGCTGCAAAAGTTGCCCCACCGCCAACACCGGCAACACCAAATGAACTGATTCCAATTATTAAGACCAGTTTGATGATAAATGCTGGTGTAAATGGATCAATTCCGACCGTTGGTGCAATCATGACTGCCAGCATGGCAGGATACATTCCTGCACACCCGTTTTGCCCAATTGTCGCTCCAAATGAAGCTGACATGTTCGCAATTCCTGAATCAACACCAATAGAGTTTTTCTGTGCTTGGATATTCAGTGGAATCGTCCCTGCACTCGAACGCGATGTAAAAGCAAAGCCCAATACAGGCATGGCCTTTTTCAAGTATGTCATCGGATTTAAACCGAAGAGGCCTACTAATACAAGGTGGAAAATCATGATGACGAATAAAGCTACATAAGAGGCAATCACAAATTTCCCAAGTTGAACAATACCAGCAACATCTGTTTTAGCCACTGTATTTGCCATCAAAGCCAGAATTCCAAATGGTGTTAGACGTAAAATAAGTGTTACGATTCGCATAACAACTGCGTAAAATGCGTTCACGATTTTCGTAAACATTTCTGCTTGTTCCGGATTTTTTCTCCGTAATCCAAGCACCGCGATCCCAACGATAATAGAGAAAATGACTACTGCAATGACCGAAGTTGCCCGCTGGCCTGTCATATCTAAAAATATATTGGAAGGGATAAAACTCAAGATTTTTTGCGGTGCAGTTAAATCCTGTACATCTCCAAGTTTTTCCTGAAGCATATCCCCACGCTCGACTTCTGCCTGCCCCGCATCAATTTGATCTGCATTCAAATCAAACAATGCAGCAGACCCAATTCCAATCAATGCGGCAATCATAGCCGTCGAAACTAAGAAACCAATAATCCAGGCAGACATTTTTCCAAGGTCTGCAGATTTCTCCAAATTAATGATGGACTGAATAATAGATACCATGACAAGCGGTACAACAATCATCATCAACAGTTGTACATACCCGCTTCCGACAATACTATACCAATCTGCCGTATTCGTTAAAACTTCCGAATCTACCCCATAGATGGCCTGTAAAATAGCTCCAAGCGCAATCCCAGCACCTAAACCCGTAAATACTCGTTTTGTAAACGATATATGTTTCTTTTGCATAAAAATAAGAAGACCAATAATCGCAAGTAACGCAACGATATTCACGCTAATTAAAAATATATTCATGATGTCCCCCTCCTTTGTGTGGGCTTCAATTGTGTTTTCATCATATGCACCACGAATCTACTATGCCACAGCAAAGTAAATAATTCCTATAGATTTAGTTGATTTAATAAATTAATAATATACATACCGCCAGCGATTCTGTCAACGATTTGGTTTGATGAAGCCATTCCATGTGTAAAAAATGAGTTTGCCTAAAGTGCCTGAAGGTTAGATAATAAAATAGCATGATTGACTTCTCCGCTTCACAAGGTATTATCCAAAAAATATACTTGGCTTTCATTCTTAAATGGAACAGCCTTTGGGTGAAATGGAAATCTTTTTCTTTTAGAGAAAAAACAGATGAATAGCTTATAAGAAAACAAAATAAAAACTTGTAGAGAAAAAACACCTAATCTCTACAAGTTGAGGACTTCATTTCATTGAATGCACACTAGAAATCAAATGCGCCTTGGCGTATTTGCGCCCAGATTTTATCGAGCTTCGCTCGATAAATTCCCTCTGAAAATCTGTGGCATCCGCCGGAGGCTTTAACTTTATTCAGCCGGGGTTTGAACCCCACTGAATGGATACCAATAGGCATTCATCTCACCACTTATAGAAGGGGGAGACTTCTGCTGAATCAAGTTAAATGCATAAGAAAAAAAAGAATATCATTCCGCTGATAGTAGCTTCGTTAATAATTTCTCAAACTTATTTGAACTCATCATTTCGTGTGTAATGAATTTTCCATTATAGAACATGCCAAAAGTTGTCCATATCGTCGGTGCGTTTTGTGCTTCTTCTTTAGTTGTTATTCTATAAGTATGGAAGGGGGCATTTTTGCTTTCTGCCACTTTTCTTAGGTCTTCCAATATGCCAACAGCAAACGGACATTGAGCTGTGTAATAAATGGAAATACCTTCATTCCTGCAAGAAGCCTCTACATTTTTTTTAAAGGACGGGTCAACAGCCTGTTTATTCCACTTCAATGCCATCAATTGAAAATATGGTTCTGCTTGGTCGATTAACTCAAACCCCATATGTTCAAAGAAACGTTTATCACTTAAATACGGGTATTTTTTCTTTCCTACTATATGGACAATCCCGTCCATACCACGATTGATTGCATCTCCTTTACAATAATCCAACAGCTGCTTTGCATGCCCGTTATTTTTATATCTCCCAGAAACCCATAAACAATTGATATACATATAATTGGGTGCTTGAATAGGAACCCACGCCATTTGGGCAGGTAAGTATTCTATAAATACTTTTGCACGTTCATCTAAACGATAGAATACTAAGCCTTCATCCATTCGTTCTGCCAACCATCTCTTCTTTTCACTTACTGCATCCTCATATTGTTTTGCTCCCAAAGCACAGCAGATGTGTTCAGTTTCAATTGTACTTTTTGTCATTTGAGTAAATCCCACTTTCCCACCTCCACCATCATTAAGATAAAGACCTACGTGGGCCTATTAAAGGAATTACAATCCAAGTGTAGAAGTATTATTTAACATCTATAAAATTTTGTAGAAGGAGGTATTTACATTACCGATAAATCCCCCTGGAATTTAAGTACAAAAGAAGTGCTAAAATTGGCAGGACTTACACTATTATTTTATACGTTATTCCATGTGGTTTTCCTTTTTCTCAAAGATATATGGAGTATTATAACAAATTAAATAAAGCTCGGTCATGCCGAGCCTAGCTTATATCAAAAATGACAACTAAGTTAAACAGGTGAATTAAAAATGACAAGTCAAAAAGAAATTAAACATATAGAAATATCAGGGGAAAGCATCAATGTTTATAAAAAAGAAATACAGAGCTTAACAAGCAAATTTGATTTAAACCTCAAACAATTATCCAAGTTATTGAACATGCCTTTGACAAAAATAAACAATATCATCCATCAAGAGAAAATAGATTTAACCGATCATGAAAAAGAAAATATCCAGCATAAATCAGCCATGTTACATTACGGACTCTCAGGAATTGAAGCAAAAGAAAGAGCTCAAATCATACTAGACACTTTAGCACAAGAATTTGATTTATCTTTAATGAATATTTCCAAATTATTGGATGTAAGCGAAAAAGAATTATTAAATTTCAAAGAAAATATACCAATCGAAAGAAACTTAGAATTGAATATATGTGTTAATATCATCATGCTTAATTTTACATTGCATCAAAATTTTCTATAATAAAAAACCAAGGCCGATCAAGTGAGCGGCCTTTTCTTGTTTAAAGTTATCTTATTTTTAATAGTTCATCTAGGACGTAAGAACTTCCTGGCAGCATTAGTATGAGTGAAATAAAAATGAACAGAATTCCAAACACAAAAAGTAATATGACGATTTTAACTGAACGAGATACCCCTTTTGTCGTTGCCCCCACTATTAAAAGAACGATGCCGATAAGTAGTAATAATAAATACCAAAACCCCATTGCTCCACCTCATTTTAAGTTTAGGTTGTACATTTATTAAAGGCATACAATCCCTATCTTAATCTTCCACATTTATATTTTTAGTTAAAAAATATAAAAACAATACCAACAAAAATAAACCTAAACTAATAGAAGCTACTAAAACCTATACCTGAAAACAAATTAAACAAAGATACTATACCTAAAAACGAAGTCCCCATTAATGGGAAACGCTCCTTTATCTTTACCAACACTATTCTTCCACGCTCCCTCTAGAAATAAATATGAAAGTTACCATACATAATTAATAATATTTAATTACATGTTTAGTATTTACTTTATTTTGGTTCAATAGGGGCAGTGTTTTAACTGTAACAGCAGCGACACACGCTAACTAAAAACTCACTCGATGCTGAAGTCGATGATGTTGAACTAATGGAATTTTTTACATAAGTTGCGTAACAAATTCGAAAAGATAGCCAACAAACATTACAAAAATGTTATGGTGTTCCCTATAATCAATATTTTTGATTTAATCATTGTTAACAAAATAATACCAATTCCAGAAAAAACAAACGTATAGAGCCATAAAGATGATGCTTCCTGAAACACAATATTAGGTAGCCAAAGTAGCAAAGAAATAACTATGGTAACAGTAGCCAATATCTTAATAATGTTATTCATTTGCACCTCTTATTTATTTTAATGGGTTACACCTATTTTTTAAAAAAATATAGACTTCTATGGTTGCAGCCCTTTCTTTCGTTTCATTCTACATAATTTGAACGTATATATCCAACTAGAGTTCTGTCACAAGAACATTTTTTCACGAAACATTAATCGTATTCTTTACAATACGCCTAAACAAACTAAGAAGTAAAGAAGGTGGCTTACAATGAGCAATGATGAAAATGCTTCACCAGAAAACAAAATGGATTATAGCAGGTTAATATATTACTTAAAACAAGGAAGAGAAATTGAATTTTTTTATGATGAGAAAGAATATTTTATTCCTAACTATGAAGAAGGAAGAGTTATATTAAATGAAGAAGGTGAAAATTTGAACCATTATATTGAAGATCCTGAAGAATTTGCAGAAAAAGCAAAGATAAACGGATTAACACTAAAGGACATTTTCCAAAACCAAAGTGACAAACTTGAAATTGGAACCATTTTTTAAACACTAATGCTCCTCTAGTAAAAACCAATCAGCGCTGGCTTTTTTCGCTTCGCAGGAAATGTTCGTCAATTAAAGAGGAAATTGGTCATCATTTGTAGAAATAGATGATTTAGGTTTAGATTGGGAGGACAAATTAGTGGAGAGCTCACTTAGGAAAAGTGCGATTTATGGTTTTTTTATCGGAATAGGGGCAGCGATTTTATTTGTAAAATATGCAGAAGTAGAGGATATCGGAGATGGGGCCACCCTAACTAATTATTTACCGATGGGTGAATATATAATAACTGTCCTTAGATTCGGTATTGTGGCATCTATTTTGGGATTAGTATGCGGACTCATTCTGCTAAATAAGAAAAAATAGTATAAGCCACATTAATCAAATGCGCCTTGGTGTATTTGCGCCCAGATTTTATCGAGCTCCGCTCGATAAATTTCCTCTAAAAATCTGTGGCATCCGCCTAAGGCTTTGACTTTATTCAGCCGGGGTTTGAACCCCCACTGAATACAGTAGACATTCATCTCACCACTTACAGAAGTGGGAGACTTCTGCTGAATGAAGTTAAACAAGCAGTTGAAAGGTATAGGTTTGGAATAAAATTTAATCAAATTAATGTTAATAACATTGTTAAATGAACAAAAGGAAAGAGCGTGTTCTGAAAAAAGATTGATCAAAACATGCTCTTATTTATTGTAACAGGTTAACTTCTTTATAAAAAATTTGATTACATTTGCGGAGCTTCCAAGCCAAATTTTGCCCATTCCTCTTTTGCTGGACCATAAATACCTGGCACTGTTAATCCTGCTTGTCTCATAAGAACAGTCATTTGTCCTCGATGGTGGTTTTGATGTTGAATCAAAAATAGCAAAAGTGAACCATTGGGCATTTGTTGACCAATAAAGTTGATGCGTTCTTGAAGGGTATGGTCAGTCCATTGGGCTTTTAATGCCTGTACAAATGCATTACTGGCTTGATAATAGCTATCTGCTATAAACTGAGCCGAAGTAGGAACAGGATAATCTTCAACTGGGGCATGAAACGTTAAGTCTGTGTTTGAGGTAATTATGCGAATGGCGGCAACAGTATGCCATGCAATACGACCTAAAGTCCAATTTTCAGAGGTTATTTCTTGTTCAAGTGATTCATCAGTTAGACTATTTAGCAGTTTCTGTGTAGCATTGGCTTCGAACTCCCAAGAATTAAAAAAATGATCTAAGGTTTGAAACATAAAAATCCTCCTTATAATATTTTTGTTTTCTTTCTAATGTATCTTAGTTCAATTATACTCCCCGTTTAGTTACACATAAAGATGTCTATTTATATTCTCTTTTATCTAAATGTAAACCTCTCTCTACTGATAAAAAAAGCCCCCTCTTGCGAGAGGAGCAAATGTGGAAGTATTTACTGTTAGTCTTATTTAATCACCGCATCAGTCTCTGACCCAACATAAATAACTTTTCTGCTACTTCAACATCTAGCTTTTTGAAGCATTACCTCATTTAGAACCAGGCCCTAAAAGAGAAATCCCTCCGACTATCACCTCGAGGGATTTCTCATAAGTCCTACCAATCAAACTCTTCATGCCTACGTCTGCGCTTTCTACATTTACACTCAAACTCACGCTCACGTTCTCTTTCGCGCTCACGTCTTTCTTCTCGGCATTCACAAATGAATCGTCTTCTCCGTCTTTCTCTTTCTCCACCGACAAAATCATCTTCAAAAATGAACATTCTACTAGCACCTCCTTTACCTCTATTAAAGCCGGCTTCGATATTAATATATTGAAAAATGTCGAATTTGATTGGACATACAGTCTGATAGAAATGAGGATTTTTATTGAGAAAAAAGAGGTTATTTACCTATTGCATATCTCTGTTATCACAGTAAACTCTAATTAAGCTCACTAATGAATTAAGGAAAAACAATTTAATGCAGATGGTGAAATTTTTATAGAAATTAAACATTCGTTTATCAAAAAACTTGCGAAGAAATAAAGTGCACGCTTTGTCGATTGATTTCATACTGCCCTTTGTAAGCTTTTCTTATCAAATGCGCCTTGGCGTATTTGCGCCCAGATTTTATCGAGCTTTGCTCGATAAATTTCCTCTGAAAATCTGTGGCATCCGCCGGAGGCTTTAACTTTATTCAGCCGGGGTTTAAACCCCCACTAAATGGAATACCAATAGGCATTCATCTCACCTCTTACAGAAGTGAGACTTCTGCTGAATGAAGTTAAACATTCCCCTCCTTTTTCAAAGGAGGAATGAGAAGTTTTTTAAGTTTTAAAGAAGCTAAAAGAGAGATAGTCAATTGATTGATAAGATGGAGGTTGATTCAAAATGGAGCTGTTTGGCGAGCATGTGTTGCTACAAAGTGCATCAATTGATGATTTAGATTTTATTTGCCGGATAGAGACTGATAAAAACTTATGGTACTTTGAAGAATATGTTGAATCGGACAAAACTATAGTGTATGAAGAATATATACAAAAAATTAAAAACGAAGAGGATCCAAAAAGTTACGATTTTATTGTGAGTGCATTTGCAGCTAAAAGTAAAACCCCGGTTGGTTTAGCTCAAATATGGAACGATAGTGAATTTAGAAAGAGCTGGGAAATTGGTTTTGTAATACTCCCTGAGTTTCGAGGAAAAGGTTATGGAAGGGAAGCAGCTAAACTTCTATTGCAACTTGCTTTTGAAAACTTAGGGGCACATAAAGTATTTGGAATGTGTAATTCAAATAATATACGTTCAGCAGTTTTGATGGAGAGCATTGGGATGGAAAGAGAAGCCATTTTCAAAGAAGAACTATTTTGGCACAATAAATGGGTCGACCAATACTACTTCGCTATCTTGGAAAGAGATTATTTTTGTAGGAACTAAATCCTTACGAAATAAATACTGACTAATATGAGTCCTTCTGCACTTCTTTTAAACCAAATAAGAACTTGAATTCCCTTTAAGAAAGTGAACTCAATGAAGAAAAAAGATAACTATCCAACAAATATATATCAGAAAGACTTAGACATGCGGAAATCAGAATAACAATGGATACATACGGTCATGCTTTACAAGTAGCTGATGAAGCCGCAGCCGGAAAAATCAAATGCGCCTTGGCGTATTTGCGCCCAGATTTTATCGAGCTCCGCTCGATAAATTTCCTCTAAAAATCTGTGGCATCTGCCAAGGCTTTGACTTTATTCAGCCGGGGTTTGAACTCCCGCTGAATGGAATACCAATAGGCATTCATCTCACCACTTACAGAAGTGAGGGACTTCTGCTGAATGAAGTTAAATAACCTTTTTACATTAAGAAAAACCCAAGAAAATTAAATTCGTCAACAAGCAGGGGTTCTGCTATTTTTGTACTGAACCCCAAAAGTTAGACTTAAATATTAAGCAGCTAGTTGGCTGGTATGAAGACGGTATTCAACCGGGCTCATGCCAGTCAACTTTGCTTTTATCCGTTCGTTGTTATAGTAAAAAATATAATTAGTTACTGCTTGCTTCAACTCTTTAAATGAGTGATAAACTTTCCCATAATACATTTCCTGCTTCATTATGCCAAAGAAATTTTCCATGGGCGAATTATCCAGGCAATTCCCTTTTCGGGACATACTTTGGAATATGTCATGATCTTTTAGTTTCTTTACGTATGCATTCATTTGATAACCCCACCCCTGGTCAGAGTGTATGGTCGTTCGATAGGGGCAATCTTTTGCTATTTCAATTGCTTCTCCCAAAGCATCCAAGATCGCTTTTGCGTTCGGACGTTCCGAAAGCCTATAGGATAAAATTTCTCCGTTAAACATATCCAAAAACGGATCTAAATAAGCCTTCTTGATGATTAACTTTCCATTCGTACCGGTTGTGCAATATTTGAATTCGGATGTATCCGTCGTTAATTTTTGGTATGGGATGTTTGTATAGAATCTACGGTTGACAAGGTTCTTCGAAATTTTACCGACGGTTCCTTTGTACGTACTATATTTACGGGACTTACGTGTGTATGATGTACAAATAATGCCAAGTTTGTTGGTAATCCGCAGGATTTTTTTGTGATTTACGCAATAGCCCCTCTTGCGTAATTCCATATCAATTCGACGATAGCCATAATTTCCATTATGCTTGTCTACGATTTCCTTGATAATCTTCTCAATCTTTTCATCTGGATTGGGATCATCAAATCGTTTTTGCCAATACATATAGGTTGCCTTTGGGAAGCCTGTTGCCTCAAGGATAACAGCTAATTTAAATTCTTTCCTGAGTTCGTGGATGACTCTGAATTCTGTTTTAGCAGTCGGCTCGGAATATTTATCCCTGAAGCTCGGAGCTTTTTTAAATAGGCATTCTCTGCACGAAGTAATTCTATTTCTTTTAATAGCTGTTGTTCTTTCGTCAACTTTTTCTCATTCTTTTTCTTCTTTGGCTTGTTGGACATGGATGGACGCCCCTTTGTTTTAGAGAGTCCTTCAACGCCTTGATTTTGCCATTTCTTCAACCAATTAAGAATCATAGGCGGTTCAGTAATGCCAAATTTCCTGGCCACTTCTTCAAAGGAATCTCCTGTTCTTAATTTATAGTCTATGACATCTAATTTAAATTGAACAGGATAAGTCGCGCTCGCCTTTTTGGTAACCAAGCCCTGTTTCCCAAACTGTTGGAACGCACTGACCCATTTTCTTATATTCGTTTTACTTTGAATTCCAAATCTATTAGCCAATGAACAATATCCACCTTCACCAGCTAAATAGCGTCAACCACTTTTTGTTTGAATCCTTCATCATATTTAACCACAAAAACACCCCAAAAGTTAGAATTGATTAGTCTAACTTTTGGGGTGCACATCACAACGCCGGGCTTGTTTTAATAAACTGTTTATTGACAATGAAGATGTCTAATGGGTACATTTAAGTTAAATTAAATCATTTTTAAAAACAGTAAGGTCTAACCATAGATTAGCTTTTCTTTCTTTTATCGTACAAATCCATTAAGAGCATAAATACTATAACTAAAACTGAAATTTGAATAGACTTAACAAACGTCAAACCTATAAGAAAGTGGGTAATCGCTGTGAACACAATAAACATAAGTATATATCTTAACATTTAATCATCTCTTTTTTTAGGATACCAATTTTTAAAAAAACGGTTCAATTATTGTCGATTTCTTGGTTCTTTCAGTAATCTGTCCACCAGTACCATTTGCATTTTTAGTAGTTCTTTCTGTTTTTTTAATCTGATAATTCCCCATATAACTACCTGTAGGACCAACCTTACCAGGACCTAATTCTCTATAATAGTATTTTGAAAAATAATAAACATTTTGCACATTACTATTTATAAAATAATAAGAACCAAACGCTGCAGCAGCTACTTTTGCAACACTAGCCGGCGTTGCAGTTTTTCCAGTTAACCAACTTGTCATACCTGCAGAAAAAGCAACCTTTGTAGCCATAGTGAATTTTTTAGAGAAAACTCTATCATAAGTCTTCATATATTGGTAAGGTGTTGGATACTTCTTAGCAGCAAAAAGCGCTACACTTCCTTGTTCCTCAAAGTCTTCTTCAAGTTTATTATTTACATCAGCTATAAGCTCAGGTGTAACATTATCAAGTTGAATTAAATACCCGTCTTCAATATGGAAATCAATATTATTCTCTTTTAAAAGATTAACAACCCTCTCATCAACCATTGGTGTTAAATTTTCAAATTCTGCATCATCACTTGGAAGTGCATCAACTTGTCCTGTACTAGCAAAGGTGGAAGAAATACTAAACATAAAGAACGTGCAAAAAACGAGTAAAAATATAAACATTTTCTTCATAATTTAAACCCCTCCTTATTTTAAAAAAGAATACCACATTTTAACGGAATTGTAAATTATTTCAGAAAAATAAAACAGTTAAACTTGGGCAAATGAAAAAATTCATTCTAAAAATATTGTTCAAAATCATCCACTGCTAATATCACATTAAGTAACATGCATATTTCTATGTATTACCCTTCAAAAGCTGCAACAACATCTATCGCTAAGTCCAGAGTACATCTTGGTTAATCTGAAAGGTGTAGAAAAAATATAAGAGAAAGCCCGGTCAGCGCCGGGCCTTCTTCAGTGCAAGTTCATGGGGCGTTTGTGTTACATTTGAATAAAATATCTGGTTATCGGGGTGTTCTTATTTATGAAGATAATTTGCCAAAAGTGTAATGTAGAAATCTCTAAACAAGTTACGGAATTGGATGATTTATCATTAATTAACGAAAATGATGGTAAAGCCTACATTCCTGAAGGTTTTTTTATAGTTGCTGAAGGTGAAGAGGATATTGGAACAAAAAACAAAATTATTATAAATTTGAAGGGTTTAATTAATTCCAACTATCACCCAGATGAAAGCAGACTAAATGGTTGTTGTGGCTATGACGGCTTAGATGGTTTAAACAGGGTTTGTGTAAATAACCACGAAATCGGAACCGAAAATTCAGACTGTTGGATGCCACATTTTATAGCATTAGAACCGCATTTAGTTAAATTGGTTAATAATTAAAGAAATTTCTTGTTGTGCTAACGGGAGCTTTAGTAAAAAAAACTGGGTGTATGCCATGAAAAGCTAAGCCCGGTGTTGACCGGGCCTGTTTTATTTAACCACGCAACTTCTTCAGCAACTGCGTGTTTTGGGTTTCGGTACCAGTATAGTTTTTAATGCCGTGTTTGGATGCCAACTTCTTCCGATTGGTGAAAGAAGAATCTTGGCCAATTGATTTGAGATAATCGACGATGGATCCGGTCTTCTGATCACCTTTCGGTTTTGAAGCAGATCCGGGCAGCCTTATTTTTTGGCCAACTTTGATGAGGTTTGGATTTTTAATTCCATTGATCTTGACCAACTCATTGACAGTCGTTTTGTCTTTTTTAGCGATAGCGGAAAGCGTGTCCCCTTTTTTGACGGTGTGAGCACCAGTTGTAGACGCAGGCTTATTATTAGCTGCAGGTTTTGATACCGCTGGCTTATCAGCAGGCTTTGCCACCCCAATACCGTTCTCCACATCCCTTTTGAATTGTGCTGCTGTAACCCCAAATTGAGCCAAATATCCGAATGGGTCTGTATGAGTCGTGCCGCCAAGATTGCGTCTGATCCAATCATGAGACTTGATTCCCTTTGTTGCAGAAGTCCCCTCGTCCAATTTTTTCGGGATGCCCGCCTGATCTGCAAGATGGCGCAAGAGCCAAATATAAGCCGCATAATCTTTTTTGAATGTTTCTGGATCCCTTGTCCGAGCCAGTTCCACATGAGCATAGCTGTATGGGTTAGCCTTCGGTCCTGCACCATATTGCATTCTGCCTACGGGAGCCAGCTGCACGATGCGTCCTCCGCCACCTACCCAATGGAAAGTAAAGGCGTTGCGAAAGTTCCTTGTCATAAAGTTGATTTCAGCTTCAAGCGAATTAGGCCCTGTGTTGTTTGGGTTACCCGATTCATGGCCCACAACAAAACGGATTGCTGTCAATGGAATATTCGGTAAACCTGGAATGATACGTTTTTCAATTTTGTAAGTCATTGTTTATCCTCTCCTTTTAGAAATAAAAAAGAGCAACGCTTATGCGTCACTCTTATCGTTTAATTTTTCAACTGCCTTTTTAAGCACATCCGGTACTGGCAAGTTCGTTTTGCCCACCGTCTCCAAAATACTCAACAACTCATTGGCCAAATAAAAGAAGATGACAGCGTCTCTTATAAACGTGCCATCTCCCATGATCGTATCAATTGCGTAAGCTACTGCTACCAATGACAGGATGATTACCTTTTTGGCAATCCCTTTGAATCCGATTGAACTGTTTAATTCTCCATGCGTTGCTGCAACCAAAAATCCCAATACGTAATCCATGACAATGAAAATAACTAGCACCTGTAACAAAGGCGACCAACCTCCCAATAAAAATGTAATGATCGCCCCGATGACAGCGACAACTGATTTAAATATAGTTTCCATATAGTTTCTCCTTTTTTTAAAAATAAAAATAAGCCGTCGAATGGTTATCAACGGCTTATCAAGCGCCCGAATGTTTTTTGTGCTGTAAGTGCCTTTATTGATGTCACTTTTATACAGAGGGTATACACCAGATTAATTGAATATAAATGTATAAGTGACCTCAACCATTTCAAGACACTAGGCGCATGAAAAACATATCTGGTATGCGGTAACCCCCTGGAGTGATGATAAAACTCACACAATCACCCCGCTTTTATATTAGCAGTTTGGTAAACTGCTATATTATCTATATTACCCACTTCGCCATGATTTAAACATAAAGCCCCACTTATTCAGTAGGACTCTCACCGTTCATAATCCGATTAATCAATTCCTGCTTGACTGTCGTTTCAAGTACGCCGAAGTCGATTGAATTTGTAAATTCAGCAACTGGAATATTTCCACTCAAGTTAATGTTTCCATCTGGTGTACGTGCTGTGAAATGAACCTGGACACTTGTGATTCCATTGTTTTCTCGGCGTGGCGTTATTTGGTTAATTGTGATTTGCATTATTGATCCTCTCCCTCTTCATCTACTTTGAATTGATCACATAGATAATCATAAATTTCGCTGTCTTGGCCTTCGTACTCTTCATCTTCTAACTTTTCCAGCACAACTTTGATGGTCCGAATCATTTCACGGTTATCACCGCCCTCAATCACGAGTTTTTCTTTATTTAACTCTTTCACATCATTAGAAAAAGCGACCATGTCTTTGACGTCATATTGCCCGTCTTTCACGATCGCTTTGCCTTCACCATCTTTATGAGAATGTTCTTCCAGGAGAGCTTTCCTGTCTTCCTCAACCTGTTTCAGTCTATCGCTCATTTGCTGAATGAAATGACGGCGGAATCTTGATTGTTTCCTTGCCAGTTTCACCCCATACATAAAATTAATGGCCGCAGCCAGTTTGCCGTTTTCGATTTCTACTTTCATGCAATCTTATCCTCCAATTGTTTAATTTTTTGTTTAAGATACTGGTTTTCGAGTTTGAGCCAATTCATTTCATCTTTGACGTGTTCAATCTCTCCATCCATACCCTTCACATCTAGGCTGGCTGGTTCGGAATCATTTTCATCCCAACTTTCTCGATGCAGTTGACAAGGAACGCTGTTATAAGCCTTTTTGAACTCATTTATCTTTCTATCAATGTAATCGACCTTCTCGTCAATGTAATCAGTCTTTTCATCGATGTATGCTGTTCTCATGTCCAATTCCTTTGTAGCTTTAGTGAGTAGCGTTGTCACTTCCGATAAACTGATAAACTCGTTGTCAGATGACGCAATAACCGAACTTGCCTCGGCAATAAAGCCGATACGTTTAGAATCGTCATGTTTATAGTTAAACTCAACAACTTCCAATCCGCTTATAGCATCTAAAGCATTTTCTTTAAAAGGTGTTATATTTTCTTTAGATTTTCGGCTCGATCGAACTTTAAAATCCGCTGCTGAGATTGGACGATAACTATCGTCTTGACGGTGTTTGATCCTGACTTCTGCATCGCTACCAACAACAAATAAATTAAGGTGTTGGGCATTTCCTAAAGCATTTAAAGTAATACTGCTGGCATATACGTCCGAAGCCCGCAATCTTCCAAGTCCATTATCATTAACTGATGACGATATCCTAACTTCATCGGGAGCATAGATATACAAATGCTTACTGCTCGTGTCAAATTCATTCAACATTATTCGATGCGCCAAAACGTTCTGCGCCCGTAAAGGTAAATAATCATTCGTTGTTTCGTTACGCGTAACTCTTACTTCTCCGTTGGATAGCGGTCTTAAATAGACGTTTACGGCGTCACCATACGGGTTCACGTTGAGAAAATTACCGTAGTAACCTTGCGCTCGATGTGGGACATACACGTAGTCATCCACGTAGCCCGATCCGGTTAGCGCTGTATCGTATGTGACCGATCGAGTCTCCTTGAATGATGCAAGATAAACGTTATGTTCGGACGTGCCAAAAATGTCGGAGGTAGTGAGTTTACGGCTCGACTGGAACAAAACGTCTCCGTTGGCGCCTTTGTAATATATCCCGCTATTGTCAATTGTCATTTTCCTGCCGTCATTAACAGTCATGAGCACGTTGCCGCCCTCTACATAAAAAGATGTATAGCCATCACTAGATCGAAATTTTGAGCCATACACATCAATCCCTCGAATGGCGCCAGCATTTAGTTTATCAGCGCTCAAAGTCGCTACTTTGGCATCGGTAATAGCCGCGTCCTCGATCTGCGCAGTACCAATAACAGCTTTTCCAAATTTTGCTCTTGTGATAGATGCATCGGCTATTGCAGCAGTACCGATTACAGCGTCATCAATCTCTGTTTGGGCTGTGATGTGGAGTTTGGTACCAGAAATGAGTATGCCCTCTTTAGAAAAATTAATAGCCTGTACGATACCGTCATTATCGACTTTTGCCTCCAATTGCCCAGGGATTAAGTTTAGGGTTGTTTCGGCGTTGGACATGCGACCAGTGAGGCTATCCACGCTTGTCGATACGGCAGACAATGCTAATTTATCAGCCTTTTGATCGATAAGAGTTTCGGCTGATTTAATACGGGCGTCTGTATCTTCGGGAGCTGGCGTCCAATCGGTTGCTTTGTTTCCTTTTTCTAATTGCAAGTCCCAAACTTCGGCAACATATTCATAAGCATATGACGGCGACACTCTGTTAGGCTGGATATAAATCCTGTCATTAGTAGTTCCTATTTCTGTTTTTGTTTTAAAGTAAATTGTATATGAATAAACTTTATTATCATCTGGGAAATTAGCGTCTCCCGCTGACCATGAAGATGAACTTAGTTTTACACCATCTCTATAAACTGCCTGAATATTTGAAAGCGCAGCATGGCCGGCAACACTTTTTATTGTCCCTGATATTTTTTTAAATTTAAAAGAAAATACATAGCCTGTATCAGGCTCATAAGTATTCTCATGAATGGAAAGCCCTGCTTTTAAACCAGTTAGACGAAAGGTGTTATCTGTTCTAACAAAACCATTCTCCCACGCCAATATTTTATTTCGTGATGCCAGGTTACGTCCACCAATCTCCAACCCATCTAAATCAGCCCGAACCTCACTCACACTCTGCGTTATCTGATTAGCTTTTATGTCAAGGCTGGCTACCTGAGCATTAACATTGTTTACCTGCCCAGTGAGACTGTCCACATTACCAGATATGTTTGTCACACTTGCATTAATTGTGTTGAGTTGAGTATCAACATCAAACATGGCGTTTTGAAAGTCGATATTATCCACTTTCGAAATCAACTGACCATTGACATAATCTAGGCCAGCTTTATTAGCTAAGTCTTCAAGCAGTCTGTTCTCAGTTGCTTGTATCTCAGCTTGCTTGTATTGGATTTCCTGCATTGGACCTTCGTTTATACGATCAATAGTGTTTTGAGCCAGCTTGTCGGCAATATCCAGATTGTTTGTTAAATGATCGGCTATAATTGAGCCAAAGAGAATATCATCAGTAATAATCCGCACAGTTGCTGCAGATACTTGCGGGCTGAAATCACCGGGTGTACCTCTTGTGTTGACCGCCCGTACACGGTAGTACCAAACCTCGTCAGTGCTGACTTCGTGGTTAAATGCAGACGTTCTACCACGCCATAGCATGTGTTGACTGTCTGGGATAAAGTCTTTTACCTGGGACCCATAGACTTCGTAATGGCTGATATAAACCTTGCTGTCGTAATCCCAAAACAAATGGATCGTTTGGAAGGCTCCGTTTGCTTCGACATTGACTGGTGTACCAGGCTTAATGTCCGGGAAGCTATTACCATCAATAGGTTTTGTCGGTCTTGGCTTGTTAAGAGATTCTTTTATATCATTGATTTCCCGATATAGATCATCGTCATGGGCAGATAAAAACTGGCCCATCTCAACAACGGTTGTGCCTTCGATGTCCAGCAGATCATATTCAATTGCAATGACCCTTGTTTGGATTTCAATCGGACGTGTAAATTGACGGTCAAACGCTCGAGCTGTATCACCCAAGCTAACAGGTTTGTCAAATAAATGGACAGCCAAACGATAATTAACTTCTGCCTTCTTCTCTTCCTGCAGCTGCTGCCAAGTGGCCCATAGCAATTCTGCTGGGTCTTCATAATCGCCATTCTCAAAAATGCCGTACCGGTGTAGCAGCTGACCATTATGCTTACGGCCATATTTTAAAAGAGCATCCGGATCCCCGACCCACTTTTGGCCTTTTGGCTTATCGACAGGATCACCTTTCGATTTCTTCCACTCAACATCTGCAAAGTCAATAAGACGTGTATATCCACCAGTATGCTCGCCTGTTTCTTCATCTTCGATTTCCAAAGATGCACCACGGCCATAAAGCGCTGTGACAGGATAAGACAAAACAGTACGTTCAATTTCTTCGATGTTATGGTCGATTTCAAACCATGCGCCCCTGTCAGCTCCAAGACGCTGTTTGATTCGGATTTCACGTTTCGTAATCTTATTACCGTCAAATGTAACAACGTCTTTAAATTCGCCGCCCCATACTTCTAGGATATTCCAGATGGCATCCACAGAAGAGATATAGTAAAAGTTTGTGGTAGCTTTGCCAAGCGAGACTTCAACCGTTCCTGTCCAGCGTGTGCCTTGTAAGGCGGCTGTTAAAGCTTCCTGTGCTTCTTTGTCCACGAAGCGCCTGTCCTCTATGACATGCTCATTAAGCTCCATAAATGCTGGCTCACATGTAGCCGTGGTTTGTGGGCCATCGTTATTGTCGACGTCATCCAATTCTTTTATGACGTACAGCCGCAGATCGCCTTCCTTGTCGCGAAAGACAACTTGATTTTCCTCTTTGACATGTTGCGCCTGCTTAACATCTGCATAGACGGTGAAAATAAATGGCTCGTCTGGTACGTTGTTTAATTGGTCCTTAAACATTGTACTGACAAGCCCAGTGGATTCAGATAAAGTTGTTAAAAGTTTGTCGTCCTGGCTAAGTATATAAATCTCTGATGAATGTTTTTTCCATTCATCAGTGTTTATGTTACTGTTATCCACCCATGTTCCACCAATCAACGTCGCGTTATTGTTATTCGATGTTTGATCTAACACTGTTCCTGTCCTAAAGTCCCACTCTCCTACAAGAGTATTGACATCGTTGTATACTTTTAAATAGAACAGGTCACCTTTAAACATACCCCACCACGTATCTTCTGACTTACCTATCCTAATAGGTGTAGACGCAGAGTCGAATGTTTCGTTAAAATGAATTGTTCCATCTAATGTTCCGTCAATGTACACTTTTATTGTTTGTTGGTCGAAAAACTCAATTTTGACAACATGTTGCAGTCCATCAGTAATTTGCATGCTTGATCTATGATAGTTAGATCCATCAGTTTGAACACTTTTTACTTGAACGAGTAAGAACCCTCCATTATCTACATACATACCAATGCCGTTTGTACTAAAGTATTCTCCGTTATATTTGCCGAATATCAGATTGCCCTCTTTTTCCCTTGATGGTGTACTTGTTCGAAAGGATATTTCATAAGCTCCTGTATTTGTGTACAACGGATTGCTGGGTATTTCTAAATAGTCATTAACTCCATCCAGTTGCAGATAAGAAGTCATTTGCATGATTCACCTCCCTCGATTATCAGTGTTACTTTATAGATGTAAAGCACAGGTTTCCTCCTTTCTTGCAGGATAACACCTCTTTTTGTCGAAATAGGACTAAAGGGCGGTCAAGAAATAGAAAAGAGAGAAAGTGATTAAAATTAATTTAACATTTGAAATCCACTGTAATTGTGGAGGTACACTAAGATTTAACGTCGTCTCCGTAAGCCATAATAAACAATATGTTTGCCCTAATTGTTCTGCTAATTTAGGCTCAGAAGTGTTGCATGTTCTAGAACCATTTAAGCACTTCGTTGAAAATCTACGTAAAGAATGTACTCAGCTAAACAATGTTAATGCTGTCTATTTGAATGGTCCTTTGATTTAAATTCAACTGACCGCCCTTCTAAATGTCCAGCCCTAGAAATTAATAAATTAATATCAGTTTGTAATACGCTTATATAGCCTTCCAAAACAGCAACTTTATTTTCTAACCTCTTAATTCTTTCTTCACTCATCCTTACCGCCTCCTAATAATATCTTTCCTTTATTTTTAAAAAAAGAATGCCCTGGTGGACGCCCTCACTTTGGAAACTCAATTACTTTTTCTCTTTCTACTACAATAAAACACTCAACTGTATCGATTTCATATTCATAAATTTTCCATTTACCTGGGTCTTGCTGAAAATTAACATAGTTCAAATTCCACTTTTCCTCTAAACCGAACCCAATAAATGTTATTAACTCTTCAATCTGTGCTCTACTGGGTTCGTTTTTTGAAATAATGATATCAAACCCGTCAGGTATTTTTTTCGAATTTAACGAAATAACAAATACTGTTTTCAATTCCCTCCACCTTTCTGCTAACAATTGCTTTCGACAAAAAGCGAGGGAAGTCCTTCTTTAACAACTTTAATAATATCTTTCGCTATACATTAACTCCGTCTGATGACTCGCTTTGATCTGCACGACCCCCGGCTCCAACTCTTTCCACACTGTCTCAAACGCAATGGAAACAGCCAAATCCTTGCCGTTTAGCCGTACGTCCCTTTTACCATAATCAATCTCCAACACATCGCCTGCAATAAAATCATAGTTTAGTAAGACTTTGCCGCCTTTGCTAGTTTCCAAGCTAAATGACGATTGTGGGACGGTGAATCGGGTTCGGCTGGTCCAAGGCGTTGATTCTTGGCCGCCGATAGTAAATATTTGATTTGAAGTTGTGATAGACAAAGTATGTTCAGCACCCATTTTATACAAACATGCAAATTCAACGGGAAAATGACACGATTTCATCTTCGTCTACTCCGCCATCTAATGCCGCCATAAAGTGCCTATTGGGTTGATCATCAAATGTAAGCTTCTCTGCTTCCTTCGTGATCAACCACCCGGCAACTTCTTCTGCTTTATTCAACAAATCCTCTTTACTATTACCATCAATGAATAAGGTAACAGGGATCATCAAGACCTCTTTTTCAGTGCTTAATAATCTGGTATGACCAGACCGAGTTGTATGGATATTTCTATTTAAAGGCGCCCAATATGGCCGCTTTTTCTCCAAAACGGTAACGAATGGTTTTCGTATTCCGTTAAAAGTCATGCTGATCATTTAGGCGCCCTCCTTGTACGTTTTGTTTTTCTGCCCTGCAACTTGGTAATAACAGGTTCCAAGACTCTTGCGACAACTTGATCATTCATGATGACTTGCAAGTCTTGTCCAGCTTCAACAGCTTCTGCTATCCTCATGAGCAAACTGATAACTTCACCATTGTCACTTCCTCGATCAAAACCTAACTCTCGTCCAGTCTGCTCCCATATAGCCCGCTGGCTCACTCGCTTGGCTGGATCATGGGAAATGATAGACTCAGCCCAACCACCTTCAGCGATCCACGCTAATTGCGGATAATCCACAATCCCACCATCTGCATACCCCCTGTAAGGGCCGCCACTCATCATTGACTTGATTCCTGGTGTATTAAAGACGGTGCCATAACGTTTCTTGATGTAATTGATTGCTGCAACAGCGTTGTGGATCGGGTTCATGATGCTATCCAAGCCTTTTTTCTTGTATGCCATGAATGTCGGCATGATCGTTTGCATAAGTCCCATGGACGGTGTACCACGCTTGGCGTTGATGTCCCAAGTGTTGACTACCCTTGGATTACCGCCGGACTCCTTCATCGCAATGGTTGTAAGTGGTTTTAACCAACTGTCCGGAACGCCCGTTATACCCATAGCAGCTTTGATCCAATTTCTCACACTAGCTGTACCGGCTACGCCGCCGCTGAAACTACCACCACCTAATGATTCGGGGTTGATTGCCTGTCCACCTTTCCTCACTTCAAAGTGAACGTGTGGACCCCTGCTATCGCCTGTGCTTCCGACTAATCCTAGGATCTGCCCTTTGCTTACGGTATCGCCAGCTTTAACCTTATTCTTGCTATTGTGAGCATAAAGATAGGATAAGCCGCCTGCACCTTGGACAAGGACATAGTTCCCGTATCCACCAAAGCCAGAACCGGATTTTCCGAAGCCAGCAGAAATGACTTTACCTCCTGCCTGCGCTGGAATAGGTGTTCCCGCCGGTGCAGCATAGTCAACACCTTTATGCAGTTTTCCCCAACGCATCCCGTAACCTGATGTTTTATGGAAAGGCGCACCAAAACTAAAGGACCCGCCATCAATTGCGGCAAAATCATTCATTTTATCTTTTACAAAATCAATAGCCTTATTTTTGATAAAGCTGATTCCGCCTTTAGCGATTTTTGACATTGCACCCGAAAGACCCATATCAGGAATATATTTCGCCCATACCTTTTTCATAAGTTCTTTTGGCTTGCTTATATACTCAAAAACATCTAGGGCTGTATGTTTTACTTTATTATAGGTATTTTTAACTCCTGATTTTAAGCTTCCTATAACATCACCGATACCTTTTTTATAGGCGGGGATATTTAAAAATGCTTCAGTTTCCTCTCCAGATAAAACAGATGTCCCTTCAGGCAAATTGACTAAGGTGTCCCTATTAGGGCTAAGCATCAAATTCCCATCTGGTGTCCGGATCAACTCTTGCTTACCGCCGTCACCTACAATTGCAAGCCCGCCAGGATGGCCTTTTGTTCCTTTTTTATACTTCGGGACAGTCCATGTACCTAAGTGGTTCTTTTCATTCACGCCCAATTTTCCAAGGACATCGTTGATCCCTCTGATAACACCATTAACACCTTTTCCTAGTCCTTGTACCATTTTGTTGGCAAGACCTTTCATGCCGTCGTAGACCTTATAACTCATTTCCGCGATGCCTTTTTTCATGCGCCCTGGCATATCCTTGACGATTTTGACCATTCCGGAAACATACTCGCCCACTTTATCCTTCGTTTTCTTGAAAATATCGGATATCGTCTGGCGCATCGTGGTAAACCTGTCTCGGATACTGGATACCGCTGACTTTACAGGGTCAACAATCCTCTTTCTGATGGAATCCCAGGAAGACTTGGCTATCTCTTTAATTTTATTAAAGATATTGCGAATATTATCGCGCGCATTAGTAAATCTTGTCTTCAGCGTATCAACTGCGGATTTCACAGGATCGATAATCCTTTTCTTAATACCATCCCATGCTGATTTCGCTATGTCTTTAATTTTGTTAAAGATAATTCGAACGGTGTCACGAGCTGTGGTAAACCTTGTCTTGATCGCATCAACTGCCGATTTAACCTTGTCAACAATTCTTTTTCTAATACCTTCCCAAGCTGATTTCGCTATATCTCTTATTTTGTTGAAAATTTTATAGACAGTATCACGAGCAGCAGTGAATCTTGCTTTAACTGCGTCAACCGCAGATTTCACTGGATCAACGATTCTTTTTCTGATTCCGTCCCAAGCTTTTTTCGTCAGCTCTCGTAACTTGAGAAAAATACCATTCACTGTATCTTTCGATTTTGTAAATCTATCTTTCACAAAATCTACGATACCCTTAACGATTTTGGAGATCGTATTTACTATGGCTTTCCAAGAGTTACGAAAAGCGTTGAACAGCAACTTTCCAATGGTGACAACGCCTTTCAGCAATTTACCCCACATCATCAACTGTATGCCATTCCAGATAAGTTTTAGGGCACCGAAAAAGATTTTTTTAATCCCTTCCCACATTTTCTTAAAATCACCGGTAAAGAGACCGCTGAACACTTCAATAATCCCCATGATAACCTTTATGGCGCCGTCTATAACGCCACTTATGTTGTCCCAAATTTCCTCTGCTATGAAAAGCAAAACCTTAAAGGTTACCTCGAATATTTTTCGCAGGACTGGTAGCGATTTTTCAAACGCAACAACTAAAAATTCAATGGTTGTTTTCACTACTTTAAAAATACCGCGTATGCCACTCCATACTGACTTTGCTATAGGGACTAAAACCTTAATGGTTCCTTCGAATATTTTTTTCAGAATCGGCAGTGACTTCTTGAACGCAATAACTAAAAAATCCATGACTGTTTTCACTACAGTCGAAATGCCCTCAAAAATATTCTTGAACGCCTGAAGAATTTGTTCTCCGTCTGAATCCCAAAAAGCTTTTATTTCGTATATTTTGTCTCTGAAAAAGGCGGCAACAGTTTTGATGCCTTTCCAAACCGCTCCGAAAACTTCACCAAAAAATGATAGAAACTTAGGCCCTTCTTTGGCTAAGATAGCTGAAATCTCTTCTGCTCTAGCCTTGAAAAACTCAGTAACGTCAGATATAACTTCCTTGACCTTCTGGACGACTTTGATGACACGATGCATTTCCTCGTTGGACAGAAAAGTCTGCATAAACTCAATAGACTTTCCTTTCTGAGTCCCAGAATCAGCCTGAAAGTAAGAAAGTGCACCTCTTAATAAGTCCTTAGCTTTATTTACTTTTTCAGTCAGTTGATCATAGAAATCCTTGAGGCCTGAAAAATAATCCTTAACCTTATCAATTACACCTTTGACTTTCTGTACAGCCTTAATAACACGGTGCATCTCGTCATTAGGAAGAAATGTCTGCATGAATTCAATGGATTTCCCCTTTTGGGTGCCTGAGTCGGCCTTGAAGTACGAGAGAGCACCTTTTATTAAATCCATGCCTTTTTTCACTTTTCCGGCCACTTTATCATAAAAATCTATAAGGCCAGAAAGTTCTTCCCTTATCTTCTTTGTAGTTTTCACAACCCATTGAACCTGTTCTGCTGGTAAAAGTTCTAGGAGAAACCCCATCGCTTTTCCTTTGCCAGATTGAGAACCAGCAACATCTGCTTTAAAGAAAGCAAAAGCGCCCTTAAGAACTTCGATGCCAAGTTTTACCTTATCAACGACTTTTCCAAAGCCATCTTTGAACTTTTTAGCCGCTTTATTATAGAATTCTATAAATCTATAAAATGAATCCACTGCACTGTCTTTAAAGGAAACGAAAGCATCTTTAAGGACTTCGATTACGGGTTTTACCTTGTCAACGACATTTTGAACGACATTTCTAAAGGTTTCCGACTTCTTGTAAGCAACCACGAAAGCCGAGGCTAACCCTGTTATCACAGATATCGTGATCCCTATTGGCCCAGTTAAAAAGCCGAACAAGCGCCCCAATAACCCTACTGCCTTACCTGATCTGAATACAGCCGAACCGATCTTTTTTATTTTGTCTATAGCTGGCGACAAAAATTTTAATAGTTTTCCAAGTCCATCAGATACATTGGCTATAAACTTTCCGAACATACTTAAACCTACTAGCACAGGTCCAAGTGCAACGGTTATGATGGACCCAACGATCGCAACCTTATCAATGATGCTTTGGACAGAAGGAGATAATCTGTCATAAGCTGACTTTACTGTTTTCGCTTTGTCTATAAAACTGGCAAACATTTCTCCGAATTTCACACCAGCTTTTTCCGCCATGCCACCCATCGTGTCAAGGCTTCCGGTAAAGTCCGCTATCAATGGTTTGAGTTGGGAGAAAAAACCGCCGCCCTTACCGCCTGCATCCAAAAAGGAAGCACCAATACGACCGACCGCTGCCCACATATTAGCGAGGCCGGCTGTAAATGACGTTTCCCCCATTTTCTTAGCTGCACCACCGATGTTTTTCTCGATGGCATTCATCAGCATTTCGGATGATATTTGTCCGTCGGAAGCCATATCAAACACCGCATCTGCGGCCACGTGGGCCTCCTTAGCCAGCCACTGATACACTGGCAAGCCCCTGTCAGATAACTGTTGAAGTTCGCCATTGTATGCCTTATTAGACGTTTTGACTTTGTTTAGGATAGACCCCATCTCGCTCATGCTTGCTCCAGCAATTGCCGCTGCGTCACCAGTCAAAGACAAATACCGTGTTAATGTCTTCCCTTCTTTAACTCCGGCAGCCACGGCATTTGCTGCTGTTGTTGCAGCTTCATCCATCCCAAACGATGTGCCACGAACGGAATCAAGGGCCGACTCCATGATTTTCTCCACGCCTTCAGCATCATGACCAAGACCTTGTAACTTTGCTCTGGCTGTGTCTATGCCTATTAGACGACCAAGACCTTTCACCATCGCTATACCCGCTAATGCGGATGCTGCTCCCGCGGCTGGTTTGGATATCTTTTTGGTTAAACTATCGCCCACCTCTTTCGTTTTGTTAGAGATGGATTTCAGGTCGTTCCCAAAATTAACTAGAGATTTTCCGGTTGAGCGGGTAAAGTCTCTAAACCTAGCACCCGCTGATTTAACAGACTTGGATAGATTGTCAGCCGTTACGCCTGTTGCCTTGAAACGTTTCCGAAGCGGTCATTAAATTCAAGAATCAAATAATCAACCGCATCGTTATGATCATTAATCATAATTCCTGTGTCGACGCTTTTGTTCCCTACTCCAAATTGTTGATCATCTACCAGCATTTCTAATTTTGACTTAGACAAGTAGATACCCTCCCTTTTGACTACTCATTTCACCAAAAAGGACTATTTACCTACTTAATTCGTTCGACATTAACCGACAAAACCATATTGAATATTTCCAAAGTGGCTGCATATAATTTAATACCTTCCTGGAAGGGAGGTGAAAGCATGACTTACATTGATATCTGCCTCATAGTAATTGATGGGAACTACATTATACCATTGCTACTGATATCTATTAATCTACCTAAATCCTAGGAAAGGTAATTGTGCTTTACCCTTACCATCGACACAAATTGTCAATGGTGAGTGGCCCGACATTAATAAAATAAAATTATATAATCAGATATGAAAAAGCGCCATCCTTTTCCAGAGGACAGCGCGACAGATACAAAAAAGATTCATCACTAGTACAGACTTCGCATGACAACCGCATGACATAAATTATTATCCCACCTCATTTATTCTTTTTTCCACCTTATTTCTAGCTCGTTTAATATGCGTTTGTACAGAGCTTTTACTGATGCCTAATTCATCGGCAATTGTCGCCCAGCTCATTCCTTGAGCTACATTCAATAAATAGCACTGCCGCTCCCTTCGGGAAAATGATGAAAGAATATCCTGGAGAATAATTTTTTCTTCTCTTGTCATCAGTGGCTTTCGTTCATTTACATCATCCAACTGATCCGCAATATCTGGAATCAAGTCCATATTCTCAAGAGAACGTATTTGATAAACCGATCTCTTATCAACGCCCCGATATGTTCCTGGTTGTCTCCCAGTTTCTAGCCACTCAATGGCAAAATCCATATCCTCTACCATGCTATTAATCATAGTTTTGTACTCACTTTCGACAGGATTCTTTTTATCCAAATTTTTGCTGGCTCTTAATAATTGGCTTTTTCCATCTGAGTATTCTTGAATCAATTTGTCCGCCCAATTTGGCATAAAAATACCTCCTAACGCTGTCTAAAGGAACCTCTGTGTCTCCTGTATGTCGGTCTGTTTACATCCATAAGGCTTTTGAGTTCGAATTCCGTCAATCGCTCTGTACGGCGTTTCTGTGGCTTCCTGCGTTGCTTTACTTCCTGATGCTGCTGTTTCCAGTTCCGCAGCTGCTCTTTAAATGTTTTGTTCATAGCCAAACCACACTCACGATGAATGCTACAAGGCTTGCGTAAAAGGCTCCCATCAATCTATCCTGTAAAAGCACATCATTATTGGTACCCATCACCCCTAAAAATGAAATAACGACGATACATAATAGGACTATTTGAAATGCGATAATCATAGTTTTTCCTCCTTTAAAATAAAAAGGACACCAAATAACGCTTTTTGCGTCATTCAGTGTCCTCTGGTTGGCCAGGGGGACTATTAAATAAATATACTTTTTTCGAATTCCTCCCGACTATACAACTTTCCGTCATTGACAATTCGAGTAAGTATCGCTCTAAAAATATCCTTGGTATTGTCTAGATGTTCATAAACCTGTTCCGTTTTTATTTTTGACCCATGTACTGCTCTTGACCTGAAACCATACATTTTTCTTAATTTGCGATAAAACTCATATCTTTCATTTCCCCTTTCATAGAGAAATGATGCAATAATTGTTGAGAGCCTAAAAGTAATTTCTTGGTTAACTTCAAATAATGACTCTATTCCTGCCCATATCAAAGCGGTGGCCATCCTCAAATTGGAAATATGATTAAAGGTTGTATAACTTTCAATCGCGGTGGAAAAGTGCTCATTTTGACATAGTTCTCTGAATATATCCATTTTATCATTTACCCACTGAATATCTTCTAACGTAATGTGATTACTTTTTCCGAATTTCCAAACCTTGTCTACCTCTTCATTTACTATGATTGAAATCGTTGAATTTTCCACTCCCATAATGGTTGACCATGACTTGGAAGCCCCAAATGAAACAACGAAATTTTCACCTGTCTTAATTCGCAACAGTGCAGTAAAATAAAAAAGTAAATCGGGATTTTTCTCCAAAGCCTCTGCTGATATAAATAGTTCAAACTTTGCTTCCTGGGCAAATCCGACTAAGTTACCGCCGAGGTGTTTGCTTTCTATTTCTAGTGCACTTGTTAACGACTCATAGTCTGGTGGATCTTCTATTTCCTGTATTCTCCCAAAATTTAATATTAATTTATCAGAAAAGTCATCCCTAAAGTTATTTAGCAGAAAATATGTTCCCTCAGCAATATACAAGTCATTTTCCAATCTTTTTTTGCACCTGCTAATTTTGTCTTTATGACCTTGAAATCTCGTTTTTATGTCTTTCAATTTGTCAGCATCAGATAATGAATCCCAGTCTTCACTTTTCAAAACTCCTCCCCCTCATCCCTCGTACTCAATTCACTTTTTTTCAGTGCCCTCCAGTGTGCCGGTAGAACTTTTTAAACTTTCATTTATTATATATATCAAGTGATCCGCTTGATGCACTGCCATTGAAATATGGTTTTTTGCCTCATCTTCTTCCGTAGCTAAATGCCCTTGAAAATTAATTTCTATATCATAGATTTTTTCGTTAATTTCAGCGAGTAGTTTATAGTTTTCTACAGATATGTACTTAAGATCAATACTTAGTAATGTTCTCGTAATTTCTTTTAATTTATATAATACAGCTTCTATTTCCTTTAAAGGATCAACGTTATACGGATTATGTGAAAGGTGGAGATTCCTAAAGAAAGAGATTCTACTTACTTCTTTACGCATTAATTTCAAATGCATATTAAGAAAAACATCATATTTTTGCTGGCTAACCTTTTCCTTTTCCTTTTCTTTAGCTGCATCATAATTAATTTGTTCTCTTACCGATTTTACAGTGTATTTACCTGCAAAATAAGCTCCTAAGAATGCTCCGCCTAATGTTCCTATTACACCTAGAATAGTTTTGGTGTCAAGAATCCTTTCAAATTTATACTCTTCTTGATACAGATAAAATATTAAAAAGCATAAACATCCAAGCAATATCCAGGACGCCCAAAAATAAAAGTCATCCCTAAGCCTCAAAACTCCTCCCCCTCTACCTTCGATTTTTGCCACTCAGTGTCCTCCAATGGGCTAGTAGAACTATACATCTATCAGGTATTGTTTATGAATGTCTATTCCATTTTCTAATTTTCCTTCCTTTATTTTAATAACCGGAGTTTTTATTTCGAACTTATTTCCTTCTATATCCATTCCAGTTATATGAATGGCTCCTTCGGTTGTAGCGTCTTTGGTTATTCTTACAACAATTGCAAAGCTATCTAAAGCACTACTTTTATCTGTTCCAACCTCTCCATTGAAGTATCTTTCAATTTCGACTCCAGAACCTGTGAAAGTCACATCTTTTATATGGTAAAATGGATGGCCTTTACTCTCTAAATCTAAGAAAAAACCATTAGTTTGTCGGCTTATCCCTCTAATCCTAAATATAGGTTTTATTTTTATTGCCTTTTGCTTTTCGTTTAGCTTATATTGTTTTACCGTAAGGTTAACGGCTTTCCATGAGGCTATAGCTGCTACTGTTGCTATAATGACTGAAATTAATTGTAACCAGTCTTTTAATTCTGTCTTTAAAATCCAGTTTACTAAATCTTCGTTCAAAACTCCTCTCCCTCTCTCCTCACCATATATTGAATTATAAAATCTTCGGTGGCTGTAATCCTTTTTTCTTTTAGGATATTCAGGTTTACCTTGAATAGTTGTGTCGAAACAGTATAAAGGTGTTTCTTTTAATAAATTCAATACATATTTATCTCTTCTTTGAAATCCCCCAGCTGCTCCCCAAGCCAATATAACTTTATCAGCATCTTTAATCGCATTCTCTATATACCAATTATTTAAATCTCCAACAGGATCAATATCATTATTCCTTACACATTCTTTTAATTCCTTGATGCTTCTGGTTCTAAGGGCAAACAAATTAACAATTTCCATGGCACCATATTTATTGTCCAAAGTATAATTAAAACAATAATTAGATGTAGAACCCAGTTGGATATCATCTCTAATGTTCGGGTTAAACATGATAAAAGTAATTTTGCCTTTTAATGTTGTTACTTTCCGTGTTAAAGAATAGCGATATTTTTTACATTCACTAAAAATCGCCTGAGTTTCAATAACATGAGATAATTTAATAGTTGAATTGTCCATTTTTTCTCCTTATATAAAAAGGGAGAAATTCAAAACTCCTCCCCCTCTTCCCTTCGCATCCGCTTCACTTTCCCCTGGTGTGTAACAATCTTGTATTCTCCATGAGGAGGAAGCTCTCTCAACTTCGCTTTTCCATCACAAATGACAATTACGCAGCTGGATGGTATTTCCATTAAATCTAATTGTAGTCTATTTGTACTAGTTAATTCAATATCTTGTAATCTCATGAAAGATCCCTCCCAAATATGGTATAATCAACTTGCCGATTTGATTAGCCGGGAGGGATCCTGGCTTTTTGTTTATTTTTGGTCTTCTGACAACACATTTCTGATCAACTCTCCTTATCGGCCACCACGCCCCCCTTGACTATGCCTCTCAGGCCCTGATTGATTTGTTGCATGGGATCACATCCTGTGCCCGTTTATGTTCATATCGCGAATTAATAATCAGAAAAATAAATAAATTAGGTGTTGTAATTAGGTGAAAAGAAGTAAAAAGGAGCCCTCTTATGAAAAAAATCGTCAATATACTACGATTTGTTTATCTTCCTTTATGCGGTCTTTTGGTCCTTCCTGTATCCTATTGGACAGCTTCCGGAGCTATATCAGAATATGGTCCAGATGCCCCCATGTTTCCAATGCCCCTTTGGTTAATTCCTGCAGCAGTCTTCATTCTTGGTGTAGTTATTCAATGTTGGAGGAAATATTTTTGGGTAGGTATAAGTTTAACCCTATTGTCTCTGTTAATTTTCTTATTACCTTATCTGTTCGCGTTCCTTCATCTTGGTTAAGATAGCTAGGGGAGGATGTTCCCCTGCTCTTTTAACCAGCGTATTTACTAAAATCTGTTCCTCTAACCGAAATAAATGTTAATATATCTTTAGATATGTTTTAAGGGACCATCTGGTCAAAGACCATTAGCAGTGTTATTTGTATTGCTTATTACATTGCAATTATTATTTAAAGCTAAAAACAGGGTGGTGGTTGATATGACAATTAATTTCTTGTTAGAAAGTTTAGCTGATATTACTGGTCATTTGACCGCGCTTTGTGGATCAGCTCTTGTAACAGCTGCTATGGCCCCTTAAGATATCTCTTCTTCTCTCACATTGAGCTATGCGTTAATCAAATAAACTTAACTGCCTTGTCTCATAATTCATGATCAGCAATTCCTCTGCCAGGCCTCCAACGTTCTGTCCGCCTACCGCCTGCTTAAAGGCGCTGTGTCGCTCAATGTTCCAATGACCATAAATTTCGGCGATTATTGGATCATCGTAATAAGATAGGATCACTTTCCCTCGAGCTGAATTAAGCAATTCTCCCAGTTCGTAATGATCTTCCAACGTGAACCCTCCTGCATAAGACTTTTCTCGGCCGGCATATGGAGGATCAACATAAAAAAAGGCTTCTTCCGAATCGTATTTTTCTATTAAGGTCCTGAAATCCAGCCTTTCGATCATTACTCCCTGCATCCTTTTGACGAACTTCCGAATGACCTGACAGGCGTTGACATACCCCATCGCCGGGTTTTGACTAGAGCTGGTACTATGCCGCCGAACCAAATTAAAGGTGATCTAGCTTTCATTAGTTCACTTCCTCAAATCTCCCGTTCTCGTATTGCACAATCGACAACTTGTGCGGGTACCGCTTATGAAACATCTTTTCCTTCATCCGGAAAACATCCGTCTTGACTCCCTTTACATCCACCACTTCAATGGATCCGTCCGTATGGTGTATCTCAAAGTCCGCAATGTACTCTATCTTTCTATGAGTCTTGCCATCCTTTTCAAAGGCTTCTTGGAGCAAGTACCTGGGCTGAGGACGGAAGAACAATATCTGCTTATTGGCTTCCAGCCACTTTAGTTGTTGGTAGTACTTTGACTCTGCGATACTGTCAAAAACATGGCCATCAACCTCGACCTTTTTGTTCCGGTACTTAGACCGTGGTCTCCTAATCTTTCTGTACTCTTGTACCGGCATACGTTGATTCATTTGTAATCTCCTCTATTAAATCTAATAAATTCAACCATTTTACTCCCTTTCCGCTTCTTACTAGCTCGTTTTATAGAAACTTGCATAAACTGAACTATCCTTTCGAAAGGTGGTGAATTATATGGGATGCTTCGGCGGTTGTGGACGTGGTGGTTACGGTTACGGCGGTGGTTATGGAATGGGCAGCTCCTTCGCGTTAATCGTGGTGCTTTTCATTCTGTTGATTATTGTCGGCACAGCATTTGTCCGTTACTAGTCCATCCACATACGTAGACCGACACCACAACGTTATTTAAGCCCTTTAACTCACCTCCTGAAGAGCGCTTCCGCCAGGCGCTCTTTAATATCCTGCCTCTTTCCTAAGTTCTTCAATTAACCTCAACATCTTCCTCTTTAAAAACAAGTGATCCAGTAGGAGAATATTCCTCAGACTCCCAATCTCTCAAAAACTCATCTCGCTGATCGATATAAGTGCCGAACATTTCATCCTCGCCCATGTCTGCGATTAGGCCGGACCGAACAGCATCAACGTACATTTTGACGAAGATGCGTGTCTCAGACTTGCCGGTAGTTAGCGAGTGCTCCGTTTGGGCTTCAATGCTTACGAGGTTGTCTTGTGAATCCGTGTAACCCAATCTATCAATTTCCTTACTCGTATATCGTCAGTAAAAATTAAAAAGTGGGACATTTATTTTGGAATAATTTTCCGATGTCACTAAGGAAGGATACGAGACTATCGAAAATTGGACCATTTTCCATGAAAAAACTTTTTAATGTTGTAGAATATTCCTGTATAAAGGACGCAGAGGAGAGTTATTATTGAACACTTTATTTTTCGTACTAGCCCTAATAGCCGTACCAACATTAATTGTGTCGGCGATTCTTGTAATTTTTAAGAGTATCCGAAAAATAGGCTTTAATAATGATGGGAAGCTGTATTGCAATTCTTGTTATATCCGTCATTGGATTCATCGCTACCACTGACACAGACGAGCCGGATAAATCAGATCGAGCAGTTGCAGATGTTAAGAATGACGACGACAAGCCTGAGAAGGATGCAGAGGAAGACGAGGTTTCCGATGATAAAGAGGAAGAATCCTCCGAAGGCATAGACCCTGTAGAAACAAGTGCAGAATGGTCGATAGAAAACCACATAGAAGAACGTACTGACAAGGAATATCATAAGACCTCGATTAGTAAAGTACAGGTATTCTATGTGTGGGACGTGAAGATTGGCGCCAAAAACACACGTAACATGACGGAAAATTACTCCGAAGATTTGGCCGCGAGTATGAAGGATTTCGACGAAGTAAAAAAGCTTACCATATTTTGGGAGGTTCCGTACCATGTTGAAGGCGACAATATCGTAAAGTATACGTTTGGGCGTAATGACAGCGGTATGTATTTCGATGATGTATGGTATGCCCCGGTAATCAGATAAAGACCCCGCTTAACTGCGAGGTCTTTATCTGATTACCGTTTAATTTTACGAGGTTTATTATTTTTTCCGATTACCTGGTTAATGCCAGAGTATGCCGCATGCTGCTTCGCTAATGATTTACCTGACAGATGCGTATACCGGAGCACCATCCGCAAGTCAGAATGCCCTAATAGTAATTGAAGGTGACGCATATCTCCAGCGTTTTCGAGGAACATAGTTGCGGCTGTATGGCGAAATAAATGCGGATGAACATTTTTCTTGATGCCCGCCCTTTTAGCGAACATATTATGCTGTTTACGGAAGTGATCCCGAGACACAGGCTCGCCGTAGTTAGCTAGGAAAACGTACTCGCTATCAAAGTCCTCTTTATTCTCCCGAATTAACTCTCCAATTAATTTCGTTGTCGATTGGCTCATTGGTAAAATTCGAAACTTACCGTTCTTAGCGATTGACGCCGGTATGGTTATGAGGTGTTCTTTCAGATTGAAGTCGGAAAAGCTTCACTGATCCGCGTCATGCCGTCGAGTAGGAAGTTCATTAATACGTAATCTCGGAAGTCCGCGAATTGCCGTTGATTTGGTGAGGATAATAACTGACGAAGTTCATCCGCTTCCAGTACGCATATCGCTTCTTCGGGTTCGGATACGTTCTTTGCGCCTAATGCGGGATTACTTCTAATCAGCCCTTTTTCTATTAAACAGTTAAACATAACACGTAACGTTTTAAGCCTCGTATTAATCGTGCTTGGCGCCAAGCCTTTTGTCTGTACGGCCTCAGGCTTATACTTGTGCCCCTAATACCGCGCGATTTCTTCACGCATATAAACTACGTAACTTCGTAAAACGTCCTCGTTTATCTTGCGTATATCATGGGGTATGTCTGCACAGTCTAAATAGTCGACAAAGTAAGCGAAATTCTCGTCATATTGACTGATCGTGCTGTAGGCAATACCTTCGGCTTTCTTTACTTCCTTAAACTGTTCGAACAACTTGTCGAGTTTGTACGTGTTTCTCTGGACTGTTGAGCGAGAGTTCTTAACGCGTTTCCCTTTTCGAATGTCCGTCAATTTGGTCGCTCCTTTCGATTATGTCACCGAACATGAGAACCGCCACCTTGTCGGTTTAAAGGACCGCTACCCTGACACCTAAGTCTTCGCTTATGTCAACGCATAGAAAAAGGCGCCAAACGCTGTAATACCAACGTCTGACGCCGTGCGATGATTCCGACTGGGTTCGAACCAGCGACCTCCACCCTGTCAAGGTGATAGGATATACTATCATCAAAAATCACCTACTCTCAAATCATTGATATGGCGGCATTACTTAACTTTTAAACTCTCAATAACTTTCTGGTTTTAACACTTTTGGTCACAAAATATCAAAAGTTGGTCACACGTTGGTCACAAGCGTTAAAGGATGAACTGGAAAACTAACTAATAAAAACAAAAGAGCACAGCGTGTATAAGTGGTGTCCCCACACCCTTATACCGTCCGCCTGACGCACCAGGCAAACACTTGCTGTACCCTTATGAACATTTTACAATCATAGGGTTTATTTAGCAACGGTTTGCACAACAGGCCGTTGCTTTTTTGTTTCCGCAAAGGAGACAGTATGATGAAAACCCGCATTGATGTAATTGCTCAAGAAGAATCATATACTAACCTTTCTACATTTAAAGACGTGGAATCATTAAATGAAGCTGTACGAACTTACAGAGACATTATCAAATCATCTGTTAAGCGTGCCGATGTACAGGCTAGGCTTATTGATCTATTGGAAATTTTAAAGCGCCACAGCTGTAAATATGTTGGCGTTAGTTTCCTATGCAAAAATTCAATTGCTGATAAATTAGAGGTTTCTTATAAAACTGTACAAAGATTAATGAAGAAATTAGAACAGTTGGACATGATCCGTCAGGTAGCCATGAAAAGAAAATCCGATATGCTGCAGACAGCTAATGCTATCATTATTCAACCTATTAATGAAGAAGTGTCCGACAAGGCCCCTGTTAAAAGTCCGACAAAGTGTCCGACCATTAAAACAAGTTCTAATCCTTTAAAACAAAATCTTATAAATAAACGTAATGATGTTGCTGTTAATGATTTTATGAAGGACTTTTCCCCATTTCCGGGGAAAAGCCGAGATGGCAGGCCTGCCACCGAATCTCTATTAACTAACGAGGATAATTTTAAACAAGCAGAGTTTGTGGGCTATTGGGTACCTAAACACTTTGCATCTTTGGTCAGCTATTTTTATAAAGATTCCTTAACCATCCAAGAATTTTGGAAGGTTGTTAAGCAATGCAATCGTGTTGTGAATGTCTTTACTGGCGACAGAGCATTTAATAGTGACCAGGAGTTGGCTATCGGTGTCAGAGCGATAAAAGAATTTGTCATGAAGGTTAAAACGGGCGTGCAAATGAATAACATCTTTGGATACTTTAATGGCATTGTCAACAACTTAATGGACAAGCTTTATTTTGATCGGGGATTTATGGCTGGATGAATAAAAGCCCCTCTCAAAAGAGAAGGACCTTCACTTATTGCATAAAGCCGAAGTCACAGTTTTCACAGTAAAACTGTACGTGTTTATTGTATTGCCAAACACAACCATAGTTGTCTGTTTCTGCTTGGCAAACAGGACAATTAATAAGAGGTTTAACTTCAGGCTCTCCATTTTCACGCTCATATATGTTCCTTACTTCTGAGATAAATTTTGAAATCAACTGTGCATATTGGGTTGGATTTCGCTTCATAATCTATGCTCCCCTCCTTTGCCTTACCGGGGCGACCGATAATATGTTGGCTAGGTTAAAGGTGCGGAATTGTCTTTTATGATAACAGTAGGCTTTTAATGCGGAATCAGTAACGGCTATCACTTTAATGACGCGCTGAGACATTTGGTTGTCCCTGTTTATGTAGATCATTTCAAGTCTCTGTTTGGATTCTACTGCACGCTTTAACAAGCTTTTCATATCATCACCCCGAACAATTGTTTGTATTTATTTTATATTATATGCGAACAATCGTTCTGTGTGCAATAGAAATAAAAGGAGGTATTTTGACATAAACGTTGAATCAAGGTTATAGGAATCAAATAAGAGAGGATGTTATTTTATTGAATGATTATAAAGATTTATATTTCGAACAAAAAATAAAGCCTAATCATTTATTGATAGGAAATGGTTTTTCTATTAGCGTATGGGACAAGTTTAGCTATAATTCGTTATATGAAAATGTAGAATACGAAATGGATGATATTGACCGAAAGCTTTTTAAATCATTTAATACCAGCAACTTTGAACACATTATGGAGCATCTTTTAAATGCGATTAAAATAAACAAAAAGTTTAACATTGATACAACCCAATTACAGGATAGCTACGAAAGAATAAAAAGTTCATTGATTTCGTCAATTATCAGTGTCCATCCAGATTATGAAAATCTGTACTTACAAACTAACGTAAAGCAAAACTATTGCTTCCGCGTTTTCACTGATAGCGTATTTACCACTAATTATGACTTAATACCTTATTGGTTGATAAATGAACTTTTAAGTAAACAAAGAAGAAACGTGACTGATTTTTTTACCAGACGTCCTAAAGGTTATTTATATTTTAACCCTAATAAAAATTTAGATGGATTGAAATTATTTTACTTACATGGTGCATTACACTTTTACATAAACCATTTGGGTGATGTTGTGAAGGTGGAAAATAGGCACGACTACCTTATACAATCAGTGGTGGAATCAATAAAAAAAGATCGTGCACCACTTTATGTTTCAGAGGGATCTTACGAAGGTAAGTTAAGACAAATAGAAAATAACCATTATCTATCATTTTGTTACGATTCGTTAAAAGAAATAGACGGTGACTTAACAATATTTGGGCTTGACCTTAGTACAGATAATGACAAGCATATAATTGAAGCTATAAATGCATCTGGTATTGAAAACATAGCATATGGAATCTTCGATAAATCTCGACAGGAATCAATCAAAGAATCAATAAATGACAAATTTAGAGATAAAACCATATTATTTTTCAACTCTGGGACATTTTATGATAACGTTATGCACATTAATTCCGATATTGTACTCAACACATAAAGCCCGGTCAACGATGGGCTTATTTTTATAAAAAGTTTTTAGAGGGTTTTAATGAAACTTGTAGAAAAGTAGTAGTTGGTATCGATTTACATACTGGGGAGAAAACAGCCAACTTTACAAAAAATGCTTTTGGGTTTGTAGTAATTTGTAAAAATTAAGGAGTTGATATTAGGTGATTTTTATTAGTCATACTTTTACAGACAAAGATTTTGTTAATGAAGTTGCGCTTCAATTAAAAAGAACGTACGGAAAAAATAATGTATTTTATGATACATGGTCAATCGAGTTTGGTGAAAGCATAATTGCTCGAATGAACGAAGGATTAACTTCAACTCAGTATTTCTTTTTGTTTATTACGAAAGAAAGTTTAGAAAGCGCACATGTTGAAAGAGAATGGCAAGCTTTTTTAAATAGCTATTTAACTAATAAAAAAGCAAGAGAAGGTTTAAATTTCATTCCTGTGTTATGTGACGATGTAGATGTCCCAATAATATTTAATGATCTGGTTTATATCAACTGTTATACAAATGGATTAGAGGTTACGATCGAAGAAATTAATAGGTTTATTGAAGGAAAACCAAACTTAGCTACAGAAAATATGTATAAAGAAAAATTTAGTAACCTTTATGCTGAAGTTATAAGTCAAAAAACTAACTCCGATAATTGCCTTGAGCTAGAAATAGAAGTTGGCATAAAAAGATTTATTGAAAACAACCTTACAATTGAGTTTTTATCTAATATTAAAAACCCATTCTATAAAGTCGAATGCCTTGTTTCAGGAATGTATGAACATGGCTATTTTGAAGGTGTTGCGGAAAACAAACACTTAGGATTAACATATAACTCTTACCTTTATAAGTTTAATATGCCCATAGATAAATATGAAAAATTAAGGTTTAAAATATATATAGATGAAAATAAAATCTCAGGATTAGGGTTAGATTTTAAACTATATCAAACTAAAGGTGAATCAAAAGAGTTAATAAAGTTCGCTAATGGTAGTAAAATTTTAAAAATATAGCCCCAGATGGGGCTATATTGGGTTTGTCAAATAAAGTGTGTAAGTACACTTTATTCAAGGTATCTTAAAACCCTATCTTTCAGTTCGTCGTGAAGGAGTAGTTGGTTCCTGACCATGGCCCAATTTTGGATACGGCCACCCTCCCATTTTGTTTCTAGTTCTTTAATACGTAAATACAATACTTTTAA
>NZ_QYTW02000049.1 GCF_003605405.2 Siminovitchia terrae | reverse complement strand
CTCCAACTCTCTTATAAAGTCTCCAACTCTCTTATGAAGTCTCTAACCTTCTTTTAAAAACCGCCTCCAATCAATTGGATCCTCCAAATGAAGGGTTGTTTCTCAAAAGATAAGAAAGCATAAAATTAGATGAAATATTTTGTTCGAATTAAGTTTTTATATGTTAGCTGCGACGTACAGGAAGTACTAGTGCAAGCGAAGCGACAGGATGTCGCGTTCTGAGCCAGCCGACGCACAGGATGTGCTAGTGCCGACGGCGCCACAGGGACGTGGCGCTTTAAGTCGGGCAGGCGCCATCGGTGCATCACGCGGAAGTTTATTCAGGAAGAATGTGCTCCTGCGGCACAGCTTATTCAAGGAAGCCTATGTTTCCCTCGTCGCAAAGCTGCATGAAGCATACTCAAAGAAGCTTTTCACGGTGTAATTGAAATGAGCAGCTTTGCTGTGGTGGCGAGGAACTCCCTCATCAAAATTCGCCTTGTGCTTGTCGCCAAAGGCTGAGCGCCTTGCACTTTTCTCAATTCCGTCACGATTTTTTCTGAATAAGAATTGACGAACAATTATTTTTTATGGTAAAGTAATACCAATTTACTGAAATCCTTTAGTTCGCTAGAGAATTAAAGAGTATAGATTCGGGAAGTGACTTGTTATGTTTTTGCCAGCAGGAAGCAGGGATGAGATGGGGCCCGCAGTTAGCAACCGCTTTTCTGTTATGGAAAAGTTCAGGGAAGTGGCAGTGCTGCGCGGCTATGAGCAAATTTCTACACCAGTGTTTGAATATGCATCGACTTTTACAAATGAATATGTGGGGATGAACCTTCAAAATATGCTGAAATGGTTCAATTCGGAAGGAGAAATTGAAGTACTTCGCCCGGATTGGACAACATCTATCGCTCGGGCATTGTCATCGCAGGATCGCAATCCGCAGAAATGGGCTTATCAGGGGTCCGTCTTCAAGACTGACAGGCCAGGTATGGAAGATCACCAAGCCGGTATTGAAATCCTGCATATGCCAACATTGATGGGGGAAATCGAAAGCCTTTTGATGGCCAGCTCTATTTTAAAAAGCATTGGAATTACAGATTATGTCATCGAACTTGGCCACACTGAACTATATGAAAGCCTTGTTCAGGAGCTTGATTTGAAGAACGAGGAAGCGGAACGGCTCCGCCAGGCCATGCATGATAAAAAACAGGATGAAGTTTACGAAATCGCGCTTCACTATGGGGACGAGGAAACAGCGAAGGAACTGGCAGCCCTCGTTGACGCATACGGTGGCATAGAAGTGATCACTGAATACGAGGAACGGTGGAAGGACAGGAAAGATCTGCTTGACATGCTAGCCCAAATGAAAAAGGTCGCACAGATTCTAACTGAATCGGGCAGCGGTGAAATCCTTGTCGATCTTGGCAGAGTGAAGAATCTTCCTTATTATTCTGGAATGTTATACAGGGGATTTTTGAAAAAAACGGGTGTTGTTTGTTTTTCCGGTGGACGTTACGATAAGCTGTATGATCGGTATGGAGGCCAAGTTTCAGCTGCAGGCCTCGCATTCGATGTAGATGTTCTTGCTGAAATTTACCAGGAAGAATCATCTTTGGAAACAGTCTGCATCATCGCTAATCTTGATGCGCTTGTTTACGCAGAAAAATTAAGGCAGTCATATGAAAATTGCATAGTCGATGTCCGTACGGAGAAGGCTGATTCAGATGATTATGATAAAATAGTAGAAATAAAACTTATTGACGGAAAATATGAGGTGTTGGAAAAGTGAAACCGACGATCGCTCTGACAAAAGGGAGATTGGAAAAACAATTTCTCGCATTTTTACAGTCAAAAGGCTACGATATTACGTCTTTGACAGATAAAGGAAGAAAGCTTCAAATCGAGACGGACGAATTTTTTGCCGTTTTTGCGAAGGGAGTAGACGTGGCTACTTACGTTGAACATGGGATTGCGGATCTCGGCATTGTTGGGGAGGACATCCTTCTTGAATTCGAGCCGGACGTCTATGACCTATTGCCGCTTCCATTCGGAAAATGTCGCCTTGCCATAGCAGGGGAGCCTGAAGGGTCTCACTCCTTCGGCAAACAGCGAATTGCAACGAAGTTCCCGAACATCACAACGAAATATTTCAGGGAACGCGGTAAATCCGTTGACATTGTCAAGCTGGAAGGCTCTGTTGAATTGGCTCCGCTTTTGGGACTAGCGGACAATATCGTGGATATTGTTGAAACGGGCAGCACATTAAAAGAGAACGGGCTTGTTGTAAAAGAAGAAATGATGTCCATTTCCGCAAGATGCATCGCAAACCGTAATTCTTTGAAACTGAAAAAATCCGTATTGGCGCCGCTCATTGACTCATTCCGCATCGAGGAGGCTGCCATATGATACCAGCGTACACTGTAAATCAGTTCAAAGATACATTCATTTCGGCAAAAACGAAAAAGCAGCCTTTTGATGATGAAGTTTTAGAAACGGTAAAAAAAATCATGGAAGACATCCGTACCCGTGGCGATGAAGCGTTACAAGAATACACGGAAAAATTTGACGGATACAGCGGTGACAACTGGGAAGTGACAAAGGAAGAAAGAAAAGCGGCCTGGAAGGAAGTCTCTTCCGAAGTGATTGAGTCACTTGAAAGGGCCGCTGCCAATATCAAAAGCTTTCATTCCAAACAGCTTCAGCAATCGCGGATGATGGAAATGACGGATGATATCATTTCCGGCCAGCTTTTCCGTCCAATTGAACGGGCTGGTATTTATGTTCCAGGTGGAAAAGCTTGCTACCCGTCCACCGTATTGATGAACGCCATCCCGGCAAGTCTTGCAGGGGTGCAAAAAATCGTCATGGTTACCCCTGTCAGAGGAGGAGACACCATTCCAGCTGTGTTATCTGTTGCTGCTGATATTGCCGGAGTGGATACAATCTATAAAGTAGGTGGAAGCCAGGCGATAGCAGCGCTTGCATATGGAACAGACAAAATCCCTTCCGTCGATAAAATTGTCGGTCCGGGAAATGCTTTCGTGGCTGCCGCAAAATCGCTAGTGTTTGGCGATGTGGGTATTGACATGATTGCGGGCCCTTCTGAAGTGGCCATCATTGCTGATGAAACAGCCACTCCAGCTTTCGTCGCGGCTGATTTGATTGCACAGGCTGAGCATGACGAAAGAGCGCGCTCCTTCCTTTTTACGACTTCCAAACAGCTTGTTGATGAGACAATAGTCGAATTGCAGAAGCAATGCGCGGAGCTTCCCAGAAAGGACATAGCAGAAGTTTCGCTGACAAATGAAGGGGCTATTGTTCTAGTGAATTCTTTAGAGGAAGCCTTTGAATTGGCAAACGCTCTTGCTCCTGAGCATTTGGAGATACAGGTGGAAAATGCTTTGCAGCATTTGAGCAAAGTGAAAAATGCAGGATCGGTATTTATCGGCCACCACACACCTGAAGCGGTTGGTGATTATTTTGCCGGACCTAACCATGTTTTGCCGACAGTGGGAACTGCCCGTTTTTCATCAGGGCTGTCCGTTGATGATTTCGTCAAAAAAACTACGTATGTTTATTACTCTGAAAAAGCATTGCGCAATGCGGCTCCTTATGTGGAAACTTTGGCAACGAAGGAAGAATTGGACGGCCATGCGCGTGCTGTGAAAGTGAGGCTGGAACGGTGAGAAAAACACTCCGCGGGTTGGTTCCTTATAAAGTGACGTCTGAACAGGATGATGTAATCCGGCTTGATAACAATGAGGCATATACAAGCCTCCTTTCCTATCTCGACTTTTCCGAGTTAGAACAAACGCTGCTGAACCGTTATCCGGCAGAAAGTACGGAAGCGTTGATTGAGGCTTACAGCAAATTTTCCGGCTTTCCTGTCGAGAATGTTTTGGCAGGAAATGGATCGGATGAATGCATCACGCTTATTTGCCAATATGCACTTGATCCAGGGGATCATGTAATCGTATTGGAACCCGATTTTTCCATGTACGAAAAAAATGCCCGTGTCATGGGGGCAGAAGTGACAACGATCCAGTTGAACGAAGACTTTACATTGCCGTTGGATAAAATTAAGGCAGAGATCGAACGCTTGAACCCAAAATTATTGCTCTTGTCCAACCCGAACAATCCTACAGGCAGATTATATGAAAATGAGGAAATCGAAGCATTGATCGGTGCGATGAAGCAAGCGGGAGGCCTCCTTATTTTAGATGAGGCTTATATCGATTTTGCCGGGGAGTCAGCCTTTGCTAAACAGGTGCTCGATTATGAGAACCTACTTATTTTAAGGACGGCTTCAAAAGCGCTTGGAATGGCGGCGCTCCGTCTCGGCTTTATGATAGCCAATGATCGGATCATTGAGGGGATTACAGCGGTTAAACCGCCATATAACGTAAATACCGTTTCCGCTCAGATGGGCACGCAGCTTTTGAAAAAGCCTGAGCTTTTGGACCAATTTTTAATTATGCAGCTAGCACAAATTGCAGAGCTTGAAGAAATCATGAAAGAATTTGCCGGCAGGGTGCCAGGAGCTGTTCTATATCCGAGCAGCACGAACTTCTATTTAGTGAAGATGGAAGGAGCCCAGGATTTAGCTGAATTTTTATATGAAAGAAAAATAAAAATCCGATATTTCGGAAAAGGTTCTTTCAAAGCTGTCCGGATATCTGCAGGGACTGCGGAAGAACATGCTAAGCTGAAAGAGGCATTGATGAATTGGAGTGACAAGTAATGCGCCAAGCGTCAAGTAAAAGGGAGACAAGTGAAACAAAGATAGAGCTTGCAGTTTGTCTTGATGATCCGACGGAGGTTGAGATCCATACGGGGGTCGGGTTTTTTGATCATATGCTGACTGCTTTTGCGCGGCATGGCAGATTTGGGCTTAAGGCGACAGTGGAGGGCGATCTTCATATTGATAGCCACCATACAGTAGAAGATACAGGGATTGTCCTGGGAAAAGCAATTAGGGAAGCGCTTGGTGACAAGCAGGGGATCGTCCGATTTGGGACATCCTATGTCCCGATGGATGATGCGCTTGGATTTGTTTCGCTTGATATAAGCGGTCGGCCATTCCTTCATTTTGAAGGTGATTTTAAAATGCAGTCACTGGGTAATTTCGATACGGAGCTTGTAAGGGAATTTTTCCAGGCATTTGCTTTTAACGCAGGTATCACGCTCCACGCTCGAGTTTTGTATGGGGAAAATACCCATCATAAAATCGAGGCGATTTTTAAAGCGCTTGGACGTGCTTTAAGAGAAGCGGTTAATATTGATCCTAATATAAAAGGGGTTCTTTCAACAAAGGGCCTGTTGGAGTAAGGAAAGCACAAGGCGTATTGTGAGGAGTCAGTTCTTGAGCCGCCACAGCAAAGCTGTTGAGTATGCTTCATGCAGCTTTGCGACGAGGGAAACATATGCTTCCTTGAATATGCTGTGCCGCAGGAGCACATTCTTCCTGAATAAACTTCCGCGTGATTTGGTCCTTGCGCCAATGGCTCCTGGCGACTTAAAATGCCACGTCCTGTGGCGTCGTCGGTACTAGGACTTCTTGTCTGTCAGAGCTGGACATAACGCATTCTCATTTCGGGAGAGGGCTCAATGTATTTTATACTTTCTTAAAAATAAGCCAAATGTTTGTAGGAGGAACCAATGAAGATTTTACCGGCAATGGACTTGATTGATGGAAAATGCGTCAGGCTTTATCAGGGAGATTTCAATCAAACAACACAGGTGGGGAGTGACCCGGAATCTCAGCTTCAAACTTTTATTGATGATGGGGCGGAAATCATTCATATCGTTGATTTGGATGGAGCCCGTTCAGGGAAGCCTGATCAGCTTGAGTTGATTTCTAGGCTTTGTGCAAAATCGCCTGTTCCTATTCAGATTGGAGGTGGGATCCGCAACCTTGAAACTGTGAAGGCGTACGTTGAGGCAGGTGCTGAGCGTGTTGTCATCGGAACGGCAGCAGTCGAGGATGAATATTTTTTAAAAGAAGCATTGAAAGATTACAAGAAAAATATCGTCATTGGAATCGACGCTCGCAATGAGAAAGTGGCTGTTTCAGGTTGGGAAACTGAGACTGAAGTGGATTACATCAAGTTTGCTAAGAAGATGGAAGAGCTCGGAGTGGAAACGATCGTTTTCACAGATATTTCAAAGGACGGTACGATGCAGGGACCGAACCTTGAACAGTTGAAAAAGATCAATGATGCAGTTGAATGTAAGATTGTCGCTTCAGGAGGAATTAGAAACCAGACGGACCTTGATGCAGTTGCTCGCCTCGGCATTGAGGAAGCAATTGTCGGAAAGGCTATGTATGAAGGCACGGTAAAACTAAGGAGGTCATGAAAAATGAAGAAAATTATTCCTTGTTTAGACGTAAAAGATGGGCAAGTGGTGAAAGGAATCAATTTTGAAGGGCTTCGCTTAATGGGCGACCCGGTGGAGATGGCCTCTAATTATTCGGAAAATGGTGCCGATGAATTGGTACTTCTTGATATCTCGGCTACGACAGAAGGCAGAGATACGATGGTGGATGTAGTTAAAAGGGTAGCTGAAAAAATATCCATTCCGTTTGCGGTCGGCGGAGGAATTAAAACCTTGGATGATATTTCAAGGGTTCTCGATGCTGGTGCGGATAAGGTCGGAATCAATTCAGCTGCGGTAGATCGTCCTGAACTGATCAAGGAAGCGGCAGAAAAATTTGGGTCCGAAAAGGTTGTCGCAGCTGTGGATGCCAAGCAATTCCCAGATGGCTCATGGCATGTTATGACTCACGGCGGCATGAAGGACGCTGGACTGGATGCGGTGCAATGGTCAAAAATGCTTGAAGAGCTGGGAGCCGGTGAAATTTTACTAACAAGCGTTGATCGGGACGGTATGAAAGACGGTTATGATTTGGAATTGACAAAAGCGATAGTCGATGCGGTTGCGATTCCGGTTACGGCTTCCGGCGGCTGTGGCAACTCAGGTCACATCGTCGAAGTGTTCGAAAAGACGGACTGTGCTTCTGCTTTGGCAGCATCTATTTTTCACGAAAATACCGTCAGTATCCCTGAGGTAAAAAAGCAATGCCGCGAGCGAGGAGTGAACGTCAGTGACTCCTGATTTTTCCAAGGGACTGATTCCGGCCATTGTCGTTGATGACAAGAGCGGCGAGGTCCTGATGCTTGCTTATATGGACCAAACAGCTTTTAACAAAACAATGGAAACAAAGGAAACGTGGTTTTATTCCAGATCCCGCAAGGAATATTGGAATAAAGGAGCTACATCCGGTAACAAGCAGCGGGTCAAGTCCATCCAAGCGGATTGTGATGGCGACACTTTGCTGGTGAGGGTTGATCCGCTCGGCCCTGCTTGCCATACAGGTGAACAATCATGTTTCTTTGACACAATTGAAGGTGTACATGAAGATCTGCCTTTGTCATCTGTTATTACATCCCTCAATGACGAAATAACAGATAGAAAAGCAGAGCCTGTTGAAGGATCATATACCGCTTATTTATTCGAAAAAGGTACAGATAAAATTGCTAAAAAGCTGATCGAAGAAGCTGGTGAAGTCATCATTGCAGCTAAAAATAAAGATAAAGAAGAACTAGTCAATGAATTTGGCGACCTCTTTTACCATTGTCTTGTTCTGATGGCGGATCAAAATGTACCGCTTGAGGCTGTGTTAGCGGAACTGCGGAACCGCTCATCCAAAAAGGGCAATTTGAAAAAAGAACGTCCGGAAATCGAAAACTGGTAGTTGCTCAAACTGAGCGAAGGAAATAAAGACCTAGCATGTAAAAAAACATTTTATAAAGTGAAATATAATTGCATTTTAAATAACTTTAAGGAACACTATTTTAAATGCTTAAGCATGCAAGCAGTCCACCCTTTTCAGGGTGGATTTTTAAATATTTCTTTTTGTCATCCATCGCTTAACAAAAAACATTCCAAGTGAGACACCTAAAGCGGTGGAAAAAGCAGTCAAAATATTAAAATTATGTTTTAGAAATTGATTAACTATTAAATTGCAAATGAACAAGAACAAAAAGAAAATAAAGTAATTAACTATCTTTCGTTTCATACAAAAAATTACCACCTTATTCGTCTATCCATACAACCTTTTCCGAATGTTTGTTCTTATTAAGATTATACTGTGAATATAGAAAGGTATCAAATATCAACAAGTTATCAGTAGTTAAACCAGAGAAATATGAAACATCTAAAAAACGAATTGAGTGCCTAAAAGTAACAAAAATGTCTGTGAGTGCTCAGGCATTTTTTTATTTTTGATAACTCGGATATGTGTAGAAACATTCTAAAAATATCTTTATTGAGTTGACTGATAATTAATAATAATCGTTGCAACTGTAAAATAATTATGCTATATTCAGAACTACTACACTTATACTTCAATTTTGAGAGGGTATTCGTACATGGATGAAATTCATATTAAGATCAAGGCATTGCGTCAAGAGCGTAATCTTACGCTAAAGGATTTGAGTGAGAAAACTGGATTATCTCTAAGCTTTTTATCACAAATAGAAAGAGGTGCATCATCTCTATCTATAACTTCACTCAAGAAAATCTCTGATGCATTGGGGATTCATATTAATTATTTCTTTTTGGAAGAGACTACACAGCAGCAATACGTTGTTCGTGCGAATGAACAACATAGCTTTACAACAAGCTCAGGGAGTCAGGTGTATACAAGGCTAACGGGTACTTTTAACAACCGGAAGCTGGAGCCTTTAAAGGTTGTGCTGCCACCGCATATGCACGAGCAACATCCTTTTAGCCACAATGGAGAGGAATTCTATTATGTGTTAAAGGGCGAAGTGATTTTTTATTTGAATGAAGAGAAGTTTCATTTATTCGAAGGAGATACAATTCATTATCCTTCCAGTCTGATTCACCAATGGGAAAATCCGCTTTCAGAGGAAAGTATCGTTTTAAGCATAGTGACACCAATCATTTTTTAACTTCATTCAGCTGGAGTCTCCCACTTCTGTAAGTAGTGGGATGAATGCTTATTGGTGTTCCATTCGGTGGGGGTTCAAACCCCGGCTGAATAAAGTTAAAGCCTCCGGCGGATGCCTCAGATTTTCAGAGGAAATTTATCGAGCTTAAGCTCGATAAAATCTGGGCGCAAATACGCCAAGGCGCATTTGATTATAGGAGTGTGACCAGCATGAGAGTAGCTACTGATATCGGAGGAACATTCACTGATTTAGTATACGTAGATGATAAAGGCAATATCGGGATTGATAAAAGCAGCACGACCCCGCCAAACTTTGAAAAAGGTGTCTTAGATGTCATTAAGAAAAGCGGAGTTGATCAGTCGTCCATCTCAATGTTCATTCATGGTACAACGGTTATTATTAATGCGTTGACGGAAAGAAAAGGTGCTAAAACAGGTTTGATCACAACGAAGGGGTTTCGCGATGTATTGGAAATTGCCCGTGGTAATCGTCCAGATCTGTTCAATGTGAATTATGAGAAACCGACACCGTTTGTTGAACGTTATTTACGCCGGGAAGTAAGTGAGCGCGTTAATTATAAAGGTGAAGTTTTGCGTGAATTGAATACAGATGAAGTGAAAGAATGCATTGATTTCTTCAAGAAGGAAGGAGTAGAGGCAATTGCCGTTTCATTCCTCCATTCTTACACGAACCCTTCACACGAACAGCAAACTGTAAAATTGATCAAAGATCTGTGGCCTGAAGTAAAGGTTACTGCTTCCAGCGATATCACACAGGAATGGCGAGAGTATGAACGGACTAATACAGCTGTATTGAACGCCTATGTTCAACCGGCGGCTACAACATATATCAACCAGCTTGAAAATGAACTCAAGACACAGGCGGAAATCGACCAACGATATATTATGCAATCGAATGGAGGAACTACAAAGTTCGACAAAGCCAAAGAAGCGCCGATTAATATGGTGGAGTCCGGACCGGTCGCTGGTATTTTTGGTGCAGCTGTCCTTGGTGAGATGATAGGTGAAAAAAATATCATAGCATTTGATATCGGCGGAACAACGGCAAAATGCTCGCTGATTGAAAATGGAGAGGTCAAGGTATCCACTGATTATTACATCGAAAAAGATGGCCGGAGTGCAGGGTACCCCATCAAGACTCCTGTTGTCGATATTATTGAAATTGGAAATGGCGGCGGTTCAATCGCATGGATTGATGGGGCGGGTTCATTGAAAGTTGGACCACAATCGGCAGGAGCCACTCCAGGGCCAGTCGCCTATGGTCAAGGCGGAACTGAACCGACTACGACAGATGCAAATTTACTCACTGGACGTTTATCATCTAAAAATTTTGATTATGATGTGAATTTGGACACTGTCCGGTCTGCTATCGCAACGAAAATCGGTAATCATTTTGGAATCACTCCTGAAGAAGCGGCTCTCGGCATCATTCGGATTGCCAATTCGAACATGTTAAATGCTTTGAAATTGATTTCAATACGCAAAGGTTATAATCCACAAGATTTCACGTTGCTTGCTTTTGGCGGCGGTGGTTCCATGCATGCACCGGCGCTGGCACTTGAACTTGGTGTCAAAAAGGTTGTCGTGCCTATTGCTTCCCCTGTATTCTCAGCATGGGGCATGCTGATGACAGATCTTCGTCACGACTATATTCAAACATATATTAAGCGGATGAATGATTTGCCATTGGAAGAGATCGATTGCCAGTGGGAAGAAATTGAGCGTAACGCATTGCAGCATTTCAGCCAGGAAGGAATGGAAGAGGATAAAGTGGAATTCCATCGGTTCGCCGATATGCGTTATCTTGGACAGGAACATACAGTGAAGGTACCTGTCGCAAATGGCAAGTGGACGGATGAGGCGAAAAGGCAAGCTATCGAAGATTTCCATAAACTGCATGAAAAGAACTACACATTCAAATTAGAGGATGCCCAAACGGAAATCGTAAATCTTCATGTGACAGCGTTCGGAAAAGTGGAGAAACCGACCATCTCCAAATTGAACAGAACAAGTTCACTAATGGAAGCAAAAAAAGAGGATCGTGACGTATATTATGAGAATAAAGGCTGGGTTACAACGCCTGTCTATGACAGGGACAAGCTACCGGTAAATGAAGTTATTGCTGGGCCGGCGATTGTCGAGGAGAAAGCAGCAGTCACAGTCATATATGAACAGCAAAAGCTCTATTTGGATGACTATGGCAATATCATCATTGAAAAGGAGGAAAACTAATATGACCATCTCAAGCAAAATTGATCCGTTCACATTGGAAATCGTAAAAGACTCCCTATTAGCCGTCGGTGATGAGATGTTCGTAGCATTAGCGCGGACGTCCATGAGTCCGATCATTTATGAAGTGCTTGATTATGCAAGTGGACTTACTGACGCTAAAGGAAACCTCCTTACACAAGGAAATGGTGTTACAGGATTTATCGGAATGCTTACGTTCATGGTAAAAGAGACGTTGAATAAATATCCGGGAGATCAACTGAAGCCCGGCGACATTATCATCATCAATGATCCTTATCAAGGCGGGGGCTCACATTTATCCGATGTCGGGCTCGTTATGCCAATCTTTTATGAAGGTGAAATTATTGCTTTTTCTGCCAATAAAGCGCACTGGACGGAGGTTGGAGGGAAAGATCCAGGTTCATTCACCAATGACTCAGTCGATATTTTCCAAGAAGGTCTTCAATTCTCTTGTCTTAAACTCTTCGATGAAGGAAAAGTGAATGAGGCACTCATCGAAATCATCCGTTCAAATGTCCGCTTCCCTGATCTATCACTCGGCGATATGTGGGCGCAAATTGCAGCACTTCGCACAGGTGATCGGCGTTTGCAGGAGCTTTGTGAAAAGCATTCGAAAGAAACGATTCTTGCCGCTATTGATTATTTACTTGATCATGGGGAAGAAATGGCCCGTCAGGAACTGAAAGAGCTCCCCAAAGGGACGTTTTATGCTGAGGACTTCATTGATACGGATGGACTGGGTAATGGTCCCTTCCCAATTAAAGTGAAAGTGACTATTACAGACGATGAATTCGTTTGCGATTTTCGGGGAAGTTCCCCTCAAGTGCTGGGTCCAGTGAACTGTTCGTATACCGGTCTCGTTTCTGCGGTTCGCACAATATTTTTAGCTATCACAAATCCGGCGCAAGACGTAAACGATGGCGTATTCCGCCCATTGACAGTTATTGTTGATCCGAAGTCGATCATGTCAGCCGAACGACCCGTTCCTGTTTCTAACTACTTCGAAACGCTACTAGGAAGCCTTGATCTGGTTTGGAAAGCAATGGCACCGCATTTGCCAAATCGGTTGACCGCAGGCCAGTTCTTGTCTGTATGTGCCGTTACATTGTCGGGTACCCACCAAGATACAGGTGAACCTTTTCTCATCGTTGAACCTTCCGTTGGTGGATGGGGCGCTTCCAATCGAAAAGACGGGGAGTCCGGACAATTCTGTATCGCAGATGGAGAAACCTACAATGTCCCTGTAGAAGTGGCTGAAACGAGATATGGCGTGATGTTGGATGAATATAGCTTGCGTCAAGATGGAAACGGAGCAGGTGCAGGCAAGTATATTGGCGGTAAAGGAGTAATCCGTTCCTATCGTGCATTATCGGATGGTCAGGCTGTCACGGCAACATTTGGCCGCAATAAATTTCTCCCATGGGGAATCGCTAATGGGTGTGATGGCTCTCCGAATGAATTCTGCGTTATTAAAGCGGATGGGGAAACAGACGGACCTTATGGCGTCTATCCACGTTATAAATTGAATACGAACGATGTAGTCCGTCTCATGACTGGAACGGGTGGAGGTTATGGCGATCCAAAAGAACGTCCGGCAGTCCAAGTCGCAATGGATGTTAAAAATGATTACTTCACAGTGGAAGAAGCTCGTGAACATTTCTTAGTAGAAGTTGATCCAGAGACATTTGATTATAAAGAATTGCCCGGAAGATAAAGTCAGGAGGCCATCATGAAGAAAAATACACCAAAGTTAACAAGCGACATCGTACAAAATCTTTTTCACGATCAGTACCCGGGAGCTGAAATAAAATTCGGCTATGTTTCCATACCGGCAGGTGAACGTCTGCCAAGCGAAGGTACGACGTTTCATGAAGAACAAGAATATTCATTCATAACAAAAGGTACACTTAAGGGAGAGTCCGGAGGCGTACCGTATGAAATTACTGCTGGAGAAGCATCTTTTATTCCAGCAGGCGAACCCCATTGGTGTGTCAATAAAGGTGACGAACCAGTCGAGATCATTTTTGCACTAGTAAAAGCATAACCCTTGAAGCTACTGATGAAAAATCCTTTTTCGGTACAGACTGGGAAACCGTTGGATATATGGATGAAGCTGTTCCTGCTTACGCATTTGAAAACAATGACTTGATAGGGATAATATATTCCCTTTTGAGATTGCAGGGACTAAGAAGAAAATAAATATAACCCGTTGCTCACTTTAAAATGAGCGGCGGGTTATATTTTATGCTATATGCTCTGCTTAACCACTCCCCAAACCACTCCCTCGAATTGTCCAGCAACGAAGGAAACCCGCTCAACATTACTTTGAAATGTCCAAAAAGACTTCTCACATCATCCATTGAATATTTTTAATCCTAGCGCAACTTAAAAACGGTAGCTCATACGTAATGTGTCCGTTGTGGATTGTATGGATGTTTTTTTCATATTGACCCAACTAATAAAAGAACATGCATGTTTCAATTGCCAATGCAAACAATAATGCTAGAAATGGAGTTGATCGAATGAAGCTGCTTTGGGAGCCGCTCATTGTTCTTATAGCCGGATTGTTTTTACTGAAAGTGACCGGAAGAAAAGCGATTGCTCAAATGACCATGCCCCAATTAATTGTCATGCTTTCTTTAGGGACCATCCTTGTACAGCCCATTGCACATAAGGGAGTTGTGCAGACTCTAGTGGTTGTGGGTATATTCGTTGTAACCTTATTTTTGCTGGAATACCTTCAAATGAAAATAAATGGCGCTGAAACAATTTTAACAGGTAAATCCAAAGTGGTAGTTCAGAACGGAACAATCAATGTACCTGAACTGCGAAAGCTCAGGATGAGCGTCGACCAACTGGAAACGAGGTTGAGGTTAAACGGTATTAGCAAAGTGGATGATATTAAAACTGCAACGATTGAGCCGAACGGAGAGCTCGGGTACGAATTGAAGGACGAAGCCAAACCGCTTACAAAGAAAGAATTTAAAAAGTTGATGGATGAGTACATGCTTGGGGTGAAAGAATCACAAACAACAGGACAGAAAAGCAATGGAGCAAATATTTTTGACGAGATTCAAGGAGAGAATAATGATCACCCAAAGTATTTACAATAGTAACCTTAGGATATAAAAATCAGGCATTTTTCCTTGCCTGATTCTTATATTCAGGTTGGTTGTCCCCAGGTTGCTTAGTGAATACTTTTTTTCTTTGTACGTCCACCACGAACTTCAGAAATGTTTCCAATTGCAAGAAAAGCGGCAGGATCATGTTCGTCGACGATGGATTTTAGCTTTGATTCTTCCAAACGGGTGATGACACAAAAAATGACCGCTCTATCATTGCCTGTGAATGCCCCTTCACCTTTTAAATACGTGACCCCTCGCCCTAGCCTTGCCATGATGGAATTGCCGATTTCCTCAGCTTGCTCGCTGATGACCCAAACTGATTTTGATTCATTAAAGCCTTCAACGACTAAATCCATTACTTTTGAAGCGATGTAATAGGTGATGATGGAGTACATGGCACGATCCCAGCTGAAAATAAATCCTGCAGTGGTGAAGATGAAGAAGTTGAAGAACATGACAACCTCTCCGACAGAAAATGGAAGTTTATGGCTCATGAGAATTGATAGAACTTCCGTGCCATCAAGGGAACCGCCGGCACGAATCACAATTCCTACGCCTGTCCCCAAAATGATGCCGCCGAATACGGTATCAAGCAATAAATCATCTGTGACAACATAAGCATTATGAAGGAATACAGAGGTTAACGATAGGACAAAAATTCCGTACAAGGTGGCTAATGCGAAAGTCTTTCCAATTTGTTTATACCCTAGATATACAAATGGAAGGTTTAATATGAAGAGGATAAAGCCGACTCGCCAATCAGTCAAATAACTGATTATGATGGAAATGCCAGTGATACCGCCATCCAAAATATTATTAGGAATTAAGAAAAGCTCAAGAGCAACAGCCATCAATACGGCTCCAATTGTGACAAAAAGAATTCTCCCAAAAACTGCAATTTTTGTCAGCCTTTTATGTTGGACCGTATTTAAAGTGGATTCGATTGCAACCATAAAATCAACCTTCCCATGAATGATTTTCATGACTTAAGCGTACAGCTCTCTCGATTATTGCAGCAAAAAAAACGTGGTGAACTGATTCTACACTCTAAGCCTTTATCCCTTAATTTTGTAAAACTTTCTTCTTGAATGCAACTTTTTTACCTTCTTCCACAATAAAAAACTCATCATCCCTCCAGCAGTGTTTACAATGATATCATCGACATTGCAGCCGCGAGTCCAAATCAGGCCGAAATAACTGAATAAAAGTTGATATGATTCGATTACACAGCTTGTCAAAAAAATGAGGAATGCCGCTTTTTTTGAAAAAGTAAAGAAAGTAACGGAAAAATCGAGTTATCCATGGGCATTTTTGAAGGGAAAAGGCAAAAACCTCTGAATATTTGGGTGAAAGAATTGCCAAAAGGGAAAATGAAAGAGATCGAATTAATCTTTGACCGGCAACTGATGCTGTCTATTGCTTATGAGGATGGAAGGGAAGTAACAGAGAATCAATTCGTAAATCGGGCTGCCATTGACGTTGGAGAAATTCATACCATTACGGCGGTGGCTGAA
>NZ_QYTW02000048.1 GCF_003605405.2 Siminovitchia terrae | reverse complement strand
GAAGCAAGAGCCGTACGCTCTCTCACTTACACAGTTTAGTTTACACTCCCTTTTCGCCTTTTTAAAATGCTGATAACTTAAAGATACCCCATTCGAATAATATTTTTCTCTCTCTGCTGTTAAAAGTATTGTATTTGCGACTTACATAATTTTTATTGTGATTATATCGTATTTTACGATATAATCGTTTTGAACGATTGAGATGGGGTGCTTTCATGATTCAACGTATTAATAATTATTTTACTGATATTTACTTCAACTTACATCCTACACAAGAGGAAGTCATTTCACATCAAAGCGTCCGTATATTACAAATGATTCAGAAAAGGCAATTTGTCATGATTCGTGATATAGCAGAGCAATTATCGATTTCTCACAATACAGCTTCAGAACATGTGAAAAAATTAGTGGGTAATGGCTGGGTTTATAAAGAAAGATCAAATGAAGACCAACGAAAGGTGTATCTACATTTAACAGACTGGGGCCTTATAACATTAAAGAAGAATACAGAGTTAGATGAAACTAAACTTCAAGCTGCGCTTAGCAGATTATCGGCTAATGAAAGAGAAAGGGTAGTTGAAGCATTTCGGCTTTTAAGTGAGGTCTCAAAATAAATGTATTTGCTAATAAAAATTGTAAGTTCAGCAGTTATTATTTGCGTTGTAACAGAATTAGCAAGACGTTTTCCTATATATGGAGGCATCGTAGCTGCGCTGCCGCTGATCAGTATTCTAAGTATTATTTGGCTGACAATTCAAGGAGAATCAACTCAAAACGTCAATAAATTTACACTTGGGGTTTTAGCCGGATTCCCTGCAACGGCGATAATGCTGTTTGTGATTTATATCGCATTAAAACAATCTCTTCATTTAGTATTAGCGATTTCACTGGGAATAATAGCCTGGGGAGTGTTTTTAATAATTCAAAAATTTATTATGGAATCATTTATTTCTTAAAAAAGTGACAGTACTCAGAAGTTTAAAATAAAGGATTATCTAGCAGTTTTATAGGTACAAATGTCAATGACATCAAAACAAGTGGTAAAATAGAATATATTTACAATAATAAATTCACAATAGGTGGGCTAAAAATGAAAGATCTAATGCAGAAAATAATTGAGTTTAGAGATGAACGGGGTTGGGCCCCTTATCACAATGAAAAAGATTTGGCTATTTCTATATCACTAGAAGCAAATGAACTATTAGAGAATTTTCAATGGAGAGACAGTGAAAAAGCAGTTGCTGATTCTGAACAGAACATTAAAGAAGAGATGGCGGATGTATTTATATATCTTTTGCAGTTAGCGGAAAAAATGAATATAGATTTGAAAGAGGAAGCATTTAAGAAAATGGAAAAGAACGCTCTAAAATATCCAGTTTAAAAAAGCGAATGATAGGTCATCCTTTGATAGCTAACATTCATGAGGTAGGTAGAATACTATATGAGGGGTCTGACCCCCATCCGATTAAAGTGGTAATGCATTAACGCGGTGGGGGTCAGACCCCTTCAAGAATGGGGGCGGAAAAGGTGCATAGTGGGCTTGCTTATTTTATTACGTTTTTCGTTATTGTGATTTCTGTTTTCGTGACCCTTTTCTTCAAATATGAGTTGGAGCAGATGTTTCGCGAGAAGAAAAGTGTGATTGCCTTTCATATATGCAATCTGATTATTACCTTTATGGTTTCGGTGGGGGCCTATGCGGTTATGACCGTCTATCTGTTTGGGAAAAGTTTCAAGCTGTTCCCCAGCACAGTTATCCTCCTGTTCATGATTTTGCCGATTTACATTTTTGGACATTTCGCGTTTGAAAAATATAAATTCGTCTATCAAAAATACAGAACGACTGAGAACGAGAAGGTGATCGTGCTCAATGAAAAGTACTTAAAGAAAAAAAGGGCGGCCAAATTTAAACAATACAATGCTCTTGCGAAGGAAGACAGGAGTCATAAAGCTGCTAAATCTAGACGCAGGCTTTAATGAAGGTGACAGAGCCTGGTTTTTTCTTTTTTTGAGTGGTCAGAGCTGGAGAAAAAATAAGTACAGTAAAATTGACAAATTCCAATTTTTCTCTTAGATTCCGTAAAGTTGCATGAAGCCAGTTCATGGAGAAGATTAAGAAAGTAAATAAATGGATCGGCCCTTACTAGGCAGGCAAATCGAACGTGATGATTATTATCGGAAGGAGACGAAACAGCAGAACAGTCCCAGCTGCATCATCGGCTCGCTTTTGAGAAAGAAAACGGGAAGCATGTGATGATTTCGCTGACCGTTTGCGGAACATCGAAGGGCCGAATAGAGTTTCAAATATTAATTCTTAGTTCTCATAAATACAATGCTGGAAAATTAAAAGGTGCAATAGAAACAATTACATTGAACAATGAATAAATATAGAGTAATATAATTATATAGGCTGCGTTGTTCGTAATCTTAATAAAGTTTTAACCTTTAAGCTGTAATAGGGAGTTTTTAATAGAAACTGGAATGACAAACCTCTGTCTATAGGACATGGAGGACATTCATGAACGTTTCTGCGAACACCCACTTTGAGGAGTGGTGGTTTAAAACTTTCTTAGACTCATTACGGCAGAGGCGGCTTATACATAGTGAAAACAAAACAGCTTCCTTTGGAGGCTGTTTTTTATTGTCTACATAAACAATCAAATACCAGTTACTGCGTTTCAGTCCAACATCAATGCCGAAAGGGTACGTTTCGATTGGAGCTGGCGCAAAGCCGTAGCCTATATTTTCGTTAAAATGTTCACGGGATCTCAAAAAAGAGAAAAGTAATCCGATTATGGATTGTTAATAGAATGCATGTTCGGTATAATGGATTTATTACAAACTTATAATTTGCAAAAATCACGCAATGGCCTTGGGAAAATGTTTGGTGGGAGTCTACATGGTACTGATTATAAATAAGCTAGTAAAATAATCTAAAAGGAAAAAGGAGAAATGTTATGGCACGTATTGATGAAATTGAGTCTGATGTCTTTCGTCTTTCGATCTTCTCAACAGAATCCGGATTCCAATACAATGCATTTTTAGTCCGAGACGAGGAGCCCCTTTTGTACCATACAGGTCCCAAATTGCTTTTTTCCCAGTTCAGTCAAGCAGCTGCTAGCCTAATTGATCTTAAACAATTGCGCTGGATTAGCTATAGTCATTTCGAGTCGGATGAGTGCGGTGCACTCAATGAATGGCTCACAATTGCACCTCAAGCTGAGGCTGTAACCGGCATTGTCGGGGTGGCGGTAAATGGGGAGTTCGCTATTAGACCTATTCGTGGGCTCCAGGACAACGAGGTATTCAGTACGGGAAAGAAAAGCTTTCGATATTTGCGCACACCTCACCTCCCGCATGGATGGGATGCGGGAATGCTTTTTGAAGAGACTGACCGGACTCTTTTTACTTCTGATTTGTTCCATCAAAACGGTGATGTGGAACCAATTACTGAGACTAGTTTAATGGCTCGGTTTAAAGAAGTACTACAGAACTCTCAAAGTCCATTTTCCAATTATATTCCTTATACCTTACATACAGAGGAGCAGCTGCGTAGACTAGCAGATTTAAAGCCTAAAACACTTGCTGTTATGCATGGTTCTTCTTACAAGGGAGACGGTAAGAGTGTTCTTGAAGAACTTATTAAAGTTTTTCAAGAAATGTAAGTAAGCTGGAACTAGCAAAGACTAAAATGATGTGAGACGGATATTGCCTTTATTGGTGGAAACAGTGATAAAAGCTATGGGAAATGGGAAAGCACACAAGACTTATATCATCTATGTCAAAAAGCTCTGCATAAAGAAAAAGAGAAAAGGTATACTACTATTCAAGCATTTTATGAGGCGTGGCACTCATATATAGAAAAACATTCGGAATGCAGTTTTCATAAATATTCGGTTAACTGTGTTGAATCCTGATAATAAAATACCTTTAAAAAGGCGAATAAGTGTCAAATGTATTTGACACTTATTTCGTCTTTTTTTATAATAGAAGTGTAAAGAGAGTTTTACACCTATTTAGAGATGAGGGTGTTGGTCATATGCAAAATAGAATAAAGCACTACCGAGAAAATAAAGGTATTTCCCAAGGGAAACTAGCAGATTTATGTAATGTAAGCAGACAGACCATAAATGCGATTGAGAATAATAAATATGACCCAAGTCTAAAATTAGCTTTTGAACTTGCGAAGACGTTGGGTGTTAAAGTTGACAAGTTATTTTTTAATGTGGGAGAGATGGATAAATGAATACTCGAAAAATAGGGGCAATTATTATTGGAATAGCAACTTTAATTGCGATAGGCTATTCAATTTTTAAAATAAATACTGGAAAAGAGGTTGGATTTAATGAGGTTGCATCAATTGGAGCGTTATTGATGATGTTCTTCTCTGCCATTACATGGGGAAATAAGGAAGAAAAAGACGGAATTTTACCTGAGGAAGAACTCGGACAAAAAATCACGGAAAAAAGCTCAAAAATAAGTTACTTTATTCTATTATTCTTTATTTTGGTAGCTGTGGCTGCTGATAAACTAGTAAATGGCACAATCAACGTTTTTCTATTAGGTATATTAGGTTTAGCGATGATAACATTGCCTTTTGTTGAATTCATGGTGGCTAAAAAGTATCAGTAAAACTTATACTGTTAGGTGCATTAGGATAAATAACTAACAGGTATCATTGAAAATGAACCCCTTATCGACACTGGGTTCATGAGTAGTGAAGCGGTTGCTGGTATATATTTCTTAACTCATACGAGTTCCTATCCAACCAAACAGTGTCTTAAATTTGTTTCCATAAGCATAGGAAGGAAGCTCGTGGGATCAATCTCCCACGAACACAAATTTGAATCTATTAGTGCGTGCGTCAAATGGAAGATACGGCTGCTCATTTTTTCTTTCAAATTGTCTCTGAAAGCTATGAGAAAGATGGAATGATCCTGAATTCCAAATCGTATGGAGGATGGGAAGCCAGGTTCAGGGGATTCCATTTTGACCACCGTCATCCTTGACCGTCTTCTGTATCACACCAGTACATTTAACTTCATTCAGCAGAAGTCTCCCACTTCTGTAAGTGGTGAGATAAATGCATATTGGTATTCCATTCAGTGGGGGTTCAAACCCCGGCTGAATAAAGTTAAAGCCTCCGGCGGATGCCACAGATTTTCAGGGGAAATTTATCGAGCGGAGCTCGATAAAATCCGGGCGCAAATACGCCAAAGCGCATGTGATTATAGAGGAGGCAAGTTCTCAATATTCCCCTTTAATGACAAAAAATGAGCCTCTAATAGTTCCAGCTAGTTTAGACTTTTGCCTAGCAAACTTGAACTTTTCTTCTAACTCCTTTGGTACTTCCATACCCTCGGAAAGCTTAAAACCAACGGCCCGCTTCTTAGGGTCATCAACTGTATACATAACGTTGACCCCAAGCCCATCCTCATAAAAGATGTAGGCAAACTTGATATTTTCCACTTGAAAACGCGATGTTTCTAAAGGTTTGGCCGCAAACTCAATATCACGTTCTTCTTTCAGAACTCGGTTGACATAATCAAGGGTTTCCTGGCTTTCGCTGGCAGGAACTACTATAAATTCATGCTTGTATTTGTTCATAAAGTAACGGGCTTCATTAGCACGTAGTCCGGCAAGCGCTTCTACTACAGGTGATGACTCTAAACCGACCGTAGACACATTTTTAAAATCGACGATATAAGACATTTCCATCCTTCCTTTATCTTTTTATTTTCTAACAACAGGGATCCACATTTCACCAAAAACTAAGCCGTCTCGCTGTCCCATTTCCACGGTTGTATTTGGCCCGCCAACATAGGCAAAATCCTTTGCTTCTGGCAAGGCTTGACCAAAGGCAATGCCAGTAAGCGTATTATTCAGTTCATCAGCCGTCTTCGCTTCTCCTTTAACAACAAGGTATTCCCCTTTAGGAAATTGGATAACTCTGGCTTCTTCTGGTGCTGGTGCGTCTGACATGACGCCGGCATAGTGCATCATCTTGTTATTCACCGCTTCGTTCACGGCAAAAACGTAATTATTTGTGGCCATGGCTTTTAAATCATTAAGCCTACCATCCTGGCTGAAGGCCTCCCAAAAGTCTGACTTTTCCTTGTTTATGCCAGCAAAGTCTGTATAATCGCTCTTAAGCTCAGTTCCAAAACCTAAAACGGTAAAGCTATCTTTTTCTTCTATGGTATAGTCTGCCATATTCAAACCCTTCCTTTTTTTAGATTAATCAAATGATTTGTCTTCTTCATTTGATAGGTATATGATAACCATAAATCGTGTCAAAAAATGATACTGTTTAGGAGTCCCGATGAAAAAAGTTGAACGGATTAATATCATTATGCGGTATATTAACAACCGCTCCCACTTTACAATTTCTGAAATCATGCAAGAATTTAATATCTCTCGTTCGACAGCTATTAGAGATATCAAGGAAATTGAGGCCATGGGGATGCCGCTCGTCTCTGAAACTGGAAGGGATGGGGGCTATTTTGTCATGCAAAACTCTGTTCTGCCCGTTGTTCGCTTTACCGATAATGAAGTCAAAGCGCTTTTTATTGCTTTTATGGCAACAAGAAATCAGCAACTCCCTTATCTAAAGAGTCGTCAGTCTTTAGCTGAAAAATTACTGGGCCTCGTCTCAGAAAACCAGCAAGATGACCTAGTTCTTTTATATCGAATCTTGCTTTTTGAAGGGACTAACCCCAATAATCCCGACCTGCTTGAGCTTTCAGACCTCCCCCATCCCATGTTAGAAAAACTCATCCAAATCCTTCTTTTGGATAGGTATTTACTAATTACGATCAAATAAGAGAAGGTAGTAAAATCTTATCCTGTTTATCTCTTGCACCTTTATCAGGAAAAAAGCCTTTGGCTGATTGAAGGCTTTGACTTAAAGGAAGAAAAGAAGAAGATTGTTCCTGTCGACCATCTTATAAATGTCACACCTTACCCTAAGAAAAAAAGATTAAGTAAGAAAAAGATTTTAGAAAAACTAAGTAAGCAGGAAGAAGACATCAACCTTGTCCTTGAACTTGGCCCAAAGGCGATTGCCCAGTTCAAAAAATATCATCCTTTAAAAGTGTCAATTTCCTATACGAATCCTTACCAAACCACAGCCATTCTAAAGACTTTTGTCAATGTTAAAAATACCGAAGAATTGACTGAAATAACAAATTGGCTGCTTTTTCTAGGTGTGGATATCAAAGTCAGGGAAGTTCCAGAAGAGGTCTTGGAAGGGTTACAAGAGAGATTAAACTTATATTGCCCATAAGTATCATTTTTATGAAAAAGCTTCTGCAAACTGGTTTTAATTGTAGCAGATTGCTAAAAAAGTCAGTACACAGATTTCAAGTAGCTTCCTTAGATAATATTAAAAAACAAGCCTTGTAGTAGAAGATTTTTAGAGCTTATTTTATCTATATCTGACACATATGTCAGTTTACGACTGTCAAAATTCAATCTGTAATCCTTATTCAACCTGGTAGCTACTTAAAGGAGCCATTATTTATTGATATTTATGAGAACAACCCCTTTTTGGAGGACAAAGAGTGATAATCAAAGCAGAAATAATAAACCAACCTTATTCGGGACAATACAAGGAAAGGATTTATGACATATCAAGTTCTTGGAATTCCCAAAATTGGACTTGGGTAAAGTTTGAAGAAGAAAATTTTAATGAATGGTGTGGTGAGTTTAGAGGTTCACCAAGGGCTGTTGCACTATCGAAAAAGCATAACAAAATTCTTGTTCTCACTTCTGATTATTTGTTTCAAGTTGACTGTTATAGCGGAGAATTAACTGAGTATGAATCCCAACCTCAATATCAATGTTTAACCGTAACGCCAACAGGTGATTTCATAATTGCGGATTATTATGGTATTGAAAAAATAGAATCAACATTAAATGATAAAATACCATTAAAAAGTCCAATTAAAATGGATACAGTTAAATTTCATGGATGGTCTAATAATAAATTATTGATTACATGCGATGAATTTCTAAACTGGGGCAATCAAGTAGAGTTAGAACTTGATGGAAATACACTTGAAATAACTGCAAAAGACTTCACTTGAATAATGGAGGAAACCCTATTCTTAGGATTTCCTTTAATTTTTATTTACTTATCAGCATTAAATTTTAACAAGTCCATTTCTTTAAAACAATGGCTGCGTTATGGCCACCGAAGCCGAATGAGTTGGATAGTCCCGTATTTATGTGCACTTGGCGAGCAACAGATGGTACATAATCGAGATCGCATAACGGATCAGGGTTTTCTAAGTTAATGGTCGGAGGAACAATTCCTTCCTTTATGCTCATGGCTAATGCAATTGCTTCAACTCCACCGGCTGCCCCCAACATATGACCTAGCATGGATTTATTAGCTGTGATTGGAATCTGATAAGCTTGTTTCCCAAATAGCTGCTTAATCGCCATCGTTTCAGAGATGTCTCCCACTTGTGTGCTTGTTGCGTGAGCGCTGATAACATCAATTTCCTCAGAAGATATATTGGCATTTTTTAAAGCTGACCTCATAGCAAGATAGGCCCCTTTACCTTCTGGATGCGTTGCTACGATATGGTGTGCGTCTGAACTTGCACCATATCCAATAACCTCTGCATAAATTTTTGCCTCCCTACGCAAAGCATGTGATAAGGATTCTAAGATGAGAATTCCAGCTCCTTCTGACATAACAAATCCATCTCGATTTTGATCAAATGGGCGGCTCGCTTTAGTAGGATCATCGTTTCTTGTTGATAATGCTGTAGCATTACTAAAACTTGCAATAGATAAGTCAGTAATAGCTGCCTCTGTTCCACCTGCAAATACAGCGTCAGCCTCCCCAGAACGAATGAGCCTAAAGGCTTCACCTATTGCAGTGTTTCCAATGGCACAAGCAGAAACAGGCGACAAAGAAGGGCCCATCGCGTTCCACTTGATACTAATTTGTGCCGCAGCAGCATTAGACATCATGGCTGGTACGAGAGTTGGGCTGACTCTTCTTGGTCCCTTCTGTCTAAGTACATCAATATTTTCAATTAAGGTTTCAATTCCACCAATGCCTGAACCTACGTATACGCCTAACCTTTCTACATCTATTTGATCAAATTCCAGCTCTGAATCTGTCCAAGCTTGATCAGCAGCAGCTAATGCAAATTGAGAAAAGCGATCCAAACGTCGTGCTGCCTGTCTTCCTAAAAACTCATCTGCATCAAAATCTTGGACGATCCCTGCTATTTTTGTCTTATGATGCGTAACATCAAATGTATCAATGGGGGAGATGCCAGATGTCCCGTTAATCAGATTGTTCCAAAATGTTTCGATGTTGCTTCCGATAGGAGAGACTACTCCTATACCGGTAATGACAACTCTTTCCACTTTTCATCCCTCCAAATTCATCCTATACTTGTATTTTACAATTCCTTTATCCTATTACAAGGGAGCGTTTATCCTGGTATAAATACTAATAGGGTAAATTGAAATGATAAGGAGTTTTAAAAGTGAATGATAAAACCAGGCTTGAAGCTTTATCGACATTTTTGAAAACGAAGCGTGCCCAAATTAAGCCGGAGTCTATTGGATTGCCTATGGGAACACGGAGAAGGACACCGGGATTACGGAGGGAAGAAGTCGCTCAATTAGCAGGGGTAAGTACCACTTGGTATACATGGCTTGAGCAGGGGAGAGATATAAAGGTTTCTTCAATCGTGCTGGATTGTATTTCGACAGCTCTACAGTTAAATAATGACGAAAGAGACTATTTATTTGACTTGGCATTAGAGGCGAAATCAGAAATTACCCGCCAAAAAAAGGAACACTCAGAGCTGAGTCCTGCTTTAAAGCGAATACTTACTGAATTAACTTATTGTCCGACGATCATTACGGATCGACGTTGCTTTATTGTGGGTTGGAATCCTGCAGCTGCCCATGTTTTTTTAGATTTTGAACAAATACCGAAGGATCAACGAAATTTGATTCGCTTAGTTTTCACCAGAAAAGAATTAAAAGCCTTGGCTGTCAACTGGGAGCATTTTGCGAAAGGTTTTCTTGCTATTTTTCGTACGTATTATGGACAGTATTTAGGTGACGCATGGTACAACCAATTTATTAAGGAAATGAGTCATTCGTATCCAGAATTCCAGAATCTATGGCAAGAAAGTCAAGTAAGTAAGGCTCCAGAAATGATGATTGAATTCAGACATGCTAAAGCAGGTAAAATGTTGTTTAATTTAACTTCTCTTCAGGTTCAAGGTGATATGGATTTGCGATGCAGTATCTATACACCTGTTGAGGAAACAGATACAGAAAATAAATTAAAGCGATTAATGAAGAGGGTTTCCGTTGAAAATGAATTTCATTAAGTTGTTATTCTTGTTAGGAAATATAAGCGGTTTATTGAAATAAAAGGAGAGCAATTCAAACTTCAAAATAATCAAATGGGCGTCGCTGTTGTGATTAGTGTCATAGTTCAACCTAAAAAAAGCATTTTATCACCTTTTCTTGAATCAGTAAGTATTCGTTAAAATGAAAAAAATCCCTGCTTTTATTCAGGGATTTTTTCTATGAAAAGAGTTGTATTAGTCAAACGTTTTACTTTTTAACTTCATAATGCAATTCAACAAATTGATTAAAGTTCCTTGTTCCTTTCAATGAAAGGTCTAATTGATAATCACCTTCTTTGAATAAAGGAATTCCTTTGCCGATTATGGTTGGTGCAATTGTTACGATAAGTTCATCAACTAAATTCTCTTTTAAAAAAGATTGCAGCAGTTCTCCTCCACCAACGATCCAAATATTTTTGCCAGGTTGGCTTTTTAGTTCATTAACAAAATTAGGTATATCAGGGCTGACAAATTTTACATTTTCAGTATCTTCAATAGTAGACCTTGTAAACACATAGCAACCTTTATTTTTATATGGAAATTCCTCGAAGCCATGCTTCATGATCCAATCGTAAGATTTTTTACCCATTAAAACTGTATCAACCGTATCATAAAACTCAGAATACCCATTATCCCCTTCACCTTCTACTTTAAATAACCACTCAAGTGACTCCTCTTTTGTAGCAATGTAGCCGTCTAAACTTGATGCAATGAATAATACAACATTTCGATTTTGAGTCATGAATCTTTCTCCTTTCTGTGTCTTTAAAATAAGTATATGATTGAAATATGACATCTCCTGTCATGTTCATAAAATGAATTCGTATTTTCATCGAAGGGAGAGATTTTATGAGAGCAGATAGATTAATGAATATTATGATTTTGTTACAAAATAGAGGGAAAATGACAGCAAAAGAATTGGCTGATGAACTCGAGGTATCAGATAGAACGATCCTTAGAGACATGGATGCATTAAGTAGTGCAGGGATACCCATAGTTTCTGATAGGGGAAAAAGGGGGGGATGGCGTCTGATGGACAATTTTCGTACTAGATTAAGCGGATTAAACATAGATGACATAAAATCTTTATTTCTCTTCCCTTCAGGAAAATTACTCGAAGACTTAGGGTTAAATATCCAAGCATTAGATACTAGGCAAAAGTTACTTGCAGCCATCCCGGGAACTTTTCGGGATGAAGCACAAGCAATCTGGGAAAGAATTCATATAGATTCGAGCACTTGGCGACAATCTAAAGAAAAAGTACATGCTCTCAAAACGGTCCAAAAAGCAGTTTGGGAAAGTAAAAAGCTAAAAATTTACTACGAACAGGCCGACGGGGAACAAAAAGAAAGACTGATAGAACCATTAGGATTGGTAGCAAAAGGGAATAGGTGGTATCTTGTGGCATCAAGAAATGGAGAGTTGCGTAATTATAGGGTATCACGTATACAAACAGCACAGGTTGAAGATGAAACTTTTAAAAGACCAATTGATTTCAATTTGGCGGATTACTGGGAGCAATCGAAGAAGGAGTTTATACAAAATTTACCTCAATATGATGTACAAGTAGAAATACATCCGGCTATTATTCCAAGAATTAATTTTACCGGTAAGTTTGTTCAATTTATACAAAGAAAAAATCCAAAAGAAGATAAATGGATACCCGCGACATTAAGATTTAATGATAAGCAAGAGGCCGTCGAGTTCATCTTAGGATTTGCAAATAAAATGAGGGTGATTTCGCCGGAAGATCTTCAAGATAAAGTTGTATCTACGGCAATGTCTGTAATTGAATTTTATAAAAATAAATCCTGAAATGGGGTAAAAGGAACAGGAAAATGGAAAAGCACCCCAATTGTAAAACTCTGCCTAACAATTGGGGTGCGGTTCAATTTCGTGAAGTGGTTTTTCACAGTATTTAATATACTTCTACTTGTCCCATCATACCATTATCTTCATGTTCTAAAATATGACAGTGGTACATGTAGATGCCTTTTTCCGGGAAGGTGACAAGCAGCTTGACTCGTTCCCCAGGTTCAATCAAGACACTGTCTTTTAGACCTTGTTCATTCGGTGCCGGTCCTTTTCCGTCTCGTGAAATGATCTTAAACTGAGTGCCATGAATATGGAATGGATGAATCATCCCACCCATATGATCCGGTTTGTTGTAAATTTCCCAGACTTCGGAGACGCCTTTCTCCTGTTTGAAATCAATCCGATTGGGATCGAATTTCTGACCATTGATTGTAACCTTGTCCATCATCCCAAATAATTCAATCTCTTTGGATACTGGAAGGTCTTTTTCTTCTTTTGTTAGGAAGGGTTCATCAGCTATCCATGATACAGTGGAATTTTTCGTTGCTTTACTCTCGAAATCCAAATCAAATGGAAGCAAAACGTTTCCTTTTTCATCAGTTATCGCAACAGGCTCATCAGAATCCAATTTGGAGAAATCAATCAGGATTTCAGACCGTTCTGAAGCTGATAACGTAAGCTCATTCATTTCAACTGGCTCATCCAACAACCCGCCATCCGAAGCAATTTGAGTGAATGAGGCCCCATTGCTCAAACGAAACGTATAATTTCTTGCATTGGAGCCGTTAAGGATTCTAAAACGCATTACGGGCTGTGTTACTGTCAGTTTCGGATGAAGTGTCCCATTAACGAGTGACACATCTCCAATTGTTCCATCACTGTTCATGAGTTCATCATAATTCAGTTGATGGTCCTCATCGAAAATGCGATCTTGAAAAATGAGCGGTATGTCGTCCACGCCGTAGTTTTTCGGAAGATCGGCCGAATCCTGATCCGTACCTTCCACATAGAGCATCCCGCCAAGGCCTTTGAATACTTGTTCAGAGGTCAACTCATGCGGATGCGGATGGTACCATAAAGTTGCTGCCGGCTGATCTGCTTTTAAAGTGACAATTTTGCTTTTTCCTGGCTGAATTTCGTCCTGTGGACCGCCATCTTCGGATCCGGGTATTTCAAGACCATGCCAATGGAATGTCGTAGGTTCGTTTAACTCATTCCGAACCTTCACTTTGACAGTTTCTCCTTTTTTCAGCCGTACAGTTGGTCCCAAGAGGTTGCCATTGTATCCGTAGGTTTTGGTTTGAGTACCATCGAAGAATTGGGTCGTTCCTTCTTGGGCGACTACCTCATAATCGAAGTCCGAGCCCTGTTGTTTTTTCAACAATGGAGGGAGGGACAACTCCTGAGTTCCTTTGGAGGCTTTAAGAGAGGGGATATCGTCATGATCCATGTGACCCTCCATATCCTCCATATCCTCCATATTCTCATGGTCCATGTCCATATTTTCATCATGCTGCATTTGCATATGCTCTTTGCTCTGTTCTCCTGAATGTTTGTCTGTGGCGGCGTTTGTACAACCCGCCAATATTAGCAATAGGCTTGCGCCTGTCAATAAAATTCTTTTCATTTCCTCACTCCCTTGTTACTCCAATCTATGTTGCAGAAAAGTCCACATTGTTTTGAAAGCTGTACAGTCTCCAAGAGGAATAGCCTTTGTACCATTTTAGATGATATCGTGTGTACTTATATGTACTGAGGTTCACTAGTTCGCGGTGAAAAAACGGAACAAGGCAAATAGTAGCACTCAGCTGGGAATATATCTTTAAAACTTTTTCCTCCTTCCATTGCCATCCTGATGTCGTAATCATCATAACGAGAAAATATCGAGAAATGATGCAAAAACCTCTACAAGTCCGTTAATTCTTATGATTTGTTTTAACTTCATTCAGCAGAAGTCTCCCACTTCTATAGGTGGTGAGATGAATGCATATTGGTATTCCATTCAGTGGGGGTTCAAACCCCGGCTGAATAAAGCTAAAGCCTCCGGCGGATGCCACAGATTTTCAGAGGAAATTTATCGAGCGGAGCTCGATAAAATCTGGGCGCAAATACGCCAAGGCGCATTTGATAATATGTTGGGGTCTTGGATATAGGAAAGAAGCGAGGATTTTTGTATGCGAATGAAAGAAAGACAAAAAGCCCCGATTCAAGGGCTTAGGATGTCACATATGGAAGTGTTTATTCCTGGCAAAAAACTATAGTGATAAAAACAGGAGCCAAACCCCAAGGGGTGGCTCCTTTAATTATACAAACAATTTTGTACATACTATAACAGCTTACTGTTGCTGAATACTTTCTTGACTTAAAACATCCCATGATTGGATAAATGCTACTCTTCGAGGAAATGTTCAATGAAGAATTCAAGCTGGTATTCTAGGCTCAACGGATCGTTAAAATAGAATGTTTTCGCATCTGCTTCGAAGACATGATTATTCTTGACAGCAGGAATGCTTTTATACATTTCAGTTTCTTGGAAAGAGTTGTCCTCATCTGCATTTTTACTGAAGATGACGTAGTCACCGAAATAATCCTTTAAAACTTCAGTAGACAGAGCCAAGTATCCGTCTTGCTTTGTGGATTCTTCTACTTTTTTGGGCATGTCGAGTTTAAATTCATTATAAAGAATCTCTGTTCCTCGCCCATAGTTATAACCATAGACGTAGAGCTGCTTATTGAATGTCTCAATGACTGAGACTGTCGCATCTTCACCGATTTTTTCTCTGATTTCTTCTCCAGCTTTTGTAGCACGAGCTTTGAAATCATTGACCCAAGCTTCGGCTTCTTTTTCTTTGTTCAACAACTTTCCAATTTCAAGCTGCTGTGTTAAATAATCGACTTTTCCATAAGTATAAGTGACCGTGGGAGCGATTTCGCTAAGCTTATCGATGTTTTTAATTCCTGAGAGTCCGATAATAAGATCTGGTTCCAATTCGATGATCTTCTCGAGGTTTTCATCAGATACCGCTTCAATATCTTTCAATTTTTCTTCAAATCTTGGGTTGCTCTTGGACATTTCGTCTACTCCAACGACTGGTACATCAAGTGCCATGACATTACCAGTTAAGAACCTAGTTAGGACAACAACACGTTGTGGATTCTCCGGAACTTCGATGGGTCCATTCTCAGATTCATAAGTAAACGTGTCAGACTTCGAGGAAGACTGGTCACTTTCTTTGTCAGTGTTGCCCGTTTTACTGCTGCACGCACTGAGCAGAAGCACCAGTAGAAGGACTGACGGTATAAAAAACTTTTTCATAAAATGATTCTCTCCCTATAATTATTATGTATCTATGAATAATCACCAATAAGTGTGCATTTAATCGAGAATGATTATCAATTAGAAACTTTAAGCAATATTCTATAGCGATGCAGAACCGCTGTCAATAACTATTTTGCTTTCGAAATAAAGTCTGTTTTTTGTAAAAATATTGATTATTTTAAATGTAATTTTATATAAAGTTCAAATATGGAGATTTATGAAGGCATTTAGGCATTTTCATAGTTGAAGATAAAACGATCGCTTGATTGAAATCGTATAACTAGAGCTTTAAAGAGTAGGATTATACAAAGCACAAGCGTGATGTCCAGAAGCTTGCTTTTTTCCTTGATGATATTCATCAACTAAAAGGAATATATAATACGAATAGTTTATATTTTTATTATGGGAAAAGAAGCGGTATTGTAAGTATAAACGTTGGGTTTTGCTTGTCCTTGATCATTGAGTCTATCCGAGCCTATAATTCGATTATCCTCTTGTACGGTAACGATTCACCTTATGGAGCTGTAAACGATGAATTGTTCCAAATCGTCAAAGCAGATTTACCGGCAGGTTCCACAGCCAATCTACTGGCGGGAGTTGAGTATGAAAGCTATTAGAGCGATGAGGAGTTTTCACGGTACGAATAGACCAGGATAGGATAAAAAATACCATTCCTGATGTTTAACTTCATTCAGCAGAAGTCTCCCACTTCTGTAAGTGGTGAGATGAATGCATATTGTTATTCCATTCAGTGGGGGTTCAAACCCCGGCTGAATAAAGTCAAAGTCTCCGGCGGATGCCACAGATTTTCATAGGAAATTTATCGAGCGGAGCTCGATAAAATCTGGGCGCAAATACGCCAAGGCGCATTTGATTAGGATTTATCCTTATACTTGTCTAGGATGAACTGACTTTTCAGCAGGCCAGCGGACAGAGAATCATGAAGCTGAGGATGATGCCGCTATATTTTAGGTCCAATGGTGTTGGAACAATCCCCTGATGTTCGCTATATTGAAAACGAGGGTAACATGATCCAGAAATAATGAATAACCACGGCCCAATTTCATCAAACGAACCGTGGGATTTAGAAGCATATTTTGAGGGGGAATAAGGATGAAATGGACGGAACAGAAAAGAAATGATTTGGAGACGAAGCTGCGTGATCATCAATTCGCACATGCGATTCCGTATTTATTGGAAACAACGAAATTTGGCATTCGGTGCGCCAAGACAGGTCCTACCGATTACACAAACCCTGGCTGCTCCCGTGTAGGCGGAGACCCGGATTTGCCTCCTGATTGGGAGTGGCCTATGACCGCAGATGGCGAGGCGATGACTTTTCTTGCCCAATTGAATTTGCAGGAGCTGGTTCAGCATGACTCATCGTCCTTCCTGCCGAAGGAAGGGATGTTATCGTTTTTTGTAGGTGTAGATGAGCCCGCATATCATATTGAGCATCGGGTGTTGGTTATGACGCCAGAGCAACTTGCTACGGCTGTAAATCGTCATTCACCGGAAGAGACGACGATGGAAGAGACGTTTAATGGGTTTGCATTGAGCGCACGGGCAACGCTGGAACCGCCAAACTATGCTTATATTGATTATGATCAGATTGAGACGGATGCTGTAGGTTATGAAGAATTTGAGGAGGTTTATCAAGATATCCGGGATGAGGGGAAACGAGATATTTTGCAGCTGTTTGGCTATCCCACGTCCCAGCATGATGATGAGGAATACGAAGCGGCATTGAGACTTCTTACTGGACAAGATTATGATTACGACAAGGACTCTGCTTTGAATCAAATTACAAAGAAGCTTGGTGGGGATAAGGATAAGGCGAAGCAAGAGATCAAGGATATTGTGATGCTGCTCGAGATCGATACAGATGATGACGTCGGATTTTGCTGGTGGGATGCGGGAGTATTGCATTATTTTATTCGCAAAGAAGATTTGATGGCAGGACGATTTGACCATACATACTGTTCGCTCTATTCCAGCTAAACAGGTAATACGTACCTTGCTTTTGCAAAAGAGATGATCAAAGGAATTATGAAATTAACTCAGTTATTATAGTAAAACCAATATTATTATTTTTTCGACGTACTGATAATATAAAATATCATAAAGAAGATGTAGCAATGATAAAGGGGAGTATAATGTACACAATTGGACAAGTAGCTAAATTTTTAGGTGTATCTAGAGATACCTTAAAGTTTTATGAAGAAAAGGAATTAGTAAAGCCGAAGCAAAATATTGAGAATGGGTATAGAAAATATAATCATTTCGATATATATGATATAACAACAGTGAATTTCTATAGAGAAATGGATATTGAAATAAAAAAAATCCAGGAATTAAGAAAAAGTAAGAGTATAGAGGGAATACAATCATTATTAGCAGAGAAAGAGCAAGAGGTTTTAGAAGAAATAGAATATAAAAAACTTCTTTTAAAAAAGCTTCAAATCGTAAAAGAAGATTGTAATAAAATTAAACAATTCCTAGGAACATACACCGTAAAAGAAATGAAGCCTCTAGAAATAGCAGGAGAAATAGAACATTATACTGCCTATGGTGAATATGACACGCTAAAAGAAAACACAGACAGTTTAAAAAAAGCAGTGATTCTCACCTCGTTAAGAAGAGTCATACGGTTCAATGAAGAAGGCATTCAAGAAGATAAATTTATCATTGTAAGAAAAGTGGAAGATTGTGATCAAGTAATAAAAGGTGAAATTCTCTCTCATCCCAAATGCCTGTATACTGTTGTTGAAGATGGGAGATGGTCAACAGGTGGAAAAAGTACTGACGATAAGGTGGAAGCTAGTATGAGAAAAGTAGCAAAAGAAAAAGGCTATGAACTTTTGGGACTAGTCTATGTAAATCTATTACTTACCACTTATGAAGATGGATTGGAACGTATTTTTTTAGAGATGTATGTACCTATAAAATGAAGCTTCGTCAGTGGGTGTTTTATCATTTCCTGACAGAAGACTCCCACTTCAAGGGATATAAAGGGCGGAGCCCAATGAGTAAGTGGGAGATGAATGTCAGTCGGCGATAGCCGAAACTGGTATCATTATGATAAAATGGAAACAAACGTTCTTGTTG
>NZ_QYTW02000047.1 GCF_003605405.2 Siminovitchia terrae | reverse complement strand
TTGGAGCTTTTATAAGAGAGTTGGAGCTTTTATAAGAGAGTTGGAGCGCGCCATCGCCCAAAAGGGCTCGGCGCGCTCCAACTGCTCAATAGCTTTCATATTTTTTAAAGGCAAATGAGGACAATAAGACCAACCCAACTATTAAAGCTATGCTTACGAACATCATCAAGCCAAAAGAGTCTTCCCACTTACCTGTCATAAGTATGCTGACTGCCTGGTTTTGAGCATTGGACGGGCTCCACCCCATAAATTTTGGAAAGAATGAGCCGATAACTGTAAGTCCTGCTACGATTATGATGCTCATGCCAGCGATTCCGCCATTTTTCTTCATCATTGTCCCAAGAAGTAAAGTGATGGACAGTGTAAATAAAATCCAAAGGCTGTAAACTCCCAGACTTGAGATGAATAGATGAAATTTCACCTCATTGAATAAGAGGTTTGTATAATAATAGGAGAGCCCATAGCTGAGCGTAAACGAGATCAGAAAAATCAATGCCTGCGCTGTCCATTTGCTGGAAATATATTCAAAAGGGGAAACAGGCCGTGCCATTAGCAGCGAGAGCGAACCACTGTTCCGCTCATTTGATACGACTCCCATTGCGCTTAGTACAAAAATCACGGTTCCAACCATACCAATTTGTGACAGCGTCCCCGCCAGGACTTCCTCACCGGAAGGAACCGGAAGTTCAATGACAGCCCCTTCGGGAAGATTGCCCGCCATTTCCAAAATCTCTGGCATAAAATACGTACTGATCGGCTGGGAAACAGCTAATAAGCACAAAACGACAGGAAGCCAAATCAGTTTCTTATCACGCCAAGCCTCTAACCATTCTTTTCTAAAAAGAGTGAAAAATGTACTCATTGTTCCATCAACTCCAGATAAGCATCTTCCAACGAACGTCCTTTTTCAGAAAAATGGGTAATCGTCAAGCCTTTTTCCATGCAGTCACTTAGCAATTGGTTCCGGCTTTCCGAATTCTGCAGCTTGAGTTCAACTGCCCTAGGTGATGAAAATGAACGTTCAGCAACATAGCTTTTGGTTTCTAGCCATTTTCCAATTTCTTCCTTCGCCTCCAGCATCACACGATTTTCTCCCTGTCTCTTTCTCAAGTCCATAAGATTCCCGAACCATTTTACTTTGCCGTTCTTTAACATGACAATCTCATCACAGACTTGCTCAGCATCATGCAGCACATGTGTAGAAAATAATATAGCCATCTTTTTTTTCAACTCATTCATCATTTCCAATACATCCCTTCTTCCAGAAGGATCCAAAGCTGAAACTGGTTCATCAAGAATCAATAATTTCGGCTCATGGATCATTGCCTGTGCCAACCCAAGCCTTTGTTTCATCCCTCCTGAAAAACCACCAATCCTTTTGTTTTTTGCATCTTCCAACCCTGCAAAAGAAAGCATTTCTTCAATTTTTCCCTGCAATTCTTTTTTGGGGACTCCAGAAACCCTGCCTGCAAACTGCAAATACTCTTTTGCACTCATCCAGGGGAAAAAAGCTGGATATTGCGGCAAATATCCGATAAACCGCCGATCGATATTTTCTTTCCCGGAAAACCTAATTCTGCCCGAAGTTGGGGTCAATAACCCTGCCAGCATTTGCAATGTTGTCGTTTTTCCCGCTCCATTCGGTCCCAGCAAAGCAACACATTCATTATCTTTTATAGCTAAATCGAGCTGGTCGACTGCTGTATACATGCCGAACTTTTTCGTTAAATTTTCTGCTGTTAATAACATGTAGCGTCTTCTCCCATCACTGTTTTTTCCGGCCGATGACAAAATATAGAACTGGTCCAATTAAGTTAAGGAAAAGGATAATAAGAATCCACACCCATTTAGTTCCGTTTGTATTTTCTTCTTTTATACAGCTAACAAGCGCCGTGATCTTCAAGATTAAATCTAAAATGACGATAGGAGCTATTAATCCCCAAGGAATATCCAATTGTCATCCCTCCAACACCTAAAATTTTATTTTTTTCCTATATGGTCTAATAATAATGAAGTAATAAAATATGGATGGACACGGAAACTGAATCAACCCCAATAATCCCCAAAACCAAGCATATGCTCCTTTCTTCTTGGCATCTATAAAAAGCAGGATGCTTTGTGCTAATAGAATCGGTGATATAAAAATAAGAGCAAGCAATTTCTCAGAATCCATCATCCGACACCTCATTCAAGCCCTTGCGGCGCTTCCTTTCAGCAACATAAATAAACGGAATCGTAATAATAGCCAATATTTGTACCCACAAGAAGACTGCCGGCATTTTTAGTGAGACAACGAAATATGTGGCCAAGATGGTCAGTGCTGTCAAAATAAAGATTGTCAACTCGCGTTTCCATGCTTTTTTACGCTGGTTTTTAAATTCAGTCAAAAGATTCATCAGCTCGTGTTGCTGGGGGACTTTGGCTTGATGAGCATTTTCCAGCTTTTTCATATCATTCATTAACCGCTTAACCCATTCCTTTTCATTGCCTTCCTTCAATCTGACCACTCCTTTCGTATTTTGTTCAGCCCGTTATGCACGCGTGACTTTACAGTCCCTTCCTTAATACGGAGCATTTTGGCAATCTCCGGATAAGAATATCCGTAATAATGCCTAAGCAGGATCGGAGCTTTCAATTCCGGATCAAGACCTGCGAACAGCTCCAAATCCTCTGTCCAATCCTCCCCCTTCAATGAGAGCTGCCACTTCATTTTTCGAACCGCTTCATTTCTTGCCTTTTCAAAAATCCGCCTATGTCTGATTTCTTTTCGTTGTTGATCTATATACAGCCTTGAAGCTATCGAAATCAGCCAAGTCGAAAACTTTGATTCCCCTTTAAAACTGCGCAAATGAGTGTATGCTTTGATCATCGTCTCTTGAATAAGATCTTCGGTTACATCCGGGTAAAGGCTCAGCTTAATTAAATATTTATATAAAAACGCATAATTATCTTGGAAAAGCCTTGTAAATGCTTCGTCTTTTCCCTTTATTGCTTCCTTGATAAGATCTCTTTCACTTTCCAACCAACGCCAAGCCCCCTTTCTTTTACCTTCAATGATAAGACGTAAGTTTTATAGTAACCGTTCATTTAAATTTCAACATTTTTTATTCTTTCTGTTTGACATGCTTCCACAGGGATGATCCAAAACAAAAAAATTTTGCTGTTCACCTTGTTATGTTTAAAAGCAATATTACCCGGGGAATGAAGCATAGGCCTGCTACCGTACTACTTACCTTTCAAGCATTTTCTGGAAAAAACACTTGTTTAAAATCCAAATAATCAAATGCGCCTTGGCGTATTTGCGCCCAGATTTTATCGAGCTCCGCTCGATAAATTTCCTCTGAAAATCTGTGGCATCCGCCGGAGGCTTTAACTTTACTCAGCCTGGATTTGAACCCCACTGAATANTCGATAAATTTCCTCTGAAAATCTGTGGCATCCGCCGGAGGCTTTAACTTTACTCAGCCTGGATTTGAACCCCACTGAATAGAATACCAATAGGCATTCATCTCACCACTTACAGAAGTGAGAGACTTCTGCTGAATGAAGTTAAAATAACTAAACTTTCCTACCGCTTCAAATCCCTTGTTTTCCCACTCATTCAAAGAACTCCATGTGTGGTTTCCTTTCTTTGTAATAATTCATCCTGTCCTGCAGAGTGCCTGTATGGAATTCGAACTTATGCCCATCTGGATCCGTAAAATATATAGACTTTTTATCTCTGACATCCCGGGGACGTCCCGGCAATATATGAACGCCCAATTCCTTTAACTTATCAAACATTTTATCGTAATCTTCTTCGTCGATTGAAAAAGCAATATGGGTATACGAATGGCTGATTTCATTACGTGGAATATCTTTTTCCTCATTTAAGGCAATCCATATTCCGTTCAAATCAAAATAGGCAGAGCTTCTCCCCTTAACAAGCAATTTGGCATTAAATACATTTTGATAAAACTTAATGGAGTCTTCTAAATCTGAAACCGAAAAAAGAAAATGATTCAAACCCTTAATAGTCAAATTGATCACCTCATAGAATAATATAATCAAGACTGAACAGTTCTTACCTTTAATCGCTTTCTTAGAATAGTAATAATAAGGAAAATTGAGGAGTGATTCATTTGAGTTCATTGAAACAGTTTCAGCTTTTCCGCACTTTAACTATCAAATGCGCCTTGGCGTATTTGCGCCCAGATTTTATCGAACTCCGCTCGATAAATTTCCTCTGAAAATCTGTGGCATCCGCCGAAGGCTTTAACTTTATTCAGCCGGGGTTTGAACCCCCACTGAATGGAATACCTATAGGCATTCATCTCACCACTTACAGAAGTGGGAGACTTTTGCTGAATGAAGTTAAATGTACTTGCTGAGTTAAACGATGAAAATTTGGATATTCAACCTACAGGCCATCCTAATACAATCCGCTGGAATGCTGGTCATTTATACATAACTGCAGAATTCCTCCTGAACAAAGCTGACAGAGACTATGAGATCAAACGAACGGAGTGGGCAGCTTTTTTTGCACTGTGAACAATGCCTTCCGAATGGAAAGCCGATCCTCCTGCCATCCAGGACATCATTTCAGTATTGGAAGAACAAAGAGACCGAATTCCTCTACATTTTTCAGGGAAACTCTTGAATCCAGCATCCGAAATCTTTGCCATCCAATCTTACGAAATGAACACGGTGGATTCGTTAGTGAATCTTATCCTGTATCATGAAGGAATCCATTCCGGAACTATAAAAACATTGAATAATACCATCAAGTAGGAAACAGAAGGCCGGGTTTGTCCCAGCCTGCTTTCTTAATAAATCAAAATGAGCCATATATATAGACCCGCCAAAGTAATTAGAAGCGTGGGTACAGTTAAGACAATGCCGACTTTAAAATAATATCCCCATGAAATATGAACCCCTTTCCCTTTCAATACATGCAGCCATAACAATGTGGCCAATGAACCAATCGGTGTGATTTTCGGCCCTAGATCTGTTCCGATAACATTAGCATAAATAAGTGCCTCCCTTACAACTTCTGTTGTATTCGTATCGGCAATCGCCAGGGCATCAATCATAACAGTCGGTAAGTTATTCATGACGGAAGATAAAACAGCCGCAATAAAGCCGGCCCCTATCGTCGCCGAAAAAAGCCCTTGATCAGCCGTTACCTGGATCAAGTCCGCCAATACTTTGGTCAATCCCACATTTTTCAATCCATACACGACTACATACATGCCAATGGAAAAAAACACAATGGCCCATGGTGCACTTTTAATCACTGATTTAATATGAATCGCCGGGCTTCCTTTGGCAGCTATTAAAAACAGAATGGCCACGCCTCCCGCGATGAAAGATACAGGAATTTGAATTATTTCGCTTCCAAAATATCCAAGAAGCAATACCACCAAAACTCCCCATGAAATACGAAACATCCTTTTATCCCGGATCGCTTCCGAAGGCTTCTTAAGCTGATTCAAATGATAAGCGGCAGGAATGCTTTTCCGAAAATATATGTAAAGAACCAAAATGCTCGCCGTCAGGCTAAACAGATTGGGAACAATCATGCGAATGGCATATTCGGCAAAGCCAATGCCAAAAAAGTCGGCGGAAATAATATTCGTGAGATTACTTATGATGAAAGGGAGAGAAGTGGTATCCGCTATGAACCCCGAAGCCATGATAAATGGAAGGATCATCTTTTCTTGAAAGTCCAGGGCCCTGACCATCGCCAAAACGATAGGAGTCAAAATCAATGCAGCTCCATCGTTTGCAAACAAAGCAGATACTACAGCCCCCAGTAAAGTGACGAGCAAAAACATTTTAACCCCATTTCCATTGGCAAAACGAGCCATGTGCAAAGCAGCCCATTCAAAAAATCCGAGTTCATCCAAAATCAAACTAATAATGATCAATGCAACAAATGTGAGCGTCGCGTTCCAAACAATGGCGGTCACGTCTGCAACGTCACGCCATGAAACAACTCCTACAACAAGCGCCAACAGTGCACCGGTACAGGCTGACCACCCGATGGATAATCCTTTTGGCTGCCAGATCACAAAAAATAAAGTAGTAACGAAAATCGATACAGCTAAAAATACAGACACGGACTCGTCACGCTCCATTCTATGTATCTCCCCATTATTATAGCGGCTATTTTTCTCAAAGAGCGCACAACAAAAAAGATTTCCCGTCCATTGGGAAATCTTTTTTGTTGTGCGTGTTCAAAAAGTTGCCAATAGAGCAAAAAGGTCGAGGCAGCTTGTTATATGCAGCGGAATGTATGCTTTTAGATACATGAGCAGCACAGAAACAAGTCAACGAAGAGATTTTCCGCTTATGATTTGGTGACTTTTTGAACATCTTCTTATATTCTATTTAACTATCAAAACCGGGCTTTCAACCCTTTTAGCCACTTTATGACTCACGCTTCCGAGCACCATTTCCTGAAGAGTATTTAACCCCCTGCTCCCAATAACCAGCATATCGCAAGAGCTCTTATTCACGTATTCCACAATAGCAGGACCAGGATCTCCATTCAGTATCGTTACTTTGTAAGGAACCTCACTTTTCACGAATACATCCTCAACAGGAACCAATTTTTTTCTACGTTCAGCTTCCAGCATTTCGCCATCACGGCTTTGTAAAACCTCACCTTTGGATTTTGAATAATCCATAACATAAATGATTTCGACAACCGCACCTTCTGCCAATCGGGCAAGCTTTGCTGCCTCTTCCGCTGCCCGGATCGAGTTTTTTGAACCGTCGGCAGCAACTAACAATCGCTTGTACATTTCATATCCCTGCCTTTTTGTTAAAATCCCCCTAAAAACTGCTTCCCCTAATCTCTAACCTTATATAATTTCTTTAACGTTACACATAATAATACTAATTCAGCGTAAACACAAGTATAAACCCTTCAAAAACGTTGATATATCAACATTTATAATATTTTTTGTAATATTTCAGATTGCAGGATATGTATAAAAAAACACGTACTTGGGGCTACTTTTAGGCCGAATTGGGACTTCAAAATAATATGTAGGTAGATGCCTAGTTTATAAAAAATAAAGCTCGGTCTGTGAACCAGGCTTGTTTTAATCCTTAAAAACCCCTTTTTGTTGAATGGCCTATTCCGCAAATTGAACACTGGCAATAGCATCGAAATCTATTCTGTGAGCTTTATCCACAACATGCACTTGTTTATTCATTTGATTTATGTAGGACTGCACATGTAACTTCTTCAAAGAATTCATCATTCCAAATGGAGAAATTTAATAATTGGTTAAACTCCAATGCGATATGTATAGTCTCATAACATGCTCTGGTAGCATCATACGACTTGATACCGGGGCTACTGACAATATATTAGCCAAGTTAAATATGCGGAATTGTCTTTTATGGTAACAGTAGGCATTTATTGGGAGAATCAGTAACAGCTATCACTTTTATGATGCGCTGAGAAAATTGCTTCTCCCTGTTTATGTAGATAATTTCGCTTTTCACATTATCAATCCGAATGATTTGTTTGCAGTTATTACATGAGAACTAACATTCTGTCCACAAGTGGAAAATAGTGTATTTAACGGTAATCACGTTTAGAATTAAAGGTATTATTTTATTGTTAACTTACATTAATAATGATAAATCAAAAAAAGTTGATTTATTAGTTGCATTCAATGATGGGCCTACATATAATGAATACATCAAAAAAAATCGATTAATGGGGGGATAAGTATTTCAATGGCTACTAAACCAACTTTTAAACAATATGAACAAAAATTTAAAGCTCTTGCAGATGAGAAAAGATTGGAAATCATGTATGAGCTTTGTCAAAGGGGAAAAACATGTGTATGTGATTTAACAGATATTTTTGAAATGACCCAATCAAAGCTTTCCTATCACTTAAAGATTTTGTTGGAAGCAGAATTAGTTATTAAAGAAACAAAAGGTACATGGAGTTATTACGATTTAAATGATACGGAAGTAAACAAATTATTATCAGAAGAATTGTGCTGCATTTTTAGAAAAACAGGAAAAGGAAGCTGCTGCTAATTTTTGCGCCATACATCAATTTTTTTTGATTTATCAAGGAGGAATTATAATGAAATACGTTCACATGGGAATTAATGTAACAAATTTAGAGAAATCCATTGAGTTTTACCAAAAAGTATTTGGTGTACCACCTGTGAAAGTAAAAGCTGATTATACGAAATTCTTGTTGGAGAGCCCTGGACTTAACTTTACACTCAATGTACGGGATGAAGTGAGTGGAAATCAGGTTAATCATTTCGGATTCCAAGTAGAAACAGCAGAAGAAATTACAGCTCATAAGGAGCGGTTAGAAAAAGAAGGATTCTTTGCCCGTGATGAAATGAATACAACTTGCTGCTATGCGGTACAAGATAAATTTTGGGTAACGGATCCAGATGGAAATGAGTGGGAATTCTTTTATACAAAAGCAGACAGCGAGGTCCACAAAATTGAAGATACAGCTTGCTGCACAGCTTCTAAGGAAGAGAAAACAAATTCTTGCTGCTAAGAGGTGATTAATTCTTTTTGAATAATGGGGGTTAGACAGTGACAACCGCAATATTGGCATCAGTAATTTTTTTAGCAACACTTATCTTAGTTATCTGGCAGCCTAAGGGCTTGAACATCGGGTTGTCCGCCTGTGGTGGAGCACTCCTCGCCCTTTTGGTTGGTGTCGTCGGATTCATTGATGTCTTAAAGGTCATAGATATTACGTGGAATGCGACGTTATCTTTTGTAGCCATTATCCTTATCTCTTTAATATTAGATGAAATAGGATTATTTGAATGGGCTGCCCTACATATGGCAAGGGCAGCAAAGGGCAACGGAATCAAAATGTTCGTCTATGTCAGTATTTTGGGAGCCATTGTAGCTGCGTTATTTGCCAATGACGGAGCTGCCCTTATTTTGACACCGATTGTTCTTGCCATGGTTCGTAATTTGAATTTTAAAGAAGCCATGATTTTCCCGTTCATTATGGCGAGTGGATTTATTGCAGATACTACTTCACTGCCTTTTGTTGTCAGTAACTTAGTGAACATTGTATCTGCTGATTTCTTTCATATTGGTTTCGTGGAATATGCTTCAAGAATGATTATTCCGAATCTGTTTTCATTAATTGCAACTATTACGGTATTATTGATTTATTTTAGAAAAAGCATTCCGAAAACATACGATTTGTCTAAATTAAAGAAGCCAATCGAGGCCATTAGGGATCCAAAAATGTTTCATCTTTCCTGGTATGTTCTTGGGGTACTTTTGATTGGTTATTTTGTTAGCGAGTTTATCCATCTTCCAGTTTCAATTGTTGCTGGAATAACAGCAATTTTCTTTTTATTCATGGCGAGAAGGAGCCATACGGTAGATACGAAATCCGTTATAAAAGGTGCTCCATGGAATATCGTGTTTTTCTCGATTGGAATGTATGTAGTGGTCTACGGTTTGGGCAATGCATGGCTAACCCATTCGTTAGCATACTTCATTCAGGTAACCGCCGAGCAAGGTTTATTTGTCGCAACGATTGGCATGGGATATATTGCAGCTTTCTTATCATCCTTGATGAATAATATGCCCACGGTCATGATCGATGCCTTGGCGATTGCTGAAACCCATACTTCCGGTACAACCCGGGAAGCTCTGATTTATGCCAATGTCATAGGTTCCGATTTAGGCCCGAAAATTACCCCGATCGGCTCATTAGCAACCTTAGTATGGCTCCATGTTTTATCTCAAAAAGAAGTTAAAATCTCATGGGGAACCTATTTTAAAACAGGGATCGTATTAACGATTCCCATTCTATTTATTACATTACTAGGTCTATATGTTGCCTTATTACTTTACTAGAAGGAGAAATATGTCATGTCTAAAAAGGCAATCTATTTCATATGCACCGGAAACTCTTGCAGAAGCCAAATGGCAGAGGGGTGGGCGAAGAAATATTTAGGTGATGAGTGGAGCGTATACAGTGCTGGAATAGAAGTATATGGATTAAACCCGAATGCTGTAAAGGCAATGCAGAAGGTTGGTGTCGATATTTCCAGTCAAACATCAGATTATTATTGATCCTGAAATCATCAAATGCGCCTTGGCGTATTTGCACCCAGATTTTATCGAGCTCCGCTCGATAAATTTCCTCTGAAAATCTAATGTATTAAAGTGAAAAGCCCGGTCAGGGCCGGGTCTTTTTCATGAATTCATCACCGCCCCCGCCTCTGCCCCAACATAAATACATTTCTGCTGTTTCAACATCTAGTTGAAGCTTAAGCTCATTAAGAAGCGGAACCTAAAAGAGAAATCCCTTCGACTATTACCTCAAGGGATTTCTCCTTTCTAGATCAGTTACCTACCAATCGAATTCTTCATGCTCGTGTCTACGTCTACGCTCTCTGCATTTACATTCGAATTTTTCGCGCTCGCGTTCTCTTTCTTCACGCTCATGTCTTACTTCCCGACATTTACAAATCAGTCTTACTCGCCTTCTTCTCCGCTCATCCTCGAAGTCAAACTCATCTTCAAAACCCATATACACCTCTCCTATTCATTATTTAAGCCGGCCGACTCATTAATAATGTATTGGAGATTATCGAAATGGATTGGATAGATTGTCTGGTAGAAATGAGGATTTTTATTGAGAAAAAATAGGTTATTTACCTATTGTAGTATCTCTGTTATTAAAGTAAACTCTAATTAAGCTTGTTAATGAGCATTCCCCTTTTAATTATTTGCACCACAAACTTCGGCAATTTCCCTTTCTTTGCCTGCAATTCAGCAGGCTTTTTCTAATTCCAAAAAAGCCCTCCCCATTTCGGGGAGGAATATGTGCGCATATATAAAGGGGGGGCCTTTTCATTATCGGCCAATTTACTTTATTTAGCCCCTCAACTTTTTAATCAGCTGTGTATTCTGTGCAGCCGTTCCGGTGTAATTTTTAATACCATGTTTGTCCGCCAACTTTTTCCGATTGACTAATGAAGAGTTGACGCCAATTGATTTGAGATAATCGACAACTGATGTTGTCTTTTGATCACCCTTTTTGGCCGCGAGCTTTGCAGATGCAACAGGTTTGTTTCCGGCCCTCCATTTATTAAGCAAATCAAGGTTTTGTTTTGCCGTACCCTTGTAATTGCGGATACCATGTTGTGCAGCCAGTTTGACCCGATTGGCAAAGCTTGAATCAACCTTGATACTGTTAAATGGAATCACCTGTATAACTGCCAGACGGCTTTGTAGGAGCTTCTACTTTTACTGATCCAACCTGAGTTTTAGGAGCTTCAACCTTTCCCCCTTCCCCTTTTACCATCTTGATGAAGTCATTCCACGTAATGCCTTTATACCCTCCACGTAATTGAGCCGGGCAATCTTTTGCGTACCAATCACGATGTTGCTTAACTTTATCGATACCGAGTTTATGTTTGGTAAGCAAGTGTTTTGTGAGCATTGCAGCGTTTTGCACAGCCCTTTTGTAGTCTCCGTCGCTGTTAATACAAATCTCAATAGCAATTGAACTGGTGTTGCCTGGTCCGGTACCATCCGTAGCGTGCCAACATCTTACTTTATCATCAAATGATTGAATGATTTCTTTATCATCAACCTGATAATGCCAGCTAGCCTGCCGTGGATTTAAAATCGATTGGATGTTTGCATGAGCCTGTGCATTTGCGCCTATACTAGTGTTGCCCGTTTGATGGATAGTAATATATTTACAAGGGTTTCCATGTCCATATGATCGTTTGTCAATAATATCTCGTGATACCAATTGCTGCTTAATAGTAACCATAATAAATTCCTCCTTATTATATAAAATGCGTCTTGTCTACAATTCGGACAGGCGACAATCATAGTACTTTTGTTTGTTTTCAGAATAAAAAAGAGTAACGCTTATGCGTCACTCTTTTTCTGACTCCCTACCTCAAATAACCCTACAGCTGATAACCAAGGAAAGGCGCCTGACCACAATCTGTATATCAGATCAAGTTCTGTAAACGGTGTGGCAATTGCACCAATGAAAAGTCCTAAAATCAATACTGCCAATGGAATCAACACTTACAGAAGTGAGAGACTTCTGCTGAATGAAGTTAAATAGGCGACTATAAAACCGCCTGACGTGCATATAGTTCCGATTGTCACGTTCATGCTCTCGCACCTTTTAAGCAAAATAAAAAGAGTCCAAAAGGGACTCTTCAAAGAATTACATTCATTTAATATATCTGATAAGAAAAGAATTAAACACATAAAAACATATCCCATTTATCAATGCGGGGGCAATAATGGATACTGTCCAAACAAATCTGTTAAAAAGCCCTATACTTTGAAATAAGCCAACATTTATTATTACTGTTAGACAGCTAACCAGTACTCCTGCTAAAAAAAAATAGAACATATTATTGAAGAATAACCCCTTCGTTTTCTTCAATAATTTGGGAAGAAATTTTTTTAAATAATAGTACTGGGCAACATCGAGTAATACAACTAGCAATACAATCCAGATAAATCCGATAGGAGGAGGTTTATCTGCTCCCATTAGAAAAATGATTACCCAAACAAAGAAAAATGTGATTTCATTGAGATAAATTATCTTTTTAATAGCTTTACTCTCCATCTAAGCCTCCCTTTAATGCAGCTCAAAATTCAAATGCGCCTTGGCGTATTTGCGCCCAGATTTTATCGAGCTCCGCTTGATAAATTTCCTCTGAAAATCTGTGGCATCCGCCGAAGGCTTTAACTTTATTCAGCCGGGGTTTGAACCCCCACTGAATAGAAAACCAATATACATTCATCTCACTTACAGAAGTGGGAGACTTTTGCTGAATAAAGTTAAACACCCCATTATCATCTTCTTTGAAAAACGTAAGAACTTTGAAAAGTTTTTTTGTTGAAACTCTCTCACAAGCAGCCCGAATTATTTCAAAGTAGTTCATGTTGGGGGGAATATTATCTCCTAAGGAAATACAAAGCTCCTTTGTCGTTTGATTTATTTAACATAGTATGTGCTCCCCCTCTCCTGTTTCTTCACTATTGGAGATAGGAATCTCACTCATCTCTAATCCCATCTTTCTGGCCAGCAAATCATCTTTTATCATTTTCACTTGCCAACAAGGAGCATCAACAAAGCTCTCATATAGACTATCAATAGTTGCATCATCCAACTGTCCTAGAGCATGAATCCACCATTCTCTTACATCGTTAGTTTGCAGTGGGGGAATACCGAGATATTCGCAAAAAACAAGCGTTATACTTTTCAATTCTTGTCTGAATTAGTCATAATACTCCGCCGAACTAAAATGTATGGAAGTCTTGGTCTCCCATATATCAAAATAAAAAACTCACCCTTTCAGATGAGTTCTTTTATCGCATTATAAAGGAAAAGCTTGTCCTATTTCGTATTTTTGATCTTCCAACACAAGGATTCCTTTTTTCTCTGGGGCATTCGGCAAACCAAGTTCTTTTGCAGAACAGATCATTCCACTTGATGCTACACCTCTTAATTCCGCATCCTTAATCACCATGCCACTCGGCATGACAGCTCCAACTTTTGCCACAACCACTTTTTGTCCGGCCTCCACATTCGGTGCGCCGCAGACGATTTGCAGTTCATCAGTTCCTATATCCACCTTGCATATGCTGAGCTTATCAGCATTCGGATGCTTTTCCTTGTCTTTTACATATCCCACAACAAACTTCGGTGACAAATCTGCTTCAATTCGCTCATCGAAGCCATTTTTGGCAAGCGCCTCATTTATCTTTTCAATCAATTCTTCACTCAGTTCAACCTGCCCCTTCGCTGTAACATCAACGTAGCTCGAAGCATTGAAAAGGTTAAAGCCGCCAGTCACATTCGACTTTTTATCGAAAATGCGGACCGCGTCTTCTTTTCTTTCAAACGTGCGATTTTTTTCATCGAATTCAGCTAGTGAAATGATTAGCACGTCACCAATACCATTAAGATTATAAAAAACATTCATTACCATTACTCCTTCCCATCATCCACTCGTTGATTTTTTCCTAATATAAATATAGGCTCTAGCTTGCCGTCTTCATAAATAAATGAAAGAGCCGTTATTGGAACAAGGCCTTTTGTAAAAAAGCTCATGGTCATCTGCGCCAATATATCATAACCTGTTTTGTTCCGGATATCCGCAATAATCAATACATCCTGGTGCGGAACCGCTACGGCCATGTCCCCCTTGATTAGCCTCGATTTATCCTCAAGAAACTTTTCATTTAAAATCCGGCTTGCATCGTATCCGTCATTCATATTTAAAAAGTAAAAGTCATTGTCCGCAACCGTATCCTTTTTCATGGCAGTAGAGAGAGAGCGAACATTAAATCGCGCAATTTCACGGATTTCCTTCGGATCCAGTCCTTCCTTTTCGATGAAGCGCTCGTCAATCAAGCGATACGTTTTTCCAAGATCAAGCGCATAAAAGACCCTTGTTTCCGCCGTATGGTCATCCGTTAAAAATTTATTTCCATCTTCGGATTCCACAGGAAATGAAGTGGAACGAATTACAGGATAAATTTTCTTCTCGCTTCCTGCAACGGTCTGCTCCTTGCCCATAACATCCAATGCCTCTTCCACATAATAAACGACTTCATCGATGGCCTTTTCCTTATGTTCATGCCACTTGGAAACAATGCCAGACAAGGCAATGTCAATGCCTTTTCCTGTATTTTCGTTTTCAATACGCAGGCTTTCTTTTTCTCGGTCATATGTAAAAATCCGGCCTTCCTTTTGAAGACGGTTTTCCAGCTCTTTGCTCATCTTCCGTTCATTCATTTTCATGCTTAACCCTCCTTGGCAATATGGGCTACATCCCATAATACACGAAAACTCCAAATGCCAAAAGGAAGAGGCTTATTCGTAAAAAAAGAACGTCTTGAACAGCTTGATTCATTTCAAGACACAAGAACAATCTCCAGATGCATGACTAACTAAGTCCTATCTTCTGCCCGGAGAAATGTTTCAATTTCACGCGTTTCCCTTTACCAATCAGTCATTTTCATTCATTGGACACGGCAATCATTATAAAAATTTTGCTTAAAAAAGAGCTGTTACAGGAAATCATTCCTGACAGCTCCATTCATTAGCTTGACAAACCGTTGATGAAATCTTCAATTTCCTCAAGTGTTTTGCGGTCTTTGCTGACAAACCTTCCAGCTTCTTCTCCACTATGGTATACGATAAAGCTTGGAATGCCGAAAATATCAAGCTCCTGGCATAGCTCTAAAAATTCATCACGGTCCACGTGAATGAAATTATATTCCGGATAATCCGCTTCTAATCGTGGCAATACTGGTTCAAGCACTGTGCAATCCGGACACCAATCCGCGGAAAACATAAAGATTGTCCGCTCTTCTTTTTTTAATTGTTCAAACTGTTCTTTTGACTGTAATTTTTCCATATCATTTACCTCCAGTGTTGATGAGCATTTGGCCCGGCTTAATCCAGCCGCGCTTTCTCATATATTCTGATATGATTAAGCTTATCACAGCAGGCCCGATAAAATGGAGTACAATGACTTGGATTAAGACACTTGCTGAGAAACCCATTGTCGTGAAAGTCATGATTTGCCCAACAAATCCGCTTGTTCCCATGCCGGCTCCTGCGGCATTGCTCGTCATTCTCCATACAGTTGCCCCAAACGGAGCCAATATCATTCCTGCAACGGTCGGAGGAATCAATATAAGCGGGTAGCGAATAATATTCGGGACCTGCAGCATGGAAGTTCCGAGTCCAATAGCTAACAAACCTCCGACTTTATTTTCCCTGTAGCTTGCGACTGCAAAAGCGATCATCTGCGCACTGCAACCAATAGTAGCAACACCTGCAGCAAGGCCATATCAAATGCGCCTTGGCGTATTTGCGCCCAGATTTTATCGAGCCCCGCTCGATAAATTTCCTCTGAAAATCTGTGGCATCCGCCGGAGGCTTTAACCGGGGTTGAACCCCCACTGAATGGAATACCAATATGCTTCATCCCACCACTTACAGATGTGGAAGACTTCTGTTGAATGAAGTTAAATCAAGCATCATAGCAATAGCTGCACTTGAAATAGGAGCCGTCAATGCCAGCCCCATCAAAGTCGCCACCACTATTCCCATGACGATGGGCGCTGATTGGTTGCCCACATGATCCAGCTTCCAAATACTGTCATAAACTTTGAAATAGGTGCTCCGACAAACTTTCCAACAGCAAATCCGATAAAAATGGTGACAAACGGAGTCACAATTATGTCCACTTTCGTTTCTTTACTGACCATTGTTCCTATTTCCGTAGAAATTAAAGCAGCTACATAGCTTCCAGCAGGACCGCCGAAAGCTGCACCTGCCGCTCCAGTTGCCACTGCCGCAAAAATGACAAGCGGTGGCGCTCCAAGGCCAAATGCAATTGCAGCTCCGATCGCAGGCCCCATTAGCCCCATTGCCATATCGCCCATCTCTACGAAGAACGGCAAGCTTAACTGCTGCCCCACCGTTTTTATGATCAATCCGATGATTAATGATGAAAATAGTCCAAGGGCCATATAACTTAAAGCGTCTATGAGATAGGCCTTAGCCGTAATATGGATCCCTTTGCGGTCTAAAAACTCTTTCATTCCAAATCCCCCAATAAATTTGTATATACTTAACTAGTGTAAAGACATCTATAATTTTCGTCTATCTCTTTTTTATTATTAGGAAATCAAATGATCTAATGCAGGCGAATAGGAAACACCCCCATATGGGGGTGTCAGCTTATTCACTCAACAATATTAACAAATAGCTCTTTCTTATCAGGCTCATCTTGGATATATTTCGTTTCTGCCAGCCACTGGATTACTTCTTCCCATAAATCCTCAGACTGGCTGCCAAACGCCTCATTCTCAGCTTCCATTCTCGGGAGCAACTCTGCTAAGCTTTCCTTTTCCACTTCTTCATTTAGTGGAAAATTCTCTGCATCTTGATTTTTCAACAGAATATCAAGCGCCTCATCCGGATGATCCTTCATGAATTCATAGCCCTTTGAAGCGGCGCGCCAGAATGCGCGAATTTCTTCTTCTTTACTCTTCCATGTATCATCATTGGTGACAAAAAGCAGTTCATAATAACTGGGTACCCCATAGTCGACCGGATTAAAATGATTTGTTTCGATGCCCTCAGAGGCAAGAACAGGTACCTCATGATTGATAAAAGCTCCGCTCACCGCGTCCACTCGCTTGCTGGCAATCGCTGTATTGAGTTCAAAGCCAATATCGGTCATTTTCACCTTACTCATGTTTCCGCCGTCTGATTCCACAATTGTCTTAACAAGCGGTTCATTTACTGGAATTCCCGGCCACCCTACAGTTTTGCCTTCAAGGTCTTTTGGACGCTTAATATCGCTGTCTTTCAAGAAAACAATATGATTTAACGGATTCCTGACAATAGCGGCTACCGATTTAACTGGGACGCCTTCTGCTCTAGCGGCAATGACATCAGGTTGATAGCTGATGCCCAAATCTATGTCACCGGTTGCAGCCAGATTGATCGGATCAGTCGTATTGGCCGGAAAACGGATATTGATCTTCAACCCTTCTTCTTCAAAATATCCCTTTTCAATAGCGGTATATAAATAACTATGTACGGCATTAGGATACCAATCAAGCATAATATCAAACTTTTGAAGCTCGTTGTCCGATTTATTCGAAGTAACTTCTTCCCTGTTTTTTCCGCATGCTGCCAAAATCAAGCAAGTTAGAACGACAGCAATGAATACCATCTTTTTCTTCAATTTTCATTTCTCCATTTCATCGTTATTCTTTCTAGCAATCCTACCAGTAAAAATAGAGCAATTCCTAACAATGACAGAAGAACAATTGGTGCAAAAACACCTGCTCCGTCAAATTGTGTCATCATTCTCCTACTGAAATAGCCAAGACCCGAATCAGCCCCGAGCCATTCGCCGATTGCAGCACCAATTACACTTAAAGTAACGGCCACCTTTAAGCCCGAATAAAAATGCGGCAATGCGGACGGCAATTCAACTTTGAGGAATATTTGCCGTTTGGTCGCTCCCATCGTCTGCAGCACTTCCTTTAAATGAGGATCAGCCGCTCGCAATCCATCAAACGTATTAACGGTAATCGGAAAAAATGTAATCAAAACAGTAACAACCACTTTACTCCAAATAGAATATCCGAACCAAAGTACGAAAATTGGAGCGAGTGCAATCACCGGAATAGTCTGAGAGGCAATAAGCAGTGGAAAAAATGCCTTCCTCACAATTGCACTTTCATGCATCCATATTGAAAGTCCGATTCCCAATACAAGTGACATCAACAGACCGATTAAAATTACAGCCAATGTTGCTGGCAAATGATTAATGAATAATACAGACCTCAATTCCCACAGCCTGGCCAAAATATTTATTGGCGATGGCAAAATAAACGGCTTTCCATACAGACGGGCTCCGATTTCCCACACAATCAGTAAAAGGAGAACTAGCCCAATAGACAATCCGTATCTTCTAAAAATTTTCATATGCTCACCATTTTTTTCAGATCCATCAGCAGCTTTTCTTTTAACCCTGTAAATGCGGGGTCTTTCAGATCCGCAACAGTCCGCGGACGTGCCAGCGGAACTACTATTTCTTCTAGATGGTTCACTGGGCTCTCGCTGAAAACAAGGATACGATCTGATAAAAACAGCGCTTCCTCCACATCATGGGTAATAAATAGTATTGTTTTTTTCATTGCTGCCCATTGTTCCAAAAGCCATTCCTGCATGACCATTTTAGTTACTGCATCCAAAGCGCTGAACGGCTCATCCAGCAACAACAGCTCCGACCCGCTTAACAGTGCCCTCAAAAAAGACACCCGCTGGCGCATCCCTCCCGAAAGCTCATGAGGGTAGCTACTTTCAAAGCCTTTTAATCCAAACCTTTCCAGTTGTTCTATGACGTCTTTTTGTGCTTTTTTTCCATATAAACGTTTTAATGTAAGCGGTAATGCAGCGTTTTCCAACACCGTGAGCCAAGGAAGTAACCCGTCTTTTTGAGACATGTAGCCAATATGCCCAAGCCTGTTCTGCACAGCCTCCCCATTCATGAAAATTTTTCCTTCATCTTGCGTTTCCAGTCCCGAAATGAGCCGAAATAATGTACTCTTTCCAGATCCGCTCGGACCGATTACACTAACAAATTCGCCAGCCTTAATAGTAAAGCTCAATTGACTTAATATCTGTGCTTTTTTTCCTCCACTTCCCCTGTAGGAAAAAGTAACATCTTCAAATACGAGACTGTCTGTCATCTTCCATCCCCTTTCCTTGCGAGAATACCAGGTGCCTTTGTCTTCAATAAAAAAGAGCCGCTTCATCCTAGAAGTGGCTCTGAATCATAGACATACGTATGCAATTTCTTGTCAATTGCAAACAACCACTTCCCTGCGCTGGCATTATCCAGATCAGGTTCAAGGGTTGAGGATCAATCCTCTCTCAGCTTTTTTGGCACCCCTAGTGTTTCTCGAATTGTATTTAATTTTTGCTTACATCTAACTTATAACCTATTAAACAAGTAAAATCAAATTAATTATATTTATTGGATTGGTTTAATAATTCTTTCATTTATAAAGATCTTACGAGATTATTCTGACTATTAATGTTAAGATGGGTGGAGATGAATTATTTTAGGAGGAGTTTTGATGAGATTAACTGTCTATCTTGCCGGAGAAATTCACAGCAGTTGGCGAGAGGAAATCAAAGAAAAAGCCCAAACACTTCAACTTCCGGTTGATTTTGTTTGTCCGATGGAAAACCACGACCGCTCAGATGCGATTGGCGAAGAAATTCTGGGAGAACAGCCCGATGCAGTTTTCAGAGATGAAGCCGCTTCCAGTTTTAACAATCTGAGAACTCAAGTTTTGATGAATAAAGCTGATTTGATCATCGCATTGTTTGGAGAAAAGTACAGACAATGGAATACAGCCATGGATGCCAGCGCTGCTCTTTCATTAGGAAAGCCGCTCATTTTGATTCGCCCCAAAGAACTTCATCATCCACTGAAAGAACTCTCCAGTAAAGCAAATGCCACAGTGGAAACGGTCAACCAGGCAATAAAGGCTTTGGCGTACATTTTTGAATAAGAAATGCGTAAGAGCACTTTCATCATTTGATCAATTTCTATCAAATGCGCCTTGGTGTATTTGCGCCCAGATTTTATCGAGCTCCGCTCGATAAATTTCCTCTGAAAATCTGTGGCATCCGCTGGAGGCTTTAACTTTATTCAGCGGGGGTTTACCCCCCCGCTGAATAGAATACCAACATATATTCTCATCTCACCACATACAGAAATGGGAGACTTCTGCTGAATGAAGTTAAATTATTCATTTGCAAAGTTCCACATGAACCTCCCACCACTTAAAACACCTGTTTTTGAAGTGGGGGTTTCCTAACCAATCGACAAA
>NZ_QYTW02000046.1 GCF_003605405.2 Siminovitchia terrae | reverse complement strand
TTGTTGTTACATTCATTATTATCAGAATAATAAAGGGATAAACTCTCATAAGGTTAGAATCAGTTTTCATTCTAGACGGTGGCGACGAGAAACGTCGCCCGATTGTTTCCTTTGAAAATCTGTGGCATCCGCCGGAGGCTTTCATCTCACCACTTACAGAAGTGGGAGACTTCTGCTGAATGAAGTTAAATGTATTTGAAACGATAATTAAGAGAAGAATGATTTGTAAAAAGGATATTAGTTGAGGAGAATTTATTTGAAGATCAGGGTTATGACTTTTAACATTCACCATGGCAAGGGAATGGATAAACAAGCTAATCTATCCAGAATCGCCGAAGTTATCGATTTATGTAATGCTGATATCATCGGCCTCAACGAGGTTGACAGGCATTTTTCCAAGCGCAGTCTTTATGAGGACCAAGCCAGTTGGCTTGCAGATCAATTAAAGATGGATTATGCATTTAGCCCGTCTATTACGAAACAATCCAAATCATTTACGAATATACGACAATATGGGAATGCTCTTTTATCCCGACTTCCAATTATTACAAGAAACTCACATAAAATTAATTCAATGTCCGGGATCATCGAAGGAAGATCATTGCTGGATGCAACTATTCAGATAAACAAACGCCCCATTCAAATAAATGTCACGCACCTCAGTCTTAATCCATATTTTCACAAGAAGCAAACGGATTTTATTCTAACTCACCATCATATGAAAAATTCCAATCCAATTATATTAATGGGGGATTTGAATATGAAGCAAGGTTCTTCAGCTTGGAGAAAATTAAGCGAAGAGTTTCAAGATGTATGGTATAAGAAGGGAAAAGGAGCAGGTTGCACTTACCCCTCCCTTCGGCCAAGATCAAGATTGGATTATATTTTCGCCAGTCGTGATTTTAAGGTAGTCAATGCCGAAATAGTATCAAAAATACCAAAAGCCTCTGATCATTTGCCTGTAACAGCAACACTATCTTTCAAAAGTTAAGTTTCTTAATGTAGTTCAAGGAGAAATTTACTATTTCTGGAGGAAGGTTCTGGATGAATAAAGACCGTATTAGTAACGGAGTCACAAATCGTTGTCCAAGCGTTGACGAAGCCTGATAAAAATACTTTAGCCTTCCCCAGCTTTCTTATAGAGTAAGCCTACACCCATTTTAATTTAAATATGCTTTTTAGAATATGAGGAGCGAGTATGGATGGAGTTTTTTAACAGTCGGGAGTCTTTAACAATAATACAATGGGTTTTAAGAGCTGTACTCGGATATTTTTTTATGCTCATCATTGCTAAAGCAATGGGTCAGAGGTCAATATCCCAGCTGAGATTACTGGATTTTGTCATTGCGTTAGTTGTTGGAAATATTATCGCTCATCCTCTATCCGATGAGAAATTAAGCATGAAGGGTTCAATGACTACTACTAGTGTACTTGTTGTTTTATATGCAGCGAGTATTTTTATCAGTTTAAAATCAAATAAACTTCGAAGAATTATGGATCCTCCTCCTTTTCCACTGATAGAAGATGGTCAAATCCTTTATAAAAATTTAGGAAAAGCCAGGATTTCCCTCGATTTTTTGTTATCTGAATCAAGAAAAGACAAAATTGACGATATTCACAAAGTTGCTCTTACTCTATGGGAACCTGACGGCACGATTTCATTTTTTCTAAAACAGAACTATCAAACAATAACAAAAAAGGACTTAAAAATTAAAGGGAACAAATTTTCCCTGCCTAGAACGATCATCAAAGAAGGAAAAATTGATATCAATGAAATGAAGAAAATACATAAAGATGAACTGTGGCTCAGAGATAAAATCAAATCAGTTTACCATGTGGACATATCAGAAATATTACTGGCAACGGTGGATGACAAGGAGCAGATAAATGTTTTGTTGTATTAAGGTCTCATCTTGGTCTTCTCATCACAAGGTCTATCCTGATTAAAATAAAGCATAACTAATAGATTCCTGCTGCCCTCCAAATTCAGCCCATATCCACACTACTTCCCCTATTGATTGAATGAGAATTACTTACTGAATTCAGCTCCTTGTTCCATGATGCGAAAGAAGCTAAATTTGCATGCCTACTTTTTCATCAAAAATATATCCAATCAAATCAGAACGAGGATCGAATATATAATGTAAAAATTGCAGGACTTTAAAAATTGGAAAATTGATTAAAAAGCCAGATACTATTATCCAGCTTTTATACTGTCTACCGACTGAGATAAATGTACATTGTGTATGGTTATTTCCGGGCGGCTACCTATCCTGATATTTACACCAGTCTGTCCAAGCCCCTCGCTTATATAAAATCGTTTTTCTTTATAACTGTGCAAACCTTTCACCATATTCATTTTAACCAATTTACCCATTTTCACGAGATGGTATGGCTTTGGCCAGTGAATTTGACCGCCATGAAAATGACCAGACAGCAAATAATCAAAATGGTAGTTTTGCATTGATAAAACAACATTTGGATCATGCGTAATTACCAGATTAAATCCTTCATCCAAGCCATTGTAGGATTCCATTAAATTACTTCTCTTAGTACTGAAATCATCAACACCGATAATATTTAATGGAACTCCTTCTATATCAATCCTATCGTTTTCATTTTGCAAGATTCTTACTCCATTATTAACCAACAGGCTTTTTAATTGATTTAGGTCATCTTTCCGCAAAACATAATCATGGTTGCCAAATACAGCATAAATCCCATAAACAGGTGTTAATTTATTTAAAATCTGCAAATATGGCAGAAGTTTGGGTATGCTTTTCTTTCTGTCCATAAAATCACCGGTTAAAGCGATTAAATCAATCGATTGCATTTTGACATTCTCATATAACTGTTCCGGCGATATTGAAATATTTTCAAGGTGTAAATCAGAAATATGCAATACTCTAATAGGCTTGCTTTTCTTCTTGTTTGAACCTTGTTTACAATCTATATCAATGTGATTAATGACAACGGATCGGGTATTCTTATTGCCTATATATATGAAAAGACTTAAAGCTATGGATATTAACATAGTAACAGTCACTTTGTTTTCCCCCTTCTCCTGTCAATTATAAATGGAAGGGGGAGGGATTTTAACCTGTAATATATGGATAGAATGTCAATTGACCGCACAATATTATAAACAGGCACAAGTATATCAGGCTACTGCTTCAAGTCCATGCTTGAGCATAAAGCAAGCTGTTGTTTTCCCGTTCGTGCCTATTTTAAAGATGTTTTATGATATACCTCACAATTTTGGTAAGGACTAACCGGCTGTTAGCACCTGACAAGGAACACATAACAGATCGATATCCTTACCGCTATACCTGCTTGAATTGCATCATCTTATAAAATCATGACCATCATGGCTGATATCCTGAAATGGCAACAAACAAATTATTTCGGTTAACTTCTTTAAAGCTTGCTGTAGATACAACCCATCAAATGCGCCTTGGCGTATTTGCGCCCAGATTTTATCGAGCTCCGCTCGATAAATTCCCTCTGAAAATCTGTGGCATCCGCCGGAGGCTTTAACTTTATTCAGCCGGGGTTTGAACCCACACTGAATGGAATATTAATATGCATTCATCTCACCACTTATAGAAGTGGGAGACTTCTGCTGAATGAAGTTAATTTGCCAATCATTATACTCTTGTTGTTTTAAGGTGAGTAGCTATAAGCAAAAGTCACAGGATATATTCCTAAGCTTTGTTGGCAGTACATCCGTGTTGATTGCGAGAAAAGACGTCATACCCAAAAATTGGTGATGACGTCTTTTTAGAGGTTATTGAGAAGTATTGGATTGCTTTTGCTGCTGTGCTCCTTGATTGCTTATGTTAGATAGCTGTGGCATCATATTTTGTAATTGTCCGCCACGTCCGGTCATCATGCTATAAGCAGCAGCTCCAATTCCTATCGATGCTACAATTGGTAATACCTGAATGTTATTCTTCATTTTTTTACCTCACCCTTCATTTGCTGTTTGCTCCTTGAGCACCTATAGTTTGTGTATTACTTATTGACATAATCAAGTAATATTTTGACAAGATTGATCTGCCTTCGTGGGATTGCTGATTTGGAACCACATAGGAATTTATACACTTCCATACTTTTGAAAAAGCGTGTCCTTTGACATGAATAAATACATTGGTTCAGGAAGTTCATGATTCGCTTGGTTGTTTGAAGACAGAAAATAAATCGGCAGGAGAGCTGTTTGCTTAAATTTTTTATAGACAGGGTTTTTTATGGAATAAGGTTCAAATCCAAGCCTTTTACATCCTTTATAAAGTGTAGTAATCCCTATCAAGCCTTTAATTTCATCATTGAGTTTACTCGATTGAATATAATCAACAACATCTGGGAGTGAACTCTTCACGCTGGAATAAATGATTTTTGCTTTTCTTAAGTCATTTTTATACTGCATGATTTCACTTAATAATTTGACGTTGTGCAAATGAACTTTTACTAATAAGTCATTCTTACAGATCTCTGTCCCGTCAGATAAAACAACATTCCTCCCCTGATATCTGGTTAGCCGCACACGCATAATGGTCTTTTTGCCACATTTATTTTTAATATGGTGTAGTCGTGTAAGGTGGAAATATATTGGATCTACCACGTTCCATCCTGAAATGCAAAATTGTCTGATTTTCATTCCAATTCTCCTTAACATAATATTTATGAAGGGCATTTTATTTTCAGAAAAAACGTTCACAAATATTATTGGAATTTCAAGGATGGAAGGATGATTTAACTGATATTCCACAACCTAACCTTATAAGGAGGGGAATTACATGCACAACGTTTTATTTTTGCCATTTCTGCAAATTCCTTCAGGTCATCATCATGTTGCTGATAGTATAGAGAACCAATTGAAACAAATGGCAGTTAATATCAACTGCGAGAAAATTGATATTTTATCTTATGGTTACGGAAACATTGAAAGTTTGATCTCCTCCGTTTATTTGCAATGGATTCACAAACTTCCAAAAGTATATAGCAAAATTTATCGGCTTGCGGCAGTGAAGCGTCCGAAGCTGAATAAACGCTTTCGAACGTATGAAGTTTTGTTTATTGACATGTTTAGAAATCTGCTACAAGAAAAAAAACCGGATGTAATTATTTGCACTCATGCTCTTCCCTCTTACATGGTTGCACGCCTAAAAAAATTACAGCTATGGACAGGAATAATTATTAATGTTTATACCGATTATTTTATTAACAACCTATGGGGAATTGAAGAAATTGACTATCACTTCGTACCAAGTATGAAAATGAAAGACCAACTAGTGGGACAGGGCGTAAATACAAAGCGTATTTTTATAACCGGCATCCCAGTTCATCCCATATTCAGTATGAAAAATCAAATAGTGAAAAAAGATCCGATATTTTCAGCTTTGATCAGTGGAGGAAACATGGGAGCCGGATCGATTGTCCAACTACTTAACCGATTAAAGCCGAGAGGGCAGATTCTCTACAAGGTATTATGCGGAAAAAATGGCAAGCTGCTCCGCCATATCAAGAACTTGAACAATCCGCTTATACAACCGATTCCCTATATTTCATCTAAAGAAGAAATGAATCGATTGTATGATGTAACGGATATGATCATTACTAAACCAGGTGGAGTGACAATTAGCGAGTGTCTAATCAAAAAACTTCCCATTTTTGTATATGATGTTTTACCTGGACAAGAGGAGCAAAACTTAATCTTTTTAAAAGATAAGGGTTTGGTTCACCATTTGGATGAGTGGACCATTCATGAAAATATAGAAGAAGAATTATTAACCGTTCTGCGTTACAAAAAGCGGGAGACTATAAGCAGGATTCACCATTATTTGATGGAGATTGATCTGGAGGACCCTGGATCATTCATCATCGACATTTTTGAGAAGGGATGAAGAAACCCAGCTATAGACGAATTTAGTTATGAGATTGTTTTTGTAAGACCCAAGTTAAGAAAAAACCTTCCCCATTTTTTCAAATGATCACTAACAACCGAATGAATCGAAAAAAGATGGCGACCTAATCATCGCCATCTACCTTTCGGAACGCTGTACCTTTTTCCCGATCAACAGCGCCGCTTGCAGCATCGTGATCGGCAAAGATGATCTTTTTCTATATGCCAAATACTTCGGTTCCCATTCATTTACATATTTCTCTTTAAATTTTCTCAGTCCTTGAAAATGATAGAAAAATTGCCCATGAAGGTAAATCTGGGCAGCAATCTTTTCACCCAAAAATGAATACTTGGAAAGACCCACATTCGAAAGGGGGGCCATACCCAGATTAAATTTTTTATATCCTGACTCCTTTGCCCATTCAATTAGTGAGAGGAAAATAAAATCCATTGTTCCTGAAGATGCACCGCCCTTAAAGCGCATCAAATCAACAGATATCGTTTCACCATCATAGACCGGCATCAAGCTTGCAAATCCGATGATTTGTCCACCAGAATCCTTTAAAATAGCGATATCGGATTTATTCAGATAGCTCTCATCAAAATAGCCTAAGGAAAAGCCTTTTTCCCTTCTGCCTTGAAGCCATTCATCTGAGGTTTCTTTTAAATCATCAAACAACGCCCGGCTGAAAGGCGGCTTAATAATTTGAAAGTTACTGCCCTCTCTTTTCACCTTGTTGAAGACGGCCCGGGCTCCCTTCATTTTTTTGCCCGAAAGAGAGAATTCCTGCAAACCGACAAATCCTTCTTCTCCCAGTTTAAAAAAGTCAAATCCATTTTCGTGAAGGGACGGCAGCATGTCCATACTCACTTCATAAAACACAGGAGTATAGCCGTAAAGGTCTGAAACCCGTTGAAGTTCCTCTATCGCATTCGGAAAATCCGTCCGTTCCCCGACCGGGTCCCCGAGAATCACGAGTTTATCGGCATAAAGTTGATAAGGGAACAGTACAGTTTTTTTGCTGTTCCAAAAAATATATTTATCATGTAAATAAATCAGATGGGTCAAGACATTGCCTTTGAACTTTTTGACATGCTCGAAAATTTCTTTTTCCTGAAAGTCGGATTTTTCTATAACCATTTTACTAGACCTGCCCAATAAATATCCTGCAGCAAAAACAGCGAAAGCGATCATCAATCCGATAGCAGCGCTGAAAAACAGATCCTGGTAATCCGTTATGACGTAAGGCATCAGCTTTGTCGGCAAACTCACCTTTGCCGTGGGTAAACTGAAGTAACCGACTAAAATATAGATCGACGTGATGATGAGAATCACAGCTATATCAAAAATAGTTCTTCCCCATGTTAAAACATAGCTTTCCCGATAAAAACGGTCCTTTGAAATTCTTAACAGCAATACCACCACGAGGAGAAAAATTGCTTCTTCATAGTCCAGTCCCTTAAACAAGGAAAGTACAGCCGCACCGGACAATACCGCTAAAGTAATTTTATATGCCCACTTCACTTTGTATTCGATTCCTCGCGACAGACCAAGGAGAATAAAACCGGCAGCCACCGTTAGCTGATGGGACACATTCATAATAGGTAATGACAAGAACTCTTCAACCGCTCTTAATCGCTCAAGAATTCCGGGAACTGAAGCGGACAGAAGTAGTATCAGGCCAGAAACAAAGACCAATACAGTCAGGATAAAATGACTGATTGTTTGAACAACACTGTTCGGTACATTATTCCAGGCCACATTCCATCTGTCCCAATAATTTTTGAGGAATAAGATACCTGCAATAATAAAAGGTATGAAAAAGTACCCAATCCGATACATCATTAAAAGGACCATCACTTTCTCATCCTGTATCCCCAAATAATCAGTTCCCCATATAAAAACAAGGTCGAAGGAACCTAGACCTCCTGGAATCATACTTACGATGCCGGCACAGCTGGCTACAATAAAAATGGGAAACAAATCATGAAAGCTAATATGTATATGAAGCATTCTAGCCAAAAACCAGATGACAATGAAAATGGCTCCCCACTCACAAAGAGAAACAAAAACCAATTGAGTACGCACTTTTATATCCATTTCCGTATGCTTATGTTTTCTATGAACGAAAAACAGCAAAACCGGAAGATATAGAGCGACCCCAATCACCGCTAAATAAAGCCACTTGGTATTCACAAGCAGCGGAATGTCCCTATATCCCATAAGAATTATCCATGAAAGCACTGAAACTCCTGTCAGGTAAAACAGCGATACTGAAGCGATCGTCGTTAACAGGGTCTTCTTGTCCATTTTATGGTTCCGATAAAAATAGGTTCTGATCATTAACCCGATCAGGCCGCCAAATCCGATTAAGTTAGAAAAAGTATTCGCAATTAATGACTGTTTCACAAGCTTTTTTTTCGGCGTGTCAACTCTCAACAGTTTGACCATGATCACATCATAAAAAAACATGGGAATGATAGCTGCGGCCACGACCAACAGAGTGACAGCCATGTCCACAAATTGAATTTGAGCCATTTCCCGGCTAAGTAAGCCATAATCTAAGCCTTTAGCAAATTTTTGAATTTCATACCCTGCTAAAATGAGCAAAGCCAGCGGGAAAACGATCTTGAGAAAAGAAACTATTCTGTTAATCATCATTTTTTGCATGTTCATCCCCCCGCTTGCCAAAGTCCTCTTCTGTTATCAAATATTACTCCATTAATAGAATACCCTAAATCCAGCACCATTTCTCCTATAAAAAAAAGCGGCTACTCCAGAAACGGAAGGCCGCCTTTATTGTTAAAAATATGGTGATATGCTCCTAAAAAAGTAAAAACCACCAAATTATGTATTTGGTGGAGACGGTGGGAATCGAACCCACGTCCAAGAATATCGCCACTCAAGCTTCTACGAATATAGTCGATATATTAGCGCTTCGCATCTTCTTCGGCCTATCGACAGGCTTCCGAAGTGCTAGCCTGATTGGTCTCTTCCATAGTCCCCAGGCGGAGGACGTCCGGCGTAGCCCACTGAAAGTGAGACCCTTACCCTACCACATGGGCGATGGAGGGAGGATCCGCATTAGGCCTTATTAGGCAGCTAAAGCGAGGTTATCGTTAGATTTGCCAGTTATTATTGGCTTTGACGTTTTTACGAGGACGATCCCCTCGACTCGCAACTCGAGCTCGACCTATCCCTGTCGAATCCAAAACGTCCCCATGATAAGAGAAAGACCTTTTCTAATCAAATGCGCCTTGGCGTATTTGCGCCCAGATTTTATCGAGCTCCGCTCGATAAATTTCCTTTGAAAATCTGTGGCATCCGCCGGAGGCTTTAACTTTATTCAGGCGGGGTTTGAATCCCCACTGATTGGAATACCAATAGGCATTCATCTCACCACTTACTGAAGTGGGAGACTTCTGCTGAATGAAGTTTAAAAAGGTTCGTTTCGGGATACAGCTTATATTATAGCAAAAAAGCACTAAAAATCAAGAGGAAGGATTAGCCATCGAACTGCTCTACCTATAAGATCCCTGTATTTCCATACACCTTCCTCCGGTTCTTACATATTCAAGTTCCCTAACTAAGTGTGTATAGGTTTAAATACCCTCACATCCTGCCTTTCTTCCGCCCCTATCATGATATATCTTATCGAACCCTTCATATCCCACTTCCGTATCTTCTTAAGAAGATCTTTTTCCACTTCAGCCACAACTTCACTAGTGACTGGATGATTACCTTCATTATCTCTCCGATTCCAACTTCCCTCATTTATCAAATGCGCCTTGGCGTATTTGCGCCCGGATTTTATCGAGCTCCGCTCGATAAATTTCCTTTGAAAATCTGTGGCATCCGCCGGAGGCTTTAACTTTATTCAGCCAGGGTTTAAACCCACACTGAATGGAGTACCAATATGCTTTCATCTCACCACTTACAGAAGTGGGAGACTTCTGCTGAATGAAGTTAAACAGAAAAATCACATTAATTGACTGTTTAACTATCAACTGACAATTGATACACACTTGTATCTCTACTTATATTCATCCACTTTTTGCAAGCTTCTTAAATGGTTCTTCAGATAACTGGATAGATTCGGTTGGACAACCATCATATGCATCCTCAACATCATCCTGAAACTCTTCAGGAACTTCAGTTATGCCTTGATTATGATCTAAGATGACAAAAGACAAACCTTCCTCATCATAAGCAAATACATCAGGAGCAGTATCCGCACAAGCCCCGCAGGCAATACAAGTATCTTGATCGACAAGGGTATACATTCTCATGTTCGTACCTCCCCAGTTATTATTGGACCCGCTTACCTTATACATATACAGATGTTGGTTCTGTTGCAGGCAAAAGGATTTCATCCGTTTTGACTTCATATAATCCATAAGGAACTAGGCGCAACCCCGGCAAGAAATCGCAGGTTAAGAATAATAAAGTGTACAATATATCATGAAATGGGAAACCTCGATCTTGCATGAAAGTTAACAATCGCTCATGTTGCTTAACTGCTACATCGAACGAAGCACCCGTAGTCATCATTCCAGTGAACGGGAGAGGAATTTCAAGGACACTCTCATCCCCATCTACGATAACAATACCTCCTCCCAATTCACGAACCCGTACAGCTGCCTTAGCCATTGCTTCTGGTTTTCTGCCAACAACAAGCAGTTCTGTGGTTGTGTTATATGTGGAAGCCATTCCATCGAGATGAACCGCAAAACGTTCTAATATTCCTTTTGACACCCACTGACTATCCTTATGAATTAATACTGCATACAGAAGCCCCTCATGATCTGACAGATCTGCATACCCTTTGAGAGACGGCAGCTCCATATCTTTTCTCTCTGTGATCACATTGCTTCGAAAACGAACAACAGGAACGAGTTCCTTTGGTTCAATATGTGGATATCGGTAGAGATTAACATCTTCCAAAGTGCTTTTCGTGATGGAAAAAGTTTTTTTAACCACATACTTATTCCAGTCTATCTCAGGCAATGGCACCGTCATTTTCCCAGATTTAGCCACTATTTTCCCTTTTGAAATAACCTGCTCAGGACGGAAGCTGACCAAGTCAGGAAGAAGTAATATATCCGCCTGCTTTCCTGGAGCGATTCCCCCAATATAGTCATCCAAACGCAAATAAACAGCCGGATTAATTGTCACCATTTGAATAGCGTGAATGGGTGGGATTCCAAGTTTTACAGCCTGACGGACAAGGCCATCCACGAACCCTTCTTCTTCAATAAAGCTTGGATGTGGTCCATCAGTCGTCATCATGACCCGATGAATATTCACATTGCTTTCTGTAAGTATCTTAATGATTTCAGGCAAATCCGGCCGGAGTGAACTATTTCGGAGTGTCGTCCACATTCCCAGTCTCAGCCTGTCAAGGGCTTCCTTTGCAGAAATAGATTCATGGCAGGCGCTAACCCCCGAAGCTACGACCGAATTCAATTTATCATAAGAACATCCAGAAGTATGACCGTCCACTACCTTCTTTTTTTCCTTTACAACCTGCATCGTGTCAAGTAAAAAAGGATCACCCTTATACAATAGCGGCCAGCGGGTAACCTCCGCTGTTCCCAAAACTTCATCCAATTCAAGAAGTTCTCGGACATCCCGTAGATTGAACCATTCTCTTTCGCCAGGAAACTCCGCCTGAGACACAAGTCGCACAAGCCAAAAAAAATTACCCGGCAAATGAATTAAATCTTTAATCATCTCTTTAAAGCCAGTAGCTCCCATGTGTAAATAAAAGAACAAGTTGTCATTTACAGTCGTTGTCGTTCCAAGTGGCAGTACTTTCCCTGTCACACTGACTGGATTGTACATAACCCATGGATGAGCATGAGCTTCAATATATCCCGGTGATATATACATTCCATCAGCATGAATCACTTTCGTTTTTTCCCCAACGGAAGCCTCGCTGTCACCAACATAGGCAATGGAGTCTTTATATATCGCTATATGCTGTTGTAAAAACTCCCCAGAATATACATTAATCACGGTACCATTTTTAATAAATTTATCCGCTGGTCTCAGCCCCTGTGCGACTTCTATCAACTCAAGCCGGTTGGCGTTTAACTTCATTCTTCTTCTCCCCTTCTGTACAAATGCAAGAACCTGCGGCACGGTGATCCAAACTATAGAGATTACTTGGATAATCAAATGTGCCTTGGCGTATTTGCACCCAGATTTTATCGAGCTTCGCTCGATAAATTTCCTCTGAAAATCTGTGGCATCCACCGGAGGCTTTAACTTTATTCAGCCGGGGTTTGCCCCCACTGAATGGAATACCAATATGCATTCATCTCACCACTTACAGAAGTGGGAGACTTCTGCTGAATGAAGTTAAAACTTGAACATTCATTTCAAAAGAAACGTAGCATTATACGGACTGGATCATTATTTAAATTCAAAAATTTTCTACGCTGGCTTTCAAAATGAATACGCAGTTCAACAAGTTGAGGCAAGTTTTCAATAAGTTTGGTTAACATAAAAAAACTGTAATCACACCGAGCCAACTGAACTTTCCTACTCTTCCAACCAAAAACATTATAGCTAGGAAGAGACTAGCTCTCTTAATCTATAGCGCTGAATTTTCCCAGTTGCCGTTTTGGGCAGTTCATCAATAAACTGAATCACCCGCGGATATTTATATCCGGCTAACTTCCCTTTAACAAACTGCTGAATGTCCTCTCCCAATTGATCGGATGGTACAACATCTTTTTTCAAAACAATATAAGCCTTCGGGATAACCAGATTATTTTCATTCGTATCCCCTACAACAGCTGCTTCCAGTACTGCTTCATGATTGAGCAGGCAATTTTCAATTTCATTCGGTGATACCCAGATGCCACCGACTTTTAGCATATCGTCGGCACGACCGCAATACCAAAAGTATCCATCTTCATCCATGTAATATTTATCCCCGGTGTTTAACCATTTACCAACAAATTTTTGTTTATTCTCTTCGTGCATATTCCAATACCCGTTTGCAATACTGCAGCCACTGATAACTAAATCGCCAATTTCATTTGGCGGCAGCTCAATCCCCTGTTCATTGACGATTTTTGCTTCATAGCCAGGAACAATTTTGCCGCTGCTCCCTTCTTTGATATCATCCATTCGGTTGGAAATAAAAATATGGAGAGCCTCTGTCGATCCTATTCCATCCAAAATGTTCAAACCAAATAGTTCTTTCCATCTTTTAGCAAAAAATGGGGGCAGAGATTCACCTGCAGACGCACAAATTCTGACTGAAGAAAGATCGAAGCTTTCCCTGCTCTGTTCGGCATATTCAATCATTGCCCCAAATAATGTCGGTACACCGAAGAAAATTGTTGGCTTATACTTTTCAATTGTTTGAAACATTATTTCAGGTGTCGTTCTCTCTTTGACCAAAATAGTCGACCCCTTTGCTCCTAATGGAAAATACATCCCTCCTCCTAAACCATATGCAAAGAAAAGCTTAGATGCCGAAAGACAGCGATCATTTTCAGTCATTTTTAACACTTTTTTTGCATAGTTATTCGTCGACACTTCCATATCATGCTGCAGATGAATGACACCCTTCGGTTCTCCTGTTGTACCAGAACTGTACAACCAGAAAGCTGAATCGTCATAACCGGTATATGGTGATTGAAAATCAATGTCTTGAGAATCCAATAATTGTTGAAAATCTAAAGTATCATCGCTGAGCTCTCCCGCACCTTCCAAAATAACGATGACATGTTTTAAAAAGACAAATCTTTTTCTTAAATGGGATATTTGTCTCCAGAGTGTCTCATGGATAATCAAGGATTTTGCCCGGCTATTGTTTAAATAATACTCGTAATCATGTGGTTGCATCATCGTATTTACAGGGATAGGAACAACGCCTGTTCGAATTCCCCCAAAAAAAGAATAAATAAATTCAGGAGAGTCGTAACAAGTAATCACCACCCGATCTTCCATTTCTAAACCTATTTCATTGAACATATTGGCAGCTTGGTTGACACGATCTTGCAACATCCCGTATGTAACCTGCCCTCCTTCATAATAGAGAGCTGTCTTATCTTCCAAGCCGGATTTGATATTTTCATCAATAAATTGGTTGGAAGCATTATACGGCATGTCAATACCACGCAAATCCATCTCATCATCACCTTACCGTTTTATTTTTTAACGTTTGAGTGAATAATGTGTAGGTCAAGATGTTATTTGTTGAAAAAGAAGCTGCTCAAAGGAAGTTAAAAAGAAATCCATTTTCTTTTTCTTTCTTTTGGGCAGCTCTTATTTGTTCTGAGTAAAGAAATTGTTATGGAAAATTTTATTCAAAGGAAGCTTTTTCTTTGCCCAGCTACGACGTATAGGACGTACTAGTGCAAGCAAGGTGACAGGACGTCGCGTTCCGAGCCTGCCGACGGACAGGACAGGCTAGTGCCACCGAAGCGACAGGATGTGGGCCAGCACCTAGCCCCGCAAAGATCAAGCCGATTCCCTGTGGTGGCTGAAGAACTGCCTCCTCGGGAATCGTCTTGTTTGCCCGTGCTGACCAAGGCGCTTTCGCTTTTCTTAGTCATATTCCTATCAATTATTTCCCTTTCCAATTAGCCGGACGTTTCTCAATAAAGGCGCTCAACCCTTCCATCGCATCCTCTGAACGGAACAATAGATTTTGAAGCTCACCTTCATAACGGATAGCTGCATTGAGCGGCATCTCCTTTCCATTCATAATGGATAGCTTAATATTGGATACAGCATAGGCGGCACTTTTAACGATTTTTCTGGCATAGTCCATCGTTTTTTCCCTTGTCTCGGCTTGAGGATAAACACGGTTGACGAGCCCGATCTCTAAGGCTTCCTGCGGGGTCAGTGTCTCCCCTGTTATATTCATATCCAGCGCGCGGGAGAACCCGACAAGACGGGCTAAACGCTGCGTTCCCCCTGTTCCTGCCAAAACACCCAAGGAGACTTCCGGAAGGCCGATTTGTCCTGCTTCATCACCCATAAAGCGAAGATCGCATCCCATCGCCAGCTCCAAGCCCCCTCCTACTGTATGCCCTTCCAAACATGCGATAAAAATTTGCGGGGAGCGCGCCATTTTGTCCAAGGTTTCGTTACATAGCAGACAAAATTGGGTTTTGAAATGCGGGTCAGCTGACTTCAAGAAATGAATGTCCGCTCCTGTTGAAAAGAACTTTGGAACATCACTCACCAGAACAGCCACTTTGATCTCCTTATCAAAACGGATTTCATCAATCGCTGCGTTTAATTCCTGATAGAACTCCAGGCTGTATGCATTTGTTTTACTGACATGAATATGGATCGTCGCTATCCCTTTTTCTTTTACTACCGTTACATTGTCCTTTTTTGTTTCTGTTTTAGTTGTCATCATTATGATTCCTCCCTGTTTTTTCTGTTCATTAAGAATTATCAATTAATAGTTTTGAATTTAATATACAACAGCCCGATCATCTAAATTCAGTTTGTTTAATTCCTCTTGGAACTTGCTGATCAAAGAAGTGTCGTTAACAACATAACCACTATCAGTAATCCCTGTCGTCTCTGCAACTTCCTTCATCCACTGTTTCACCTCGGGGAGCATGTTATTCAATGACTCTTTAAATGCAACTGGGATGGCACCTTGATCATTCAATAGCTGGCGAGCCCACTGTTGCGCATAAACGATATGTTCTTTTTGTTCTTTCATCAGCTTTTGAATCCGAGATATCGTTTTGTCGTTTCCTTTTTCCGAAATGGAACTTAATACAATATCCACCGCTGTAACGACTGTATAAAGTGATGCCATTAAGGTGATCCAATTATGAGTCTCTACTACACCTTTAAATGCTTTACCAGTCTGCCTCTCTATATTTGTTTTTTTTGACTTTAACCCTTTTAATTCGAATATCCAGTTATATAAAAGCCGAGCATGCCCAAGCTCCCCTTGCGCCATCGCGACTGCTGCTAATGTTGCCTCAAGGTTCGGCCCGCTTACCCCAATTTCAACCAACCGGTCACCTAAAACAAATTTATTATCCGCAATCGTTTCCAACAGCTCGATAAAGGATCCTGAATTTCTTACATCTTCCGCCATTTTTCTTACGCCCCTTTTTTGGCAAATAATCCTTTAGTCTTTTTCGCCCAATGAAGCTGTCCTCTTTCTACCACACACATTTCAGCCCAGTCTTCTTCGTCATAAATAAAAACGGCATATATTTTTGCCAATTCTGGGGACTCTGCTTCAACGGTACCAATATGAACTAAGTCATCACCTCGTTTGATCCGGGTAAAAATGTCAAATGTTAATTTTTCATTTGATAGTTCAGTCACTTTGAACTGACCCCCCATCGTTTCATCCTTTCACGGCCTTCCGGGCTCATCCGATCCACGGTCCATGGTGGACTCCACACTACTTCAATGTTTACTTCTTTGACTTCCAGCTCTTTCAGAAGGCGTGTTTCGATGTCTTCTTTTATCCAATCCATACAGGCGCATGAAACAGCAGTAAAAGTCATAGTCAAATTGATAACGCCTTCATTTATCTGAATATGGTAGATCAAGCCCATATCCACTACACTAATAGGAAATTCAGGATCATTCACTTCTTTTAGAGCATCCCAATATTTTTGGATATTGTCAGCAACCGCCTCCATTTATACCACCTCTTTCCTCAACTGCTCCATTTCCTTTGCTCCCCGCTGAATTCTCTCAACAAATTGTTGGTTATGCGGTCCTCGGCTTTTAAATCTTTTAATGACATTCTCCCATGTATCCGGCTGATCAAATAACCACCTTTTGTTTTCCACATCAAACTTACAAGGAAATGGCACATCTATAACATATTTTTCTTGCTTTTCATCATAATGTGCAGGTACTTTTACACCAATAGATTCGCAAAATGGAACGGCTGTCGAAAGCCATTGCTGCCGAAGTTCGTCATTTGTTTTTCCTTTTAACTTATACTCCAATTGCTGCGATCGGCTTTTTAAACTATCTTCAACTCCAAAGAATTCTAGAGCCATCAAAAACATCCAGTCTACTGCCTTTTGAACCTTTTCTTGGAGTTCAGGATCTTTCATAGCTGTTTTCATGATGATTTCACCGTTACGGAGATGAAACAGCTCTTCTTTGTCCACCTTGACCAGTGCGCGTCTCCATGGCCCATATGAGGTATTTTTTCCGGCATCACCCAGTAATGTATATCCAGCCCTGTCAAACAATGCGTTAAATACGCCCAGTTCGATCCAATTTGATAGTTCAAAATCAAATGCATAAGGGTTCTTCCAACGATTTGCCTCTCTGTTATACAGAAGTTCGTCCGTATCCTCTCCCAAATCTTTCAGAAGACGAAAAGCAATATGCGCATGACCAATTTCATCCTGCATAATAGCCAATGCAGTTATTTTATTGTTTAATGTCGGAGCCTGATTGTACACCGTCAACAATGGGGGGACACTCAATAATTCTGTATCACCCACAATCACCAGAGTTTGTTTCAAGGCCTTTAGATATTCATCATTCATATCCTCTAGACCTTCAACCATAAATCCATTGCGCACTTTTTCTTTTAACATCTCGGCGCTTTTCATTCCATCCACCTCCCTGTTATGTTTATTTCACTATCGTCTTATTAACGTAATAATAATGCACTCTTATTTACCTGTCAAGAAGATTTTCTAAAAAGGATGTTTATTCTGAAAAATAGGCAATTTGATACATTCCGCTTCAGATCTATAAGAACAAGAGGGGAAGCTCATATTCATACAAACTTTTGAGTGCCTTCGATGCGCCTCAAGGCTTCAGCAGAGCGACTTCCTGTTGCTCCGCTTGCATTTGTACTTCCTTGTACGTCTGCAAGCTCAGAATACGACATTCAAGTTCTTTACTTGAACTATACCTCCTGTATATCGCCAGCACTAAGAACCCTGTCAGCAGGAAACATCGTAAGAGGAGGTGCGGCCGTCCGCTGCTAGATATAACATAATGCGAATCAAATGTGCCTTGGCGTATTTGCGCCCAGATTTTATCGAGCTCCGCTCGATAAATTTCCTCTGAAAATCTGTGGCATCCGCCGGAGGCTTTAACTTTATTCAGCCGGGGTTTGAACCCCTACTGAATGGAATACCAATATGCTTTCATCTCACCACTTACAGAAGTAGGAGGCTTCTACTGAATGAAGTTAAAATGTTACGTTTTGGTCAACAACGAAAGAAAAAACACATAACAAGAGTTATGCGTTTACAAATTGATTGGCGTGATATTGTATCATTTTATCTTTTGATTTTATCAGTCTTCCGCATTGATGAAGGTATTCCAAATGCGCCAGGGTTTCAGCAAGTGCAAATCTCCATTGATGGGAATTTAACTCTCTGTCTTTAAAGACTTCAACCGCTGTTTCATAGGCAGTCTTTCCATCCTTTGTGAGTTGAAACATATCATTTAATCTTTCCTCGTGATGTAGAGTGATTTCCTTAATGCGTGCTGACAGGTCGTTTATTACTTTTCCGTGGGCAGGAAGCGCCATCTTTACCTCTAATGAGCTTATTTTCTCCAAAGACTGCAAATAATCCTCAAGAGGATTTTGTCTGCTATACGGCCATAAACCAATATTAGGTGTGATTTTATCTAATACATGATCTGCTGCCAAAAATAGCTGTTTTTTAGGCTGGTAAAAACAAATCATGCCATCACTATGTCCAGGGGTTGGAATAACGTCCCAATCTTCCCCGCTCAATCGCACTCTATTATCTTCCAAGATGGTAAATTCCGGTAGAGGAAGTACATGATCTCCCATTCTTACAAATTGCCGCTCCACCTTCTCTGCGAGATCACGAGGCATCCCATGTTCCACACAAGCATTCGCAAACCCCTCGGCCATCAATTTTGACTCCCCAAAAGCCCGGTGAAACGATTGGTAGTCTGTCTCACTCATATAAACATGGGCACCTGTCTGTGTCTGCATCCATCCTGCTAATCCCGAATGATCCGGGTGATAATGAGTTAAATAAATGGAATGGATAGAGGTGGTTTTGATAGAAAGCTTCGAAAACACCATCTCCCATACTTTAATAGCTTCCGAATAATTGAACCCCGTATCAACAACAGCCCAACCGTCCTCATCCTTAAAAAGATAGCAGTATACATACTTCATCGGAAAAGGAATAGGTATTGCTATCCTATAGATCTGATTTTCTATTTGTTGAATATACACATTTTTGCCTCCTATGCATTTGTCCAGACAGGTTCTCTCTTTTCTATGAAAGAGCTCAGGCCTTCTTGGGCATCTTTAGAAGGAATCAAGTCTCGAAAGTAAACTTGTTCCACTTTGCCAATCGCTTCGGCAAAATGAACAGACAGAGCTTCTCTGATTGTCTTTCTCGTTAAAGAAAGAGCCAAAGCGCTCTTGCTTTTAAACTTTTGGAGAAGTTCTGAAAGAGCCTCTTCTAATTCATGAGAGGGAACTACTCGATTCACAAATCCCCATTCATATGCTTTTTGGACATCGATCGTTTCACCGGTTAAAAGTAATTCCATCGTCCGGTTCAATCCGGTGATCAGGGGAATGCCACAACAGAAACTGGTGGAAATAGCCCTAAATTAATTTCAGGCTGTCTAAATTTCGCTTTTTCAGTTGCATACACAATATCACAGAAAGTTGCCAGCTCACATCCACCACCCAACGCAGCCCCCTCCACCACTGCAATCGTCGGACAAGGGATTTCAATTAAAAGGTGGAACATCTTATGAAAAGCATGAAGTATCGGTTCAGCTTTGTCTCCCATGTGATCTTCCACTGAAGCCCCTGCTGAGAATGCTTTACCTTCCGCGCGGATGACTAATGCATGCAAATCTTTTTCCTCCCGAATACTTAAAAGGGCATTGGAGATCTCCACCATCATTTGAATATTTAAAATATTTATAGGCGGCCGTTTTAATGTGAGGTAAGCAACTCTATCCGTCGCATGAAATGTAATGGTTTCGAAACTCAACTTCATTTCTGCCTCCTTTCTACTCAATACTATTTATGAATGGATTAATTGCTCGATTGCGATCAAAAACTGGATTTGTATCCGGAGCCTGCTCAAAATTAGACTCAAAATATCTGATTGCCGGAATGGCGATCAGTTGATGAATATTAAAAAACAACTCTCTCGCTTTAAATCCGATCCAGTCTTTTGGGAGTAAATCTACTGGAAAGTTCGGGTCAAAAAATAGGAACTTTCGATATTCGTGGACAACCTCAGTCCGGATGATAAAACACTGTTCATCTGTTAATGAGTTGTGCCAAGCCCCTTCCTTAAGCTGCTCATACTTTTCACCATACTTATCCATAAATTCTAAGTGTTTACTTTCAATCTTTTTCATATCCCACCCTTTATTAATAATCTCTTGATTATCGTGTGAGACAAATGAACTCGAAGTAAACAGGATTCCGTAATCATTTAAATGATGGTCATTGACCATTTCCATGACTTGTTTTTCAAGAGGATTCGGAGTTGCCCATACACTATTCGAGATCGGTCCAAACCCTAACCACATCAATTCTTTGCGTAATTGATTCCTTACTTCTCTCATTTCCTCGGGAACAGAATAAGTGTAGATACGCCAAAACCCATCCCAATTGTCAATCGGTGTGGTGTAGACTCTTGAAACACCGTCTAGCATACTCCTTTTCCCTTTATTCGTTAATGAATAATAGCTTTTATTTCCAATTTTCCTTGATTCAAAAAATCCCTGCTGTACCATTCGCAAAGTTGCGCCTCTACAGGATGATTCTGAAAGACCGAAATGTGACATGAGCCTTATCATACTGCCAATCCAAATTTCTCCTCCATAATGTTGGATGTATTCGCCGAAAAGTGTAAACATTAGTCCCCTAGGCTTCATCTTTTCACCATCTTATTTCATATTTTTCCACTTCCTTATTATAACATTTTAAATTATTTTAAAAAAACAATACTGGAACTCTATTGCTCCAGTATTGTCGGGGGGATTTAACACACTCTATTTCCCTTTCCAATTAGCCGGACACTTTTCAATAAAGGCGCTCAACCCTTCCATCGCATCCTCTGAACGGAAGCTCTCCCTCATAACGGATAGCTGCATTGAGCGGCATCTCCTTTCCATTCATAATGGATAGCTTAATATTGGATACAGCATAGGTGGCACTTTCAACGATTTTTCTGGCATAGTCCATCGTTTTTTCCCTGGTCTCGGCTTGAGGATAAACACGGTTGACGAGACCGATCTCTAAGGCTTCCTGCGGGGTCAGTGTCTCCCCTGTTATATTCATATCCAGCGCGCGGGAGAACCCTACAAGACGGGCTAACCCCCTGTTCCTGCCAAAACACCCAAGGAGACTTCCGGAAGGCCAATTTGTCCTGCTTCATCACCCATAAAGCGAAGATCGCATCCCATCGCCAGCTCTAAGCCGCCTCCTACTGTATGCCCTTCCAAACATGCGATAAAAATTTGCGGGGAGCGCGCCATTTTGTCCAAGGTTTCGTTACATAGCAGACAAAATTGGGTTTTGAAATGCGGGTCAGCTGACTTCAAGAAATGAATGTCCGCTCCTGTTGAAAAGAACTTTGGAACATCGCTCACCAGAACGGCCACTTTGATTTCCTTATCAAAACGGATTTCATCAATCGCTGCGTTTAATTCCTGATAGAACTCCAAGCTGTACGCATTTGTTTTACTGACATGAATATGGATCGTCGCTACCCCTTTTTCTTTTACTACCGTTACATTGTCCTTTTTTGTTTCTGTTTGTACTGTAATCCTTTTTTCCACCCTTTTAGTTAAGCTGGCATTATTATGTTCAGTCAGCCTTTTGCCATCTAATGAACTCAAAGACACTACGGCAATTGTTGCAGTAATACTGGGATACGAGCTGCGCTGTGCCAAAGGACGCCATCCTGCTTACATCTTCTGATTCGCAAAAAGAACAACGTGGACTGACAGATACTTTTTCACTGATCAATTTCAATTTAAGGACCTCCGTTCCCTTTAAAAATCCCAACCTATTGTTATCTTTATTTAACGATCGAATCTTAAACATAATGTTATTGTCAAAATTTTTATTTGTCAATATTTTTATTTTTCCATTTATTTTTAATATCCCTAATTTAGAGGCCGGGCTTGAGGGCTGAAAATGGGGTTCGCACGATAAACCCGAAAATCGCACGATATTTTCATTTTTCGCACGATAAATCGAAAATTCGCTCAATAATCTCGATTTTCGCACAATAAATCAGAAAATCGCACAATTCTCGGGTTTCGAAGGAATATGGAATTCGCGTTCAAAATAAAATAGGAACTGGAACTAACATCAAATGCGCCTTGGCGTATTTGCGCCCAGATTTTATCGAGCTCCGCTC
>NZ_QYTW02000045.1 GCF_003605405.2 Siminovitchia terrae | reverse complement strand
TGTGTTTGGGTTACCCAAAAACTTGAAAAAAGTATTTGACATTGTACGCTAAACAACTAATATAAAATAGCATCCTGTATATGGGTGCTATTTTTCTAGCTTAAAGACCTAAACTTAAACACTAACGTTGTATTAAAAATTTATTTATCACATTACTCCGAACAAAATTGTCCATCAAATTTGCTAAAAGGACAAGCCTTAGTCAAAGGTGATGCGCCCATTTGGTAGAACATGTAAGTTGAGTATCGAAGACAAGAGGGACGGTCGACTTTTCCTATACTAAAATGTGTAAAAACATACAAAAAACCCCGTCCTAAGTAAAGGGACGGGGTTAACCGCGATACCACCCTAATTCTATTGATCCGATCAATAACTCTTAGCACCGTACAATCACACGTGTTCCTTGTAACGGTAGACGCCCGGTTAGACTCACTATAAGAGCCAGCTTACCTTCTTAGAGAGGATTTTCACGTGACGCTCGAACACTGACTTGCACCAAAATGTCAGCTCTCTGTAGATCAAGGCGAAACGTTACTTTTTCTCATCAACAAATTTGTATGCTTTTATTGGTGGTTATTGTAATAAACACAAAAAAAGATGTTAAATTGTTCGTGAGATTAAAATTGTAGGATTGAAATATCCCATGTAAATGCCAGATCAACGTTGTATCGTATTTTTCGGAAATCTCTAAGAAAAAGGTTACTGACGAGTGTTTGTGCTCATCAACAGCCTTCTTTTTAGTGCTTAGTTAAGTTAATTTCAGGATATTTCTTCTGAATTTCTTCTAATTTATTTTCATTGGTCCCTTTTAAATTTTTATCAAAGAAACCAAGCGCCATTTCATTGATCAGTTTATAAATCGTATTCACATCTGCCCCTGATTCATTAATGATCGGTGTAACTGCTGCTAAATCCGTAAAGCTGCCATGATTCGTTTTTGGAATGATAGTTGTGTAAACACCAGGCTTTTCAACAGTTTTATTTCTTAAATAGGATTCTTCAAATAATTCATCACGATTTCCCGGTTCTTGACCATGTGCTTCCTTCATAAAGTTAATTGATGCCTCAGCATTCATCAACATGAATGGCTTTCCAGGACCATTTTTCGGCATAGCATCTCCATACAGTCCTCCATCCATATCAATTGCTGCTTTAATTCGGTCATCCTTCACTAACATTTGTGCAGAAGTCGCACCGCCAAAAGAGTGACCTAACATACCGATTTTGTCATAATCAATTAATTCCTCAATTGGTTTGAAATTCTTATCAAAATCTCCTTTAATTACTTCACCCAAAACAAAAGAAGTATCCTGCTCCCAAAGCTTGATACGCTTGTTTAAGAATGTAATCGTATTTTCAATCGGTGTAAAATCAACACGGTCTCCATCTGGGAAAACAGTTGTTGCCGCATCCCCTGTAAAGTTAAGTGCTACTACAACATAACCATGACTTGCCAATTCCTCTAGTTGAAATGTATTCTGGCGACCATATAAACTCATCCCATGTGCAAATAAAAGAAGTGGGAATTTTTCTTTTACTTTTACCGGTGTTGCATCTTTATAAGAATGTGTTTCAGTCAATCCTAAGTGTGTAGTTGCAATATGTGGAAAGCCCTGTGTGGCTGATAATTGTTCAGTTAGTGCATCTATATTTTCAAAGTAAGGAGAACGTTTCCCTGTCCCTTTTTCAGCAGGATAATAAACCTGTACCATTAACTCCCTATTCACCTGACTATTCGGCACAACAAGTTCTTTTCGCTTTTTATCAATTAAATGAAATGTTTGAGTCCCTACTGTATACTCTCCTGTCGGCTCAGGGAATGTCATGATTGGAAAAAGACTTGGTAATGTAAACATTGCAATAGCAGTTACACCAATCCCTGCACCTTTTAAAATTTTCACACCTAATTTTTTCGAAACAATTGTGTTTTTAGGCTTCACAAAAACTTGCAATGTTAAAACGAGTGTTACGATATAAGCAGGTATCATGCGCCAGTTTGCACCGATTGCAATGATTGTTGCAAATAAAAATACATAATCGATTGCTAAAATGATTAAATTATTTTTTGTTAGACCACGTTGTCTGAAAACTAATAAAATGCTCGATAGTACCAACACAGCTACAAAAATGACTTCTAAACTTTTCATATTTTTCTCCATTTCACATACATACGAATGTATGTGTTTTTGTAAATTTTTTTATTCAATTTATAAATAGAAGAAACACCCAACATACATACATACGAATGTATGTATGTAAACAAAATAATAAACTACATGGAGTAGCTTACTATTCTTGAACTTTATCGAACAAATTCAAAAAAACCTCTTTTAATTCTTCATTTACAATTGGCATTCCAATCCCTTCAAACATCAAACGAATATGCTCAATTTTTTGAATGAATTCATCTCGACCTATACGAAATATTTCTGGATTCATCCAAATATCAAAAAGCATCGTAAAGGTTTCGGCGGCTTGCTTTGGATAAGCAATTTGTATCGAACCGTCTTGATTACCTTCCGCAATAATTTTTTGAATTCCTGGTGCAACAACCTGAATACCTTCTGTGATGCGACTAAAAACAAACTCAGCAGAATTCATTTTCAGAGGAATTGTTGATAGATTTTCTTCTTTTAGACTTTGCAAAATTGAAAAGGAAATTCCTTGTCTTAAACGATCTAACGCATTTAAATTCTCTAAATCAGGAATTTCATTAAAATAATTATTTTCCATCAACATTTCTTTCGTGATGGCATCAATAATATCTGCGCGTGTTTTGAAATGATGATAGAAAGCACCTCGAGTAATGTCCCCTACATCATCTACAATTTCTTGAATCGTTACATTGTCCCAACCATTCAGGGTGAACAATTTAACAGCCGATTCAATAATTCGCTTTCTTGTAATTTCTGGATATTTATTTCTGGCCATTTCATATCTCCCTATACATACATTCGAATGTATCTAAGATGTTAAATGAAACTATCTTATTTGTCAACAAGATGCTATTTTATTATTCAACAAATAATTATTGGTTTATTTTCAGGGGTTGAAGTTGAATATTCAGCAATTAGTTTAAAAGGACTTTCTTATTATTAATCATAAGGGATGTGGCAATTCCCTCCTGGATTAACACTCCCGTTAGTTCTGTAGTAATTAACTCAACTTTCGCACCTAGAATAATGGAATGAGTTTAAATGGCTGTAAAGTTCGGGGCTGTTGAAATATGGTGATTGACCTCAATAAATGCATGAAAAAACACCTCATCGTTTGGTATAGTTGATTTGACTAGAATCACAATATCCAAACAGTGGAGTTGCCTCCTATATGATATCGAATAATGGAAAATAAGCAACTACCAAATAAACTAACATCCACATTTAAAGAATTACAGGTGCTAGAACATCTAAGAAAAGCAGGTATTACAAAGTCTTTCGGCTTTTCTTGTGGTTATCATTTTCAATTGATTTTTTGCTCCATCTTTGAAAACAAGAACTGGTTTCAAACGCTTGAAAGTAAAAAATCTGCGATTTTCCTGCTAAGGACGCTGTCTATCGTTTCTTGATTTTGCATGGCGGAAATTTTTACTTTATCTTAGTGCCCACACGATAGGTACAGTAACAAAACTCTCATCATGACCGACCGAAGGTCTTAGTGTTAGATAGTTCTTCGTATGATCGTAATCGTAGTAAATCTGTCGAGTTACTAGCGCGTTGTTTTGTGTAGCTTTGGAATATAAATTGATTAAAAAGTTCCCTTCATTCCTAATTTAACACCAAATACAAAAACTCCATTTTGAACAAAGATTGATCAAAATGGAGGAGAGTATTTTTCTCTGCATGTGCATTTTTAAAAAAAGATTGATAATCTCGGTAAGCGAACCGTTAAAGAAATCCCTCAATTGCGAGTTTGGTAATAACTCTCAATATCGTTTATTTTGAACCTCTCATGACTGAAGTCGCGAGTATTCTCGGTTGATTATAAAAAATACAATTTCTTTAATTTTTCAACTTCGAAATCATTTGATAAATCAATAAAATATTCTACTTGCCATGTTTGAGTCCTAGCAGCATTTGTATTCAATTCAGTTACCCAACTCGGATAAACTCTAATCGCCATTTTCCCCTTCTGCTTGGAACTTTTCAATATTCCATATTTATGAAGCACTTTTTTAGGAAAAATAAATTGCCCCCGCCTTTCGTTATCTATGACGGATACGATTAATTTCTCTGGTGAATTCTCATAGCTATAGGCTTGATTGATTCCCTTAGTATCTTTCTCCCAAAATGCAACAAAATATCCCTTCTTTTTAGGAGTTAACTTAGCAAGTCTACTTCTGTAAACGTGTTTATTTATTATTATAAGTAAGCCTTCATATTCACTATTTTGGACCTCTCGTTTTAGATCAAAGTTCTCTACACTTCCAACCTCGTTCATAATATCTCTGATCAAACTTTCAGATTTCATTTTAACCCCTCTCTCCTATACATCCATCATTTTTTCCTGCCATTTTTACACAAAGAAATAATTTCACTCCATCTATTAAACTACTTTCTTCTTATCTTTTTTACAAACATCGTGACTTTATTTCAGAGCCACAATTCATATTATTTTGAGCTAGACATTCTTTTATTTAATATGAACAAGTATGTAATTAGAATTAAATTAACAAGTAAGACGATAATACTGCCTTCAATTTTATAGATGCCTCCTGATATTAATGGATTTCCTTGAAACGTACTTTTTAAGAGAGTTGGATAATCACTTGCCAAAGAAACACCACCAAGAATAATCTCTCCAATTGTATACCAAATGAAGTGAGCAATTATTGGTGCTACTATTGTACCTGTGAATTCTAATAGTAATGTTACAACTATACTCATTGAAACAACATTTAAGCACTGGGATAATACCTGCTTCAAATGTACCACCGTGCATCGCTGTAAATAAAATAGTAGTTAAAATGGTTGCCACGATTACATTATATTTTTGCTTCCATAATTGGTATAGATAACCTCTCATCAACAATTCTTGTATTATCAGATTTACGATAAGGTGTAGATTTGAAAAAAAGATTGGTCATTTAAAGCAAAGTTCGATTATTTAAAATAAAGATTGATAATTTGTAATAAAGTTTGATTGAAATCATCTCTCTCACCTCTCCTCTATAGATTTCTAGGGTTGAGATAATTTCTTGTTGATATTTATGTTAATATTACTATGGAAATTGTAAAAAATGTACTCAAACTAACGAAGCAGACTTGCAAAAGAAGACCGTTTGAAAAGAGAGGCGAATGTTATGAATGAAGGAAACCTACCATTTGTTGTTGCCATTGCTGGTGTCTCTGGTGGAGGGAAAACAACAATTGCAAAACATTTAAATGAAAGATTACATAATTCTAAATCACTATTTTTTGATGACTATGATTTTGATGGTCCTAATGACATTATTCATTGGGTTGATAAGGGAGCTAATTATGACGAATGGAACTTGGCTCCGTTAATTATAGATATAATGGGATTACTCTCTGAACCTTTAGACTTCATTGTGCTTGACTTTCCGTTTGCTTATAAACACTCTAAAACAAGTAAATTGATTGACTTAACTGTGTTTATTGATACCCCATTGGATATTGCAATGGCACGTAGAGTAATAAGAGATTTTAAAAATAGTTCTAACGAAAGTATTTTGATTGAAATGGAAAACTACATTTCACAAGGAAGACGCGGCTATCTTGAAATGCTAAAGACAATTAAACCGAATTCGGACATCATTGTGGATGGAACATTATCAATATCTAAAATTGGAGATAAAATATACGAGGTAATTTCAAATCGATAAGTCTGATTACATAGGGTGTATAGTTATTATACTATTGGGTGCGTTAATCGAAGAAGGATTAACTTTCTTTTTGTTGAATTTATTATGCATACGGAGCAGTTTAGCATTCCTGTAGATCGTTAAATTTGGGCTTTGATAAAATAGATCTCCTCAGTAAGATGAGAATAGATACACTCTAACACTCAAATTACAGGAGGAAGCTCTACTATGAAGTTTTAAAATGCAAGACAAAACCAAAGGTGTTGCTAAAAGCGATTTAAACGCAATTAGTGTAGCTTTGAAATAAAGTTTGATCAAAAATCTTACTATCCCCCCCTACTTTATGGTAAATAGAAGAATCCATTTTGAAAAAAAATTGATCAAAATGGATCCTAGAGGTTTGCATCCAGATCAACCAACGCACCCGGCGGTTTAAGTGTAATGTTTCACAACAACAGTTTAATAAGCACGAGCAAACCAAACCGTATGTTTAGCTTCTTTACCACAATTAAGGCATGTGTGCTTTGTTGTCGGAGGGTTAAATGGAATGTTTCGTGTTGTGAATTTTGTTTTTTCTTTTACATTTTCTTCACAAGCATCGTCTCCGCACCAACCAGCTAATATCCAACCAGGTATTGTTCCATTTTGTTCGGATTCTGCCAGATGTTGTTTTAACTGTTCCATTGTATCGATATGAGTGTGCGAATTCTTCGCACGGAAAACTTTTGCTTTTTCTAATAGACGAGTTTGCATTGTTTCAAGTTCTTTTTTAATGCTTTCAACTATAGATTCTAAAGGTATGGAAACTTTCTCGTCTACATCACGGGCTTTTATTAAACCTTGATTATTTTCTAAATCACGTGGACCAAGTTCAATACGTATAGGTACACCTTTTAACTCCCATTCATTATACTTATAACCTGCTGATTGATCTGAATCATCAAGACGGACGCGAATTCCTTTAGCTTTTAAAGCTACAAAGATCTCATCTAATTTTTCCAAAATTGCATGGTTCTTTTTCCATGGACCAACTGGAATCAAAACAACTTGAGTTGGTGCTATTTTTGGTGGTAAGACAAGACCTTTTTCATCGCCATGAACCATAATCACAGAACCAATTAAACGTGTGGACGTACCCCAAGACGTTGTATGGACATATGCGTGTTTATTTTCTTTATTTAAATATTTAATATTAAATGCTTCCGAAAATTTTGTACCTAAATAGTGTGACGTGCCTGCTTGTACGGCTTTTCCATCTTTCATCATTGCTTCAATGGAGAATGTATCAATCGCACCTGCAAAACGTTCTGATGGTGTCTTTTGTCCATCATAAACTGGAATCGCAAGTAATCCTTCTACTACTTCTTTATAAATAGTTAACATTTGCATTGTTTCCTTACGCGCATCTTCTTCATCCACATGAGCAGTATGACCTTCTTGCCATAAAAATTCAGAAGTACGGATGAATGGAAGAGTTTTCTTTTCCCAACGGAATACATTTGCCCATTGATTAATTAAAACTGGAAGATCTCGATAACTTTTAATCCAGTTTGAATACAAATGTCCAATCATTGTTTCTGAAGTTGGACGCAGTGCTAAACGTTCTTCTAATTTCTCTCCTGCAGCTTCTGTTATCCAAGGAAGTTCTGGTGAGAATCCTTCAATATGATCCTTTTCCTTTTGGAAGAATGACTCCGGAATTAACATTGGGAAGTATGCATTGCGGTGACCGGTTTCTTTAAACCGCTTATCCATCTCTTCTTGAATATGTTCCCATATTTCATAGCCATCTGGTTTAAATGCAATACAACCACGAACTGGGGTGTAATCGATTAAATCAGCTTTTTGAACAGTATCAATATACCATTTTGAAAAATTGCTTGTGTTTTGAGACATCTTCTTTTCCTCCTGAGAAAATAAAATAACTTAATAATATAAAAAAAGCATAAAGAGTCCAAAATAAGGACGTCTTTACGCTTATAGACGTGGTACCACCTTAGTTCGACATTAATAAAAAATATTATGTCCTCTAAACGTTTGTAACGAAACGACTCGGTTAACTAACATCTCCGTGGTAGGGTTCAATAAGAAGAGGTGATATAGCTTTCAGCCAAGGCTATATTTTCTGTTTCACAATCCTTATTTACTTGATCACATCATTGATTACATATTTAGATATGATAATATCAATTTGCTAAATGTAATTCAATACCTTAACACATATAACATAATCTAACACTTCTTAGTCTGGATCTCCGGTGTTTTCTCCACCAACAGCTACACGATCACAACGAAAAATACAATCGAGGACAGCTTGGTAGAAAAGCTAGTGATCACGGATATGAGAACAACCCCCTTCACCAAATAGATTGGCTATATCTCATTCAGCATTACGAGTTTGATTAATTATTGATTGGTTGATGAGATCAGTTAATGCATCAACCCCTTTTGCTTCTAAATGTACACCGTCCACGGCAAAATACTCTGGGTGCTCAATAGCTTCAGAGTACCAATCAACCAATGTAACATTATCTTTTTCTTGGGCTTTTTTATAAAACGCATTATTCACATTACTTTCCCATGAGCGTGGTACACGTGTATTTACTAAATAAATATGGGAATTTGAGAAAGCATCAAGCAATGTGTCAATTTGATTATTAGTAAAATAACCATTTGCCCCCAGCTGAATAATGACTGCTTTATCTGGGTGATTAAACTCTGCATAACTAGGTGCTAATTTGACGGCTTGTGAAACTTGTCTTCCAACTTTTGCATCAATTGTAATATTAGGATCTATTATATGTAATCTTGAAGCAATATCTATCATAACAGAATCTCCAATGGCCAGTATTCCTGTATAAGATTTATTTGCAGGTGTAACACTTGTATCATTTTTCTCTTTTTGGCCTGTTTGTTTAAATTCTTCTTCATTATCTCGATCGGAAGGATTTTTTTCTAATGCAATGCTTTCCCTTTCCTGATTCGTAACTGAACCGTTACTTCTGGAAGACTGCTCTTCACCATTTATTTTTACTTTAGTTGGATATGACCCCTTTGAATCTTTTTGTTCTTCACCTTTTACCATACCAGTGATACCAGTAATAAACAGTAGAAAGACTAGAGGAATAAGCACAGATAATGTTTTTCTACCTAAAGAAAAGCTTCTCCACTTTAAAGTATTAATTGTAGAATACTGGCGAAAGAATGATCGGAATCCATGTTTTCTAATCGGTGTTTCAATATAACGATAGGATAATTCCGCAATGATCAATATAATGACTAGTTGTAAACCAACACGCCAGTATGCTGGATTCCCTATTTCATGAACAGGGGTACCTAACACGATAATAGGATAATGCCAAAGATAGATTCCGTAAGATCTTGAACCAATGAAGCGAAGCGGTTTCCAAGAGAGTATTTTCCCTAAAAAGCTCGCCGGGTGACAAACACAAGCTATCAGGATAGCTGCATTTATACAAAACAGGAACATCCCGCCTCTGTATAAAAAAACTTGATATTCATCAACAAAAATAACGCAAAGTATTAAGATGTTAAAAGCGATCATACTTGTTATATTTAGTATATTCATATGCTCAGTAGTAAGCTTTTTGGACGTAAGTCTTTTCATAGGCCAAAGAAGAGCTAGAAGACAACCAATAAGTAGTTCAAATGAGCGGGTATCTGTTCCATAATAGACACGACTAGGATCAGTACCTGGCTGATACAGCACACCCATTAACAATGCTGAACATAATGTCCCAATCAAGATGAGTATTGAAAACTTGCTTTTCTGTTTAAAAACATATAGTCCAAATGCCAACATAATGGGCAAAATGATATAAAATTGTTCCTCAATCGCTAGCGACCATAAATTCTTCAAAGGTGACGTAGAACCAAAACTATCAAAATATGAGATTTTATGAAAAATGAACCACCAATTGCTTGTATAAAAAATGGCAGATATTGCATCTCCGCGAAGGGTGTTAAGAAGCTCCGAGTTAAATAACATCGCCCAAACAAATGTAGCTATAATCATTACATAGGCAGCTGGAAATAGGCGGCGAATCCGCCCAATCCAAAATTGACGTAATCCTATTGTTAACCGATCTCCTTTTACTGTTAAAATGGTAGATGTTATTAAGTAACCCGATAAAACAAAAAAGATATCAACCCCGAGGAATCCTCCTCTAGCCCAACTAAAATTAAAATGGTAAGCTATGACAGATAGTACTGCTAAAGCTCTAAGTCCATCTAATCCAGGGATATAGCGGTGATTTGGTGTCTTGCCTAACATAGTAAATTCCTCCATAATCTGTATAACTTCTCATGGTTGTTTATGTTTTTAAAATTCTTAGTGATGTCCGCGCCGTCTCTTCTAATTCATTTTTAGAAACAGTCTCGCTAATAGACGTTACTACCTAATGATTAGTTTCATTAAAAAATAAAATATAAATTCCTAGTTAGTGGTAAATTATTTTTGAAGGCAAACTTTGATTTTCTTAACCGTCTTTTTATTTAAAAGCTAAAAATAGATGTAATCCCCGTTACGAATATAAATAGATAGGAGGAATTTTATTATAATCGTCCAGAATTATTCTCCTTTCTTAGCTTTGTTTGCGTAAGTAAAAATGAATGTTTTATGTAAAAAAGCTACAAACTTTTTTCTTCTAAGTACTGTAGTAGATGTTTGATCCTACAGTTTAAAGAGGATGTCATCCATATTTTTATCTAATCAAATGCGCCTTGGCGTATTTGCGCCCAGGTTTTATCGAGCTCCGCTCGATAAATTTCCTCTGAAAATCTGTGGCATCCGCCGGAGGCTTTAACTTTATTCAGCCGGGGTTTGAACCCCCACTGAATGGAATACCAATAGGCATTCATCTCACCACTTATAGGAGTGGGAGATTTCTGCTGAATGAAGTTAAATTAATTGTATATTTTTCACCTATACATAAACTTACTAACTTAATAATACTGCCGATATATCAAATCCATTCTCTGTTACTAACCTTTAATACTCAAAATATTGATTTTTTATCCTTAGCTTTTGTTCTTCCAATTATGTGATACACATATATGGCTTAACTAATTTTGAATATAGCTAACCTGAATAAAGAACTGATAAAACAGAAAAATCTTCTCTCCGCTATATAATAATGAAGAAAAGGGGTGCAATTTGAGACACTGTTAAATTTTGGGGTTACTTTAGTTGATGTTGATAACATAATCAGTAAAAATTTCTATAGGATTTTTCTGTTTGATTATCGGGTCGAAACACACGATAAAATAGAATCTTTAAGCCCCAGCTTTTCAGTAGACAGCTAAAGGCGATCATTACATTTACTTTGAAATAGGCCCTATAAATTAAAATATCCGTACACCTAAGACCAAAAAGAATTTATGGATATATGGATTAAAAATACAATCCATTTTCCAGTAATCCCCTGTAATTATGTTCGACACAAGATACGAGATACATATACGATATAGCAGATCAACAAAAAATAGATTTAGTTTTTTTAGAAATTAACGCTATAATAAAACTAGAAAATTCCCCTTTAATCTTTCAATATTCAATGACGTTGCTATTCAACTAAAATTAAAAATCAAATGCTTTTCTGATTAAGGTGTATTACTATTTTTTACCTTTTCTTCCCATGTTTGATACCATTTTTGAATTGTTTCATCAGGTTCAGTACTATATTCTTCTAATAACATTTTCTTTAACTGAGTATATTGCTCTTTAACTGAATAACGATCACCAAATTCGTTATATAACTGCATTAATATGAAGTAGCTTTCATCATTAGATGGAAGAACCTTTTGTATCTTTAAATATTGAATAATTGCTTCTGAGTAATTCTCTGAAAAAATGTAAAAATCCGCTATCCTTTTTAATTGCTTTTGCCATATACTCTGTAACCGAGTCTTTTCTTGTTCTGTCCACCAAAAACCATCTTCCTCAAAATAATCTCCTTTATACAGTTCAATAATTTCTTGATGTTTTGAAATAGTATCTTGCATGACTAATGGTAATCCTTCTATCCCTTTTTCCAACTCATCTACGTCCAGTAATACATTGTTTAACTCCAGCTTATAGCTATTTTCAGAGCTGATAATTGCGATATTGAAACCAATTGATTTTAACAATCTTCGGATTTGGTAAATGGTTGAGTAAAGTTGTGAATATCCTTCTTTTACCTCTACATCCGGCCAAAAATGTTTCAATAAAACATCTTTTTGTACGAAATTCCTGCGATTTTGGATTAAAAATGCGAACAATTCGCGAGTTTTAGATGTTCTCCAATGTACATCGATTTCCTCAGTATTCTTGCCATAGTATTTAAAATTTAACTTTTGAAAACAACATACCATCGGACAGGCAGGTGTTGTCCCTTTGATCATATTTATTGAAAGACGGCTTATTGTTTTAATGATTCTTTCATCGTCAAATGGTTTCAACATATAATCGTATCCATATTGATCAAATGCCTGAACAGCATACCGCTCACAGGCTGTAATAAAAACAATTTTGATATCTGGAAATGCTTTTTTTATTCCTTTAGCCAAGTCTATCCCGCTGATTTCAGGCATTTCAATATCAAGAAAAACAACATCCGGTTGACTTTTTATAACTTCCTCCAACCCTTGAAACGGGTTAGTATATTTTCCCAAAACTTCAACTTCCTTGATTTTTAGCAACTTTTTCTCCAAGAGATCAAGTACTAAAAATTCGTCATCAATTAATACTGCCTTCAATTAAGATACTCCTTTTTTATATTTTCACAATACACCTTAGATAACTTTGAATCTCTAAATCTACCAATATTTAGCTTCAGTCTATGCTTATAAAACATTTTTTTGAAAATAAGTGTATGTAAAAAATCCGATCATAAATAACTTTTTTGAGATTGGATCAGTAAGCAATTTTTGTTTTATTTCCTGATCGTATTAATCAATTTGCCTTGTACAGCAATTCTTTCTGATCCATCAACTGTACAAGTAATCATGGTAATTTCATTTTTATCTTTTCTATCATCTATAATTTCCACTTCTGTTGGTTGAATGCCCATAGATCCTGTGACCCTATATACATGTTCTATTTTTTCATGCAAGTAAACTTTTTTACCTGCAGAAACATCAGGCAAATTACGGAAATGGCGATTACCTCGATATGACCGGCTATTGCAAAATTTCCTACACCGGGAGTTTGATCTTTTTTTAATTGTGTCAACGCTATGTTTAAGTTTTCTTCTGTTGTTTCATTCAACACTTTTTGTTTTAATTCTAGAAGGAATTTCCAATTCTAACACATCTTTAAGTTGACCTTCGGTGAAAGATGAATTTTCAAAATCAGCTGATCCCTCAAACAGCAAGGAGAGGGCTTCTTCCAAAGCCCTCAATTCTTTTACTTGCTGCCACTCATGGTAAAGTGGAATGGAGATAAGGGTCAGTCCCCAAGCAAAAAACAAGACCAAAAAGATATTTTTCACTAGTGCCTATGTACAGCAACAATTATTCACCTGTTTGCGGAAGCTTGTTGATCAGATTGCCTGGTTTGCTTGGTTTACCTTCCTCAGGATCTGCAGATAAACGATCATTTATATTGCTATTTTAAATGGGCGAACTCCTCCACTTTATATTGTTCCCTTGCCCGACTGCTTTTCCATGTTTGGTACCATGTTTGAACCATTTCATTTGGCTCCGCACAATACTCTTTATGCAACATATTCTTTAAAAGGCTGTACTGCTCTTCAACCGAATAGCGGTCTCCAAATGCATCATATAGCTGCATTAATACAAAATAACTTTCTTCTTTGTAGGGCAGTGCCTCTTGTATCTGCATATACAGAATGATTGCTTCTGAGTAATTTTTTGAAGAAATATAAAATTTCGCAACCCTCTTTAAATAATGTAACCATTGAATCCTCATTTCGTTCTTTTTACTCTCTGCCCATAAATAACTTTCTTCCTCCAGATAGTCACCATTATACAAATTACATATTTCTTTATGTTTTGATAAGGTATCTTCAGTGACAAAAGGAAATTCTTCTCTCCCTTTTTTCCACTCTTCAACATCCAGTAACACATCATTTAGTTCCAGCCTGTAACTACTTTCAGAGCTGATTATTGTGATATTGAATCCAATCGATTTCAACGTTTTTCTGATTTGATAAATCGTAGAATAAAGATTTGAATATCCATCTTTAATGTCTACATCCGGCCAAAAATATTCCAGCAACATATCTTTAGGTATAAATTGATCGCGGTGGTGGATGAGAAACGCGAACAGTGCTTTTGATTTGGATGTTCTCCATTTTACATCTATCACCTCTGAATTCTTTCCATAGTATTTAAAATGTAATTTTTTAAAACAACATACCATCTGACGGGCCAATGTTGTTTTCTTACTCCCCATTCTTGATAGCAAGCAACTTATAGTTTCTATGAGCTCTTCTGCGCGATAAGGTTTTACAAGATAATAAGCTGCCTGAAGCTTAAATGTGCGAACAGCATCTTGCTCAAATGCTGTAACAAAAACAATATTCATATCTGGAAATGTTTTTTTTATTTCTTCAGCTAAATTCAGGCCACTAATCTCAGACATTTCAATATCAAGAAAGACGGCATCAGGTTGCGTCCTAATGATTTCTACCAATCCTTGATGAGGATTGATGAATTTCCCAATAACTTGTACCTCTTCGATTTCATCCAACATTTCACCTAGTAGTTCAAGCATTAATAATTCTTTATCGATCAATATTGCCCTCAATTTAATTACCCCTTTTACAACGCACCATGATTACCTTTAATTAAGGTATTGTCTAAACAAAGATAGTTCATGGTATTGAAAATAATACAACTTATAAAATCCCTATCACAGAGATAGGACTAAAGTAGATTTTTTTATTTCTTAATTGTTTCAATCAATTCCCCTTTGACAGCGATTCTTTCCGATCCGTCAATTGTACAAGTAATCATCGTTATTTCATTTTTGTCTTTCTTATCATCTATTACCTCTACTTCTGTCGGCTGGATAATCTTTGAAGCTGTCACCTTATAAACATATGTTTCATCTTTTGAGTGTAAGTAGACTTTTTCACCATATTGAACATTCGGTAGATTACGGAAATGACGATCACCGCGGTAACCTCTATGTCCGGCTATTGCAAAATTCCCTTTACCGGGGGTTTGATCTTTTTTTAATTGTGTCAAAGCGATGTTTAAATTTTCTTCTGTTGTTTCGTTCAACACTTTTTGCTTTAAATCGATGGAGGGGATCTCTAGTTCCAGTACAGTTTTAAGCCGTTCCTCCGTAAAAGATGAATGATTAGAATCGGATGATCCCTCAGATAGCAAGGAGAGGGCTTCTTCCAAAGCCCTCAATTCCTGTGCCTGCTGCCAATCATGATAAAGTGGAATGGAGATAAGAATCAGTCCAGCAAATAAAAATATAAGACCCAAAAATGATTTTATATTTTTCACAGACGCCTCCCCCTCCATTTTTTATTCAGAGTTTCTTTTTCTCCAGAACAGCAATCCACCACCAATTAACAGTAGTGCTATTCCCAAAACAGTCATGTACAATAACAATTCTTCACCTGTTTTCGGAAGTTTGCTCATGAGCTTGCCTGAATCACTAGATGTACTTGTTTTGTTTGGTTCACTTGGTTTGCCAGGTTTACCCGGTTTGCCTGGTTCGCCAGGTTCACCTGGTTTGCCTGGTTCACCCGGTTTGCCTGGTTCGCCAGGTTCACCTGGTTCGCCAGGTTCACCTGGTTTGCCTGGCTCACCCGGTTCGCCTGGTTTGCCTGGTTTGCCTGGTTCACCTGGTTCACCTGGTTTGCCTGGCTCACCTGGATTGCCTGGATTGCCTGGATTGCCTGGTTCACCCGGTTTGCCTGGTTCACAAGGCTTTTCCGGAACAATAGTGACTGGTACTTCTGGTTTTTCAGGGTTTTCCGGATTCGTTGGATCTGTTACGACCGCAACGTTCTTAATCTCACCACAGGCTTCCTTGTCTACTGTTGCTGTAAAAATAACGGAAGCTGTTTCTTCCCCTTTCAGTTCTGGTATTGTAACTGTAAATTTATTACCGTCTATTTCCGCAGCTGCCTTCTCGCCATTTAGCTTAATGGAATCTTTCACTAAAGTTAAACCTTCTGGAAGTGCGTCTTCCACTGTAATATCTTTCAGTACGCTACCTTTTACTGTGTTTGTAACTTTAATCGTGTAATCTAACTTATCGTCTGGTTTGGCTTCTTTCTTGTTGACGAGTTTTTCAGCAGTAAAGTCACCATCTGGGGTTACTTCCACCGGGACTTCCGGCTTTTTAGGTTTTTCCGGATCCGTTGGATCAGTTATGACCGCAACGTTTGTAATCTCACCATAAGCTTCATTGTCTACTGTTGCTGTAAAAATAACGGAAGCTGTTTCTTCCCCTTTCAGTTCTAGTATTGTAACTGTAAATTTATTACCGTCTGTTTCCGCAGCTACCTTCTCACCATTTAGCTTAATGGAATCTTTCACTAAAGTTAAACCTTCTGGAAGTGCGTCTTCCACTGTAATATCTTTCAGTACGCTACCTTTTACTGTGTTTGTAACTTTAATTGTGTAATCTAGCTCATCGCCTGGTTTAGCTTCTTTCTTGTTGACAAGTTTTTCTGCGGTGAAATCACCGTGTATAACTTTTTTCACCAAGCCAGCATCAATTGTGTGATTCTTATCACCAGCTTTAAGTTTAATGATTTCCGTTTTCCCGTCATTATTTGGGTCGGCATCAGAATCAGCAGCACTATCGTTCCCTTTTTTATATTTCGTAAATTCGTAACCCTCCGGCAAATGGAACTGAACATAATAGTCACCTGGTTCCAAATTCGGGAACAAGTAGTACCCTGGATTACCTTTATGATCGTCACCAGTGATTGTTGTAGAAATTATGTTTCCATCCTTATCCAATAGGTCAACCCTAACTCCGTTAACACCGCTTTTAGGATCTTCATTTTGAATTCCGTCTCCATTTTCATCAAACCAAACGTAATCACCAAGTTCAGCTTTTTCACTTGGTTGAATTTTCACTCCAACTTTAATTGGTTCAGCTGGAAGCACGGCTTTCCCTGTATCTGCTCGATTAGCACTGAAGGCGAAAGAGTTCCAAGCTACTTCGCCAGTTGTTGGTGCACCGACAGGCGCTCTCATTGACCAAGTGAGGTCAATTGATTGACCAGGCTTTAACTCGTTATTGAAGACGAATTTTAATGCTTTTACAGTAGTTAAATCTTGAAGTGGTTGTGCATCCCAAGAACCGTTATCTTTACCAGTTCGTGGGTCCATTTTCACATGATCATCTGTACTGTACAATACTTTGACACCGTCCGGAACCGAAACAGCACCAGATAGAACAGGACTCCATTCACTTTCACGATGGTTTTTAACTAATACTCCCTCATCATCAATTCGTGGCAGGACATCGACAATGGCAATTTCTTTCATTGAGATGGTTCCACTGTTTTTGACCACTAACTTGTAATCTACTTTTCCACCAGGGGTTGTCTTTCCGACTTCAGGGTGTCTCGACCACCCTTCGTCCAATTCACCCTTAACCCACTTGACTGATTCTAGGTTAATAGAAGAGCTGACATTAATTTTTGTATCAGCAAAAATGAACCATTCGCCATCTTCATGTTGTTTTTGGTTTTTGAAATTTGCATCATTAACATATCCGTGTGCATCTGAACTAACTGCAACACGATTTTCAATCGTACCTTCTGAATCTTCCTTCAGTGCATCTTCTTTAATTTTCGCCTTAAATTTTATGAAAAAATATTTGTCTATTGGGAGACTTCCAGGATGCTCCTTATCCCAATACCATTTCACCATCGTACGGCCTGTATCTTTATAGTTCTGAATGACTTCGAATTTCGGAGCTTTCAATTCGTTTACATCGCCGCCAAATGTCCAGCTTCCTTCAACATACTCTAATCCTTCAGGCAATAAATCTTCTACAACAGGGTTGTTAAAGTTGTCGCTACTAAGATAATGATTATCAACTCGAAGCGTGTATGTTACCGCATCTTCCGTCTTAAAGTTATAATCATTAGCCCACTTTTGTACTTTTAAAAGTGGTCGGTCGTTTACGACGTGTACATCTGCACTATCTTCTACCTTCTTTTCTTTACCATCGAAGGTGTAGGTTAGCGTTCCTGTGTTCGTAATTGTTTCGTAAGGCTTATCTTCGGGTAATTCTATTTGATAATCTTCAGCTAACTTATAAACAACAGAAAAAGCTCCATGCATTTCAAAGGAAACTGGTATATCACCAAAAACTATACGAATGCCTGCTACATTATCCGGCAATTCCAACGACTTGTTTTCCTTTGCAGAGACCGTTTCCCATTCGACCCAATTAACAGGATCTTTCGTTGTCGTTGTATAAACTTTGTACTCATCGATTCCTGAGAATTTTGGGGTATAAATTCTTTTTAACTCTAATCCTTTCGGTGTCATATCCACTAGCTCAGCATTTTTAAGTGGATCATTCGCTGCATTGGTGATCCCACCAACGTAAAAGGTTACCTCTTGACCCGGAGAGATTTCTCGTTGAGAGCTATTGACAGATTTCCAGAGCCAAGCGCCCCAATCACTCGGTTTTTCAACAAAGCCGTGTTCTGCCTCAGCTTCCAAACCTACTGAATTTTCCCCGATAGGTGTATACTTTCCAGTCACCGTATTAGTGACCTTTGTTTCTTTAGTCGCCTCAGGATATTTTACTGTAACTTGGAAACTTTGATAGTTAGCATCCGTTTTTAGAGACGGAGTCCAAGTAACAGTATGTTTTTTAGTATCATAGACTCCCTCTGGAGAGGATGATACATATTCTGCTCCTTCCGGAAGTTGATCCACGATCATGGCGTCTTCAAGCTGTAAAGATCCATTTTCGTTCCCGTCGCCTTTCGTATTGCGGAAAACAATCTCGTACACTACATTGGTATTAGGCATAGGCTCAGGATGCGGTTTTATTTTTTTCTTCGTTAACTCCCAATTAGCTTTAGCTTTCGTAGAAACTATCACATCTTCAGCTTTCCCTGAAGCTTCATCACTTATAAATTCAGTTTTAATGGCAGCTTCTGTACCATTTGGTGTGGTATAATTAGGAAATTTAAGGTTGTTAATCCGCAATTGTCCTGTTGAACCAGCATCTATATTGTCCTGAAGATTAAAGATAATTTGATGTTTTTCTTTGTCGTACACATAATTTTTAAAATGACTCGTCAGCTGAACGTGTGGTGGGTCAAATTCAAGTTCAGGTGGCAATTGTACGACCATTTTACCGTTCGAAAAGCTGCCTGTTAAGGATGAAAGACTGTAATCAATTAAGTAAGAAAAATTTTCTCCAGACAAGGGATTTTCTTTTGTTACGCTGCCATCCAGTACAACACCTTCTTCTGGATGTGGATCATCAGTTTTTTTTGTAAAACCGTGAGTCACTTCATCATTTACCGTAATAGAATCTGTGGCTCCAGAGGGCTTATACTCAGCACTCGCTTTACTCGTTACCTTCGTTGCTTCAGTAGCATTCGGGTACTTCACAACAACGATGAATCTTCGTGGATTATCCGGCTTAAAGTTTGCATGATCCTTCTTAATCCCACCTGGATTCACCCAAGTAACAGTGTGCGTATCAGGATTATACGATCCACCAAAGGTAGCACTAACAAATTCAGCACCCTCTGGAAGCTTGTCAAAGAAAGTAACTTCTTCTAAGTCAACCCATTCGGACTCCTCAATACCTTGTGGGTCATGTCTAAACGCCATCTCATAAGTCGTATTTCCGTCGTAATATGCTTCTAATACTTTCTTCTCGATTTTCCATTTTGTCACTGTTTTTTCTGTGACTTTCTTATCTCTTGATTTTTCATCCTTTTCAATTACCATCTCATCGTTAGATGACTGGACATTATCATTTAATTGTTCGCTAGGATTTGTTTTCGCTACATCAGAACCAGAGCGAAAGACAACATTAATAATATGTGTCTTTTCATTTAGCTCAAATGGAATCGAGACTTCTTCACTATCTTTTGTGATGCCTTTATTGAACATCGCTTGAATAGTAAGTGTACCGCTAGCATCGACTGCTTTTTCATTAAAAGTTGCTGATACGACTCCGTCCGTATTAACTTGGAAAGCACCTACTTCTACATTTTCCGCCCCGACTAATTTACCTGTTTGCTCATTTTGCACTTTCAGTTCTGAAGGCAGTGTAAACGAGTAAGTATCTCCTTCACTTACATCCAAACCTTCTAAAGACCAATCATAGTTCACCTTCACAGTGGTTTCTAAACTTGGTAGTTGATCTGGATTACTATCATGATCAATGACCGTACCATTTTCATCAGTCAAATATACATTTTTTAACATACTTCGCTCTAATTCTTTAGCCATTACAACATTAGATAAACCTAGCCCACTAAAAATAGTTTGAGAGACTAGGACAAACATCAGAGTAATAAGGCTTATTTTTTTCCTCAATTTAACATAACCCTCTCTAAACAATAACCATTTTTTCCATGACACAAGTTTTCATCATTTTCAAATAGAAGTCCGACGAATTATTAAGTTAAGGAAACCTCCTCCTTTCGTCTAAAAAATTTATTTTTAATGGTAAATATAAACAAATGCAAGTATAGGGGGGAGAACTATACAATTTCTGCACTGGCAACTGTTTTACATACTTCTATGAATAAAGATTAAATAATAGGTCTAAATGTATCCGATACCAAAATTGAGATATTGGGGTTTTGATATATTAAATGTATTTTCCAATTGCATTTTTGACACTTTTGTTACTTTTTTCAACAGTGTGGTTTTTTTCTCAAAAAAACACATTCCGTTATTACCAAATTTGATAGAGTGAATCCCATGATTATAAGCTTCCCTTTATGAAGCGATGAAAAAGTTATCTGAAGGGAATGATTCCTCTCGACTGACATTAATAGTTGTCAATTACCTCCCGTTGTAATAGGGTTTTGTCATTTCAATGCGTAAAAAATGTGTAAAATGAAAGTACATGAGTTAAAAAAGACACTCCGATTAGTTTTTCTTTTTCGGGGTGTCTTTCATTTCATCATCTTTATTTAACTTCATTCAGCAGAAATCTCCCGCTTCTATAAGTGGTGAGATGAATGCATATTGGTATTCCATTCAGTAGGGGTTCGAACCCCGGCTGAATAAAGTCAAAGCCTCCGGCGGATGCCACAGATTTTCAGAGGAAATTTATCGAGCGGAGCTCGATAAAATCTGGGCGCAAATACGCCAAGGCGCATTTGATTTATTCTGCATTATCTATTTCCTACTCGATCCAATCTTGCCATCCTTTCCAAAACCTTCTCCTTTTTCTTGTTCCCATTGTTCCCTTGTACGGAATGTAATAATTTTTGTGTTATATGCCTTCAGCTTTTTTCTTCTCCATCACAGTACAAAAAAAGACTTCAGGGGCATATCCTGCAGTCATTCCACAAAACCTCCACCCTTAGTTCTTATAAGTAAAACTTATTTCTTTCTCTTTGGAACGTATTTTACTTTTTTATATACAAAGAAGCGCACTCTTTTAGTGGTGCGCCCGTTTGTTGTATAAAGTCATAAAGGCAGTCCCTGCTGTAAGGACTGCCCCCTTCCCAAAATTTTATTATTTCTTACCAATTAATATTTCCAAATCGACGGTTATTTGAGCTGAATTCGCTTTTAAGAATGACTTAACTTGTCCCTCCGTGGTTGCCCATGATAAAGGAGTCATTTGAACCAGCGTTTGAATTGCTGGATTATCAAGTGTCACAGTATAACATAGTCTTGAACTATCTACCAATTGAAAATTCTCATTAAATCGTTCAAAAGTATCAACATTAGAATAAGATTGTTTTACAGGTTCATCGAATATAACTTCTCTTAATTCCTTTAAGTAGCCACTTTGGGAAACAACTTTAACTACTAAACCATCAGCTTTTAACAATCTGTTAAATTCTGCATAATTTGAAGGTGACAAGATGTTCAATATAACATCAAATTGCTTATCCTTAAATGGTGTATTGGCAAGGTCAGCAACAGCCCAAATCTTATTGGTGTAGTTCTTAGCGGCTATCAATACGCCTTCTTTAGAGAGATCAATTCCTACTCCTGTAGTTATTTTATTATAATCAGAACTAACAATTTCACTAATATTGGATAGATGTGAACCCTCTCCACATCCCATATCAATTAAAGATATTGTTCCTTTTTTAAAAGCATGTTTATTTATGATTTCAGCAATTGCTTGACTTAGTGGTTTAAAAAAACCATTCTCTGCAATAAGTTTTCTTCGTGCTTCGAAAAGATCCTTGCTGTACTTAGTTTTTACCAGGTGAGTCGTCAAGTTGATATATCCTTGCTTTGTAAAATCAAACGTATGGTTGTTTGAGCAGATTAAACTTTTTAGTTTAAAAACCTTCATTGATGAATTACAAATAGGACACTTAAAAATAGATTCAAAATTACTTAAATGCTCCGCACTCTTCATTCTTTTATTCACTTTAACCAAAGAAGCCACCTCATTCATTCATTTTTAGATAAATGAAATAGTCATAGACAAATAAACCTTCATCATATTTTTTAAAAAAATATGAATCGGATCTGGAAATAGTCTATACCTGTTACTATCTATAACGAATGAATTGAATAATAATGAAAATAACTCCTTTGAGTAGGTCCATAGGAATCTAATCAGTAAACACATTAGCATGATTAACTTCTCGTTGCAAGTGTATATTTAACTTTCAATATAACTTGTATGATTGTTTCAATGTAATACTGGTTCGAAATGACACTTCGTTTTTCTACAATATGGCCCTAATAATTGAATAATAATGAAATATAATACTACTGATTACAACCACATTCATATTCCTTAAATTCATATTCTTTGTACAATTTTAATTCTTTAAAGTCACTCGTAACAGAATGATAAACTTTTATTAAAGGAGCAAAGTCTATTTTGGCAAATTCCTTTATTTGCTTATCCATGTCAGCAGAGGAATCTAAAGCATACTCGCTCATTTCTTCATATAAATTATTGTGCCCACAGACATCATACGTGACCGCAATATAATATCTTGTCATTATACCACTCCAATAATGTCAGACTTTCGCCCCCCTTAGAAAAAAGACGCTTTCTCTATTAAAGAAAAGCACCCGATTATTGAAATTTCCTGCTTAATCTAACTATCCCCATTAAGGTAAACTATTGGTCTCTTTGCTTAGTTTGTAATAGTCTATCATTGAAGCCTCTTCAAAACCACAGGATTTATAGAGGTTCAAAGCACTCTTGTTTCTACAGAAACTTGCAGCATTACTTCATTCACTTGCTTTGCCTTTAGCAGCTGCACCGATTTTATTAATATCTCCCTGCCATACCCCTTCCTTCTATATTCTGGAAGAACTCCCAACCCGTAAATTCCACCTATACCATCACGTACTTCCAAATGAACCTTCCCTATGATTGTGTTATTAAATTCAGCAATTTGAACTACTCCCACTTAACATCCTTATGGTCTGTTTGAAGTGAGAGATTCCTAAGAACACCTTCGTAACCGAAAGTTTTGATTAGGCTATCCCC
>NZ_QYTW02000044.1 GCF_003605405.2 Siminovitchia terrae | reverse complement strand
TTTTAAGATACCTTGAATAAAGTGTACTTACACACTTTATTTGACAAACCCGATTTTATTGTAATATTTTTCAGTGCAATAAAATTTTTTGCACTGAAAAACTTAGAAGTAGAACGGAGTTATACGTGTTTGAGATTTTAAAATTAAATAACTTAATGTCACCTTACATCTATCTCTCGAGGTCATAAGCTAAGCGCTGAAGAAGGCGTAGTTTGCCTTCTTCAGCGCTCGTCTTATGCTTGTCGCCGATAAGCAGGCACTCTTCGCCCTTCCTTCTCCTTTATCTTGGTCAGAGTCAGTCCAGCCCGTACATCGCTAAACGGATGCTTCCACTTTTCTATGTCCAGTTCCGGTGCCTATCGACTAGCAGACTTCGCGCCTCCTCCTACGATAAGTCAACATCGGTTCGCCTTTGGCTCACCGTGTTTCCTTTATCTCGTCGAAGGCCCTCCAGTCTGTACGTCGATGAACAGGCCCCTTCACTTTTCTCCTGTCCAGTTCCGGGGCCTATCGACTAGCAGACTTCGCGCCTCCTCCTACGATAAGTCAACATCGGTTCGCCTTTGGCTCACCGTGTTTCCTTTATCTCGTCGAAGGCCCTCCAGTCTGTACGTCGATGAACAGGCCCTTCCACTTTTCTATACATATTGTCCATGGTTGTCTCATATATTTTTAATGCGTCAGGAGAGACGAGGCTGGATACGGGAGTTATTGCTGCATTGAGCGGAACGGCACGCAATTTGAAATGGCAATGCTGGCGAATCATTCCCGGCATCCTCCTAATCTCTTCTTTTCATGTGTAAATGAGACAACAAAGGGGTTGAAGGAATGAGAAAGGGGCTATGGCTCGTTTGGGGACTTTTTGCGGCGATGCTCGTGCTTTCGGCCTGTGGTTCAAAATCTCAGGAAGATGTCGCGAAGGGATTGAAGGAAAGAGCGGGGGATATTAAGGGGTACAAGGCAAAAGCGAAGATGACGCTGGAAGTAGGGGATGAGCCCCAAGTTTATGATATTGATGTCTGGCATCATAAACCGGGTGATTATCGGGTCCATTTGAAAAACGCCAAAAAAGAACAAAGCCAAATGATTTTAAGGAATAAGAGCGGTGTTTATGTATTAACGCCGGCTCTGAACAAAAGTTATAAGTTTCAGAGTGATTGGCCGCAAAACAGCAGCCAAGCGTATTTGTTTGAATCTCTGGTGAAAGATGTTCTTGAGGATAAGGAGGCGAAGTTCAAGGAGACGAAGGAGCATTATGTGTTTGAGACAAAGACACGCTACCAGAATCAAAAAATTCTTCCAACTCAGGAAGTCACTTTCAAGAAAAGGACTTTGGAGCCAATCAGTGTCAAAGTGATGGATACAGATAAAAATCCGGTTGTCACTGTGAAGTTTACGAAGGTTGATTTTGATGCCAAGTTTGATGAGGATGCATTTGATACAAAGAAAAATATGACGAGTGCCCAGTTGGAAGTGCCTGTGCTGGCAGACCTGAGCGGAAAGGAATTTTCAGTGAAGTATTCGATGGCCGACATTCCTGGTGTTACGCTTCATGATGAGACGACGATGGAGACGGACACGGGGAAACGTGTTATCCTGACGTACGAAGGGGAGGATAAATCCTTCACGCTCTTCCAGGAGAAGGCTGAAGTGATTCCAACAGCTTCAATGGAGACAGTGGAAATGGCTGGTGAGATGGTGGACCTCGGTTTTGCCATTGGTGTCATAAATGATCATTCTATTGTCTGGAGCCAGGACGGTGTCGATTACATGGTTGCTTCCAAAGACCTGACGCAGGAAGAGATGATGATGGTCGCACGTTCAGTTCAAGGAGACTCGGTGAAATAGGCCCTTTTATATGAAAGGGTCTATTTTTTTGCATAGGATCATGAACTGGTAGTTGTACGTTTTTGAAAAAATGATATAATGGTCTCTAATAATTATAAATATTTAGAACTTTGTGTATTTAGGAATAAGTTACCCCTTCTTGACCTCCATTTATGGAGGGAGTCCCTTTTTAAGGATCGTCACGGAGGAGGTGGCATTCGATACGAAAAATATAATATGGGGAGGTGGATAGTGTTTTGGGAGCTCGAAGCGTTTCACTTTATGAAACCGCTTCTGCATCAGGATCAGACATGGAAGAACGGTTTAACTTCATTCAGCAGAAATCTCCCACTTCTGTAAGTGGTGAGATGAATGCCTATTGGTATTCCATTCAGTGAGGGTTCAAACCCCGGCTGAATAAAGTTAAAGCCTCTGGCGGATGCCACAGATTTTCAGAGGAAATTTATCGAGCGGAGCTCGATAAAATCTGGGCGCAAATACGCAAGGCGCATTTGATTAGTCTGAGTTTCATAAAGGCATTTTGTTTTCTCGGCCTGCGTCTTTTGAATTGCTGATTTTGATTTTAAAAAAAGGAGCGATGTTGCTATGGCTAGGATAGAAAAAGATATGGGGCCCAGCGTTCCGCCTCCATCACAGAAAGGTCTGTTGGAGAGGTTGTTTAAGCTATCGGAGAGGAATACGAATGTCCGCACGGAAGTACTCGCAGGGCTGACTTCCTTTTTGACAATGAGCTATATCATTTTTGTTAATCCGGCGATTCTGTCCGATGCCGGGATTCCAAAGGAAGCGGCATTGGCCGCGACCATCTATGCGAGTGTTTTTTGTACAATTCTAATGGCACTTTGGGCTAATTACCCTGTTGCAGTGGCACCAGGAATGGGCTTGAATGCCTTTTTTGCGTATACCGTTGTCCTCGGCCATGGACTGACATGGCAAACGGCACTGGGAGCGGTATTTATTTCGGGCGTTCTGTTTTTTATCTTGACGGTGACTGGAGTCCGTCAAAAGATCGTGGATGGAGTACCCGACGTACTGAAATCAGCAATTGGCGTCGGGATCGGTTTGTTCATCGCTTTTATCGGTTTTTCCAATGCGGAATTGATCGTTGCGAATGAAGCGACTTTTGTTTCGTTGGGTGATGTAACGAGCCTTGGGCCAATCCTTGCCTTGATCGGTTTCATTATTGCCGCAGTATTAACGGCCAAGAAGGTAAAAGGAGCTCTTCTCATCAGTATTATTGGAACAAGTATCATTGCGATGATCACAGGGTTTATTGGGTTTCCCAAAGGGATGGGGGATATTGTTTCATTTCACTTACCCAGCATGTCCGAGACTTTTTTAGCGATGGATATTAAAGGGGCTATCGCGTACGGAATCCTCTCTGTCATCTTTTCCTTTACAATTGTAGAGCTGTTTGATAACTTAGCAACATTAATCGGATTAACGCGAAAAGCCGGGTTGGTGAATGAAGATGGGAAAATCCAGAATCTTGACCGTGCCCTTCAAGCAGATTCAATCGGTACAATGGCGAGTGCTGCTTTTGGAAGTACGGCATTGAATGCTTATGTAGAAAATGCGACAGGAATCCAAGAAGGCGGCCGAACAGGCTTGACCGCATTGACGGCAGGGATATTATTCCTTTTGGCGCTGTTTTTTGCACCGCTGATTGTTTTTGTCCCTTCTGTAGCGACAGCGCCGATTCTTATCCTGGTCGGTGCTTTAATGATTAGCGAAATCAAGAATATCAGTTTCGATGATTTTACAGATGTCATCCCTGTATTCCTGACTATTATATTAATGCCTTTGACATACAGTATCGCAACAGGCTTGGCTTTCGGATTTATTTCTTATACATTATTAAAACTGCTTACAGGCAAAGCCAGTCAAATCCACTGGATTATGTATATCGTTAGTGCGGCGTTCATCATCAACTTTATCATGGGCGGAGGCTAATCCGATAAATAGAGAGAGGGATACTGATTGACTTTTACAAAGGAACTTCTGAAAAAAAGAATCGATGTCGCAGCGAAAAGACTCCCTGCCGATTTAGTCATTAAAAACGGAAAAGTTGTCAATGTATTTACGAGGGAAGTCATAACAGAGGATATTGCGATTGTTGATGGTTATATCGTTGGGACAGGGGCGTTTGAAGGATATAAGACTGTGGATGCTTCCGATCAATTTGTCGTGCCCGGCTTTATAGACGGGCATGTCCATATCGAATCTGCGATGGTGACCCCTTCGGAGTTCTCCAATGTTGTGCTCCCACATGGAGTTACGACCATAGTGGCCGATCCGCATGAGATAGCGAACGTAAGCGGAACAGACGGAATCGACTTTATGCTAGAAGCTTCAGAAGGCATTCCGCTCGAGGTTCTTCTAATGCTCCCTTCATGTGTTCCTGCCACTCCTTTTGAAAACTCCGGGGCCACCTTGGAGCATTCTGATTTGGAGCCTTATTATACTCATCCAAGAGTCATCGGCCTTGGAGAGGTTATGGATTATCCTTCTGTCCTTTATAAGGACGATAAAATGTTGGATAAGATTATGGATGCTTCGGTAAAAGAAAAGCACGTTGATGGCCATGGGTCGGCTATTGATGCTGACGGGATCAATGTCTATATGGCAGCAGGCATTAGAACGGATCATGAATGCGTGACTGCGGAGGAAGCTCTAGTCCGCTTGAGAAAAGGGATGTATGTAATGCTGCGTGAAGGGTCCGCAGCAAAAGACCTGGTCACCCTGCTCAAGGCAGTGAATGAACATAATGCACGCCGTTGCCTTTTCGTTACGGATGACAAGCATCTGGATGAAATCATAGATGAAGGAAGCATCGATTTCAATGTGAAAACGGCCATTCGGGAAGGAGTAGACCCGCTGCTTGCTATTCAAATGGCCACGCTGAATGCTGCAGAATGCTTTGGTTTAAAAACAAAAGGTGCCATTGCTCCAGGCTTTGAAGCAGACTTGGTACTGTTAAAAGACTTGGAAACTGTTGATATTGGACGAGTGTATAAAGGTGGCAAGCTTGTGGCGAAAAACGGAGAAGTCATCCAGGCGACAGGGTCGATCACTCCGCCTTCTATCATCACCGACAGCGTCAATATTAGTCCTGTTTCTCTCGAAGGTTTAAAAGTGAAAATGAGTAGAGGGAACATGGCGAATATCATTGAAATAAGGCCGAAAATGATTGTCACAAGACATCTCATTGAGGAGGTAGATGTTAAAGGCGGTTATTTTCAGCCGAGCGTTGAAAAGGACCAGTTGAAAATAGCGGTTATCGAACGCCATTGCCGGACCGGTAATATTGGTTTAGGAATCATCAAGGGATTGGGAATCAAAAATGGCGCGATTGCATCAACGGTTGCCCATGATTCCCATAATATTGTAGCCGCTGGGACAAATGATGAGGATTTGTTAAGAGCGATCCACTTGACGGCTGGTATGAGGGGAGGCCTTGCTGTCGTCGAGGGTGGAAAACTGCTTGCTTCCCTCCCGCTTCCGGTTGCCGGCTTAATGTCCAATATGGAATATAAAGTGGTTAATGAACGGATTCATGACCTTAACAATGCCCTAGCAAAAGTCGGCTGCTCGATGGAATTCAATCCATTCATTACATTGGCGTTTCTCGCCTTGCCGGTTATTCCTGAACTGAAGCTTACTGATACAGGATTATTCGATGTTAAAAGTTTCCAGCATTTAGACGTTGAAGCTGTAAGTGTAAAATAGGAGAATATAAGGCTCCCGTTGCCAGGCGGGAGCTTATATTCTCTAAAATATTCACCTGTTCAACTGATTTGTTGGTAGTCTTTTTTTCATTTCTCCTTAATTTTAATCCCGAATTAGTCGTGCAGATCTCCTTTAGGGGAACGGAGCTATTATATAGGCTGAAGCTGCTCCAACACCTTTTCTAACTCCAGTACACTCTTTTTTTCTAATAAAGAAAACACGCTATTTTACAAAGTTGACTTTCAAATTTATTTCAAAATTTATTTGACATATACGAGAGTGAATTGAATAATCAAATAGGAGTCAATTTGATTTTCCGGGGAGCGTGACTTTTTTTGATTGGCCAAACTCAATATTTTCGTGATACATGGGCTGAGATTGATCTTGATGCCTTGTATCAAAATGTAAAAACAATCCGTGACGGGCTGCCTCGGGAAACGAAATTGTTTGCTGCGGTCAAAGCCAATGCATACGGACACGGAGACTTTCAAATTGCCAAAGAAGCCTTGGAGGCAGGCGCCCATGGCCTTGTTGTGGCATTGCTTGATGAAGCATTGGCACTGAGAGAAAAAGGGATAAAAGCGCCGATCCTTGTACTTGGCCTAATCAGGCCAACGGATGCCAGTGTTGCCGCCAGGCATCAAATTTCAGTACCAGTATTCCAAGTGGAATGGCTCAAAGAAGCGAGTCAGACGATGGAGAGCGGGAATCCGCCGCTAAAGGTTCATATTAAGTGCGATACGGGAATGGGGCGTATCGGACTTAAGCATGAAAAGGAACTGAAAGAAATCGAGCAGTTCATCAACAAAACGGATAGATTTGAATTCGAAGGGATTTTCACCCATTTCTCGACCGCCGACCAAGCTTCGGAAGAGTATTATCAAATGCAGCTGGCGGCTTTTAAACAACTTGTTTCTGTATTGGATACGGTCCCGAAGTATGTACATGCTGCTAATAGTGCGGGAGCCCTTTGCCACTGCGATTCATTATTTAATGCGGTCAGGGTAGGGATTGCCATCTATGGCCTTTCGACATCGACAGAAAGACCACCGCTTAATAAGGTGAAGCAAGTATTCTCACTTCACACCAAAATTGTTCATGTTAAAAAAATTCAGCCAGGTGAGTGCATCGGGTATGGAGCCAGCTACAAGGCACAAAAAGAAGAATGGATTGCGACAATTCCAATCGGCTATGCAGATGGCTGGCTGCGAAAGATGGAAAAGCAAAGGGTTATCGTGGATGGAGAGCGAGCGAACATCGTAGGCAGAATCTGTATGGACCAGACAATGGTTAGACTTCCCCATTTTATGCCGATTGGTACTAAAGTCACTCTGATTGGCGAGCAAGCTGATGACTTTATATCAGTGGAGGAAATTGCCGAGAAGCTTGACACGATTAATTATGAAGTGGTCTGCACGATCAATTTTCGGGTCCCTCGTATTTACAAAAGGGGTAACCAGCCGGTTGAGATCGAGAACAAACTATTTCTCGGAATATAGTGTCAAGAAGCGTCTTGTGTGCTCGACCTCGGTAAACGACGCTTTACGAATTTCCGTTGTTCAATTGTAGGTGGTGTTTCTCCTGCGATAAAAGCCAGCATCGGCTCCGACGTACAGGAAGTACTAGTGCAAGCGAAGCGACAGGACGTCGTGTTCTGAGCTACAGGTGTTGTGACTTGCGGCGGCTTTCGTCGCCGTTTCTTTTTTATTGTCTAAGGCACTCCAGTCTGTACGTCGCTAAACGACGTCATCCGCATTTTATAAAAAAATTAATTTATTTTGCTGAAAAAAGAAGGAGTTATGACAAAAAAGGAGAATTCATGTATAAGGAATTCTTTGTCTTGACGATAATAAGAAGAAACGCTAAATGTTTGAAGCCGAAACGTGACCAGCTTTACCTGAAATGATATATTTGTCCTTTATTGTTTTTTTAAAGAGTCTTAAATCTTCTTTGCACCAAGATGTAATGATGTTATGATGGTATGTGGATTAATATTAAACTGTTTTTGTTAAAAACGGCTTGTATTTATGGTGGAGGTGTGAGTTGGTGTCTGAATCCAGCGCAACAACTGAAATTATCATTCGTTTACCACAGCAGCTCTTGGCGGAGTTGGACGGATTTGTGGAGCAAGAAAATGTAAATCGAAATGAATTTATCTACCGAGCTACGAAAATGTATATTCGCGAACGAAGGAAGCGCCACATAGTTGAATCAATGAGACGAGGCTACATGGAAATGGCAAAGATCAACCTAGCTATCGCGTCGGAGGCTATACAGGCGGAATACGAGGCAGAGCATACTGTCGAACGGCTTGTAAGCGGGGGATGATCTTTTGGTCGTTAAACGGGGTGATGTGTTTTTCGCTGATTTATCCCCAGTAGTTGGTTCGGAACAAGGCGGAGTGAGACCGGTACTTGTCATTCAGAACGATATTGGAAACCGATTTAGTCCCACAGTCATTGTTGCAGCCATTACTGCCCAAATCCAAAAAGCAAAGCTGCCTACTCATGTGGAAATTGATTCAAAGCGTTACGGTTTTGAACGGGATTCAGTCATACTGCTTGAACAGATTAGAACAATCGACAAGCAGCGTCTTACTGATAAGATTACACATCTAGATGAAGAAATGATGGAGAAAGTAGATGATGCCTTGCAAATCAGCTTGGGTCTCATCGCTTTTTGAGACGCTTTTTAGCGTCTTTTTTTTATGAAAAATAAAAGGGTGTCCCGGAGGCTGTGCGTATTGCACATCTCTGAAACATTTTCCCCCGATTTAACTTCATTCAGCAGAAGTCTCCCACTTGTGTAAGTGGTGAGATGAATGCATATTGGCATTCCATTTAGTGGGGGTTCAAACCTTTAAAGCCTCCGGTGGATGCCACAGATTTTCAGAGGAATTTATGAGCGAAGCTCGGTAAAATCTGGCGCAAATACGCCAAGGCGCATTTGATATGAGTAGGAATAACAATCTAGTCTTAAAGATATAACCTTAAATAGAATATTTTTGCAAATAATTGGATGTTTTTGCAAACATTTGTAAATTGTATGGCGAACTTGCTAAAATAACAGCATAAACAAAAATAGGACGTGAATAGGCAAACGATTGGAGGATAATTGAGTGAATATCGAAGTTGCCAATTTTTTGAAAGAATACAAGGTTGACTTACTCGAAAATTGGATGGCCGTCATGAAAAAAAGTGGAGACGAACTGTCATTGAGTCTTGTTTCTGATGATGGGTTTAAGCACATCGGCAAAGAATTTATTGAAGTTGCCATTTCCAATAAAGTAGATTCAGAGAGTAAATATAAGCAGAAGGTTGAACACTTTACTGAAAGGGTTGTAAGGATTGGCTGGGAACTGCCCTTTTTAATGGATGGTCTCAATACGCTAAAAGCACTTATATTGAGACGAATGAGGGAAGATAAGGAATATACCAGTGAACAGACAGTTGAATTGATTTCAGAGATTGATAACTGGCTTAACCCAATGACTAGTCAAATTGTAGAATCTTATTCCAATAATTGGGGAAAAGTAGTTTCCCTCCAAAAAGTTGCTCTGCAAGAATTATCAGCTCCTTTGATACCTGTATTTGAAAAAATTTCCGTCATGCCACTGGTGGGAACCATTGATACGGAAAGAGCGAGACTAATCATGGAGAATTTGCTTTCAGGAGTTGTCAAACACCGATCTGAAGTTGTTTTAATCGATATCACCGGTGTTCCTGTTGTGGATACAATGGTCGCACATCATATCATACAAGCGGCAGATGCTGTCAGACTTGTGGGGGCAAGATGCATGCTCGTAGGAATCCGCCCTGAAATTGCACAAACCATTGTGAATCTTGGAATCAGCCTTAATCAGGTTACGACAACAAGTACGCTTCAAAAAGGAATCGAAAAGGCATTAGAATTCACGAATAGAAAAATTGTGCCGCTTAAGGGGGATTCAGATTGAGAATACCAATCTTAAAGCTGCGGGATTGTTTATTAGTTTCTATTCAATGGGAATTGGATGATCAAACTGCGCTTTCATTTCAGGAAGACCTTTTGCAAAAAATTCATATGACAAATGCCCGAGGTGTCGTTATCGACATTACAGCCATTGACTTTATTGATTCCTTCATTGCCAAAGTACTGGGGGACGTAATGGAAATGTCAAAATTAATGGGGGCTAAGGTAGTCATTACAGGGATACAACCAGCGGTGGCCATCACTCTGATTGAGTTAGGAATCAGGCTTGAGGGTGTCATGACCGCTCTTGATTTGGAAAATGGGTTGGATAAACTAGAACAGGAACTGGGGGATTAAGCCTATGGAGCTGCAGTCCTTCGTAAAAATAATAAATGAATGGGACATCGTAGCAGTTCGCCAATTAGGGAGAAATGCAGCGAAAGAGCTGGGTTTTGGGGTAGTGGACCAAGCAAGAATAACAACTGCGATTAGCGAATTGGCACGAAATATATTCTTGTATGCCGGTGATGGCAAAGTGACCATTAATAAAATTCTTTTGGACGGAAAAAAGGGATTGAAAATCGTTGCAGAAGATGAGGGTCCGGGGATAGAGGATATTCGAAAAGTAATGGAAGATGGATATTCCACTTCTGGGGGGCTGGGAGCCGGTCTTCCGGGTGTTAAACGATTGATGGATGAGTTTGATGTTCAATCCCAAGTTGGAAAGGGGACTGTCATCACCGCTATTAAGTGGCTCCGGTAAAAAGGAGTGAATTGAGTGGACTTTTGGGATACGGTTGAATCAAAATACAAAGATATTATTAAAAGATACCTCCTTGATAAAGATGAAAGGGTGCTCTATCAAGGGCAGAAATTAAGTCGAAAGTTGATAGAGCATCACATAGGTCCTGAAGAAATTGTCAGTCTGCATAAAACGATTCTAATGGAAGGGGATCATTCTTCCAAGCAACTGCTGGACTCCTTTGATGTCCTCCTGGAAGTAATGATGGCCTACGGACTTGCCTACAGGGAGCATCAAAGCCTCAGGACTGAACAAATGGCACTGAAAAACGAAATCGAAGTGGCGGCCAGCATGCAGCAGACGCTACTCAGGACATCTATCCCCCAGATGGAAGAGGCAGAGATTGGGGCTATTAGTGTACCGGCTCGACAAATGAATGGTGATTATTTTCATTTTGTCATGGATGATGAACAAAATGTCGGCATCGCGATTGCGGATGTTATTGGGAAAGGGATTCCTGCCGCATTATCCATGTCGATGATTAAATACGCGATGGATAGTTTACATGAGGACCAGCTTCGGCCTGGTGCGATACTCAGAAGCCTAAACCGGGTTGTTGAGAGGAATGTCGATCCAAGCATGTTTATCACGATGTGTTTTGGCGTCTATGATCAGCAGGAATATACATTTCGCTATTCTACAGCCGGACATGAACCTGGTTTTTTTTACAATGCTAAGAACAGAGAGTTCAAAGAGCTGGAAGGAAAAGGTCTGCTGCTTGGAATCGAAAAAAACACTGAGTATCGCGAATATCAAATAGCTTTGGAGCCGGGCGACATGGTTATTCTTTTATCTGATGGTGTCACCGAATGCCGAACAGACGAAGGCTTTATCGAAAGGGAGAGACTGACAGACCTGATCCATAAATATATTGATTTACCTGCTCAGGAAATTGTGATCAATGTCTATAAAGAATTGGAAAGGCTGCAGGAGTTTGAGCTTCGTGATGATTTCACTTTAATTATTTTAAAAAGAGACATATAAACTATGTTTGCTTTACCTGAAAGCCGGGTATATGTAAATGGTATGATAAACACTACGTATTATAGGGGTGGGTAATATGAATGTTTCTATAGAAATAAAAGAAAAGGACAACATTTTTTACGTACAGCTTACAGGTGAAATTGACGCTTATACAGCTCCGAGGGTGAAAGAGAAGCTTATGGAGGCTGCTAAAGGTGATAGCGTTAAGTTGAATATTGATTTATCGAACGTTAGCTATATGGATAGTACCGGTCTCGGTGTGTTTGTCGGGGTCTTCAAACAACTGCGCGCCAATAATGGTTATATGGAACTGACTGGAATGACAGAAAGGCTGCAGCGCCTGTTTGATATTACCGGACTTGCCGATGTGATGAACATCAATACCGAGGTGGAGGGTCGAGTATGATGGTTGCAGCTTTTGATTATGTTGAGATGAAGGTGCCTGCCAAGCCGGAGTATGTTGGAGTCGTAAGGTTGACTATTTCAGGCATCTCAAGCCGGCTGGGTTTTTCCTATGAAGTGATTGAAGATATTAAAATCGCTACAAGTGAAGCTGTCACTAATGCGGTTCAGCATGCATATAAGAAGAAAGAAGCCGGAGAGGTTGTTGTCGGCTTTGCGCTTTATAATGATCGCCTTGAGGTCATGGTGTCTGATTCTGGAAAGAGCTTTGATATGAAAAAGACACGACGCGAAACCGGACCATACTCAGAAAAAGAAAATGTGGAATTCATGCGTGAAGGAGGATTGGGACTATATTTAATGGAGAGTTTGATGGATGAAGTCAACGTCCAATTGAACCAAGGGGTCAGTGTCTTTATGACGAAATACCTCGAAGGGGAGCAGGTGGAGTTGAATGCCAAACAAATCTCAACCTGATTACCAGAACACTGACGTCAACAAATGGATCAAAGCCTTTCAGCTTTATGAGGACAAAGAAGCTCAAAATAATCTGGTTCTGCATTATAAAAATTTGGTTGACTCAATCGCACGTAAATATTCAAAAGGAAAATCATACCACGAAGATATTTTTCAAGTGGGAATCATCGGATTATTGGGTGCCATAAGGCGCTATGATGATTCATACGGTAAATCGTTCGAAGCATTTGCAATACCGACGATTATCGGAGAAATCAAACGTTTTTTACGTGACAAGACCTGGAGTGTACACGTTCCTCGCAGAATTAAGGAATTGGGTCCTAAAATCAAGACAACTGTAGAGGACTTGACAAGAGAGCTTCAGCGATCACCGCAAATTCATGAAATTGCAGACCGCCTCGATGTAACGGAAGAAGAAGTTTTGGAAGCGATGGAAATGGGTAGAAGCTATCAGGCGCTGTCTGTGGATCATTCCATTGAAGCGGATGCGGACGGGAGCACTGTTACTCTATTGGATATTATCGGAAATGTGGACGAGGGTTATGAGAGAGTGAACCAGAAACTTGTTGTGGAAAAAGTCTTACACATATTGACCGATCGGGAAAGGCAAGTTATCCAATATACGTATTTAGAGAACTTAAGCCAGAAAGAAACTGGAGATTTACTGGATATTTCACAGATGCACGTTTCAAGACTTCAGCGCCGGGCGATTAAAAAACTGAAGGATGCGATATTAACAGAGCCGATGAATACGGAGAGCTCTACTCCATGATGCACTTTCAAAATGAATGTATAGAGGCATACGCTTTTCAAAGGGCTAAAGAAGGAAAAGCTTTTTGTGGTGACAGCTTTTACATGACAGCAAATAATGATTGCTTTCTTTGTGTTCTGTCCGATGGTCTTGGAAGTGGCGAATATGCTTATGAATCTTCCCAAGCAGTGATTTCTATTGTCAAATCAAACCCAGAAGAAGACGTCGAAACGCTTATGAATTTCAGCAATAAAGTGCTGCTTAACAAACGCGGAGCGGCGACAGCCATCTTTAAAGCAGACTTTCGAAAAAAGACTTTTGAATACAGTTGTGTTGGAAACATTCGGTTTTATTTATATACGCCTTCCGGAAAAATGGTTTATCCAATGCCTGTGTCGGGCTATTTATCAGGCAGGCCTCAAAAATTCCGAACACAAAAATTCCCATACGATCCTCAATCCAACTTTCTAGTCCATTCAGACGGTTTTGTCAGAGAGGATTCAAAGCAGTTTATCAACAACAGTCAAACAATTTCCGTCATTGCCAACCGCTTGAAACTGAATCAAATCAATAAAAACGATGATGTTACATTTATTGTAGGAAGCCTGCTTAAGTAAGCGGGTTTTTGTTTGTTGCAGAAAACTATCCAATTTCTACCAAGCTCATGATTTTTTAACGAATTATACCACATCTGGCTTTAGTGTCTATCGACCAGCAGACTGTGAACTCCCCCTACAACAAGTTAACAAGTACAGGAAGTACTAGTGTCGGCGATGCGACAGGATACCTCGATTTGAGGCTGCCTTCGTTACTGGGGTATTCGGATACGAGTCTTATCGGCGACTAGCAGTCACTCCCGGATTTCCTTATCTCTCACCTTGTAAAAGTAACCCCTTGAGGTTATAAAACTGTTGCAGTTTATACTTGGCGGGGTTAAACAAGGCGTTTTTCGCATTTCAACGCAGGCTATATGTCGATAAACAGATGCTTGCGTCTTTGCTTACCATGGTATTTGGGTGTAGTGCGATGTTAAGATAAAATAATAGTGACGAAAATGAAACGAGGGATTCCGATGGTTGAAACTGAAACGAAGACTAATCATGATCAGCTTATTCAGAAGCTGGCAAAAGAATTGGAGCTTTCAGGTAGGCAAGTCAAAAGTGTCATCACTTTACTTGAAGAAGGGAACACGGTTCCGTTCATTGCTCGCTACCGGAAAGAAATGACCGGCGCACTTGATGAAGTTCAAATAAAAGATATTATGGAAAGTTGGACGTACATACAGAATTTGGAGCAGCGTAAAGAGGATGTCCTCCGTCTGATTGATGAGCAGGGTAAGCTGACTGAAGAATTGAAACAAAAGATTGTTAAAGCCGATAAGTTGCAGACAGTGGAAGATCTCTATCGTCCATACAGGCAAAAGCGGCGTACAAAAGCGACTGTTGCAAAAGAAAAGGGATTGGAGCCTTTGGCAGACTGGCTTTGGGGATTTCCTGCTGAGGGAAGTGTTCAAGAGGAAGCTGAAAAATATGTTTCCAGTGAACGAGGAGTAAAAGACGCCCAAGGAGCAATCCAGGGGGCTAAAGATATACTGGCAGAACGGATTTCAGATGATGCTGCCGTCCGTCAATGGATCCGGGATGAAACACTCCGTTCCGGTCAAGTAACGTCAGAGGTGAAAAAGGCAGAGCTGGACGAAAAATCGGTGTATGAGATGTATTATGAATACGAAGAACCAGTGAAGAGAATCGTGCCTCACCGAGTCCTTGCACTAAACCGTGGTGAAAAGGAAGATATTTTACGGGTGTCCATCAAACCAGATTCAGAAAAAATTATTGCCTATTTAAAAAGGAAATTCATTAAAAAGGAATTGTCTGTTTCAGTTCCTGATGTAGCGGATGCTATCGAAGATAGCTATAAGCGTTTGATTGAGCCTTCCATTGAACGTGAAATTAGAAATGAACTGACAGCTAAAGCGGAAGACCAGTCTATTCATATCTTTTCAGAAAACCTTCGAAAGCTGCTGCTCCAGCCTCCGCTGAAAGGGAAGATAGTTCTTGGTGTAGATCCGGCGTATCGGACCGGCTGCAAACTGTCCGTTGTGGATGAGACAGGAAAGGTGCTTTATATTGATGTTATATATCCGCATCCGCCAAAAGCAAAGCCTGATCAGGCGAAAGAAAAGATGGTTGATGTCTTGAAAAAGTATAACATCGAAATCGTCGCGATCGGCAACGGGACAGCATCACAGGAAACGGAGCAGTTTACAGCCAATATTTTAAAAGGGTTAAAGGCCGACATTTCTTATATTATTGTCAACGAAGCGGGGGCGAGCGTCTACTCGGCGTCCGATTTAGCGAGAGAGGAGTTTCCCGAGCTGCAGGTTGAAGAAAGAAGTGCAGTCTCCATTGCACGACGTCTGCAGGACCCACTTGCGGAACTGGTAAAAATCGACCCTAAATCGGTAGGTGTTGGTCAGTATCAGCATGATGTGACTCAGAAAAAATTGAATGAACAGCTTGCCTTTGTTGTCGAGACGGCGGTGAATCAAGTAGGGGTAAACGTTAATACGGCTTCCCCTTCATTGCTTCAATACGTATCGGGATTAAGCAAAACGGTGGCAAATAATATCGTGAAGCAGCGAGAGGAAAACGGGAAATTTACCAGCCGTGCCCAATTAAAGAAGATCCCGCGTCTTGGGGCGAAAACGTATGAGCAGGCCATTGGCTTTATGCGAATATTAGACGGAAGGGATCCACTAGACGCCACGCCTATTCATCCAGAAAGCTATCCGGAGGTAAAAAAGCTGCTTGAATCGATTGGGTTGACATCTGCTGATGTCGGTACTGAAAAAATGACTGAGGCCTTGAAGCATTTATCTATTAAAGAAACGGCGAAGGAGCTAGGGCTTGGTGAGTTGACTCTCCGTGATATCATTGAATCATTGATGAAGCCAGGGCGCGATCTGCGTGACGAACTGCCAAAGCCATTGTTGAAAAAAGATTTACTGAAGCTTGAGGACTTGAAAGCGGGAATGGAGCTACAGGGAACCGTACGAAATGTTGTTGATTTTGGTGCATTTGTCGATGTTGGTGTCAAAGAAGACGGTTTGGTTCATATCTCAAAATTGAGCAACCGTTTCGTAAAGCATCCGCTTGATGTTGTCTCACTAGGAGATGTCGTCACCGTCTGGGTAGAAAATGTGGATGTCCAAAAGGGACGTTTATCTTTAACGATGGTTCATTCGAATAAGTAAATGAAGAAACACTGCTTATCCAGAGCAGTGTTTTCTTCTGTAAAAGAACCAACATTGGTTAAGTAGCTTTATTTGATACCGATCTTTTTCCAAAAAAGCTTTCTGCATCTGGTTTTGAAACCAGGCAGGCATTAGTATCGCCCCTTCCAAGCTGAGATTTTTGTTAATATAAATATATGAGGAGAAGAGATGCTATGTTCGACTTTTTAGGCTGTTGGAGGTAAGAAAATGACAAATGAAGAGCTTCAGGCACTGACTGAAAAAATATCTGAAACATGTTTTTTAAAACCGTTCAAGCATAAGGCTATATTCAATCCGCGCCTTAGGACAACGGGAGGACGTTACATGCTCGGAACTCACAATATTGAAATCAACAGAATATATTTCGAAGAGCATGGAATGGTTGAACTAGAAGGCATTATCAAACATGAGCTTTGCCACTACCACCTCCATATAGAAGGAAAGGGCTATAAACATCGAGATACAGACTTTCGGGCATTATTAAAAGAGGTAGGGGCTCCCAGACACTGTACACCACTTGTTCGTGACAAGAAAAGGCCTGCTGTAAAGCGGAGCTATGTTTGTACAAAGTGTGGACAGCATTATGAGCGACAACGAAGAGTAAATATAAATAGATATTTTTGCGGTAAATGCAGGGGGAAACTCCGCGAGAATGTTTGAATCGGGTGTAGCAAGTGAGAAAAGTAGAAATAAAGAATTAAAGAAATTGCTAGAATCCCCTTGACAGTATAGATGAGAGTATTTATAATCGTAAGAGCATTCATACGGGGAAGTACTCAAGAGGCCGAAGAGGTGCCCCTGCTAAGGGCATAGGTCGCGTAAGCGGCGCGAGGGTTCAAATCCCTCCTTCTCCGCCATTTTTTTATGTTGGCCCCTTGGTCAAGCGGTTAAGACACCGCCCTTTCACGGCGGTAACACGGGTTCGAATCCCGTAGGGGTCATATAGCTTGTCTTTGGGCGTTTGTCATGACTGGGAGTTGCTTCTTCCGTGTCCAGCTANGGTTAAGACACCGCCCTTTCACGGCGGTAACACGGGTTCGAATCCCGTAGGGGTCATATAGCTTGTCTTTGGGCGTTTGTCATGACTGGGAGTTGCTTCTTCCGTGTCCAGCTACAGCGCCTATCGACTAGCAGACTTCGCGCCTCCTCCTACGATAAGTCAACATCGGTTCGCCTTTCAGGCTCACCGTGTTTCCTTTATATCGTCGAAGGCACTCCAGTCTGTACGTCTATGAACAGGCGCTTTCGCATTTCATGGTCCCGTGGTGTAGCGGTTAACATGCCTGCCTGTCACGCAGGAGATCGCGGGTTCGATTCCCGTCGGGACCGCTTAAAAAAATTCTTGCATTTTTTTAACGGATTTTATATAATAGATAACTCGGAATGATGGGCTATAGCCAAGCGGTAAGGCAACGGACTTTGACTCCGTGATTCGCTGGTTCGAATCCAGCTAGCCCAGCCAAGAGCCATTAGCTCAGTTGGTAGAGCATCTGACTTTTAATCAGAGGGTCGCAGGTTCGAATCCTGCATGGCTCACTCTTTAAAAAAGAGAGAATAAAATATTAAAAAACTGTTGACACATTCAGGTTGAGATGTTAAGATATATCTTGTCCTTGAAAAAGGCGGTCGTGGCGGAATCGGCAGACGCGCTAGGTTGAGGGCCTAGTGGTAGCAATACCGTGGAGGTTCAAGTCCTCTCGACCGCACCAAGAATATATGCGCCCGTAGCTCAATTGGATAGAGCGTTTGACTACGGATCAAAAGGTTAGGGGTTCGACTCCTCTCGGGCGCGCCAATTACATTTTTGAAATCTTTGAACGGGAAGTGGCTCAGCTTGGTAGAGCACTTGGTTTGGGACCAAGGGGTCGCAGGTTCAAATCCTGTCTTCCCGACCATGTATCATAATGAATGCGGGTGTAGTTTAGTGGTAAAACTACAGCCTTCCAAGCTGTTGTCGTGGGTTCGATTCCCATCACCCGCTCCATTTTTTCTAAAAAGTTCTTGACAAACTCGCCGAATGGTGATATGATGGTAAAGTTGCTTAAGAGAGCAACTTAAAGTTTGATCTTTGAAAACTGAACGAAACGAAACGTCAATAATAATTTTAAAGTCAGCTTTATTATGAGCTAACAAATTCTTTTTATGAGAGTTTGATCCTGGCTCAGGACGAACGCTGGCGGCGTGCCTAATACATGCAAGTCGAGCGGATGAAAGGGAGCTTGNTGATCTTTGAAAACTGAACGAAACGAAACGAAACGAAACGTCAATAATAATTTTAAAGTCAGCTTTATTATGAGCTAACAAATTCTTTTTATTAGAGTTTGATCCTGGCTCAGGACGAACGCTGGCGGCGTGCCTAATACATGCAAGTCGAGCGGATGAAAGGGAGCTTGCTCCCTGGATTCAGCGGCGGACGGGTGAGTAACACGTGGGCAACCTGCCTGTAAGACTGGGATAACTCCGGGAAACCGGGGCTAATACCGGATAACTTCTTTTCTCGCATGGGGAGAGGTTGAAAGACGGTTATGCTGTCACTTACAGATGGGCCCGCGGCGCATTAGCTAGTTGGTGGGGTAACGGCCTACCAAGGCGACGATGCGTAGCCGACCTGAGAGGGTGATCGGCCACACTGGGACTGAGACACGGCCCAGACTCCTACGGGAGGCAGCAGTAGGGAATCTTCCGCAATGGACGAAAGTCTGACGGAGCAACGCCGCGTGAGTGACGAAGGCCTTCGGGTCGTAAAACTCTGTTATCAGGGAAGAATAAGCATTGGTTAACTGCCAGTGCCTTGACGGTACCTGACCAGAAAGCCACGGCTAACTACGTGCCAGCAGCCGCGGTAATACGTAGGTGGCAAGCGTTGTCCGGAATTATTGGGCGTAAAGCGCGCGCAGGCGGCTTCTTAAGTCTGATGTGAAAGCCCACGGCTCAACCGTGGAGGGTCATTGGAAACTGGGAGGCTTGAGTGCAGAAGAGAAGAGCGGAATTCCACGTGTAGCGGTGAAATGCGTAGAGATGTGGAGGAACACCAGTGGCGAAGGCGGCTCTTTGGTCTGTAACTGACGCTGAGGCGCGAAAGCGTGGGGAGAGAACAGGATTAGATACCCTGGTATTCCACGCCGTAAACGATGAGTGCTAAGTGTTAGGGGGTTTCCGCCCCTTAGTGCTGCAGCAAACGCATTAAGCACTCCGCCTGGGGAGTACGGCCGCAAGGCTGAAACTCAAAGGAATTGACGGGGGCCCGCACAAGCGGTGGAGCATGTGGTTTAATTCGAAGCAACGCGAAGAACCTTACCAGGTCTTGACATCCCGCTGCCCGCTCTGGAGACAGAGTCTTCCCTTCGGGGACAGCGGTGACAGGTGGTGCATGGTTGTCGTCAGCTCGTGTCGTGAGATGTTGGGTTAAGTCCCGCAACGAGCGCAACCCTTGATCTTAGTTGCCAGCATTAAGTTGGGCACTCTAAGGTGACTGCCGGTGACAAACCGGAGGAAGGTGGGGATGACGTCAAATCATCATGCCCCTTATGACCTGGGCTACACACGTGCTACAATGGATGGTACAGAGGGCAGCAAGACCGCGAGGTGGAGCAAATCCCTTAAAACCATTCTCAGTTCGGATTGCAGGCTGCAACTCGCCTGCATGAAGCCGGAATCGCTAGTAATCGCGGATCAGCATGCCGCGGTGAATACGTTCCCGGGCCTTGTACACACCGCCCGTCACACCACGAGAGTTTGTAACACCCGAAGTCGGTGGGGTAACCATTTGGAGCCAGCCGCCGAAGGTGGGACAGATGATTGGGGTGAAGTCGTAACAAGGTAGCCGTATCGGAAGGTGCGGCTGGATCACCTCCTTTCTAAGGAAAAATGAAATGTGGAGGCGACTGTTCAGCTGCGACAAGCACTGGAGCTTCTGACGGAAAAGTCCGATAGGACTTTAACAGAAGAAGCGAAGTGACCTCGAGCAGCTAGGAGCCGCAACTAGACATTTCTAACACGAAAGACGTTTTCGTTTCGTTCAGTTTTGAGAGGTTAAACTCTCAGCAATATTCGTTCTTTGAAAACCAGATAAGTAAGAGAAGAAACAAACCGAGAATCGTTCACCTTATGGATGATCCATATGGAGAAGCCATAAGAAGCGTAAAAACCTTTGGTTTATACTCAATACCAAGGGCAGCGAGAAGCGAGTAGTTCGAGGAAGCGAGCGAATGAACACCGGAGCGTATTTCAATACGCGAGGATGTGAATGAGCGAAGCTGACGAAGAAATGCGAAGCTTATCGTTGGCCGACAAGATTAAGTTACAAAGGGCGCACGGTGGATGCCTTGGCACTAGGAGCCGACGAAGGACGGAACGAACACCGATATGCTCCGGGGAGCTGTAAGCAAGCATAGATCCGGAGATTTCCGAATGGGGGAACCCACTGCCAGTAATGGGGCNAAAACCTTTAGGTTTGAGTGTCAGCACTCAACCAAGGGCAACAAGAAGCGAGAAGGTCGAGGAAGCGATGGAGCGAACACCGGAGCGCACTGTAGTGCGTGAGGATGTGAGTGACAGAGCTGACGAAGAGATTCGACGCTGATTGTTGGCCAGTAAAGATTAAGTTAATAAGGGCGCACGGTGGATGCCTTGGCACTAGGAGCCGACGAAGGACGGAACGAACACCGATATGCTCCGGGGAGCTGTAAGCAAGCATAGATCCGGAGATTTCCGAATGGGGGAACCCACTGCCAGTAATGGGGCAGTATCCTATACTGAATCCATAGGTATAGGAAGGCAGACCCGGGGAACTGAAACATCTTAGTACCCGGAGGAAGAGAAAGAAAAATCGATTCCCCAAGTAGCGGCGAGCGAAACGGGAAGAGCCCAAACCAGAAGGCTTGCCTTCTGGGGTTGTAGGACACTCTATACGGAGTTACAAAGGAATGTGGTAGATGAAGCGGTCTGGAAAGGCCCGCCAAAGAAGGTAACAGCCCTGTAATTGACACTTCATTCCCTCCAGAGTGGATCCTGAGTACGGCGGGACACGAGGAATCCCGTCGGAATCCGGGAGGACCATCTCCCAAGGCTAAATACTCCCTAGTGACCGATAGTGAACCAGTACCGTGAGGGAAAGGTGAAAAGCACCCCGGGAGGGGAGTGAAATAGATCCTGAAACCGTGTGCCTACAAGTAGTCAGAGCACTATATGTGTGATGGCGTGCCTTTTGTAGAATGAACCGGCGAGTTGCGATTTCATGCAAGGTTAAGCTGAAGAGGCGGAGCCGCAGCGAAAGCGAGTCTGAATAGGGCGAAAGAGTATGAGGTCGCAGACCCGAAACCAGGTGATCTACCCATGTCCAGGGTGAAGGTCAGGTAACACTGACTGGAGGCCCGAACCCACGTATGTTGAAAAATGCGGGGATGAGGTGTGGGTAGGGGTGAAATTCCAATCGAACCTGGAGATAGCTGGTTCTCTCCGAAATAGCTTTAGGGCTAGCCTCAAGGCAAGAGTACCGGAGGTAGAGCACTGTTTGGACTAGGGGCCCTCATCGGGTTACCGAATTCAGACAAACTCCGAATGCCGGATACTCATCCTTGGGAGTCAGACTGCGAGTGATAAGATCCGTAGTCGAGAGGGAAACAACCCAGACCACCAGCTAAGGTCCCCAAGTATACGTTAAGTGGAAAAGGATGTGGAGTTGCTTAGACAACCAGGATGTTGGCTTAGAAGCAGCCACCATTCAAAGAGTGCGTAATAGCTCACTGGTCGAGTGACTCTGCGCCGAAAATGTACCGGGGCTAAACGTATCACCGAAGCTGTGGATTGTCTTAGACAATGGTAGGAGAGCGTTCCAAGTGCAGTGAAGTCATTTTGTAAGAAATGGTGGAGCGCTTGGAAGTGAGAATGCCGGTATGAGTAGCGAAAGAAGGGTGAGAATCCCTTCCACCGAATGCCTAAGGTTTCCTGAGGAAGGCTCGTCCGCTCAGGGTTAGTCGGGACCTAAGCCGAGGCCGAAAGGCGTAGGCGATGGACAACAGGTTGATATTCCTGTACCGCCTCGTTTCCGTTTGAGTGAAGGGGGGACGCAGGAGGATAGGGTAAGCGCACGACTGGATTGTGCGTCCAAGCAGTAAGGCTGGCAAGTAGGCAAATCCGCTTGCCATAAGGCTGAGCTGTGATGGCGAGGGAAATATAGTACCGAAGTTCCTGATTCCACACTGCCAAGAAAAGCCTCTAGCGAGGAAACAGGCGCCCGTACCGCAAACCGACACAGGTAGGCGAGGAGAGAATCCTAAGGTGATCGAGAGAACTCTCGTTAAGGAACTCGGCAAAATGACCCCGTAACTTCGGGAGAAGGGGTGCTCCTGCGGGTGCAAGCCTGCGGGAGCCGCAGTGAATAGGCCCAGGCGACTGTTTAGCAAAAACACAGGTCTCTGCGAAGCCGTAAGGCGAAGTATAGGGGCTGACGCCTGCCCGGTGCTGGAAGGTTAAGAGGAGCGCTTAGACTCTGTCGAAGGTGCGAATTGAAGCCCCAGTAAACGGCGGCCGTAACTATAACGGTCCTAAGGTAGCGAAATTCCTTGTCGGGTAAGTTCCGACCCGCACGAAAGGCGCAACGATCTGGGCACTGTCTCAACGAGAGACTCGGTGAAATTATAGTATGCGTGAAGATGCGCATTACCCGCGACAGGACGGAAAGACCCCGTGGAGCTTTACTGCACCCTGATATTGACTGTCTGTGCAGCTTGTACAGGATAGGTAGGAGCCTTGGAAGCCGGAGCGCTAGCTTCGGTGGAGGCACTGGTGGGATACTACCCTGGCTGTATGGACCGTCTAACCCGCGACCCTGATCGGGTTGGGAGACAGTGTCAGGCAGGCAGTTTGACTGGGGCGGTCGCCTCCTAAAAGGTAACGGAGGCGCCCAAAGGTTCCCTCAGAATGGTTGGAAATCATTCGCAGAGTGTAAAGGCAGAAGGGAGCTTGACTGCGAGACCTACAAGTCGAGCAGGGACGAAAGTCGGGCTTAGTGATCCGGTGGTTCCGCATGGAAGGGCCATCGCTCAACGGATAAAAGCTACCCCGGGGATAACAGGCTTATCTCCCCCAAGAGTTCACATCGACGGGGAGGTTTGGCACCTCGATGTCGGCTCATCGCATCCTGGGGCTGTAGTCGGTCCCAAGGGTTGGGCTGTTCGCCCATTAAAGCGGTACGCGAGCTGGGTTCAGAACGTCGTGAGACAGTTCGGTCCCTATCCGTCGCGGGCGCAGGAAATTTGAGAGGAGCTGTCCTTAGTACGAGAGGACCGGGATGGACGCACCGCTGGTGTACCAGTTGTCTTGCCAAAGGCATCGCTGGGTAGCTATGTGCGGAAGGGATAAGTGCTGAAAGCATCTAAGCATGAAGCCCCCCTCAAGATGAGATTTCCCATTGTCTGCTTGCAGGCAAGTAAGATCCCTGAAAGACGATCAGGTAGATAGGTCCGGTGTGGAAGTGTGGCGACACATGGAGCTGACGGATACTAATCGATCGAGGACTTAATCTAAATAA
>NZ_QYTW02000043.1 GCF_003605405.2 Siminovitchia terrae | reverse complement strand
TTTCGTTCAGTTTTCAAAGATCAAACTTGCTTTTGTTTTTCGTTGCTCTCTCGAGCGACTTTTATATCATATCAAACTATCTTTCAGGCGTCAACTACTTTTTTAAAAAAACTTTTTTTCTGTGACAACCTGTTTGGACAGCGATTAATAATATAACACCTTTTTTTTATTCTGGCAATGCTTTTTAAAATTTTTTTTAACACAGCCTTAAAATTCCTGATGCTTTTTCAATTATCGATGATTATGCTTTATAAAATCAAAAAAAGCGCCAGTAAAAAAACTCGGCGCTTTCATGTTTAAATTTCTTATTATTCTTCGTCTGTGATGTCTTCGTCATCTGACGTGGTAGAACTTTCTTCAAATCCTTCTGATTTTTCCACTTTGGCAACTGTAGCCACAGACTCTTCATCATCCAGTCTGATCAAAATAACACCTTGGGTATTTCGCCCAAGTATCGAAATGTCTTCTACAGACATTCTGATTAAAACACCACCTGCTGTGATGAGCATAATGTCCTCATCACCTTTTACTGTCTCAAGAGCAACGACTGTTCCGGTTTTTTCCGTAATATTGCACGTAATGATTCCCTTTCCGCCGCGGGATTGAATTCGATAATCCTCTGCAGGCGTTCTCTTGCCGTAACCGTTTTTTGTTACGACAAGGACATCATTGTCTTCTTCAAGGATCTCCATTCCGATGACTTCATCCTCATTTGACAAATTGATACCCCGCACACCTGTTGCCGTTCTTCCCATCGACCGTACGTCAGTTTCATGGAAACGGATAAGAAGACCTTCTTTTGTCCCTATAACGATATTATTACTATTATCCGTTAATTTAACTGAGATCAGTTCGTCATGTTCTCTGAGATTTAGGGCGATTAACCCATTCGTTCTAATATTGGCAAAGGCGGAAACCGGTGTCCGTTTAACCACACCCTGCTTTGTTGCAAAAAATAAATTCCAATCTTCCAAGAACCCTTCGACACAGATAATCGTGTTAATCCATTCGCCTTTTTCTATGCCAAGCAGGTTAATGATCGGCAGCCCTTTGGCGGTTCTACTATATTCAGGGATTTCATATCCCTTTGTCCGATACACCTTCCCTTTGTTCGTAAAAAACAAAATGGTATCGTGGGTGGATGTTGTGATGAGATGCTCAACAAAATCATCTTCGTTCGTACCCATTCCCTGTACACCCCGCCCCCCGCGACGCTGGCTTCTGTAAGTTGAAATTGGAAGTCGCTTAATATAACCGTTATGAGTAAGCGTGACAACGATATTCTCTCTTGGGATGAGATCCTCGTCTTCCAAATGACCAATTCCGCCGGCAACAATTTCAGTTCGCCGACCATCGTCAAAGCGTTCCTTAATTTCAAGAAGCTCTTCCCTGATGATTTCAAGAATCTTTTCCTCTTCAGCCAAAATTGCCTTTAATTCGGCAATCAACTTCATAAGGTTTTGATACTCTTCTTCAATTTTTTCTCTTTCCAATCCAGTCAAGCGCTGGAGTCTCATATCTAGGATGGCTTGTGCTTGCTTTTCACTCAGGCTGAATTGTTCCATCAAGCCGGCTCTAGCGATATCTGTAGTCTTTGATCCCCTAATTAGGCTGATAATCGCATCAATATGGTCCAAAGCAATTCGGAGGCCTTCAAGAATATGGGCACGTGCTTCCGCTTTGCGTAGTTCATATTCCGTCCGCCTTCTGATGATGACTTTTTGGTGCTCTAAATAATAGTAGAGGCACTGCTTTAGATTTAAAACCTTTGGCTGCCCATCTACCAATGCAAGCATATTGATACCGAAGCTTGTTTGCAGTGCTGTCATTTTATACAGGTTGTTTAAAATGACATTGGCATTTGCATCTCTGCGGACTTCCATGACAATCCGCATACCGACGCGGTCCGACTCGTCCCGCAGCTCAGTAATTCCATCGATTTTTTTCTCACGGACAAGTTCAGCAATCCGCTCGATGAGCCTTGCTTTATTGACCTGGAAAGGGAGTTCATTGACAATGATTGTCTCCTTTCCATTCGGTTTTGTTTCAATTTCTACTTTTCCCCGCATCATGATGGATCCACGGCCTGTTTCATAGGCCCGCCGGATTCCGCTTCTTCCGACAATCAGGCCGGCAGTTGGAAAATCTGGACCTTGAACATACTCCATCAATTCCTGAATTGTGATATCAGGATCTTTACTCAATGAAATGATAGCATCAATTACTTCGCCAAGCTGATGAGGGGGAATATTGGTTGCCATCCCAACAGCAATCCCCGAAGAACCATTGACAAGCAGATTCGGAAAGCGCGAAGGCAAAACGACCGGCTCTTTTTCCGAACCATCGTAGTTATCTTTATAATCAATCGTATCCTTGTTTAAATCCCTCACAAGTTCCATGGAGATCTTTGACATTCTCGCTTCTGTGTACCGCATGGCGGCCGCTGAGTCACCGTCAATGGAACCGAAGTTCCCGTGACCGTCCACCAACATATATCGATAGCTAAAATCCTGGGCCATCCGCACCATTGTTTCATATACAGCTGAATCACCGTGCGGATGATACTTCCCGATTACCTCACCGACAATCCTAGCCGATTTCTTATACGCTTTATCACTCGTCATTCCCAAATCGTTCATAGCATATAATATCCGGCGATGAACCGGCTTCAGGCCGTCGCGGACATCGGGAAGGGCGCGAGCAACGATAACGCTCATCGCATAGTCAAGAAACGACGAACGCATCTCCTGGCTTAAATTTATTTCCTTTACGTTATCGGGCATGTCTGTCATAAACTCACAACCTTCCTTCCTTCAAGAAAAGCATAAGCGCCTTGCTCAGCCTGGGCAAATATGATATTCCCGAGGGGCGTTCCTTAGCCACACAGAGTTGATCCTTGTGGGACTGGGCGCTGTAGCAGGCTCAGGCAGTGGCTTCCTGCCGTTTCGCCTGCACGAACACATCCTGTGCGTCGCTGGACAAAGCACATACATTTCCAAATCTTTATCCATGAAAAATTTAAATGTTTCTTCTTCCTTAAAAAAAACGAGTGAAGCAGCAAATTTTATTACTGCATCACTTGCTTTCAACCAATCGGTTATATATCCAGATTCTTGACATTCAAGGCATTTTCTTCGATGAACAGACGCCGCGGCTCCACTTTTTCTCCCATCAACATGTCGAATGTTTCATCCGCATCAATGGCGTCCTCAAGGCCTACCTGTAAAAGTGTCCTTGTTTCGGGATTCATCGTTGTTTCCCATAACTGCTCCGGATTCATTTCTCCCAAACCTTTATAGCGCTGCACACCCGGTGCTGGCTGTTTCGGCAGCTCCGCCAGTGCAGTCTCCAATTCCCGATCAGAATAGACGTACATGTCTTTTTTGCCTTGGCTGATTTTAAACAGAGGAGGCTGAGCAATATAGATATAACCAGCTTCAACAAGCGGGCGCATGTAACGATAGAATAGAGTTAGCAGCAATGTCCGGATATGGGCGCCGTCCACGTCTGCATCTGTCATGATGATGACTTTATGATACCTCGCTTTTGAAATATCAAACTCTTCACCGATTCCGGTTCCAAGTGCAGTTATGATCGCCCGTACCTCGGCATTGGAGAAAATCCGGTCCAATCTCGCCTTTTCAACATTGATAATTTTACCTTTCAAAGGCAAGATGGCTTGAAAATGACGATCGCGCCCCTGTTTGGCTGATCCTCCGGCGGAATCTCCTTCAACGATATATAATTCGCTAATCGAAGCATCTCTTGAAGAACAATCAGCCAACTTGCCAGGAAGATGAGAAATTTCCAGTGCATTCTTACGACGGGTTAATTCCCGCGCTTTCCTGGCCGCCATGCGCGCTCTGGCCGCCATGGTGCCTTTTTCAACAATTTTTCTGGCCAATGACGGGTTCTCCAATAAGAACTTCTCAAAGTGTTCAGAGAAAAGTGCGTCAGTTATGGCGCGCGCTTCCGAGTTCCCAAGCTTTGTTTTCGTTTGTCCTTCAAACTGCGGATCCGGATGTTTGATGGAGATAATGGCTGTCAAACCTTCCCTGACATCTTCCCCGGAAAGGTTGCTGTCATTTTCTTTAAAGATCTGGCTTTTACGCGCATAGTCGTTAATGACCCTTGTCAATGCAGCTTTAAACCCGGATTCATGCGTTCCACCTTCATACGTATGGATATTGTTCGCAAAAGAGTATAAGTTGCTCGCATATCCATCGTTATATTGCATGGCGATTTCAATCGATATGTCTTCACGTTCACCCTCAATGTAGATAGGGTCATCATGAAGAACTTCTTTTGATCTGTTTAAATGCTCTACATAAGAAATGAGTCCGCCTTCGTAGTGGTACTCTTTTCTAGCCGGATCTTCCTCGCGCTTATCTTCGATGATCAATTTCAACCCTTTGTTTAAAAAAGCCAGCTCCCGGGTACGAGAAGAAAGAGTTTCAAAATCATAAATGACTGTTTCCGTGAATATTTCAGGATCAGGTTTGAAATGGATTGTTGTTCCTGTTCTTTCGGTATCCCCGATCACTTTCAAATCAAAAAGAGGGACTCCACGCTCATACTTTTGATAATGGATTTTCCCATTCAAATGAACATATACTTCCAATTCACTGGACAACGCATTTACAACGGAGGCACCAACGCCGTGAAGACCCCCAGACACTTTATAACCGCCGCCGCCAAATTTACCGCCAGCATGAAGTACTGTCAGAATAACTTCCACGGCTGGGCGTCCCATTTTTTCTTGGATACCGACAGGGATTCCGCGCCCATTATCCTGGACGGTGATACTGTTATCAGCTTCGATGGTAAGCACTATTTCATCACAATAGCCTGCCATGGCTTCATCGATACTGTTATCAACAATTTCCCACACAAGATGGTGAAGCCCTCTGATACCTGTGGAGCCAATATACATTCCAGGACGCTTCCGGACCGCTTCAAGCCCTTCTAGCACCTGGATTTGATGTTCATCATACGTTTGTTCCTGCAATGCTTTTTGTTCCATTGACATTGAGGATTCACCTGCACTTTCCATCTATTTCATCATGAACCTTATCCGTTCATCGGTACGCCGCTCAGCGCTTTTTTCCTTAAAGTGGCAATTGCAATGGGGGAAAGATACATATGGGTTGAAGTGATGACTAGAGACTTAAAGGCGCCGTTTGAAATGTTCATCAATTCGGACTTCCTTTTTTCGAGTAGTTCCTTCATCTCTTCAGAATCCATGACCGTCTGCTTATCTAGAATAGCGATGATCTCACTGGAGCGGATCATCACGTCATCACCCAAATGGACATACATTAGCGTTCACCTCATTGCGCTTTTGTAATGGTTCCGTTTTGCACAAAAAAACTGTCCGCTTCTTTGATTGTCTGATGGTCAATTCCGCTTGTCGTTGTTGTCGTGACAAACGTCTGGACTTTACCCTGAATCGTGTTGAGCAAATGTGATTGGCGGTAGTCGTCCAATTCTGATAGTACATCATCCAGCAGAAGAATCGGATATTCTCCAATTTCCGAGTAAATCAGTTCAATTTCAGCCAGTTTCACAGAAAGGGCGGTTGTCCGTTGTTGGCCCTGTGAACCGAACGTATGAACATCGCGCCCATTCACGAAAAAATTCACATCGTCCCGATGGGGGCCAATCAGACTAATTCCACGGTCAATTTCCCTTTCTCTAATCGACGAAAGCTTTTCTTCAAATACGGTAATCATTGTGGACGAATCAAGCGTTTCTGATACATCCAGAGAGGGTTTATATTGAATGCCCAACGTTTCCAATCCGCGGGAAATGCCGGCATGAATCGGTTTAGCCCACCCTTGCAGCAGATGGATGAATTCGAATCTTTTTAGGATGATTTTGATAGCTACACTGATAAACTGCTCATCTAAAATATCCAAGAATGTCTGGTCTGTTTGCCGTTTTGTCTGCAACTGTTTCAAATAATGATTCCGCTGTTGCAGAATCTTTTGATACTGTCCGATATCATAAAGATAAACTGGCGATACCTGGCCAATCTCCATATCAATAAAACGACGCCTTGTTTGAGGGCTCCCTTTGACAAGACGGAGATCTTCAGGCGCAAACATGACGACATTCATATTTCCTACATAGTGGCTTAACTTCCGTTGTTCAATATGATTAAATTTTGCTTTTTTCCCTTTTTTGGAAATAATTAACTGCAAAGGGGCAGATCCGTTTATCTTTTGGACCCTACCCTCCATTTTAGCATAATCCTCATCCCAACGTATCAATTCTTTATCATTGGACGTTCTGTGGGATTTGGCCATGCCCAAGACATAGATTGCTTCCATGACATTTGTTTTACCTTGGGCGTTTTCTCCGACAAAGACGTTTACTTTATTTTCAAAAGATAGCGAGAGTTGTTCATAGTTCCGATAATTTTCCAGTTCCAGTTCTTCAATATACATCGGGTCAACATCCTTTAATGGACAACAAGGAAACTTCCAACCCCTGTAATCTCAAGCAGATCGCCTTCCACAAGCTTTCTTCCTCTTCTCTGCTCCTGTTCTCCATTCACAAGGACCACATGTTCGCTTAAGAACCACTTGGCCATCCCCCCAGATTGGATCAAGTCAGCAAGCTTCAAAAACTGCCCCAGTGTAATGGTATCCGTCTCAATTTTGATTTTTGTTTCCACAGTCTCACTCTTTTCATATAAAGTAATCTACTACCTTCATTTTACTAAAGATTTAACAGTATGACAAAGGTTAGAAAAGTTCCCAAAAGGAAAAAACCCGCCAGGAAGGCAGGTTTAAATCAAGCGGTCCTGACAGGCAGGATTAGTTGCAATATGGACGGGTCTTCATCTGAACGGATGATAAATGGTCTCATCGCTCCTGTGAAGCTGATCGTTATATCTGTTCCATCCACAGCCCTTAAGGCTTCCATCATGTATTTTGCACTGAAGGATATCGTCAATTCTTCCCCCTCAAGGACTCCGATTGGAATCTCCTCTGAAACGTAGCCAATTTCAGGAGTATTCGATGATATATCCAGCATATTTTCCCCCTGAGAGGCGAGTTTAACAACATTATTTCTTTCTTCTTTTGCCAATAAAGAAGCACGGTCAATGGCATCGTTGAACAATTTTCCATCAAGCGTAATATTTGTTTTGTAATCGGTTGGGATCAGACGGGAAGTATCTGGATAATTCCCTTCCAGTCTTCTAGTAAAGAAATGGATATTCTTCGTCTTGAAAAGTATTTGGTTGTCGGTAATAACAATATTAACTGGCTGATCGCTGTCATCCAATATTTTACTGAGCTCAAGCAGACTTTTCCCCGGAATGACGGTTTGATAGCTTATATCTTCAGGAATATCAATTGGCGAAATTTTCCTCGCAAGCCGATGGCTATCCGTTGCTACACAAATGAGATTTCCATTTTCGATCTGCCAGTTTACACCTGTCAAGATGGGGCGTATTTCTGAGGTGGACACTGCGAATACAGTCTGCCTGATCATTGTTTTCAAGAGATCACCAGGGATCGAAAAAACATCTTCTTCTGAAATTTGAGGAAGTAGTGGATATTCAGAAGGGTCGAACCCATTTAAATTGAACTCCGCCTTCCCTGATTTAATAAGTACATGTTGGGAATCTTCCGCAGAAATTTCGACTGTATCCATTGGAAGCTTTCTGACAATATCCCCGAAAAACCGTGCATTAAGGACGATGCTCCCTGTTTGTCTCATTTCAATTAGTTGATTTTCATCCTCTTCAATAGGAATAAATGACTCAATTGATATATCAGAGTCACTTCCTGTAAATGTAATTCCATCATTATCAGCAACAATTTTTATTCCAGTCAGAATGGGTATAGTCGTTCTTGAAGAAACGGCTCTCATGACATGTTGAACACTATTGATCAGCCGATTACGCTGAATGATAAATTTCATAATTTCTTCCCTCGTTTCAGCCTTTATATATTAATCTTTTAAAAATAAAATTCGTAGTAATAGTAGTAGGGGCTGTGGATATGTTGATAAGTGTGTGAATGAATTGAAAATGCAAGTTACTCACATGTGGACATCATGTGAGATAATAAGGCACACTTATACACACCATCCCCATTATGGATTCTTTAATGAATCTCGGATGCCGTTAATGATGTTTTGAAATTCCGTGTCAGATTCCATCATTTTTGAAATTTTATCATAGGCGTGAATGACTGTTGTATGGTCCCGGCCTCCAAATTCTTCCCCAATTTTGGGAAGGGAGAGGTCTGTCAGTTCTCTGGAGAGGAACATGGCAATCTGTCTTGGAAAAGCAATGGATTTTGTTCGTTTTTTCGCTTTGAAGTCTTCTAATTTTACGTTAAATTCGGCACCAACTGTTTTTTGGATATCCAATACTGTAATGATCTTTGGTTTTGAACTAGGAATGATATCTTTTAATGCCTCAGCTGCCAGGTCAGCGTTAATATCCTTATTAATCAACGAGGAATAGGCGACAACACGGATCAGTGCACCCTCAAGTTCCCGGATATTTGTATCAATCTGATTCGCTATGTACAGCATGGCTTCATTTGGGATGTCTAGGCCATCCGCTTTTGCCTTTTTCCGTAAGATGGCGATTCTAGTTTCCAGATCAGGAGGAGTGATATCTGTAATCAGTCCCCATTCAAATCGTGATCTTAGCCTGTCTTCTAAAGTTGGAATCTCTTTAGGAGGCCTGTCGCTTGAAATTATAATTTGCTTGCTTTCTTCATGAAGGGTATTAAATGTATGGAAAAATTCTTCCTGTGTTTGTTCTTTTCCGGCTATAAATTGAATATCGTCTATTAAAAGTACATCCACATTTCGATATTTATCCCTAAAATCGACCGCTTTATTATCTCGAATCGAGTTAATGAACTCGTTAGTAAATTTTTCTGAAGATAAATAAACCACTTTTGCCAACGGATTGTGTTCGAGTACATAATGGCCGATTGCGTGAAGCAAATGGGTTTTCCCCAAACCGACGCCTCCGTAGATGAAAAGCGGATTATATGCGTTTGCGGGCGCTTCGGCGACCGCAAGAGATGCTGCATGGGCGAAGCGGTTGCCCGCTCCGATGACAAATGTGTCAAATGTATATTTAGGATTAAGCATGCTCTGATATGTTTCTTCTCTTTTTATTTCTTGGATGGCATTTGGGCTTGGAGCCGGTTCTTTTTTCAGTTCTTCTTCCGCATCAGGAGGAATAATGAATTTTATATTTAAATTTTCTCCAACTAGTTCATACAAAATTTTGGAGATTAAGTTTGTATAGCGGCCTTCAAGCCAGTCTCTTGCAAACTCATTTGGAACAGCGATTGTCATGGTATCGCCTTGGAGCTCATGTGCTTCCGTGGATTTCAGCCATGTATCAAAGCTTGGCTTACTGATCTTCATTTCTATTTTTTCAAGCACCTTCTCCCAAAGATCAGACAGGTTTTCCAATACTGTACCTCCTTTGCTTCACACTAATATCGAGAATTGGATTTCCTTTTGAGGGTCTAGTAAATGTGGAAAAGTATATAATATAGTAGAAAGAGTCCTTTTCGACAATATCCACTAAATGTGGACAATCATATTCATAACGGGTGAATAAACAATCCACATGTTATACACAATCTGTGGATAACACAATGGATAAGGAAAGCTCTCCACAGTGAAAACAATTTAATCATACCAAATAAAGCAAAGGACTGCAATGAACGGAAGGCATTATCCACATTAATAAATATTGCCATAAAAAAATTATCAACAGCCAGAGAATATGTGAAAAACTTGTCGATAATTGATGTGAATAAGAAAAAAGGATTTCACAAATAATCCACAAGCAAAAATAAACCAATCGAGGAAAAAGGATCCGTATAAAAATAAAAATGAGAGGTTGACAATCATTGAATCACATCTTTATAATTAGAAAGACTGTCTAACCTGTGATTGTTTAAATCCTCGAGGAGGTGTCATAAATGAAAAGAACATTCCAACCAAATAGAAGAAAAAGAAGCAAGGTTCATGGCTTCCGTACAAGAATGAGCTCAAAAACAGGTCGTAGAATTTTAGCAGCTCGCCGTCGTAAAGGAAGAAAAGTATTGTCAGCGTAGACCACTGAAACGTCTCAGTGGTCTTTTTTCTAATTAGAAAAGCGCCAAAGAACTGTCTAGATCCAGCGCCTATCAACTAGCAGGCCTGATAAGTCAATATTGGCCTTGATGGAGAGGACGTCCTAATGCCACCGATGTATAAGAGTGCATGCGAAGCGACAGGGTGTGTTGACTTAAAGCGCCTTCTTTATTGATCGCCTAGCACCTCTGACTTCCATATCCTTTATCTCGTCAAAGGCACTTCAGTATGTACATTGCTGGACAGACGCTTGCGCTTTTCTTTATTGAGGTGGAGGTATGAAAAAAGCATTTAGGATTAAGGAAAATGCAGAATTTCAAGCAGTGTTTAAAAAAGGAAAATCAGTGGCGAACAGACAGTTTGTCATATATATGCTAGAAAAAGAGGAACAGAACCATTTCAGGATCGGCTTGTCAGTGAGCAAAAAGATTGGAAATGCGGTTACGAGGAATAGAATCAAGCGCTATATACGCCAAGCGTTTCATGAGTTTGAGGAGCAAGTCAGCCACAATAAGGATTTTGTAATCATCGCCAGGAAACCGGCGGCCGAAATGGATTATCATTCAATAAAAAAAAGCCTGGAACATGTCCTCCGGCTTGGAAAAAGTCTGAAAAAGACAAAACATGCAAAAAATAAACATGATTTTAATCAACAGCGGCAATAAAAAGTGTTAAAATAACCGATAGACCATATCTAATTGCCCTTACAGGGTTATTTTCATACACAGGGAGGATATGAAGTTTGAAAAAAAGAATACTACTCATGGCTACATTGCTTGCATTTGTAGTCATAGCAGCGGGCTGCTCGACAATCAATGACCCTGTGCCCATCACAGCTGAAAGCACTGGTTTTTGGAGCAAATATATTGTTTATCCTTTATCATGGCTCATTACAAGTACCGCCGAACTTTTTGGAAATAGCTACGGATTGGGAATCGTGATTGTTACATTATTGATTCGTTTAGCAATCCTGCCGCTGATGATCAAGCAGACACAGAATTCAAAAGCAATGCAGGTGCTTCAGCCGGAAATGCAGAAATTGAGGGAAAAATACAGTTCCAAAGATGCACAAACACAGCAAAAATTGCAGCAGGAAATGATGCAGCTTTTCCAAAAGCATAGTGTTAACCCGCTTGCAGGTTGTTTCCCGCTGTTAATTCAAATGCCCATTCTGATTGGTTTTTATCAGGCTATTATCAGAACAGAAGAAATTGCCACCCACACATTCCTTTGGTTTGACTTGGGTGCACCGGATCCTTTCTATATATTACCGGTTATTGCGGGGGTTACAACTTTCCTGCAACAAAAACTAATGATGGCCGGTTCAGAAGGTGTTAATCCACAAATGCAAATGATGCTTTACATTATGCCGGTCATGATTCTGATTTTTGCAATCAATTTTCCAGCAGCGCTTTCCTTATACTGGGTGGTCGGTAATATCTTCATGATTGTTCAGACGTATTTTATTAAGCCCCCGGTTGTTGCAAGTACAGCTGCCAAAGATGGAAAGGTGAGGGGAGCTAAGAAGTGAGACAAGTCACTGCAACCGGATCAACCGTGGAAGAAGCAGTACAATCGGCTTTGGCTCAACTAGAAACTACAGAAGATCAAGTGGAAGTCAACATTATTGACCAGGGAAAAAAAGGATTATTTGGACTGTTTGGATCACGTCCGGTTGTCGTTGAGGTGACAGCAAAGCCGGGCGCTATCGAATCAGCAAAGCAGTTTTTACAAGGCATCGTTCAAAATATGGGAATTGAAGCGGAAATGGATATTGTCGAAAAAGATGGCCGCAATGTTATGTTTAATATTTCGGGAGAAAAGATGGGCTTGCTTATCGGAAAAAGAGGGCAAACCCTTAATGCCTTACAATATTTGACGCAGCTTGTAGCCAACCGGCATTCATCCCATTATGTAAGAGTGATTCTGAATCCGGAAGATTACAGGGATAGGCGAAAGGAAACGCTCGTGCGTCTTGCCGAAAGGCTTGCTTCCAAAGCAACGCAGATAGGAGAGCCGGTTTCACTGGAGCCAATGCCTAATTATGAACGAAAAATTATACATACAATACTTGCTGAAAACGAAGATGTCGAGACGATTTCCGAAGGGGAAGAGCCGAATCGATATGTTGTGATCCAGCCTAAATGACATCTCCCAAATGGGAGGTGTTTTTTTTTGTGTGGGATGATATGAAGATGAGAAAATGATTCAAGAGCTCCGTGCAACGAAAAAAAGTAGGAATTCAGTCGTAAAGAGAGGGCAATAAGTCCAGTTATGTGAGGAAAATAAAAGTCTGAACATACGAAAGTCCGCAAAAGTAACAATTCGCCTTCATTAAGACAGTCTAACTAAGTAGGGAGACTGACACTCAGTTTAAATAAATATCGTGTAAAAGATCTAACCAACCATTCATTCTATCCTAAAGATTTTTTCCAAAATAATTGCTGCTTCCTCCTTTGTGAAATCCTTCTTCCTTCTTTCTCATTATTAATTTTTAGAGAAACGTAATTACGCTGCATTGTTATTCACATGTGGATAAGTTAAAATAAAGAGTACGGCTTTTAGCTTGTGGATAGAGCCGATGGTTTTGGTCGAAAATTATATTGTGGATGTATTTAAATATATTCTTGTAAAGAAGTGGTGAGCATGTTGGATTTTGATACGATAGCGGCAATTTCCACGCCGCTCGGAGAAGGCGGAATCGCCATCGTCCGGATTAGCGGTGAGGAAGCAGTTGATATAGCGGACAAAATCTTTCGAAGCGCAAGCGGAAAGAAGTTGAATGAGGTTGCTTCCCATACGATTCATTATGGACGGCTCATCCAGCCGAGAACAGAGGAAACGATAGAGGAAGTAATGGTAAGTGTTATGAGGGCACCGCGAACATATACGAAAGAGGATGTCGTGGAAATCAACTGCCATGGCGGGATGATGTCCGTTAACCGTGTGCTTCAGTTAGTGTTAAACAACGGGGCAAGTCTTGCAGAACCTGGGGAATTTACAAAAAGAGCATTCCTTAATGGGAGAATCGATTTATCCCAGGCAGAAGCTGTCATGGATTTAATCCGTGCAAAAACGGACAAGGCGATGAATGTGGCACTGGATCAAATGGAAGGGCGCCTTTCAAAATTGATTACTGCCTTGCGTCAGGAAATCCTTGAAACTTTGGCTCATGTGGAAGTGAACATTGACTATCCTGAATATGATGATGTGGAAGAAATGACGCACCGCATGTTGACTGAAAAAGCGGATCATATTCAAAAAGAGATAAACAAATTACTAAAAACGGCTGAACAAGGTAAAATATTGCGTGAAGGACTATCGACGGTCATTATCGGTCGTCCGAATGTCGGCAAGTCATCACTGCTTAACAGCCTTGTTCAGGAAAATAAAGCTATTGTTACGGATATTCCGGGAACAACAAGGGATGTCATTGAAGAATATGTGAATGTGCGCGGAGTACCTTTACGCCTGGTGGATACGGCGGGTATAAGGGAAACGGAAGATATAGTGGAAAGAATCGGTGTTGAGCGTTCAAGGAAGGTTCTCAAGGAAGCGGATCTGATTTTACTTGTGTTGAATTCAGCCGAACCGTTCACGCCGGAGGATGAGCAGCTGTTTGCAGCCGTCGAAGGCATGGATGTCATTGTCATTGTCAATAAGACGGACCTGCCACGGAAAATAGATATGAATGAAGTAAAACAAGCTGCCCGAAAACATAAGGTCATTACTACATCTTTGCTTCAAGAAGAAGGAATTGACGATCTGGAGCAGGCGATAGCAGATATGTTTTTCCATGGAGAATTGGAAGCCAGTGATATCACGTATGTCTCAAACAGCCGCCATATCGCCCTTTTACATCAGGCGCTTCAAGCAATCGAAGATGTGCAGGGAGGCATTGTAGCGGGTACTCCAATTGATATTGTCCAAATCGATATGACAAGAACGTGGGAACTGCTTGGCGAAATTATCGGAGATACCGTACAGGATAGTTTGATTGACCAGTTATTCTCTCAATTTTGTTTAGGAAAATAATTTAAAGGAGGTAAGACGGATGCAGCAATATGAAGCAGGCCAATATGACATCATTGTAGTAGGGGCGGGGCATGCTGGATGTGAAGCAGGCCTGGCAGCCGCCAGAATGGGTGCGAAAACTTTGATGATTACCATCAATCTGGATATGGTCGCTTTCATGCCATGCAACCCGTCCATCGGAGGTCCGGCTAAAGGAGTTGTCGTCAGAGAGATCGATGCTCTCGGTGGTGAGATGGGAAAAAACATCGATAAAACGGCTATTCAAATCAGAATGCTGAATACCGGAAAAGGACCGGCAGTCCAAGCTTTGCGGGCACAGGCCGACAAGTTCCAATACCAGCATGAAATGAAAAACACGCTTGAAAATGAACCGAATCTTACATTGCATCAGGGAATGGTCGACAAGCTGCTTGTAGAGGACGGGATATGCCACGGTGTCGTTACAATGACAGGCGCTATTTACCGTTCCAAAGCTGTTGTCATCACAACAGGGACGTTCCTTCGCGGTGAAATCATTTTGGGGGAATTGAAATATTCTAGCGGTCCAAATAATCAGCAGCCTTCTATCAAGCTTTCGGAACATTTGCAAGAGCTTGGCTTTGAAACGGAACGGTTCAAAACGGGAACGCCGCCGCGGATCAACAGCCAGACAATTGACTATAGCCTGACGGAGATCCAGCCGGGAGACGAGGAGCCAAGGGCATTCAGCTATGAAACAACGAAAATGATCACAGACCAACTGCCTTGCTGGCTGACGTATACGAATGAACATACTCACAGGCTAATTGATGAAAATCTCCATCGTTCCCCGATGTTTTCAGGAATGATCAAAGGAACTGGCGCCCGCTACTGTCCCTCTATTGAAGACAAGGTTGTACGTTTTAGCGACAAGCCGCGCCATCAGATTTTTTTGGAGCCGGAGGGACGGCATACGAATGAGGTATATGTTCAGGGACTATCAACCAGTTTGCCGGAAGAAGTACAGCATAAGCTACTCAAAACAATTCCAGCATTGGAAAATGCCCGGATGATGAGACCGGGTTATGCCATTGAATACGATGCGATCGTACCTACTCAGCTCTGGCCGACGTTGGAAACGAAAAAGATCAAAAATCTTTACACTGCTGGACAGATCAACGGAACGTCCGGATATGAGGAGGCAGCGGCTCAAGGACTGATGGCGGGGATTAACGCGGCGAGAAATATATTTGGAAAAGATGAAGTTATTTTAAGCCGCTCGGACGCATATATCGGTGTCCTAATTGATGATCTTGTCACAAAAGGAACGAACGAGCCGTATCGTCTGCTGACTTCACGTGCAGAATATCGGCTTTTGCTCCGCCAGGACAATTGCGATCTTCGTCTGACAGATCTAGGATATGAAATCGGATTAATTTCCCAGGAAAGATATAATAAATTCATGAAGAAAAAAGCGGATATAGAAACGGAAATCAAACGCCTGCAAAAAACAATTTTAAAACCGAATGAACAAACACAGGCGCTCATCCGAGAAGCAGGCGGGAGCGAATTGAAAGACGGGATTCGTGCATCCGATTTGTTGAAGCGACCTGAAATGAAATATTCTCATATTGTTCAGTTGATACCTGCTGAAAAAGAGCTGCCTGAAGATGTGATCGAACAAGTGGAAATTCAGGTCAAATATGAAGGCTATATCGAAAAATCTTTGCAACAGGTGGAAAAACTGAAAAAACTTGAGAATAAGAAGATACCTGAAGATATTGATTATGATGCCATCAATGGAATTGCAACAGAGGCACGCCAGAAGCTGAACAAAGTGCGCCCGCTTTCCATTGCTCAAGCGTCTCGCATTTCAGGAGTCAATCCGGCAGATATCTCCATCCTTTTAGTGTATATTGAGCATGGAAAAATTGCCCGGGTATAAGAAAAGTGTAAGACGGCCGCTTAAGGGCGACAAGCGCTGGCCGCCTCCAATCGCCACATCCTGTGGCATCGGGGGCACTAGGACGTCCTGTCCGTCGGCAGGCTCAAATCGCGACGTCCTGTCGCTTCGCCTGCACTAGTACTTCCTATACGTCGGAACCGATGTTGACTTATCGTAGAAGGAGGCGCGAGGTCTGCTAGTCGATAAGCACTGTAGCTAGACAATCATTATCCCTCCATATATAATTTCACATGCTTAAGAAAGGGTCAGCCAAATGAATATTGAGCAATTTACGGAACAACTGAAGAACAAAGGAATCGAAATAAGCGCCCGCCAGTTGGAGCAATTCGAACTTTATTATAAGATCCTTGTAGAGTGGAATGAAAAAATGAATCTAACAGCGATTACCGATCATGATGAAGTGTATTTAAAGCACTTCTATGATTCGGTGAGCGCGGGTTTTTTTCTCGATTTGAATCAAACTTTGTCACTTTGTGATGTGGGGGCAGGTGCCGGATTTCCTAGTATTCCACTGAAAATCTGTTTTCCGGAAATCAAAGTGACCATTGTAGATTCATTGAAAAAACGAATCACTTTTTTAGAGGAGCTTGCAAAGGAATTGGAGCTTAACGACACATTCTTTTTCCATGACAGGGCGGAAACCTTTGCGAAAAAAGAAGAGTTCCGCGAGCAGTTTGATTTGGTGACGGCACGTGCCGTTGCAAGAATGTCTGTTTTGAGTGAACTTTGCTTGCCGCTTGTCAAACAGGACGGCCTATTCGTCGCGTTAAAGGCTGCCAATGCTGAAGAGGAACTTGCCGCCAGTGAAAAAGCGCTCAAGCTGCTCGGTGGAAAATTAGTGGATGTCCATTCTTTCCAACTGCCGATTGAAGAAAGTGAGCGTAATATCATCATTGTGGAAAAGGTGAAAAAAACACCTAAAAAATACCCACGAAAGCCAGGGACTCCCAATAAATTGCCATTGGAATAATTTTTTATATTTTAAGATAGAACCTAGATACACTAGAAGTATTGCTCAGCCGTCTTCAGCTTTTTAAAATACGGCAGGAAAAATAGCTAAAAAAATAGTATGATGTATAAAAGGGAGTTACTATTTCAAGGTGGTGTAGAAGGATGAAACATCCTTTCTCGCGTTTTTTTGGATTGGGTGATAAAGAGCTGCCTATAGAGAATGAGAGAGAGGCAGAAGATTTGGTAGAACGGGAAGAAGTAAGGAATATTTCTGTTTCCGCCATTTTTCCGAACCGGTTCCAACCACGAACTATTTTTGATGATTCAAAAATAGAGGAACTGGCCCGTACGATCCATACACACGGAATCATCCAGCCGATTGTCGTCAGAGAAGCAGAAAATGAACAATTTGAAATTATTGCGGGCGAACGAAGATTTCGCGCTGTCAAGATGCTTGGATGGGATGAAATACCCGCTATTATTAAAAATTTGAATGATACGGAGACAGCCTCTGTCGCTTTGATAGAGAACCTGCAAAGGGAGGAATTGACTCCTATTGAAGAAGCCTTAGCGTACGGAAAGCTGCTGGAAATTCATAATTTGACGCAGGAAGCATTGGCTCAGAGACTTGGAAAAGGTCAATCCACTGTGGCAAACAAACTTCGTCTTCTTAAACTTCCGGAAGAAGTACAGGAAGGTCTTTTAAAAAAGGAAATTACCGAGCGTCATGCCCGTGCTTTGATTCCATTAAAAGAGGCAGAGAAACAAATTAAATTAATGGAAGTTATCATTGAAAATAATTTGAATGTCAAACAGACGGAAGAGCAGGTGGCCAAGATTCTTTCGGATGAAAAGCCTAAGCCTGCCAAAAGACGAAAAGCGGTCAGCAAAGATATGCGGATTGCCGTCAATACGATCCGCCAGTCACTTTCTATGGTAGCTGATACAGGAATTAAACTGGATTCTACAGAGGAAGATTTCGATCAATATTACCAAATCACTATTAAAATTCCAAAAAAATAAGAATGTATTTTCTTGCTATTATTTAAGATGCTTTATCGTTATTGTAGATTAATATTGTGCTTTCCATTTGGATAGATTAGAATCCTGATAATGTATATTCATCAGGATTCCTTATTGTTGGTGCCATTTTTTGATAGGGCTATTATCCTGCACTTTACGCTTTCTCTGTAAATGCAAGTTTGATCATATGGAGCATGTGAAGATACAGATTCCCTATTCTCTAGCTGTTGCGATAAATGCTAGTATTGCCTATTTGTTTATTGGCTTAGTTTTTGTATAATATTTTTCAACTCCTTATTATTTGCTAAATTGAAAATCTGGCTCTTTAATAGAGAGTCGGATTTTTTTTATTTATATTTTCAAAGAAAAGTACTGTTCCTGTATTTTTATATTATGCGAAACTGCCGTCTACTACTTCTTATAAAGATAAAAAATGATGTCTTAAATATTTTAGGATTTAAGATTAAATGCGGCGTATTATTTGTTAAAATAGATTAGGTGCGAACAATTTTCGTAGGAAGTAAGGGGTAGGTGAAATTGTTGGGAAAGATTATTTCCATAGCCAACCAAAAAGGGGGAGTCGGAAAAACGACCACCTCTATCAATTTAGGGGCCTGTTTGGCTTACATCGGAAAAAAAGTATTAATCGTAGATATAGATCCGCAAGGGAATGCGACAAGCGGAGCGGGGATTGACAAAGGGGATGTCAACGAATGCGTCTATGACGTGCTTGTTGATGATACGGATATTAAAAAAGTGATCCAGGAAACGACGGTGGAAAATTTGTCGGTGGTCCCATCGACTATTCAATTGGCGGGGGCTGAAATTGAGCTAGTTCCGACCATCTCAAGGGAGGTCCGTTTGAAACGCGCCTTGGATGAAGTAAGGGATCAATTTGATTTTATTTTGATAGACTGCCCTCCATCACTCGGATTACTGACAATTAATGCCTTGACGGCATCTGATTCAGTTTTGATTCCTGTGCAATGCGAATATTATGCGTTGGAAGGACTCAGTCAACTATTAAACACAGTTCGGATTGTGCAAAAACATTTAAACCAGGACCTGATGATAGAGGGTGTGCTTCTGACGATGCTAGATGCCAGGACCAATCTTGGTCTCCAAGTGATTCAAGAAGTGAAGAAATACTTTCAAAATAAAGTCTATCAAACGGTGATTCCTAGAAATATCCGGCTGAGTGAAGCACCGAGTCACGGGCAGCCGATCATCATTTATGATCCTAGATCAAGGGGAGCGGAAGTTTACTTAGAACTCGCAAAGGAAGTGGCTGAAGTTGGCTAAAGGACTTGGAAAAGGCATTAATGCTTTGTTTGCGAACATAGATGTGGATGTAGGGACAGAGGAGACGGTACGGGAAATCCAATTGACCGAAATCAAGCCCAATCCCTATCAACCACGTAAAATTTTTTCCGCTGAAGCGATTGACGAGCTCAAGGAATCCATTAAGGAGCACGGCATTTTACAGCCGATTATCGTAAGAAAAAGTGGAAAAGGGTATGAAATTGTTGCGGGAGAAAGGCGATTCCGTGCAGCAAAAGCTGCCCATTTCAAAAAAATTCCTGCAGTGGTCAGAGAATTTAATGATGCTCAAATGATGGAACTCGCTGTTTTGGAAAATCTACAGCGTGAGGATTTGACGCCAATGGAAGAAGCTGCGGCCTATCAAACTTTAATGGACAAGCTCGGCGTTACACAAGAAGATCTTGCCAGAAGGCTTGGGAAAAGTAGGCCTTATATTGCTAACCATATTAGGCTGCTGACATTGCCCCCGAAAATCCAAAAGCTGATTACTGATGGAAAATTAACGATGGGTCATGGCAGGACGTTGCTTGGGCTCAAGCAGAAGAACAAGATGCTTTCTGTTGCAGACCAGACGATAAAAGAAGGACTAAATGTCCGTCAATTAGAGAGGCTAATCCAAAAGCTTAATGAAAATGTTCCACGTGAAACAACAAAGAAAGTCATTAAGAAAGACGTTTTCATAAGGGAACGGGAAGATCATCTGAGAGAAAAATTTGGAACAACGGTGACAATAAGTCAGACTAAGAAAAAGGGGAAAATCGAAATCGAGTTCCTTTCCCCAGAAGATTTGGAACGTATTTTGGAAATAATGGGGTTAAGTGAATAAACAGAAGTTCCTTTGATAGGAAAAGTTGGGTGAGTTCATGATTTTATTGGGGACGATTGTGAATGGAGTCTGCATTATCGTAGGTACGCTGCTTGGCAGATTTCTCCAAACCATTCCGGAAAAGATGAAGGAAACAGTCATGTATGGGATTGGATTGGCTGTCATGGCTCTCGGACTGCAGATGGGCTTTAAAAGTGAAAACTTTTTAATCGTCATTATCAGCCTTGTTATTGGAGCAGTCCTGGGTGAATGGTGGGCGCTCGAAGACAAGCTTGGAGCTGTGGGCAAATGGCTGGAAAAAAAGATGGGATCAGCCGGTACGGGGAGTATTGCTCAGGGATTCGTCACTGCTACACTGATTTTTGTGATTGGTGCTATGGCAATCATTGGGGCTCTGGACAGCGGAATCCGGAATGACCACAATGTGCTGTACACGAAAGCAATCATTGATGGATTTACGGCCCTTATTTTATCGACGACACTTGGAATTGGTGTCATTTTCTCCGTCATCCCTGTTGTTCTTTACCAGGGGACAATTGCTTTGTTTGCAACCCAAATCAATCAAGTTGTACCTCAGGAATTGATGGATGTTTTTATAGTGGAAATGACAGGAACTGGAGGAATGATGATTTTTGCTATAGGCCTAAATTTGGTTGGCTTGACGAAAATCCGAGTGGCCAACCTGCTGCCAAGCATTCTGGTAGTGGCAATAATCGTTGCCATAATGCATTTTTTCCCAGCAGAAATCATGTAAAAGAAACAGGAGAGGCACCTGTTTCTTTTTTATTTAGGGGTCTGACCCCCACTGCTTTAACGCATTACCGCGGCGGGGGTCAGACCCCGCAATTTGCGCTTACGCTTTTTTTATTTAGCTGATTTTCTTTTTACAAGATTGAAACCAATTGACTGGAAGGTTCTTTTTTTGTCATAAATTCTGTCCGTTTCGACAAGGGCTGCGGATATCTTTTTTGCCAGCTTCATAACTAGGTTCAAACGTGTATTTTGGAGTACGACGAATTCCATATGTCCAGCCATATTGACAATGCCTGTAATAAAAGCTTCTCCTACTTCTGGGAGCTTTTTATTTACCCCAGCTCCAGGCTTAATTGGACCTGTGCCAACCTTGATTTCACCGATGCTTTCAATTCTGCCCAAACAAGCGTCTATACCAATGATGAACGGATTTTTGTATGTTTTTTTTACATGCTTCAAAATTTCCTTCAGGTTCATGGCATGTACGGGATTCTCCAAGGTCCCGTAAACATGAAAGAAATTCATTCCGGCTTCAGATAAGAAAGATCCGATTAATGGTCCAAGTGAATCCCCGGTTGACCGGTCTGTTCCAATGCAAATGATGATGACAGGCTGATTTTTCCGTGAGGGAAGAAGGTCCAAAAGAGCATCGGATATTTTATGAACCGCTATTTGATCCTCAAAATGTACAATAGTATCAATTATATTCTGTTGCTCCACTCCAATCCCCCTTTGCACTCGTCATAGTAGACCGTTCAATTTCCTTATTTGATAATCAGTATACGAAGAACTGCCATTTTCTATACATGGAGATGGGCAAGAGAAGACTTTTTATCATTGGAAAGGGGCATCATTTATTGTTAAAATAAAGGAACGAATTCAAGAATTGGATCAGGTGAACAAAAATGGAGAAACCACTTCCAGATATCGAGAAGGAAACGAATATATTGATAAAAAAGCTGACCAACCCTGAATTATGGATCAATTATGGTTTGATCGCTTTAAAAATCATCATTATTATTATTGTGTCTAACATCGTCATACGAGTCGGAAAGGCTGCGATTGGAAGAATATTCAAAAGAAGATCCAATGTGCCGATGCAATTTTCGGAGAGGCGTGAAGCAACGCTTATCAAGCTGTTGCAAAATATCCTGGCGTATACGGTTTATTTTATTGCTATCGTCACAATTCTTTCTGCATTATCAATTGATGTGAAAGGAATTCTGGCAGGTGCGGGCATTCTGGGACTTGCCGTTGGATTTGGCGCACAAAACCTTGTAAAAGATATCATTGGTGGCTTTTTTATCATCTTTGAAGATCAGTTTTCCGTTGGAGACTATGTTCGAATTGGAGAATTTGAAGGAACCGTCGAAGAAATTGGACTTCGGACAACAAAAATATTGAACTGGACAGGTGAGCTCTACATTCTTCAAAATGGCAATATTACAGAAGTGACGAATTTTTCCCTTCATAATAGTGTAGCGGTTGTAGATATTTATCTTGGTTATCAGGCGGATTTGAAAAAAGTGGAAGCTTTGATTGAAGATTTGCTGAAAACAATGCCGCAAAAATATGAACAGATTGTTGGGACGCCCAGCGTACTAGGGGTCCAGCAATTAGGCGCATCCGAAATTGTACTGCGGGTAACTGCAGAGACATTGCCGCTCCAAAATTCGTTTATTGCAAGAGAGCTTCGAAAGGCAATTAAACTTGAATTAGATGCACAACAGGTGGAAGTCCCGTATCAGCGAATTGTGATGATGCAAGGGAGCGACCACCAGCAAAACAATCATTTTGGTGACCGACAAGGGGGATAAGAATGGAAAAAAAGGAATTTAACCTTCACGACGTTGTTGAAATGAAAAAACCTCATCCATGCGGAACTAATCGTTGGCGGATTATACGAATGGGGATGGATATCCGCATAAAATGCGAAGGCTGTGGACACAGCGTTATGCTCCCAAGGCGGGAGTTCACAAGAAAAATGAAAAAGATTTTAGAAAAGCATGAGGAGTGACATCATGCTTTTTTTCTATTGAAAGGACAGAGAGCTTGCGGTTTTTACTCTTGTATGGGGCAAAGCTACTGCAATTCACCTTGCGCTTTTTCCTTTCAGTCTCTATAATTATGAATGGATTGGGGGCAGAGCCTGTCCTGACAAAGAGGAGTGACCGAAATGGCCCTAACAGCAGGGATTGTTGGTTTGCCAAACGTAGGCAAGTCAACCTTATTCAATGCAATTACGAAAGCGGGAGCGGAAGCAGCGAACTATCCATTCTGTACGATTGACCCTAATGTCGGGATCGTAGAAGTTCCGGATGACCGTCTCCAAAAATTGACTGAACTTGTCAAGCCGAAGAAAACTGTACCAACGGCTTTTGAATTTACTGATATCGCCGGAATCGTCAAAGGCGCGAGCAAAGGGGAAGGACTCGGAAATAAATTCTTGTCCCATATCCGCCAAGTGGACGCTATTTGCCATGTCGTTCGCTGTTTTGCTGATGGCGACATCACGCACGTATCGGGAAAAGTAGATCCGATTGACGACATTGAGACGATCAATCTCGAATTGATTTTGGCAGATCTGGAATCTGTTGAAAAACGTATTGGCCGCGTTGAAAAAATGGCGAAGCAAAAAGACAAAGATGCCATGGCGGAATTTGAAGTGCTGAGCAAATTGAAAGCCGCTTTCGAATCTGACCAGCCGGCAAGAGCCATTGATTTTTCCGATGACCAGCTTAAAATTGTCAAACAACTTCATTTACTGACAAGCAAGCCTGTTTTATATGTAGCGAATGTCGGAGAAGACGATTTGGCTGATCCATCAGGCAACGAATACGTGAAAAAAGTGATGGACTATGCGGAAAAAGATAACGCGGAAGTCATTATCATTAGTGCCAGAATCGAAGAAGAGATCGCAGTGCTGGATGATGATGAGAAAGCGATGTTCCTTGAAGAATTGGGAATTGAGGAATCTGGACTAGACCAATTAATTCGTGCAGCCTATCATCTTTTGGGATTGGCTACTTATTTTACTGCCGGGGAGCAAGAAGTCCGTGCATGGACATTCAAAAAAGGGATGAAAGCTCCGCAATGTGCCGGAATCATCCATACTGATTTTGAAAAAGGATTTATTCGCGCTGAAACAGTTTCCTACGAAGATTTACGGGATGCTGGTTCTATGAGCGCTGCAAGAGAAGCAGGAAAAGTGCGTTTGGAAGGAAAAGAATATTTGGTACAGGATGGCGATGTCATCCATTTCCGATTTAATGTTTGAGCCATTTGGTGCTGAAGAAAGCTGTTTTGACTGACATCCAACTTTTCAATCAAGGCATATTTCGAAATCATTTTGGGTTCCTCCATTTTACTTCCGGTAAAATGGGGGACCTCGATTTATTTTGGACGGCTGCTAGGTTAGCAGCCGTTTTTCCATGGGTAATTGTATAGATAAAATAGATGATATTTATGTCCAGCTCCGACGGACGGAAGTCCTAGTGGCGATGGAACCACAGGAGAAGAAGAGCTTCGGCAGCATAACATCGCACGAAGGAAAAACATAAGCTTTTCGATGACGGGCGTGTTCTCTCGCCGAAAAGCTGAATGAAGTATATTCAAAGAGAATTTCACATATTGTGGGAGTGTAAACTAAACTGTGTAAGTGAGAGAGCGTACGGCTCTTGCTTCG
>NZ_QYTW02000042.1 GCF_003605405.2 Siminovitchia terrae | reverse complement strand
ATGGAATACCAATAGGCATTCATCTCACCACTTACAGAAGTGGGAGATTTCTGCTGAATGAAGTTTAAATATTCCGTTTATGAAATTATTCAATCCGGCTAGCTCACTATGTTTATTTGAGCCATCCAGTAACGAAACATAAAAGCAATTATTTCACAAACTTTGGTTATTTTCGAGATGAGCTTTTTAAAATATGAGACAACAAGAAATATAACCTGAACATGGTTTGGCAAATACGAGAAGGAAGATCACGCTATTAAGGCGGTCCCTTTCGTTTATTTTCCCACTAAGTTCGATGATATTTTACGAGAATTTGAATTGGAGGTAAGTGAATGATTCAAAGATCTATCTTTATTTTTGTAACCTTAATCTTTTTGCTAGCGGGCTGTAGCGAAAATGAACCTGAGAAGGAGAATGTAAAAGTTCAGAAACAATCAAAAACAGTTGAAAGCGCACCTAAAACTGAACCCAATTCCGAAGTTCAGCCTCAAATGGAATCGAAAAAAAGTGAACCCCAGACTCCCTTAACGGATGAAGAAATGTTAATGAAACCTGCAGGACGTTTTGCCGGTTCCAATTATGATGAACAGAAAGTTCAAGCCGAATTGGACCAATTACCAGATAACTTGACTGCTGATCAATATACGGAAAAATTACTCCTTCTATTGGGTGAAGACTACAGTTCTTATATTACTACCTTTGAAAACTTTGATACCGAAGTGAAAGTGGATAATCTGCGGCCAGACGGAAAAATCACGTTACCCGCAAGCAGGAAACTGAACATCTCTATCCTACTGGATGCCAGTGGCAGTATGGAGGCACAAATCAACGGTAAATCAAAAATGGATTCAGCAAAAGAAGCGATTCAGATCTTCGCAGATAAATTACCTGAGAATGCGGAAGTATCTTTGCGGGTATATGGACATAAAGGGACCGGGAATGAAAAAGATAAGCAGCTGTCATGCAGCAGTACAGAAGAGATCTTTCATGGCCAAGGTGACCAGACAAAGCAGATTTCAAAAGCTTTAGAGAGTGTTAAGCCAGCCGGCTGGACACCGATTGCTAATGCCTTGGAGTCTGTAAAAAAGGATATGAACCCAGAGACAACTGATTCGGTTGTTTATGTCGTAAGTGATGGCATCGAAACCTGTGGTGGTAATCCGGCGAAGATTGCAAAAGAACTCAATCAGGCCAAAGTAAAAACCGTTGTAAATATCATTGGTTTTGCAGTGGATAACGAAGGACAGAAGCTGCTTCGACAAGTGGCTGCATCAGGCGGAGGAGAATTTACTTCAGTTGATAATGACGAGGCACTAAAAGATTACCTCAATAAGGCATACGATAAATTGCGCGGCGAGTGGACCAGATGGAAAGAAAAAGGAGAAGGAGACGCAAATAAACAAAAAGAAAAGAAGCAAGGAAGGATTAACAATACAAAAATAGATATGCAAATTTTAGCGAACAAAGAATATGAAAAATTGTTGGCGGCCCAAAGATTCCTTGAAAATAAATATGGAAATACAATCCCTCATGGCGAGATTTTGAATCAAGTTACTGAACGCAAGAATTTCGCATGGACTTTTGCCCGTGATACGGGGGATCGTTTGTATAATGCCGTTACTAAAAGTGGAAACGAGGTTTATGATGAGATCAAAGAGGAAGGAGACAAGAATATTGATGATCTAACCAATAAAAAGAATGATTAGCAACGTTTCATTGGAAGATGCTACTCACCTGATTGATTAGAGAACGAGTAAAACCTAATGGAACACTTATAGCTAATACCCAAATGTGTAAAGAAAGATCAAATGCGCCTTGGCGTGTTTGCGCCCAGATTTTATCGAGCTCGNCTAATGGAACACTTATAGCTAATACCCAAATGTGTAAAGAAAGATCAAATGCGCCTTGGCGTGTTTGCGCCCAGATTTTATCGAGCTCGGCTCGATAAATTTCCTCTGAAAATCTGTGGCATCCACCGGAGGCTTTAACTTTATTCAGCCGGAGTTTGAACCCCCGCTGAATGGAATACCAACACGCATTCATCTCACCACTTGCAGAAGTGGGAGACTTCTGCTGAATGAAGTTAAAATATGTTGTTTTCGTACTTCGATATACTTGTTCCCAGGAGGAGAGCGATGTTGGCATGCACTTATCCGAGCCCTTTTGTAAGGAACCCATACATGATGATCGATCTAAGGGCTGTGTGCGCGAGTGGCTACAAGGATAGTAAATTGAGATCCCGCCTCATCCCATATGTTAAGAAAAGAGAAGCGAAGATATTTCGTCCAGTCGCAGTGTTGAGATGAAACTCATGACTGGGCGTGGTCAAGGGAGATGCTCCGCTCAAACAAGGTCAGCACTCGAAGGGGGCTGCGATGAATACGATTTGGTCTGTCCGAACTGGAATACGGGATTTTCTTGAATCCGTCATCCGAATTTGCCGATCATGGACCGAGAAACATCCGTTCATTAAAATAGCTTATACGATTTTTTCTTGGTTATCGCTCATTATTTTTGTTTTAAGCCTATTTTTTGTTAAAGAAGCACGTACCATGCTGGTCCAGTATTTATGGTCGTTCTATGTATTACTTCAATTTTGGGTTTTGTGCCGAAGCAAAACATTGCCATGGAAGACGGTCGTATTGTTTGTACTGTCAGGCGTTTATTTGGTTGTACCACTTACGACACTTACAGTTAATGCTTTTCACATGGTTTTCAGCGGAAAAACGTCCGATGTTTGGTCCCTAGCTGTCATCACTCCTATTTTCGAAGAACTATGGAAGCTACTTCCTTTAGGAGTGTTTCTGTTGTTCTCACGCCGTGCCTCCGCCTTGAGTTTAAGTGACTATACGCTCATTGGGGCGGCAACTGGCATCGGCTTCCAACTGATGGAAGAGCTCTCCCGAAGGTGGCTAAGTTCAGGTGTTCTCGCAGAAAAGTTTGGTTACAGTTTCACTATGCTGGGTGGAGAAACGATTCATTGGGACTTGTTCTCACTATTTCCTGGGCGCTTCGAAGAAAGTCTGCTTCCGACAGTCATGACTGTCAGTCATCCTGTACATACTGCTATGATCGGGCTCTCCATTGGAATTGCTTATCGGTTGCGCAAAAAACTGACGAAATGGCTTTTTCTGTTTCCGACAATTATTTTGCTTTGGGCCATTTTGGATCATGCTACTTATAACGGTCAGCATCAGCTTCCAGGTTGGGTATTGCAGCTGAGTGATTGGACCGGCCGCGGTTATAAAACTCAATCGACCTTCCTGCTGATGCTGTTTACATCGATTTTTGCTGACTACCTGTCATTGAATAAAATGCGGAGTCGGCTTCCGGCACTGCCAAACGAACCATTTCTGAATCCATTTACCGAACTATGGAATATGACCTACTCTTTTTGTCTGGACCGTGAGAAATTCATCTATTGGCTTGGCTTTTACCGGGAACGCAGGGAACTTGGGTTTCATATCCTTTATGGGAATAACGAAGCTGCCAATAGACAGGAGCCTGTCCAAGCTCGGGTTAAAGCTCTTTGTCAGGTATTAACTGGGCTTACTGTGTTTCTGCTCGTGGCTGGACTGTTTGCGGGCATCGGTGCACATTCAGGTGTTGCTGAATCAGCATGTTTTACCTGCATGTTCGATTCACTGCAAGATTGGTGGAATCGGCTGAATTGGTATGAACAGGGAGCACTTCTACTGGGAGCTCTAGCACTATCCATGCTCTTTGTTGGCTTCTGGCCGGCTTTGGGAATTGCAATGACGGGGATGGGAATCGCCGGGAGCGGGCATGAAATTGCCAGTTATATTCGCGATCCGAAGAAGCTGTTGACACCCGAAAGAGCGCTTTCCGCCGCCGGAAGCATTATGCTAAACCGAATTCCATTCGGCAAAGCGCTTAGCTGGGTGGGAAAGAAGGGACGCCCGTATGTCCACAAGCTTCTCGAGAAGCTGGGTTTGCGTAAATCGAATACAGACGTTCCGATTCATCCTGAACCGCCGAAAAAACATGACGGAAAAGAGCCTGACAGGCAGCCGGACACCCCTAAGAAGACAGGTGACGAAACGCCGCATAAGGAGACAGCCCATAAGGAGGCAACTCAGGAGGGGAAAACCAATAAGGAGACAGCTCATGAGGAGACAACCAATGAGCAGACGAAAAAACCTAGTATCGTTGGCACCATCGTTACAAAAGGAACTACAACGGAATATACCAACCCGGCTAAGACTAAACTAATTTGGGATTATCAATCTCCGAAAAATATTAATAGAGATATTCAACAATCTTTAAAAAGTACAAACATTGGCAGTGCAACTCAAGCAAAGGTTGCAGATTTTGTAAGAAAGAAAACCGAGGTCATAGGGTATAACCAGAAGATTAAGAAGGTTAATAAAGAAGCTGCCGGTGATTTAGATGTCGTGACAAAAGATGCGATTATTGAAGTCAAAGCATCTATTAAAGGGGTAAAAGAAGAGCAATTTGCGAAATTTATTGATGCATCCCATGAGTTATTCTTTAATCCTGAAAATAAAAAGGTTATTTTGTATATTGACAAGCCTTTAAATAATTTGCGGCCAGAGCATAAAATAATGCTGGAAAATATTAAGTCTAAAGGCGTTACAATAGTTAACTCACTAGATGATTTAAAGGGGGCTTTATAAAGATGGGAACTACCGCTTTTATCCTAATAAGCAAAAAAAAATATACACCAGAGCGTCTTCTAGCTGATTCAATCATTTCTGCTTACCATGCGGATGTCATGTTAAATTTTCATAACAGTAAAAACTATGACAGCAATGGCCAATTTCTTTCTACCACATTGAATATTAATGATAAGAATGTAAGAGAGAATAGTGAATCGTTTATACTTTATGTAGATGCATTGGATAATCCAAATCTTGATTTTTTCGATTATGAGTATGTGGGATTAAATCCCAATTACAAACTGTATCAAGCAGGTACAATTGAAGAAGTTTATGGTGTTGAGGAGTTAGTATTTCAATTTATATATCATTATTTGAAAGCTAATCCTGATGACTATTTTTGGGTTGCAGATTATGATTGGGTGTACAGTTGGGAAGACATACAAAGATTAAAGTCTTTACCATATGACTCAGAGTGGTGTTATAAAAATCCTAAATAAGTTTTGAAACCATGACACATATCAAGTGATCGTTTCATGCTAGATAAAATAACCTTCCTCTCGTTGAGAAAGGTTATTTTTGTTTAGCAAATGTCAAGCTTTAAGAGGCTGGACTGATCAAAAAAGTTATGGATCACCCCCACACAGAACACCCAAAGAATCACTGCTGAGGAATAGTGCTTGTTGAAAAGGAAGTTTATCATCCCTATCACAAAAGAAGAAATGTTCTTAGAGAGAACAAAATAATCCAGCGACAATTGAGTTTGCTGTACTACGATAGATGCTATGCAGCTCTCTATAAGCAAATGAAAGGCTTATTGAATGCCGGAGAGTATTAATCATATATCTCAAAATTTCTAAAATTGTTAAGGTAATTATTGAAAAGTAATGGTAATATATTACTATGTCATTCATATACCATTCAATCAATAGTAGGAAGGGGGAAGCTGTTGTTGAAAGGGCATATCATTGTAGCGGATGATGATCCAGATATTAGAGAGGTATTAAAGATATATTTAAGCAGGGAAGGTTTTCGGGTACTTGAAGCAGAGGATGGAGATAGGGTATTGGAGCTTTTTAATGCAAACGGAGCTGATTTGCTGATTTTAGATGTTATGATGCCTGGCCTTGATGGATTTGAGGTGTGCCAGCTAATAAGAAAGAAAAGCGATGTACCAGTTTTATTTTTAAGTGCAAAAGATGATGATACAGATAAAATCGTTGGGCTTGGAATCGGAGGAGACGATTTCATTTCCAAACCCTTTAGCCCCTCTGTTTTGACAGCAAAGGTTAAAGCTCAATTCCGACGAAATCGTTTGCTTCAACAGAAAGAAGACGTTCAACCTCCAATTTCTTATGATGGACTTGTTATAAATCCGGATAATTATTCTGTGCAAATGAATGGAAATGAAATCCAATTATCTGCCAAAGAGTTTCATATTTTAACATTGCTTGCCAAAAGTCCCAATCGTGTTTATACAACCGAGCAAATTTTTGAACATGTGTGGGGAGAAGAAAGTTCAGGTGATTTTCGAACAGTTATGGTGCATATTAGCAACCTAAGGAAAAAAATTGAAACAGATCCGGCAAACCCTCATTTTATATTAACGGTACGGGGCATCGGCTATAAATTTCATTACTCGGATTGACGGAAGCCTTTCAAAAAACTACGTATTTCATTTGTCGTCAATCCGGCTTCCTTTGCCTTAATCATTAAATATACCCACTCCATATCTAATTCCTTGTCCTTACTTTTTACTTCCACAATCAATTGGTTCAAGGCTGTTCCCCCCATAACTTAATATTATTTAATAGTCTACACGCATTTGTATAACTCATATTTAAAGTTTCTTAAAGTTCAGTTAAAGTTTTCTAAAATTTGGTTAAAGTTTTCGATTTGAGTAAAGACAGATCATTCAAATCGGGTATCATGGATACGAGGTGAAAATGTTATGAAAGCTGCCGTAAATATGATCCATTTACCTGGTTACGAAGAGCTAAAAATACTGGATCAAAACAAGCTGTGGGTTTTTGTATCCGCTGTGCAACAATCCACTCATTCTCCTGTTCTGATTAGAATGCGCTCACCTGAGAATCCAAACATCTCTGAAGATCAAAACTACAGATCACATCTCCTTGAAAATCATAAAATAGACGGAATATTGAGACCGATATCAATTGGGGAATATAACAATCACTCATTTCTAGTAACGGAATTTTTTGATGGACTTTCCTTGGATACATTATTAAAAGAACATACATTAAATATTGCTCACTTTCTCAGCATTTCTATAGAATTGGCATCAATCATTCAACAATTGCATAGCAGACAAATGATCCATAAACATATCCATCCAGCCAACATTCTTATACGTATGAAGCCTTTTAAGGTAAAAATAACTTGCCAGGATACTGCTCATAAAGATGAAAACACATTGTCAACAGGTCCACTGGCACGCTATATTTCTCCAGAACAGACAGGTAGACTGAACCGGGGCGTCGATAAACGATCTGACCTATATTCTCTGGGTGTATTGTTCTATCAAATGCTTACTCAATCGCTTCCTTTTGAAGTTCGGGACCCGGCTGATCTCGTTCATGCCCATCTTGCAAAAATCCCAAAGCAGCCAATTGAGTTGAATACTAAAATCCCCCGTTTACTTTCCGATATCGTAATGAAGTTATTGGAAAAAAACCCGGATTCTCGATACCAAAGTGCTTTTGGCCTGAAAGAGGATTTATTGGAGTTTAAAAAGAGATTTGGACTAGGCGAAGATAGGCCTGCTTTTCCTTTAGGGGGGAAAGATCACACGCCGCAGTTCGACTTCGGTCAAAAGTTGTTCGGGAGAAAAAGTGATGAACAAACTTTGCGTCATGCACTTGATCGAAGCTGTAATGGCCTCTCAACCATCGCTTTTATTTCGGGAGAGTCGGGAATTGGTAAAACAGCTCTCGTGCATGTGGTTCGGCAACCACTCTATCAATATCGTGGATATTATATTTCTGGAAAATTCGATTTATTAAAAAAACAAAAACCATATGCGCCTTTAATTTATGCCTTTACAGACCTAATCAAACAATTATTGTCCGAAGGCCGTGAAAGGATCGCTTATTGGAAGAAGATATTGGAAACGGAGCTTGAAGGGTATTTGCCTGTACTTGCTTCTATTATTCCTGAGATCCAATGGATTGCCGGAAAACAAAAAGAGCCCGAGAATGTGACGGCATTGGAGGCAAATAACCGCTTACGCTACTCGTTTGATAAGCTTATTTCAGTATTTTCCAAAAAGGGACATCCGCTCGTCTTGTTTTTAGATGATTTGCAATGGGCAGATCAAGCAACAATTGATTTGCTCCACCATGTGGCCATATCGCAACCTGTTAACCGCTATTTACTAATAATCGGAGCATATCGTGACAATGAGGTATCATCCAGCCACCCCTTTGACATCATGCTGAAGGATATTAAACAAAAGGGACTTAGGCTGATAGAGATCCCATTGGTTCCTTTAAACGAGAAAGATATGCTCGCGTGGATCAAACATCTTTTTGCATGTTCCGACAAAGAAGCAGAGAAAATGGCCATATTTATCCAAAGAATCACAAAAGGAAACCCATTCTTCACTAAACAGCTGCTTCAAGCATTTTATGAACAAAGATTCATAGCTTTGGATGAAGTGACAAAAACATGGACAATTGACTTTAAAAAGCTCCACAATATGAATTTTGCTGAAAATATTGTGAATTTTATTATTGACCGTTTTTATCAACTTCCGGCAGAAGTGCAGGATTTGTTAAAAGATGCTTCTTGTATCGGTAATCAATTTTGCCTGTCCTTATTGAGGGCTGCGTTTAATGAAAAAGACAATCGCGAGATTGCCAAATTATTATTGCTTCCAACAGAAGATGGCCTAATTTTTAGGCTCAATACGACATACCCACCTGGTTATCCAGGTGAAGATACCAATTATGCAGAAGGAATATCAGATGTCTATCAATTTTTACATGATAAAGTACAGCAAGCGATTTACTCAACAATGAGCAAAGATGAACGTAAAGAAAGGCATTTAACAATTGGCAGATTCCTTTCCGATTTGTCTAAACAAGAGGGATCAATTGAAAAAAATATATTTGATATCGTGAATCACTATAATCAATGCATTCCATTACTGCATCCCCATGAAGAAATTCAATTGGCAAAATGGAATATGCTGGCTGGCAAAAAAGCAAAGGAAGGAGTTGCATTTAAAGATTCCTTTTCGTTTTTTAAGATAGCCAACAAACTGATCGGGGATGATGCATGGAGCAATCATTATGAATTAGCCGTCCAAATTGCGATGGGACTTGGTGAGCTGGCATATATAAACAATCAATTTTCATTTTCCGAGGAAAAGTTTGACGAAGCTTTAGATAAAGTCAAGTCGAAAGAGGAAAAACTGGAGATTTACAATTTGAAAATGACCTTGTACACACATGTACATCGGGTGGAGGACTCTGTTGACTCAGGTCTGAAGGCACTTAGGCTATATGGATGGATCATTGATAAAAAACCTGGCAAGCTGAAGGTGGGAGCTGAGTTCCTCAAAACCCGAATCTGTTTAAGGAAATATGGAATGGATTCAATCAAGCATCTGCCTAAAATGGAAAACAAGGATTTCCAACAGATCACGAAAACGTTATTAGCGATGAATGCCTCTGCTTATCATCTGAATCAAAACTTGGCTGCACTCCTTATACTAAAGGCGTTCCGGCTTACATTAAAACATGGGACAACAGACATGTCAGCACTCGTTTATATTAATTATGCTCTTATTTTAAGCGCAGGCTTTGGACGATATGATGAAAGCTACGACTTTGGGAAAATGGCTATTTTAAGTGCTGATAAAAATGAAAGCACCATCCTGAGGGCAAGTGCTTATTTCATTTTTGGCACTTATATTAATCACTGGAAGAAACATATAACAGAAAGCGAACAAATGCTTGAGCATTCTCAAAAACTTTGTATTGAAGCGGGGAATCTACATCTGGCAGGTGCTAACAGCTCGTTTCTTTGCTTATCTAGCTTCTTGAAAGGACATAGTTTACAAGAAACAGCTGATTTAATTGAGCGGCAGCGGAATTTTTCAGTGAGTATACAATACACATTAGCCGATGATTTTTTATATGAACTAAACAGCTGGATCTCTGTTTTAAAAGGAAGGCAAGATCATCCAGATTGGCATTTCGAATTTAAAATAGCAGATGAATCAGCTATGATTATCCATTATACATTGCGATTGCAATTTGCATTTTTACTGAATGAAAAAAGCATTGCTAAAAACCTTATAAAAAAATTAGGAAAATTGGTAGATCAATCGTTGTTCTTGATCATAGCTCCTGAATATTATTTTTATGAGTCACTATGGCTATTAAGAAGCTTAAAAGATGACAGCAAGATATTTGATCCATTACAAGCCAAAAAACGCATGAAGCGAAATCTGAAGCAATTTAACAAGTGGATGAGCCATAGTCCTGCTAATTATGCTCACAAATACGTTTTACTAAAAGCTGAAATGGCCGCTTTTGAAAATGATTTGGAAAAGGCAGCGACATACTTTGAGGAGGCGGCAGAAGCAGCAGCTAAATATGGATTTAACCAAGATAAAGGTATCATCAATGAGCTGGCGGGAAGATTTTATAAAAATCAAGGCTTTCATCGCTTGGCAAAAACAGCCTTGTTTGCTGCTGTTGATGCTTATGATAAATGGGGAGCTCTAAAAAAAATCTCCTTGCTAAAACAAGAATACCCCGACATTTTTCAAGTAAGGGAGTTTTCGCATGCCGGAAATGACGCAAGAGCTTATTCTATTGATTTAAAATCCATTTTAAATGCCGCTCGTGCCATATCAAGTGAAATTGTATTAGAAAAATTAATTTGTAAGGTGATGGATATTGTTTTAGTGAATGGCGGAGCACAAAAAGGGGTCATGTTAATAAAAGACGCCGATACCCTTGAGCCCATTGTTCAAGGCAGCATTGATGAAGGTGGGACGCAGATCACACATAGCAGTGCTATTCGTTTTCCGAAACATATTGTGCATTACGTTGAAAAGAGCCTTGAGCCTGTGATTTTAACAAATTCAACTACTGATAAAAGATTCGCTTCCGATCCTTATATTCAAAAGAATAAACCAAAATCGGTTTTATGTTTTCCAGTTCTTCATCAGGGAAAGTTGGGAGGGATTATTTATTTAGAAAATAATTTAATCGTGTCCGCTTTTTCGCCTGATAGGATTGAAATTTTAAACTTAATCTCTTCACAGGCTGCTATCTCTATTGAGAATGCCTTTTTATATGAAAGCTTGGAGAAGAAGGTGATAGATCGTACAAAAAAACTGAGAGACGCTTACGATAACCTGGAGAAAGCCAATCAGGAATTAGCCGATGTTGAAATGTCAAGGCGCCAGCTTTATTCCGATATTTCTCATGATCTGCGTTCACCCATAACAGCAGCACAAGGGTATATTGAAGCTATTTTGGATGGCGTCATTCAGGACAAAGACGAGCAGATGCATTATCTCACCAAAAGTCACCAGCGCTTATTGACTTTAAATGAAATGATCCATGATTTATTTGAACTATCGAAACTGGAGTCGAAAGGGATTACATTCAGCAAGAAACAGATTCGTGTCGACGAATTGTTTGACCATTTGTGTAAAATGTTTGAGCATGATATTGTAACCTCCAATGAATTCTTTTCAGCTAAAATGAGCGATCCGCCTCACGCGGGCTATCCATTTGTTGAAGTGGATGTGAGAAGAATGGAGCAGGTGGTACAGAACCTGATTTCGAATGCAGTCAAACATACAGAACCCGGAGAAATTGGCCTTCACCTACTGAATGATAGCGATAATCATCAAGTTATACTTGCTGTCACTGATAAGGGCCAAGGAATTCCCGGAGAGGAACTGCCGTTTATCTTTGACCGATTTTACACAAAATCAACTAAACAACAAGCCGGGCATGGCCTTGGACTGGCTATCTGCAAAGAGATTATTGAGTCGCATAACGGAAAAATAACGGTGGAAAGCAAGCTTAATGAAGGAACATCATTTTTCATTCATCTTCCAGCTACTCATCTAAATCATGATGAAGGAACATCAAAACATTGAGTAGCTGATTGGAGTCAGAAGATTTCTTATCACATTGTAAGATGTGTTAAAATGATTTCGATACATGATGGAGCTCCTAGAGATCTTATGAACAAAGGTGGTTATACAAATGAACGCAAGCCTTCCACCGAAAACTTGTACAATTGAACGTCTTGTTACGGTGCCTGCTGATGTAAAAAAAGTGATTGAGGGACAGAAAACGGCAACGAGAAGAAATGGACGCTACGCGGACATTGGTGAAATGATGGAGTTGCAGGGAAAGGAATTTATCGTTGAGAACGTATATTCTCAAAGCCTCGGAGAAATGACTGATGAACATGCAAGACAAGAAGGATATGAAAATTTGGAAGAATATAAGAAAGCCATTTTAGGCATTCATCCCGGTATGAAGTGGGTTCCCCAAATGAAAGTTTGGGTTCATGAATTCTCACCAGCTTAAACAAACGATAAATGTGAGAAAATAACCTCTATCTCATTGAGAGAGGTTATTTTTTATGAGTAATGAATGATAACTTGTTATGGAAAATTTTATTCAAAGGAAGCTTTATCTTTGTCCAGCTACGACGTACAGGAAGTACTAGTGCAAGCGAAGCGACAGGACGTCGCGTTCTGAGCCTGCCGACGTACAGGAAGTACTAGTGCAAGCGAAGCGACAGGACGTCGCGTTCTGAGCCTGCCGAGGTACAGGACGTGCTAGTGCAAGCGAAGCGACAGGATGTCGCGTTCTGAGCCAGCCTGCGCCTAGCCCCGCAAGGATCAAGCGGCTTCCCTGTGGTGGCTGAAGAACTGCCTCCTCGGGAATCGTCTTGTTTGTCCGCGCTGACCAAGGCGCTTACGCTTTTCTTATTGTAAACAAACGCTTTCCATACTTTCTTATTTATCCTCATAATATCTTTATTCCCTCATAAAATGGACAAGGAGGGGATAGACGTGGAGGCAAAATCTGCTTTAAAGGATAGGCATTTAATCCTATGAGAAAAATTTTACTGACTTATGTTTGTTTGTTCACAGGAGCATTTCTTCAGGGAATGTCTATGTCTTTGTTTTTGTTCCCTAATTCCATTCCCTCAGGAGGTGCAGCGGGAATTGCACTCCTGTTCAACCATTGGTTTGGTTTGTCATTGGGGTTTTCTTTATGGCTAGCAAATGCCACCTTTTTATTATTCGCATTGAATTACTTTGGATATACATGGACTTTCCGGACGGTGCTTTCAGTAGCAACAACTTCTGCTACGGTCAGTTATTTTACTATGCAAATACCGTTAAATCCGCACTTCTTATTATTTGACATGGCAGCCGGAAGCTTGTTTTTTGGAGTTGGTGTCGGTTTGCTCATTCGTGTAGGCGCATCAAGTGGCGGGATGGTCATCCCGGCACTGATGATTGCCTTTCATAAAAATTGGAGTCCGGGAAAAGTTATGATGGGAATCAACCTTTTCATTTTCCTCTTAACTTCCCTTGTCATAGATTACAAAATCGTCATTTATGCTATTATTTGTCAGTTTATGTCAACCAACATAATAGATTTTATTTATCACATAAAAATTCGTCGAATTTCTTTCATGTCTTTAGGGTGGAGGAGAAGATAAGAAACTCTTAAGACAGTAACTGAATGGAGAGGTAATCATTGTTCTTTAATTCCATTTTATTCATTTGATTAATATTTCCATATATCAAATAAGAGCGTATTCCTCTAATCCAAGCACCATGGCCAAACACCAGGATATTTTTGTTTCTTTTATACATTTGGATAAATGAGATGATTCTTTTTTCAAGATCTCGAACGGGCTCCCCAACTGTAATAGACAGCGGTTTTTTTATCCAATCAACCCCCAAAGATTCAATCATTTTTTCTTTTGGAACACCTTCAAATGTCCCAAAGTCCAGTTCATCAAGCAATTGCTCAATTTTCGGTTCATATCCGTAAAGCTGAGCCGTTTCCTGCGTTCTTTTTAATGTGCTGGCCAAAACAAGATCAAAAGGCGCTAAGCTTTCCAAGTACTCTTTATTTGCCTGAATGTCTTTCAAATCATTTTCAGTGACAGGAGAAATACTAATATCGCGTCTACCTTGTAGCCATGTTTTTTTATTCCATTCTGTGGGTAGATGCCTTATAAAAGTAGCTTGCATTCATTTTGCTCCATGAAAAATGTCTCGCATCTTAACCCACATCTTTGTGCCTCTAAAATTAAAACATCAGACAGCTTCACATTCCCCAAATTGACGTTCGCTCCAATCTTATTAATGAAATACATTTGATACTTAGGAAGAGGTGCTTCAAATATGATTTTATTGCAGTCAATCTCCTTTAGCAATTCATCAACCAAATCAGATTTGATCAGGCCGCTTTTATCGTAAATGCCAGAGGTGCCGGAATCTCTTCCTTCCGTGATGACATAGCAGCAGCCGGCTTCAAGCAAGCTCCATACTTCATCCACCCAATCCGAAGTGGACATCTCCTTGTTTACATCTTTAGACCCAACTTCCGCTATCACATGGAAATCTTTCTTTAATTGGGCAACAAGATTGAGCCGTTCCTCCAATGGAATCTCAATTGTCCCGTTGGAAATCTCTATCCAATCCATTCCCAGGCTTTTTAAGTATTCAGTATACTCAGGTAATCTGTTTTGATAATAGGCTTTTTCAAATAAGGTGCCTCCGCAATATGGCTTGATGTCAAACTTTTTATATAAGCTGACTTTTTTGTCTACATTCGGCGTGAGATAGGCTGAGCCGATTCCCAGCTTGGCAATATCGATAATATGACCGTAATCGTATAAAATATTTTCCAGCTCTTTTAAAGGAACGCCAAAATCTACAATGGACGTAATACCATAGGTTCTCGTTCCAGAAGTCCTTTTCGGCAAATCCAAAAATTCCATATGGAATAACTCCTCCTCCATTTTCTAGGATAGACTATTCAGTAGCTGGGCAAGAGTGCCGTATATGTTGAATTAATTTATTGTATTTGCATAAAAAGCAAGTATGCCGCCAAAATAAAAAAGATATTGAAACTCGGCGAATGGGAGGGAAAAAGTTGCCGAAGCAAAAAAGTAAGGGGATGACTATTACAGCAATTGCTTCTATTCCCCTGATTTTAGTGTTGGGAAATTCCATGCTTATTCCAATCTTGCCGAAAATGAAAAGTGAGTTGGATGTTTCCCAGTTTAAAATCAGTTTGATCATAACGGTGTTTTCTATGGCTGCGGCTGTATCCATCCCCATTTTAGGCTATTTATCCGATCGTTTTTCCCGTAAGGCCATTATTATTCCGGCACTTATTTTATATGGAGGTGGAGGGATACTGGCTGGCGCAGCCTCTGCATGGTTTTCCAATGCGTACCTATGGGTTTTGGCCGGAAGAGTTATGCAAGGGATTGGCGCTGCTGGCACCGCTCCTATCGCTATGGCTTTGACTGGAGATCTTTTTAAAGGCGGAGAACAAAGTAAAGTGCTTGGGCTTGTTGAGGCATCGAATGGTTTTGGAAAAGTCATAAGTCCGATTCTTGGATCATTGCTGGCAATGATTATATGGTATGCTGCATTTTTTGCATTTCCCTTTTTTTGTCTTATCTCCATTCTTTTGACGCTATTTTTCGTAAGGGAAAAGAAAAAGGATGAAGAACCACCAGGTATCGGGAATTACATTAAGGGATTGGTATCTGTTTTTAAAAATGAAGGACGATGGCTTTTTGTTGCCTATTTTACTGGTGCTGCATGCTTATTCACGCTGTTCGGGATATTATTTTACATATCCGATATTCTTGAAAAAGAACATCATATTGATGGTTTATTGAAAGGCGGAATATTGGCTATACCACTATTATTTATGACTTTAACTTCCTATATTACCGGAAGCAGGATTGGAAAGAACATGAGATTAATGAAAAAGCTGATTATTATTGGATTAATATTAATGACAGCGTCGTTTTCAATATTAGTCTTTTTTAAGGGGTTGATCTCTTTCATCTCTATTTTGGTTTTCAGCAGTATAGGAACAGGACTTGTTCTTCCCTGCATTAACAGCTTTATTACTGGGTCAGTATCTGCGGAACGCAGAGGCTTTGTCACTTCTTTATATGGGTCTGTCAGATTTTTGGGAGTCGCCATCGGTCCGCCGGCTTTTAGCGCAATGATGGATTGGTCAAGATCAGGGATGTTTTTGGTCACTGCCAGCATAACGTTTTTGGCCATGTTGTTATGTCTGTTTTTCATCCGGGTGAAGAAAGAGGAATCTTCTACAGGCAGCGGCACGTTATTTGAGCAATTAAAGTTCACATAAAGGAGCGAATCAAAGTGGAAATATATTTTTCACCTGAGGTGATAAACCCGCATTTTCAGCTATTGAATATTATGGATGCAAAAGGAAAAGCGGTTGGAAATATTGCTTTTTTATTTGATGAAAAGAAATTATATGTACATGGTCTTTTGGAGGAAAAAGGGGTGGAAGCCGACTTCAAGGATTTGGTCACTCCCTATTTAAAAGGGTTGGCAAAAGCGAAAGAAGGATTGGATATTTATTCCTGTTTATATTCAGGTTGTGAAAAAATTGAGATCAACGATGAAAGCAAGGACGGAAATGGATAAACCGGAAAAAGGGCCTTGAGCAAGAGCAAGGCTTTTTTTCTTTGTATATTCTGAAAACTGCATGTTATACTTAGCTATATCAAACTGAAAGGACCTTTTCCAATGTGAGATTTCCTATCCTTTTAAAAAACTGAATAATTTTTACAAAGGGGATAGGAAATGATCCATAATAAAAGTTCATTCCGTCTTTTATGGATGAGTCAAGCATTGGCCAACTGTGGTGATGTATTCTATATTGCCGGGATCATCAGCGTTATTTTTCAGATTTCCGGATCGGCTTTTATGATGGCTTTGGTTCCATTCTTCATTACCTTATCAAGATTTTTGGGCAGTATCTTTGCGCCCTTGTTCATTGACCGATTTTCCTTAAAACGGATTGTGTCCTTAAGCCATCTGATCAAGGCTATTCTAATGGCTATTTTGGTTGCTTATATTTGGAGATTTGGTAAAGTATATGGCATCTTTCCGGCCATTTCCTTGATTGCATTTGTTGATGGATATGCGGCGCCGGCCCAACGCTCTATGATTCCTCTTTTGGTTGAAAAGATCGCACTTGTAAAGGCAAATAGCTTATTTTCTATTGTAGAAAATATTGTGGAGCTCGGAGGGTGGCCAGCCAGCGGGATTTTGGTCGCCCTTTTTAACGGTGAAATATTACTGTTCATTTCACTCTTTTTATTTTTCATCTCCTTCATCATGGTCAGTTTTATTGATTATGCTGAAGAAAAAAAGATCAGTAATCCGCCCGAAAAATGGATTGTGTTAAAGGAAGGGTGGGCAGCCCTTTGGAGGACTCCTTCCTTCAAAACGATTGCTATTATCGACTTGGTTGACTCAATGGCTAACGTTGTCTGGATTGCAGCCATTCTTTATGTATACGTCGAGGAAATCTTAGCTAAAAATGAAGCATGGTGGGGGTACATCAACTCTGCTTTTTTTGCGGGACTCTTATTGAGCGGTATCGGATTATACCGAATCGGAGAAAGCGTGAAAAGTAAATTGCATGTAGCCATTATTTTCGGAACGATATTTTCCGGAATTTTCACCTTCTGCTTCGGTCTCTCTTCCATACCGTGGCTGTCGCTCATATTATCTTTCTTGACAGGCACTGTTGCTCAAGTCAAGCTACTTGGCCAACAAACAGTCGTACAATTAAAAGCTTCAGCCAGTCTGTTGCCTAAAGTCATCTCAGCTAGAGAATCCATCTCAACAGGGGTTTTTGGAATCTCTTCCTTGATGATGGGCTTAGTGGCGGAATATTTTGGAGTTCAATCTGTTTTTGTTATAGCAGCCTTATTACAAATATCTGTTGGTTTCTGGACTTGGGCCAATCAACAAGCATTGCAGATATAATGTTTGGGGAGCAGTTAGCTGCTCCCTTTTTCACTTTCACCTGCTGACTTATGCTACACTTTATATATAAATGAATCACTCGAAAACTTTGCTGTAGAGGTGAGGATTTGACATTGTATTATGAAGAACATGGGTACACTGAAGGATCATTGATTGTGTTTTTGCATGGGGGAGGCGTGAGTGGTTGGATGTGGGACCAGCAGCTGGAATACTTTCACGATTATCATTGCATTGTCCCAGATTTGCCTGAACAAGGACGAAGCAAAGGTGAGGAAAAATTCTCCATTCGATCAAGTGCAGAAAAGATCATTGATTTGATTGAAGATAAAGGAAAAGGGAAGCAAGTCATCCTGATTGGGTTTTCACTAGGTGCCCAAATCACCATACAAATCGTTTCGATGAAGCCAGAGCTGATAGACTGTGCCATCATCAACAGTGCGCTGATAAAGCCGATGCCGTTAGGCTGGAAATTTCTAAAACCGTTCGTTAAATTGTCTCATCCGTTGACAAAATGGAAAACTTTTTCAAAACTGCAGGCAAAGGTGTTATATATACCTGAAAATGATTTTGAAAAATATTATCAGGAAACTTGCGATATGGAAGTGGAAACCCTTATCAGAATATTGGAAGAAAACATGTCGTTTAAGGTGCCTTCCGATTTCAAACTTGCCTCTTCAAACATGTTGGTAACAGTTGGGGAAAATGAAAACAAGCTGATGAAAAAATCTGCAAAAGACATTGTAAATAGCAATCTAAATTGCCATGGAGTCCTTATATCTGGAGTGGGTCATGGCCTGTCTCTAGCCAATCCGGAACTGTTTAATAAAATGGTAAAGGATTGGATAGAAAAGCATAGCAATATGGAAGATGAAAAATTCACAAGTATACCGTAATTGAATTATGTAAACTAAAGCGCGTTGTTTTTAAACTTTTCCAGGCAATTTTTGCAAATACAAGTTTTATATAGATATTCATGAGGAACTTGTTCAAAAATTTCTTTCGGAAATGACTCTTGACTGCACCAGCAAATGCCAAGTTTTTTGTCCAGAGAGTAGCAGCAGTTATTATGGTGACCGCAAATAGGACACTCTTCACCTTTATTTTTCAAAGCTTCCCACCACCAGAGTTTATTTTTCTCGACGATTATATTCTAGTTGAAACAAAGCGGCCCTGCAAACGTATATAAAATACAAGGGGGGATCACATTGAAATATTTCATGATGGGAATTCTTCTGTCTGCTATTTTAACGGTGCTCAGTTTATCAGTTTGGGGGATGAATATGGCTATTAACATTACCGGGGGAATCGGGCTTCTTCTCCTCATCCTAAGCATGATCATATTGGGGTCAATGGTAAGCGGTGACCGGATGCGAGCCAACTTTGCTTCTGAATCAATGGAAGAAAGGCATAAAAGAACGAGTGTAAGTACGAGATTGTTCCTAATGGGATTACCTAACCTAGTTGTGTCCGGATGTCTCTTCTATTATTTTAGCTGAAAACCTATTCTATACGGGAACCGTAAAAATATCTAATAACTTGCCAAAGTTCGAGGTTAAAAAAGAGGTGTCACCAGACACCGCTTTCTTAGAAATATAAATATTTCAGCCGCCATTTTTATTTGTTCAGAACAGTTCTTTTTAATAAGAAAACAACTTATTCAAATACAACCATTTCTCCGACGTCTCTAAACCCAAAGCGCTTATAGATATTGATTCCATCATCAGAAGCTTGTAAAACAACTGGTTTTTGTTTATCCTTTGTTTGATTTAGAAGGAAATGAAACATTTCACTCCCATAACCTTTACTTCTATAACTTTCCTTCGTCATGACATCATAAATACCGTAGCTACCTTGACTTTCAATTAATAAACCTGTAGCTACAGTCATTTCTGGCAGGCATCCAATAAACATTTGAGCTTCTGAACCTAGTTTTACTCGTGAAAACTTAGTAAAAAAATTATCTAACGCATCTTTTTCTGGTGTACCTTCAAACAGGCCCATAAAAACCCCCTTATACTCCATGAGCTCTTCATGATTACCTACTTTGATTATCTTAAGCTGATGAGATATTCTTTGACCTACATTAAGCGTATTTTCAAGTTTCATCATTACATTACGTTCTGCTTCTTGCAAGTCATATTCTTGTATAATTCTTTTCCAGTCATTGTTCAAATACTGCGTATTAACCCAAGTACTAAAGGGATATTCTTTAAAAGAAAAATGATCAATTCCTTGTCTTATCTTAACGACATTTTTGATATTTGGAGATTTCGGCAACAATACATTGAATGTATCAGTCGGAATTTTTGTGTTCGCTATGACGAAATCTTCTTCCTTTTTAAGTTCTCCACTTATAGCATGAGTAAATCTTTTTAATTTTTCTTCAAAATTGTTTATAACTAATTCTTGATCTGTCATCGTGTTTTTGCACCTTCCAATTTCATTCAGCGCGAGCTCTTATTATGATAGAGTCGAATAAACTTTAAAACAACAGAGTTCACGGGATTTATATCCTCCCGTAATCTTCAGAATAATTTACTATTTTTTAACTTCATTCAGCAGAAATCTCCCACTTCTATATGTGGTGAGATGAATGCATATTGGTATTCCATTCAGTGGGGGTTCAAACCCTTGCTGAATAAAGTCAAAGCCTCCGGCGATGCCACAGATTTTTAGAGGAAATTTATCAAGCGGAGCTCGATAAAATCTGGGCGTAAGTACGCCAAAGCGCATTTGATAGTGACAGCTATGTTTTGGCTGCCTGTTTCCTCTCAGTCAACTTCAACCAAATTCCCCCAGTTGAAATGGCAGTAGCCAACAGCCCAAACGGCAAAACGTATCCATTGGTCCAATCGACTAATAAACCGAACAGGGCAGGAGAAGCTACAATGAAAAATTGGTTTAAGGTCAGGGCAAAGCTGACTGTCAGTCCAATAAAACGATGGTCAGATCTTTCAGCAATCATGACGATGAATAAGCTATACCAGCCAATGCCGAGAAATCCAAAAAAGAAACAAAGCAAGCCGACGGCCCATAGTGGCAAATGAATGGACGAAAGAAGTAATATGATAATAATGAAAACAGTTGACCAAATCGTCATTTGTAGAGGCTTGCTCCGGTTGCCATGAAAAAGATTGTCGCTTATCCATGCAAGTATCACCCTTCCAAACATGCCACCAACCAAGGCAAGACTTAACAGGGAACCAGCCAGACCAAGGTTTAAATGAAAGGCATCCTTTAAGAAGCCTATTAAGTGAGCAACGATAATGAGCTGTACAGAAACCATCGTAATACCAATGAAAAATACAGGATACAATTGAGAATTATTTTTTACACGGATCAATTTTTCCTTGAAGGTATATTGTTTTGCCTGTTCTGCATCTATTCCCGAATTTTTATAAATGAAAAGGAAGATCACCCCGCCTGCCACCGCTACACTAGCTTGCAGTAATATGGTAGAGTGCAGACCGAAGTGGTGGAAAAAGAAAGGCAGTGATGCAGCCGCTGCTGCTCCGCCAATCGGTATTCCAGTCTGCCGTATACCCATGGCAAGTCCACGCTGCTTGCCGGGAAACCATTTGACGATTGCGCTGCTGCCCCCAGGCTGTGCGGTTCCATACCAAATACCCACAAATAATAGATTGGTCAATAAAACTATGTAACTATCAATTGAATAGGCTATAAGCGTATTGACGCCAAGCAAAATGGAACCTAATCCCACCACCCATTTTTCACCGTATCTATCCATTAAATCCCCAAAAATCATCATGGAAAAAATCGGTCCGAAATTGACCACTGAAACAATTAATCCAGTTTCAAATTGCGTAAGATTGTATGCTTGTTGATAAAAGGCAGCCATTGGCCCCATTCCGAAAATAACAAAAGAGGCACAGGTTTGGGAAAATGTGGCGACCATCAGAATAAACCATTTATAATGTATTCCATCACTATTCGTAGCCAAATCACCCATATGCCATCTCCTCTCAAATTTATATATTTTATGTTCAAGCTTCTTCGGATACAGAAGTAGAAATAGGTTGTTTCCTTATTTCTATACTAGTATTATAATAACAGCATGGATTTATTTGAAAAGAGGGTTTTCATTGAAAAAATCAATATATGGCTTAACAATAGATCAACTGACAGACTGGCTTGTCGAGCACGGACAGAAAAAATTCCGTGGGCAGCAAGTGTGGGACTGGCTATATACAAAGAGAGTAGACAGTTTTTCGGAAATGAAAAACGTAAATAAAGACTGCTTGGAGCTACTGGATGAAAATTTTTCCATTCAAACACTCAAACAGGCAGTAAAGCAGGAATCCCAAGATGGAACAATCAAATTTTTATTTGAGCTGGAAGATGGCAACCTCATTGAGACTGTTCTAATGAGCTTTCATTATGGACTATCCGTTTGTGTCACAACGCAGGTCGGTTGTAATATTGGCTGCAGTTTCTGTGCCAGCGGACTTTTGAAGAAAAACCGTGACCTGAACAGCGGCGAAATTGTCGGCCAAATTATGCAGGTACAAAAATTCCTTGATGGACGCGGAAAAGATGAACGGGTGAGCCATATTGTTGTAATGGGAATCGGAGAACCATTTGACAATTATACAAACCTGATGAATTTTCTGAGGGTCGTCAACGATCCAAAAGGGCTGGCAATCGGTGCAAGGCATATTACAGTCTCAACTAGCGGACTTGCCCATAAAATTTATGACTTTGCGGATGAAAATTTGCAAGTCAATCTCGCTTTATCTTTGCATGCTCCTAACGATGAACTTCGTACACAGATTATGAAAATCAACCGGGCTTTTCCAATAGCCAAGCTGATGGAGGCACTTGATTATTATTTAGATAAAAGCAATCGAAGGGTCACAATCGAGTATATTTTATTAAAAGATGTCAACGATCATGAGAAAGAAGCTTTGGAATTGGCCAAGCTTCTTGAAAAAAGAAGGCATCTTGCATATGTAAACCTGATACCATATAACCCAGTCGGCGAGCATGGCCAGTATCAACGAAGTGAGCCTGAGTCTATTCGGATATTCTTTGATACGCTAAAGAAAAAAGGAATCCATTGCGGAGTTAGAATGGAGCAAGGCACTGATATAGATGCAGCATGCGGTCAATTAAGAAGTAAACAGATCAAAAAGAGAAAATCAGCAGTTTAACATTTGGAAAAAGCGGATGGTCACGGGATCATTCGTTTTTTTCTGATACAGGATTGTTCTGAAATTGAATGCTCTGACTTGTTAAATGAAGGATATTCAATTACGTTAGGGAGGAATGGATATGTTTGCAGCTGGCCAAAAAGACATGCAGCAAATGGATCAATACACGATAAATAGAATAGGACTTCCCGGCGTTGTGTTAATGGAGAATGCCGGCGTCAAAGTGGTACAAGAGATTATCAGTCATCTCCCTCCTGAAAATCCGAAAATTGTAGTGGTAGCCGGATCAGGGAATAATGGGGGAGACGGATTTGTTATAGCCCGACGGCTGTATGATGAAGGATATGATTGTCTCCTTTGCCTTGCAAGTCATCCAAAGCGGATAAAAGGCGATGCAAAGATTCATTTCGATGTTTATTTGAACCGAGGGCTGCCTATCCAGTACATTCATCAAAATCCAAAAAAGACTCTTCCTGCAATACTGGAGCGGGCAGATATAATTGTTGATGCCATTCTGGGAACCGGGGTAAGTGGGGCAGTCAGACAGCCTTACGATGAAATCATCCTAATGATAAACACACTCGCTCAAGAAAAAATGATTGTTTCTGTAGATGTTCCTTCAGGTTTAAATAGTGACAGTGGCAAAGCGGAGGGGCCTGCAATCAAAGCCGATCAAACGATTACATTTGTTTACCCCAAAAAGGGGTTCTTCTTGCAGGACGGACCTATACACGTTGGGAGCTGGAAGACTGTCGACATTTCTGTTCCACCTTCCTGTGCCAAAGACATTGATTTGACCATGCCAGTGGTAATCACAGAAGCTCTTGTAAAAGCATTGGTACCGAAAAGACCCATCGAAGGGCATAAGGGAACATTTGGACATGTCCTTGTGCTAGGGGGATCACGTCAATATGTCGGTGCCCCGCTGTTTACAGCCAAAAGCGCACTACTTTCAGGAGCGGGTCTTGTTACATTGGCTATTCCGGAGAATATTTATCCAATGGCAGCAGTGCAAGTGCCAGTAGCCTTGTTTTCCCCTCTATCAGAAACAGATGGGCATTTTTCTGACCGCTCCATTCATGAAATTACCTCCAGGACCCAGGAATTTGATGTGATCGCAGTCGGTCCGGGTATGAGCAGATTTCCAGAAGGTGAAAAATGGATGGAAACATTATTTCAATCCGCTACAGGGCAAACGATTGTCATTGATGCGGACGCCCTGTATTTGTCCCGAAACCATTTGCAATTACTAAAAAACTATAAAGGTGATATCATTTTTACACCTCATCCAGGAGAGATGGCAGGTTTATTGACCATGCCAGTGATGGAAGTAGAGGAGGAGCGAATTGAACATGCCAAAAGATTTGCACAAAAGTATGGTATTCACTTATTGTTAAAAGGCCATCGCTCCATCATTGCGTCTCCGCAGGGAGAAATTTTTATTAACCCTGTTGGTCATGATGCTCTTGGTAAGGGAGGCAGCGGGGATGTCCTGACGGGTTTGATTGCATCGTTCATCGCGCAGGGAGCCCAGCCTTTAGACGCAATGATTGCAGCAAGTTATTTACATGCAAAAGCTGGAGAGGAGAAGGCAAAAGAATATTCCCATTACGGTGTGACTGCTCCTGATTTGATTGAGGGCGTGCGTGAAATATTGAATAGGCTCGTGTGTTATTAGGATAAAAAAGGGAAAAATAGATGAGGATTATTTTGAAGTTTTTAGCTTACAGTATTCCCTTCTTTATAGTATTGTTACTATGGGCTTATTTTCGATATGATGATTGGCAATGGAAAAACAACATACTACAGGCTGTTTTTTGGGGGATTTTTGTCCCTTCTTATGATGTGGCTTTTAAAAAAATAGCAGACTGGAGACAGAGGAAACTCCCATTTATGAAAAATTCAACAGGAGTTGGTATGAGATATCTGATAATAACCAAAAAATCAACACTTTTTTATTATACGTTTTTGAAAACGCTGAAATAAATCAATAAAAGGACGATGCATTAATTGGCAAAAATAAATAATGTTCGCCTTATCGTTTTATCACTTAGTCCTGTTTTATCACAAAGTGCCGAAATTCAGGCGCATGCTAGACGAAAATTCGGCACATCCTATTTAGTATAATGGATTGACGGCAAAGGAGATGATTTCCCTGCTATTGAACTTAACAGACACGAAGGATAAGGAAATTCTCCATTCGATTTTAAGTACGATTGATGAAGGAATCCATGCAGTTGATGCAAACGGTGTAACGATTTTTTATAACCATGTGGCTGCAAAGCTTGATGGTGTGGAAGGAGAAGAGGTCCTTGGCAAGCATGTGCTGGATGTATTCCCTTCCTTAACAGTTGAAACCAGTACATTATTGAAAGTGATCCATACAAGGAAGCCCATCCATAACCAGCATCAATCCTATTACAATATTCGAGGCGTGTTGATCGATACGGTTAATACGACCCTTCCAATCACAGTAAATGGGGAAATAGTTGGGGCTGTAGAAATTGCCAAAGACCTGACTAGAATCAAGCAGTTGTCAGAAAAACTGCTTGATTTACAAGCTAAGGTGGAACCCGCCACCAGCCAGCCGCAGCCAACAAAAGGAGAATCGGGAGCAAAGTATCAGTTAATAGACATTATCACGAATGACCTTTCCTTCAAACATTTAAAAGAAAAAGCAGCTAAAGTCGCTCAAACATCATCCCCCATATTAGTTTACGGAGAAACGGGAACCGGGAAGGAATTATTTGTTCAAGCGATCCATAATGCATCGCCTCGCAAATCTGCACCTTTCATTGCACAAAATTGTGCGGCAATCCCGTCATCACTTTTGGAAGGGATCCTGTTCGGAACCTCAAAAGGCAGTTATACTGGCGCAACAGATCGTCCTGGATTGTTTGAAATTGCTAATGGAGGAACTCTGTTTCTTGATGAAATCAATTCTATGCCACTCGATATCCAGGCAAAGCTATTAAGGGTTCTTGAAAACGGACTCATCCGCAGAGTAGGAGGAACGAAAGAGAATCTTGTCAATGTTCGGATCATAGCAGCTATGAATGAACCGGCAGAAAAATGTATAGAGGAAAAAACATTGCGGTCAGATCTGTATTTCCGCTTAAATGTTGTCAATTTGAACATTCCTCCGCTCAGGGAAAGAAAAGGCGATATTGCTATACTGGCGGAGCATTTTGTCCGCAAATATAATTTTCAATTCGGCAAGCTGGTCACACAAATCAGCGATGAAGTTTTGGAATTGTTCCATGCCTATTCTTGGCCGGGCAATGTCCGCGAGTTGGAGCATGCCATCGAATCTGCTATGAACATCATGGATGGACACACAATTACAATAGAACATATCCCTCAGCATATTGCTGGCTTCGAAGGGACATCTATTCATGAAACGAATCGCATTAACCTAAAACCGCTCAGAGAAGCTTTGATGGAAACGGAAAGAAAACTGATTACTGAAGCGTTAAGAAAAACCGACGGGAATATACAGCAAGCCGCAAAATTACTGAACATTCCTCGACAAACTTTGCAATACAAGCTGACAAAAATAAATATCGAAAATTGAACCGCCGAATATTCGGCGGTTTTTTACATATATATCGGGTCTCTTCAATCTGTTTTTGAATGAAATACCTCTGATCTGATAAGGTTTACGCGGTTTTCAATAAAAACTTCTTGCGTTGGCACATAACTTGCAATATATTTAACTGAGCTCCACGAAAAAAGTAAACATGTGATCTAGTAGCTTTGTAAACGGTGTCACATTCTTCTTTTTATATGGATTCTCTTAACTAAGAACAGATAGAAAGATTGGGAGGAGAAGCTGTTATGAGTATAGACATTTCGCAAGTTGAAAAATTAATGAACAAAAAAACAAACCATTCCAAAGCTCCGCTTTATGAGGCGCTTTGTCAATATGAGGAAAGCAATCGAACATCCATGCACGTTCCTGGCCATAAGGACGGAAGAGTCTTTGACCAAAAAGGATATGATCATTTTTACGATGTTTTAAAAATAGACGCGACTGAATCTGTTGGAATTGACGACCTGCATCATCCGACTGATTTTATTGCTGATGCACAAGCTCTAGCTGCAGAGGCATTCGGTTCTGATCATACTTTTTTCCTGATTGGAGGCAGCACGGTTGGAAATATTGGGGCAGCCCTTACATTATGCGGACCTGGAGACAAGATCCTTGTTCAGCGTAATATGCACAAATCGGTATTCCATGGATTGCTGTTGGCTGGCGCTCATCCAATTTATATTGCTCCGGCTATTGAATCAACGACCAAAGCAGCTATGGTTTCAGATATCTATTATATTGAAGAAGCATTGAAGCTTCATCCGGATACAAAAGCCGTCTGGATTACTAATCCCAATTACTATGGCATGAGCCAAGATGTTTCACGGTTGGCCGAGACTTGTCATCAAGCAGGGGTTCCATTAATCGTTGACGAAGCGCACGGCGCCCATTTCGGACAGTCGGAATCAGTTCCACCATCCGCACTTTCTCAAGGGGCTGACCTTGTTGTTCAATCCACGCATAAAATGCTGACAGCCATGACGATGGCTTCCATGCTTCATGTGAAGGGGGATTTGATTAACCGTGAGCGATTGGCACAAATACTTGGTATGATCCAATCGACCAGCCCTTCTTATCCATTACTTGCATCATTGGACCTTGCCAGAAGATATTTGGTTGAAAAGGGTAGAGACGAGCTGAAAAAAACAGTAGAATTAGTTGAAAAGAGAAGAGTCCAGCTTGCCGAAGAATTAGAGACGCTTGCGATTTGGGAAGGAAGCGTTGAAGTCCATAGAAGAGACCCATTAAAATGGATTATTTCCTGCAAGGATGAAACAGTAACTGGATACCAATTGCTTGATCTATTCTATGTAGAGGGGTGCACAGCAGAAATAAGCGATCCCCGCAATATCGTTTTCTTGTTTTCACTGAATGAAAAAGAAGACGATATTGAAAAAGTGGTGAAAGCAATCAAATCGATCGACAAAAAGCTGAAGCAGGTGAAGTTCACCCATGAGGAGACAAAAGAGATCGTTCTTTTTGCAGAAGAAGGAACACTTCAAAAGCCGGCTTTATCCTTGGGTACAGCATTTCACAAGCCACGCCATCGCATGAAGCTAGAGGATGCAGTAGGTTCATACTGCGCGGAGACTGTCCTTCCGTATCCACCTGGAATTCCACTTTTGACACCAGGGGAAGAAATAACTCAAACCCATGTCGATACAATCAAGCAGCTTCATGAAATGGGCGCTTATTTCCAAAGCCCATCAGATGACACTATGAAAACACTCTACGTCATAAAATAGTCGCTTATCAACCCAGCCGCGACTAGATTAAAGCGGCTGGTCTCTTTTAAAATCATAAAACGAAAGTTGAATGCGAGGATTCAAACAACAAATAATGGGTGAAGAACCCCAGTAGACAGTCATAAAAGGAGGAAATTATCTGTATGTCAAACAATGCCGCCCAACAAACCTATATTGCAGAAAATGAGACAAGAAGCGTGGATGCGGCTCAACCTGCCCAAGAATTAAAAAGGAATTTAAAGTCAAGGCACTTAACGATGATCGCCCTTGGCGGTACAATTGGAACTGGTTTATTTCTCGCCAGCGGAACGGCTATTCATACTGCCGGTCCTGGTGGCGCACTCCTTGCCTATGGGGCTATTGGGATTATGGTTTATTTCGTCATGGTCAGCCTTGCGGAAATGTCCGCTTTCTTGCCAGTAGCCGGTTCCTTCAGCACCTATGGTACCCGTTTTGTCGATCCGGCTTTAGGTTTCGCGCTAGGATGGAACTATTGGTATAATTGGGCTATTACAATAGCGTCTGAATTGGCAGCGGTTACTTTAATTATGAAATTCTGGTTTCCAAACAGTCCTTCCATTCTATGGAGCGGCCTGTGTTTAGCGATTATCTTCTTATTAAACTATCTTTCTGTCAAAGGTTTTGGGGAATCGGAATATTGGTTTTCCATGATTAAAGTTGTAACCGTTATTGTTTTCTTGATTGTCGGAGTCCTGATGATTTTTGGCATAATGGGTGGAGAGTTTATCGGATTTAAAAACTTTAATATTGGTGAAGGGCCGTTTAATGGCGGATTCATGACCATTTTGGGTATATTTATGGCTGCAGGGTATTCTTTCCAAGGGACAGAACTATTTGGTGTTGCAGCTGGTGAAACGGACAACCCTGCCAAGTCCATTCCGAAAGCTGTACGTTCAGTTTTCTGGCGGATTCTTCTGTTTTATATTTTCGCCATCTTAGTCATCAGCTTGATTATTCCATATACAACAGAAAGTTTGACTAGCGAGGATGTAACCGTAAGCCCTTTCACACTTGTTTTTGATCAGGCAGGTATTGCTTTTGCTGCATCTGTCATGAATGCGATCATTTTAACCTCTGTCATGTCTGCCGGAAGCTCTGGATTGTATGCCTCAACTCGAATGTTATGGGATTTGGCTCGAGAAGGGAAAGCACCAAGATTTTTTGGTCAACTTGACAAAAGAGGCGTGCCCGTCCGGGCTTTGGTTGCTACCTCATTGGTCGGCTGTCTCGCATTCCTTGCCTCCTTTTTTGGCGATGGAGCGGTCTATATTTGGCTGCTGAATGCCTCAGGGATGTCCGGTTTTATTGCATGGGTAGGAATCTCACTCAGCCATTATCGTTTTCGCCGGGCATACGTTGCACAAGGAAGAAGCCTGGATGACCTTCCATATAGAGCTAAATGGTTCCCATTTGGACCTTTATTTGCCCTGGCTCTTTGCATCTTAGTTATCCTTGGTCAAAACTACAGTGCTTTTACAAGCGGTTCCATCGACTGGAACGGCGCGCTTGTCTCCTATATTGGACTTCCTTTGTTCATAGCAATCTGGCTGGGGTATAAAATCATGAAGAAAACAAAGGTCGTCCCGTTGAAGGAATGTGACTTCAACATGGTCAAAGGGACTGTCGCCAATCGACCTAGCGATATGAATTTGAAGTAGAACTTTTCCATTATCAAATGCGCCTTGGCGTATTTGCGCCCAGATTTTATCGAGCTCCGCTCGATAAATTTCCTCTGAAAATCTGTGGCATCCGCCGGAGGCTTTGACTTTATTCAGCCGGGGTTTGAACCCCCACTGAATGGAATACCAATAGGCATTCATCTCACCACTTATAGAAGTGGGAGATTTCTGCTGAATGAAGTTAAATCAAAAGCCGTAATCTTGATCAGAAGGTTACGGCTTTTTTGTTGTCTGCTCCTGTTTGAACCAAATTTCAATATAACTTGATTTTTAAAACACAGAATAAACGAATGCCTTAATCAATAAAATGAAAATAAACCGCAAGTGATTTGAAATGGTGCCAATCAGAAGGAGTGATAAAATGGGAAACATTACCGGGAGAGATTTTATCGCCCGTTTGAACAGAATGAATACGGAAATTTGGTTGGATGGCCAAAAGGTCAAAGGGCCAATTTCTGAACATCCTGCTTTCAAAGGAGTCATTCAGACGATATCATCCCTTTACGATTTGCAAAATGATCCTAAGATAAAAGGTGAAATGACCTTTTCCATTGATGGACAAAAAGAATCGGTTGGACTTTCTTATTTGCAGCCAAAGACTAAACAGGATTTACAAAGCAGAAGAAAAATGATCGATCACTGGGCAAGGCATACTCACGGAATGATGGGCAGAAGTCCTGATTATATGAATACAGTCCTTATGAGCTACGCTGCTTCTACCCCCTTGTTAAAAGGAAAAGAGAATTGCTTTCCTGAAAATATCCAATCTTTATATGAAAGAGCCATGGTGAATGACTTATCATTCACCCACACTTTTATTACTCCGCAAATCAACCGTTCTCAACTTAATTTAGGCTTTTCAACGGAACCTGTTTCAGCCAAAGTGATCGAAAGAAATAACAAAGGACTTGTCATCAAAGGGGCACGGCTTTTGGCAACACAGGGAGGATTCACGGACGAGGTATTGGTTTATACCGCCCCAAAATTATTCTTTGATCCAGACGAAGCCTTTGCCTTTTCCATTCCTTCTGATACAAAAGGACTTAAATTCATATGTAGGGAGTCATTTGTTGGTGGGGATTCTTCTTTCAACTACCCCCTTAGTTCAAAATATGAGGAAATGGATTCAATTGTTGTATTTGATCACGTGTTGGTTCCTTGGGAGAGGGTATTTTTCTACAATAATGTCGATGCAGCAACGGACTTTAAGCTACGAAGTTCCTTTTACCCTTTTGCCTATCACCAAGTGATTACCAGACAAATTGCCAAAACTGAGTTTATCCTGGGTGTCGCTCAATTAATGGTCGATACAATCAATATCGACGAATATCAGCATATTCAAGAAAAGCTTTCAGAAATTGTCATTGGGCTTGAGACAATGAAAGCTTTACTGGAGAATTCAGAAAATGATGCGGGATTGGATGAATTTGGAGTTATGCGTCCAAGTATGCTTCCATTGCAGGTTGCTGGAAATGTATTTCCAAAAGTATATCCCCGCTTTTGTGAGATTATCCAATTAATAGGAGCCAGTGGGATGGTAGCTTTACCGACTGAAAAAGACTTTGAAAGCAGTATTGGAACAGATCTGGAAAAATATCTTCGGGGAGAAAATAAATCTGCTCCGGACCGCGTGAGACTGTTTCGGTTGGCATGGGACCTGACAATGAGCCCGTTTGGAACAAGGCAAACCCAATATGAAAGGTATTTTTTCGGCGACCCTGTACGTTTATCCAGCTTTTTATACCAAAATTATCCTAAAGATTACTATAGAGATATAATTGAGCAATTTCTAAAAAAATAAAAGTGTTTTAGCAATAACCCCAATTGACTATATTGAAAGATTATAATAATATCGTTTTATATTCATCTGATGAATATGGCGCTTTCCTCTTTAATTAGAGGATTTTTATTTTCCATTACAACTTTGAAAGCGCTATCGAAATATTAACAAATCTATGAATTGGAGTGAAAATGATAAGCCAATCAGATAGATATGACTTCAAGAAACAAGGCACGAAGATATAAAGGAGATCGTTGAAGTTTCCAATCTGGTATTTGGGCCTGATATCGCTTTTGTACCAGAAGAATTGGAAAGCCAACTTGAAATTTTCCCCGAAGGTCAGGTTTGTATTAAGAATAGGGATCATGGAAGGGTTGCGGGATTTTGCTCCAGTTTGATTGTTAATTTCGAAGATTATGGTATCAATCACTCACTCACTTGGAGAAATTACGGATAATAATTTTATCCGTAACCATAATCCTGAGGGAGAAACACTATACGGTTTCGATGTCACCGTTCATCCGGAATACAGAGGTCAGGGCTTAGGAAGACTTTTATACGAAGCTCGCAGGCAGATTTGCAGGACACATCAAAAAATATAATGTTCGGCGGGCGCATCCCACATTTTCATATGTATGCTGACAAGCTTCCTGTAAGCGAATACATAGAGCGGATGATAGAAGAAAAAATTTATGATCCGTTTCTTACATTCCAGTTAAGAAACGGGTTCACTGTGAAAGCCATCATGGAAAATTACCTTCCCGATGACCAGGAATCACTGACATACGCTACTTTGATGGAATGGGTTTATCATTGATTCAATCATGAATGGGGGAACAAGTGTGAATACGACAAAAACATCGGTACAGAAATTAAATAAATTAGACCACTCTAAAGCTCCACTATATGAAGCGCTCTGTTTATATGAAGAAACAAACCGCATCTCTATGCATGTTCCGGGACACAAAAACGGACGTGTATTTGACAAAGCCGCTCAACATCATTTTTCCAATGTATTAAAAATCGACGCGACTTGCATAAAAGGAATAGATGACCTACATCAGCCAACTGGCTCGATCCTTGAAGCACAGAGCTTGGCAGCCGATGCTTTCGGGGCTGACCAAACATTCTTCCTTGTGGGTGGAAGTACAATTGGAAACCTAGGAATTGCACTGACAGTTTGCAGTCAAGGAGACAAAATCCTCGTTCAACGAAATATGCATAAGTCGGTATTTAACGGTCTGCTGCTTGCTGGCGCCCACCCAATTTACATAGCTCCTGCCATTGAATCTAATACAATGACGGCAATGGTATCTGACCTCCAGCATATTGAAGAAGCATTGGCAGAGTATCCTGATATTAAAGGGGTATGGGTGACAAACCCGAATTATTATGGAATGAGCCAAGACATTTCCCGATTGGCGGAAGTTTGCCGGCAGGCTGGAATTCCGTTAATTGTTGATGAGGCACATGGCGCACATTTCGGCCAAGCTGAGGAGGTTCCACCTTCAGCCCTTTCAATGGGGGCAAGTCTAGTGATCCAATCAACTCATAAGATGCTAACCTCTATGCATATGTCCTCGATGCTTCATGTAAACGATGATATAGTGGATCGCGAGAGGTTGGCTAGGGTGCTAGGTATGATCCAGTCAACCAGTCCGTCGTATCTGCTTCTTGGCTCTCTCGATCTTGCAAGAAGATATTTGGTGGAACACGGAAGGAATCATTTAAAAGAAACAATTCAAAGATTGGAAAATAGAAGAGGAGAGCTGGCAACAGAACTGAAATCACTAACAATTTGGTCAGGAAGCTCGGAGGTTCAACGCAGGGATCCGCTTAAATGGATTATCGCTTCCAAAGATGGGGCTATTTCCGGATATCAACTGCACGACCTTTTTAATGACCAAGGGGTTGTGGCAGAAATCAGTGACCCTCGTAATATCGTATTTTTATTTTCCTTAAATGAAAAAGAGGAAGATATTGATAAAGTAGTAAATGCAATAAAAGCGATCGATCAAAAATTGCAGGGATTGTCCTTCATTCCAGTTGAAAAGAACGATATCATCATGTTCGAAACGGAAGGGACATTATATGAGCCAAAAATAAGCCTGCAGGACGCTTTTAACAGGAAGCGCCATAAGGTCGAACTAGATGAATCCATCGGTTCTTTCTGCGCTGAAACGGTTCTCCCGTACCCTCCTGGAATCCCGTTATTAAATCCAGGAGAAGAAATAACAAAAAGACATGTAAATACAATTAAGCAGTTGCATGAAATGGGAGCATACTTCCAAAGCCCTTCGGATGATTCGATGGAGACTTTGTATGTAATCAAATGATTTTGTGCCGGGTAGAAAACCCGGCTTTTCTCAAAGAGTAATTTCTCATGATAATGACTTTAAGTGTAAGACTGTCTCCTTTGCGGCGGTTAATATCGGAGTCTTGCAGTCGATTTCATCAGCTACATGCTCCATACTGTATTGTGAGAGCACGATGACATCCACTTGATGTTGGATATCTTTCACCATGGACAATACCCGGGAATCATGCTCTTTCTTTTTTCCTTTGGAAAGGAGATGGAGCGCTCCATCGTCCACCTTGGAAAGCAATTCTACATTTGGCCTCTGTCTCGTTAAATAGTTACTTAACGCGACTGGCGTTTCCTTAACGGTGGAAACGAGGCCAATCTTTTTATATTCCAGCGCTTTATCAAGCATTGCTTGATCTGAACGGAAAATCGGAACTTGGAAAATGGTCCTCAGAACGTCAACTGCATCGTTAAACGCTGAACATGTCAGTTGAATAACATCCACTTTTGATTTGATGGCCAGTCTGAACAAGTCTATGAATCGATCAAGCATTTCTTTTGTTAATAATCCATCCCTTTCCATCATGTTTAATAGACTTGAATCCAATAAATGAACATATTCAATTTCAGGAGCATGTTTTTCAAATGCTCTTTCTATCGGCTGTAATGAATTCCTCGTCGCCGAAATCAATGCTACTTTCATCCCAATCACCTTTTATTGATTAAATTTAAATCATTTTTGATATTATAACTGTACTAAAAAAGTATGAGGTTGAAAACGAATAATGTCATGAGTTAACGCAATCAGGAGATGCCGAAGCAAAGTATGATTGTGACATCCCGCCTTAGTTTTACTATCTAGAAACAATCAAGTGTTCAAAAAACTTCCTTTTGACGGAAAAGAAATTTACTATTCGTAGAAAGAGGACGATGATAAAAACACATGTGTAAAAAGGGTTTGGGGCTACTTTGAAATATTTAGCCCCAACTGCAAGACTTTCACTGAATACTGTTACTTCTTTGTTCTCTAATTTTTTAAAGGTGTGGGAGTACACTCTTTAATCATTTCTGGTGTTCCCCAATCGGTCAGCTACAGTTTTAGGTGGTAAACCGTTCATAATTAATATCATAACATGTGTATGACGTAGCCCATGAGGTGTTATTTTTCTGATGTTGATTTCCCCTTTAGCGAGTTGAGCGTAAATTGATTTAACTTCATTTGGCAGAAGTCTCCCACTTCTGTAAATGGAGAGATGAATGCCTATTGGTATTCCATTCAGTGGGAGGGCAAACCCCAGCTAAATAAAATCAAAGTTTCCGGCGGACGTCACAGATTTTCAGAGGAAACAATCGGGCGACGTTTCTCGTCGCCACCGTCT
>NZ_QYTW02000041.1 GCF_003605405.2 Siminovitchia terrae | reverse complement strand
CATCCCGAACACGGAAGTTAAGCTCTTCAGCGCCGATGGTAGTGAGGGGCTTCCCCTTGTGAGAGCAGGACGTCGCCGGGCAATCAGACAACATTAAGGATGGCATGCTAAGAACGCGACGTCCTGTCGCAATGAATACATTAGTACATCCTGTACTTCGGAGGATTAGCTCAGCTGGGAGAGCACCTGCCTTACAAGCAGGGGGTCGGCGGTTCGAACCCGTCATCCTCCACCATATTACGCCGGCCTAGCTCAATTGGTAGAGCAACTGACTTGTAATCAGTAGGTTGGGGGTTCAAGTCCTCTGGCCGGCACCATTGTAAATTCTTTATGTCCGATTATGTCGAATGACTGGGATCTATTTTAGTACGAGCCATTAGCTCAGTTGGTAGAGCATCTGACTTTTAATCAGAGGGTCGCAGGTTCGAATCCTGCATGGCTCACCATTTTGCGGGTGTGGTGGAATTGGCAGACACGCTAGACTTAGGATCTAGTGCCGTAAGGCGTGGGGGTTCGACTCCCTTCACCCGCATATTAAGCGGAAGTAGTTCAGTGGTAGAACACCACCTTGCCAAGGTGGGGGTCGCGGGTTCAAATCCCGTCTTCCGCTCTTTATTTTGCCGGGGTGGCGGAACTGGCAGACGCACAGGACTTAAAATCCTGCGGTAGGTGACTACCGTACCGGTTCGATTCCGGTCCTCGGCATTCGGCTTTTGCGCCCGTAGCTCAATTGGATAGAGCGTCTGACTACGGATCAGAAGGTTATGGGTTCGACTCCTTTCGGGCGCGTTACTTATTTTATCTCGGGAAGTAGCTCAGCTTGGTAGAGCACTTGGTTTGGGACCAAGGGGCCGCAGGTTCAAATCCTGTCTTCCCGACCACTTTATAAAATACAATGGGGCCTTAGCTCAGCTGGGAGAGCGCCTGCTTTGCACGCAGGAGGTCAGCGGTTCGATCCCGCTAGGCTCCACCAATTAAATGAAATAGTATTATGTGGGCGGCGTAGCTCAGCTGGCTAGAGCGTACGGTTCATACCCGTGAGGTCGTGGGTTCGATCCCCTCCGCCGCTACCATTTGTAGGACCTTTAGCTCAGCTGGTTAGAGCAGACGGCTCATAACCGTCCGGTCGTAGGTTCGAGTCCTACAAGGTCCACCATTTTACTTTTCTTTTTCACTGGAGGAATACCCAAGTCTGGCTGAAGGGATCGGTCTTGAAAACCGACAGGCGGGTTAAACCGCGCGGGGGTTCGAATCCCTCTTCCTCCGCCATTTTCATTCTATTGTCGCGGGATGGAGCAGTCTGGTAGCTCGTCGGGCTCATAACCCGAAGGTCGCAGGTTCAAATCCTGCTCCCGCAATTTAATAAAAGGTCCCGTGGTGTAGCGGTTAACATGCCTGCCTGTCACGCAGGAGATCGCGGGTTCGATTCCCGTCGGGACCGCCATTTTAAAAAGCATAAGGCAGTTTATAGAAGTTCTATGCTACTGAGACTGTTATAAACTTCTCATAGCTTAATTACATATGGCTCAGTAGCTCAGTCGGTAGAGCAAAGGACTGAAAATCCTTGTGTCGGCGGTTCGATTCCGTCCTGAGCCACCATTAAGACGTTCAATACAACGGCACTGCATGGCGGCTATGGCGAAGTGGTTAACGCATCGGATTGTGGCTCCGACATCATGGGTTCGATTCCCATTAGTCGCCCCATTTTAAACCATGCGGGTGTAGTTTAGTGGTAAAACTACAGCCTTCCAAGCTGTTGTCGTGGGTTCGATTCCCATTAGTCGCCCCATTTTAAACCATGCGGGTGTAGTTTAGTGGTAAAACTACAGCCTTCCAAGCTGTTGTCGTGGGTTCGATTCCCATCACCCGCTCCAAATTCATTTTAAGTGAGGGCCTATAGCTCAGCTGGTTAGAGCGCACGCCTGATAAGCGTGAGGTCGGTGGTTCGAGTCCACTTAGGCCCACCATTCCGCAGTAGCTCAGTGGTAGAGCTATCGGCTGTTAACCGATCGGTCGTAGGTTCGAATCCTACCTGCGGAGTTTTCTTTACGCCTTTTTTACTATTCACATAAATGTTTTTTATGAATAATATAGTGGGGAAGTACTCAAGAGGCTGAAGAGGCGCCCCTGCTAAGGGCGTAGGTCGCGTAAGCGGCGCGAGGGTTCAAATCCCTCCTTCTCCGCCATATCGTATGGCCCCTTGGTCAAGCGGTTAAGACACCGCCCTTTCACGGCGGTAACACGGGTTCGAATCCCGTAGGGGTCATCATAGAAAAAGAACCATTCCAGTGTTGGAATGGTTCTTTTTTCTATTCTTTATCTTTGTCTACATAGCCGTCGGTTTGATGATAGGGGAGATCTCCAAAGGGAGCGTCTGTCCCTTCGTCATCTAATTCTTCTTTATATTCCCGTTCATCGTCTGTCTTGAATACTTTTACATCATTCGTTTTCATATCGTTTCCTGTAAACATCTCATATTCCTCAGTAAAACCATCCCTAATCTTATCATGGTAAAGCTCTTCATAACTGTCAAAGTCGCCTTCAAAATCTGAAGGAGTCTCAGATGTACCATATCTAGCCACTTCCTGAAAGCTGTCATGATAGTCGCGAATACCTTCTTCCTTATGCCGACCGGCATAAGAGTTATCATAGGCAGGCTTTAAATAATCCAGTTCTGCCGGACTATCACTCGGTATCGAACGCTCAGGAGTATGTTCGATACATGTTGTTGCATATGGGATGACTTCAAGGCGATCATAGGGTATCTCCTTTTCGCATATTTCACATTTTCCATAAGTACCCTTTTCCATTGAGAAAAGCGCTGCTTCTACTTTTCCTAATTGGTCCTCTTCGTGCACAGACAGCGCCATATCCTTTTCTCTCTCATATAGTTCGGTTCCCAAGTCTGCAGGATGGTTGTCATATGACGAGAGCTCCATACTATCCTTCTCATTCTCATGATTCAAAATCCCGTCTTTTGCATTTATGGTTCCTTGTAGATTTTGCTTCTCTTCCAATAGTATCTTCTTTAATGTATTTAATTGTTGCTCTGTTAGCAAGGTGTTCACTTCCCTTTAGTGTTTATGTTTTAGTATGAGCGATTTTAGGTCTAATAATATCCCGGCTTGTTATATTTATTTTTCTTTATTTCATTTTTAGACGGAAATAAAAAAACATGCCCCAAAAAGTGGGCATGTTGGTTATTTCAAAAGGTTGCTTATAAGAAAACTGATGGCCATTAGAAATCCGAAAATTGTATTTGTCTGTGCAGTAGCTTTCATTGCGGGCATCATCTGGATTGGCTCAGTTTTTCCAATAAATCCTTTGACCGCACTGGCTGCTTTCGGAATACTGGCAAATGTGATAAGAAGCCATGGAGATAAAGAAAAGAATAATATCAATACTAAAATAAATAAATATGAAATAATAAACATGGCTGCCAGTAGTTGAATAGCTTTTTCGCGGCCAAGGAGTATGGCAACTGTTTTCCTTCCGTTTTCCTTATCCCCATCCAAGTCACGTATATTGTTGGCTAATAATATGGAGCCAATCAAAATTGAAATGGGAATAGATACAAGGATACTGATGGAATCAATTTTTCCAGCTTGAATAAAATAAGCGATTTGCGTAATAACAAAACCCATAAAAAAGCCGGAAGTGATTTCTCCAAATGGAGTATAGGCAATAGGAAATGGTCCCCCTGTGTAAAAATACCCGGCTGCCATACAAACGAGGCCGATCACCGCAAGCCACCAGCTGGTATTGGCGGAAATATAGATCCCAAGCAGCAGGGCTGCTCCTAGAAAGGCAAATCCCAATCCAAGGACGATCCTAGGTTTGACCCCATTACGTACGATAGCCCCGCCGATGCCGACTGAATTCTTAGTATCCAAGCCTCTTGCGAAATCAAAGTATTCATTAAACATATTGGTAGCTGCCTGTATAAGGAGACTGGCTATAAGCATCGCTGCAAAAAGAAGGCTGTCTATAGGGTAGTATTTTGCAGCCAAAACTGTACCCAACAGCACTGGCACAAACGCAGCCGTCAATGTATGCGGGCGAGTTAGACGCCACCAAATCCGCCAGCCTTTTTCTGCTGGGACGGCAGATTGAGCATGAAGATTCATAAAATTCCTCTCCCTTAACATATTCACCTAATAAAGTGTAGAGAATGTAAGATGAAGTGTCAATCCCTTTAGCTGCAAAGTTTGATTTTACCAAAGCTGTTTTACTACATTTAGTGTCTTGCTTCATATATAATAAGGAAAGAGATATAAGATCAGTCGCTTTAGGAGAGATTTATGTTGATTAATTCACCATACCAAACAAAGTATATAAATACCTTAAAGCATAAAGCACAATCCAATAAAGTGTTGGCAAGCTATACAAAGAAAGTGGATAAGATCGATCCCTTTACCTTTTATCAAATAAGCAAGCCTGCAAATGATGGAAAGAGGTTTTTTTGGAAAAGCCCGGATGACGATACGACGATTGTGGGCGTAGGTCTACTCCGTTCATTTTCAAACAGTGGGGCAGAAGACCGCTTTAGGCGGATTGAAACAGAATGGAAGGAAATTCTTTCATCCGCTGTAATCGATAATCCCTTTCACTTACCTGGCACGGGACCGCTTTTGTTTGGCGGTTTTTCTTTTGATCCATACAGTCTGAAAGAAGAGAAGTGGCAGCCTTTTGGTGATGCTTTATTTTATTTGCCTGAGTACATGCTGACAGTCATTGGCGAAGAGTATTACTTGACAGTAAATCTTTTTGAAAGCGAAGAGTTAGTCAATCAATCAAATAAGGTGAAAAATTTTGACTTGATAATAAAAAATGCCGGACTTTCCGAGGCTTCCGCGTCGTATCTAATAAGCAAAGAAGAACTCTTTGTCCCTCAATGGCTAGATTCTGTTGCGGAAGTCGTAAATATACTAAAGTCATCAGACCTAGTAAACAAGGTCGTTTTATCAAGGCAGATGCAGTTGAATTTTTCAGAACCTGTATTATCAGAATATGTATTAAAACAGCTTCATACCCAACAGAAGGACAGTTTTATATTCCTTTTGGAAACGCCTGAAGGCAGTTTTGCAGGGGCATCTCCTGAAAGACTTGTTAAAAAAATCGACGATCAAGTATTATCGACAAGCCTGGCTGGATCGATCGGTAGAAGTGAAAATGCTGTTGAAGACAGGGAGCTCGGAAATATACTGTTAAACGATGAGAAAAATCTGTATGAACATAGTCTGGTTGTGGATATGATTAAAAAGGCGTTGAAGCCTCATTGTAATGAACTCCAGGTACCCGATCAGCCTATTCTTTTGCGGACGCCGTATATACAACATCTGTATACGCCGGTATCAGGCGTTGCCAAACCTGAGACATCTATTTTCAACCTTGTGGGAGAATTGCATCCAACGCCTGCTTTAGGTGGTGTTCCTACTGGCCAGGCTATGAAAATAATTAGGGATGAAGAAAAGATGGACAGAGGTTTCTATGCTTCTCCAATTGGCTGGACTGATTTTGATGGAAATGGAGAATTTATTGTTGCGATTCGTTCAGGATTGCTCAAAGGTAAACAAGCCTTTTTATATGCAGGCTGCGGGCTGGTTGCTGACTCCGATCCAAAAGAGGAATTAAAAGAAACCGGCATTAAGTTTCAACCGATGTTGCAGGCAATAGGAGGAAAAAGTGAATGAGTTGGCAAGAAACATTAACGGAATATGCGGCAAGCTTCATAGAGGGACTTGTTCACTCAGGTGTCAAAGAGGTTGTCATCAGTCCTGGTTCCAGGTCTACTCCTCTGGCCATGTTGTTTGTTGAACATCAGGACATACAGGTATATATGAATATAGATGAACGCTCTGCATCATTTTTTGCACTGGGGCTTGCCAAGGCATCAGATCGCCCCGTTGCTCTGTTATGTACATCGGGAACGGCCGCAGCTAATTATTTTCCTGCAGTGATTGAAGCGAGTCTTTCCAGGGTTCCGTTGATTGTTTTGACTGCTGACAGGCCCCATGAGTTGAGAGATATAGGTGCACCACAGGCAATCGACCAACTTCATTTATTTGGAAAGTATGTAAGATGGTTTGCTGACATGGCATTGCCGGAATCTGGGAAAGAAATGTTAAAATACGCCAAGACATCAGCGATCCGTGCTGCTTCCATGGCCAAAGGAGTGCTGCCAGGTCCAGTTCATGTCAACTTTCCTTTAAGGGAGCCTCTTGTTCCCAAGATGGAGCAACCATTTCATTATGCTTCACATACAGCACTTCCTTATGTAACAGAAGGACATTTGACCATCCCATTTGAGACGTATAAAGAAATTGCAGACCAGTGTTCAGGGGTTGAAAAGGGTCTGATTGTTTGTGGAAATATAGATAAGCCTGGTTTTCCAGAGGCAGTTCTAGCACTGGCAAATTCGCTCGGATTTCCGATACTGGCAGATCCCCTTTCTCAGTTGAGAAGCGGAAGCTTTGAAAAAGAGATGGTTATTGAATGTTACGATGCATTTTTAAAATCAGACAGGGTTAAAGAAAAGCTAAAGCCTGAGCTTGTCATCCAGTTCGGCGGTCAGCCTGTTTCAAAGCCACTTTCATTATTTTTAAAGGGATTGAGAGAATCATCGGAACAGTTGATTATAGATGGAGGCGGAGGCTGGCGAGATCCAAACCGCGCGAGCACTCATATGATCCAGTGTGACGAAATCGCCTTTTGTCAGCAAATGGAACCATTACTGGAAAAGAAAAAAGGGACCTCCTGGAAAAAAATGTGGATTGATCTGAATCAACGGACAAAAAATATCATTCAATCCTATATTCAGTCAATATCTGACATGGAGGAAGGTAAGACTGTTTCAAAACTTTGCGGTCTATTGCCTCCTGACAGCACAGTATATATAGGAAACAGTATGCCGATCAGGGATATGGATACTTACTTTCACACCAACAAAAAAAATATTCGGCTGATAGCTAATCGCGGTGCAAACGGAATAGATGGAGTTGTGTCCAGTGCGCTTGGTGCCGCAGTACATTGCCGTCCGCTCTTTCTTTTGATTGGCGACCTTTCTTTTTTTCATGATATGAATGGCTTGCTGGCCGCTAAGCTTTATAAAATCAATATTAATATTATTCTTCTGAACAATGATGGAGGAGGCATCTTCTCCCATCTTCCTCAGGCAGAGGAAGGAAAAAACTTTGAATTGATTTTTGGAACGCCGACGGGATTGAACTTTGAACATACCGCCATGATGTATAACGGTCAGTATACAAAAGTGTTGGACTTGGAGGATTTGAGTGTTTCTGTGGGAGAGGCAACCTCCAATGAAGGCTTGAATATTATTGAGGTTCCGACAGACAGGGAAAGGAATGTGCAGGTTCATCGAGAATTATGGGAACAGGTTTCCCGGGAAATAAATAATTATCTGCAAAGTGACGAAACATGCTGATTCTGCTTGATAAAGTAAGGTACAATGTAGAAATAACCGGAAAAAAAGGGAACCCTGCGATTATTCTTTTACATGGCTTCACCGGAGATCATACCACTTGGAAAAACTTAAGCAATACGTTAAAGGCTTCCTTTCAAGTGGTTGCTATCGATCTTCTTGGCCATGGTAAAACAGACTCTCCAGATTGGCTCGATCGATATAAAATGGAAAATGCAGCAAAGGATATCATTCATTTAATGGATCTTTTGCAAATTGACAGTGCCCATTTACTCGGATATTCAATGGGGGGCAGGCTTGCTTTGGGAACAGCCATGCTGTACCCGAAAAGAATTAAGACGCTGATTCTCGAAAGTGCGTCTCCAGGTTTAAAAACGGAGCAGGAAAAGGTATCAAGAATGCAAAGTGATGAATCCTTGGCAGTTAGAATTTTAGAACAAGGAATCGAAAATTTTGTAAATTATTGGGAAAACATACCTCTGTTTCAAACTCAAAAAAGACTTCCAACAGATATCCAGAATCAAATTCGGTCTCAGAGGCTGCAAAACGATCCCAATGGGCTTGCAAACAGTCTCAAAGGGTTTGGAACAGGGAGGCAGCCATCTTGGTGGCATAAGCTTCAGGAGCTTGATGTTCCTGTTTTGCTCATGTCCGGGGAGCTGGATGAAAAGTTTTGTAAAATTGCAGATGAAATGAATCGGCTTTTTCCAAAATCAAAGACGGTAGAAATTAAAGAAGCGGGACATGCTATACACGTGGAAGAACCGGATAAATTTGATACAATAGTGAAGAAGTTTCTGATTGAACAGGACTAATTATTAGGAGGGGATCCTCAATGGCAATCAATTGGACGAAAGAAAGAGAATACGAAGATATTTTATATGAAACGTATAATGGGATCGCAAAAATAACAATCAATCGGCCTGAAGTACATAATGCATTCAGACCCAAAACTGTTATGGAATTAATCGATGCTTTTGCTTATGCAAGAGACGATGAGCAGGTCGGAGTTATCGTTCTTACAGGTGCAGGCGGCAGAGCTTTCTGTTCAGGGGGGGACCAGTCAGTAAGAGGTCACGGAGGATATGTCGGTGAAGATAACATCCCGCGTTTGAACGTCTTGGACCTGCAAAGGCTTATTCGTGTCATTCCGAAGCCGGTTGTTGCGATGGTAGCAGGCTATGCGATTGGAGGCGGCCATGTGCTTCATGTGGTCTGTGACTTGACAATTGCGGCAGATAACGCAGTATTTGGACAAACCGGACCTAAAGTCGGAAGCTTTGATGCTGGTTACGGTGCCGGATATCTTGCGCGTATTATCGGACATAAAAAAGCAAAAGAAATTTGGTTCCTTTGCCGTCAGTATAATGCACAAGAAGCTCTTGATATGGGCTTGGTCAATACAGTGGTGCCACTTGATCAGCTTGAAGAGGAAACGGTGAAATGGTGTGAAGAAATGCTTGAAAAGAGCCCAACTGCCCTCAGATTCCTGAAAGCGGCTTTCAATGCTGATACAGATGGCCTTGCCGGCCTTCAACAGCTAGCAGGAGACGCCACATTGCTTTATTATACGACTGACGAAGCAAAAGAAGGACGGGACGCTTTCAAAGAAAAGCGCAAGCCTGACTTCGGGCAGTTTCCACGCTTCCCTTAAAGAAAAATGACAGCACTGGTTTAGTGATATAAAAACTAAGGGGAAGAAAGTGTTTTGCGTGCTAAGCTGGACAAACACCAAAAAAGGCGCTCTCTACATATACTCACAGCCAAACAAAAGGTGACGCAGGCAGCTTCATGTCACGCTTATATAGCTTCGCTTGTACTAGGCCGCCTATTTGTTTGGAGTTGATGTTGTTTTGTCGCAGTGCGCTGAATCAGCATCTTTGAAGCAACCACGCGGAAAAGGTGAGCTTTTTCGAAAAAGGTTGTTGCAGGATACTGTGGCTGGACAGTATCATTTTATGAAAGGGCCTGGTGGTTATCCATCGGGTCCTTTTTGACCACTCAAAAGCAAGGAGTTTTACTCATGGAAACAATCACTCCCAACTGGCTGCAAAAAAGGGCAGATTTGTCACCGGAACGCACGGCTCTGATTTTTAACGATCAATCCTGGACATTTGAAGAAATTTTTAAAATAGCTAAAAAGACAGCAGGTAAAATAGTCGGTTTGCTTCCGAGGAACAGCAGTCGGGTTGCCATACTTATGAATAATACACCTGAAGCTGTATGGGTGATCTATGGGCTTCAGCAGCTAGGAATTGAAACGGTTTTTTTAAACTCCAAATTGACAGCAAGTGAGTTGGCATTTCAACTTATAGATAGCGAAACCGAGCTGATCATTTATGATCGTTTACTGAAAAATAGAGCAAATGAATTAAGCGAAGCGTTGACTGATATTCCCATTATCTCTGTCACAGATTTGGCAGAACGACCGACCTTTGAGATAGCCATTAGAGAAGAATACCGAATTGATGACGTTTGCTCGATTATGTACACATCAGGAACGACCGGAAAACCAAAAGGTGTTCTTCAAACTTTCGGAAATCATTGGTGGAGCGCGACAGGATCTGTTTTGAACATTGGTTTGCAGGAAAATGATTCGTGGCTGTGTGCCGTTCCAATATTTCATATAAGTGGATTATCCATTTTAATACGAAGCATCATTTATGGCATTCCTGTCATTTTAGTGGAAAAATTCGATGGAAAATTGGTGAACAGCCTGTTGTCATCAGGAGAAGTGACCATCATGTCAGCTGTGACAGCTATGATCAATAGGATGCTTTCTGAACAGGAGAATCCTTCCTACCATCCGGCGTTCCGATGCTTGTTGGCTGGTGGTGGTCCCGTTCCCAAACCCCTTTTGGAAGTTTGTAAGGAAAGAAATATTCCTGTTTTCCAAACATACGGGATGACGGAAACATCATCGCAAATTGCCACACTGTCCCCAGAAGACAGCCTAAGAAAGCTTGGTTCCGCAGGTAAACCGTTATTTCCCTCTCAATTAAAAATAATGGTTGAACAAGAAGAAGCAAAACCTATGCAAGAAGGTGAAATCTTTGTAAAGGGCCCGAATATAACCAAAGGCTACTTAAATAGGGATGAAGTTAATGCTGCTTCGTTTAAAGATGGATGGTTTTCCACTGGAGATCTGGGTTTTAAAGATGAGGAAGGTTTTGTGTATATTCTTGATCGCCGCTCGGATTTAATCATTTCTGGAGGAGAAAATATTTATCCGGCTGAAATCGAAGAAATATTGTTAAGCCATGATGAGGTCACAGATGCGGGAGTGACGGGGATTCCGGATAAAAAATGGGGGCATGTCCCCTATGGCTTTGTCGTTGCGGGAAAACCCATCAACGAAGAGGAGATCTTTGCATTTTGTCGCGAAAGACTTGCCTCATATAAAGTGCCTAAGAGGATTATTCAAGTGGACCAGCTCCCACGCAATGGCGCAAATAAGCTGATGCGAAGACTATTGAGTCAGTTGATAGAAAATGAAAAGTAAACGAGGTGCCTATGAGGGGCACCTCGCTTTTATGATTTTTGAGCAAAGGTTTGACAATCGGTCTCTCTTTCAGTTTCAGCTACATTCCCCGTATGGCTCACGATATAGATACGGTCGGCCGCACACTGGTTTCCTTTTTTCCAAAAATGACAATTCTCCACTTCACAAAGAACATCTTCTGCCATTCGGTATCACACTCCCTTTAAGTTGATACATGAATAGTGTTAGCGCAAAAGAAGCTGCTATGTGAGGGAAAATATGTCAAACAAGGAAAAGCCCAGCCCTATTTTTTTTCAGGAACATGATCGATACCCCCAGGATGAAACGGATGGCATTTTATGATCCGTTTAAACGTCAACCATCCTCCGCGTACCGCTCCAAACCTCCTAATCGCTTCGAGTCCATAGTTGGAACAGGTTGGATAAAATCTGCAGGTTGGCGGTTTTAGAGGTGAAATGAATTTTTGGTAAAAACGGATGATAAGAATAAAGAGTTGTTTCAATGAAAGATCGCTTCCTTCATTTAATTAGGATATTTTATTTTCTTCGGATTGGTTATGATTGTCATCTGTTGGCATTGGATCGACTGTGTGGCTGACTGAATATGCTTTTGAGGTGACCAAAGCAGTTACAAGAACGACAACAATACAGATGATAATGGATATAATCATGACAAGCTTCATAACTTTTTCTCCCTTCTTCTTTGAGCCTATTGTAGCATAGATTTCTCTGTAAAAGCCGAGCATATAAATGTTTGACCTATGAATAATAGGGTAGAATAAAAGAAGTAGGAGGAGTGATAAAATGTCAACTGAAAGTCAACAATTAATCGAATTGGTAAACAAACAGGTGGCTAACTGGACAGTGCTTTACACAAAACTACATAATTTCCATTGGTATGTAAAAGGACCAAACTTCTTTACGCTTCACGCCAAATTTGAAGAACTGTACAATGAGGCAGCTCTGCATGTGGACGAACTGGCAGAAAGGCTTTTAGCCTTGGGTGGAGAACCAGTGGCTACTCTTAGGGAGTCGCTTGAACTTGCAAGTGTAAATGAAGCCGGAAATGGACAGACAGCGGAGCAGATGGTTCAGACCATAGTGGAAGATTTTGAAATCTTGACGCTTGAATTGAAAAAAGGAATTGAACTGGCTGATCAGTCAGGAGATGAGACAACTGGAGATATGTTGCTTTCCATCCATCAGAGCCTTGAAAAACATTTATGGATGCTAAATGCTTTTTTGGGTGAAAAAGTACAATAAGTAAGCAAAACGAAATTTTCTGTTTAGGGTGACGTACAGATTGATCCGGGGATGGCAGGCTCAAGTCGCAACTCCTTTTGCTTCGCTTGCACTAGTTCTTCCTGTACGTCGATAGGCTCAGATCGGCGACGTTTTATTGGCATAAAACTTCCTGGATGTTGAGGAGCTATCCAGTGGTGATAGACTAAGCGACCTCGGTTTCCTTGGGCCTCCAGCTAGACTAGTGGAGAGTTGCTGAATAATCGGGGGCTGGGAAATTTATAGTGTGAAAGCTGGACAAAAAATGCCTGGCGCAAATCCCAGGCATTTTTCTTTATGTAATTAGTGCAAATGTCTGAAGTACGAAGCCCCGTCTTCCTTTCTTCCTTCAATTTGGGCGAATTTCCCTTTTAAAGTCTCCATCATATACAATCTGATGAAATATTGAAGTTCGTATTCATTCATTTCTTTTACGATTTCTATTAGGTCATCATGGTTATACCCTTCAAGCACTGCAAAGGTAATCATATCCAAGTCCTCTTCATCACCAGTTAGTTTATCACGGTACATTTCAAATAATTCGTCTATAAGTTTCATGTGGATAACCTCCTTTCAATAAATATGTTTTTTATGTCCTTATTATATATATACCCTTAAATGGTACGAACAATCAAATATAATTGACAATTCGTCTATTAAGAATAAAATAGACTCCTTCAATGCAAAATATGCTTATAAATTATTAAAGGAGCCGACCGTCTTGGATCAACAAAGGAAAACCTATTACATTTCAGTCGGGGCAGGGGAGATTTTATCTGTCCCCAATGCATCGCCTTGGGAGTTTAAAATTGAAGCTAACGATGATGAAATCACAAGGCTTCGGGAAATATTCGATTCGAGCCAGGACAACAGTATAGATGATTTCCTGCGGGCACACGTTCCCTTCGTGGAATATTCCCATGACCCTACAAATGATCAGTACGATCAAAATTTGTTCAGAATTTACAGCATGATTTATGAGCTCGGGGACCAAGAAGCCAAACAGCAGATAGAAAGCATGGGAATCCTCGATGGTTTTAAAAGCGAATGAACTGATTTTATAGTATAGTTAAAGCGTTGGAATTGTTTCCAACGTTTTTCATTTTACTATTAAAAATAAAGGAAGACACGCAAAAATGCTTAAGTTTATAGATAAAAACCAAAACGAAGTCCATTTGGCTTTTTCCATCAACGCTTTCTCAATCAAGCCGGCACATGTTCTTGTTATTTGCAGATATAATGATGAATGGCTACTAACAAAGCATTCCACTAGGGGCCTGGAGTTTCCGGGAGGCAAGGTTGAAAAAGGAGAAACAGTGGAGGAGGCGGGAATAAGAGAGGTTTTAGAGGAAACAGGCGGGAACGCAGTCATCAAGGATTATCTCGGGGAATATAAAGTTCATGATCCGAAAGGAGTTTTTGTTAAAGCGGTTCTCGTTGCCGAAGTTTATCATTTGGAGAAAAAGGATCATTATTTCGAAACAGATGGGCCAGTGCTGGTAGAAGGAGATCTTGTTTCCAGGCTCAATGAAGATGGGTTCAGTTTTATCATGCAAGATGAGGTTGTAAAGGCAGCTTTAAATAAAGTGAGGGAAAAGAGACACGATTAAAAAAGCTGCCCTTCAACAGAGCAGCATCAATCCTGATCTTTAATCATTTTCTTTTCAAGCCATTCAACGAGCTGGTACATGATTGTCGCAAATATAACGATAAGGAAAAGGGCCAGCATGACCAAGGTGAAATTGAATACTTGAAATCCATAAATGATCATATATCCGAGGCCTTTTGCCGATACAAGAAATTCACCGACGATAACGCCGACCCATGATAATCCAACATTCACTTTTAAGGTGGATATGATAGTGGGAAAAGAAGCTGGCAAAATGGCATCCTGGAAAGCCTGCCGCTTTGTCGCACCGAATGTGCGAAGCACTTTTACATAATTATCATCCACATCCCGAAAAGCCGAATAGACGACGATCGTTGTGATGATGATAGAGATGATCGCTCCCATGGCTATAATTGAGGTGAATCCCGGACCAAGGCCGACAATTAAAATGGGGCCGAGAGCGACTTTTGGCATGGCATTTAGAATGACAAGGTATGGATCGAGTACTTTTGAGAGAAAAGGGGACCACCAGAGAATCGCTGCAAAAATTGTTCCAAGGAGCGTACCGAGAATGAAGCCCATTACTGTTTCAAATACAGTTACGCTGAGGTGTGCGAATAATGTTCCATCTGAAATCTTTTCTACGAGTAAGGTCCATACTTTGGTAGGGGAGCTAAAGATGAGTGGATCGATCCATTTGCTGCGGCTTGCAGCCTCCCACAATATGAAAAATAGTGTCACAATTAGCACCTGATAGAATAGTATCCAGCGCTTTTCTGAGGCCAGCTTCTGTATATAAAGCGAATGAAGCTGGATGGGGTCATTTGTTTTCTTCAAGAGTCTCCAGCTCCTTCCAGATAATCCGGAATAAATCGGAATAGGCATCTTTGCTTCGAACTTCAAAAGGACTCAAATTTCGCAGTTCTTCAGGAACGTCAAATACTTTATAGAGCCTTCCAGGATCAGATGCAAAAAGCAGGACTCTGTCGCTCATCGATATGGCTTCTCCCAGATCATGTGTAACGAGGACAGCAGTTTTCTTATAGGCTTTTAATATGTTAAATACAAGGTCTTCAAGCTTCAGTTTTGTTTGATAATCGAGAGCGGAAAACGGTTCATCCAATAAAAGCAGCTTTGGATTGACGGCCATTGTGCGGGCCAATGCTGCACGTTGGCGCATCCCACCTGATAGCTGGCGGGGAAATTGTTTTTCCACGCCTTCTAGTCCGATTTTTTGCAGGAACTGCAGTGCATTTTCCTTAGTTTTTTCTTTCAGCTGGTGATTCAATTTCAGTCCTATCAAAACATTTTCCTCAATCGTTTTCCAGGGAAAAAGATAATCCTGCTGAAGCATGTAGCCAATGATGTTTTTCTGCAAATCCGGAGGCTGGCCGTCAATTTTTACCAGTCCGTCTGTTGGTATCAATAGTCCTGACAAAATGGATAGCAACGTTGTTTTACCGCATCCGGATGGACCGATCAGGGACACAAATTCCCCTTCCTCGATTGAAAATGAAACATCTTTTAAAGCAGTCTTTATGGAAGACGGAGTGAAGTAGTGGTGTTCAATATTTTCAGTTGTAATAAAGCTCACAATGTTTCCGGCCTCCTTTTCTTGATCGTATTTTATTAACTTCATTCAGCAAAAGTCTCCCACTTCTGTAAGTGGTGAGATGAATGCCTATTGGTATTCCATTAATTGGGGGTCAAACCCTGGCTGAATAAAGTTAAAGCCTCCGGCGGATGCAACAGATTTTATCGAGCGGAGCTCGATAAAATCTGGGCGCAAGTACGCCAAGGCGCATTTGATCGGGCGCTGGCCCCTTTATTTACTCCTTCATCACTCTCTCAACAATTTCGGTATTGACCAGCTTGGCGTAATCCACTTTTTCTGGAAGTTCGCCCGCTTCCTCCATGATGTTTTGGAGGTTTTCCCAGCCATCTTTAGTCAAAGTCATTTTCTCTGCAAATGAGCCCTGGTTTTTATAGCGTTCGATGACGATAGCCAATGTTTCCAAATCAGAGTCTTCAAAATACGGTTGAACGACTTTGGCAATTTCTTCTCCGCTGTTCTTTTCCACCCATTGCTGTGCTTTATAGAGAGCGCGGACAAATTTTTCCACCGTCTCTTCGTTTTTCTTTATATAGCTTTCTTTTGCCATGAAAGTGGTATAAGGTACCTGACCGGATTCTTCACCGAATGAAGCGACGATGTATCCTTTTCCTTCTTTTTCAAACACGGAGGCTGTGGGCTCAAACAATTGAACATAGTCTCCTGTTCCGGAAGCAAAAGAATTGGCGATGTTTGCGAAGTCGATGTTTTGAATCAACTCAAGATCTTTATGCGGTTCGATCTCATGTTTTTTCAAAACAAACTCGCCAACCATTTGCGGCATGCCGCCTTTCCGTTGCCCTAGGAAAGTGGAGCCTTTCAGTTGATTCCACTCAAATTGCTCTTTTTTCTCACGGGACACAAGGAATGTTCCATCAGTCTGGGTTAATTGAGCAAAGTTAATAATAGGGTCGCTTGCGCCTTGGGCGTAAACATAAATGGATGTTTCCGACCCGACAAGAGCTATATCGGCAGCGTCTGACAAAAGGGCTGTCATCGTTTTATCGCCGCCCCATGTCGTTTTTAATTCGACGTCCAGCCCCTCGTCTTTAAAATATCCTTTGGCAAGGGCAACATATTGGGGAGTATAGAAAACAGAGCGAGTTACTTCTGCCAGCTTCACTTTTTTCACTTCTTCTTTTGGTGAGCAGGCAGCAGCAAAAATCAGCAGGAAAGCCGCAACAGCTGACAATCCGATTTTTAAACATGCTTTCATTCATGAACCTCCTGTCAAGTCTTGCAGGACTTTAGTAAATTGGGCTAACATATCGTATGATGGGCCTAAAAATGTGTGAATAACTTCATTCAGCAGAAGTCTCCGACTTTTGCAAGTGGTGAGATGAATGCATATTGGTATTCCATTCAGTGGGGGTTCAAACCCCGGTTGAATAAAGTTAAAGCCTCCGGCGGATGCCACAGATTTTCATAGGAAATTTATCGAGCGGAGCTCGATAAAATCTGGGCGCAAATACGTCAAGGCGTATTTGATTTATTAGCAAGGGAGCAAAAGCATATGGAAAAAACGCAAATCTTGGAAAAAATCGCTTTTCCTTCACCTAACCCCAATGTAAACATGTATCTTGTTACTTATTTATCCGCCGGCTTGAGAGTAAAAGGGCTCTTGGCTGAACCTGTTCAGGCAGGCGTATATGAGGGCATGCTATATTTAAGGGGAGGAATAAAAAGCGTTGGAATGGTAAGACCAGCCAGAATCGGGCAGTTCGCTTCTGAAGGATTCATTGTATTTGCACCATTTTATAGAGGGAACAGAGGTGGAGAAGGGAATGAGGACTTTGCTGGTGAGGATAGGGAAGATGCCTATACCGCGTTTGAATTGTTAAGAAGTCACCCATCTGTTCCAGACAACAGAGTTCATGTATTTGGATTTTCCAGAGGTGGGGTGATGGCTCTCATAACCGGTATTCAATATGAAGACACAGCCTCCGTCGTTACATGGGGAGGAGTATCCGATATGGTTCTGACTTATATAGAGCGAAAGGATATGAGAAGAATGATGAAGCGGGTGATCGGCGGTTCTCCGAAAACTGCTGCAGATAAATTTAAATATCGCACTCCTTTATATGAGCTGGACAAACTGCGGCCACCGGTTTTGATCATCCATGGTTTGCGTGATGAAAATGTTTCAATAGAACATGCTTATCGTCTTGAAAAAAGGTTGATTGCGCTTCAGAAGCCGGTGGAAACATGGTATTTTGAACACGTCAATCATTATTTCCCACCAGCTCTTAATAGGAGGATTGTTCATGACCTTTGCGACTGGATGAAAAACGTGGAAACTTAAAAACGTTAAATAGATTTTCTAAAGTAATATATATATTATTTAGTCAAGAATAAATTTTCTAAAAATAACTTGACAGTTATGAGTAGGTTCATTAACATTATAAGTGCAAGGAGGTTATCAAAATGAATGAAGCCTCATCAGACATAGAGATAAGAACATTAAAAAGAGACATTGCCCAAGTGTACAATCGAGTAAATCAGGAGTTTTATGCTACAGGCGTTCGAAGCCAAAGGGTTGATGTCTATGATGACAGGGTTATAATCTTTGCAAAGCATAAACGCGTCACCGCTTTTAAGGCATTGAGCAAAAATTTTTGGGAGCTTACGACCTATGCGGATGCGGCACTAATTGTCGAATTTAAACTTACACTTAAGAAGTTAGTCGAAGACGTAACCGGAATGAAAGTAAAATCTGTTTTAAAAGACTATGATCCAGAATCCGAAGATGCAGTTTGTGTCGTCATATTCGACGAAAAAATCATATAATCGTAATTTATTTAGTAAACATCTGGAGCACTCTGGAATGAAAACGCAGGTTCGTTTTTGTTCAAGGCTGTTTTGGAACGGTTACATAGATCTCTGTTGAACGGAGATTATTTGAACCGCAGATTCAGTATATTCCTTAATTCTTAAGGAGTATCTTGAATCTGCGGTTTTTTATTTACCAAAGAAGGTATGGATAAACACTGCGTCCATAAGGGCCTTTCAAACTATTTCAAGGAGGTGAATCAAGAATTTTAGCTTAACTTCATTCAACAGAAGTCTCCCACATCTGTAAGTGGTGAGATGAATGCCTATTGGTATTCCATTCAGTGGGGGTCAAACCCCGGCTGAATAAAGTTAAAGCCTCCGGCGGATGCCACAGATTTTCAGAGGAAATTTATCGAGCGGAGCTCGATAAAATCTGGGCGCAAATACGCCAAGGCGCATTTGATAACCGCCCATGATTCTATGAAGTTAGTTTTTAGCATATTCATTATTTTGAAGGGAGAGAGAAAGATGGATTTAATTTTAAAAAACGCGCTGATTCCTCAAGGGGATCGTAAGGTAAAAACAAACATTCTGGTTGATAATGGAAAGATTGTCGGGTTTATCTCAGCTTTAAATGGTTTATCCGCTGACAGGGTCATTGATATGAAAGAGAACCTGGTGGTCCCGGGATGTATTGACCCTCATACACATTTTATGGATCCCGGATTTACGCATCGTGAAACATTCACAACGGGAACGAGATCAGCCGCTGCGGGCGGAGTGACTACTCATATAGACATGCCATGCTGCAGTAAACCTTCCGTACGTGATGCTGAAAGCTTCCATAAAAAGCTCGCTCCTCTCAAAGATCAGGCATACATAGACTTTGCTTTCTGGGGCGGAATGACCGGAGAAGACGTTCGTGAAGGGCTGCTGGATAATATCCAGCCTCAAATAGATGAAGGTGTCGTTGCTTTTAAGGTATACATGACTCCTTCAGTGCCTACCTTCCCAAAAGTTTCAGATGCAGAGATGCTTGAAATCTTCAGCCATATCGCTCCGACAGGAATGCCGATCGGAGTCCACGCGGAAAATTATGATATTTGCACTTTCTACTCTGAAAAACTGAAAAAAGAAGGTCGTCTTGACGGTCCAGCATGGGCGGAAGCTAGAATGGCTCTTGCGGAAAAAGCAGCAATCCAGTTGATTATCAGCTTTGCAGAAGCAACTGGAGCTCGCGTACACGTCGTCCACATGAGTACGAAAGAAGGTGTGGAACTTGTAAGGGAAGCCAAAAAGCGCGGGGTGAAAGTAACTGCAGAAACATGTCCTCATTATTTGATGCTTAATGCGGAAGACTCCATGTCAGAACGGGGAACATTTGCTAAAATCGCTCCTCCACTACGGGAAAAGGAAGATAATATTGTTCACTGGCAGGCTCTAGCCGATGGAACAATTGACTTTGTTGGAACGGACCATGCTCCATATGAAATTCCAACCGAAAAAGACGCGCAGGATTCAACGATTTGGAACAGCTTCCCTGGAATCCCAGGAGTGGAAACAATGGTTCCGATCCTTGTCAGCGAAGGACTGAATAAAGGCCGTCTTTCACTGTCACGATTTGTTGAGGTAACAAGTAGGAATGCAGCGATTCATTTCGGGATATATCCGAAAAAAGGTGCCATGGAGATTGGGAGCGACGCCGACTTCACAGTCATCGACTTGGAACGCGAGTACACCATTGATGAGCAAAAGACGGAGTCTATGGCAAAATATAACCCGCTCCATGGTTTGAAGCTTAAAGGAAAGCCGATTCAAACAATTGTCCGAGGCCAAGTCGTTTACGACGAGGATAACGGTGGTATCACCGGGGCTGCCGGATACGGGCAATTTGTCAACAGGCAGAGCATCCAAAGTCTTGAGCGCGTCATAAAATATGAAACTTATGAAGAAAGGGCGAAAGAGGCTGAAGCTAGCCCCCGCATAGAAAAAGCCTTGAGAAGAGACTTGATTACAAACTAGGAAAGGAATTGATATTTATGACAAAGCTGAAAGGTGAAAAGCATGCATTGGTCATCATTGACATGCTGAATGATTTTATTGGTGAGAAGGCTGCATTGAGATGTGAAAATGGAGAAAAAATTGTTCCAAAAATTAGAGAGGCTATTGATTTTTGCCATAATTATGGAATTCAGGTTGTTCATGTTCAAGAAGCTCATCGTAAAAATGATGCGGATTTCAGGGTAAGGCCGGTCCATGCGATCAAGGGTACATGGGGATCGGAGTTTATTGAGGAACTTCAGCCCGAGGAGGACAAAGGGGATTATGTTGTACAAAAACGTCGCCACAGTGCGTTCAGCTATACAGACTTCGACTTGTTTTTGAGGGAAGAAAAAGTTGATACAGTTGTCCTTACAGGAGTTTGGACAAATGTTTGCGTAAGAAGCACGGCTTCAGATGCATTGTATCACGGATATAACGTGATCGCTTTGTCCGACTCAACTGCATCCCAGGATGAGGATATGCATCGTGGAGGTCTTCGAGATATTGGAATTTTCGGTGAAGTGATGACGACAGATGAATATATGGATGCCGCTAAAAAGAAATTCTCCCAAAACGCACAGACGGTTTAGTCGTGACGACGGGAGCTGGAAAATGAGAATCATCGTCGGCATAACGGGAGCAAGCGGATCATTGTATGGGTATACATTGATCCGTGCGCTTCATCAATTGGGAGTTGAAACCCACGTAGTTGCTACCGAAACGGGAGTAAAGGTATTGCAATTCGAATGCGGCATAAAAATGGAAGATTTAAAAGAGTATGCTGTAATCCATCATAATCAGAATTTGTTTGCTTCTATTGCGAGCGGTTCCTTTAAGACGGATGGGATGGTCATTGTTCCTTGCTCAATGAATTCATTAGGCGCAATTGCCAATGGAGTGGGGGATACTCTATTGACCAGATCTGCGAGCGTGGTTATGAAGGAAAGACGAAACCTTGTCATTGTGCCAAGGGAGGCTCCTTTTCATGTGATCCATTTACGGAACATGACAACTTTGGCTGAAGCAGGTGTTTCGATTTTACCAGCAAGTCCAGGTTTTTATCACCGGCCAACAGAAATTTGGGAATTGGTGAATTTTATCGTTGCCAGAATACTGGATGAATTGGATATTGAACATGAATTGATGGAGAGATGGGGTGAGAAAAATGAATCCCCTTAATTTGAGAGAGCTACTTACTGATTGGGACAAGCGTGGATTGTTGCACCGTATCCAAAAAGAGGTCAGCCCCGAATATGAACTGGGGGCTGTCGTCAGAGCCATGAAAGGGGAGCAGCCTGTTCTGTTTGAGAATGTTCAAGGCTATTCTGTTCCCATGGTCGCAGGCTTAGGGGGAAGTCGGAAGTTTATGGCTGACAGCATGGGTGTCGATAAGACGGAATTGCTTCCAAAGATGGTTGATGCCATCATTAATCCTCTTCCTACAAGGCTCGTTCCTACAGGACCTGTTCACGAAAACGTTGTTTTGCCTCCGTTCGATTTAGACGATTTTTTTCCAATACCGATTTTTCATGCAGAAGACTGCGGAGCCTATTATGTTTCAGGCGTTCTGGTTGTAAAAGATCTGGAAGGAAAGAAAAGGTATACATCCATTCGGAGGATGAAGTTTATAGGTGGAAACAGAACGAATATCGTTATAACTTCTCCCGAGCTGAATCGGCAATTCGCGTATTTTGAAGAAAGAGGAGAACCAATGGAAATCGCTGTTATGTTTGGAGTAGTTCCAGCAGTTGTGTTGGCATCACAGGTCAGTACACAATTATTTCATGCGGATAAATTGGATGTGTCCGGAGCGCTTCTCGGACAACCACTGGATGTGGTTCAATGCAAGACTGTGGATATTGAAGTTCTTGCAGAGGCCGAAATCGTTTTGGAAGGAAAAATACTTCCGTATGAAAGAGATCCGGAAGGAGCTTTCGGAGAGCTCGGTGGTTATTATGGCGGGAACGAACCTCAGCCTATTGTTGAAATGACGGCCATTACCTACCAGAATCATCCTATTTCCCAAACCATTTTCCCCTCAAGTTCGGAAGAAAGACTACCGATGTGCCTTATTCGTGAAATGACGCTGTTAAGCACTGTTAGACAAACAGTAGAAAATGTAAAAGCGGTCCATGTGACGATGGCTGCTGCAGCACGCCTGCATGCTATTATTCAAATCGAAAAGAGGACGGAAGGCGATGCTAAACAAACTGCGATGGCCGCATTTGCAAGTGATAAAGATTTGAAACATGTCGTTGTTGTTGATGACGATGTCGATATTTTTAATCCTCAGGATGTCGAGTGGGCGATTGCTACTCGCTGCCAGGCCGATCAAGATGTGTTCATTATTCCTGGAGCAAAAGGCTCTCCCTTGGAATCATCACATAATTTACGAGGCGTATCTGCCAAAATGGGGATAGATGCAACATACCCGCTCTCCGAAAAAGAGATGTTCAGAAGAACGTCTGTCCCTATTGATATTGATTTGAATGATTATTTATAAGAGGATGTTCAAAAAGTCACCAAATAATAAGAGGCAAACTTTCTTCGTTGGCTTGTTTCTGTACTATTCATGTATCAAAAAGCATACAATCCGCTGCATAAAACAAGCCGCCTCAACTTTATTGCTTTTGGCAACTTTTGAACACGCACTATAAGCCATGAGGCAAAGGCGGGTGAGACTGGATGAGTGCAATAGGATTAGTGGAAACAAGGGGACTGACGGCAGCGATAGAGGCGCTGGATTCAATGGCAAAAGCAGCGAATATTTCATTGGTTGACTTGAAAAGGGTCGGGTCCGGCCTGGTAACTGTCATTGTAGAAGGAGATGTTGCGGATGTAAAATCCGCCGTGGAAATTGGACGGCTTGCCCATGAAATTGCCGGAGGAGAGCTGATTTCATCAAATGTCATTCCACGACCACATCCTGAGCTAAAAAAGATTCTTTAACTCCATTCAGCAGAAGTCTCCGACTTCAGTAAGTGGTGAGATGAATGCCTATTGGTATTCCATTCAGTGGGGGTTCAAACTCCGGCTGAATAAAGTTAAAGCCTCCGGCGGATGCCACAGATTTTCAGAGGAAATTTATCGAGCGAAGCTCGATAAAATCTGGGCGCAAATACGCCAAGGCGCATTTGATAAGGAGGTGTAAAAGTTGTCAGATGTGATGAAGCAGGTAGTGCAGGAGGTCCTTCAAGGAAATAAAATGATCATGACGAATAGCGTGAATAACAAGAACAGGCCGCCTGCCAACGTATCTCTCAGTGATATTAAAAGGCCAAACTACCAGCAGTTAAAACAAGAGCAAAGGCTTTCCGTGCTGGAAGAATCAAGGCCGTCATCTATTGGCAATAAAAAAGCTGCAGTTCAAAGCCGACCAAATGGATTATCGGATAAACATTTCAATGAGGAGTCCATATCAAGGCTCAGATCGATTTCCATGGCACAAGGGAAGGTATCAAGAAAAAGCGCTGAACCAGCAAGAGGCGATCACAAGCAAACGAAATCTGCCAAAATCATCGGGCATACTAGAAACGGCGGCTGTGTATGGTTTTTCCCGACTCTTTCACAGAAACTGATGGGAAGCTTCCAGCGGCCGTTAAATAGAGCGGCGATAGGTGCAGTTAAAATGCCTGAATGTCTGCCCAGTTATCTTTTGGTGGTCAATGAAATCATTCGTGACAACCAGGACATCAAGTTTTACATATCATGGGAAAGGGGCGGTGATGCACCTTTTACTGCTGAATTTTATGATGATGATGTCGACAGGCTTGAAAGGGTCATGAATGAAATCTATCAAAAGCTTAACAGGCGCGCTTTAAAACATTTTGAATCATATACAATCATATCTCCAAGCCCATGGTTGACGAAACAGCTCAATATCAGCCTATCGGTCGATGCGATTGCCATCTTGGAAGGAGTACCGTATTACACCAGTATTGTGTTGATGGATTCCTTGCTGAAAAACTTTGAGAATACTGGAATAGACTATGAAATTGAGGAAAAGTACCTGTTATTGAAAGGAAACTATCATGTCATTTCCGAGCTTGTTACGGAGCTGAAGAAAGAAGCAGGCAGGCTGATAAGCTGAAAAGCGCAGACAAGATAACAATTTAGTCCGGAAAGGAGGATGGGGTGATTGTTTGCATTAGGACTGATTGAGACTGTTGGTTATACGACAGCAATTTCGGCGGCAGACGCTGCGGTGAAGGCGGCAGATGTGGAGATTATTGGTATGGAAAAGGTGATAGGAGTCGGCGGATATGTTGGGGTAACCATACATCTTTCCGGCGATGTTGCAGCCGTCAAGTCAGCCGTGGACGCAGGCAGAAAGCAGGGAGAATTGATCGGAAAGATCATTTCAACTGATGTTATTCCAAGAGCTCACTCAGAAGTAAGTCAAAAGTTGTTGAGTAAATTCTTGATTAGAGAAAGCACTGAAAAGAAATCTCAAGATGAAGCCCGGCCACCTGCTGAATTGAAAAAGAAAATAAGTAAGTCTGCGGGGAGCTCAAAATCAAGGAAGGTCCAGTCAAAAGATAAAGATACAGTCAGTGAAGCTGATACAAAGGGTGAAGCTAGAAAAGGGGACGGAGACAAGAAAGCATAAATAATTTTAAATATAGGAGGGTTTTCATATGGGTGGAGAAGCTTTAGGATTGGTGGAAACAAAGGGGCTGGTAGGTGCGGTTGAAGCGGCAGATGCGATGGTAAAGGCAGCAAACGTAGAAATTTGCGGTTATGAAAAAGTAGGATTTGGACTCGTAACAGTTATGGTACGAGGAGATGTAGGTGCGGTCAAAGCTGCGACGGATGCAGGTGCGGACGCAGCAAGCCGTGTAGGGGAGCTCGTTAGTGTCCATGTTATTCCAAGACCGCACAGTGAGGTTGAGCGTGCGCTTCTTTCAAAAGGTGAATAAGGGTGCTAGTAAACCGGCAAAGCGCTTTGGCAGAGTCGACTTTGCATGAGCTGTTTTACAGAAATATGAGCAGCATTGAGGCACGCCCCAAAACAGTGCTTGCTCTCCTTTTCTATCATATGAATGGGATGGATGAAGGCTTAAAAGGTTTAAAAGAATTAAAGGAGAGTTACGGCAGACATTTAAGAATTCAGGTATGCCCCGATCAGCGGGTTCTTGATCATCATCTAAATCTTTCAGCCCTTGCCTGCAAAGCAGGAGTCGATGATTGGATCTCATTGGAGGAGGCAGAAAGGCGGAAAGAGAAAGTGGACTATTTTTACATCCCGGTCTTGCCTTTTTCTACAGTATCGGACTTATTAAATTTCAATGATAAACAGACTCCTATCAGACTCTTATTATGGGCATTGATGAGTGGAAAGAAAGTTAGTGCAAACTCTGCCGGGGCAGATCCTTACCATTTCATTTGGAAGGAGGCGGGTTTGAACCAAGGTTCCCCTTTTTTAAAACATGAAATGAAAAAACGACTTCAGCAGCTGGGAGGCTTCGGGCTTCAGTTGATCAAAAACGCTGAACAACTTCAAACATATTTTAAACCAGCCTCTTTGAAAAAAGACAAACAGGTCATAACTGCTGAAATGATTAAACGACATGCAGAAGCAGGAGAACGGTTCATTCAGGTAGGACAGGGAATAATCATCACACCGTTGGCACGAGATGCTGCGCAGGAATATCGAATTGAAATCTGCGAAGAAAGGGCGGGAGAACTCTATGGAAATGGGAATCGTAGTTGGGAGAGTCACAGCAACTAGAAAAGATGAGAGGTTAGTAGGGACAAAGTTACTGGTTACACAGCCAATCGGCCTAGATGGCATCCCATTGGATTCTCAGCCCATTATTACCGTTGATACAGTCGGCGCAGGAATCGGCGAAAAAGTCATCTTTGTCAAGGGAAGTATGGCATCAAGAGCCATTCAGAACAAGGAAGCTCCTGTGGATGCAGCGATAGTAGGAATTATAGATAGTTTGGAATGAGAGAGGAGAAGGGTGGAGAGTGAAATATGAAGGCTGAAAATATAAAGAAGGCCGTTCAGTATCGAAAGCTGATCGATGTCCTCCTAGATTCCAATCAGTATGCGGATATTGTACTAAAGGACGGTTATGTGATCAATACGGTTACAAGGGAAATATATGAAGCGGATGTGGCAATAAAAGGCGAGTACATACTGATGGTTGGAGACGCTAGCGCTTTGATCGGCAGCAGGACGAAAGTTGAAACTGTTAAAGGAAAGTTTATATCGCCCGGTTTTATTGATTCACACATGCACTTTGAGAGCGCGATGTTAACTTGTACGGAATTTTCTCGTTTATCCATACCTACAGGTACCACTACTATCGTAGCTGACCCGCATGAAATTGGGAACGTTTTGGGAGTTCACGGTATGCAGGAAATGATTAAGGAAGCCAAGACCTTGCCAAATCAGATTTATTTTACCGTACCTTGTGCTGTACCGGATGCTCCCGGGCTTGAAACCGCCGGCTTTGATGTGAATTCCTCCCACATGGAAGAGCTACTAAATGATCCTTATGTTCAGGGAATCGGAGAGATTCAAAGCTTTAGTAATATCGGACCAGTTTATGAGAATGCACCTGAACTGATCGATGATCTCGTTGCGGCAGTATCCTATGCTGAAAGTATCGGCAAAACGGTTGAAGGAAATGCTCCAGCTTTATTCGGAAAAGAGCTCGCTGCGCATATCATCAGCGGAGGCGGGCATGTATCATGCCACGAAACAACAACAAAAGAAGAAATGATGGAAAAGCTTCGCTACGGAGTCAGTGTGTTTATGAGGGAAGGCTCTTCCCAAAGAAATATGGCCGAATGTATCCGGGCTATCACTGAAGAAGGAATGGATTCAAGACGTGCGATCCTTGTCTCGGATGACATGGTTCCGGAGGATTTGCTGAAGGACGGTCATATGAATGACATTATTAGACGTACAATCGCCCAAGGAGTAGACCCGGTCGAAGCGATCCAAATGGGGACAATCAATCCGGCAACTCACTTTGGATTTAAAGATGTCGGAATCTTGGCTCCGGGCAAGCGTGCTAATATTGCGATTATCAGCAACTTGAATGAAATGATCATTGACCAGGTTTATCTCAGCGGAAATCTGGCAGCGGAAAGAGGAGAATTGACGATTGACTTTGGTTCATATACTTATCCTGAAAGTGTTAAGAAGTCTGTTAAAAGAGGACATGTCAAGGTGGAAGACCTTCACATTAAAGCGAATGGAAGCCGTGCTCGCGTCCGCTCAATAGTTGCTATTCCGTTCCAAAACCTGACAAGTGCGCAGGAATTCAATCTGAACGTTTCCAACGGTGTTGTTCAACCGTGCCTTCAACAGGATGTTCTCCCACTCATTGTTGTTGAAAGACATGGAAGGACTGGAAATATTGGAAAAGCATTTTTGAATGGCTTTAAGCTTCAAAGTGGGGCAATCGCGGAAAGTGTGGCTCATGATACACACAATATTATTGTTACAGGCACCAATTATGAAGACATGGTGACGGCCGTAAACAGGGTCATCTCGATGGATGGAGGAATCGCGATGATTAAAGACGGCAAAGTAGTCGGAGACCTTCCGTTGAGAGTTGGGGGCTTAATTACGGATGAATTGAGCGGACAAGAAGTGAGTGAAAAAATCACAGAACTGACAAGACTAGCGGAATCCGAGCTGGGATGCGGGATACCTGTACCATTCATGCATTTGTCCTTCTGGTCACTTGTCACCAGCCCGGAATGGAAGATTACGGACATGGGGTTAATCGATGTAAATAAATTTGAAGTACTTTCCCCGGTTGTGGAATAGGAAGGAGGCAGCTGAAATGGGTATCAGACTGATTGACCTTTCACAGGAAATTTATCAGGGCATGCCGATATTTCCACTGCATCAGCCCACACATATATGGCAGAACATTTCTCATGAAGAAAGTTTGAAAAAAATAGGTTTCGAATTTGCCACAAATAATATCTTAATTAACGAGCATGGCGGCACACATACCGACGCTACGTACGAATTCGATCCAAACGGCAAATATATAAACGATATGCCTCTTGAATATTATTATGGTCCTGCTGTCTGTCTGGATGTGTCGCATGTATCTCCGGATGGCTATATCACGCCCAGTGATCTGGAGTCTGCACTACAAAAATCACAGCAAGTTCTTGAAAAAGGAGACATTGTCCTTTTGTATACAGGTCATTATAACCGAAAGTTTGGAACAGATGAGTGGCTAACGCGCTATACAGGCCTTAATTACGAAGGGGCTAAATGGCTTGCTGAGAGAGGTGTAGTCAATATTGGCATTGATTCTCCTTCTGTTGACAATCCGAAGGATGAACGGTATTCAGGCCATTTAGTCTGCCGGGAGTACGGAATATCCAATACGGAAAACCTTATCAACTTAGATCAGGTTGCCGGAATGCGTTTCCTATATTTCGGTTTGCCGCTCAAGATCAGGGAAGGGACAGGATCGCCAATCAGAGCTGTAGCTTTATTTATCGATTAAACAACCAGGGAAGAGGTGTTTTTTGGTGGTGAATTCAGCGCAGGAACGAATCAGGGAAGAAATAATTATTCCTCCGTATGAAGGCAGGGGAGCACTGTTAAAACCAGGGGAAGAACTGATTATCATCGATATGGAAGGAAAGCAGGTCGGTGACTTTGTTTGTTTCAACAGAAATGACCCAAAGGAATTTGTCTCACCTGTTCATATGAGGGCTTCCCTCAGCAGTATTCGCTTGAAGCCAGGGGATGCTTTATACAGTAACAGACGCCGCCCGCTAATGACGTTTGTTGAAGATACAGTCGGAAAACATGATTTCTTTTTCCCTGCATGTGACTATTACCGCTATAAAAATGACTTTGGCATGGAAGACCATCCTAATTGCCATGATAACTTGAATAAAGCACTAAGGGAGTTCGGTTTAGGCAATGAATCGGTTCCTGATCCAATCAACTTATTTATGAATAATGTATTGGATGATCAAGGGGATTATGAAATCCATGAACCGTTATCCAAGCCCGGCGACTATGTCCGTCTAAGGGCGCTTGAAGAGGTTGTCATTGCCTGCTCAACCTGCTCTCAGGATATGGCTCCCGTAAACGGGTTTAAAGTTACGTCTCTTAAAATGCAAATTGTGGAGGCGAATTGAATGGATGCGGTCCGTTTTTTGCAGCAAATGATTCAAATTGACAGCTCCAACCCACCTGGAAATGAAGATAGAGTATCGGAAATGCTGGCTGAAAGATGCAAAACAGCCGGCATCCCCTACAAGATAACCCAAATTGATTCGGGGAGAAGCAATTTTGAAATCCGCTTAAAGGGTGAAGGCGATGAGAAATTGGTCTTTTGCGGGCATATGGATACGGTATTACCAGGGGAGCAACCATGGATGTACTCTCCTTTTTCCGGTGAAATAGTGGGAGAAAAGCTATATGGACGTGGTGCATCCGATATGAAAAGCGGTCTTGCGGCCATGTACTTGGCTATTGAATCTTTGTTTAAGGAAGGAAGAAAGCTTTCAAAGGAAATTGTTTTCCTGGCAACTGCAGGCGAAGAAGTTGACAGCTGCGGAGCCCGGACATATTTGGAAGGACAGACGATGGAAAATGTGGAGGCTCTAGTAATCGGCGAACCAACTAATGAAAAAGTCGTTATTGGGCATAAAGGCGCCTTGTGGATAGAAATTGTCACGCTAGGAAAAACAGCGCACGGCTCCATGCCGGATAAGGGGGTCAATGCAGTAGAATGGATGAGCAAAGTTATTCATATGCTGGATAGTTTAAATAAAAAGTGGAAAGTATCCACGGAGCCACTTGGCGAAAGCAGTTTAGCAGTAACAAAAATAAATGGAGGAGTCCAAACGAATGTCATTCCTGACCGCTGCAGCATGTCTGTGGATATTAGATCTGTTCCTCCTCAATCCCACCAACAATTACTCACAGAAATCAAAAACAATTTAAATGAACTGTTTTCAGCAGATCGGTCACCGGACTTTTCTGTCCATCTACAATTGGACCGGCCAGCTATTTTAACGAATGAATCGGACAAGGTGATACGCCTAGCAATGGACTTAAATAAACAGAATTCCTTGCACGGAGTTTCCTATTATACGGATGCAGCTGTATTGAATCCTGACAGCCGGATACCAACTCTCATTTACGGGCCTGGCGATGAAAGCCTCGCCCATCAGCCGAATGAATACGTTGATATTCGGGCATATTTAAGGTCTTTTGACTTTTATAAAGAGTTGGCGGTGAAATTTTCAAAAGAGGGAACCAAGGCTTTTTAACTTCATTCAGCAGAAGTCTCCCACTTCTGTAAGTGGTGAGAAGAAAACATATTCGTATTCCATTCAGTGAGGGGCAAACCCCGGCCGAACTAAGTTAAAGCCTCCGGCGGATGCCACAGATTTTCAGAGGGAATTTATCGAGAGGAGCTCGATAAAATCTGGGCGCAAATACGCCAAGGCGCATTTGATTATATAAAGAGAGAGAGGTAAAACGCATGTCCAGCATACTGATTAAAAATGCGCAAATTATAACGATGAACGCCCAGGAGGAGATTGTCCAAGGTGATTTGCTATTGGTGGATGATAAAATCGAACGTATTGGCAAGGATCTGGGAAATCAGGCTGACCGAGTAATTGACGCAAAAAATAAAACTGTTATCCCTGGTTTTATCCAAACGCATATTCATCTTTGCCAAACATTGTTCCGAGGGCAAGCCGATGATCTAGAACTGATGGACTGGCTTCAAAAAAGGATTTGGCCGTTGGAAGCATCACATGACGAAGAGTCAAGCTACTATTCAGCCATGCTGGGTTTGGGGGAATTGATTTCAAGCGGCACAACAACTATTGTTGACATGGAAACTGTCAACCACACTAATTCTGCATTCCAGGCGATGGCCGAAAGCGGTATACGCTGCTTGGCAGGAAAAGTAATGATGGATATGGGAGACGACGTCCCTGATCTCTTGCTGGAGGATACGACAAAGTCGATCCAGCAGAGCGTCGACCTGTTGGAAAAATGGAATCAATATGATGGCGGACGGATCCAATATGCTTTTTGCCCAAGATTTGTTGTTTCCTGTACTGAAGAACTGTTGACAGAGGTGCGTGATCTTTCCAACCTTTATGATGTAAAAGTGCACACACATGCGTCGGAAAACAGGAAGGAAATCGAAATTGTTGAACAGCAAAGAGGAATGAGAAATATCGTTTATCTTGATCATATCGGTCTTGCAAACGAAAAATTGATTTTGGCACATTGTGTCTGGCTGGATGATGAAGAAAAGCGGATCATCAAGGAACGTGGCATTAAGGTGAGTCATTGCCCGAGCTCCAACATGAAACTTGCTTCGGGAATAGCAGATGTGCCTGACATGCTTGATCTGCAGGCTCATATCAGCCTGGGAGCGGATGGTGCCCCCTGCAATAATAATCTCGATATGTTCAATGAAATGAGAATGGCCTCACTGATTCAAAAGCCGATTCATGGACCAACGATCATGGATGCCAGAACGATATTCAGAATGGCAACAATTGGCGGTGCAAGGGCTGTCGGGCTAGAAGATCAAATAGGCAGCATTGAAGTCGGAAAGAAAGCGGATGTCGCCATTCTTGATTTGAACAAATTCCATACGTTCCCGTCTGCCGAAGTTGATCCGGTTTCCAGAATCGTCTATTCTGCGACAAGGGCGGATGTGGATTCAACGATCATTAATGGAAAAATCGTATTGGAAAAAGGAATTGTCCAAACTGTTGATCAAGATCTTGTACTCCGTGAATCGAATAAGTCAATCAAACGTCTGATCAAGCGGATTCCTAAGATTGTAGAAATGTGAAAGAAAGATAGAAGATAACTCATGCCTTATAGGCGAGAAGTCACCCACTCGATGGTGGTTTGATGAATCGCCTTCCCCCTCTCTTTTTGGATAAAGGAGAGACCAGACGAGGATTTCGGATGAAGGATTAACAGCAGAGCTTTTTTATGAAGCATTCGGATTATCGTGTAAGAAAATTTGTGACTGAGTTGCGGTGAATCAACCTATTCGCATCTTGCTAATCAAACAAAATATTTTCAATAAACTCAGACTCATTATTATAAATTTTATACATAAAGTACATCAACACAGTGATAGCAAAAAAGGTGGACGACTCACTGATGCCATCTTCGATGAATATCGTTGTTTTAAACGTAAAGTCATTCGCCTTAATAGTAGCGATATGTGTTTGATCTATTTTTATTTCAAGATCCTTGCTCCAATTTTCTTCAATTCGTATAATTTGTCTCTCGATGTTACCCTCAATACAAAAATAGAGTAGGCTATTACCCACTTTATCTTTGAGGGTATAGGTTTTCTCTTCTGTTTTTATAACATATGTAGCAACAAGAAAGTTTTTGATACTGCGTTTTTTTATTCCAAGCATAACAGAGGATCCGCCATCAACGGTAAATGAAAAAACATGCCCTTTCTCACAGCCAGAAATATCTGCCTGTTCGATGATACCGATACGCTCCTTTTCTTCATTTTCCACTGTGAGAGCTCTTCCTTTTTTCATGTATAAAACATCTTTGAATTGATATAGTTTCAATATCCTCGCCCCTTATTTGATGTATGTCATGAGTATATCAAATGAAGCCAGCTGTTCAGCAAACAAAAGTGTTGCAAATATACGATCATTCGAATACTCCTAAACCTAGCGATAGGACCATTTATAAATAAAAAGTAGCATCCGAATCTCATCCATAGAAGTTCTAATCCTGGCAATGCTTCTCCAATTATAGAAAGTATAATACTTAGCAGTTTTATAGTGAAACATTTCGTCTGACCACTTAAATAAATACCTGACACTGATAAGAAATAAGGCATAGTATAAAATACTTGTTTTTGAAAATGCGGAAATTCATTATTGAAATTAAAACCTTCTTTTCGTACGATTGGAATGTTGTAAAGTAGAAGGATTGGAGAGGGTTTGAATGAAAAAGAGAATGGCAGTACTCCTGCTAAGCCTGTTTTTTGTATTTGGACTTGCAGCATGTGGGAATAATGAGTCAGACAATAAAACACCGGTTACAGCAGAAAATAGTGCGGAAAAGACGAATGACAATAATGACAATAATGATAAAAAGGATGAAGGACAGAAGGAACAAACAGCTAAGACTGAGCTAAAGGAAGAACAAATTGGGATGACGATGGATGAGTTTAAAACCCGTTACAATGAAAAAGTACCTTCTGATGATCAGATCGATTTCCAAATGGGGGATTATAACTGGGACAAGAAAGATGATGGTATCAGTACGGCGGGATTTGAGTTTGGTGAAGATTACGTAATTACGGGGATGGCTAATACGGGTAATGAGGAATTGAAGGCTGTTCTGCTGGAAGTAAAGGGAGGCGATTCTACTCGCCAAACTGCATTTGATTTGATCAGAGCTATCATGCAATCCTCAAATCCGGAATTAACGACAGAAAATATAGATGAATTAATGAAAGATCTGGGTTTGACCAATCCTGATGGCGATGGGAATAACACGGTTTCTCAAACTGCTCGGGATGGACTGAAGTACTTAGTGAATGACGAAGGTCACACTGGCTAGAGTTTGTTGTAGCCAATGAAACAGATACTGATTTTGAAGCGGAATAGAACCACTTTGCCTTTATTATACTTATTGACAATTTCGAAAAAACAAGATATATTATAAAAAATGAAATACTTGCGAATGACGAATGCGGGAGAGACTAAACTATTTGTTTAGCACCGAAGGAGCAAGTCCCAAAAAAACCATGGGATCCAATCTCTCAGGTAAAAGTACCGCGTTTGGACGCGTCTCTGGAGAGAGCCTTTTCAAGGCCACCCAAGGGGAATACTTCGTGATTGAAGTTAAACTCTCAGGTAACAGGACAGAGGAAGGTAGATGTATATCTATCTTTCCCCTGTCCTTTTTTGTTGTTCTTTAAAAGACAGGGGGGCTAGATAGGAAAAAAGGAGGAAGAATCAATGAGTTTGTCTAATGTAGACGTTGAGATTTTTCAGGCAATTGAAAAAGAACGGAAAAGACAGGATCAATCACTTGAGTTGATTGCATCTGAAAACTTTGTCAGTGAAGATGTGATGGAGGCTATGGGCTCTGTTTTAACGAACAAGTATGCCGAAGGATATCCTGGCAGACGTTATTATGGCGGATGCGAGTATGTGGATGTTGTGGAAAATTTGGCCATTGATCGTTTGAAAGAGTTGTTCGGTGCCAAATATGCGAATGTTCAGCCGCATTCTGGAGCTCAGGCAAATATGGCTGTCTTTTTCTCATTGCTAAACCCCGGAGATAAGATCATGGGAATGAACTTGTCACACGGCGGCCATTTGACCCACGGCAGCCCAGTCAACATGTCTGGGAAATGGTTTGAAGTGGTTTCCTATGGAGTGAGAGAAGATACTCATTTGATCGATTATGACGAAGTGGAAGAAACAGCTCTTCGGGAACGTCCCCACTTGATTATCGCAGGGGCAAGCGCTTATCCACGGACCATTGATTTTCCTAGATTCAAAGAGATTGCTGATAAAATCGGTGCTTTTTTTCTAGTTGATATGGCACATATTGCCGGTCTCGTCGCTGCTGGTCTTCATCCTTCTCCTGTTCCGTATGCGGATGTCGTGACAAGTACGACTCATAAGACGTTGCGAGGGCCGCGAGGCGGAATTGTTTTAACTAACAGCGAAGAAATCATTAAGGGTGTCAATAAAGCCATTTTTCCCGGTATCCAAGGAGGACCGCTCATGCACGTGATTGCAGCGAAGGCTGTAGCCTTTAAGGAGGCCCTTAACCCAAGTTTTGTTTCATATGCATCCCAAGTTGTGAGGAATGCATCTCGACTTGCAGAATCTTTAAAGAAAGCGGGGGCAGCCATTGTTTCCGGTGGAACAGATAACCATCTTCTATTGGTGGATGTAAGGCCATGGGGGCTAACTGGAAAGGAAGCAGAGCATTTATTGGAAGAAGCCGGCATGACTGTTAATAAAAACACGATACCCTATGACCCTGAAAGTCCTTTTGTCACAAGTGGCATTCGAATTGGAACGGCTGCGCTCACCGCTCGTGGAATGAAAGAAAGCGACATGGATGTTATCGCTGCCAATATTGCTGATATTTTAGAAAACAAAGGTAATTCCGCAGTCAAGGAGAAAGTTCGGAAGAGTATTAGGAAACTATGTGATTCATATCCTCTTTATCAAAAATCATTGGTCAGATAGATGTGGAGGCGTTTAGATGGTTTTTAACAGTTGCTTCGATATAATCGGACCTATTATGGTTGGACCGTCCAGCTCCCATACAGCAGGGGTTGTGTCAATCGGGAAATTTGGGCATGACTTATTTGGAGAGATCCCGGAATCTGTGAAAATCACTTTTTTCGATTCATTTTCGGAAACATACCAGGGCCACGGAACAAATAAGGCCATCTTGGGCGGCTTATTGGGGCTTGGAACGGATAATCCTGGAATCAAGCATGCTTTTGAACTTGCAAAGCAGGAAAAAATGGAGGTTTCCTTCCAATTGGAAGAAAACTGTCCGTATTATGAACATCCCAACACACTATTAGTAAAAATGAAAAACAGGTTCAATTCGATTGAAATTGGAGGCGTTTCCCTTGGCGGAGGGGTCTCGAAAATTTTCCTGATTAATGGACTGATGGCAGACATATTTTTAAATTCCAAGGTGGATATTGAGTCCGTAAGACAGAGGTATCTTCAGGATTGGAGATGAATAAGGATGACATTTCATAACATTGAAGAATTGCTTCAATTATGCCGGGAAAAAGAAATGACAATAGGCAAGCTGATGATTGAGTCTGAAAAAGAAAAGACAGGAAAAAGCAGTGATGAAATTTTCGATATGATGAAAGAGCGCCTCTTTAAAATGAAAGAAGCGATTGAAAGTGGAATCGCAGATCCATCACTGTCTCCGAGCGGCATTTCAGGTGGAGATGCATATTTAATGCAAAAGTATAAAGAAAAAGGGAATTACATGACGGGTAGCCTGATGATCGATGCAATGAAATACGCATTTGCCACCTCTGAAACGAATGCAAGGATGGGGGTTATTGTCGCTACACCTACCGCAGGGTCGGCCGGAGTACTGCCAGGCTGTATTTTTGCCTTGGAGGAAAATACCGATATTCCTTTTGACCAACTTGTGATGGGATTGTTCACAGCCAGCGCTGTAGGGTATGTGATCGCCAATCGTGCGTTTATTTCTGGAGCTGCTGGAGGTTGCCAGGCTGAGGTCGGATCTGCGACAGCTATGGCTTCAGCGGCAATTGTGGAAATGAGGGGAGGAACACCAGAACAAGCTGCACATGCAGGAGCCATGGCTCTCAAGTCACTACTAGGGCTAGTGTGCGATCCAGTGGCGGGACTCGTGGAGGTACCTTGTATAAAGCGGAATGTGATTGGCACTTCGATTGCCTTTTCATCCGCTGATATGGCTCTTGCTGGATTGAAAAGTCGAATTCCCTTTGATGAAGTCATTGGAGCTATGTACGACATTGGAAAGAACATGCCACGCACGTTAAAAGAGACTGCCCTTGGGGGACTTGCGGTAACGCCGACAGGGGAAAGGATGAAGGAGAAAATCATGGGAAAACCATGTCTGAAGAGGGCTTGATCGTCTTCACAGAAAGGAACAACGGGTGCAGATGTTGAAGACTCAGGTACTAGGATAGAGAGGGAACAACGCCCTTTTCTGTCCTTTTTTTGGAGGGAATATTCTCAGATGGAGAGCTGAAAAACAGCGTTCGCACGATAATCTTGTTTTTCGCACAATAAAAAGTAAATTCGCACGATA
>NZ_QYTW02000040.1 GCF_003605405.2 Siminovitchia terrae | reverse complement strand
GCCTATCGACTAGCAGACTTCGCGCCTCCTCCTACGATAAGTCAACATCGGCTCCGACGGACAGGACGTCCTAGTGCAAGCGAAGCGACAGGATATCGCGTTTTGAGCCTGCCTTCGTCGCCGTGTTTCCTTTATCTCGTTGGAGTCACTCCAGTCAGTACGTCGATGAACAGGCGCTTGCGCTTTTGTTCCTTCATTCAGCAGAAGTCTCCCACTTCTGTATGTGGTGAGATGAATGGATATTGGTATTCTATTCAGTGGGGGCTCAAACCTCGGCTGAATAAAGTTAAAGCCTCCGGTGGCCACAGATTTTTCAGAGGAATTTATCGAGCGGAGCTCGATAAAATCTGGGCGCAAATACGCCAAGGCGCATTTGATTTTTTGATGGACTTTGATGATGCTACGTCTAGCTTTGATAGTATTCGGTACGCTGCGTAAGAGTTTGCCAAAGCATAGGGAATCGAGACTTTAGGTGGTCCACATAGCCTCTTCCCTTGATCTTGTTGAAGGTACTCCGTTAAAGCTCCCCCTCACTTCCTTATGGTGGCTGAGGAACACCTCTCGAGAATTGTCTATAAAGTAAGGCGTTTTTCACATTTGAACTCAGTCTGGATGTCGATGAACAGGAGCTTGCACCTTAAGCTACCTGATGTATTATTATGATTTCTGCACATTTTTCCGCCAAATTGGGAAAACTGAAAGGTATGAAAGGTTAATAAGGAGGATACATTCATGACCAGTGAACATACCAACAAGAATTCCTTGCCTAACGATCCAAAATCATATTGGATCGATTCAGCAGAGCTTCCAGTTTTTCCAGCGCTTGAAAATGACATCGAAACAGAGGTCGCCATTGTTGGGGGAGGAATTTCCGGCATTACAACCGCATTTTTGCTAGCAAAGGAAGGCTTGAAGGTAACGCTCTTGGAGTCAACACGGTTATTAAATGGTACAACTGGACACACGACAGCAAAGGTAACAGCACAGCACGGCCTTATATACAATGAATTGATCAGCCATTTCGGGGTGGATAGTGCCAAGCTTTATTATTCTGCAAATAAGGAAGCGGCCCATTTTATAGAGAGTCATATCCAAAATCATGGTATCGAATGTGATTATCAAAAGGAGAGCGCGTTTATATACTCCACCTCTGAAAGTGACAGACAGAGTCTTGAAAATGAAGCGAAAGCCTATAGAGAAATCGGAATTGATGGAGGATTCATTGATCATATAGCGTTGCCAATTTCAACAATTGGCGCAGTGGAGATGAAAAACCAGGCACAGTTTCACCCGCTGAAATATTTGGCACATCTGGTAAAGGAAATAACCGAACAGGGTGTTCAGATTTTTGAAGAAACTACGGCTATCAATATGGAGCATGGGGAACCGGCAATCATTCATACGAGAAATGGCATAAAAGTAAAGGCGAAGTATGTTGTTTCGGCATCTCATTTTCCGTTCCATGACGGTAAGGGATACTTTGCACGTCTGTACCCAAAGCGTTCCTATGTAGTCGCTGTTAAACCTGAGAAAAGCTTTCCGGACGGCATGTATATTTCGTCGAGCAAGCCTACCCGGTCATTTAGGAGTGTAAAAATTAACGGGGAAGACATGCTACTCGTCATTGGAGACAGCCATAAAACGGGTCAGGGTGTTCCCGAAATAGAACATTATGAGGCGCTGGAAAAAGAGGCTGTGAAAACTTTTGGTGCACAACAAGTTTTATACAGATGGTCAGCGCAGGATTTGGTGACACCTGATAAGGTGCCTTATATTGGGCGCATTTCGGAAAGTCACGATAATGTCTTTGTTGCAACCGGATTTAGAAAATGGGGCATGGCACACGGCACATTATCTGGAATGTTGATCAGTGACTTGATTTTGGGCAGAGACAACCCGTATGAAAAGCTTTATGCTCCTTCAAGATTTCCGTTGGATCCTAGCATTAAAACATTTGTGAAAGAAAACATGAATGTAGCTGCTCACTTGATAGGAGGAAAATTCGATCGCCCAGATAAGGAAATAAAAGATATCCAGCATGATGAAGGTGCAGTTATTACAATCAAAGGGAAAAGGGCAGGGGCCTATAAGGACAACAACGGGAAACTGTTTGTTGTAGATACGACCTGCACCCATATGGGATGCGAAGTCAATTGGAACAGCGGCGATAAGACATGGGATTGCCCTTGTCATGGTTCAAGATTCTCTTATGAGGGTGAAGTGATTGAAGGTCCGGCAGATGAACCATTGAAAAGGATTGACCATGAAAAGATTGATTATTCCACCTCAACTTAAGTTGGAATTTTCTTCTTGGCGTTAGTCAGCTTTTGTTCATTTTCCTGAATAAGAAGTAAAATCGGGACTCACAATAAGAACAGTTCAAAGAAGGTCTTTGAACAAATATTAAATGGGATGGACAGGAGGCTGTATAATGAGGAAATTTTGGTCAACAATGCTTGCAGCTGCCGGAATCAGTGCTGCGGCCTACGGCTTGAGCAAATATCGGAATGGAAAATATATGGAGCCTGTAAAAAAAGTGCTGAATAATGCCAAGGACATGCTTCAGAATGCCGGAGGTGCAGCTAATAATCCATTGATGGAAATATCAAAAGAACTTGCTCCAACCGATTTGATTAATAATGAAAGAAAGAAAACAAAACAAACATCCCATTAATCTAAACTAGAACCACTGAAGCTCCCTATCAAGATGCAGGGGGCTTTGTTCTTATATAAGAAATGATAAAATCCCTGTTGCGTCAGGCTCCGACGTACAGGAAGTACTAGTGTAAGCGAAGCGACAGGACGTCGCGCTCTGAGCCTGCCGACGTACAGGAAGTACTAGTGCAAGCGAAGCGACAGGATGTCGCGCTCTGAGCCTGCCGACGCCTACAGAACATAGCTCTTTAAGGCGATCAGGCACCATCAGCGGAAGGTCACAAGTCAAATGGCTGTGATAAATGAGGAACTGCCTCCTTGCAATTCGCCTTGTGCTTTTCTTCTAACCTTCGAAAAATTTTGCAATTCATTATTATATGAAACTTTGGTAGAATGAGATAAATATAGAAAAGAGTTCGGGAGGGTGGATGCTTTAGAAATGAAGGAGACTGTACTTTTTCAACAGCTCTTGAACCATAAAAAAAGACTCATTGTACCAATGGCGATTTTCTTTATCCTTTTTTATTTTTCCCTGCCTTTTTTTATATGGTTTTTTCCAGAATGGATATATAAAGGAAGAGATTCCTCATTCATACCGTGGTGGTGGCTCTTTGCATTTTTCCAGTTGGTCGTGACATGGATACTGGGATGGGTTTACTGGTGCAAGGCGAAAAAACACGATGAATTAATTGAAGATTTGAAACAGGGGAAAGACTTATGAACTATACATATTTTTTCTTTTTTCTTTGCATCATTGTCTGTACTCTGATCATTACACATTGGGCTGCGAAGCGAGATCGGACGACTTCACAATTTTATGCTGCTTCTGGGCTTCTGACCGGATTTCAAAATGGATTGGCGATAGCTGGTGATTATATCAGTGCCGCATCTTTCCTAGGAATAACAGGGGCTATCTCCCTTCACGGATATGACGGTTTTTTATATTCTATCGGCTTTTTGGTTTCTTATTTGATTGTTTTGTTTTTGATAGCCGAGCCCGTTAAGAATCTAGGAAAATACTCCTTGGCGGATGTCATCTGTGCACGCTTTCCAAGCCATACAATCAGACTAATGATGGCATGTGGCACTTTCTTTATTTCCATTTTCTATATGATTCCCCAATTAGTTGCTTCTGGACTATTAATCAGGCTCCTCTTGGGGATCGACTATTCCATTTCAGTTTTGGTCATAGGAAGTTTAATGACTGTATACGTTGTACTCGGAGGAATGGTTGCAACATCATGGGTACAAATCGTGAAAACCGTATTGCTCATGTCAGGTACTTTCCTAGTATCACTTATGGTACTTGCGCATTTTGATTGGAAGGTTATTGAGTTTGTTGATTATGTAAAACAGGGCACTCCCCTAGGAAACCAATTTTTTTACCCAGGAAATCTGTTCAATGATTTCTTGGAAATGTTCTCGTTGAAATTGGCCTTGCTATTGGGTACAGCAGGCTTGCCCCATATATTAATTAGATTTTACACTGTAAAAAATACGTTGGAAGTGCGGCGTTCTGTCATTACAGCCACTTGGATCATCGGAGTGTTTTATGTTATGACTCTTGTATTGGGCCTGGGGACGATTGCTATTGTGGGAATGGAGCAGTTAGCTGTTGAAGACCCAACCGGAAATCTAGCAGCACCGCTATTGGCTAAGGAATTGGGCGGGGATTTCCTGCTTGCCTTCATTTCAGCGCTTGCCTTTACAACAATCGTTGCTGTGGTTACAGGATTGGTCATATCCGCGACCATTTCACTTTCGCATGATGTATACCATCATATTTACAAAAAGGGAAAAGCAACTGACAATGAGCAGCTTCGTATTGCGAAATGGATGGCTGTTGGGATTGGGTTAATTGCAACTGTATTCTCATTGGGGTTGGAAAATATCAATGTCACATTTCTAGTCTCCTTAACATTTGTTATTGCTGCTTCGACAAATCTTCCAGTAATTCTTTTAACATTGTATTGGAAACGTTTTAATGAAAGGGGCGTCATGACAGGAATGCTCAGCGGATTTTTATCTTCTGTCATACTTGTTCTGTTCGGTCCCCATATTATGAATATTGATAATGGCTGGATTAGCCGGGATGCTCTGATTCCACTCTACAACCCTGGTATTATAGCCATCCCAATTGGATTTATTGGAGCAATACTTGGGACATTGTTCTCCCGCAGGCCTGCTGATGAAAAAGCATTCCTTCGTACACTTGTTAAGGCCCAAACGGGAATTGATACAAGGGGGCGCGGTTGGTGGAGTTCATGACGTATATTTTAGTGCAGCGGCTTGGACTTTTATTGATTATGGCCTTTTTAATGACAAGAATTTCGAGCTTCAGGAGCCTGCTGGATCGAGAAATGGATACGAGGACCGTCATTTTGCATGCCGTCATTTATGGTCTGTTTGGAATTGCAGGAACAATTTCAGGCATTGTCATAGAGAACGGGAAAATTGTATCCCAATTTATATTTTTTCCGGTCCAAGGAAATCAATTGGTAGTCAGCTCTAGCTTAGTGGCAATTGTCATAGCGGGCTTGTTGGGCGGGCCGATAGTTGGCATGGGGGCAGGCTTTATTGCAGGCATCCACCTTCTTTATCTTGGAGGTTTAGGAAATACGGCAGGTTGCATTGTAAATATCCTGACAGGATTACTAGTTGGCATGACGGCGCGCTTTTTTTCAAATGACAGGGTGATTTCCCCATTAAAAGCGCTATTTATTGGTATATTTCCTCCTATTCTACAAATGGGAATCTTGCTGATCTTTAACCCCCATGATGATTTTATAAAAGCGGCAGTCGATCAAATCAGCTTGCCCCTTGTCTTTTCAAACAGCGTGGCTATCGCCATATTTACGGCTATGATAGCTGCAGCCATTAATGAGCAGGAACGGGAAGCCGCCTTAGAGTCAAGGAGGGCCTTGATGATAGCTGAGGATGCTTTGCCCCACTTGAAAAAGGAATCACCATTTGAAATGGCACAGGGTATAGCGGAACTGTTGTTTAAACGTTTGAAGGTCGCTGCTGTATCTGTTTCAAACCGAGAGCAGGTATTGGCTTATGTGGGGCTTGGCGCAGATCATCATAAGCCCGGTGACCCTTTGCAGACAAGACTTTCATATGAGGTTATTCAAACCGGCATTTTGAAAGTGGCCTACTCCCAGGACGAAATATGTTGTCAACATGAAAAATGCCCATTGCAGGCAGCAATTATTGTTCCGGTTTTGGAATCAAATAAAACGAGTAAGCTCATCAAACTCTATTTTCGCAAATCACAGCATATCCGCTCGGTTGAAATCGTTTTAGCCCAAGGTTTGGGAAAGCTTTTGACCAATCAGCTCGCCGTTGTCCAATCGGAGAAACTACAGACACTGATCCGTGATGCGGAACTGAGGAATCTAGAAGCGCAGATTAATCCCCACTTTCTTTTTAACACGCTTCATCTTATAGCGACCTTATTTCGGAGTGATCCAGAAAAAGCAAGGCACATTACGGTACAATTAGGAAGTTTTATGAGATTTAATCTTCGTTTGGCTTCGACTTCTCTGGTAGAACTAGAAAAAGAGTGTGAACATTTGCAGTCATATATCGAAATTATTCAGGCGCGTTTCTTCGGACGTATCACCATTTGCTTTTCTCCGCTTCATGAATGCAAGGAAGCTCTGATTCCGCCTTCGACTCTTCAGCCATTAGTAGAAAACAGTGTAAACCATGGGTTGGAACACGTGATGGAAGGTGGAAAAATTGAAATTGAGATAAGACAAACAGAGGGGAAGGTGCAAGTTGCCGTCCGTGATAATGGAAGCGGTTTTTCTGAAAAAAGCCTCGCTTTGGCAGGGCACTCTCCTGTTAATAGCAAGCGAGGAGGAGGAACAGGGTTATATAATGTAAATCAGCGTTTAATAGGAATGTTAGGCGAACAATCCCGGCTTCGTATTCGTAATCTGCCTTCGGGAGGCAGTGAGATTTACTTTGAAATTCCAAATAATCATTTAGGGAGGAAAGCTACATGACAATTCGAGTAATGGTTGCTGAGGATGAGCGTCTTGTCAGGGAAGAGCTTATGTATATGCTGCAGCAGGAAAAAGATCTGCTGCTTTGTCCCAGCGCCGAATCAGGAGAGCAGTTGCTCGATCTGTATGAGAAATATGTCCCGGATGTCATTTTTATGGATATACATATGCCCATGCTTTCCGGTGTGGATGTAGCTAAAAAGCTGTCCAAAGAGAAGGCAGCTCCTCCGCTTTTTGTCTTCATCACTGCATATGACGATTATGCTCTTGAGGCATTTGAAGTGGAGGCGGTGGACTATTTGTTAAAACCATATGATGAGTCGCGTTTAAAAGAGGCTTTGGCCAGGATTAGAAGACGAATGTCTAATGCTCTTCAGACTGACTCATTAAAGAATGAGAAGGAGTCTTCTGCTTCTATACCTGCAACATCTAAACTGCTTATTGATGATGGAGAAAAAGTTGTGGTATTATCACCTGGGTCTATATATTATGCTACCCGTGTAAACAGGTTTGTAGAGATACACACCGAGAACGAATTTGTGCAAGGAAAAATGACATTGCAGGAATTGGAAGAAAAGCTGAAGGGTTTTCCATTTTTTCGGACACATCGGAGTTATTTGGTTAACTTGGATTATATTCAAGAAATAACCCCCTGGTTTAATGGAGCTTATAATCTTATTCTTAAAGGCGCAAAGAAAACACAGATACCGGTTAGCCGCAGTGCACAGAAAAAGCTGTTTAAGCTATTAGAACAGTGATTGAAACCGTTTACATATAAAATGTTACAATTCAAGTAAAATATCAGACAATTCGCGTATTTATTCACTTTTTGTCACATCTCTGTTTTATAGTAAATAAAATCGGTTTTTTGCAACTGATTTTATTCCAAACCGGGAGGTGCAAAAATGGAAAACTATGAGCAAATTGCTAATTCAGAAGAGTTTTTAGAACTAAAAAGAAGCAAACTACTTTTTATTTGGCCAGTGGTCATTTTGTTTTTCTGCCTTTATCTGTCGTTTCCGCTGATGGCCGCTTACGCAAAACCACTTATGGGAAAATTTGTTACAGGGAATATAACCTTCGGATACCTATACGGTGTATCCCTCTACTTTGTTGCCTGGGCTCTTGCATTTGTATACCTTGCTAAAGCGAAAGGATTCGACCAAAAGGCAAAGGCTACAATAGATAAATACGGGCAGAGGAAGGGGGCATAGATATGGGGGCTCATCTATTTGGAATATTTTTATTTGTAGCCATAGTTGGAGCAACCATCTATATCACACTATGGGCTGCCAAAAGAAATAAAAGTACAGCAGATTTTTACACTGCGGGCCGCTCCTTGACGGGTTGGCAAAACGGATTGGCGATATCTGGCGACTATTTGAGTGCTGCCTCTTTCTTAGGGATTGCTGGGTTGGTGGCATTAAACGGTTATGATGGATTTATGTATGCCGTCGGCTGGATGGTCGGCTATGTTATCGTTCTTTATATTGTTGCAGAGCCGCTGAGAAACTCTGGTAAATTTACAGTAGCGGATGTGTTGGCTTCTCGATTGAAGGAAAGACCAATTCGAATGATGACAGCCACTGTTACTTTAGTTGTCACAACATTTTATATGGTAGCGCAAATGGTGGGTGCAGGGGCCATCATCAATTTGCTTGTCGGTATTCCGTATGAGCTTGCTGTTATCATCATCGGAGCATTAATGATCATCTATGTCATGATTGGGGGAATGCTGGCAACGAGCTGGGTTCAGATTATCAAAGCCGTGCTGCTAATGTTTGCCACTCTCATCCTTGTTTTACTGGTCGCATTTATCTTTAAGTTCAGTATCTCTGGTTTATTTGGAGAAGTAGTTGCCAAAAACGGCAATGAGTTTCTGTCCCCGGGAGTATTGTATAAAAATCCAATTGACCTGTTATCCCTAGGGATGGCATTGATTTTGGGAACTGCCGGACTGCCTCATATTTTGATTCGCTTCTATACGGTTCCGTCAGCGCAGGAAGCAAGAAAATCGGTTATTTGGGCAATGGTCTTAATTGGTCTATTTTATATCATGATTGCTCTAGTCGGCTTCGCTGCGTCAGTTCTAGTCGGCTCCGATGATATTCGGGCGGCGGATAAAGGTGGAAATATGGCTGCGCCGTTATTGGCCCAATATATTGGAGGTGGAGCAGGAACAATCGGTGGAGAGATTTTTATGTCCATTATATCAGCGGTCTCTTTTGCAACCATTGTTGCTGTTGTTGCAGGGCTTGTAATCACAGGGTCAGGAGCTTTTGCACATGATATTTACACGAATGTCATCAAGCGAGGAAAAGTGGACAGCAAGAAGCAGTTCATGGTTGCGAGGAATACAGCCTTAGTGATTGGTGCATTGTCAATTATCCTTGGTATTTTGGCTAAGGGTATGAATGTTGCTTACTTGGTTGTGTTGGCCTTTGCTGTGGGAGCTAGTGCGAATCTCCCAGTTATTATTTTCTCACTCTATTGGAAGCGTTTTAATACAGCCGGAGCAATTGCCGGGATGCTTGCCGGAATGCTGAGTGCGGTTACCCTGGTCATCATTGGACCAAGTGTCATGGGGGAGAATGCGATCTTCCCGCTTGCTAACCCAGGTATCATCAGTATTCCATTGGGCTTTCTTACATCAATCGTTGTTTCTCTCATTACAAAACCGGAGGACAATACTGCCAAATATAACGAAATGGATGTCAAGTCCAACACTGGGCTGGGCGCTGAGCATTAAATATAGAGCTGTCCAGAAAGTCAGTCAAAACTGATTTTCTTGGACAGTTCCTTTTTTTGATATTGCTGAGGGATCTGTGATCGAAAAACATATGAAGCCCAACCTCGGGAGGGAAAAATTTTAAAATTGTCTTTTAAGTTTGCGATCATGGCAATCAAATCAGGGGAAGAAGCTTATTAGCTTGATAAGGTTTTCTATGGCATGCTTTTTTTCACAAAACTGATTTTTTGTGAAAAAATCCAAAAATGAATATTATCCATTGCTGAAATGTTACTTCCCGCTTATAATAGATTTTACTAGATTTTTCAAGCAGGAGGGATTTCATTGCCAATTAATATTCCTAAACAAATGCCAGCGCGGGAAGTTCTTGATAAAGAAAAAATATTTGTAATGGATGAGGAAAGAGCAAGTACGCAAGATATCCGTCCATTAAATATATTAATTTTAAATTTGATGCCTGAAAAAGAAAAGACAGAAGTACAACTACTGAGACTCCTTGGAAATACGCCCTTACAGGTGAATATAACTTTTTTACGTATGGAAACACACCAATCCAAAAATGTAAGCAAATCGCACTTGGAGCAATTTTACAAAACATTTTCATCGGTCAAAAACTATTATTTTGATGGTATGATCATCACAGGCGCGCCAATTGAACACCTCCCTTTTGAAAAGGTCAATTACTGGGAAGAACTGAAGGACATCATGGATTGGTCCAAAGATCATGTCACTTCAACTATGCACATTTGCTGGGGAGCCCAGGCTGCATTATACCATCATTACGGGATTGGCAAGTTTGAACTTTCATCCAAATGCTCTGGTATTTATAAGCACACGATTACTGACCAGACCATTAAACTTGTCCGAGGCTTTGATGAAGTATATTTTGCCCCTCATTCGCGGTATACAAGCATCAGCCAGGAAAAAATCATGAATCACCCTGGCCTGAAACTTCTATCTAAAGGGGAAGCTGGGCCGTTTATGATTATATCTGAAGACGAGAAACATATTATGGTCACAGGCCACTTGGAATATGATACAGATACGCTGGCTATAGAATATGAACGGGATCTGAAAAAAGGGTTGGATATTCAAATACCGGAAAATTACTTCCCAAATAATGACGTGAACGAGCAACCGCTAAACACATGGAGGTCTCACAGTCATCTTTTGTTTTCCAACTGGTTAAATTATTACGTCTATCAGGAAACTCCTTATGAGCAGGACCGTAAGGTGAAAGTGAATGTCCCAGTTCAAAACAAGCATTAGAAATGATCGCACGAGGATTTTCTTTGTGCGATTTTTTCTTTGGTAAGAAGATGGAATATACAGACTTTTTTTAAAGGAAATGATATATTAATAAATAAAGAGGAGGGGTAGAAACATTGGCGATCAAGTTAAGGAAAAAGACAGAGTTATTTACTTTTTATGATTCGAAAGGGGAAAAAATTGAGCGAGAAACCGAGGTTCGCTTTGACCCACTGACAGGGGAAACATCCCGGCTTGTGTATGATGCGGGATTAGCGATTACTCCAATAGACTATTCTGAAGCAGCCGAAAAGACAAAAGGGGCTAATTGTCCATTTTGTCCAGAGAACATTTTTAGCATGACACCTGTTTTTCCGAAAGAGATTGCTGAAGAGGGCCGGATTACAAAAGGTGAAGCCATTGTGTTTCCTAATCTTTTTCCTTACAGCAAGCATAATGGAGTGACAGTTTTCTCTGGGGATCATTTTATCCGCTTAAACGAGTTTACGCCTGAATTGATAAAAAATGCTTTTCAGGCAGCGCAGATGTACATACATAGGGCAGCAATAACAGATTCACATGCCAAATTTGCCTCAATCAATTGGAATTACCTGCCGCTTTCTGGTGGTAGCATCATGCATCCCCATCTTCATATCATCATTTCGGACACCGGGACAAATTATCAGACAAATACCTATGAAAAAGCAAGGCAGTTTGAGATGGAGACTGGTACAAAATATTTTACTTCCCTTTCTGAAACCGAAAGATTGATAGGAGAAAGGTGGATTGCTGATAATGGGACGATAACGTGGCTACATGCTTTTGCGCCAAAAAGTCACAATGATTATATAGGAATTTTTAACAAAGCTTATTCCGTCGAGGATATTCGAGAGGCGGATTGGGATCACTTTTCGAAGGGTCTCCAAACAATATTCTCCATCCTAACCGATCAGAGCTTCTCTAGTTTCAATTTGATTCTTTCGATTGATCCGGAACAAAGGGAACCTGTCCATGTCCGGCTTATTCCGAGACTAACAATAGGAGCTCTTGAAACAAGCGATATCAATTTCTTTCAGGCATTACACCAGGAACCACTTACTTATAAATCTCCAGAGGAAATCGCTGCAAAGTCAAGGATACGATTTGAGGAGCTGCTTTAAGTCCGCGCTTCAGTGAACATTTCCCATTTCCAGTAATAAAATAAAGGTGTAGATACATAGAGGTGGCGCTGTATGGCTGTCGTAAAAGCAAGGACATCCGATATCGACTGTTGGCAAGGCTGCTGCGAGCAGAAGCGGAAGGAGAAGGGCATCAGGGAATGCTAATGGTTGGCAACGTAGGGGTCAATCGAATCAGGGCAAACTGCTCCGATTTTGTCGGTCTCTGTACCATCCCGCAAATGATATACCTGCCAAATACAGCCTTTGGTATTTCAGGCCGCCAGGAGATTGTCCTGCTACATGGTATGATCAGCCGTTGGTCGGCAGATTTAAACTTCATTCAGCGGGGGTTCAAACCCCGGCTGAATAAAGTTAAAGCCTCCGGCGGATACTACAGATTTTTAGCGGAAATTTATCGAGCGGAGCTCGATAAAATCTGGGCGTAAATACGCCAAAGCGCATTTGATTTCCACTGTTTTTATGAACCGACCGGCGTGGAATGCGATAATATCTATACAACGTTTTAGTGGCTTAAGAACAAACAAGCGAAGTAATGTCGCTTGTTTGTTTTTTCATCGTGAGTAAAGAAAGTATAACTTGTTATGGAAAATCTTATTCAAACGAAGCTTATCTTTTNAAAATCTTATTCAAACGAAGCTTATCTTTTTCCAGCTACGACGTACAGGAAGTACTAGTGCAAGCGAAGCGACAGGACGTCGCGTACTGAGCCTGCCGACGTACAGGAAGTACTAGTGCAAGCGAAGCGACAGGACGTCGCGTACTGAGCCTGCCGACGCACAGGAAGTACTAGTGCAAGCGAAGCGACAGGATGTGGCAGCTTGAGGCGCCCCGAAAGGGTCAAGCTGCTTCCCTGTGGTGGCTGAAGAACTCCCTCCTCGGGAATCGTCTTGTTTGCCCGCGCTGATCAAGTCATTTGTGCTTTACTTAAATAAAAGGATGATTCAAAACATATAGCCGTTTTTGATAAATCTTCTTATATAGATAGGCAATTCCATTTAACAGGATAGCAGGAAATCTTTTTGGAAAATGGGGCTTAAGATAAAAATGGTAAAAAGCACTTTTGATGTCTTCCCATTGATGGCATTTTTTTGATTGCCGAAAGCGGGCAACATCAATTATTTTTATTGAACCTTTAGGTGTGATTATGATGTTTCGCAAATGAACATCTGACGGGTTTAGTCCTTTTTTTCTAGCTAAATATAAGGCAAAATCGATTTCTTTTATATCTTTTTCAGAAATCGGAATGCCGAGTGTTAAGCACTCAAAAAGCGTATGACCTTCTATATAATCAATAACAATATAGTTTGAACCGGATTCATAAATATTAGGGAAAAAGTCAATGTGTTTAATCATTTGATAAACGCACGCTTCTTCCATCGCAATATTGTGCAAGCCAGGGAAGAATACTTTCATCGCTTTAGTCGTATTTTTTATCATAAATACAAAGGCACTCCGTCCAACACCTATTAGTTTTAAGGAATCTGCTTGTCCAACAACCACAGGTTTTCCATCAATATATTGTATTTGTACACTTTCTGCTAATTTTTTATAAAAATTCATTATGATCTCCTTTCAATAATAAAGACATCCGTACCAATTCTTGGTTGGATGTCTTTTTAAAAAGGAAAAAGACCCTGCCAAAAATTGGCAAGGTCTCGCAAACAACACAATTGTGCTGCCAACAAAGCCGAGGAATGAGTCCTGTATTGACGACTTTGCTGTATAGCTACTCCCCTTATGTGGAAGATATGATTATTATAATAAGTATATTATAAAGTTCTATGTACATTGGAGTCAAATCTTACTGTTAATTTGCTAAAAGGATCAAGATTCCTAATATGAGTCTGTAAGTGAACGGATTTGATTAAGGGTTGAAAAAATCCGGAATTCCATCAATCTCCATCATGGAATCCGGATTTTTGTGATTATTTCTTAGTAATCGCACGGTCTTTTGGAGCTGCCCAAAACGCTACTGCGATGGAAACTCCGAGTACAATAAAAGGGGCGTAAAAAATGAAGAAATTATGCATATGAAATCTCCTTTATTAATATGGATCTGATTTTCCTGTGACATAATCCTTATTGAAAAGAAATAACCGCAAGAGTAAATAAAGTGAAGGGATTAACAATCCCAGACCTGCAATAAAGGCGACGATTAGCGATATAGCCATGGCTTCGTTTGTAAAGCTGTCATAAATCGTCAAATGCGGGTAAAGCAAATATGGGTAGTGCGAGAAGCCGTATGCAAAAAACGCAAGGGCAAACTGACCCGTCAGCAAGCCGAAAGCTCTTCCGTAATGTTTTCTTTTCCAGATAAGCCAAACAGTCCCGATAAACAGTAGGAAGGATAAAGCAAACACCCACCAGAGATCCAGTAAATTCGCAAAGTGTTCCGGGTTATGGTCACGGAGCTCGACTATGATCCCGGAAGCCGTGATGATCAGTGGTAGAGACCAGATGAGCGCATATCTCCTCATTAGTTCAGTTGCATCCTTATCATTTGCCTTATGAGCGTACCACGTCAGGAAAACAGCGGATATATATAATACGGCGGCAATACTTAATACTACAATGCTCCATGTAAGGGGGCTGGTAAACAACGCCCAATAATCCAGTACCGGTTTTTCGTCTACCATCGAAACAAACCCGCCCTCCGAGATTGTTAGCACAATTGATAAAGAGGCTGGAAGGAATAACCCTGACAGACCATACATGAAGGAATATCCCTTATGTCCCTTTGCTCCATATGTTTCAAAAGCATAGTAGGAACCTCTGATGGCTAAAAGTAAAATGGCAATACTCGCAGGGATAAGGAGAATGGTCCCATAATAAAAGGCCGTTTTTGGAAAAAACCCGACGATACCTACGAAAAAGAATACAAGAAATACGTTGGTCACTTCCCAAACAGGGGACAGATATCGCTGGATGATGTTTGTCAAAATATGCTGTTTTCCAGCATACAAGCTGTATGCGTTAAAAAATCCTGCGCCAAAGTCAACGGAAGCAACAATAACGTAGCCGAATAAAAATGTCCATAACACCATGATACCTAATATTTCTAGATTCATCGAACGACACCGCCTTTTTCCGCCTGACGATCTTCGAGTTCACGTTCAACAGGGTTACTACGGAACATTCTGCTCAATACAACGACACTTCCTATCGCTAGGATGATATACAGCCCGGCAAACAGCACAAGCATGAGATCAACTTGCCCGCTTGATGTTGCAGCATCCGACGTCTTCATTATGCCGTAAAGAATCCAAGGCTGTCTTCCAACTTCAGCCAGCCACCATCCCATCTCGATTGCCAAGATGGATAAGGGACCTCCAAGGACAATCAAGCGTCGAAACCACTTTGTGTGAACGAAGGTCCAGTTTCTGTTGGATCCCAGTAAAAACACAATGGACAATAATGTCATCCACATGCCTACCGATACCATGATATCGAAGAGGTAGTGAATATACAGAGGCGGAATCTCCTCCTCTATAAATTGATCCAGACCGACGACCTCGGCAGATGGTTTGCTGTATGCCAAAATACTGAGTGCCTTCGGAATTTCAAAGGCGTATTTTACTTCTCCATTATCTAATTTTCCGAATAAAACAAGCGGTGCATCTCCAGAGGTTTCGAAGTGCCATTCAGCTGCAGCGAGCTTTTCTGGCTGATAATCCGCTAAGTATTTTCCTGAAAAGTCTCCGATAACAGCTGTAGCAATGGAAAAAATCAGTCCGATCTTCATGGTCAAAAACAAAGCTTTTTTATGATAAATATGGTCCGATCCTTTTAATAGTCTGAACCCGGCAATGGATGCCAAAACAAAAGCGGAAGTCATAAACGCACTAGCAACGACATGTGCTACCTTTGTAGGCATCGCCGGGTTGAACATGGCAATGATCGGGTTGATATTCACAAGCTCCCCATTCACAATGTCAAAGCCCTGTGGTGAATTCATAAATGCATTGACGATTGTAATAAAAACAGCCGAGAAGGCTGCTCCTGCTGCGACTGGTATCAGTAGCATGAGATGCTTGCGTTGATCCTCGAACCGGTCCCAAGTGTATAAATAAATTCCAAGGAAAATCGCTTCGAAAAAGAATGCGAAAGTCTCCATAAACAGAGGCAAGGCTATGACATTACCTGCCAATTCCATAAAATTAGGCCACAAAAGCGAGAGCTGCAATCCGATCGCCGTACCAGTCACAACCCCGACCGCTACGGTAATGACGAAGCCGCGAGCCCAACGTCTTGCTAACAGAATATAATGCTCATCATTCTTCCTGATGCCGACCCACTGTGCAATCATAATCATCAGCGGAACGCCAACCCCGATTGTGGCGTATATGATATGGAAAGATAGGGTAAGTTCGGTCAATAGCCTGCTGTAAAATAAAGAATCCCCATTAAACATTAAACTTTCACCCTTTCATTAACTTCCAAAAATTCGTCCGAGCATAGATAAAAGCATAATGGCCGCAACACCAAATGCAAGTCCCATCAAAATCCGTTCATGTTTTTTGTACATCATTTAAACACCCCTCGTTTTTATAATACCCTTGATTGAGTTTTTTGAACGGATATTATGTGGCAAATTGTTAGCGTCTTTATGATAAAGTTGTGAAATAATGCACAAGTAGTTGATTTCCGTTATCAGGCCGCTTTTATACAACGAAAACATTAATGATATATTGAAATAACGTTTAGGTTGGAGGCAGTATCGCGATTTTAAATTGGTTTAACTTCATTCAGCAGAAGTCTCCCACTTCTGTAAGTGGTGAGATGAATGGATATTGGTATTCCATTCAGTGGGGGTTCAAACCCCGGCTGAATAAAGTCAAAGGCTCCGGCGGATGCCACGGATTTTCAGAGAAAATTTACTCGAGCAGAGTTCGATAAAATCTGGGCGCAAATACGCAAAGGCGCATTTGATAACATGAGAAGCGCTGCTATATCTGTTTGATCACTGAGGATTTGAGAAGCGTCCATTTTTGTACAAAGACATAGGAAATATTATGTATTAATATCAAACATTAACACCTGGTCCCAATTTGTTTGTTGGTATTAGTACTTGCTCTCAAGGGTTGGTGCTGTTCTTGCTAAATTTCTTGATTGATACACTTTTCACGGTAAAACGATTGAAGTCTGATCTAGGGCTGATGGGATTTAGCCCGGAGGCTTTGTATTATTCCGATACCTACATTGTTTTACGATATATGGCGATAAAAAATAGTATGTGATCATGCAGACCATTTATTTCGCATACGATTTTTTATACATCCTTTTTACAACTATTCTAGAAATCAATCGGTAAGAAGCATAAATGTTCAAATGCGCTACTATAATCGTAAAGGCGGGGTTGCTTTGCTTCATGGGACTCAAATACTTTTTATATAAAGGCTGATGGAGGGCAACAAACATGGATAAACATTATCGGATCGCTATTATTGGGGGAGGAACAGCGGGAATCAGTACGGCTGCAAGGCTTTTGAAGGATTTAAGATCATTTGCCGGGGACATTGCAATTATCGACCCCGCTGAAAAGCATTACTATCAACCACTTTGGACATTAGTTGGAGGAGGGGAAGCCAAAAAGGAAGAGACAGAAAGAAGTATGGAAGAACTGATTCCGGAAGGAGCTGACTGGATCCAATCGGCAGTCACCTCTATTGAGCCCGAGGAAAATTACATCCAATTGTCTGACGGAAATAAACTTGAATATGACTGTTTGATTGTGGCTGCTGGAATAGAGGTTCATTGGGAAGGAATAAAAGGACTGACAGAATCAATTGGTCATAGTGGAGTGTGCAGTAATTATTCGTATCAATATACAGATTATACATGGGATGTGATTAGGAATTTCAAAGGTGGGAATGCCCTATTCACACACCCGGCTACCCCCATCAAGTGTGGGGGAGCACCGCAGAAAATCATGTATTTAGCTGAAGATTATTTCAGCAGGACAGGCATCAGGGATAAGGTAGAAATTATTTTCGGATCGGCCAATCCTACTATTTTTGATGTCACAAAATATCGGCTGGCCCTTGAGAAGGTTTTAGAGCGAAAAAAAATAGATGCACGATTTAAACATAATTTAATAGAAGTAAAAGGTGATTTAAAGGAAGCGATTTTTGAACATATCGAAACAAAGGAACAGACTTCTATTCATTACGACATGCTCCATGTCACCCCGCCGATGCGAGCGCCTGCTTTCTTAAGGAACAGCATTCTTGCAGATGAAGCCGGTTGGGTGGATGTTCATCCCTATACGCTGCAGCATCGAAAATATGAAAATATATTTTCGCTTGGTGATTGCTCCAACTTGCCGACATCCAAGACAGGAGCGGCGATCCGAAGGCAATATCCCATCGTCACTAAAAACATTTTATCTTTTATGAAAGGAGAGGCGCTAGGTGCCCAATATGACGGCTACAGTTCTTGTCCTCTGGTGACAGGGTATAACACATTAATATTAGCTGAATTTAATTATGATAAACAGCCGAAAGAGTCGTTTCCATTCAATCAGGCAAAGGAGCGGCGTAGTATGTACGTGATGAAAAAAGATATGCTCCCGATCATTTATTGGAATGGGATGTTAAAAGGAACCATGTAGGGAGGTTCAAATAGATGGAAACAGCCCTGGAAAACAAAGGTTTAATAGAAAAGCTGAACGATCCGAATACAATGGATTCATTGGAGAGGCTGCTGGACCAGTTGCCCGGCATTGCCCAGAGAATGGATAAATTGGATCAGCTCTTAACATCAGCGGAATCAGTAATGGCAGACCCTAGAACGGTGGAAAAAATAAAATTAAAGCTAGATCATACGAATATTGATTGGAATACACTTGAATCAGGCATACACTTGCTTGAAAAACTGCCATCGCTGTTACAAGTAATAGAAAGATTAGAGCAGGCAGCAGTTTTTGCGGAAGATGTGATGAAGGATGAAAAATCCATTCAATATCTTCTGCAAAACGTTGAAGACTATACTATTCCATTAAAAGAACGATTTTCACAAGGTAAGAGAATATGGGAGGAAGTAAGAAGTGAGGCAGAAAAAAACACCCGTCAAATATCATTGCTTACAATTATGAAATGGATCAAAGAGCCTCAGGTGCAGAGGCTTCTGGCTTATGTTCAGGCATTTATCAACGTGATGCCAAATCTGGAAAATAGAAAGGGAGATTGAGACGAGTGTTATTAAGGTATTTTTATGATGAATATCTTGCACATGCCTCATATATGGTTGGATGTCAAAAAACAGGAGAAGCCATTGTCATTGATCCCTCGAGAAATATTGGTCAATATATTGTGATGGCTAAAGCTAATGGACTGAGGGTAACCGCGGCTACTGAAACACATGTACATGCTGACTTTGTCTCCGGAGCGAGGGAGTTGGAGGCCAGGACAGGAGCCAAAATTTATTTATCGGATGAGGGCGGGATAAATTGGAAGTATGACAATTTGATTAATGTAAACCACCAGTTACTAAAAGACGGCGATATTTTTAGCATCGGCCATCTGAAATTTGAGGTTATGCATACACCTGGACATACCCCGGAGAGCATTTCCTTTTTGCTTACAGATACCGGAGGTGGTGCTGATAGGCCGATGGGTGTGTTTACAGGAGACTTCATTTTCGTAGGAGATGTTGGTCGTCCAGATTTACTAGAGACTGCGGTGGGGGATGAAGGGGCTGCCGAACAGGGAGCTAAGGAAATGTTTGCTTCCATTGAAAGATTCAAACAGCTACCGGATTACTTGCAAATTTGGCCTGCGCACGGTGCAGGCAGTGCCTGTGGAAAGTCATTGGGGGCCATTCCTTCTTCAACAGCAGGATATGAGAAAATGTTTAATCCAGCTTTACAATATCATGATGAAGAAACATTCTCGCGGGATTTGCTCCGTGGTCAGCCCGAGCCGCCAAAATATTTTTCCATCATGAAGCAAGTTAATAAATCAGGCCCTACATTTAAAGGGGATTTGGCCGCTCCTTCAAAGTCAAATGATCAGTCTGATCTGATCAAATGGCTGAAAAACGGTATAGTGATCGATACGAGGAATGTTGATGAATTTGGAAAAGGGCATATTCCTGGAACTATCAATATTCCATTTAATAAATCTTTTGTTAAATGGGCTGGATGGCTTATAGACTATGATAAGCCCTTGTATCTGTTAGTGGAAGCCGGAACAATGAATAAGTTACTGACCGCCTTATATTCGATTGGGATTGAACGGATAGCTGGCTATATGGACGTAGTTTCTGCAATAAGGAACCATCCTCACTTGGAATCGTACGAAGAAATAGAGCCGGAACATGTAAACTATATGGAGCGCTCGGCAGTTTTGGATGTCCGGAATCAAGACGAGTGGGGGCTTGGCTGCATTCCAGGGGCAGCACATATTATGTTAGGCACCTTACCGGACCGTTTGGATGAAGTACCGCAGGGATGTCCGATTGTTGTATATTGTGCTTCTGGAATTCGTTCTGCAATGGCGGCAAGTATTTTACAGGCAAACGGTATAAAAGACGTATATAACCTCAAGGGAGGATACTCTTTATGGAAAAAACAGAAAGTAGTCTCAACTAAATCAATTTGAATGTATTTGCGCCCGGTTTTACCGGGCTTTTTTTGTGTGTACCAGGCGTGGCAACTATCTAGGTGGTGAAAGTCCACTGTGGGGATACACATCGACCAACCACTAAGGAAGCGTAAGGTACTTATCGTGAGGTTAAGGGCTGGAGGAAGCGTGGAATAAAATCTTGGCTCGACGAACAGAAATCTGATATTAAGGCTTAATAAAGGGATGAGGCTCCACAACAAGTCAAAGTCCAAAAGATGTGCGTAACTTTATTGGGTAAATCAGTGAGTAAAAGAGGAAAGATAGTTGTCTTACCCCGGGAGGTCTTGGGGATGTACAGAAGTACAGTCGAAAAAGGTTAACCGCAAGAAGTCAGCAGAAGCCATAGTAGTGAGTGAATTCACGAAGGGTAGAACAAGTTATAGTGTTTCAAAGCCACGAATGCGTAAGTGACGAACTCCGAATGTATTAACGGTGAAAGTATGAGAATATCTCAAAGGATAACCGGAATCAATACTGAAAAGAGTCAAATATCCCGCCCAAAAGAGTTAAAATTCTTGGGATTTGGATAGTATTACGACTCTAAAAACAGGAGATATCAAGTGAGAACCCACCTGACCTCAGTACAGAAATTCAAACGGAAGCTTAGACAACTAACAAAGCGAAACTGGAGTATTCCGTTAGACCTCCGAATATTGAAATTGAACAAGTCATATTCGGATGGGTAAATTACTTTAGAATCACAAATATGAAAACAGTAACTAGACAAATAGATGAGAAGTTACGCTCAAGAATTAGGGTAATCATCTAGAAACAATGGAAGGTACCGAGGAAACAAATCAAATCGTTAATTCAACTAGGGATACCCAAAGAAGAAGCGAAAGGTTTAACTTTATTCAGCAGAAGTCTCCCACTTCTGTAAGTGGTGAGATGAATGCCTATTGGTATTCCATCAATGAGGGTTCAAATCCCGGCTGAATAGGGTTAAAGCCTCCGGCGGATGCCCCAGATTTTCAAAGGAAATTTATCGAGCTCCGCTCGATAAAATCTGGGCGCAAATACGCCAAGGCGCATTTGATCATTCTAGGAAAGTATACCGGTACATCGGATTATCGAAGGTCGTTCAAAGAGCAATCTCAAATAAGCAGAGGGCAGTACCCTCTGCTTTGGAACGTTACTTAAAAGTACAACACTGTAATATAAATTGAAACGCCGGATACGAGATCCGTACGTAAGGTGTTGTGAGAGGGGCGAAAATAAATTAAATTATTTTCCCTCTACTCGATTTAAAATATGTATAATTGTATAAAAGTGACACGAAGGGAGAATCGCATCATTATTAAATCATTGAATATAGGCAGGCCGCAGCTGATCGGAAATCCATTTGGACAGGTAATCAATTCCGGCATTAGAAAAAAGCCAGCTTCCTCGGCATACCTTTATAAACCAGGCTTTGAAAATGATGACGTTGCGGACCATGAAAGTCATGGCGGCATGGATCGTGCTGTCTGTTTTTATCCCTTTGAACATTATGCTGAATGGAACTCACTTTCAGGAACGGAGCTGACTGTACCCGCTTTTGGGGAAAATATAACCATTGAAGGGTATACAGAAGATGATATTTACATCGGTGATATCTATCAAATTGGTGATGCAAAAGTTGAAATCACCCAAAGCAGGATCCCTTGCGCGAAAGTGGATATTTCCAATCGAATCCGGGGATTATTTGAACAATTTATCCGGACAGGAAAAACAGGCTATTTTGCGAGAGTACTGGAAGAAGGTATGGTGGAAGAAGCTGCGGAGATTACTTTGATTGAACGACGGGAAAACACAATTTCGGTTAGAGATTTGCATCATTTATTTTTTCATGACCGTAAAAACTTTACCGAGATAGAGAGAGTGATAGAAATTGACGAGCTTGCAGCGGATATGCGGGAAAGGCTGAATAAACTGATTAAATAAAACAGAAAAGATAAATTATTTAACTTCATTCAGGAGAAGTCTCCCACTTCTGTAAGTGGTGAGATGAATGCCTATTGGTATTCCATTCAGCGGGGGTTCAAACCCCGGCTGAATAAAGTTAAAGCCTCCGGCGGATGCCCCAGATTTTATCGAGCTCTGCTCGATAAAATCTGGGCGCAAATACGCCAAGGCGCATTTAATTGATTTTTTTATACAAACTGCTTTGGTGACCTTTTGTCAAAGCAGTTTTTTTGTTGAATCGTACCCATTATATTTGAATACCTTTTAGCTACAGATTTTTTGTTACAGTGGATTATTACCCGGTTCAAGAGGAATTTCACAGGACAAAGACAACTATGCCGTGGGGCAAATAGGATAAGATAAAAGCAAACTACTTAGCCAGAACATGCGTATTCGGTCCTATTGGGGAATAATTGGGGCGAAATATTTAGCGGAAAACTTGGGACTTAAAAATGTTACATGCTCTGATACCAAGGGGAGTTGGCGATTAATTCCAGCCCAGATATGCCAGATTTGTTTTATCCTTGCCCCTAATTTCAATGGATACACCCGGTACAGGGACCGGCGGCCATATATGCATGCATCCAACTACGGAAATTTGATATTGGGACTGGATAGCGTCGGATCTCAAAATGGGAATGTAGAATACTAAAAATTTTTAAAATAGTCAATGGAACAGCGAGTAAATATAAATATTCTAGGTTTTTGAATAGGTTATATGATACACGAGATACATGTACAATCACTATTAAATATAATACATATATTTTGTAGGAACGAGTGAAAGGAGGGTCAAATTGGAAAAGGCAGCAGGAACAGGTGGGTTTGCTTTAATAGTAGTGTTGTTTATTTTGTTAATTGTAGTTGGTGCCTCATATGTAGGTGGTGCAGGTGGTGGTGACCCTGTATTCATTGGGTTCTTTCCGTTTTTTCCGTTCTTTTGGTAGATGTTGGGTGAGTAGTCTTCCGCTTACAGCTTAAAAGTAGGTCTTGAAGACAACCTCTTTATGGAAGTTGCCTTTACTTGGTGTGTCCGGCATGGGTGACAGGCTATAGGGTACAAGTCCCGAACAGTGAAGGCAGTAAGCTGTAGCTTAAGATATTAAGTAAGGCTGAACCGATTATGAAGAGTCACGCCTAGGCGTACATATCATTCGATGAACAGAAAAAAAGAAGATACGCCATCAAGTGAAGGAGGTAATGAATGTATGGTGACACTGAGAGAGGGAGAACAGATATACGACAAGAAGTAAAGGGACTCACGCAGTAGGCTATATCTATGTTGATACGGATTCTATCTGACGGAAACGTTCTTCAGACATGCGAACGGGTGATCAAGAATAAGGGAAGCCACGGAGTGGATGGACTGAGCGTTAAACTCCTATGAGTGGGGCAGTTGCAGGAAAGGATATTGGCGTGTAGCCGAGAGTCATATTCTTCATACATACAACCCTTGGACTGTTCTATTAGAGTGGCCAAGGGTTAAATAGCCTAACGGCAAGTTATAAACAATTACGTCTGACATAACTTGTAACCGCTGTATACGGACATCCAATTACAATTATACTCGTTATGTTTGAATACAACGTTGCGCTACACATGTATCGAAAGAATACAAGTAGTTTATATTAGGCTCCATATTTAATCAATATTAAAGCGGTTTCATAGGAGTTTTTACTAGAAAACAAGTTGGCATGCTATTTGCAATTATAGTCATTAATTCAATGGAAAGGAGAGAAAAACAATTTGGCAAAGTCACAAATTCTTGCGATTGACGCTGGCGGGACAATGACAGACACCTTCATAATCGATGAAATGGGGGATTTTGTTGTAGGAAAAGCTCAGACAACACCTATGGATGAGCACATAGGGCTGTTGAACTCTGCCAAAGACGCATTGGGACAATGGGATGCAGAAGTAGAACAGGAATTCCCTAATTTGCGGGCTGGGGTTTATTCCGGTACCGCCATGCTTAATCGTCTTGTATCCAGAGTTGGGCGCCGTGTTGGGTTAGTAGTGAATAAAGGAATGGAAGATAACCATCGGATGGGAAGAGGCATTCAATCCTATCTAGGTTATTCCTATTCTGACCGGATTCATATTAACACACATCATTTTGACCCACCGTTAGTACCACGAAAATGGACTGTCGGCATTACCGAGAGGGTGGATATGTTTGGAAATGTTGTTATTCCATTATATGAACGTGAAATCGAGCCAGCCATTCAAAAGTTAATAAATGAAGATGTGGAAGCAATTGTCATTAGTTTGCTCCATTCATACAAGCATCCAGAACATGAGAGAAAGATCAGAGACGTGGCAAAAGATTTAATTCAAAAGGCTAAAAAGGATATCCAGGTCTTTGCCACAGTGGATTATTATCCGGTGCGAAAGGAATCTCACAGGACAAACACAACGATTGTAGAAGCCTATGCTGCTGAGCCATCCAGAAAAACCTTGGAAAGAATAGATACAGCTTTAAAGGAAAATGGAACCGATTTCAATTTAAGAATTATGGCCAGCCATGGCGGAACTATCAGTATAAAAGCAAATGAACTAGCCAGGACATGTGTTTCTGGTCCAATAGGGGGAATGGTTGGAGCAAAATATTTAGCGGAAAGTCTCGGGCTTAAAAATGTAGCTTGCTCGGATATTGGAGGGACAAGTTTTGATATAGGGCTGATTACACAAGGTGACCTTGCCATTAATTCCAGCCCTGATATGGCCAGACTTGTTTTATCTTTGCCCTTAGTTTCTATGGATACAACTGGTGCCGGGACTGGGAGCTATGTAAGGATTGATCCGAACTATGGAAATCTGACACTGGGCCCGGATAGCGCCGGATCACTTGTAGGAGTATGTAACCCCGAAGGAGGCATTGAAACTGTTACTGTTTCTGACTGCCATGTTGTGATTGGTTTGATCAATCCAGATAATTTTATTGGCGGTGCAATTAAGCTGTCGCGCGAACGAGCATACCATGCCGTCAAAACTCAAATAGCAGATCCTCTTGGATTACCTGTCGAGGAAGCGGCACTGGGGGTTATAGAATTACTTGAATCACAGCTTCGAAACTATTTGGAATCCATGATTCTAGGCAAGGGGTATTCGCCATCTCAGTATGTATGTTTTTCCTATGGAGGGGGAGGCCCGTTACATACAGCCGGTTACACGAAAGGATTGGGCTTTGAAGATATATTGATCCCAGCATGGGCTGCTGGATTCTCTGCGTTTGGCTGTGGCGCTGCAGACTTTGAATACCGCTATGACAAAACTTTGGACTTGAATGTAGATGAAGATGCTGATGGCCAGACCGTTGTGAAGGTTGGAAAAGAATTACAATCTTCATGGAACGAGCTTAAGGAGAAGGTGACAGAGGAATTCAGGAAAAATGACTATTTGCCTGATGATGTGAACTTCCGTCTTCTTTATCGTATGCAGTATCAAGGGCAACTCAATGATTTAGAAATTGAAGCACCCATTAAAGAATTTAAAGATGTAGGCGACTTTGAAACACTTGTTAAAACTTTCGAGGACATGTACACAAGAGTCTATGCAAAGTCAGCCTTGTCCCCAGAGCTCGGCTATTCCATTACCGGAGCGATTGTTCGCGGAGTTGTTGATGTACCGAAGCCGGAGATTCCGTCAGAGCCTTTGTATGGAGAGACACCTCCGAAAGAAGCATTCTTAGGGACCCGCCAGGTCTATTGGACAGATGGATGGCAATATGCCGATATTTATGAGATGGAAAAACTGATGCCCGGGAACCGGATTAAGGCATTCTCTATTGTTGAATCCACAGCAACAACCTTGGTTGTTCCCACAGGGTTTGAGGCTTATCTGGATAAGAACCGGATTTTCCATCTGAAGGAATTAAAATAATCATTGCTAGGAGGTATTCAACTTGGCGAAAGCAATAGATCGTGTTCTGCCACAGACACAAAAACCGATCGGCTGGGATGGAAAGACATTAAAACAAATGCGTCATGAAATGACACAAATCAGTAAAGAAACGGGGCATTATGCCGGATTGACTTCCTTGTCTTTAAAAGAGTCAGATCCAATAAGGTTTGAGAAGATTTATTCAAAACTTCGCGGCGGGGTCGTTCATGCAAGGGAAACTGCTAAGAAAGTGGCTGCTTCTCCCATCGTAGAGCAGGAAGGTGAACTGTGCTTCAGTTTATACTCACCTGAAGCGGATTCTATTGTTACATCGACAGGGATTATTATCCACGTTGGAACAATGGGAGCAGCTATAAAATTTATGATTGAAAATGATTATGAAGATAATCCAGGAATCGCGGATAGAGACATTTTCTGTAACAATGACAATCATGTTGGGAATGTGCATACGTGTGATGTTCATACGCTGGTTCCTATTTTTTGGGAAGATGAAATTGTCGGTTGGGTAGGCGGGGTTACCCATGTTATTGATACAGGGGCTTCCGCTCCTGGAAGTATGCCGATGGGGCCTGTGCAACGTTATGATGACGGTTACCAGGTAACCTGCCGGAAAATCGGACAAAATGATGTTTTATCAAGGGACTGGCTGCTGGAAAGCACTCGTTCCGTAAGAGCGGTGAAATATTGGACTCTGGATGAAAAAACACGTGTTGCAGGCTGCCACATGATCCGTGATCTTGTTTTGGATGTTATTCAAGAAGAAGGTATTGACACGTACAAAACATTTATTCGGGAAATTATAGAAGATGGTCGCCGTGGCTTTGTCAATCAGGTAAAAACCATGCTAATACCAGGGAAATATCGTCAGGTTTCATTTAGCGACGTGCAGTTTAAGGGATTGGACCTTCCGAAATTTGCTCAGGTGGACACGATTATGCATTCGCCTTCCGAAATTACCGTCCATAAGGATGCAAAACTTGAAATTGATTTTGAAGGAGCAAGCCGTTGGGGATGGCATCCGTTTAATGCTACTCCAGTGTCTATGACAAGCGGAATCTGGGTCATGCTGTCACAAACACTTGTGCCAAATGACCGGATCAATGATGGAGCTTATTATGCAAGTAAATTCGGAACTCCTTTGGGTTCGTGGCTAAACCCTGATGACATTCGTTCCGCCCACTCTAACACATGGCATGCACTCGTGGCAGCTTGGTCACCATTATGGCGGGGATTAAGCCGGGCATACTATGGGCGCGGATATCTGGAAGAAGTCAATGCAGGCAATGCTCATACTTCCAACTGGCTGATGGGAGGCGGAATTGATCAATATGGAGGTCTTTCAGCCCTTAATAGTTTTGAAACCGCTGCCTGCGGCGTGGGAGCAAGCGCAGTTAACGATGGCATCAGTCATACTGCAGCTTTATGGAACCCAGAAGGCGATATGGGGGACATGGAAATATGGGAACTTCTCGAACCGCTTGTTTACATGGGGAGGGAAATATTGCCTGGATCAGGCGGTGCTGGAAAATATCGTGGCGGTAACGGGTGGCAGTCACTGCGTTTGGGTTGGGGTGCGAAAGAATGGACAATGTTCGTTGCTGGTGCTGGTGTAATGGCTACAGATTGCGGGTTAATGGGAGGTTATCCAGCTTCCGCAGGTTATCGTTTTACAGCTAATAACACTAATTTAAAAGAGAGGATTGAAAAGAGGCTGCCTTTGCCGCTTGGAGGAGATATAGATCCAGACAATCCGATTTATGAAGAAAATATGGAAGCTGAAGTCATCCACCGTGACAGACAGACTTGCTCTACACAAGAAGAATTCGGTGATTATGACCTCATCATGAACTATTTGCGTGGAGGCCCAGGATATGGCGACCCAATTGAGCGCGATCCAAAAGATGTGGAAGCCGATTTAAACCAAAGACATATTCTCCTGCGTTATGCAGAAAAAGTGTTTGGGTGTATGTTTACAGAAGAAAACGGTACGTATGCGGTCGATATCAAGGCAACCGAGAAAAAGCGGAAAGCAATCCGAAAGGAACGCTTACAAAGAAGTATCCCTGCTCAAGAATGGTTCATTCAGGAGAAGCAAAATATACTCGATCAAAAAGCTTCATTGCAAGTAAGAAATATGTATGCTGAAAGCTTCGCACTGAGTGAAAAATTCACAAATGAATTTAAAGACTTTTGGAATTTACCTAAGGACTGGATGATTTATGAGGAAGAATTAAATATGCCTAAGCTTGGAAAGCATATCAATCGTTTCAAGACAGGGGTGAAGTAACGTGGCAAAATACGATAAAAAGTTAATTGGGGAACTGATTGATGGGACATTAGAATTCTACCAATTAAAAACAATGATGTCCTCCCATAAAGACAAAGATAGATTTGATATATATTTAAGCGTCATGCAAGACAGGGTTCCTTGGGATGACCCGATCTTACTTCCTATTGGAGAGCATTTGTTTATTGTTCAAAAACAAGATGGCTCCCGGATTGTGAAGTGTGATTGCGGGTATGAATTCTGTGATTACAAAGACAATTGGAAACTGCATGCTAATATATTTGTACGGGATACTGAAGAAAAAATGAATGAAGTATATCCTAAATTGATGGCGCCTGATAGTGAATGGCAGGTATTAAGAGAATACTATTGTCCAAGTTGTGCTTCCCAATTGGAAGTAGAAGCCGTTACCCCCTGGTACCCGGTGATTAAGGACTTTGAGCCGGATATCGATACTTTTTATAACGAATGGATCAATACTCCATTACCGGGCAAGGCCTGACACGCATCTGGCGACGGTTTCTAACCGTCGCCTTTTGTGAAAACATTAAGTAAGGGGGTTACCAGCTTGAAAGAGGTCCTGACATCATTTGAAGAAGCAATAAAAGATATACATGACGGCGCTGTAATCATGGTAGGCGGATTCGGATTGGTTGGAATACCCGAAAATCTGATTATAGCATTGGCTGAAAGAGGTGCTAAAGATTTAACGATTATCTCAAATAACTGTGGAGTCGATGATTGGGGGCTTGGATTATTATTGAGAAACAATCAAATCAAAAAAATCATTGGCTCATATGTAGGTGAAAACAAAGAGTTTGAGAGGCAAGTGTTGGCCGGCGAAATTGAAGTTCAGTTAACACCTCAAGGTTCACTCGCAGAAAAAATTCGTGCTGGTGGAGCGGGAATCCCGGCGTTTTATACCCCTGCTGGTGTCGGCACCTCCATATCAGAAAAGCGCGAGGTGAGAAATTTTAACGGTAAATATTATTTATTGGAAGAAGCGCTGACAGCGGATTTCAGTCTCGTTTACGCTGAGAAAGCAGACCGGATGGGGAATTTGATTTTTAACAAGACGGCAAGAAACTTTAATCCCATTATGGCCGCTGCCGGTAGAGTTACAATTGCGGAGGTAGGTGAAATTGTTGAAGCTGGACAGCTTGACCCTAATACTGTCCACACTCCTGGCGTTTATGTTCAAAAAATGATCATTGGGCAGCAAGAAAAGCGGATCGAACGATTGACTGTAAGAAATTAGTCGATTCGGGAAAGGGGGAATGAACATGAAGCAAGATAAGGTGATCATACGTGAACAAATTGCCAAAAGAGCAGAAAAGGAAATTAAAAGCGGCGACTATGTGAATTTGGGTATTGGAATTCCAACACTTGTAGCAAATTTTATTCCAAAAGATAAACAGGTTGTTTTACAATCTGAAAATGGATTATTGGGAATTGGCCCTTATCCTACTAAAGAAGAGCTTGACCCTGACTTGATCAACGCAGGCAAAGAAACGATTACTGCTATAGATGGTGCGGCGTTTTTTGACAGCGCTGAATCATTTGGAATGATCCGAGGGGGTCATATTGATGTGGCGATTTTGGGAGCAATGGAAGTATCTGAAACAGGTGATTTAGCTAATTGGATGATTCCCGGAAAAATGATCAAGGGGATGGGAGGGGCGATGGATCTTGTACACGGTGCCAAGAAAATTATTGTCATCATGGAACACACAGATAAACACGGAAATCCTAAGATATTAAAATCTTGCTCACTGCCCTTAACCGGTAAAAAGGTAGTGAATCGGATCATTACAGACCGAGCTGTAATAGACATCACCGATAAGGGATTAACATTGATCGAAATTGCAGAAGGTTATACGGTAGAAGATATTAAAGCTTCTGTCGAACCTGAACTCATCATTGACGAAGGAGTTATGCAAAAACATTAATCAGGGAAGAAACGGTCTATCCTTTAACCTGGATAAACCGTTTCTCCTTACGTGACTTTCAGTTGGTATTTCTCTATTTTTCGGTAAAGTGTTGTTCTGGCAATTTTGCAGCGCCTTGCAACCTCGGAAAGATTTCCTCCAGTTTCCTCAATCAACTGTTTAATTTTATTCTTTTCTTCCTGCTCTAAAACGGTCAGTTCATGATGTTCACTGATCAATCCCTGGGTGAAGTCTTTAAAAAAATCTGGCAAGGAATCCAGTGTAATATGGTTATTACTGCAAAAAAGCACTGCATACTCAATTGTATTAGTCAGCTCTCGAATGTTTCCAGGCCAGTGATATTTATTCAGCAAAGAAAGAACTTCGTTCCCGATTGTTGGTACCGGTTTATCGTGTTTTTTCGCATAATGAATAATGTAATACCGGCTAAGGAGAGGAATATCCTCCTTGCGATCTCTGAGGGAAGGCAGATGAAACTCTACGACATTAAGTCTGTAGTATAGGTCTTCTCGAAATTTCCTTTCTGCAATCAGTTCCCTCATATTTCTGTTTGTCGCCGCTATGATGCGAACATCAACTTTCTTCGATCGGGATGCGCCAAGCCTTACGATTTCTTTTTCCTGTAAAACCCGTAAAAGATGTACTTGCAAATCAAGCGGCATCTCGCCAATCTCATCCAACAATAAAGTTCCGCCATCGGCTTCCTCGAACCTTCCAGCTTTCCCCTTAGGGTCTCCGCCAGTAAAAGCTCCAGGCTCGTAGCCAAACAGTTCACTAGCCATTAGTTCTTTCGGTATGGCCCCGCAATTTATAGCAATGAACGGTGATTGACTGCGTGAGCTTTCTTTATGAATGGCTCTAGCAAATACTTCCTTTCCAGTTCCGCTTTCTCCAGTAAGGAGAATTGAAACGTTAGTTGGAGCTACTATTTTTGCCCTGGCTATTAGTTGATTCATTGGTTGAGAGTTTCCAATGATTCGCCCCCAATAAGTATAATTCCTTATTTGGTTAGTCTTTTCTAAATGAAGCAAATAACCGATTCTTTCGGACCCTTGAACAATCACTTGAATAAATACTTTGATTTGAAGGGATGGAACGTCCAGCTCCCATTCATATTCATTATTTGTAAGCAATGAATTTCGAATATGGTGAAACTCTTGATGAGCAGCTAGTTGTTTCCAGTGGTCAATTTGCAATAAAAAAAGGCATTTTGGGTCCGCATGGATGATATTTAACATTTCGTCAAGCATGATGACGCTATCTGATTTCCATCTATTGACAAATCCATCATAAAACTTTTGTAACTGATGCCGTTGTTTAAGGGAATGTGTCTTAAAGTTATGTTGGATCATCTTTGATATATTTTGTACTACACTGAGAGAATGAGGTTGAACAAGCTGTCTTGGCCCTGTTAAATCGATAATACCCAGGACTTTTCCTGTTAAAGGGTCCTTGATTGGTGCCGCTGAACATATCCATGGATGAACACCTTCACAATAGTGTTCATGTGAAAAAATCTGAATGGGGTGGCCAATCGCCAATGAAGTTCCAATTGCATTTGATCCGGCAGCCTTTTCACTCCAATCTGCGCCGCGAATGAAACTCATCTCTGCGGCTTGCTGCTTTATCTTTTGGTCCCCCTCCAAATGTATGATTGTTCCTTTATCATCGGCAAGGGTAATGAGGTGTCCAGTGCCCTGTACTTGCTGATGTAATGACTCAACAATGGGAAGGGACGCTTTATACAATTCCGAATGGCTTATTGTTTCGTCTAAACGTTGATCGTCAATGATGATGGAGGTTTGCTTTTGGAGTGGATCGACCTGATATTCCTCACATCTTTTCCAAGATTGGTAAATGGTTTTCCGTACTTTAACCGGCTTCTGTTTATCGGAAACAAAATACCCCCATTCGGATTCCAACTCTCTCATTTTTACAAGAAGGTTATCGGTTGAGTGAACTGCCAAATATGTATTCACCAATGCATGTCCCCCTTCGATAGACTCACAAATCAAAAAAGACTTCTACAAATACAAAAATGAAAGGACAATTTAGTCATTGGCATAAGAAGCGATCAATACCATTATATTTTAAATTTTTAGACTCGTCAAATAACTATGCGCGTATTCTATGCATTTTTACTATGGCAACTCTGCCAAAGAATAGAGAGGATGAAATTTACTTTGATTTTAATATAAAGGACGAAAGAGCTGTTTTAATTTTAATCAGTACAATAATGCGGAATTACCTCTGTAGACACGTTCAATTAAATTTATTGTGAAATTCCGCATAGCGTGTATAATCAATCTATATATTAAGGGAGGTTTATACAATTGAAGACATTAGATAGGATTAGCCAATTTGCAGGCAATACCTTCGCAATATGGGTGTTGTTATTTGCAGCATTGGCATTTTTTATGCCGGGCAGTTTTACATGGATTGCGCCCTACATATCTATACTTCTTGGAATTATTATGTTTGGGATGGGTATGACATTATCTGTGGACGATTTTAAAGAAGTATTAAAGCATCCGAAAAAAGTGGCGATTGGTGTCCTTGCGCAATTTACGATTATGCCACTCATCGCTTTTGGACTTGCTGTTGGATTTAAGCTACCGCCTGAAGTTGCGGCAGGTGTCATCCTTGTAGGTTGTTGCCCTGGTGGTACTTCGTCAAACGTCATGACCTTTTTGGCAAGAGGGAATGTGGCCTTATCCGTTGCCATCACATCTTGCACCACGTTATTGGCACCTTTTATAACCCCTGCATTGATCCTATGGTTAGCTAGCAAATGGCTACCAGTTTCGGCAGGAGATATGTTTTTATCGGTCGTGAAAATTGTCCTTATTCCTATTATTCTTGGACTCATTGCAAAAATGCTTTTCCGCAAGCAAGTAGAGCAGAGTGTAAAAGCTATGCCGCTCGTTTCTGTTATTGCGATTGTCGCCATCGTCGCGGCAGTTGTCAGTGGAAGTCAGCAGAAAATCGCCGAAACAGGTTTGCTGATCTTACTTGTTGTCATTTTGCATAATTGTCTGGGCTATTTGTTAGGTTTCTGGATTGCTCGCTTATTAAAAGTAGACTATTCTGACCAGAAAGCCATTGCCATCGAGGTAGGCATGCAGAACTCTGGACTTGGTGCGGCATTGGCGGCAGCGCATTTTTCCCCACTTGCTGCTGTACCAAGTGCCATCTTTAGTGTTTGGCATAATATTTCAGGCTCGTTGCTCGCTACATGGTGGAGTAAAAAAGCCGATAAGTGATTGTGGGCTCCAAAATCTACACATTTTGTGGTGTTAGAATTTGGAGCACCACGTTTCACTTTGTCGAGCGATGTAATAGGGATGGCATTGGTGAGGAAAAAAGCTTAAACGGAACATAACCACAAATTAAAAAATCTTATAAAAAGATTGGTCTTGCCTTTATGTCCAAAAAACCGGAAAGTACAAATTAAATTTTTACATATACTTAAAGTGGATTTCAGTATTCACAATTGATATTTATAAATGTACTCTTCATAGCTGGCAGCTAGACTCCTCACCTTGACAAATTTATTCTTAACGTTCATAATGGTTATCAAATTACGAACGTTGAATGTAGACGAAGGACTAGTAAACGGAATTGTTCCGTGACAAGAGAGCGGAATTTACAAGCTGAGAGATTTCGCCACTGGAAAACCGTTGAACCTGCCTTCTGAGTCCCGTGCAAAACATGGGCGTTTCCTGGCGTTATCAGGCAAAGTGGGGTGCTGATGCACCCAATAAATGGTGGTACCGCGGAAGCTGCGCTCTTTCGTCCTTTATATGAGGATGGGAGAGCTATTTTATTTTTCTAAGAATGATCAATGTAATAGGAGATAGACCCATGAGAAAAAAAAGGATTGTTGTTAAAATCGGAAGCAGTTCCCTGACAAATGACAGAGGAGAAATCGATCAGGAAAAGTTTGCTGATCACGTTCAGGCATTGGTTGCTTTAAGAGGTGCCAATCATGAAGTGATTCTTGTATCCTCAGGAGCTGTAGCCGCTGGTTTCAAAAACTTGGGGTACCCTACCCGTCCGGTGACGGTAAAAGGAAGACAAGCAGCTGCAGCAGTCGGCCAAAGCCTCCTCGTGCAGTCCTATACAGAGAAATTGAGCGAATTTAACATCATTCCAGCACAAATTTTGCTCACACGAAGTGATTTCTCAGACAGATCCCGCTATAGAAATGCGTTTGCAACGATCAGCGAGCTCTTGGATCGCGGACTTTTGCCGATCATCAATGAAAATGATACCGTTGCAGTCGATGAACTGACATTTGGAGACAATGACATGCTCTCTGCTCTTGTGAGCGGGTTTATACACGCTGACATGCTCATCATCTTAACGGATATAAACGGTCTGTATGATTCTAATCCAAGGACGAATCCAGATGCGAAGAAGTTTGATTATCTGGAGGATGTTACAAAGGATTTGCTGAAATCTGCCGATGAGACAGGCTCCAAGGTTGGGACAGGTGGCATGAAATCCAAATTATTGGCAGCAAAAACGGCAGTATCCCTCGGTGTCCCCGTTTTTATTGGGAAAGGAACCGGAAAAGACAAACTGCTTGAAATCCTCCGCGGAAACGGGGATGGCACATACATCGCGAACGGCTCGCTCGATCCTATTAATACGAGCAGGCAATGGATCGCCTTCCACTCCGAAACATCAGGGAAAATTTATGTTGACCAGGGAGCGGAGGAAGCTATTCTTCATAGAGGCAAAAGCTTGCTTCCTGCTGGTGTTTTCAAAGTGAAGGGAAATTTCCAAAAAGGCGATGTTGTTGAAGTTTACGGAGTAAATGGACTGTTGGGAAGAGGAGAAGTCACGTACTCCTCCCAGGAGCTTAGAGATTTGATTGAAAAAAGAAGCTGTGAGGAAAACAAAGAAACGTTAATGCCGACCATTGAAGTCATCCATCGCAATAGATGGGTCAAGGTCTGATTAACTTCATTCAGCAGAAGAAGTCTCCCACTTCTGTAAGTGGTGAAATGAATGCCTATTGGTATACCATTCAGTGGGGGTTCAAACCCCGGCGGATGCCACAGATTTTCAGAGGAAATTTATTGAGCGAGGCTCGATAAAATCTGAGCGCATTTGATTAGAATTATTTTACGAGTGATAGGAGAGGACTACTTATGACACTAAAAGAGAAGAATGCCGTAAGTGAAGTGGAAGAAAAAGGGAAAGCTGCATTAAAAGCTAGCAGAGCACTCGTCAACCGTTCAACAGAGGAAAAAAACAGGGCTCTTGATTTGATTTCTGAACAACTGTTGAAAGATCAAGATTATATTCTTCAAGAAAACGAGAAGGATCTACAAGCTGGAAAAGAAAGAGGTCTGTCTGATTCTATATTGGACCGGATCATGCTAAATGAAAAACGAATTGAGGATATGGCACATGCCATTAAACTTTTGATAGATTTGAAAGATCCTATTGGTGAAACATTGGAGATTATTAAGAAGGAAAACGGCATGACCATCACGAAAAAAAGGGTTCCTATCGGCGTGGTCGGTATGATCTATGAAGCAAGACCGAATGTAACGATTGATGCAGCCACTCTTTCCTTAAAAACTGGAAATGCGGTTATATTAAGAGGCAGCTCTTCCGCTAAATTTTCCAATTTGGCTCTCGTTCGAACCATTCACGAAGCACTGAGAAAAAGCGTAGTTCCAATAGATGCTGTACAACTGATTGAAGATACGAGCAGGGAAACGGCTAAGGAATTATTCAAATTGAACGATTACCTGGATGTATTGATTCCACGTGGAGGAAAACAGCTCATTGAAACAGTCATCCGCGAATCAACTGTACCAGTCATCGAAACCGGAGCCGGAAACTGCCACGTCTACGTGGATGAATCGGCAGATAAAGAAATGGCTGAAAACATTGTGCTCAATGCAAAGCTGCAACGTCCATCTGTTTGCAATGCTATTGAAACAATACTCGTACAAAAAGATTGGTTCGAAAACTATGGCAAGGAATTGTTTGAGAAGCTTGATCAAAACAACGTAGAAATCCGTGGTGATAAGTCAGTTCGCGAAGCTTTCCCTAAGGCAATAGAAGCTACTGCGGAAGATTGGGCAACAGAGTATCAAGGGCTGACTGTTAGTGTAAAAGTCGTGGAAGATGTTAACGAAGCTATCCAGCATATTAATCAATATGGAACGAAGCACTCTGAATCCATTGTTACTGCCAATGAAGAAAACGCACAGATATTTCAGGTCGCTGTGGATGCATCAACTGTTTATCATAATGTTTCTACTAGATTTACAGATGGATTTGAGTTCGGCTATGGTGCGGAGATCGGCATCAGTACCCAGAAATTGCATGCGCGTGGACCGATGGGACTTAATACCCTTACATCAACTAAGTTTTATGTGTCCGGTGATGGACAGGTTCGCAAATAAAGTGATTAAATATAGATTATAAGCGAGAGAAGGAGAATAAGTTTTGAACAGACAAATTGACATCCAACTTAGTACAAACCGCAAAGACAAACCGTCTCTTTCCGACTTGAAATTCGGAAAAACTTATACTGACCACATGTTTATCATGGATTATTCAGAGGAAAAAGGGTGGCATGATCCTAGAATCGTGCCATATCAGCCAATTACACTCGATCCGGCTGCAACTATTTTCCATTATGGGCAAACCATTTTCGAAGGTCTAAAAGCGTATATATCAGAAAATGAGGAAGTTTTTCTATTTAGACCAGATGAAAATATCAAAAGGTTGAACAGATCAAGCACTCGTATGTGTATACCAGAGGTGGACGAAGAGCTCGCACTTGAAGCATTGCAAAAGCTTGTGTCCATTGACCGAGACTGGATTCCTAATCAGGAAGGCATGTCATTATATATCCGCCCATTTATCATATCAACCGAACCAAATTTGGATGTAACGCCTTCAAAATCATATACATTCATGATTATCATGTCGCCGGTCGGCAGTTTTTACAAGGAAGGAATGAACCCTGTAAAAATTTCGGTAGAAAGCGAATTTGTCCGTGCTGTCCGTGGAGGAACAGGAAATGCAAAAACAGCCGGCAACTATGCGGGTGCTATGATTGTGCAGGAAAAGGCAAGTGCTTCCGGCTACTCCCAAGTACTTTGGCTTGATGGAAAAGAAAATAAATATATTGAAGAAGTAGGAAGCATGAATGTATTCTTTAAAATAAACGGTGAAGTAGTTACACCTGCCCTAAGCGGAAGCATTCTGGAGGGAATTACCAGAAAGTCTGTCATAGAGCTTTTACAGCATTGGGGTGTACCAGTATCTGAGAGAAGAATCTCTATAGAGGAATTACATGATGCTTACCAAAACGGCCAATTAGAGGAAGCATTCGGTTCCGGTACAGCCGCGGTCATTTCACCTATTGGAGAATTATTCTGGAAAAATGAGAAAATGATCATCAATAACGGAAAAACTGGTGAGTTGTCATTAAAGGTCTACAATTCATTGACTGGCATTCAAACGGGTAAGGAAGAGGATCCGTTTGGCTGGAGAGTAAAAGTGGAATAGATAGTGAACCTAGACATGGAGCCGCCCCAAGGGACGGCTCCTGTTTTCAATCAAATGCGCCTTAGCGTATTTGCGCCCAGATTTTATCGAGCTTAAGCTCGATAAATTTCCTCTGAAAATCTGTGGCATCCGCCGGAGGCTTTGACTTTATTCAGCCGGGGTTTGAACCCCACTGAATGGTATACCAATAGGCATTCATTTCACCACTTACAGAAGTGGGAGATTTCTGCTGAATGAAGTTAAACGTACAAAACACTGAGCGAGCACTTCCAGGTTATACCCTGTGCTGCATGAATTTCCCTGTTTTTTCATCTGTAAAAATAGACATGTCTACCAAACGCTTTTTTAAACTGAAGAAAGGAGCAATTAAATGAATCCCATACCCGACCATATAAAAAAAGGGTTAAGCATCCTGTTCATAGGCTTCAACCCAAGTATTCGGTCAAGTGAGACCGGACACCATTACGCCAATCCCTCTAATCGCTTTTGGACAATTCTTCACAAAGCAGGATTAACCGAAAGGAAGTTTGACCCTAGGGAGGACGGCACATTGTTGGAGACTGGATATGGATTTACCAATATCGTACCAAGACCCACACGAAACGCCCAAGAAATCACTGCTGGAGAATACAGAGAAGGACGAGAAATATTAATGGAGAAAATCTCATTCTATCGTCCGAAACTTGCTTGTTTTGTTGGAAAAGGAGTTTATCAGCAATATAGCAAAAGAAGAAATGTTGCTTGGGGGGAACAAAATGACCCTATTGTTCCAGGAACCATTGAGTTTGTTGCACCTTCATCCAGCGGTCTGGTTCGGATGTCAGTAGATGATATTGCAGCTATCTATACTCAAATGAAAGATTTGTTGAAGGGTTCATCACGATGCTAGAGACTGCTACTCAGTTATCTAGTCTTTTTTTGTGTTTTTTGAGGAAAACTTTTGAAAATAATGGTAATATATTACAATATGATTCATTTAGTTAAGTTGGGGGGAATAGTTTTTGGAAATGTACATAGGATAATTCCATATTTTAATATTGTTAAAATTCAAACTAGGGAAAACCTTTGAACAGGTATGGAGCGATTTTTGAATGGTTATCGCGCATCCTAAAACTAGATAGAGGGTACCTTGTGGGAAAATACTCTGAGATTTTCCTGAGATCTACAGGAGTGCAGACCGTCAACATTAAGCCTGCCTATTTTTATCAAATGCGCCTTGGCGTATTTGCGCCCAGATTTTATCGAGCTTAAGCTCGATAAATTT
>NZ_QYTW02000004.1 GCF_003605405.2 Siminovitchia terrae | reverse complement strand
TAACGACAATATTTCTACATTTTATTTCCAGTTAGAAATATTGATCAAAATAAAAAACTCCTACAAAGTAGGAGGGGAATCAAACAGTTGGGTCAAGAGATCCTTTGACCCATCTAACTCGGCGAATGCCGAGAGACTATATAATGAAAAGGAGGTGAGTGCGGTATGGACCAGCTTACGGACGAAGTGATATCTTTTCTTCAACAAAATGAAACAAACTTCCTCAATAAATGGAAAGAAAAAGCGATGCTCCCCCCTGATCTGACACAGCTTCAAAGAGAGAAGCTAGACAGTACGGGAAAGTTCATATTTCAAGTTGCTTTGCATGCGTTATCATTGCCGAAAGCGGACCTGCAAAGCTACTTACAGGCCAACGCCTATAAAATTGCACAAATACAAATAAGAGAAAACTCAGACATTGAAATTTTAGTTTATAATCTGAACATGGCGAAAAACATCCTTTGTGAAAAAGCATCTTATTTCTCAAAAGAGATGCAAACTTTGAAAAAAGTTTTCAAGCATTTATCTTACATATTTGATCATTTTTCATATCATGCTGTCATGCATTACAGTAGACTAAAACAGCAATTGATTGAGCAGGAAAATCGGCATATTCATTCAAGTCATGAGGACCGTCTCACTCTGCTTGGCCAAATGACATCAAGCTTCGTCCATGAATTCAGAAACCCTTTAACAACCGTTCAAGGATTTGTACAGCTCTTACGTGCGGAGTATCCAGATCTCCCATACATGGATATCATATCTTCAGAACTGGATCAACTTAAATTCCGGATCACTCAGTTTCTAATGCTTTCGAAAAAACAGGAAGCCAATCAGGAAGAAGTCATTTTCTCCTTGAATGAGCTTGTTGAGCAAGTCGCTTCCTTCGTGTATCCGAGGCTGCTTGAATTGAAGGTATCGCTTCAGCGGGAAATCGAAGATAGCCTATATTTAAAAGGAATCCAAGAAGAGATACGGCAGGTTATTATCAATATCATCTTTAACGCCATTGAGGTTATGGTAACTACAGACGCAGAATCCGTCATACTTATTAAAGGTTACCGGGATGGAGATTCTATTTATCTCGAAGCCTCGAATACCGGTCCAAAGATTCCGGACACTTTGATCAAAGATATCTTTGAACCTTTTGTCACGACCAAAAAAACCGGCACAGGGCTGGGACTTTACGTTTCGAGACAAATCATAGAAAAGCATCACGGGCAGTTATTATGCAGTTCCAATGATGAATGGACCACTTTTACGATTATCCTTCCTGCCCCGCTTCAAAAGGAATAAGAATAGTTGCTTATCGTGAATAACGAATAAAATTACATCGATATTAATCTAATTGGAAAAAGAGCGGTAAACCCCGCTCTTTTCTTTCGTATTTTTTACCACCAGGCTGCGCCAACAATGATTAATAAAATAAACAATACGACGATTAGCGCAAAGCCGCCGCCATAGCCAAAACCGCCGCCGTAGCCGTAGCCTCCAAAGCCGCAACCATAGCCACATCCGCCCCAGAACATAAACATTCACCTCCTGTATGGGAATAAGGAAAATCCCTACATAATAAAATATTCAGTTTGTCAGTTTATGTTTGGGCTTGCGCCATATGCAACTAATAACATTTTTAGTTTTACACACAATCCGCTATTATAATATATATGTAGAAACAGCACGAAGGGAGTTAAACAATTGAAATCATTAGTACTGGCAGAAAAGCCCAGTGTTGCAAGGGATCTAGCCCGGGTTCTCGGCTGCACGGAAAAAAAGAAACATTCCATCGAGGGCCCGCAATTTATCATTACATGGGCTTTGGGACATTTGATAGAACTCAAAATGCCGGAAGACTATGATAAAAGGTATAAAACATGGAAATTGGAAGATTTGCCGATCATCCCTGAAAAGATGGACCTAAAAGTAATCAGGCAAACCTTTCCACAGTTTAAAGGGATTGAACAGCTTGCCAAAAGAAAAGACATAAAAGATTTGATTATCGCGACTGATGCAGGTCGGGAAGGTGAGCTCGTTGCCCGTTGGATCCTCAAGAAGGTTCGCTGGAAAAAGCCGGTGAAACGCCTTTGGATTTCGTCCTATACTGACCGCGCAATCAAAGAGGGATTCCGACAATTAAAGCCGGCAAAGCAATATGATGCTTTATATGATTCAGCTGTTTGCAGAGCTGAAGCCGACTGGCTCATCGGGTTGAATGTGACAAGGGCCTTAACAACTAAATTCGACGATCCCCTTTCAGCGGGACGTGTGCAAACCCCAACACTAGGAATGATCATTAAACAGGAAAAAGAAATACAGTCCTTCGTTCCAAAAGAATATTGGACGGTTCATATACAAGCAGGCAATCTTGAGGCCGAGTGGGAGAACCAAGGAGAAAAAAGAATTTTTTCAAAAGAGAAGGCAAATGCCATTATTGGCAAAGTAAGAAACAAGGAAGCGGTTGTAAAAGCGATTGACCGTAAAGAGAAATCAGAGCAGCAGCCTCTCCCCTATGATTTGACTGAATTGCAGAGAGATGCAAACCGCCGATTTGGTTTTTCCGCCAAAAAAACATCGAACGTTTTGCAAGGTTTATACGAAAACCATAAAATCGTTACGTATCCAAGAACAGACTCAAGGTATTTGACCAATGATCTGGCCTCCACAATGGGTGACAGACTTGAAGCCCTTCGTTCATCATACAAAGACGATGTTCAGCCAGTATTGAAACAGAAGGTAAAAGTACTTGCCTCTCGTGTGTTCAACAACCAAAAAGTCACAGACCATCACGCCATCATTCCAACGGAACAACCGGTAAGATTGAGTGATCTTTCACAAGATGAAAGAAAACTTTTTGATTTGATCGCTAAACGCTTCCTGGCACTGTTTTACCCAGCACACAAATATGAAACACTTCGTGTGACGTTTGAAACTGCAGGGGAAACGTTCCTAGCAAAAGAAACAACTGTCATTGAGGATGGCTTTAAAGTTTTAACCAGGCAGCAAGATGAAAAGAACTTTAAGTCTCTTCGACATTTAAAACAGGGGCAAACATTAACAATCACAAACAGTCGACTTCAGGAACATATGACGGAAGCTCCGCCAAGATTCACGGAATCCGACCTCTTGGCCAGGATGGAGAAATATGGACTTGGTACACCAGCTACAAGAGCCGATATTATTGAAAAGCTTCTCAGTTCACAGGTGATTGATCGCACAAACAACCGCCTGTTCCCCACTCCAAAAGGGAAACAGCTTATTGAACTTGTTAACGATGAACTTAAATCTCCAGAGTTGACCGCCAAGTGGGAAGCTGAACTGGAAACGATCGCCCGTCAAAAAGGGAATCCTGAGCAATTTTTACAAAATATCCGAAAGCAGACAAAGCGGCTTGTGAATGAAGTAAAGCAAAGCGACAAGTCGTATAAGGCCCATAATATTACGGGTACCAAATGTCCGGAATGCAGCTCTCTTATGAAAGAAATAAAAGGAAAAGACGGACGCATTCTTGTTTGCTCAAACCGAGAGTGCAATTTCCGAAAAAGGAAGGACCCGAAACTATCCAATCGCCGCTGTCCGCAATGTCATAAGAAAATGGAAATTCATAATGGAAAAGCAGGTATGTATTTCCAATGCCGCTCGTGCAACCTTGTGGAAAAAGCCGAAAACCGGAAAAAGAAAGTCACAAAGCGGGAAGAACGCCAACTGCTGAAAAAATACACCAATGATGAGGGTTTTGGAAACAGCATGGCTGATGCATTAAAGGCGGCGCTAAAAGATAAAAAATAAAAGGAAATGGGCCGTCTAAAAAGTCCCTAAAATAAATCTGGCGGAGAAAACCTCGTTTTTCTCCGCCAGATTTTGCAAATTGATTAGCTAGCTTCTCCATTAGCGACCGTTTGGAATGATAACCTCTTGCTAGGGAAATCTTTCGCCACTAATCGTGATTTACGTGATTTAATGGAAACTTATTAAAATGGGCATCTTTCGCCCTCAATCGTTCCCGTTTTTTATTGCAAGCGAATCGTGACTGTTTTTAATGGAAGCTACAAGTAATTTCCACTTACCTTTTTGAACACCCCTTTTTCATCACGCATTCATTGTCTTATATAGATTGGCCATCTCAATGGCACCAACTGCTGAATCCCAGCCTTTGTTCCCAGCTTTTGTTCCAGCCCGTTCAACCGCCTGCTCAATCGTATCTGTCGTCAAAACTCCGAATATCACAGGAATTCCCGATTGTAGTGCAACATTCGCCGCACCTTTAGCCGCTTCGTTGCAAACATAATCAAAATGCGGGGTTGCCCCTCGGATCACAGTTCCTAAAGTAATAATCGCATCGTATTTATTCGTTTCCGTCATTTTTTTAGCTGTTAATGGTATTTCAAATGCACCAGGCACCCATGCTACCGAAACATCATCTTCGGAAACGCCATGGCGCCTTAATGCATCAAGCGCTCCGGATAACAGTTTTCCTGTAATAAATTCATTGAATCTCCCCACGACAATACCGATTTTCAATCCTGTACCAACTAAATTCCCTTCAAAGACTGTTGTCATCTTTTATCTCTCCTCATGTATCAAATGCGCCTTGGCGTATTTGCGCCCAGATTTTATCGAGCTCCGCTCGATAAATTCCCTCTGAAAATCTGTGGCATCCGCCGGAGGCTTTAACTTTATTCAGCCAAGGTTTGAACCCCCGCTGAATANCTCCGCTCGATAAATTCCCTCTGAAAATCTGTGGCATCCGCCGGAGGCTTTAACTTTATTCAGCCAAGGTTTGAACCCCCGCTGAATAGAATACCAACATGCATTCATCTCACCACTTACAGAAGTGGGAGACTTCTGCTGAAATGATGAAGTTAAAATGTCAGCAAATGTCCCAGCTTTTCTGCTTTTGTTTTTAAGTATCTTTCATTTTCATCTTTAAATGGAAGCTGAATCGGCAGTCTCTCAGTCACTACGACTCCAAAATCTGACAGACTAGAAACTTTTCTTGGGTTGTTTGTAAGCAGTTTGATTTCTTTGATTCCAAGGTCCTTGAGAATTTGTGCACCAATACTAAAATCACGCAGATCAGCCGGAAATCCGAGCTTTTCGTTTGCTTCCACTGTGTCAAATCCTTCTTCCTGAAGCTTATATGCTTTTAGTTTATTGATGAGTCCAATGCCTCTCCCTTCTTGACGCAAGTAGAGAAGGACCCCTTCTCCCTCATCGTTGATCCGCCTTAATGCAGATTCAAGCTGCGGGCCGCAATCGCAGCGGCATGAGCCAAACACATCCCCGGTAAGACATTCTGAATGCATCCGAACCAAGGTAGAGGTATTCGGTTTAATTTCCCCTTTGACCAATGCCAAATGTTCCTTATCATCCATCATGTTTGAGTAAGCAATGATTTTGAAATTCCCAAATTCCGTCGGCAAAAAAGCTTCTGCTTCCCTATGAACAAGCGTTTCCCTTGTGTTCCTGTATAAAATCAAATCTTTAATTGTAATCATGGACAACCCGAATTGATCGGCTATTTTCCTTAAATCAGGAGTTCGTGCCATCGTTCCATCCTCTTTCATGATTTCACAAATGACTCCTGCAGGCTTTGCACCGCTAAGTCTTGCCAAATCCACAGCTGCTTCCGTATGCCCGTGCCTTCTTAAAACCCCGCCCTCTTTTGCAATCAGAGGAAAAATATGTCCTGGCCTTTTAAAGGATTCCGGCTTGGCATCGTCTTCCAGCATGTTTAAAATCGTCTCAGAACGCTCGAACGCACTGATTCCTGTGTGGGAATGAACATGATCAATACTGACAGTGAACGCCGTACCAAAAGGATCAGTATTCTGGTCTGCCATTTTTGGCAATTCCAGTTCCTTCGCTTTCTTTTCCGTTACAGGCACACAAATGAGGCCTCTTCCTTCCTTCGCCATGAAGTTAATCACCTCAGGTGTGGCCTTTTCTGCAAGCGCAACGAAATCCCCTTCATTTTCCCTGTCTTCATCATCCGTTACGATAATCACCTTGCCGTTCTTCAAATCTTCGATGGCCTTTTCAATTGAATCAAACAAATTGTCACCCCTTCCTTTTTAACCGATAAAACCATTTTCAATGAGCTTATCCATTGTGATTTCAGTCTTGACTTCCTTCCGGCTTTCCAGCATGTGATAAATGTATTTTCCAAGCATATCGAATTCTATATTGACTGAGTCACCAATGTTTTTATTTGCAAGTACCGTTTCTGCTTGTGTATGCGGGACTAGAGATATAGTTATTTTTCCTCCGCTTGCTTCAAAAATCGTCAGTGAAGTGCCATCTATTGCAATTGACCCTTTCTCCACGACAAATACTTTGAACTCTTCAGGTATTTGAAAGGTCATGTAAAGTGCGTTTTCCACTCTTTTTTTACTCAAAAGGCTACCCGTTCCATCCACATGTCCACTAACAAAATGGCCTCCAAATCTGCCATTGGCAGCCATGGCCCTCTCCAGATTCACCATTGAACCTGGTGAAAGCATTCTGAGTGATGTGGCATGGAAGGTTTCAGGCATAACATCTGCCTGAAAAGAGGATCGGCTGAATTCTATCACAGTAAGACAGACACCGTTTACCGCAATGCTGTCACCTAGTTGGACGTCTTCAAGGATGCGCTTGGCCTGGATATGGATAGTGAAGGATTTCACCTTTCTGTCAATTCGCAAGACCTTACCGATTTCTTCAACAATTCCTGTAAACATTTACTTTCCCCTTTCCATCGGTTCAACAATTACTTTGATGTCTGGGCCAATTTGTTCGATTGACTTAAATACCAAGGGAATACTATCTTGTAGCGATTGTTTTGGGATTCCGGCGAAAGCCGATGTTCCTTTCCCGTCATTCAATAACTTCGGCGCCATATACATGATCATTTCTTGAAAAAAACCGGAATCAATGAATGAGGAATGGACGCTGCTTCCTCCTTCTACAAAAACAGAAAGAATCTGCTCCTCCCCTAGCCAGTCTAAGAGCGGTTCAATTTCAATTTTCTCCGCAGACATTTTTTTCACTTTGATACCTTTTTCCTCAATAGCTCGACGCTTTTGTTTATTTGCATGCTTCCCGCATACAATAATGGTCAAAGCAGCGTTGTCATTTAAAAGATTGCATTCCATAGGAATTTTCAAATGAGTGTCTAAAACAATTCGAATGGGATTTTTTCCACCCTGGGGCAATCGGGTTGTAAGATGGGGATTGTCATAAAGTACAGTATTGATGCCGACTAATATCGCATCATGGCGATGTCGATAAAGATGGACATCAAGTCTAGCTTCATCAGATGTGATCCATTTGCTGTTTCCGCTTGAAGCCGCTGTCTTTCCGTCAAAAGTTACAGCGGTTTTTAATGTGATGAATGGTTTCTTCGTCTTCATAAAATGAAAATAAAATTTGTTCAACTTTTCGGCTTGCTGTTCACAAATTCCATATTCCACTGGAATGCCGGCATTCCGCAGCTTTGCCGCTCCATTTCCAGCCACTACCGGATTTGGATCCAGCCCCGCGATAAAGACGCGCCTAATTTTTTTCTCAATGATTAGATCAGCGCACGGCGGAGTCCTTCCTGTATGTGAACATGGCTCAAGTGTGACATAGAGATCGGCGCCTTCCGCCTTTTCGCCAGCCTGTTTCAAGGCGTTTACTTCAGCGTGCGGCTCGCCGGCTTTCATATGTGCACCCATACCAAGAATCTGTCCGTTTTTGACAACAACACAGCCGACCGCTGGGTTTGGACTCGTCTGTCCAACAACAGATTCCGCCAACTGTATGGCCAAATTCATATAAAAATGCTTGTCTCCCATAGTGCCTCCTTTCTATTTTCGACGGAAAAAGCCCCGAAACAATGTTTCGGGGCACAAAAACAGCAAATTTAAATAAGCGTCATGAGTCCTTGGCAAAAATATTTTTTACCAAACTCAAATAAACATATCATTTCATAAAAAAATGTATGAGAAACAGACGCCTTTTTCCTTCTCCCATCCAGACTTTCACTGTCGGCTTTGGAATTTCACCAAATCCACCGGCTCGATGCCGAGCCGGGTCACGGACTAAGAGACATAGTCTCATCACCGCCGGTCGGGATTTTCACCCTGCCCCGAAGGAAAAATTATTCGAATTAATCCCTATTATCTCTGTTTACTTTTGAAAATGTCAAGGTTTTTCTTTTTTCCTTCTGATTAAATCTGAACAAAAATGATCTTTGTGATCGAGTTTGGTCAACAAGTCAACAACAAATAAGAGCCCTACACACAAATGTGAGAGCTCTTATTTTGCGTTTTTAACTTCAACAATTGATTCAAAATTAATTTTATGTACATCTTCTTTAACATCTACTAAAAGAACCCGTTTGTTAATTTCGTCAATAAAATGGATAGCACCCTCAACCTCTTTAAAAAAACCATCAATCCAAAGCGTAAAAACAACCTGATGATTATATTCAATAGCAATATGTAACGTCTCGTTGATCTGTTCCCATTCCTGATCGTCCAGCTGTGGTTTCTTAACACGTACCAAGTCAACACTTAAATTATTTAGTGCCCGCACATGCTCTGGTAGCATCATACGGGGAAAACTTAACTTGCATTACACTGATCATGGAAATCCTAAGAAACACCCCAAAGTACCTCACCGACACAAATAGGGGAAAAACTCTAAAGGCAATTGGGAACCAGGAAAAGGATATTAATTTTCTTCAGGAGGATAAAATGGATAAGGAAACATGGGAAGAAGTTAGAAAAGCTATTGAAGATGAAGAACAAGAAGTACTTTTATATTATAACGATGAAGAATGGTGGGTTAGTAGACTATACAGTGAAGAAAAAAGTTTTTTACTGACACGTGGTACAGATTCTTACACTCAAAAATTTGAAACTGCTGAAGAATTATTTACCAAAGGAACAGTTGATGGAAAGCCCTTTATAGAGAGAGTGAAAGATTTTGACTAAAAGGATAAGCATTGTGAAAAATTAATGAAAGCAAAACAAGCCCGGTCAACGCCGGGACTGTCTAGTAATGTCGAACGAAAGAGGCTTGTTTTTATCTCAAAGTTAGATATGCTAGATGTAATTTTCAAATCTTACTTTTCCCTTGGTTTTGGTCCTCCACGACTTCATAATCCAAGGTTTTTTTGTTTTATGACTTTAGAGTTATTAAATTGCAGGAAAAGCTACACTTAAAGATAAACTTGGGAGGATGCCGATGAAGGGCTAAGTATATACGATTGGTCAAGATTAATTTTTATCACTTTTATAATTAGTTTAATTGCTATTTCCATTATTTTATTGGTACAAAGAAAACGAAACATTGTTAACGGAGTTACATTGGCTATTCTTTCGGTAACTTCTATAATTGTTTCTGGTATTAATCTTATTATCATTGGATACATAGCTGATGAATTAAATTTAGATGGTGATATTACTTCTTCAAATATGTTTCTAATAATTTTAGGGTTAGGCATACTTAATTGGATTATTTATGCTAAAAAGCAAGACAAAAATATTAGTGCTTAATAGTAACCACAATTAAGATTGCTGATATGATGTATGCCAAGAAAAACTAAGCCCGGTCAGCGCCGGGCCTGTTTTATTTAACAAAAAAAACGAGAGAGCTTTTAAGGAGGACTTTTTCATGGATTTATTTTTAGTTTATTATTTTTTACCATTATTGTTCTCGTTTTTATGGTTTTTAAATTTAGTGAAACTATTAGAAAACCTAAAACAAGATAAAAACATTCAAACTCAAAAAATACTGGGCTGTGTTTTAAGTATTGGATTAACTTTTTCCGTCCTTTTATCAATTTTAATTATCAATTGAGTTAAACAGAGCCTAAAACAAAAAAAGCGACCCGTCCATAATTGGATAGGTCGCTCTCTTAGGCAATCGATGCCCGAATACGTTGATTATAACATACCCTTAACCATGCAACTTTTTAAGCAACTGCGTATTTTGAGCATACGTACCAGTATAGTCCTTAATACCATGCTTGGCCGACAACTTTTTTACGATTGGCAAAAGACGAGTCAGCACCAATTGATTTGAGATAATCGACTACTGATGTTGTCTTTTGATCACCTTTTGGCTTGGAAGATACTGCACCAGGCAACTTAATTTTTTGACCGACTTTTATGAGGTTTGGATTTTTAAGGCCGTTGATCCTGACCAACTCATAAAACAGTCGTTACCTCCCCACATGATCGGTAAGCTCAAAAAGGTAGTCCTCCTTTCTAAAAAAGACAATAAAAATAGACCTGCCTTCACCTTTTGGTAAAGACGGTCTATTTTGTGTGAGTAAAAACGACAGCAGAGAGAGAAACATATTATTCGAATGGGGTATCTTTAAGTTATCACCATTATAAAAAGGCGACAACATCTTAATACAATTAGTAGAAAATAATTTTCTTAGGGCAAATTCAAAACGTATTAGAGTTTTTTGCACGGCATGCTTATCTACCCGAGTGTTTGATTTATCCTTTAGTTTCTTGGATTATCTGGTACATATTAAATTACCAAAAGTAGGATAGCAATAGCTATAAAAACCCCCCCAAAAAAAATTCTCATACCTTCGCTGGTTATTGGATCCGAGATTACATCAAGAACGATGACTAAAAAATCCCAAAAGCTATTTCTTTTATTTTTTGTTTCTCTTAAAACTAGCAATATAGCAGATCCTATTAAATAAACGCCAATCAAAAAAGATATTACCAGCAAAAGAATCAATGTATTATCACCTAATTTTGACTTTAGTAATTAGTTTTTCTGTGATTATATATTAGTTTCAAAGCCTTTTCTTCTACAGTGTCACAGTTCAATTTAATGACATCTGCTAAAAAGAAACTAGATTCTCCATCAGTTAATCCTTCAAAAGAAATATTCGTGAAATTACTACTTCTTCAGAGGTTATATCACTAACAAACCCGACAATGTCGTCTTGATCGTCGCTTTCATCAATACATACCGAAACAATCAAATCTTTTTTCATTGCGGAATCAAAAGCTTCCTTAAACAAATTTGAATTTTTTAGTATTGGATTTTCAAAGAAACTTTCATGCTTTTGTTTTTGAAGAGCATATAATAATTCTATTCTTTGTTCATAATTCCCATTAGAATCAATTCTAAAAATATCTTCATTCCTTCTAACTATATAACCATCACTTATTCCTTCTGGTGTCACATGCTTCATAACAAATTGTTCGGAAGAGAAAGTTTCTATATATCCCACCGAAAATTTATCAGGTTCGTATTGATTGGAATAAATAGAAACAGCCTGACCTTTTCTAATTGAACGTTCTAAAATTGAAATATAATGGGCTACTTGATTCATATATCCACTCCGTTCTTATATACATCAATGTACCACAAATTTTCTGATCAAAAAGACTTACCCGTTTTGGATAAGTCAAAAACAAAAGGAATGATATGTTGGTGTTCTTTTATATTAGGTAGGGTACCTATCATCAGATAGAGATGGATAATTTGAAACAAATTACGTGATGAATTTACCAATTCCCTTTGCTACTTATCACTATAACATGTACCCACTTTACAAAAAATGTACGAAAATCACAGAAGATTAGACTCATCCTATTCTTCTTCGTTATCCTCAGAAGTATAGTTCTAATGAACCATTAACAAAGGGGTGTATTTGATGGCGTTAGACAGACTTTTTGAATTAACCGAGGAAGTGATCAAGGATAAGTTGGATGCTGAGGCAGTTGTGATTTTACAATAAAGTTTGATCAAAACAATCTTAGAAGTTGTTTTAACAACGTTCTTATAAAAAACAGCCTATTTTCCGATCATTTATTTTGAAAGCTTACGTGGATGTACTGCGAAATCAATGTTAGGCAAATTCTCACTTCGAACGTGTTTACTTGAACAGTCAATAATAAAAAACTGACATATAACAATTGCTTTGTTATGTGTCAGTTTTTTCTTCATATTCGAGTATATCACCAGGCTGACAATTTAATGTCTGGCAGATTTTTTCTAATGTGTCAAAGCGAATACCACGCGCTTTACCTGTTTTTAGTATTGATAAGTTAGCTTGGGTAATTCCAATTTTTTCTGCTAACGCTTTTGAAGAAATTTTTCTTTCTAGCATTACTCGATCTAGATTAATTTTTATCATTAGGAGCTCCCACCTAAATCACGTTGTTAGAATCTTCTTGCAAATTTATACCGTATTTAAAAACCACATAAAGCGTATAAACGATGGCTAACAGAAGAATGTTCCCTATTAAACTTGGCCAAGAATCTGAAAAAATATCACTGACATTGTACGCATGTACTTGCGCAAAGAACAGCTGACTAATGAATTGCAAAATGGTAAAACTAGTGATCGAGATTAAGATAAGTTTGAGGTACGTAAGATTTTGAGAAACAAAGAAGTGTTGTTCATAAATATTACCAATCATTTTATGTAGAGCGTACATAATGATAAACAAACAAGCAATGATTGCTAGCGCAGCTAAGCAAGAAAGTACTAAAAACCATACTGATAGGTCTGTGTTTGAGTTTAAATCTCCATACTGTAGCAATTGTTTTTTGACTCCGCTCGGGACCAACAATAAAGCCCCAGTCGCAAATAGTAGCATTAATCCAGCAAACGCACATAAAAATTGAGCAATTAGCGACACAATTGATAAAAATTTTAAAACGGTCTTGGTAAAAAGATTCATTAAAAATCGCCTCCTTTATTTATTGTAAAACAATAAAAGATAATTGTAAAACAATAATTTTCTTCAAGGCTCTTCCTAACATATAGCTTTAAAATTTAGTTTGATCAAAACAATTCAAAAGTCTGGTACTCCAAATGTAAAAACGGTACGATTTTATAAAAAAGTTTGATCATAATAAAAGTAAACATTGTTAAAATCAAAGCTCTACGTCAAATACAACACATATTTTAATCAATCTTTTTCAAAACGGTGCAACTTTATTATAAATTATCAATCTTTATTTCGAAGCCACACAAATATAGGCAAAGTTATAGGTATGACAAACACAATTGGTCCCTGGCTCCATTTGCTGACGTGTTTCTATCCCATGATTAAAAGCAATAAAATTTATTAGATAAATAATGTACATTCTAATTGATAAAAATAATATTTCCAATGCTACTTGGTTATAAAAAAATTTACAATAACTTGTATCATTTTATTCAAACTCATAAGTCACTCTCACTTTCTACCTGATCAAGTAACTCTGTCTTCATCAGCCTTCTGTCATTTTTTCAAACATGCACAACTTCAGAATGCCTTCCGACTGAAAAAACCTTGGATATGGTCTTCTGATATAATTTAATCCAAGGGGTTTTTGTTGCATGATATAAAGTTGTTTAAAAACTACAACCATGGTATTCCATTAAAAGACCATTTAATATTATTAAACCGTTTGGATGATGTACATCTAAATGTTTTTTTATTGCATCATTTGTACGATCGTACTAAAATAAATACATGAGTACAAATAATAAAACAAACAGACAAAAAGACATGTCCTTTATTGAAAAAGCTCGTAGAGCGCAAATTATTGAATGTGCAATTGAGACAATTGTAGAAGTTGGTTATGCACAAGCGTCTTTAGGAAAAATTGCTAAACGTGCAAATATTAGTAAAGGAGTAATTTCTTATCACTTTTTAAATAAAGAGGAACTTCTTGAGCAAGTTGTAATTCAATACTATTTAGCTTGCCATTCCTTTGTTTATCCACAAATTGAAGTTTTAACATCTCCCAAGGACATGCTTCAAAAGTATATTGAAGCGCATCTAACATTTGCAGATAAAAACCGGAAGCACGTATTTGCAGTTATGGAGATTGTGTCTAACGGGAGAACGTCTGACGGAAAACTTAAGTTTGCGACTGACCATGATGAAAATATTTTCCAACCAATTGAAGATATTCTGAGACTTGGAATGAGAGAAGGTGCATTTTGGGAGTTTTCAGCAAAATCGGCAAGAGTAATAGCATTAACAATCAGACAATCCATTGATGGTTTTAGCATTGAATTAATGAGAAACCCTCAGATAAACGTTAAAGAATATATTCAAGAACTGGTCACGATCTTTGATAAAGCTACTCGAAAGTAATACATTATTAAAGTGGGGGAAAAAGATGGTTTCATATGAGGTGATCTGTTATAACTGCAAAAAAAAATTTAGAGTTTTTCCAGGAAGCACGCGATATAAACAGTTCAAAAAAAATAGAAATAGTATTTTTTGTTGTGAAGATTGTAGTCATAATATACGTCTTGAAGCAATCAAAAACTTTTTTAGGGGCATTTGATAAAACTAAGAATATGCCTTGTTCAACTATCGGGCGCAATTGTGGAGAAACCCGGAGAATTAAAGCGAGGTCACCGATAAAATGTATATCCAGTAGCAATAAGCCCGGTCAACGCCGGGCCTGATTTTATTACCAATCACAATCTTCGTGCTCGTGTCTACGCCTGCGTTCTCTGCATCTGCATTTGAATTCACGCTCGCGTTCTCTTTCTTCACGCTCACGTCTTACTTCCCGACATTTACAAATCAGTCTTACTCGCCTTCTTCTCCGCTCGTCCTCGAAGTCAAACTCATCTTCAAAACACATATACATCTCTCCTATTCATTATTTAAGTCGGCCGACTCATTAATAATATATTGGAGATTATCGAACATGATTGGATAGATTGTCTGGTAGAAACGAGGATTTTTTTTCAGAAATAAAAAAGCCTTCCTACAATAAGAAGTGGCTCTTGAAAAATAGGGACAAACTCATTATTATCATATTTATTTATCCTCGCAACCTTTTAAATTACTGCCTATTTTTTCAAATGGTTTGTTAACACCTTGATGAACAATCCTTATTTTGATTGGGATGTCATGAATTGAAGCCTAAATCTAGCCTATTAATCAAAAGTTATTATATTTATCTAGACAGGCATTTCTAACTATGCATACGTTATAGAAATTTGAATGAAAGGAGGGAGAATATGGAATCATCTTCGTTATCGTCTTTGTTTATTCCTTCGTCTAAGTCTTCGTCCAAGTCTTCTAAGTCTACATCTACTTGCCAAAGATTAGCAAATATTATAGGTGGGGAGGTTATTACATCAGCTCCTGTCTGTCTTGTTCAACGTTTAAGAAACATTGACGCTACCATTTTGGGGCGTCGCACCCGTTCTCCTTTAGCACTTCCGTTTGCACTTTCTTTTGAAAACAACATAGGAGGAAAAACTCTTAACCTAGGTGAAACTGTTATTCTTCAAAAAGAGATTAATCCATTCCTTTCAGCATTACGTAAAAGGGGATTAATTGTTACAGCAGTTCATAATCATTGGCTTTTTGATGACCCTCGTTTAATGTATATGCATTGGGAAAATGTAGGGGATCCATTTGATTTTGCTAAAAAAAGTTTTGGTGCAGCAGTGGAAGCAGGTCTCTTTAAAAAATAACTGGCAATTGATGTTCGTCTAAAATCGGTTTATTTACTCCTGCTCGTACTTTCAAGCTTTGATCATTTGTACATGTTCAAGTAACTGGGATAAAGTCCGGCCAGCGCCGGGCCTGTTTTTATTTAAGTTATCTGATAACATCAATCGCCGCTATTTAATCACCGGGCCTTTCAATTTATGTCATGTATTCGCATTTTCATGTAGAAACCTCGATAGTTATGTAATTATTTATAAAACCATAAACCAAATAATGGTGTGGAAAATCAAATGCGCCTTGGCGTATTTGCGCCCAGATTTTATCGAGCTCCGCTCGATAAATTTCCTCTGAAAATCTGTGGCATCCGCCGAAGGCTTTAATTATTCAGCTAGGGTTTGCCCCCCCACTGAATAGAATACCAATAAGCATTCATCTCACCACTTACAGAAGTAGGAGACTTCTGCTGAATGAAGTTAAAACTTGAATAAAGACTAAATTTGTGTATAATTTTAGATAATTAAATAAAGCAAATGTTTTCTAGGGTTCCGTAACAAGTATGTTAGTCTGGTCCAAGAGAAAACTCACAGCCCTGCTGTGTCACGGAAGGATAAAAGCCTGGGAGATACTGTTTAACAGTTATCTCTTAGGCTTTTATTGTTTTATGGAAAGAATAATATTGGAGGTGTTGGTTGAATGAATACAAATTGGATAAATGTAGTTATTGCTGCGGTATTTGAGGTATTTTGGGTTATTGGATTAAAACACGCAGATGACTTTTGGACTTGGACAGGAACAGTCATCTCTATTGTGGTCAGTTTTTATTTAATGATCATGGCAGGCAGAACACTTCCAGTTGGAACGGTCTATGCAGTGTTTGTAGGATTAGGTACGGCAGGGACGGTTTTTTCAGATATCGTATTTTTTGGTGAACCATTTAAAGTAACAAAGGTTATACTGACTTTGGTTTTATTAGCAGGAGTAATTGGTTTGAAATTTGTTACTAAAGACAATGTTCAAGAAGGGGCTGAATCTTAATGGCATGGGCTTCTTTAGTAGTTGCAGGTTTATTTGAAGTGCTTGGTGTTTCGATAATAAATAAATTGCATAAAGATCGTAATTGGCAATCGCTGGTATTGTTAATTCTTGGATTTGGAGCGAGTTTTCTTTTTCTTGCATATGCAATGAAAACATTACCTATGGGAACCGCATATGCAGTTTGGACAGGGATTGGTGCTTCTGGTGGAGCAATATTAGGAATGATTTTATATGGTGAATCAAAAGACTGGAAAAGGATTATTTTTATAACAATGGTATTAGGGGCAGCTATTGGTTTAAAGCTAACTTCGTAAAATGAAGACCTCTGCCTTGATCATAAACTGGCTATGAAAGGGTCTATATGGTTCCGATCTTTTCACACTGACTAAGGCTGGAGGAAGGTCTTATTAACTCTCTTTCCACACTATGTTCCCAATACCCTTAATGTCGAACGAAAGAAGCTTGTATTAAATCAAATGCGCCTTGGCGTATTTGCGCCCAGATTTTATCGAGCTCCGCTCGATAAATTTCCTCTGAAAATCTGTGGTATCCGTCGGAGGCTTTGACTTTATTTATTCAGCCGGGGTTTGAACCCCTGCTTAATGTAATCCACAATACTTATATTTTTTAGAGCAAAGGAGTAGTTGGTATAATTCGACTGAAAAAACCTTGGATATGGTCTGCTGAGACAATTTAATCCAAGGGGGTTTTTGTTAGTTGTTTAAAAACTACAACCATGGTATTCCATTAAAGAGCCAGATTCTTGAATAACGGCTTGAACGGGATTTTGGAAATTAAGCTAATATGAATAATTTAATATAATTCTTTTCTTGAACGGGAGTGTAAACTGAGCTGTGTAAGTGAGAGAGCGTGCGGCCCTTACTTCGCAGGTCAGTTTTTATATAATTCAAACGGGAGGTTATTCTATTTGGGAAAAATATAGCGTGATGAGAAAGCTGTCAAGCTAGCGAACCAAATACTAGAAAACTACCAACCAGAGGCTCTAGAAGACATGCAATTGTAGCTTTAAAATAAAGTACGAAGCACCCGTTATCTTTATAAGAATTACATTTCAAAGGAGTATACCCTCTCAACTTTACAAATCCTAACAGTATAGTTTTTATACCATTCTTCTATGCCTTTTTCTTGTGCAAATTTATGGGCTGAGTTTTCTTTCCAATTTCTTATGGCCTCTAAGGACTCCCAATATGAAACAGTTATACCTAATCCACTATCTCTTGCACTTTCTATGCCTAAAAATCCTTGTTGTTGAGAAGCCAATTTCTCCATTTTTTCCGCCATTTTACCATAACCTCTATCGCCATCAGTTCGTTGCGAAGTAAATACCACTGCGTAATAGGGTGGTTGAGGAGTTTTTGCATTTTCTCCCATTTTTTATACCTCCATAATTTTTTAAGCATTCATTATAACTTAACATTTACAAATTACAAAATTCATATTCTTCCATTAAACTGTTCCTATAGTTAAAGAAAAAAACAGGATTTTAATCAAACTTTATTTTAAATTATCAATCTTTATTTTAAATGAACAGTAGTATGCACTAAAGGGTATTTTCTTTTGAATCCATGATCAAATGCGCCTTGGCGTATTTGATCATGGATTTTATCGAGCTCCGCTCGATAAATTTCCTCTGAAAATCTGTGGCATCCGCCGGAGGCTTTAACTTTATTCAGCCGGGGTTTGAAACCCCACTGAATGGAATGCCAATATGCATTCATCTCACCACTTACAGAAGTGGGAGACTTCTGCTGAATGAAGTTAAAAGGCGAGATGATGTAAAGTACTAATATAGTTTTTTAATTTTGAGATAAGAAAGAGCCTTACTACATTTTATTATAGTAAGGTTGTTAAAAGCTTCTCTCCATTAAGGATTATAAGTCTTTTACCAAATTTTTAAAATAGGTATATGGTACACCTTGTCAAAGCACCTTTGAATCCTTTCAACAACAATGGGCTGCCTACCCAGGACCGATTGATGTTTGGACAAAAAATTTCCACTATGTTAAGCAGTTCTTTGATTATGGCAGTGCTACTCGTAAAGTGATGTATACAAAACAATGCAGTTGAAAGCATCCGTTCTAGTTTCTGAAAGGTCACTAAAAAAGGAGCATTACCCAACCATATTATATTTGCGTATCAAAGAACTGGAAACTAAATGGGAAGGTGGCCATATCCAAAATTAGACAATGGTCATGAACCATCTTCTCCTCCATGCTAACCTTAAAGATCGGGTTTTAAAATATCTTGAGTGCATTTGAACTTACACACTTTATTGCCCCCCCCCTTTTAGCCTGGGATTCACTTACCTGTTTCAATTTTTGACATTTATCAATTGCAGCCTCACCCATTGCAATTAGATTTTGCCAATATTGTAATCAGTTCACTTTTCTCCATCTGATAAAATCTGAGCAAAAAAAGGCACCCCATAATCTATGGAGGAGCCACAAATTGAATTATCCCGTGGCCTTTATCCCCAAGTAAGCTGATTTCACAAGCGGATTCGTACTGACTTCGTCTCTCGGACCGTTCATAATAAATCTGCCTTGATCCATGACATAGGCACGGTCCGCCACTTTCAAGGCAGCTCTTACATTTTGTTCAACCAATATGACCATTGTACCCATTTCACGCTTGATAATCTCCAAGATATCTAGTATTTCCGCTACAATTTTTGGCGCAAGTCCCATCGAAGGCTCGTCCAGTAAAATAATTTTTGGGTTGGACATTAACCCTCTGGCGATGGCCAGCATTTGCTGTTCTCCACCACTTAAGTTTCCACCCAAATTATCGAAATGTTTCTTCAATCCCGGGAACATTTCTTGCATTTTTTCCATGTTTTTATTTACAAGATTTTTGTCTTTATAATATTTTGTATAAATGCCTAGAAGAAGATTTTCTTTCACTGTTAAATTAGGAAATACTTGCCGCCCTTCAGGGACCAAGCTAAGTCCCTTCCCCACGACTTTATAAGCCGGCAATCCGCTGAGTACCTCATCGAAAAGGGTTATCTTCCCCTCTAATGGCTTACACAATCCAGCCAGTGTATTTAACAGTGTACTCTTTCCTGCTCCGTTTGCCCCGATAATGGAAATAATCTCTCCTTCATTCACATGGAAATCCAAGGAATGGAGGATCTGTATTTTATCAATGCTTGTTGACAAATTTTTAACCTGGAACATTATATCGCCTCCTCACCCAAGTAGGCACTAATAACGTGTTCATTATTTTGGATTTCACCTGGAGTGCCTTCGGCAATTTTCTTTCCAAAATCGAGTACTACTATTCGATCGGCGATTTCCATCACAGTTGCCATTTTATGCTCAACAAACAAAAAGGAAGAGCCCTTCTTTTTTAAATCTTTAATATAGCCAGCCATGATACTGGTTTCAAAATCGTTTAAACCGGCCATTGGCTCGTCGAGCATGATTAATGCCGGATTATAAACAATGGCTCTCGCAAACTCAAGTTTCTTCTGTTGTCCGTATGATAGTTGCCCGGCTTTTTCCAATAAAAGATCACCAAGACCGACCATTTTTAATGCTCCACTTGCCATGCGATAGGCTTCCTCTTCAGCTTTTTTGATGACAGGCAGTCGAAAGCCCGCACTAAAAATATTTGATTTTGTTTGAACAAACGTACCCATCATCACATTCTCCAAAACGGTCATGTTGGTGAATATTTGTAAATTTTGAAACGTCCTTGAGATCCCGAGGTGAGCCAATTCAAACACCTTTTTTCCAGTTAAGCGTTCCCCTTTATACAGAACTTCCCCTTGAGTCGGAGAGATATAGTTAGAGATCATATTAAACAATGTGGTTTTACCAGCACCATTTGGACCAATGACAGCCATGACCTCCCCTTCTCCCAATGCAAAGCTCACATTATTCACTGCTGTTACTCCGCCAAACCGCTTGGTTAATTCTTTTACGTCTAGAAATTTATTCATTTTACACCCCTTTCTCAGAAGTAACGCTCTTTTTCATACGGTTTTTAATCAATACATTACTTCTTAAACGTTCAAAGACACCAACCAAACCTTTAGGCATAAAAATCATGACCAAGATAATAATTAATCCGTAAAAAACGATCTCAACTTCCCCGCTTACATTTAAATAATTATGTGCAATAAACCTGATGAACTCATTTAAAAACATGATGGCCGTGGTGCCAATGATTGCTCCCCAAATAGAATGGACCCCGCCGACCATTACCATAACCAGCAACAATATGGAAAAAGTGATATAGAAGGTTGGCGGAGCTATAAAGTTGATATAATGGGCATATAAACTTCCTGCCAATGAAGCGTACGCTGCACTAATCGAAAAAATCATCACCTTGTATTTTGCTGCATTTATCCCCAAAGTCTCGGTTCCGATTTCACTGTCATGTATACTCCGCAACAAGCGGCCGATACTGGAGCGAATAATATTCATTGAAAACAAAATGACAAGGAAAGCAATTCCCCAGAGGAAATAATAGAAATACAGTTGATTGCCAAGATCAATACCAAATAGCGACAAATTTGGAATCCCGACCAATCCGCCAGCTCCTCCCGTATACTCACTTAATCCTAGCAGCAATATATATACAATGACGTTAATGGCGATTGTAGCAAGAGCTAATATATGTCCCTTTAATTTTAAAACTGGGATGCCGATGATGTAGGCTAAACAAAAAGTTACAACCATTCCAATAAGCATGGCCCCCCAAGCAGACATCTCGTACTTGGTTGTGAGGACTCCCGAAATATAAGCACCTATGCCAAAAAAAGCAGCATGTCCAATCGAAATTTGCCCAGTATACCCAATCAAAAGGCTGAGTCCGACTGTTATAATGGAATAAATACCAATCAAAATGAACAGTGTAAAAAGGTACTGCGATGAAATAAAGATGGGAGAAAGGAAAACGATTCCAAGAAAAACAAGAAGCTCTCTCCAGCGACTTCCATATAGCATTGTCTCAATATTTTTCACGACGTTTCCTCCTCTCTATACCCGTTCACCAGTGGCTCTTGCGAATAAACCTTGTGGTCTAAAGAACAATACGAAAAGTAAAACCCCAAATGCAATCGCATCACTATAATATGTTGAAATATATCCGCCTGAAAAAGCTTCAATGACACCAAGGAGCAAACCACCCAAAACTGCCCCTGAAATACTATGCATGCCGCCAAATATCATGGCAACGAAACCTTTTAATCCGATAAAAAACCCCATCTCGTATGTTGCATCTGTCAAGGGAGCCACCATAATGCCTGCAATCGCACCTAAAGCTGCGGCCAGTGTAAAGGCTAATGCAGACATTGAACTTGTATTGATTCCCATAAGACTTGCTGCCTGCGGGTTTTTTTCACTTGCCCTTAAAACCGAGCCTAGAAAAGTTTTGTCGAAAAAATAATAGAGAAGAAGCAAAAGCAGGATAACAACAGCAAAGATCCAAATACTTTGAGGGTTTATCACCGATCCTAAAAATTTGATGGACGCCATGTCTACAATTGGCTTAAGCGTTTTGGGAGAAGTTCCCCAAATAATCATCCCCATTCCCTTTAAAAAAATGGACAATCCGAGTGAAATCACAATCAGGGTAATAGTGGATGCATTTCGTGCTGGATAAATGGCCAATCTCTCTACTCCAAAACCAATCGTGGCAGTAATAAAAATGGCACTGAAAACGGCTAAAATTGTTGGCAGCCCCAGATTCACAAGGGTAATACAGGTTAAAGCTCCCACCATGGCAAATTCCCCTTGTGCCAAATTTAGTACACCGGTCACATTATAAATGGTAACAAATCCTATAGCGAGCAAAGCATATATGCTCCCAACCGTTAAACCAGTTATTAAATACTGCAAAAATAAATCCATAAACTGTGCTCCTTTCAAAAGACCTATGACAATGACAGCTTGTCTTGTCATAGGTCTCCCTTTCAAATACTCTTTTCGGGAACGGTTCAGATAATTATGGTTTTGAAACCAATAACCTCTTATTTATTGGCCGTTATATTTCCATGTGTTGTTTTCAATACTCAGGACTGAAATACCATCAGCCTCTGGACTGGCTTGGGTTTCTGCAAAATGAAAGGTTCCGGTAATCCCCAAATATTCACCCAAATCTTTTTGTAAATAGTTCTGTATATCTTCAGAAGTCGTGTTCCCAGCTTTAATTGCCTCAATGACCACATTTACCCCGTCAAGAAGGTGTGCCGCAAACAAATCTGGTTCGCCGCCCGAGAATTCATCCGTATATGCGTCTCTAAATGCCAAAAGCTCTTCTTTTTGCTTTGAGTCCTCCAGCTGGTCTACTACACTTAATTTACTTCCGATTACCATCACATTTTCGTTATCGTCTTTCACTTGATCAAGGAATCCCTGGTTAGCAGCGGCTGTGCTTTGAATCATTGGAATATCAAAATCCAATGATTTAAAATTACGGGCGACCACACCTGCTGCAGGGGTTCTGGACCAAACGATCACGGCTTCGGGTTTAGCATCTCGAATTTTTGTCAATTGAATGGTCATATCCGTTGCTGTTGCATCAAATTCTTCATGAGCAACAATTTCTATATTATTTTCTTTCGCTAGCTTCTCAAAAGCTGGTAAACCGGTAACGCCAAATCCATCAGAAGCATTGATCCATCCAACTTTGGAAATATTATTCTTTTTTAAGTACTCAACAATCGGAGTACTGATAACAGTTGTACTGTGCGACATACTATAAACATACTCACTGCCTGATTCAATTGGCGCCACTGTCATTAAAGGAATTTTGTTCTCAATCGCTTTCGGCATAATGGCCATCGATGTACTGGATTGTGTTGCTCCAACAACAGCCGCTACATCTTCCGATAGTAATTTATCCATAGCGACAACTGCCTTTGTATCATCGGTTTCATAGTCATGTTTGATAATTTTGATTTTCTTCCCATCAATTGGCCCTGCTTCATCCAACTGCTTTTGTAAAAGCTTGACCGTATTCGCTTGGGAGCTTCCAAGGGTGGACGCAGGGCCTGTTTCAGCAACTATGACGCCAATTTTAATTTCATCACCATTTTTAGCATCTGATCCGTCTTTAGCACTGCTACTACTTTGATCAATTCCGCAGCCAGAAACGACCAACATACATACTAAGCTTAAAATAAGTATCCATTTCTTTTTGTGCCACTCTCTCATGTGCAAAACCCCCTTATTTTATATCAAATGCGCCTTGGCGTATTTGCGCCCAGATTTTATCGAGCTCCGCTCGATAAATTCCTCTGAAAATCTGTGGCATCCGCCGGAGGCTTTAACTTTATTCAGCCGGGGTTTGACCCCCCACTGAATGGAATACCAATAGGCATTCATCTCACCACTTACAAAAGTGGGAGACTTCTGCTGAATGAAGTTAAACCATGACGGGCTTAAATTCTGATTTTACTTCCTGATAGCCATTATTTGTATCAAGCTCCTGCTTCTTCTCCAAACCGAATTTCTCTAAGATTGGCAAATCATTCGTTTGGAAGAGGTACGTATCTTCTTCTGCGATATGCTCATGCCATGCCCAGTTTGGCACGACGAAGTAGTCGCCTTTTTCCCAGTCAAAACGGACGCCATTAATAACCGAATAACCTGAACCTTCATGTACATGGTATATGGATGCATGGGTATGGCGATGTGCCTTCGAATGGAATCCTTTCGGCAGCTTTTGCATCCAAGCAGCAATGGTCGGACACGCTGTTTGACCGTTTGAAGGATTGATAAACTCGACTGCATAACCGTCAAACGGATCGGGCTCAAACCTGCTCAATCCTTGGATAGCAGCTTCGGTTTGCTTCCACTTAAAGTTTCCGAGCGGTGCCTTCTTCTTATAGCGGTCCCCAATTGGACGAACCATTCCGCCTTCATAGCGCTGCTGCGAATAGTTATCCGGTAAAGATGGCTTTTCAAGTTTATCTGGATACGGCTCAAAAAATGTTCCGCCAAGATAGTAGATTGTCGGAATATCCAGGCAGTCCATCCAAATCATCGGTTTATCTCCAGGGTGACCATGCCCATGCCACAGTCCATTAGGTGTTGTCAGAAAGTCGCCTCGTTCCATGAACAGACGCTCACCTTGCACAATAGTGTAAGCTCCTTCTCCTTCCATAACAAACCTTAATGCATTTTGGACATGACGGTGAGAAGGCGCCTCTTCCCCAGGCAAAATCAATTGCACGGCTGCGTACAAGGTTTGAGTTGTAGATGCCCATCCCCAAGGTTTACGATAATTCAACCCAGGATTCTGCAAATAAATTGCACGACGCTCACCACCGCGTTCTGGTGTAAAAATCTCAGTTGCTTCCATCAATTTTTTGTAGAGAAGATCGTGTTTCCATAAATATGCCTGCGCATGAGGTTCAGGAGTATGTTTCATTAAATCAGGGATTGCATTCCAAAGTGGTCCAAGGTGATACTGTTCTATATCTTTGTTAAAATCTTGGACCAAAGAGCTTTCAAAAAAAGAATTTTTTTCAGCCATCATAATCTCCCCTTTTATAGAAGTTGAACAAAGGATTTGCGATTTATTCCGGATCGAATTGAACATGTACAACATTCTCCGAACTTCGAATAGTATTTTCATATTCCGGACAGTATTGCCGAACTTCGGATAGTATTTTCATATTTTATATTATTTGAATTCTCTTTTACTTTAACTTGGATAAATTGCGTTGAATCTGTCCGTTGTGTCCTTGGATATGCCCGACAATAAGCTTATTAACAATAAACTGTACAGGTTTTCCATCAAAGTTCGGGTTGCGGCTAGGAGCAATAATTTGGAACTGTTCATCAGTCAATGTGCTTAAAGTTTCCTCAGTTTGGGTTGGAATCTTCTTCAGGTCCTCAAAGACTTTATCCACCGGCAAGCTATCTACAGCCTTTGCGTCTACAGCCTTCAGACGAATTTTATTCGTGTGGTCCCTTCCCCATACATCTTCAGGACTTTGAATGATTTGACGGATTTCCCCAAGCCAGAAAGGAATGGCTTCAGCTACGTGTGCAACCACTTGCATGATGGACCATTCTTCTTCAGAGGGCTTCCAACGGATCGTATCCTCAGGAAGTTCCTTTACAGTGTTCAACATCTCCTCAATTGCAGCTTTTACATCTTGAATGGCTTGCTGATGAAACTCACCGGCCATGATTTATCCCTCCACTTTTCTCACTTTGTTCTCAAGCACGCCTACTTTATCAACTTCAATGCGTACAACATCCCCATCTCTCAAAAATGCTTGCGGCTCTCTCGCTACCCCTACTCCTCCTGGTGTACCAGTCAAAATGACATCTCCTGGTTCAAGCGTCATTAATTCTGATAGGAACTCTACGAGGCGCTGCACAGTAAATACGAGATTCGCAGTGTTGGAACGTTGTCTCTCTTCTCCATTAACAGATAATAAAATTTCAAGACCAGCTGGATCAGTCAACTCATCAGAAGTAACAAGCCAAGGACCCATTGGCGCAGTACCGTCAACCGCTTTTCCTTGCAGCCATTCGATTGTACGACGTTGGATATCCCGATATGTAACATCATTAACAATCGTGTATCCTGCAATATAATCAAGTGCATCTTCCTGAGATACATTCTTAGCGCGCTTTCCCACAACAAATGCAAATTCTGCTTCATAGTCAAGCTGTTCAGAAATTGGATAAAAAGGAATGTCATCTTCCGGACCAACAATTGTATTAGCAAATTTCGCAAAAAGAACCGGATGTGAAGGCAATTCACGCCCCATTTCCAAAATATGTTCACGATAATTATGGCCAACACAAATCATTTTTCCAGGGTTTGTTACAGGTGCGCCCACTTTCACATCTGTTTTATCAAAAACGAGCTGAACAGCACTTTCATTATTCAAAGCAAATTGGACAGATTCTTTGGCAAGCTCCAAGCTCTCCTTCCCACCTTGTAAGAACCCTTTCATATCAGTCGGAATATATGCCTCGGAAATTTTCTCAGCTCTTATTTTCCCTTCAGACTCCAATTTCGCTTTTAAAGCAGCATTCAAATCGATGACTTGTTCTCCTTCAACAGCTCCGATTCTCGTTAAACCATTTTGTGCAAAAGTGACTAGCTTCATTTTACCCTCTCCTTTTAATTCACTTATAGATAACATTGTTCTCTTTAATAAAATTTATCGTATCCGCTTTCAATTGTCAATATTGAAAAATAACAATTGGACAGATTTATAAATCTATGACATGATAAGTCCAAAAGTTTAAAAGGGGTTTTGGGAAATGGACAAAAATAAAACGATTCCTGTCATTCAGTCATTGCAAACAGGAATCGGCATACTTGAGTTATTTATTAGCGAAGACCGTCCTCTGAAGTTTTCCGAAATCCAGGAACTCACGGGAATCACAAAAAGCAATTTGCATAAATACTTAAATACGTTAACCATTACAGGATTACTTTATCGTAACAAGGATCATGGTTATTACCAGCTTGGAAGTAAGTTAATCGAATTTGGAAATGCTGCCATTGGGAGCTTCGATTTAATACAGCAGGCAAGCCAGTTCTTAAAAAAGATAAGCCGGGAGTTGCAGCTCACTGCATTGCTGAACGTCTGGACGCATGATGGCCCTGTCATTGCAAACATATGGAACAGCCAACCAGGGCTTAATATAGGTGCACAAATCGGAACTCGGCTGCCTATTCTCTCATCCGCTGGAAAAGCCTATGTAGCGTTTAAGGATCATGCTGAGGTTAAAGAATGGACACAAAGAGAACTTAAACATTTAACAGCCGAATCGAAACAACAGTTAGAACGTGAACTGCCAAACATACAAAAAAACTACTTTTCATATGCGGCAGAACCGCTAATAAAGCATGTCTCCTCTTTCAGCGTTCCGATACTCGACTATAGAAATGATATGCTCGGCTGCATTACTATCGTCGGCTTTACGCATCTCATTCCCAGTTCGCATGATGATAACATGAGTTCTTTTGTTCTTGAACAGGCATTTGAACTTTCGGAAAGCTTCGGCTGGAAAAAAAAGGATTAGATGTTTATCTAGCTGTCTGAACTCATTTCATTTGTTCCTATAAAACTGCTATTCCTGTGAGCATACAGATGGAACTGATACGTAAACCGTTCCAAGTTCCATTGCTCGCATTATCCCCAATCAGTGAATTGTCCTCAATTTTAAAGAATCATTTACTCTGTCATCTATTTTTCTTGGCGGAGTAAATGATTGCCTCTAATGTCTCGCATTACATTTTATATAGTATCGTTATAATAGGAAACCTACTTTACTTTACTTTTCTTTTCTATAACACTTTTTGCTTATAATGAAATGACACATTGGAACTGCGGGGATCAACCTTCCAGCTTAAGGTAAGTAATCAAAAAAGAGCATCCTCTTTTGAGGATGCCCTGTTTAGAATATTGGATTTGCATGTAAAAGAGCTGATAAAAAATTGGGATGTCGCCCAAATTTTTACTATATTGCCGAAAAATGAATATCCAAAGCTTCTTCCAACGCATCCCCAAACTGATATAAAATCGCCTCTTCTTCATGTTTAGCGATTAATTGAACACCGATCGGCAATCCGCTTTTCGCTTTTCCACATGGAATTGATAAGGATGGATTTCCTGTGTAATTCGTTAGAGATGTTAATCTTAATAAAGCATCTTGAACGGATTCTTTTGTATCTTCAATAACAATTTCACGTTCTCCTATATTAGGAGCTGTAATAGGAAGTGTAGGTGCAATTAAAACATCAACTTGACTAAATACTTCATTATATTGAGCAATTAACCTATTTCTTTTTAGTTGCGATAACGCATATTCATAACCTTTAACTCGTTGACTATTGACTAATCTTTGATAGACTTCTTCATCTATTTCATTTTTATGATTAATGATTGTGTCTACGTGTACAGCTGAAGCCTCTGATTTGATGGTGATGGATTGGGCTTCTGCTATTTCTTTCATTACAGGGATATTAACCTCTTTCACCGTTACTTGCATATCTTTTAATATATTTATACATTTATTCACTGCACTTTTAACTTCTTCTTCAACCCGATTAAAGTAGAAAGAATTGATTCCTACTGTCTTACCGCTAATTTTTTTGCCAATTAATCTTAAATAGTCTTCTTTATCCTTTTTTAACGAATAAGGGTCTTTTGAATCATATCCCGCAATAATATTTAATAAAATTGCGTTATCTTTGACTGTTTTTGTAATGGGACCAGTGTGATCCAGTGTATAGGCAAGTTTAAAAACGCCTGCTTTACTTACTAAACCAAATGTCGGCTTCATCCCGACAACCCCACATGCGGATGATGGAATACGAATAGATCCACCTGTATCAGTACCGATAGATATTGGCACCATATTAGCAGCGACTGCTGCAGCAGACCCACTGCTGGAACCACCAGACATTTTCTCTAGATTATGAGGGTTTCGACATGGGCCAAAATAGGAACGATCCCCTGTTGGACCATAGGCAAACTCATGTGTATTGGTCTTGCCAATGATGACCGCCCCTGCCGCTTTTAGCTTTTCAATCACCGTCGCATCAAGAGTTGGAATAAAGTTTTCATATATTTTAGAACCCATGGTTGTTCTTATTTTTTTCGTATAAACCAAATCTTTGATAGCTATTGGGATACCATGTAGCGGCCCTCTTATATTCCCCTCTGTTAATTCTTCTTCTAAAATTTTTGCCTGTTTTAATGCTTCATCTTCTGAAACAGTAATAAATGAATTATTCTTTGGATTTTCCTCATAAATCTTTTTTAAAGCTTGACTCACCAAATCAACAGGCGAAATCTCTTTCTTTTGAATCCGTTTACCAGTTGTAACAATATCCATCATCAAAAATCAACTCCTGCTTAAACGACAGCAATATTTTTAGGTTTTCTCTTACCGGGTTTTACAAATAGCATCGCTACCATACCGATCACAGAAGCAACTGCAGCTGCTGTAAACATAGAAGAATAGCCATAACTGATCACTAAAAATCCTGTTAGGGTAGGAGCAATAATCGTAGCAGTATTTGTAATGAAATGGGTAATACCGCCAAATGTACCTGCCTTACTCGGTTCTGTATCAATAATAACTGACCAGTAGACTGAGTTTGGTAAAGAGTTAAACGCATTTCCGATCGTCATCAATACCATGACACCTGCGATCGAATTAGCACTAGGAATTAACATAAAGCAACCTGCAGTTAATAATAACGAAACTACAGCCAGACCTGATCTGGCAATTCTTAAACTTCCTGTCTTCATTCTTAAATAATCCGAAAGTTTCCCGCCCAATAAAACTGTAAAACATGCACCGATCCATGGAATCATTCCTAAATACCATAAAGAAGATAATTGGAATCCGAATTCATCTTGTAAGTATTTCGGCGTCCATGTTAAAAGCAAAAAGTTAATATATTGAAATGCAAAGTATCCAATCGCATTAAAAACTAAAGTCGGATTCTTAAAAAAGTGAAACCATCTAATATCGCTTTTTTCTTCTGCTTTAACTAATTGTTCATCTGGAAGCAAATCACTCTGTGAACGAATTTTTTCCAATTCCTCTTTTGAAACTTTAGGATGTTCTTCAGGTAAGTTGGTGAACATCTTAGTCCAAATAATAACCCATATCAATCCTAAAGCTGCTAAGATGAGAAACATGACTTTCCAACTAGTGACTGATAAAAGAAATACTGCAACAGGAGCTGTAAGCATTGCACCGAGAGGCGTTCCTAACAAACCTAAAGAAACAGCAAAGCCTCTTTCTCTAGGTGTCGCCCAGTTTGCTACTGTTTTATTAATAGTTGAGAATGTTGGGCCTTCAAAAAATCCAAATAATATCCGGATAAATGCAAAACCGAAGAGGGCTGAACCTCCAAATAAAGCGATTCCAATTTCACCTGCAAAAGCAGTGGCCATAACAAAAATCGACCAACCCAAACCGATGATGATCCATACAAATTTTGGCCCTTTTTTATCAGCTAATGCCCCTCCAAATAGTGCTCCAAATAAATATCCGTATCCAAAATAACCTAATACAGCACCCCAAGCGATTGCATTAAAACCAAATTCAGCAATAATTTGCTCAGACGCATATGAAATGGCTCCACGATCAATATAGTTAATAATAACCATCAGAACCATCATGAACAAAATGTTATAACGATAACTATGCTTCATTCGTATAATCCTCCTCAATCAAACTAGATTTATTACTGTTTACTTCATCATCAATAAAAGCCTTTTCATTATCCCTCCTCTTGAATAAATACTAATTGCAAGTTTTATGCCACAATCCATTTGATCACAATTTTGCCTGCTAGTATTGCTAATGCATAAGATTCATTATATGATGATTTTAAAAAACATGCTTTTTCGCACGTTTATTATGCAAAAAAGCATGAAGTTGTGAGGGGGAAATATGGAAGTGTCTATAGAATCAGCCATCAATTCGTTGCGAACGGGCTATATTATGACAGATAAAAGTGGAAAAATACAATATATGAATAATAAAGGAGCTGGGCTCCTGCAGGTTGATAAAAATAAAATCATAACAAAGTCTATTTTCAGTTTAATTCCGGCCATGAATAAAAACATACTTTCTGATAAGGATCATTTTTTTTATGATGTCTATTATTCAAACCGTAAATTCTTCTTCAATTATTCTCCCCTTTATTCAGAGAAAAAAAATGAACTGATTGGCGGCTCATTTTTATTTAATGAAGAACAATATTATGAAGTCTTTTTAAAAGAACTAGATGCTTACAAAAATTTAAATAGTGATTTAAAAGCGATATTTGATATATCATATGATGTTATTTACGTATCAGATGAAAATGGAACCACACTTCGGGTTAGCTCGGCTTGTAAAAAGCTATGGGGAAAAGCGAAAGAAGAATTAATTGGAAAAAACGTATATGAACTTGAAAAGTCCGGGATTTATAAACCTTCCGTTACAAGACTAGTCCTGGAAAGAAAAGAAACTGTCTCTCTTATCCAAGAGACTCAAACAGGGAGACGTTTAATGGTTGTTGGCACTCCTATTAAAGATGAGAACGGGGAAATAACTAGAGTCGTTAATGCTTCTCGAGATATTACGGCTGTAGATCGACTGCAAACCGAATTAAATGAGACCAAACAATTGATGGAAGGTTACAAAAAAGAACTTGAATATTTACGAAGTAAAGCTAGCAAGAATAACGATATTGTATATCAAAGCATTGAAATGGAACGTGTTATTTCACTTGCCCAAAAAGTAGCAAACGTGGATTCAACAGTATTAATCTTAGGTGAAACTGGTGTTGGTAAAGAAGTAATAGCTAATTATATCCATTGCTCCAGTGAGCGTTCTGATAAACCTTTCATCACAATAAATTGCGGTGCTATTCCAAAAGATCTGCTTGAATCAGAATTATTCGGGTATGAAAAAGGGGCTTTTACAGGCGCAGCTAAACAAAAACGAGGTTTATTAGAATTAGCAAATAATGGAACGCTATTTCTTGATGAAATTGGCGAGATGCCGCTTACTCTACAAATTAAATTATTACGTTTCCTTCAGGAGCAAAAATTTACCCGAATTGGCGGGATAGAACAAATCAACGTAAATATCCGGATTATTACCGCTACAAATCGAGAATTATTTGAAGAAGTAAAAAAAGGCACATTTCGTGAAGATCTTTATTATCGTTTAAACGTTATTCCGATTAAAATTCCTCCTTTACGAGATCGTAAGGATGATATTTTATCTCTTATTCACCATTTTCTTCATGTCTTTAACGAAAAATATGCGCGGTCTAAAACATTTTCGAATGGTGTAATCGAAATACTGCAACAATATGATTGGCCTGGTAATGTAAGAGAACTGCAAAACATCATTGAAAGAATAGTCGTTTTAGCTGAAAACGACGTGATAGACAAAGCAGATTTAGATGCGTTTTTAATTCCAGTGGGGCACAGACACTCTAAAGATGTTGTTGTTAACAACATTATTCCTTTAAAAAAATGTATAAAAGCTACTGAAGATCAGCTGCTAAAATTAGCTAAACAGAAATATAAAACAGCTACTAAAATTGCCGAAGTACTCGAAGTAAATCAATCAACGATTAGTAGAAAATTAAAAAGGTTAAATGGGTGAACCTCCTCCAAATGAGGGGTTCACCCATTGTTTGAAAGTGTTATGCAAAAAAATCCTGCATGGGGCATGTCTTCCTTATATAGAAAGACTACCCCTGATAATCTTCTGCTAATGCATTGGCAGTAATGATGGCTTGATACACATCATCGGGAGTAACCGGATGCGGCATATTCTTCATCGTGTCCTCTTCTGAACATGCAGCTTCTGCTACTTGTCTCCATTCTTCTTCTCGAAATTCATCAAGGCCAAGATCTTTTAAAGTTAATGGCAAACCAACCTCTTTAATAAAATTGATAACCGTTTCGAGTTCCTCTTTTGGTGCACCTTCTAACACAAGTTGTGTTAGTAAACCAAATACTACTTTTTCACCGTGCTGTGTGCGATGAAGTGATGGAACAGCAGTCATTCCGTTATGAATGGCATGGGCTGCAGCCAAGCCACCAGCTTCAGCACCAACACCACTCAAGTAAATGGTGGCTTCAATTGTATTTTCAACCGCTGGAGTAGATATTCCCTGATCCACTGCAATTTTAGCTTGGAAGCCATATTCTAAGATTGTATCATAGCACATTTTAGCTAATCCCAATCCTGAAAGAGATGGTTTTAAATTCACTAAATTATCGCCATTTTTACGATAACATGCTCGTGCTTCAAAATAAGTGGCTAGGGCATCACCTATACCCGCTACAAAAAAGCGTGTCGGAGCTGCTGCTAAAATTTTCGTATCAGCTAATACGACATCTGGATTTGCCGGTAAGAATAAGTAACGATCAAAAGAACCATCTGTATTGTAAATAACAGCAAGTGCTGTACATGGCGCATCTGTTGAAGCAATGGTTGGGAAAATGACAACAGGTAAATGCTCATAATAAGCAGTTGCCTTTGCTGTATCTAGCGTTTTTCCACCACCAATCCCAACAATGACATTTGCGCCTGATTTTCTCACCTCTTCACGGTGTTTATCAATTTCTTCTTGAGTAATTTCATAATTAAACTTAACGAATTTACTTTGATGCCCTTCAGCTTCTAAAGACTTTCCAGCTTCTTCTTTTGCATTATCGAGAATAAACTCATCACATATAACATAAGTATAGTCGCCATATATCTTTGTATACGTTGACAATTCTTCTAGTAAGTTTTGACCTATGATAAATTTCTTCGGTGATGTAACGGATTTTGGTGTTTTAAACATAGAAAGTATGCTCCTTTTACCCGGGTCTTAACGTATTATTTACTCCAAACAAAGAAATATTACAGGAAATGTCCCGAAACCCACATCTCCAATCCATTTTTTCATATAAAAAAAGAGCAAATCGACGTTCGCATTTGCTCTTTCTGCAATCACAAAGGATTATTGATTACCTTTTTTAACCCATTCTGCAACAGTAACTGTACGTTTTGCTTGGTGTTTTACCGCCGCTTCAACATCCTCAACCATTTTTCCATCTTGACCGACTGTTACGCTTGTTCCATATGGATTTCCACCTGCTCCGAAGATGATTGGGTCTGTATAACCAGGAGTTGCAATAATTGCACCCCAGTGCATCATAGAAGTGTACAGGGATAATAAGGTAGCTTCTTGACCACCATGTGGATTTTGTGCTGATGTCATAGCGCTGACTACTTTATTCACTGTTTTACCGCTTGCCCAAAGTCCGCCTTGAATATCAAGGAACTGCTTCATTTGGGATGGCATATTTCCGAAACGCGTCGGCACACTAAAGATAATGGCATCTGCCCATTCAATATCCTCTGAAGTGGCTACTGGAACATCTTTAGTTGCATCGACTGTTGCTTTCCATGCTTCATTTCCTTCAATCACTGATGCAGGAGCTAATTCTTGTACTTTTAATACTTTTACTTCAGCACCAGCTTCTTTGGCTCCTTCTTCTGCCCACTTTGCTAGTTGATAGTTTGTTCCACCCATGCTGTAAAATACAACGGCTAATTTAACGTTTGACATATTTTCCATCTCCTTTGATTTTCCAAATAGTTTGCTCCAAAATCCCATCGTTAACACCCTTCCATTTCCAATTAATATATCTCGATATATGTTTTTGATTTATTTATGACATATTCATTCAGAATATGTACCTGCTGATCAGGAGCAACGAGGTCTATTCCATGACATTCATGAAAGGGTCGAATACCATTTACTAGCTGCTTCAACTTCACTAGCAGTCAATTGATGACCTCGATTTTCCCAATGAAGTTCAACTTGTGCATTCGCCTTTTCCAATAATGCTTGGAGTTCCAATGATTCGGTCGATGAGCAAATAGGATCGTTTGTTCCAGCTGCAATAAACACAGATTTTCCGGACAAATCAGGAAGCTCTACTCCCCTTCTAGGAACCATAGGGTGATGAAGAATCGCCGCTTTCAAAGCATCTTGATAATGAAATAATAAACTCGCTGCAATGTTGGCTCCGTTTGAGTAGCCAATAGCTATGATATTGTCTCGGTCAAACTCATATTTCTCGGAAGCTTCATCAAGAAATTCATTTAATTCCTTTGTCCGAAAAATAAGATCTTCTTCATCGAATACGCCTTCGGCCAACCTTTTAAAGAAGCGTGGCATCCCATTTTCCAAGACATTTCCCCGAACACTTAATACAGAAGCGTCCTCATCGATTCTTCCTGCAAGGGGCAATAAGTCTAGCTCACTGCCCCCAGTCCCATGCAATAATAAAAGTGTTGGTTTATGTTGATCTTTTCCTTTATTGAATATATGTTTCATTTATGACTCTCCTTCCAAAACACGAACCTCCACAGGAGGCAAGGTATCCTCCAATTCAGCTCGTTTTGACTCTAACCATGGCGGCAACATCAACTTTTCTCCCAGTTCAGTGACAGATTCATCGACTGAAAAACCTGGTGGGTCAGTCGCTATTTCAAAGAGGATTCCGCCTGCCTCATGGAAATAGATCGATTTAAAATATTTCCGATCTAATATTTCCGTTGGGTGATATCCCTTATCTTGTAAAAGCGATCGCCATCTTAGAAGTTGTTCTTCATTCTTTGCCCTCCAAGCTATATGGTGAACCGTTCCGGCTCCCATTAAACCTCGAACAGAAGGCGTAAGCTTAATATCAATTGTATTTCCAAGCTGTGATTCCGATTTAAATCTAAGAACCCCCTCTTGATCACCTACACATGTAAGTCCTAAAAAATCCTCAAACATTTCAGCCGTTTTATGGGGCTGTGCTGAAATTAAAGTAGCACCACTAAATCCTTTAATTGCCTGTTCTGGTTCAATGCCTGCAAAATTCCAATAATTAACTGGCCCTTCATCTCGTTCCACCAGCTCAACCTCTAAACCGTCAGGATCCTGAAAGCACAAATACGTTTCCCCAAAGCGAACGAATGTAAAGAACTTCACTCCAAATTTTTTCAAACGACTTTTCCAAAAGTTAATCGAATGTTTCGGAATCGCATAACTCGTCACTCCAACTTGCCCTTTACCAATGCGTCCTTTTAGTTGTTTATCCCATGGAAAGAAAGTAATGAGTGTTCCTGGTTCACCTGTTTCATTTCCAAAATATAAATGATACACTTCGGGACGATCAAAATTGATGGTTTTTTTTATAAGCCGCAACCCAAGTACTCCTGCATAAAAGTCAATATTCCTTTGGGCATCGTTTACCATTGCAGATATATGATGGATACCAGATGTTTTTTGCACCTTATCCCCCTCCTTTCCCTTATAATCGTACAGGGTTCTATTTTGGTCGTTCTATTTCAAACATCTCTCCGATTTTTGCATAATTAGCACCAGCTAATCGACTTACAGCCGCCAATCCTCTAGCATCAATTCTTCCATTTTCATAAAGGTCATTTTCAACATGGAATTGAACGACTTTGCCGATGAGCAAATCACAACCAGGCTGGTCTTTATCTCCCAATGCCAAGGAGTGCTCCAACATGCACTCCATGCGAATTTTTGCTTGTTTAACACCTGGTACAGCGATATGGGTACTCTCCACTTGTGTTAATTCTGCCAGCTCAATTTCACTCTCATAAGAGGGGAGATTGGCAGCTGTTTGATTAATTTTCTCAACATTTTGTTCATCCACCATATGAACGACAAATTCCCTCTTCTTTATAATGTTTCTAGCCGTATCCTTCTGTTTTCCACCAGAACGCTGGATGGATAAAGAAAGCATAGGAGGATTGGAAGAGACAATATTAAAATAACTAAAGGGAGCACCATTTAATACGCCGTCTTCAGATAAGGTCGTCACGAAAGCAATCGGCCTTGGTATAATACTTCCAATAAGAAGTTTATAATTCTCCCTCTCTGTATTGTTACGAGGATCAATAGAAAGCACTGAACTCATCCCTTTCAAACATTAGTCTAATTCTCGGACTTCGATCGGTATCAAACTACGTTCAAGCTGCTCTCTATAGTGTTCATATTGTGCAGGCAGCATTAATTTTTCTCCCATTGTTTCTTGTGATTCATCATGGGCAAATCCAGGAGGGTCTGTCGCAATTTCAAATAATATTTCTCCATACTCTCTGAAGTAAATGGCATTGAAGTAATTTCGATCCTGGACAGGGGTGACACCATAGCCATTTTCAGCAACATATTTCTGCCATTCCAGTTGATCATTGTCATCGCTCGCTCTCCATGCGATGTGATGAACGGTTCCAACACCCATTTGTCCTCTTTCTGTACGATTTACTTTTAGATCAATGATATTTCCAATGTCAGCTAAAGAACGGAATCGGCTATAGTCTCCTTCTTGACCTATCAATTCTAGTCCCATTACTTTTTCCAGCAATTCTGCTGTTTTTTGAGGCTGAGTTGAAAATAAAGTAGCACCGCCAAAACCTTTGATAGCAACATCTGGAGTCACCTCTCCAAAAGTCCACGAATTGTTCTCGCCTTCTTCCCGCTCAACAATTTCTAACTGCAAGCCGTGCGGGTCATCAAATTGTAGGTACTGTTCATTAAAACGTTCGCTTTTGCTAAAGGAGATATTGAATTTCTCTAATCTTTGTTCCCAAAACTTCATGGCTCCTTTAGGAACAACATAACTAGTCACACCTACTTGACCGTCACCAATTCTTCCTTGACGAGCTCCTGCCCACGGGAAGAAGGTAATGATTGTTCCTGGTTTTCCACCTTCATTACCAAAGTATAGGTGGTAAGTTTCTGGATCATCAAAGTTGACCGTTTGTTTCACTAAGCGCAAGCCAAGAACTCCTGCATAAAAATCTACATTCTCTTGCGGATGGCCTACAATAGCCGTAATGTGGTGAATTCCCATTGTTCTTTTAGTCATTTCTTTACCCTCCAATTTATTATGAAAGCTATGTTCACCACCAAGCAGCTAACGAAGCGTTCGCTTCATCTTCCACTTGACTCATAAAATGAAATGGCGGCATTCTAGCTCATTCATGATATTTAGTAATTTTAAAACTTCTAAAATTTCAGGCTTGTAATCAAGATGATGACAGCCGGAGAATTCACTATTTTATAGTGTCCAAAAGCTCTCGCTGTAACCACTCCTTAGGCTTCTATATCATTTGTATGTCCCAATTAACCTCTCCTCAATAGATCAAAACATTTTAAATTAATATATTACTAATTCGAGATAATGGTTTAAAAAAATTTATAAGTTCTGTGCGTAATATCCTAACTTTTTTAACTGTTCAATCATGACCTTTTTTTCATCTGTCGTTAGACCCGCACAAATTTCTTTAATTGCTAACTTATGTTTAGGGAAAACAGCATCCATCAAATCCGTTCCGTCTTGAGTAATAGTGGCATAGGTGATACGTCGATCTTTTGGACAAGCTTTTCTCTTTATTAATTTCTTCTTTTCTAGCTTATCCACTACATAAGTAATGCTGCTGCTTGCAATCAATACCTTTTCACCAATTTTTTGTATCGGCTGTTCACCTTTACTATAAATCATCTCAAGAACAGCAAATTCAGTTGGATTCAATCCCAAGGACTTTATATCTTCTTCCACACGTTTCTTTATTGAATTTAAAGCCCTCGTTAAAACAATAAATAATTTTAGGGACAATTCTTCCTCTGTTTGTTCTTGAATTTTCTCGTCCATCAATATCATTCCTTCAAAATATCTCTAATTCAAGATAACTATACAATAAATTTTTAGTCTAATCAACTAATTTTTTTTCAAATACCAAGTCTTAACGATCTGCTAACACATCCTGATACTCTTTATGTCGGTCAATTTGACTCTTAGCAAATGGACACAATGGGATAATTTTCTTTCCTTCCTCACGTGCAAAGGCAACTATTTGTTCTACGAGGGCTTCCCCAACACCTTGCCCACGAAGCTCGTCTGAAACATACGTATGATCAACGATGATTTTCTCAACCCCTGTCGGTACAAAATGGATTTCGGCTAAAGCCCCCTCTTGATTTTCTCCGACGAAAAACGTATTCTTCCCTTTCTTGATCTCTACCATCTTGCTCAGTCACCCCTTTAAATTGGATCATTTTTTATGAACGGCATTCATGCTCATTATCACAAAATGGCTTATTGTGAGAGTGACCGCAACCACAAAGAGCAGCTCGGTTTAATTGAATCGTTTCATCCCCGTTCTTAATTGTCAAATTCCCTCTGATATACATCACATGACCAGGTTGCAAGTCAAGGGTTGTTTCAGCTTGCGGTTGTTCCCCAGCTTCTCCGTCTTTTCTCACATATTCCAAAGCGCCGCTAGGACAACGTTCGATCACTCTGGCCACATCATCAGCTAATGCCTGATCAGGGCTAACCCACGGCCGCTTGCTCACATCAAAAACCTCAGGAAGTCCTTTGACACATTTTGCAGCATGGATACAACGCTTGGAATGGAACTTTACCTCAATGTTTTCCCCATGATACACCTTATATTCATTATCCATCAACAGTCCCTCCCTCTTTAAGATTATCAAATGCGCCTTGGCGTATTTGCGCCCAGATTTTATCGAGCTTCGCTCGATAAATCTCCGCTGAAAATCTGTGGCGTCCGCCGGAGGCTTTAACTTTATTCAGCCGGGGTTTGAACCCCCACTGAATGGAATACCAATAGGCATTCATCTCACTACTTACAGAAGTAGGAGACTTCTGCTGAATGAAGTTAATGTTTCATTCATATTCATTTCCTCGTTCTTGAAAATTCGAATCCAGTCAGAAATCCTTCAAGGTGGCGAAGTATTCATATATTATTTCGAATTCGAGATAATTATATAATCAACTTCCTACCCTTGTCAACTAATTTATAAGGAGAAAAAATATGTAGAAAAAGAACATAGACATGTACTATCAAATGCGCCTCGGCGTATTTGCGCCCAGATTTTATCGAGCTCCGCTCGATAAATTTCCTCTGAAAATCTGAGGCATCCGCCGGAGGCTTTAACTTTATTCAGCCGGGGTTTGAACCCCCACTGAATGGAATACCAATAGGCATTCATCTCGCCACTTACAGAAGTGGGAGACTTCTGCTGAATGAAGTCAAATTAAGCTACATAGCTGACTCACAGGCTTGAATACGTTCCGACACTTATCGAACCAGAATCTCCTTTTGGCCTTTTTTAAATTTCCCGAACAATTTCTTGCACGATAGGATTCATAAAACTTCTTTAAGACGTTTTTAGGACATGAAAAAGGTTTACTCATACCCCGTATAGGTATAAAATCAGAAGATAAGGAGGTGATCAAAATGAAACAATTTCATGTAGGTATTTTACTTTTCAATGAGGTTGATGCCATGGATTTCGTAGGTCCCTATGAAGTTTTTACCTTATCAACCTATAAAGACAGTGATGTGCAAAAGTTATTTTTAAACCAGTTGGGTTTGGAAGAAAAACCATTTATCGTCAACACTGTTTCAGAAGATGGGAAACCTATAACCGTACATAATGGATTGAGGGTCCATCCAGATTATTGTTTTCAAACGGCACCTGATTTTGATATTATCGTCGTTCCTGGAGGTCCATATCGAGCGATAAAGACTTTATCTCAAAATAAGCAAATAATGAATTGGATTTCCCATCAATCAAAAGAAAAACTCATCCTTTCTGTTTGTACCGGCGCCTTCTTTTTAGCGCAAGCGGGATTATTACAAGGAAAGCAAGCAACAACCAATCAAACTGCGCTAGATCTTCTAGAAAAGTCCTATCCTAAAGTAGAAGTGGTAAGAGGGGTTAAGTTTGTCGATCAAGGAAATGTTGTAACAGCTGCGGGTATATCTGCAGGGATTGATATGTCTCTTCATATTGTTGGCAGGCTCTTAAACGAGGAAGCTGGGATTCGAACAGCTCAGACGATTGAATATAATAAACACTTGTAGCAACCCACATTATAACGAGGATCAGCTCTTATTTACGGTGTCGGTGAAAGTGCAGAGCTTCCTGTGAAATTAATTGCGAAATATATCTGATCATGTTGCAAGCTAAGGATAAAGTCGATTTCCTGCTCATTAGGGGATCGACTTTTATTGTTTTTGAATATCCCTTAGTCGTTTCCCAGATTGTTTGCAGAGCCTCTGCATTTTTATGACAATTTATTAAGAATCGCTAAACCAGAGGAAGTAACTAATCTCGTTTTATTCCTCGCTTCCGACGAACCAGTTACTGTGTTGGTTCTGAATTCGTTGTTGATGGAGAACCTACTGATACCAACTTTTGAATATTGAAAGTCAAAAAACTCAACAATGCTGCTTTAGCACTGTTGAGTTTTTTGTCAATTTTTGAACCAGCCTGTCAGCCCTACATTCATATTGCTATTGATCTGCTTAATCTCCTGGAAGTCTTCCAATCCATATGTTCCGAGACTGCGCCCTATACCGCTCTGTTTATAGCCACCCCACGGCGCTTCAACAAATGCCGGATGATAAGTATTGATCCAAGTGATGCCTGCTCGTAGTTTTTTGATGACGCGCAAAGCACGGGCCCCATCATTCGTAAAAATACCGCCTGCCAATCCGAAATCAACATCATTAGCCAATTCAACAGCTTCTTTTTCATCTTTAAACTTTTGAATGGTGACGACAGGACCAAAGATTTCCTCCTGCACGATCTGCATCTCCTGATTTACATCTGTGAAAACAGTCGGTTCAATGAAAAAGCCTTTATCCAATCCCCTATCCAAGATCCGGTTCCCGCCAGTTTTGAGAATAGCTCCCTCTTCCTGACCAATCTTGATATAGTTCAAAATTTGCTTCATTTGTTTCTCGCTGGCAATGGCGCCCATTTCCACGCCCTTTCATTTCCCGGACCAACTTTTATCTTATTGGCACGTTCAACAAATCGCTCAACAAAGGCGTCATATATTTCTTCCTGAACAAGGATGCGGCTTCCTGCTGCGCATATTTGACCAGCCCCCAAAAAATGCCAAACAAAGCTTGATCAACCGCACTCTCCAAATCAACATCATCAAAAATGATATTGGGCGATTTTCCGCCTAATTCAAGCGAAGTCTTTTTTAAGTTTTCAGAAGCAGCTCGCATGATTTTCCTTCCGGTCAGTGTACTCCCTGTGAAGGAGATGGCATCCACATCATGGCTTTCTGCTATTGTCTGCCCGATTACTTCTCCCTCACCTAAAACTAGGTTGGCAACTCCCGCCGGAATTCCAACCTGTTCCATGATTTCAAACAATTTCACTGCTGTAATAGGGGTGATTTCGGCAGGCTTGAATATAATTGTATTCCCTGCAGCAAGAGCGGGAGCTACTTTCCAGACACCCATCAGTAGAGGAAAATTCCATGGCACGATAAGTCCTGCGACACCAACAGGCTCACGAACAACCATCGATTGAATATCAGGATCCGGTACATCGTATGTCTCGCCGCCAGGTTTCGTAATCAATCCTGCGTAGTAACGGAAACAGGTTGCCGCATCTTGCATATCAAATTCGGCTTCAGCTCTTGTTTTTCCGTTATTCATAACCTCTAAATCAACAAATTCATCAAATTGTTCTTCCAGCTTATCAGCTATGTCATATAAATATTTTGCTCGCTTTGCGGCTGGCAGATCTGCCCAAACCCCGCTGTCAAATGCCGCTCTCGCAGCCTGAATGGCTACTTCCGCATCCTCCAGAGTTCCTTCCGCAGCCAAGGCAATGACTTCTCCATTTGCAGGATTATAATATCACGTACTACTTGATTGCTTGAATCTCTCCATTCACCATCTATATACATTTTCAAGTTGATCAAGTCGTTTTCCCCTTTCATCTATTCTCCTGCTGTCGTCTTTTCTTTAACGCAATTAATGTGATCATTTCATAAATGACAGATGATGCGAGCACCGCCGTGATTTCATTGGCATCATAAGCCGGCAGTACCTCTACCAAGTCAAAATCAACAACATTGAGTCCGTCTAAGGCGCGTACAAATTCCAAAGCTTCATAACTACTTGGACCTCCAACTTCAGGTGTTCCGGTTCCTGGTGCATACGCTGGATCAATAAAATCGATATCATACGTGACAAATACCGGACGGTCCTTTACCCGATCATGGATTCTTTTCATTACATTTTCAAAACCAACTTGGCGCACTTCCTTCATCGGAATAACTTCGAAGCCAAGGTCTCTTGCATCTTGGATATCTCCTGGCCCGTAAAGCGGCCCTCTCATCCCGACTTGAATCGAATGATCCATGTCGAGTAGTCCTTCTTCAGCAGCACGTCTAAAAGGGGTTCCGTGCATATATTTTTCTCCGTAATACTGATCCCATGTAACTCCATGGGAATCAAAATGGACAAGAGCAATTTTACCGAATTTTTTATGGAAAGCCCTAAGGTTACCCAATGTAATGGAATGGTCCCCACCCATAATGACAGGGATGACATTTTTCTCAAGAAGCGGTGTACTGGCCCGTGTCCAGGCAACATTTTAGCAGAACATTTTCATCGGGGAATGCTCTGTTTTTTTTATGGAAGTGTCAAAAATTGTTTCTGGGCGGATGATCCCAGCACCAATACACTGACATTAATAAAAGAAAAAATATAACAAACCTTAACAAGTATCGAAAAGTTTATCTCCCTCAAAAAGGAGCCATTTTTCATATTGTACGCTCCACTTCTCTCATAGGTGTTGACTCTGTTTTCCCGCCCGCTAATTTTTACCTTCATACATTTGTTGTGAACAAATACCTCGAAATAAGCAGAATTTCTTATAATTGTATGAACGGTTTTAATCTGCCATTTGGATCTCCCCTTTGAGGCCCCCTTCTCAAGTTCTTCATTTAAGCTCGGATAAGGTTCTATTCCTCATTTCAACCATTAACGCACTGTCATGTCAGTTCCCTCCTCATTATTTTTACCCATAAAAGTAAACAAACTTTTGAAGGACTTTTTATTTGATTTTCAGTTTTCTTTCAGACTCCCTTTTTATACTTATAAACCAGATGAGAAGGGAGAAAACAAAATGAAAAAGCTTTTGATTATGATGATGTCTGTTTTCTTTTTACTAAACATTGTACATTTTACCGTTAAAGCAGATGACGACCACGATCATAAGAAGTACAAATATTATAAGGGAGACTGGGGAGATGATGATGATGATGACGATGATTATGATGATGATTATGACGAAGATAATGAACACTATAATAATGAGCGAACGGATAACAGTAAGAGTATAACTTCCCAATGGTACCTATGGACTAGAATGGCAGGGACGGCAAAAGGTGAATTGCCGTTTTCCGAACCCCAAAATATGACTTTTCAAAATAACAGCTCAAAAAAACAACTTTCATTATACTGTATTCCGATGAATGGGGAACTTTTTATCCCGGGCAAAAGCGTTGGTGAATTCTTAGGTGCAAAAGCTTCATTCTATTCTGCCAGCCGTATTCTTGAACTGAATATGAATGATACAGAACTGATTTTTCGCGTCGATACCAATGTATCATATGAAAATAAAATAAAAACCCCCATTCCGGCTAGAGCAATGTTTTTTAATGAAGATGTTTACTTGCCAATTAGTGTCGTAGCAAATGGCTTGGGTTTTTCTATAAAATGGGATACAGAACAGCAAGTTATTTATTTTCAAGAAATGAACAATTAAAGGGGGACACATAAAATGAAACCTGATAAAAAAGCCAAATGGTTTATTGGTGCAGCGGGAGCAGCCTTTTCGGCCTTTGTTCTTACACAGATCGATAACCCGGAAACAGCGGAAGATCCTAATCAGCCAGACATCGTCATGGATGAATCGATGTCTGACCGGGAAAAAGAATTACTTGCATTAGACTGGACGAATTATGAAATAACTCCGGATCAGTCATATGAAAAAAAACGCAGCGATCGAACAACAAGAAGGACTTAATAGGGGATTGTGAAAAATGGAGACCTTTTCAATCAACGTGATGAACACAGATGTCTACATTGAGATATCTAATAGCCAAAAAAGCAATTGGAGAGAGGAAATAAAAGCATGGCTTTTGTATGTTGATCAGGAATGGTCCAGATTCCGTGATGATAATGAACTGTCCATGTTAAATCGGCTTCCTCAAGGTGAAAGCATTCAATTATCAGACCCCTTTTATGATGTTTTATATCGTGCCAATGAATACCGGGAAAAAACAAGGGGTCTGTTTTCTCCCTATTTAAAAATGCAAATGGAATCAAACGGATATGTAAAATCATTTCCTTTTTCCGGTGCACCAAGGACTTCACTTGCGAATTTTCATGAAGATATGATGAAAGAAACAAAACCGTTTCTTTTTCTAGGTCATAACATCATTAAAAAAATTACAAATCAAAAAGTGGATATCGGCGGGTTTGCAAAAGGATACGCAATGGAATGTGCAGCACAATGGTTAAGGAATACTGGCGGCGCAAAGTATGGAATAGTTGATGGCGGCGGGGATATAACCATGTGGTCAGATGGTGAAAAGGAATGGAAAATCGGCATAGCCAATCCATTTAAGGAAGGGACAGAAATTGGCCTCATTCGGATAAAAAGCGGTGCAATCGCTACATCCAATCGGCTATATAGAAGCTGGATGTATGGCAACGAAATGAAACATCATCTCTTAAATGGAAAAACGGGTGCTCCGATAAGGACAGACGTTGTACAAGCAACGGTGATGACTAAGCATCTACTTGATGGAGAAGTGCTTGCGAAAATGTGCTTTTTGTTGTCTGAAGAAGGGCGGGAACACTGGTTTAAAGATCACTATCCGCATTGCCGTTACTTCCTTGTGAGGGAAAGTGATCGAAAAAACCTTGAAAAGGAGGCAGTTGTAAATGGAGCTTTTTGAGGTATTCAACACATGGGTTCTGATTCGTCTTTTCGGATTATTGTCATACCTTTTCTTTACCTTATCCGTTAGTTTTGGAATGCTGGGACAATTTCGGTCCCTTAAAGCAAAAAAAGCGCTCTTGTTTCAGATTCACTTGTCTTCCGCTTGGGCGGGAATGATGACGGTTCTTGTTCATGTGCTGCTGTTACTGATTGACTCTTATCAGCCATATGAGTTAGATGAGCTCCTCATCCCTTTCTCCGCCTCCTACAGTCCCATTTTATCCGGAATTGGAACCATCGCTTTCTTGATGTCCTTATCAGTTATATTTACATCTGATACCATGGTAAAGGTACTTGGACGCCCACTGTGGAAGAAAATTCATATCCTTGTCTTCCCAGCCTGGCTTGGGATGGTCATTCACGGTTTATTTTTAGGAACAGATTCTTCAAATATCGCTGTTTACTGGTTTTACATTATCTCCATTTTCATTGTGTTAGTCATTCTTCTTTCAACCATGATGCAACAGAAGAAAAAAAGGAAAGAAATGCAGCAAAAAGAACTCACACCAACTAGGTTGCAAATAACAAGAAAGTGATGGGGAAAGACATCAGTACAATGGAAAAATAGAACTTGTTTTTTGCTCTATTTTTCCATTGGAAGAATGATGATAAAAATGGTTCCTTTTTCTTTTTCGCTTTTAACCTTTATCGTGCCTTGATGCAAATCGACAATGGTTTTTGCAATAGAAAGGCCTAATCCTGTACCAGACCCTGTCCGAGCAGTATCGCCGCGATAGAAGCGTTCGAAAATTCTTGTCAGAGCATTTTCGCTTATGCCAATGCCGCTATCTTGCACGGTGATGATCGAATTCTTTCCACTCACTTCCAGGGAAAGCATGATAATTCCTTCTTTTGTATATCGCCTGGCATTATCTAATAATATATATAAAAGCTCTTGGATCCTATTTTGATCCCCGAACATTTGTATATTTTGTTCAATGTTCATGTTAAATTGAATGGAATCAGGCAAGATAAGAGAAAACTTTCTTCCTATTGATAAAACTAAATCAGTTAAAGTGAAAAATTCTTTCTTTAAAGAAAAGTTCTTTTGGTCATTCCTAGCAAGAAATAATAGATCCTCTAATAATTCCTTCATCGAGATCGCTTCTGATTTTAAGTCATCCAGAACTTCATTGCTGATCGGGCTAAGATGCTCTTTATCCTCTGATTCAATCAGCTCCAATGAACTATAGAAAATGCTTAACGGCGTTCGCAACTCATGGGATGCATCTGACACAAATCTTTTTTGCTTGGCAAAAGACTCTTCAATCGGCTCCATTGCTTTTCCCGCTAGATAGTAACTTAAGATAGATAACAACAACGTCGCTATCAAAGTTAAAATAATAAAAACCCATAACATTCTCTGAAAAAAATGATATTGATCCGTTATGGATTGCCCAACAACAATAAATCCCATTAATTGTTCCTTTGATTTTATCGGCCGATACAGCAACATCAAGTGTTCCTGTTGCCACTCAACCTTAGCCAGTCTTGACTCGCTGATGTCTGCGGGCAGATGATTGATTAATGTTTTAAAAAACCCTTTGAATTGTTCATCTCCATGAATAATCTCTTTTTCCGCATTAAAAACGTAATAAAAATAGGAACGATTGGGATCATAAGAGATCGTAGGGCCCCCATCATCCATGTGTTCTATTAAATCATGCTGTTGGGCTAAGTAATGGTTTTCCAATTCCTCTCTTTGTTGCTGTTCCATTGTCTTGAACATTAACAAATACACCAAAATTAATATAATCAGCAAAAATAAAAAGAAGGAAATGGTAAATAAAATGGTTAATTTCCTTCGTATCGGATTAAGCATCGTCATCTCTCGTTTTATAGCCAATTCCTCTAACATTTTGAATGACAGAAGGCTTACCTTTTATGTCAACCTTTTTGCGGACCAGCTTAACGAGGGCATCAAGCGCATTGTCAGTCACATCACTGTCATATCCCCAAATCCGCTCGATAATCTGTTCACGTGTCAGCACTCTGCCCTTATTGCGAAATAAATATTCGAGAAATTGAAATTCATTTCTTGTTAGTTCTATTTTCTCATTGCTGTGTAGCAGCCTGCGTGAAGCAATATCTAAAACAATGTTTCCCGCTTTCAGTTCTTGTTCAAATGGTTTGTCGCTTCTTCTGGATAGAGCCCGTAATCTTGCGAGCAATTCTTCCATTTTAAAGGGCTTTACGATGTAATCATCTGCACCATAATCCAAACCAGTAATAATGTCATCGAGTTCATCTTTTGCAGTTAATATAATAATACCGCCTTGATATCCATGATGACGCAGCTTAGAACAAGCGTCCAGTCCATTTACTTTTGGCATCATCCAATCAAGGATAATGACATCATATGAAGTAATGAAGGCATAATCTAATGCATCTTGTCCATTTTGCACATAATCAGCTTGATGACCTTGTTTAACGAGCATATGGTAAAGCACCTTGCCCAGTCTGCTGTCATCCTCAGCTAGTAATATTTTCATAATCGGTCCCCCTTTGTTACCAAATTAACATAAATTTTAAAAAGGATTCCTGAAATCTTTATGAAATTTCAGAAACACTGTATATTGGCTAAGTAAGGGGGAACGAGGTCTGTTGTTCAGGAAGATGGAGTGCGTTTCAATTGTTAATATATTTTTTGATTAGAATATTGCTACTTTCATTTTAGGAATACAACAAGCTTTATCAAGTATTGAGAAAGTTGTCGCCCTCAAAAAGGAGACGTTATTTACAATGTACGTTTTAGTAAAATTCAAATACACCTGCAACAAAAAAACCGGCCTCCATACGGACAACCAGTTTTTCAGCTATAGCTTTAGTTCTCACATGCGTAAAAGTTCGATGACAGCTTGAGAACACCCCTTAACTCCAAGCTTTTGTGGGATTGGTGATACGAACCTTTAGGCCTTGATTCCAATATTGGAATTAGTATAAACCATCTCTCCGTCTATCATTGTCCATTCTACTTCGGCTTCTAACAGTTCATCGATGTCCGTTTGAATAATGGAACGATCAAGCAAAACTAAATCGGCCAGTTTACCAGGTTCAATACTACCTTTAATATTTTCCTCAAAGGATGCATAGGCACCGTTTAAAGTATACATACGAATAGCTTCGAGTAAAGACACTCTATTGCCATCCCCAATAACTTGCCCGGAGGATGATTTTCGAGTAACCGCAACATAAATGCCGCGTAATGGATTGAAGCCTGTTACCGGACTGTCAGAAGAAATCGCCGCTGGAATATCAGCATTTTGATAAGCATTCATTGGATACATATCATTGGCTCTAACACCATAGTTCTTAACATAACCATCCCCATACTCATAGAGAAAAGCAGGATTTGGTATAGGAACTACATTTAATGTTCTCATTCGTTCAATCAAATCTGGCGCAGCGACTCCAGCATGTTCGATCCGATGCCTTGCTTCTTCCCGTGGATAAAGTTGATGTGCTTTTTCAATAGTATTTAAAAGCATTTCGATAGCAGCGTCCCCTTGTGCATGAGAGGTGATTTGCCAGCCTTTTTCATGGGCAGGAATGAGCAGTTCATCTACTTCTTCCTGGGAAAAATAGTGAACTCCATAATTATTTGGGTCACTAGTGTAAGCCTCACGAGTCCAAATGGTAGGCCCGCTGCTACTGCCATCGAGAAAAAGCTTTACTGGACCTATTCTGAATTTATCATCTCCTAAGCCAGTAAAGATGCCCGCCTTCACCATATGTTTAACAATATCCTGAGCATTATTGAGAGCCCCAACCATAGCGTAGACTCTTTGTTTTATTAACCCTTTTTTACTGTCGGCTTGTAATACCCTAAGATTATCGAGGCCATAGCCCGTCGCATCATGAATAGAGGTAATTCCTTTTTCAGCGAAATGCTCTGAGGCAATTGTGTGTGCTTTGGATAGTTCTTCTTCTGAAAAAGCTGAGATATTAAACATCTTCATATGCGCATTTTCAATTAATAATCCCGAAGGTTCCCCTGCTGCCGTTTTATCAATTATTCCTCCTTGGGGATCTGGGGTATTCCTGTCTATATTTGCCACCCGAAGGGCATAGCTATTGACCATTGAAATATGTCCACATATTCTGGAAACCATGATAGGATGTTCTGACGTAATATCATCCAGTTCTTCCTTGGTGGGAAACCGCTTGTCCGAAATGAGAGATTCATTGTATCCCCAAGCCCTGATCCACTGGCCTTTTGGCGTATGATCTGCTTTCATTTTGATTTCTTGGAGCAGCTCCTTAATAGATTTTATCTTCTCACTTTGACAAGAAATGGATAAACAATTTGTTCCATAAACAGAAATATGTAAATGTGAATCAATGAAACCTGGTAAAAGAGTTTTTCCATTCAAATCTATGATTTCACTATGATCATCCTTTAATTTTAAAATGCTTTCGTTTGATCCGACTGCGATAATTTTATTTCCTCTTACAGCAACTGCTTCTGCCACTTGATCCTTTTCGTTAACTGTAATGATGTCACCGTTGATAAAAAGATATTGACTTTCCAATGATGGACCCTCCTGTATAATTATTATTTTATTCCAACATGTAATGAGACTGGTGTTTGATCTTCGTAGAGTCCCTCAACCATGTCAGGGAAAAATTCAATTGTTTCTTTAGATACCGGCTGAGTCATCAATGATGCACATACAAAAATGACGGCATTTACTAATAATCCCCCCATTTCTTTAATCAAATGCGCCTTGGCGTATTTGGGCCCAGATTTTATCGAGCTTAAGCTCGATAAATTTCCTCTGAAAATCTGTGGCATCCGCCGGAGGCTTTAATTTTATTCAGCCGGAGTTTGAACCCCCACTGAATGGAATACTAATATGCATTCATCTCACCACTTACAGATATGGGAGACTTCTGCTGAATGAAGTTAAATAAATGAATAGTTGCTGTCTAATAAAAAAAGTAAGCGTTATCAAAAAAATGTCAAACCACCCTTTTTTAGGCTTAAATGTAGCTTTCATATCAAATTTCCTTTTTATATTTTTGATCTTCTTATTTCTTTTAATCTTAATTTTCAATAATATTTAGCTAATTAAGACTCTCGATTCTATTGATTCAAATATTTAATCATCATTTTAACAATATATACCAAAGATTACATTAGACGAAATGTGAAGTACTTTCTACTAAAAATTTTATAATGTGTCCAATCAGTAATTCGAGAAAAAACAATAGTGCTTTTAGGACAACAACATTGGACCTTCCTACATTGTATGACAATGTCCTAAAAATGATCATTAAAAATATCGCTAACCTTAGTTGGAAAAATCACGGGCAGCAATAAAACCCGCCACCCCCTCTTCCTGCCAGTAAGCCCACTTTGTGTAAGTTGACTCACCAATTAACGCTATCATGCCCTCCACTCCGTATAAATCCGCGGACATCATTTTGAATGAGTAACCTCCTACTGCTATCGTTATCTATTTACTGGTATAAAAAGGCATAATCCCATTTTATTCGCCCATAAGCATTTTACTCATATCAAAAAATATCTTTATGTTTTAAACAGCTGTCCTCCTTTTTCAAATAATGATGAACCTTTCTCCCGGTATTAATGGCATTTTCAATGGCCCCGTCGATAAATCCTGCCCAGCCATTTGCATAAGTAGTCCCTGCCAAATATAATCCATTTTCCGGACGCCGCATTTCTTCTACATAAGAAGTCAATTGGTTCGGTTTTAACATGGGCCATGTTTCCTTTGAAAATTCATCATTCGTCCAGTCATGCCCGGTCACTTCCATCACTTCGACCTCAGGCAGCCAAAGCCTAATAGCTTGCTCCACCGCGTCTCGGTCCTTCAAATTCAACCTGTTTGCATCCGATCCGAATCCGACAACAATTGTATCTCCCTCCACTTGAGATTCATAGTAAATGGACTGCAGTGGATAGCCAACAGGAGCATATGTTACGAATGGTTCAAGCACCCCTTTGATCCTCGCCCATACTTTTACTCCTTTAGAAACTTGCTTTTCGCTTATAAAAGCCTGCTTCAATTCTGAAAGCGCGGGTTTAAAATCAATTTTATCCAATGTGCTCAACGGTACTGTTACAATCGCCGTTTTCGAATAAAATATTTCCCCGTCTTTCGTTTGAACACCCATATTCCCATCGTTGTTTTCCACGGAAGAAACAACGGAAGAATATTTTATTTCCGCTTCTACATCTGATGCAATCGCCTCTACGAGAGCCCTTGTCCCCCCTTTGATTTTGAATCGCCCGGCAGTGTCGGTAAAAATAGCCCGGTTCCCCTGTGAAAAAGCCCACCAACGGAACATCTGGGTGGCCGCGCCTTCTTCCGGAGGACCACTGTAATTAATCCCCATTGAACTGCTGATCAAATCCTGTTGTTCCTTTGTTAAATCAAATTTTTCAATAAACTCAGAGATTGATATGCTGTCAAATTCCTTAGAAATATTCTTTTGCATCTCAAACGGAAAAGGATAAAATGCAGTTACTTCTTTCATCATTCGTTCATAGCTCTCATTTAGAATAGAACGGAGCTCTTCCATTGTTCCGGATTTAACCTTTCTATCCGTTATCCAGTAAGCCTTCTTAGCAGGTTCCGCTTCGAATATGTCCAGATTATAACGTGTGAGTTCACTCCATAAATGCGGCTGGTACCAATGTACATACGTACCTCCCAATTCGAGATCACAGCCAAGCCTTCTATCCATCCAGGTCCTGCCACCCAAGCGCTCCCGTGCCTCTAGGATAAGAACACTGCGTCCAAGCATTTCCAATTCACGGGCAGCCGTAAGTCCCGCAAATCCCGCTCCAATAATAATGGCATCATAAACCTCTGTAACACTTTTTCCCATACCTGTCATCCTCCTATTGTATATATTTTAATTTAATTGAAGTGTTTTCTTGAAACTTATCAATGCATCAATGACAGAATCCGCGTTAATGATTTCGGCACCATTGATAGTGCTTCTTCCATGACTTATGTTCCATACAGGACGTGTACACTTGCCATTGCAAAAACCTCCTTCTCGTAATGGCTTTTCCCATTTCAAGGGGCATATTGGGCGAAATTTCCCCTGCATAATACAGGAAAAATCCGAAGAATGACCTCCAGCAACTTGAAATGGGGCCTCTGCGGGCATGATTTCCCAGCCAGGAAGCCAGGTATATATGTCAAGCTGGCTCTGCCGCCCTAGACTATCATGCCCGCCGCTCCAAATAAAGTGCAGCTTCCAGACTGCAGTAATTCCTCTAAAACCTGGTCCAATGAAAATGACATCATAGTGTTTAGCCGCCATTTGCTCTGCCCCTTTATGACAGATTATTAACTTCTATAAATTTATTATCTAAAACACATAGCAAAAATTGTATTACCCAAACAGACCATATTTATGGACTATTTGACTAAATAGAAAAATAATGTAATATATTGACCTGAGAAAGCCTTTACATTATGTAAAACAGGAGGTTACGTCATGAGTCAATTTTCTTTAAATGAAAAAAGTTATCAAAAAATACTTTCTTTTATGGATGATATAAAAGTAGAAGATAATAATTTTCGTAAAGAGGTCCTGCTTGCTTTTGAAAAGTTGTTCGGATTTCATAAAATGAACTTTTGGCTGTGCGACGAGCAAAATAACCTCTTTGACCCAGTTACTATCAATATTGATAAAGACATCACTAAAGATTATTTAGACAATTATTTGGAAGCAGATCCAGTACTTCCTCACAAACTAAAGCACATTATCCCTAAGCGTCGCGTAATTGGGCTTCTCGACCTTCCAAAAATAGAATATGAAAAAAATGAGTATTTCAATAGTTTTATGAAAAAATATGGAATTTACAACAACACGGCAATATTTTTAGTAAAGGACAGCCAAGTTGTTGGGTTAGTAGATATTTCTTCAAGAAACAAAAAGAAAATTAATGAAAATAAGGTCATGTGTCTTGAAATCATATCAAGATATTTAGCACAAAGATTCCATGAGCACTTGTTATTGAAAAAAACAGGAAATTTTTTCTTTGAAAATTCCTTGACACCAAGAGAGAGAGAAGTGTTACGCTATGTACAGAAGGGATTCTCAAATAAACAAATTGCCGACATGTTATTTATTAGCGTGAATACTGTAAAGAAACATGTGCAGAGCCTTTACGACAAGTTTGAGGTTAATAATCGTACGAGCCTCTGTTTTAAGGTGCATAATTTCGAAAACTGAATTAAAGAAAATATCCTTAATAGTTGAGACTAATTATAAACGAATCTAGATATAGCACAGAGACGATCGAACGGACACTTCTCAAGTTGACCATATTTCTTAAATTAATGTAAGCTTACTCCACAACAAAACCGGCCTCCATACGGACAGCCGGTTTTTCAGCTATAGCTTTAGTTCTCCCATGCGTAAAAGTTCAACTACAGCTTGAGAACGCCCCTTAACTCCAAGCTTTTGCATGGCGTTGGATATATGATTGCGAACTGTCTTCTCGCTTATGAACAGTTCGTTCGCGATTTCCTTTGTAGTTTTATCCTGAACTAATAGCTCAAATACTTCTTTTTCTCTTTTCGTGAGCAGCGGTTTATGAGTGAATTCGTTCTCCTTCAACTATTGTAACCCTCCTTGCCTTCGCCAGCTTCAACCGTGGGGATGGGTATTAACTTTGTCATCACCATCATATGTGAATCCAATAATGGGAGTGACATGGGAATGGCAAGAAAAACATAAATAGGCAATGATTCACTGCATTTTTCATGCTGATGCCTGTTCCATCAAACTTCCCATGGTTTTTATCTATAGGAAAAGCCTTCAAAAACAAGGTGGAGCACGAAATGTCCTTCATTCCATCATATGTATCCAAAGCCCCATTTGACATTAGTTTTACGCATTTGCGATCAAACACGCTCATCTTTATCCTCATTGGATTACCCGAGATAAAATAAAGTTTTTTAATTATTTTTGGTGACGTATATCAAATGCGCCTTGGCGTATTTGCGCCCAGATTTTATCGAGCTCCGCTCGATAAATTTCCTCTGAAAATCTGTGGCATCCGCCAAAGGCTTTAACTTTATTCAGCCGGGGTTTGAACCCCCACTGAATAGAATACCAATAAGCATTCATCTCACCACTTACAGAAGTGGGAGACTTCTGCTGAATGAAGTTAAAGTCTAACAAAAAAGAATATCAATTGAAGTTACTAATAGAAACAGTCATAATAGAGTATATAAAATAAGGCCTGGTGGCAGTTTTTTCGCGTCGGTTAAAGTAGCCCAGAGAAAGTGTCTTAGGGCTACGTAGCTGAAAAATCAAGTGTAGCGCGGACAACATATACAGCATACGAGAATGGCACTAAAATGCCGCCAATTGATACAGTAAATAAAATAACGAGTCTTTTTGAAATGTCAAAAACTATTTACTCGGAAGAACTGATAATAATCAAATAAATTATAAAGTGAATGTGGGCTGGGCAAGAAGTTATTTTTTCTTCAGAGGAAAGCTTTTGAAAAAATCAAATGCGCCTTGGCGTATTTGCGCCCAGATTTTATCGAGCTCCGCTTGATAAATTTCCTCTGAAAATCTGTTGCATCCGCCGAAGGCTTTAGCTTTATTCAGCCGGAGTTTGAACCCCCACTGAATGGAATACCAATAGGCATTCATCTCACCACTTATAAAAGTGGGAGACTTCTGCTGAATGAAGTTAAGGAACCCCCCTGCGGTGTTCCATGATTTGGCGTCAAATCCGGAGAAAAAGGTTAAAGAGCTGATAAAGTTGTATAACATGAGGATAACGAGGAATATGGTGATGGATTTGATGAATTGGATGATTAACCAAAAGCGTTGCAATTACTACAGGGAAAGATGATTCCCTTGGAAAATAAGCTAGACTTAATTCTATAAAAACTAGAAGCGTTAGACGAGGTAAAAGAAATGGCATTGGCCTTACGTGATCGTCAGCAAGAATCAGATGCAAAATTAGAAAACCTTTCTTTTAATGTCCATAAGCTGCATGGTGACATCGTTTCTATAAAGGACACAGTCACAGATATTAAAGGTGAAATTGAATTCACTTATGAAAAAACATCGAAAAACGAATTAGAAATTTTCAAGCCAAAAAGAGAACATACAGAGGGTTGAGCACGATCGAAAAAAGGTCGTGTTTATTTGTATATAATCGCTAGGTAAATTTCACTAGAAAAATAGGAGGATGATGAAAAAATGGATTTTATAGCTATTGATTTTGAGATCGCAAACAATAAGCTGGATAGTGCATGCTCATTAGGGATCGTATTTGTTCAGGAGAAGAAGATTATTGACGAAAAGTACTTTTTAATTCAACCTCCCACTTTAGTAATGGATCCGGACTTTTCCAAAGTGCATGGTATTAATTTGGTAGATATTAAAGATGCCCCTAAATTTGATAAGGTTTGGAACGAAATTTCATATTATTTCAACAAGGAAAATTACGTGATTGCACATAATGCTCAATTCGATATGAGTGTACTCAAAAATTGCCTGACCACATATTCCTTTGAGTTGCCAGAATTCAACTATATATGTAGTATCCCTATTAGTACTAGAGCTTGCAGAGGAGAAGGAATCGGTAATTCCTTAAAAGAGAGAACTAAAAGGTTCGGAATAACATTAAATGGTCACCATAACGCTCTTTCCGATGCTAGGGCATGTGCAGAGCTTGTAATTAAATCCATTGAAACAAAAAGAAGAAGATCAATTCATACATATTTGAGTACTTTTCCCTCCATCCCTGTAAGAAGTTTTACAGAATTAAAGGCTAATTCCACCTTTCGGCAAGGGAAAGGTAATTTTAAAAAGATAAAAGTTACGGATATTACTGCAACCACCGAAAGCTTTGACGCCAATCATCCGTTATACAATAAAAATATCGTTTTTACTGGAGAGCTTAAGGCTTTTGATCGAAGAGATGCGATGCAAACAGTTGTTAACCTTGGTGGAAAAATTAAAAGTGGGGTAAGTGGAACGACTGATTATCTTGTCGTTGGTAAACAAGATAACAAGGTTGTTGGCGAAAGTGGGATGAGTTCCAAGGAACGTAAAGCCTATGAATTTATTGAAAAAGGGAAAGACTTAAAAATCCTTAACGAGGAAGAGTTTAAATTAATAATAGGTGAACATTCTAGTGTAAATTCCTAAACAGTGTACATATCATTTAAGAATTACCTGTTGATTTGTCATCTCCAATCACCCGGGATGTCGTCGTCAAAATCGGCCGTATGAAACATCCTCTCCGTTTGATAGAAATCGTGGACAGTGAGGAGAAACAACATTTCCATTGTGTGCAGCGATGCAAAAATTAACGCACAGGAAATCAGCGACCTCTACCCGAAAGCCGATTGCACTGTTTTTCAAGTAAGTAAATCTTGAAAAAGCTGTATGGAAAAAACAAGAATACCATTTACAACCAAATCTACATAGCCTTGATCAGTGTTACCGATGTGTGGAATATGGGATATAAAGGCGCTTTACTGGAAATGTTGAACTGGGTCAGTAATCTGTAAATATGCTGATTCTTTACAACTATTGTTCATCAATCAGTTCCTCCCATCATAGTGGGTAATCGCAAAAAAAAAGACCCATCCAAACCGGAAAGCTCCTACAAAGGAAAAATAACTGGCTGCTGCCGTCCGCTTAATCTTAAAGCCACATTGGGATTTGTCGTCTGATTTGAGCATTTTCATGGGGATAAAGTTTATATTGTTCATCTGATTATAAACCTTATATCAAATGCGCCTTGGCGTATTTGCGCCCAGATTTTATCGAGCTCCGCTCGATAAATTTCCTCTGAAAATCTGTTGCATCCGCCGGGGGCTTTAGCTTTATTCAGACGGAGTTTGAACCCCCACTGAATGGAATACCAATAGGCATTCATCTCACCACTTATAGAAGTGGGAGACTTCTGCTGAATGAAGTTAAATAGTATAGGTATCGATCATATGAAATTGAAGTTTCGTTATGGAAGATTATGATATGCCGATTATAACCGCGTGGCATCATCGAATATTTTGCCAAATGTTGAAACGCTGGTCTTGTGGCTAAATTTTCCAGATAGACTGATTGATTACTCCCCGGCCTCCTAGTCTTATTTAGAGCTTGGATCATTTGGTTAGCGTTCCTTATTCCCACTCCATGTCCAAAATATGTGCCATCATCGAGAACAACGGCATTTTCTCCTCTCCACCAAGGGGTTTCTGGATTAAAATCTGGATTATTAAAGTAGACGACATCTCCGGGTAAGAAATGACTCGTTTTAACGTTGTGTATTCCGAGGTCAGGATCAGAATGCCAGCTATATAAATAGAGGTTTTGGAATAATTGATTAAATAAATGTTCATCAATACTATTTAGAACAGCATGGTAATAGATAATCATCATTGCAGTAGCACATTCAAACGCATATAGTGAACTATTTTTGTAAATGTCTCGAATCGCATCAGATGGTTTTACACCATACCTTAACTGGAATCCGCCGACACTTGTCAATAGCCAATATTGGGGATTACAACGAGACTTTGCAAAGATTGCAAAATCTGAATGGCCTTGATTCATGGATCTTGCACTTACTATGATGTTTTTTCGCAACTTGAGTTCAAACGATAATTCATCCATGGATTGATACCTATAAACGATTGGATCTTCATGCATTCGTTGAATGATTACACTTTCAATACTATCAGATGGCCACATGCCACTTTGTTGAAATTGTACCCCTGCCAGTCGTATCAACAATCCTTCACTCCAATCTAAATATCATTTGTAGTATTTCTAGCCTATTCAACCTTTTTTTGAATGTGTATTTCTATAACCGGATAACTACAGGCGGGTTGAAGTTGCCCGGCATAAATTTGAGCATCGAAAGCTTTCCTGTCTCCGATAGGTGTAATTTCAAGAAAAATATATACCAAAATTCTTCAAGAACTTTAGCAGAATCAAAGAATTAGAGAAGAAAATAAAAACTATACGGGCAAATCTATAAAAGTGATATATGGATATGCAATAGACAAGAATATTGAAGCTGTCTAACATGTCATTCTGTTGCACGATCTATTACTTTAGTAAAAACAACAGTCAGGAGCTCCTCACAGCTCCTGACTGATTTCTCTTTGCAAAGGGTATGTATCTCGTTGTATATATGATTGCGAACTGCTTCTCGCTTATGAACAGTTCGTTCGTGATTTCCTCTTTGTAGTTTTATCCTGTACTAATAGCTCAAATACTTCTTTTATCTTTTCGTGAGCAGCTGTTTATGAATGAATCCGTTCTCCTTCGCCAGCTTTAAGCGTGGGGATGACCATCATATTGTATTCAATTACCCATTTGACATTAGCTTCACACATTTACGATTAATTAAAAAACAAGCTCATCCCTGTCCTCATTGGAAGACAGGGATGAACTAAAATTCTTTATTTTCTGGTGACGCATTCAAAGTCTAATGGAGCTTTCCATAAAGCTTCCATTTTTCTAAGAAACTCTCCTATTAATGATCAATCTCTTTCTCTCGCCCTATTTGTATCTCTAATATTCTTCTGAACTGTTATAGCAGCAAATATGCTGAGAACGAATGCCATGCCATAAAATCCTTTTTCGCTTAAAACAATACTTCCCGCATTGTATAAACCAATCGCCATTAATAAAATTGATACAATTAGTGCAAACCAACTAATGCCATAATAAATACCAGTGACTGGTATTCCTTCATCTTTATCTCTTACTGCTTTTTGTAAAGATACGGCTGAGTAAAGTCCGAATATTAGAACTGCAAAGTAATATCCTTTTTCATTCAACTGCATTGCCGCATTATACAATCCTATAAGATAAGCTACAACACCCACAAACAGCGCTGCCCAGGCAGCTCCTTTGAAAGCTGAGGTTGGTTCCCCTTCTTTTCTTTCTACTTTGATTTTTGGGTGCTTTTCTTTCTCCTTATCTAATACAATTTCATTATCATTAGACATTGCTATTCACCTCCATTTTTCATCGAATAATTCATCATTAGCGCCTTCCTAAATTTATTATATAGAAATCTCTTCCAATTAGTCGATCATTTTTTGAGATTACTTGCTTAAATTAGAATGTTCTTAAGTGCATATTTTCACAAAGATTATGTACTATTTTTGATCAATGATTTTGCATACCGCGAAAATCCCCTAACTGAGCATAAAATAAATCAGCCAAGAGTTCCCTTGCCACTTAGCTGATTACTATTTTGAATGGTGTATTGATGGAGAATCGACTCCGCTCATATAGCCCATTTATTTACGGTTTCTTTTGTTCAATTCCTTCTTCTTACTTTTATGAAATTCATTCTTTTTCAATTATCGTTGCCTTTCCCTTTCCCACAGCCTTATTGCCACACCATGCATGCAGCATTTTGTGTGAAAACATTCACTTCATTTTTTTCTTTTTTCATCAGTGGAATTAAACTTATCTGTATCATTCGTAAATAGAAAATAAGAAATAACTCCAGAGACGAGGGCAGCACCAATGGCAAGATATGTCCGCATATTCAATTCTATGTCGGTATAATATTTATTCAACCACCAACTCGCCATTAAATATACTATAATGGCGATTGGTAAAGGAAACAGTACGAGTCTTTTCATATTTCAACTTCCTTTTTTTAAAAATTATATTTGCGCCCAGATTTTATCGAGCTCCGCTCGATAAATTTCCTCTGAAAATCTGTAGCATCCGCCGGAGGCTTTAACTTTATTCAGCCGGGGTTTGAACCCCCACTGAATGGAATACCAATAGGCATTCATCTCACCACTTACTGAAGTGGGAGACTTCTGCTGAATGAAGTTAAACTTTCGACATCAGTCGCTCTTTAAATTCTTCCGACCAAGGAACGCTTTTCCCGGTTGCTTTGGAAACTTGGACGATCACTCCCCTGCCGGTAAAACAGAGAGTTCCATCCTCCCGCACCGCCATATAATGAAGGTCTACAGAGGAGGTTCCTATTTTTTTGACCTTTACAAAAACCTTCAACTGTTCGTCAAAATACACCTGCGACAAAAAATCACATTGCAAATCTGCCACAACTGGCATCGTTTCCTGGGAGGACTCCACCCATTTCTGCATCAATCCCGTCTTTTTAAAGAAACCTATACGCGCTTGCTCAAAATAGACTGGTGGCACTGTGTTATTCAGGTGTCCGAACATATCGGTTTCTGAAAAGCGAACTTTCACTTCCTGGTAAAATGAAAAATTGCTTTTCCATTGTTCCAGGCTTTCTATGTATGAAATTCGGGACATATCCCCATCTTCCTCCCTTTAATCAAATGCGCCTTGGCGTATTTGCGCCCAGATTTTATCGAGCTCCGCTCGATAAATTTCCTCTGAAAATCTGTTGCATCCGCCGGAGGCTTTGACTTTATTCAGCCGGGGTTTGAATCCCCACTGAACGGAATACCAATATGCATTCATCTCACCACTTATAGAAGTGGGAGATTTCTGCTGAATGAAGTTAAAAAACAGCAGCTGCCTCAATGTGGACAGCTGCTGTTTTATGTGTAAACAAGCAAGATAGTATTTAGAATTAATCCACCATGTGGTCGCTTCCGAAGAATTTCTTAAACATTTGTATGCTTGTAGCACGGTTCATCGCAGCAATCGACGTTGTCAACGGAATTCCTTTGGGACAAACTTGAACACAGTTTTGGGAGTTACCACAACCAGTAATTCCTCCATCTCCCATAAGTGCTTCAAGACGTTCGTCCTTGTTCATTGCTCCAGTTGGATGCGTGTTATACAGACGAGGCAATGAAAGGAATGCAGGTCCGATGAAATCAGATTTGCTGTTAACATTCGGACAAGCTTCCAAACATACGCCACATGTCATACATTTTGAAAGCTCATACGCCCATTGGCGTTTTCTTTCTGGCATGCGCGGACCAGGTCCGAGATCGTACGTACCATCGATTGGAATCCAGGCTTTGATCCGTTTCAAAGAATCAAACATTCTGCTTCTATCGATGAGCAAGTCGCGGACAACCGGGAAAGTATCCATAGGCTGTAAGCGAATCGGCTGCTCAAGCTTGTCAATCAAAGCCGTACAAGATTGACGCGGCTTGCCATTGATTTTCATAGAACATGCTCCACAAACCTCTTCAAGACAGTTCATATCCCATGCGACCGGTGTAGTTTTTTCCCCTTTGGCATTTACCGGATTACGGCGAATTTCCATCAACGCCGAAATGACATTCATGTTCGGGCGGTAATTCAGTTTGAATTCTTCTTCGTATGGCTGGGAATCAGGATGATCTTGTCGAGTGATAATAAAAGTGACAGTTTTGTTTTCGCTCATCCTTATTTCTCCTCTTTCTTCTTAGTATAGTCCCTTTTACGAGGCTTAATAAGGGATACATCTACATCCGCGTAGCTGAATTCCGGCTGGTTTTTAGCAGGGTTGAAATCAGCCATAGTTGTTTTCAGCCATTCTGAGTCATTACGATCAGGGAATTCAGGCTTATAGTGAGCACCGCGGCTTTCATTACGGTTCAAAGCACCGATTGTGATGACACGCCCAAGCTGCATCATATTCCACAACTGTCTTGTGAACATAGCACCCTGATTACTCCAGCTGGCTGTATCGTTGATATTGATGTTTTTCCAGCGTTCCATCAACTCAAGAATTTTATCGTCGGTTGCTTTCAAGTTTTTATTTTCACGAACAACAGTTACGTTGTTTGTCATCCATTCGCCAAGCTCTTTATGGAGTACATAAGCATTTTCTGTTCCATCAAGAGATGTGATATCCGCCCATTTTTCTTCTTCTTTTTTAGTTGCTGCATCAAATAATGAAGAAGGAAGATCTTCAACACTCTTCTCTAGTCCATTTACATATTTAACAGCTTCAGGGCCCGCTACCATTCCTCCATAAATCGCTGAAAGCAATGAGTTTGCACCTAAGCGGTTCGCTCCGTGTTGTGAATAATCACATTCACCTGCTGCAAATAAACCTTTGATGTTTGTATGTTGTTCATAATCAACCCATAAACCGCCCATTGAGTAGTGGACTGCTGGGAAGATTTTCATTGGAACTTTTCGAGGGTCATCTCCAGTAAACTTCTCATAGATTTCGATGATTCCGCCAAGTTTAATATCCAGTTCTTTTGGATCTTTGTGGGAAAGATCAAGGTAAACCATGTTTTCCCCGTTTACTCCAAGTTTCATATCTACGCAGACATGGAAAATTTCCCGTGTAGCAATGTCACGCGGTACGAGGTTTCCATATGCCGGATATTTTTCTTCAAGGAAATACCAAGGTTTTCCATCCTTATACGTCCAAACTCGTCCACCTTCACCACGTGCTGACTCACTCATCAGACGAAGCTTGTCATCACCAGGGATAGCAGTCGGGTGAATTTGGATGAATTCACCATTCGAATAGGTAGCACCCTGCTGGTAGACGATGGAAGCCGCTGATCCAGTATTGATAACAGAGTTAGTCGACTTACCAAAGATAATTCCAGGTCCGCCAGTCGCCATAATAACAGCATCTGCAGGGAATGATTGGATTTCCATTGTATTCAGGTTTTGGGCTACGATTCCTTGACATTCTCCATTATCGTCTTGGATGATACCCAGGAAATCCCAGCCTTCATATTTGTTAACAAGTCCAGCCACTTCATGGCGGCGAACCTGCTCATCAAGAGCATATAACAGCTGCTGGCCTGTTGTAGCACCCGCAAAAGCTGTACGGTGATGCTGAGTACCACCGAAACGTCGGAAGTCAAGCAAGCCTTCCGGTGTCCTGTTGAACATAACGCCCATTCTGTCCAAAAGATTGATTATAGAAGGAGCTGCCTCGCACATCGCCTTAACTGGCGGCTGGTTGGCCAAAAAGTCTCCACCGTATACTGTATCGTCAAAATGGATCAAAGGCGAGTCGCCTTCACCCTTTGTGTTAACCGCACCGTTGATACCGCCCTGCGCACAGACAGAGTGGGATCTCTTTACGGGTACAAGGGAGAAAAGATCCACCGAATTTCCTTCTTCTGCAATTTTAATAGTTGCCATCAGGCCGGCTAATCCACCGCCGACGACAATGATTTTGCCCTTGCTCATCGAAAGGTTACACTCCTTTTCATACATCTAATTGTGTCGTCTTCCCGCAACAAAGTCATTTTGGGTCCATCATACAAACCATTGTGGATAGGCAAAAGCAAGAGCCGCACGAATTCCGACAGTAGAAATAATCACAAAGACAATTCCCATTACCCAAGAAGAGATGTATTGGGCTCTTGGTGATTGTGTAATGCCCCATTTTACCAGGAATCCCCATAGGCCATTTGACAAGTGGAATGTAGCGGACAAAACCCCAAGAATATAGATGATCAACATGACCGGGTTAGACAGAATATCCGACATCATTTGGAAGTCCACTTCTGCACCAAGTGCTTTTTGGATGCGTGTTTCCCACACATGCCAAGCAATAAAGAACAATAAGATAATTCCGGTTATTCTCTGCAAGGCGAACATCCAGTTACGAAAAAAGCTCAATCTCACCGGATTATTCTTCGCTGTAAATGCGATATAAATCCCTAAAATGGCGTGAAACACTAATGGTATGTAGATAACAACAAACTCCAGGATGATGATAAAAGGAAAATCACCTATAAATCCTGCCGCATTGTTGAACGCCTCTTCGCCAAGCGTAGCGAAATGGTTGATGATCAAGTGTTGCACTAAAAAGACCCCTACTGGAATTACCCCAAGTAATGAGTGCAACCTGCGCCAATAAAACTCATTTTTTCCTGCCACGATTTACCCCCCTTAGTAATTAAGCGTCTGCTCCTTTGACAGTTTTTGTCCGATTGGGCATGTCGAACAACATAAATGTTTGTAACAAAGTTGTGACCATATTTCATTCTACTCCCCTCGCCCTGCCTCGTCAAGATAAGGGGATTCTTAATTTATTCTAAATTGAATAAAGAATCCAATTCGTAATAAGTTTCCTGCCCACTTACACTTTGCTTTCGTTTATAATATACTCATATTTGAAAGTGAGGAATTATAGTGAAATCATTATCCAAACATGAAGCCCCTCCCTTGGAAAACAAAGAACAGTCAGTAGTGCCCGTTTTTGCGTATGAATTGTTAAGAGACATACTCATTCCCGAGCTGCTCGGCGGCGATACTCATGAAATTTCCTATTGGGCGGGAAAGCATATTGCTCGGAGATTTCCGCTTCTATCAGTGGACGAAGCCATAGAGTTCTTCAAGGAAGCTGGCTGGGGACACCTACATATAGTCCATGAAAAGAAAAACGAATTCCGTCTGGAATTAAGTGGTGACATTGTCGAGAGACGTCTTGTCATGGGGTCAGACCCCAGTTTCCGCCTTGAAGCAGGATTTCTTGCCGAGCAGGTGCAATCCATGAAACAAGCGACAGCCGAGGCTTTCGAAGAAGTCAATAAAAAACAAGGTAAAGTGACTTTTGTCGTCCGCTGGGATCATAAAGCCATACTGACAGATTAAACAAATGATGAGTATGTCTCGCTGCATAAGCAGAGCCTGCCTCTAATTAGGCAGGCTGTTCTTTTATTTTGAGGCCGTTTCTTCAAGTGCACCTAATTCAAAGGCATCATGCAAATGCTGAGCAGCCGGTTTCATTTGCTCGGCATCCACAAGTACTGACACTTTGATTTCAGATGTGCTGACCATTTTTGATTGGATTCCATTGTCCGCCAATACAGCAAACATTTTCGCTGCCACCCCAGGATTGGAAACCATTCCTGATCCAACAATGGACACTTTGGAAAGACCGGTCTCACATTCAATATGATCAAATCCGATTGCCTCTTTTTCTTTTTCCAATACTTCAACCGCTTCCTGGCGGTCTTTATCTTTGATCGAAAATGATAAGTTCGTCTCGTTATCTGTTTGACTTTGAATAATAATATCCACATCAATCTGATTGGCAGCCAGGGTGGAGAAAACAGACGGAAGTCCGGTTATTTCATCTTTCAACCCAAATACTGTCATTCTTGTAATGTTATCTTCAAATGCTACACCACGTACAATCAAATTCTTTTCCATGGAAGCTTCCTCCTCAATTACTGTACCTTTTTCACTTTCACTACTTGATCTTACTTCTAGTGAGACGGAGTGATTTTTTGCAAACTCAACAGCACGTGGGTGGAGTACACCCGCGCCAAGATTCGCTAGCTCGAGCATTTCATCATAGGAAATGGATGCTAGCTTGCGCGCCTTCGGAACGTAGCGTGGATCGGATGTGAAGACTCCGGTTACATCTGTGCAGATGGAGCAGCGTTCGGCTTTGAGCGCAGCTGCAAGGGCTACCGCAGTCGTGTCTGACCCACCTCTACCGAGAGTAGTGATTTCTCCGTCTTCCGTTACACCTTGGAAGCCGGCCGCTACGATTATTTTTCCCTCTTGTAAAATTTTCTCTATATGATCCGCTTTAACATCAACAATTCTTGCATTATTATGCACTTTTTCCGTGATGATCCCTGCCTGCCAGCCGGTCAAAGAAACAGCTTCAGCTCCCATTTCTGTCAAAGCCATCGACAATAGTGAAATGGATACTTGTTCCCCAGTGGTAAGCAGCATGTCCATTTCCCGCTTGGCTGGACGAGCTGTAATTTCCCCAGCCAGAGTCAATAGCTGGTCAGTCGTTTTGCCCATTGCCGAAACAACAGCCACGACATTTTTTCCATTTTCCTTTTCTGCAATGATCATTCTTGCAGCATTTTTGATTTTATCGGTTGTGCTAAGTGACGAGCCCCCGAATTTGATGACTACGGTACCCATAATCTACCTTCTTTCTTTAATAATTAAGATAAGCGCAAACGCCTGTCTATTGGAGCCGATGTTGGCTTATCGCAAGAGAGGACGCGAAGTCTGCTAATCGATAGGCGCTAGAGCTAGACATTACTCATAGACTTTGAAAGGAAAGTTCTGGTTACCTTTATACTTTCCTTAGCATAAAAAAAAGCAATGAGAGTCTCCTCTCATTGCTTGTGAGTCACAGTAAATAAAAGTGAAAAAGCCACAACATGAGATAGCCCTCCAGTATGAACCAGTTCATACTGACAATTCTGCATTTATTCAATAACAGAACCAGTAAAAATAATCATGGGGCTTATTTTTACTTCGGCAATCCTTCCCTTTCATAAACCCTTCCTCGAAGCCCACGCTTCTCCAGATTACTACTCTTTAAGGTTTGCGCCTCTATCAATTTATTGATTTCGACTCATTATAGCACGCAGTTTGTTCATATTCAACTATTCTTTCAATTTTTCAATCAAACTGACTGCGATGGGCATTGGGATGCCCAGTTTGGTTATTTCTTCAATATCTGCTTCTTTCATTTTCTTCAATGAGCCAAAATGCTTAAGAAGCTTCTGCTTCCTTGCCGGCCCGATGCCAGATATCTCGTCCAAGATCGACTGGAATGCGGATTTCCCTCTCTGTTGGCGATGAAATGTGATGGCAAAGCGATGGACTTCATCCTGAACTCTTTGCATCAAATAAAACTCCTGGCTGTTCCTTGCCAACGGAACGACAGCCAGTGGATCTCCAAACAAAAGCTGAGAAGTTTTATGTTTTTCATCCTTTGCCAATCCTGCCACAGGAATTTCCAAGCCAAGCTCCTGCTCCAATATGTCCTTAGCCGCTTCAACCTGCCCTTTTCCCCCATCAATAAGAATCAGATCCGGCAGCGGAAGACCATCTTTTAACACCCTGGAATACCTTCTTCTGACGACTTCCCTCATTGACTCATAGTCATCGGGTCCTTCCACCGTCTTGATTTTATATTTGCGATATTCCTTCCTATCCGGCTTTCCATTTATAAAAACAACCATAGCTGATACCGGATCAGCCCCTTGGATATTGGAGTTGTCAAAAGCTTCAATCCGATACGGAGTATAAATGCCCATCGCTTCCCCAAGCTTCTCAACCGCACGGATTGTTCTCTCTTCGTCCCTTTCAATTAGGGCAAATTTATCGTGAAGGGAAACCTTCGCATTTTTTTCGGCCAACTGAACCAGATCCTTCTTTTGTCCCCTTTTCGGTATCAGGATTTTTGTCTGAACCAGCTGCTCCGCCATGGATGCATCAACGGAATCGGGCAAAAGGATCTCTTTTGGCTTGAAATGCTGAGGTTGGAGGTAAAATTGGCCTAAAAAAGTAAGAAACTCTTCTTCTTGATCTCCGTAGACCGGGAATAAAGATACATCCCGTTCAATCAATTTTCCCTGACGGATAAAGAACACCTGTACACACATCCATCCTTTATCGATTGCATATCCAAACACATCCCGATTGATAAAATCCGAAGAAATGATCGTCTGTTTTTCCATTGTTGTTTCAATATTGCTGATTTGGTCCCGATATTCTTTCGCCCGCTCAAATTCAAGTTGGTCGGCAGCTTCGATCATTTTGTTCTGTAATTCTTTTTTGATCGTCTTATATCCCCCGTTTAAGAATCTCGTAATTTCATCCGTAATCTGCTTGTACGTTTCCTGGCTGACTTCATTGACACACGGTGCATGACATTGGCCGAGATGATAATACAAACAGACTCTATCAGGAAGCGACTGACATTTTCTAAGGGGGTACAACCGATCAAGCAGCTTTTTCGTTTCATGGGCCGCCTGTGCGTTTGGATACGGGCCGAAATACTTTGCTTTGTCTTTCTTCACCTTACGTGTGATGATCAGTCTTGGATGACGCTCATTCGTCAATTTAATATATGGGTAGCTCTTATCGTCTTTGAGCAAGACGTTATACTTTGGAGAGTGTTTTTTAATCAGATTCATTTCTAAGATAAGTGCTTCAACATTAGAAGAAGTAACGATATATTCAAAGTCCTGGATCTCAGAGACGAGCCGCTGCGTTTTGGTGTCATGAGACCCTGTAAAATAGGACCGCACTCGATTTTTTAACTTCTTTGCTTTCCCCACATAAATGATGGTACCCTGTCTGTCCTTCATTAAATAACATCCAGGTTGATCAGGTAAAATTTCCAATTTATGTTTTATTAAATGATTCAAGGAAGTGACCTCCCAAAATGAAATGCACAAACGCTTTGAATCAGCATAGACAAGACAAAATGCAGGGCAGAAGCTTTACCACCACAACCATTTGTCTTGAGGCTTTCACAATAGCACTTGGCTGATTTTAAAAACTCCACGTCCTGTGACGCAGGCAGGCTAAGACGCGATTCGGTGGCACTAGGTCTTCCAGTGTCTCGCCGCTTCCAAGCCCAAGGCCTGTGGCATTGATAAAACTGGGACGTCATGCCCTTCGAAGCTGGACAAAGCCGATATTTTTTCCATAATTAATACTCATCATAGTCTCAAACATACTTTTTTTCAAAAAAAAAGTCCGAGCGGGTGCTCGGGCTTTTCAGTGGCTTATAGGTGTTTATTCACCAAATCTGCCAACGCTTCTTTTGGCTGGAAGCCTACAGTTTTATCAACGACTTCTCCGTCTTTCATTACGATTAATGTCGGAATGCTCATGACACCGAATTGGCTGGCTGTATCTTGGTTTTCATCCACGTTCACTTTTGCGATTTTCATTTTATCGCCAAGCTCACCGTCCAATTCTTCAAGAACTGGAGCAATCATTTTGCATGGACCGCACCAAGGTGCCCAAAAGTCTACAAGAACGACTCCTTCGCCAGTTTCAGCTTTGAAATTTTCGTCGGTTGCATTAATAATAGCCATTTTTTTACCTCCTAATATACTATCCGAAACTAAGGCAAGTATATCATCAGGATTTCATACACGCTAACAATCTGCCTGTGATTTAATATTCCCGCAGCGAAACTTTTTATGAGGTGACTTTCATTTTTTTAAATTCTTCAGTTAACAATGGGACCACTTCAAACAAGTCGCCGACGATTCCATAGTCCGCTACATTAAAGATGTTTGCTTCTGGATCCTTGTTTATGGCGACGATCACTTTTGAGTTGGACATGCCTGCCATATGCTGAATGGCTCCAGATATTCCACAAGCAATGTAAAGATCCGGCGTAACAACTTTTCCAGTTTGTCCGATTTGCAGTGAGTAGTCGCAATAATCAGCGTCACAAGCGCCACGTGAGGCTCCCACGGCACCGCCCAGAACATCCGCAAGCTCCTTCAAAGGCTCAAAGCCTTCCGCACTTTTTACACCTCGTCCACCTGCAACAATGACTTTCGCTTCAGATAAGTCTACACCTTCGCTTGCTTTTGTAATGACTTCTTTAATAATTGTTCGCAAATCTTTTATTTCTGCACTAACTGGCGTGACTTCACCGCTTCTAGACTCATCCTTCGCCATTGGTTCGATGTTATTTGGCCTGATCGTAAAGAATGTGATTCCATCCGTAATGACCTTATTTTCAAATGCCTTTCCTGAATAAATAGGGCGGGTAAACACCATTCCATCATTGCCCTCTTCAATGGCCGTAACATCAGAAATAAGGCCTGTGTTCAATTTGCTGGCAATCTTTGGAGAAAGATCTTTTCCCAGAGAAGTATGCCCAAAGACGATAACGTCCGGATTTTCTTCATTGACAACTGCCATAAACGCCTGTGAAAAACCGTCTGAAGTATAATGCTTTAATTGTTCGTCTTCTACTGTAATCGCACGATCCGCCCCGTAATGAATCATCTCACTCGCACTGTCCTTCACGGAATCACCGATTAGAACAGCGACCACTTCTCCACTCTCAGCTACTTTCTTTCCTGCCGCTATTGCTTCAAATGAAACATTCCTTAAACTGCCATCCCGGAGTTCACCGAGTACCAATACTTTTTTAGCCATTGCTTCATACCTCCTGTTTCTCTGTAAAAGGGATGTTATATTACTTTACTGAGCAAACCTGCAAGCTCTTTTACTTGGTCCTTCAATTCACCATCTAGAATCCGGCCCGCTTCTTTTTCTGGAGGAAGGAATATTTCAACCGTTTTCGTTTTCGGCTCAACATCATCCTCATCCAGGTCCAAATCATCCAATTCCAATTCTTCCAAAGGCTTTTTCTTCGCTTTCATGATTCCTGGCAAAGATGGATACCGCGGATCATTTAATCCTTGCTGGGCAGTCACAAGTAATGGAAGAGATGTTTCAATGATCTCGGAGTCCCCTTCAACATCACGAACGATTTTCACTGCTTCACCATCAATCTCCAATTTGGTGATAGTCGTTACGTATGGAATATCCAAAATATCTGCAACACGCGGCCCTACCTGCCCAGAACCTCCGTCAATGGCAACATTTCCTGCCAAAATCAGATCCGGATCTTTATCCTGCAGATATTCAGCCAAAATCGCAGCCGCCGAAAACTCATCATAATTATCCAAATCGTCTTCAATATCAATCAATGCCGCTTTATCGGCTCCCATTGCCAACGCTGTCCTAATCTGCTTTTCGGCATCTTCCTCGCCGACACTAACGACAGTCACCTCTCCCCCATGCTCATCGCGAATACGGATGGCTTCCTCAATCGCATACTCATCATAAGGGTTGATGATGAACTCTGCCCCATCCTCTTCAATCTGGCCGTTTGAAATGGCTATTTTTTCTTCAGTGTCGAATGTTCTTTTCATAAGCACGTAAATATTCATGATCGAACCTCCTATAATATGAAACTGATAAATAACTATTACTCTCCCGTAAATTTTGGCTCTCTTTTTTCAATAAAAGCCCGGATACCTTCCTGTCCATCCCTCGTTGTGAAAACTTCACCAAATTTTGCGGCTTCCAGATTGACTCCGTTGTAAAAACTCCTTCCCTTTCCAAACTGGAGAAGTTCAATAGCAGCCTTGAGAGAGGCCGGACTCTTTTTCGCGATTAATCGTACTAGCTCTTTCGCTTCGTTTAACAGCTCTTCTTCCGGATAGCTTTGGTTGGCTAACCCCCATTGCACCGCTTCCTTTCCAGTCAGCGGCTTACTTGTAAAAAGCATTTCCGCTGCTTTGGCTACTCCTACGTATCGCGGAAGACGCTGTGTTCCGGCAAATCCCGGTATTAGCCCAAGCTGAAGTTCCGGAAGTCCGAGCTTCGCATTTTCGCTAACAAGTCTGATGTGGCAAGCCATTGCCAATTCAAGGCCTCCTCCAAGTGCTGCCCCATGGATGGCAGCGACAACCGGTTTCGGGAACGTTTCAATTTTTTCAAATATCCTTTGGCCGTCAGCGGCCAGTTCGGAAAATGCCTCACCGCTTTGTACTTCTGTAAATTCCTTTATATCTGCTCCTGCGGAAAAGAAGCGGCCTTCACCATATAAAAGGATTGCCCTGATGCTATTGTCGTTCTCAAGCTCTTCCATTTGCTGGCCAAGCTCCTGAATTACAGCCGTTGAAAGTGCATTAGCGGGAGGCCTTTCGATTTTGATAAAAGCTGCATTGTTTTCCTTTGAAACTGTCAAAAACTCCATGTGAGCTAGCTCCCTTCAAGACGGTTTTTTTATGAAGCAGCGTTCTCGGATATGCACCCATTCAAAATTAGCTTGTGTACTTTGGGAGCGAGCGCGACCAAGTCATATTTATGTTCGTTTAACACCCAAGTTGTTGCTGTTTCATCCATAGTTCCAAAAATCATTTGCCTTGCCAGCCGGATGTCGAGGTCAGCCGCAAACTCTCCGCGTTCTTTTCCATATTCCAGGATGCTTTCCAATACACTTAAATAATCCTTCAGTACTTCATTAATTTTAAACCGCAGATCTTTGTTGGATTGTCTTAATTCCAATTGAGTGACAATCGCAAGCTTTTTGTCTGCAGATAAAATTTTGAAATGGCTTTCAAACATTACTAATAATTTCTCCGAAGCCGTTTCTTTTCCTGCAATCCCTTCATTAATTGTTTCAACAAACATGGCCATTTTTTCTTGAAAAACTGAGATGAGTACATCTTCTTTATTTTTAAAGTAGAGATAAATAGTGCCATCCGCCACTCCAGCCTGCCGGGCTATTTTGGAAATTTGTGCCTGATGATAGCCATTTTCAGCAATAACAACAACGGCCGCTTCAATGATTTGTTTATACTTTGGTCTGTTTCTTTTCACTTGTTTCACCTTCTGTACAGTAAAATGAATGATTGCTCATTCATAAAAATATAATAAATCTTATCCAATTTTCTGTCAAGAAATTACACGTCTCAAAAAATCTGGCTATTATGATAAAAAAACAAGCGCCTGATCCTCGACGTAAAATGAAAATGAAACGTTTATAGCGAAGCGGAATTGGCTGATAGGCGCTAAAAATCCCGATGCCAACAACAATGATTATCCCAGCTTTTCTTCTTGGCCCATTTTCCTTTTCTCTTCATCTACTAGATTACGCCGCAGAATTTTTCCAACAGCGGTTTTGGGGAGCTCATCCCTAAATTCATAGATTCTAGGCACTTTAAATGCTGCTAAATGCTTTCGGGCAAACTCATCCAACTGTTGCTCGGTAACATTTTCTCCTTCTTTTAAAACGACATAGGCTTTGACAGTTTCCCCTCTATACACGTCTGGTACACCAGCAACCACAACTTCCTGGACTGAAGGATGCTCATAAAGCACTTCTTCTATCTCGCGTGGATATATATTGAACCCTCCTGCAATAATCATATCCTTTTTACGATCAACAACATAGAAATATCCCTTTTCGTCCATATATCCCAAATCGCCGGTGAATAACCACCCGTCTTTTAGCGTCTGTTCTGTTTCTTCAGGCATATTCCAGTATCCTTGCATGACTTGCGGACCTTTTACCGCTATTTCTCCAACTTCTCCCGGCGCTAAAGGTTCCCCATTTTCCGTAGAAACAATCATTGCATCGGTATCAGGCCACGGAACACCTATGCTGCCCTTCACTCGTTCACGATCCCAAAGGAAATTAGCGTGGGTGACTGGGGAAGTTTCGGTCAAACCAAATCCCTCAACTAGCTTTCCTCCGGTTGACTTCTCGAACCTCTCCTGGACTTCCACAGGTAAAGGAGCTGATCCGCTAATACATGATTCGATGGAAGACAAGTCATACTTTTTAATATCTGGGTGATTCATCAGCCCGATATAAATAGTCGGTGCTCCTGGAAACAAAGTCGGCCTTTGTTTATGAATGGTTTTTAAAGTAGTTTCCGCATCAAATTTCGGAAGCAGAATCATTTCATAGCCCTGCATGACCCCTAAAATCAGTACAGTTGTCATTCCATAAACATGGAACAGCGGAAGCACACCAAGGATTTTTTCCTCTCCCTTTTTCATTTTGTAAAGCCAGGCATCACACGCAGTTGCATTGGCAATCAAGTTTTTATGAGTGAGCATAACCCCCTTAGGATTTCCTGTCGTTCCGCCTGTATATTGCAAGAGTGCTAGATCCTTGTCAAAATCGAACTCCAACGGTACTTCTTTTGGTGATGTTCTGGTCATTATCTCTTTAAACAGGTGCTGATTGCCTTCATGCTTTACCTTGACAACGAGGCCAGTATCGCGTTTTTGTATAAAAGGATAAATGACATTTTTAGGAAACGGCAAGTAATCTTTGACTGCGGTTACAATAACATGTTGCAGTTCTGTATTCCCGATCACTTTCATGATCCGTGGATAAAGGATATCTAGCCCAATGATTGCTTTTGCACCCGAATCCTTCATTTGGTACTCGAGTTCCCTTTCCGTATAAAGGGGATTTGTCTGCACCACAATGGCTCCTGCATAAAGAATTCCATAATAACTGATGACAGCTTGCGGAGAATTCGGAAGCATAATTGCAACCCGGTCGCCTTTCTTGATGTCCAGCGTTCGCAAATATGTCGCCATTCTGAGAGAGCTTTTGTAGAGCTCACGGTACGTTAGTTCTTTGCCCATAAAATGAATAGCCGTTTTGTCAGGATAATTTTGGGCTGCATCTGTCAAATATTGCTGCACTGGTTTTCGATCATAATCCAGAGTTTTGGGAAGGGTGTCCGGATAAAGCTCCAACCAAGGCTTCATAAATTTACATTCCTCCTTTTCTAATGAACAGTAAGAAAATTTCAACTTATAAATATTATATTACAACGATAGGCGATAGTACAACCAATTGACTAAATTATCGGAACAATATAAGAAAGGTGCAAGATGAATTTTGAGGAATGAGCTTTTCCGCCCTCGCTTTTTGGCGTCAAAGGCTGCTTTGTTACAAATGAAAAACCGCCTGTAATTTACAGACGGCTTTATACTCGTACTAAGTATATAATCCCAACTATGATAAAGATGCTGCAAACTACAAACAGCACTTTTGCCAGTTTTTCCACGGTTTCCTCCTTAATGAATGCCAGCACCGATGACATATGACAATCCGACGGAAATGACCATTGCCAAAAAGCCAACAGCGCGGTTGTCTTTTTCTATCTCTTCATCAATTCTAAACTTTGGCGTCAAAAATTCAAAGATAAAGTATCCAGTCAACAAGAGGAAAAAACCGTACATTCCCCACCCAATCATTATGAATAAAGAATCATGGTGTAAAATAGAATGCCTGAAAATATTGGCAATCCCAAAAATCTTTCCTCCGGTAGCCATTGCAACCGCTACATTTCCTTTTTTTATTTCTTCCCAGTTCTTATATTTGGTCACTATTTCAAATATAAACAGGAAGAGAACCATGCAAAGGACTGTAACACTGTAATAGCCCGCCGTTTGTACAAATGAATTTTCCCAAAAAGAGTCCATTCAAATCATTCCCCTTTTTAACAGGGGTTCAGCTGGAGCTACTTAAATTCGACAACTGTGACGCCACTCCCGCCTTCCCCTGCTTCTCCAAGTCTTATACGTTTAACTGCTCGATGATGTTTCAAATATTCCGTAACTCCCGACCGAAGTGCACCTGTTCCTTTCCCATGGATGATAGATACACGCGGATAGTTGGCAAGAAGAGCATCGTCAATATATTTTTCCACTTCACGCAGGGCATCTTCATACCGCTCACCGCGTATGTCGAGTTCGAGCCCGACATGATAATCCCTTCCTTTAACGGTGGCAAGAGGCTTTGGCTCAGGTTTTGGTTCAGATTTGATAAATTCCATATCCTTTTCGGCCACTTTCATTTTTAGAACACCCGCCTGTACCTGCCATTCGTTCTCGCCCATTTTTTCCAGCAAAGTACCTTTTTGGCCGAATGTGGTAATCATGACCTCATCACCCGGCTGCAGCTTGCGCTTTTGCTTGGAATTTTTAGCACGGCCAACTCCTTTATCCAATTCAGGAACAGCGGTATCGAGCCTTCTACGAGCCTCTATCAATTCATGCTCTTTTACTTGTGCATTGCCTTCCATTCTCATTTTCCGCAATGAACTTATGACATCTTCAGCTTCGGTCCTAGCTTTCTCCACAATCTCGACTGCTTTTTGCTCAGCACTTGCATACATTTCTTTTTCCCGCTCATAAAACTCAACCATCTGCTTCTGAAGATCCCGATGAAGATTTTCAGCATTTTTCAAATAAAAATGAGCCTCTTCATAATCACTCTCAGCCTCTTTTCGGCTCTTCTCTAAAGACGCAATCATGTTTTCCACTTCATTGCTTTCCGTATCTATGAACGATTTTGCATGTGTAATGATGTCTTCGGATAATCCAAGCCGCTTGGAAATTTCAAATGCATTGCTTCGTCCAGGCACACCAATCAGAAGTCTGTATGTCGGCTTTAGAGTCTCAACATCAAATTCCACACTCGCATTGATAACTCCTTCACGATTATACGCATATGCTTTCAATTCTGGATAATGTGTTGTAGCGATCACGCGAGCTCCCCGACTATATACATCATCTAATATAGAGATTGCCAGCGCCGAACCTTCCTGAGGATCCGTCCCAGCACCAAGCTCATCAAAAAGAACCAAGCTTTCATCATTTACATGTTTCAATATCTCTACGATATTGACCATATGTGAAGAAAAGGTACTCAAACTCTGCTCGATTGACTGTTCATCGCCGATATCTGCAAATACTTCCTTGAAAACCGCCAGCTCCGATTCTTCTGATGCTGGAATAAGCAGGCCTGATTGCGCCATCAGTGTAAGAAGCCCGACCGTTTTCAAAGTAATGGTCTTTCCCCCAGTATTCGGTCCGGTAATGACGATCGTGGAAAAATCTATCCCAAGGGTAACATCATTTGCCACAACCTCTTCTGGAGGAATCAACGGATGCCTGGCTTTAAACAATTGAATGCGACCTTCTTTATTGACACCAGGTCTTGTTCCCTTCATCGCTTTTCCAAAACGGGCCTTTGCAAAAATAAAATCAAGGGACTCCATGACTTTTACAAGGACAAACAGATCATCCGCTGCTTCAGCCACTTTCCCGGACAATTCGATGAGAATCCGCTCGACTTCACGGTTTTCTTTCACATGCAATTCACGAAGACCATTGTTCAGATCAACGACTGCCTGTGGTTCAATGAACAAGGTCTGCCCTGAAGATGACTGGTCGTGTACGATCCCAGGGTAGTTAGAGCGATATTCCTGTTTAACCGGAATGACGAAGCGCTCATTCCGAATTGTGATAATAGCGTCGGAAAGCATCTTCTGTGCATTTCTTCCACGGATAAGGCTCTCAAGCTTCTCCCTTATCCTGTTTTCATCCCTTCTTTTTTTAAGCCTGATGCTCCTTAATTCCGGGCTTGCAGAATCTAGCACTTCACCGCCTTCATCAATGGCGTTCTTAATCTCATGCTCCAATGGTGTCATTACAGCAATTTGATCGGCTTTTCCTGATAAAATTGGAATGTCCAATCCGTTATCTTCGATTAGTTCCTCTATAAAACGCTTCATTGAACGGCCAGCATGGATCGTGCTTCCGATTTGTACAAGCTCAATAGGATTCAGCACCCCGCCGATTTGCGTACGCTTAATATGCGGGGTGATATTAAAGATCCCATTTAAAGGGGCATGTCCCTTTAGCCTAAGTACATGAGCTGCTTCGTCCGTCTCTTCTTGAAGCAATACAACCTCCTCAAAAGATGTGGACGGCTTCAGCTTTCTGATTCTTTCCACTCCCAACTCAGAGGCCGCGAATTCCTCCAATTGCAGAAGAATTTTATTAAATTCAAGCGTCTTTAATATTTTTTCATTCATGAACTTTGTTTTAAGTCCCCTTTCCCAAAAACCTAATCATTCCGTTGTAAAAACTTGACTAATTCATCCGGTTCCCATGTATTCATAACAGATGAGCTCTGTACCCATCCCCTTCTTGCAAATGCTATCCCGAGTTCCATGAAGTCTAGGTTTCTGATATTATGCGCATCCGTATTGATTACCAGCTTCACATCTTGTTCCTGGGCATGTCGTAAATGTTCCGCGGCTAAATCCAGTCTGGCGGGATTAGCGTTCAGCTCCAATGCTGTATCCGTTTCATTGGCCAGCTCAATCAACCTTTTAACATCTACATCATAACCCTCACGCCTGCCTATCAGCCTGCCAGTCGGATGAGCGATAATGTCCACATGGGGATTTTCCAAAGCATTTCTCAATCGCTCCATAATCTTTTCCCGCGACTGGGAAAAACTTGAATGAATGGATGCAATGACAATATCAAGTTCCCCCAGCAGTTCATCGTCATAATCAAGGCTTCCGTCTGGCAAAATATCCATTTCAATGCCCGATAAAATTAAAATATCATCATACTTCTCATTTAACTCTTTAATTTCCTCATTCTGTCTTTTGATACGGTCTACAGTCAAGCCGTTGGCCACTCTTAAAAATTGGGAATGGTCCGTTATCGCCACATATTGATAGTCTTTTTTCCGACAAGCTTCCACCATTTCCTCTAAGGAAAAAGCACCGTCTGACCAGGTTGTATGCATGTGAAGATCGCCTTTTATATCATCAATATGGATTAACTTCCTGTTGCCATCATATTCCTCCACCTCTTTGCCGTCCTCCCTAATTTCCGGTGGAATAAACGGTAAATCAAAGTGATGGAAAAAGTCGCTTTCGGATTGGAAGGTTTTGACTTCACCTGTTTCAGTATTCTCAACGCCATATTCACTGATTTTTTCCCCTCTTGCTTTTGCAAGCTGGCGCATGCGGACATTATGTTCAGCCGAACCAGTAAAATGATGCAGAGCCGTTGCAAATTCATAGGGAGCGACGATACGAAAATCGACGGAAATTCGATACTGCCCGCCTTCCATCAAGAGGGTCACTTTAGTATTCCCGCTTGCAGTCGCTTCTCCAGCTCCTTCAAGTTCAAGCAACTTTTCTTTGACAGTCTGCGGATGTTCTGTTGCAATGATAAAATCAAGATCCTTAATCGTTTCCCTTACCCGCCTAAGGCTTCCAGCTCTTGAAAAGCTTGAGATTTCCTTTATCTCTTTCAAAGAAGCTTCAATCGACTCCGCCATCGGAATCATATAGGAAATAGGCAATCGATCTGGCTGCTTGCCCATTGATGCCAATGCCTCTTTGATATTCTCTTCCGTTTTTTTGCCAAAACCCTTGATTGTTCTAAGCTTACCTGTTTCGCAAGCTTCTTTTAGTGATACCACATCAACAACTTCAAGTTCTTTATATAATCTTGCAATACTCTTGCCACCAAGCCCGGGAATTTGCAAAAGAGGAATTAATCCTTTAGGCACCGTTTCCTGGAGTTCCTGAAGGACAGAAGACACGCCGTCTTCTATAAATTCCTCAATGACTGCAGCCGTTCCCTTTCCGATAGATGGAATTTTTGTAAAGTCCTCGATTTCGGATAAGCTCCTGTCATCCGCTTCCATTGCAGCAGCCGCTTTTCTGAATGCGGCCGTCTTGAATGGATTTTCCCCTTTGAGCTCCATATAAACCGCAATTTGTTCCAATAAACGAATGACATCTTTTTTATTTACTCCCATTTCTGTCACCAACCGTTCTCCATTCTCCTGCCTCTCATTTTAACAAATAAGAATGCTAAAAGAAAAACTTCTCTTCGCAAAGAGAAGTCAACTTTGAATATAGTCAATCCACCATTTTTTCAATTCAGCAGATAAAAAAGGTGTATAATGAATCATCCCTTTGGCAAGGAATGAACCATTAATGGCCTCCTGGATTGCCGGAATCGGAAGTAATGCCGCGATATACAGCAATATAAAAATCATTAAATAAACTTCCAAAAATCCAAGAATGCCGCCGGCCCAGACATTCAGTGTTTTTAAGATTGGAAGGCTCGCAACAAAATCAAGTGCTGACCCGATGATACCGAGAACGATCCGGACAGCAAAAAAGATAATGACAAATGCAATAGCACGATAAAAGGCCTCATCCATCCCAACCCCATCAAAGACCATTTGCAATGTCTTTCCCGGATCAAAGTCCGGATATGGAATCCAAAGACGGAGTTTGGGAGCCAGATCATCATAAAAAATATAGGCTAAGATAAAAGAAACAACGAAACCGATCATATGAATCAGTTGAAGAATAAATCCCCTTCTAAGGCCGACAAAAAAACCAATGATCAAGATGATCAATAAAGATAAACTTAACATACATATTTCATTCCTTTAAACGCGAAAGCTCTTGTTCCAGATGCTCCAGGCGCTCTTGAAGTTTAATTTGCTCATGGACAGCATTAACAGCCGTTAGAACGGCCAGCTTGCTAGTATCAAGACTGGGGTTTACCGATCGGATTTCCCGCATTTTCTCATCAACAAGCTTTGCTACTAGTCTCATATGCGCTGACGTCTCTGCCCCTGTAATGATATAATGTTGCCCATAGATTGTAACTGGAGTGCGGGTCTTTTCACTTGACGACAACGTTATGCCCCCATTTCTTCATATAAAGCTTTAAAGTGCGTGTTTAAAAATACTTTTTCATGTGAAAAATCCTACCTTATATCATAGCATGAATAAAAAAAGATGGGAATTATTTATCATGATACAAGCGAAGTATAGATCAGGAGGATGCCGTCTTATGGCTAATACAGTGATTCAAACAACAATGGAAGAAATTAAGAAGATGAAAGAATATTATCAGCCTTACCTTTCAGAAAAGACCCCTCCCGGGAGTATTTTTTTTGCAAAGAAAAACGGCTGTGTCATCACTGCCTATAAATCAGGGAAAGTCATGTTTCAGGGAGCCAGAAATGAAGAAGAAGCAAAACAATGGAGCAAACCTGACTCAAATCAGACAAAACATTCTTCTTCACCGAAGGGATCAGGAAATCCGTTGCCGACCAATATCTCGAGTATGTCAATCGTAGGCTCCGACGAAGTCGGCAAGGGAGACTACTTTGGGCCGCTCATTGTTGTGGCAGCATATGTAAGAGCCGACCAGATTCCTCTCGTGAAAGAACTGGGTGTTAAGGATTCAAAGGATCTGACAGACTCCCAAATTATCAAGATTGCCAAAGATTTGCTAGCTTTTTTACCATACAGCCTATTGAAGCTGGATAATCCCAAATACAACAAACTTCAAGGATCAGGCATGACGCAAGGAAAAATGACGGCCATCCTGCACAACCAAGCACATCATTATCTTCTCGAGAAGATTTCACCTGAAAAGCCGGATGCCATTCTGGTTGATCAATTTGCCCAGGCTCCTGTCTATTACAAACACTTAAAAGGGCAAAAAGTGATTCAGAATGAGAGGGTCTATTTCAGCACGAAGGCAGAGAGTATCCATTTAGCGGTAGCTGCAGCATCTATCCTAGCCCGCTACTCTTTTATTCGCGCTTTTGATGGATTAAGCAAAAAAGTTGGATTTACAATTCCAAAAGGAGCAGGCGCCAAAGTTGACCAAGCTGCTGCCAGACTCATTAAAGAAAAAGGCATTTACGCATTGAACGAGTTTACAAAACTGCATTTTGCAAATACGGGAAAAGCCAAAAAGCTGGCGGGGATGTAGAAAAGCGAGCTCGAGATGGAAGGTTGGTCGCTGCACTCACTTCAGGCTTGTATGGGCTTATTTTTTACTAGCGAAAGGCCGGAGTCGACTGCTGGCAGAAATACCAACAATTGTTCCGGCTTCCAAACTAAAGGCATTGCCCCAGTCCTGACTTGCAGCTGCATGATAAGAAAAATGTCCTATTCCAGAGACATTCCGATCAATTGGTCGTCGTTTGCTGAAGGCTTGCCTCTTCCATCTGTATTATTCGTAATAAAATAAAGTGTGCCTTTTTCAATGATAACGTCCCGAATTCGTCCATTTCCATTTGCAAAAATTTCTGCCTTCCTTTGTTGCAAATCAAAAAGTCTTACAGCCTCTCCACGGAGATTACTGATATAGAGGCTACCATCATGATAAGCTATTCCACTTGGTGCCCAGGTATTTCCTTTTGTATGAAATAAGGGTGGCTCCATTCCATGACTTTCTTCATCACCCTGAATAATCGGCCATCCGTAATTTTGTCCTGATTCAATTCTATTGATTTCATCATGGGCACTTTGTCCATGCTCAGTTGCATATAACTGGCCCGACTCATCCCATGCAAGACCTTGTGGATTACGGTGTCCGAATGAATAGATAGGTGAGCCCGCAAATGGATTGTCCTCAGGAACAGAGCCGTCCAATTCCAACCGTAAGATTTTCCCAGCAAGACTTTCCAGTTGCTGGGCAAGCCCAGGCTCTGCTGCATCTCCAGTTGTCACATATACCTTGTGATCCGGACCTATTTTGATTCTACCCCCATTATGGATGTTGGCACCCGGTATTCCTTCCAATAATGCAACCGTTTCAAGCCATTGATCCTCATCCTTCTGTAAGCGTATCAGTCGATTCAAAATCTTGCCATCCTCTAGATAGGTATGATAAGCCAGTGCTTCAACATTCGTATCCGGTATCAGCTCAAGACCAAGTAGACCTCCTTCTCCCTCAGTGTATAAGGGCTTATTCAATAAGACTTGGTCACGTTTTACCTTAGCGGACTTAACTGCTACTTCAGCAATTGTTCCGTTTCGTTCACTTATAAAAAAAGTAGAGCTTTTCTTCGTAATGGACCAGGGAGTTTGCAGCCGGTCAGCAAATCGAGCCTCGATGGTCATTCCGGATGCCGGCTGATTCTCCTCTTCACTGTGATCCATTTGTTTCTTGTGCGATTTGGATTGTGAACAAGCCGACAGAAACAATATGAGCGAGATCAGAAGAAATCTTTTCACTATAGCCCCTCCATCCGATGGACAATCTTTAGATATTTTCCTGCGACTTTTTCCATGTCCTTCATGACTCATCCAACATGATGGACATCCAATAACAATTGATATACATCTGAAATGCAACTAGTGACCATCAGTAAGCCTATTCGCGCCTTCTTTCAATCTTCAAATGGACAGGCTCCTGCTGAACCAGCTTAAGACAAATGAGCTTAGTTCCATGTCCCCCAAAAAAAGGGTCCTCACTGATTACGATCTTTATCTGTAGTAAGTGCCGACAAAATCAAATGCGCCTTGGCGTATTTGATTTTGTCGAGCTCCTCTCGATAAATTTCCTCTGAAAATCTGTGGCATTCGCCGGAGGCTTTAACTTTATTCAGCCGGGGTTTGAACCCCACTGAATGGAATACCAATATGCATTCATCTCACCACTTACAGATGTGGGAGACTTCTGCTAAATGATGTTAATAATCTTTGACCTCCCATATATGAAAAAAGCAAGAACAGTAATGAAATGAATTAAAAAGGCTAAAAATGCCAATTAATTGACTATCCTTAAATAAATCGTTAGGATGTTTTTTAACGTAGCGGATGAGAAAAGTCAGGTGATTCGTAATGACAGGAACAAAGAAAACGCATAAACCATGGGTTCTTGTTTTAACTATTGGTCTCGGCACATTATTGAACCCATTGAATTCATCCATGATTTCTGTAGCATTGACACGGATGCAGCAGGATTTCGAACTTACATTTGCCGATGCTTCCTGGCTGATTTCAGTATTTTATCTTGCCAGTGCCGCTGGTCAACCCGTCATGGGAAAATTGAGCGATATGTTCGGCCCAAAGAGAATGTTTCTTGCTGGACTTGTTACGGTTGCAACCGCTTCAATGTTGGCACCGTTCTCTCCCAACTTTCCTTTTTTACTTGGCTGCCGGGCACTGCAGGCGATTGGCAGCTCCACTTTATTTCCAAGTGGAATGAGCATTGTGCGGACAAGCATTACAAAAGGACAGGCGAAAGCTCTGGCAACGCTTTCAATTTTTGCCTCTACTTCTGCCGCTTTTGGTCCATCCATCGGCGGGCTCTTGATTGATTCATGGGATTGGCCTTCCATTTTCATTGTAAACTTTCCTTTTATCATTGTCTCATTTTTCATGGCCATTTTTATTTTACCTGAAAAAGGACAAGGAAAATTTGAACTGGCGCGCATCGACTTCCTTGGCATCACCCTGTTTATCATTGCAGTGATCGGCCTAATTCTGTTTCTTTTATCATTAGATACGCAGATTCATTGGTGGGCATTTATAATCTTTGCCGTTTCGTCCATTAGTTTTTATTATTATGAAAAGAGGCAGGCAGAGCCATTTATTGATGTCAAAAGACTTAAAAGGAATCCAAATGTCACGCTGATTTATCTTCAGTTTATCACTATAAATCTCGTCTATTATTGTTATTTTTTCGGCTTTCCGACGTTTTTACAGCAGGTCAAAAAATACAGTCCTGGAAATACCGGCTTAATTATGCTTGCCCTAGCAGGATTCGGTGTCATTGTATCGCCGTTTGTAGGAAGGCTGATTGACCGTCATGGACCTAAGCCCGCTCTGATTATCGGCTCGTCGATTCTTTTTATTGGAACCGCACTTCTACTTACCTTGCGTGAAACATCATCCCTTTCTTGGCTACTGGTCATCATGGCAGTTTTGGGAATGAGCAACGGATTCAGCAATATTTCCATGCAGACAGCCCTTTATGAGCACGTGAGACCGGAGGATACAGGATCAGCATCGGGACTATTCCAAACAAGCAGGTATTTGGGATCTATCCTATCATCCAGCTTACTGGGCTTGGCTTTTAACCGCCATTTGGACATCCAGCACCTGCATAACGTCGCGATGATCTGCCTTGTTTTCTGTGCTGTAGTACTTTTCCTTTCTATCAGGCTTCCGGGCCGGAGAAAAAAATTAGGGGTCTGACCCCCAGTGCGGACCCCCAGTGCGGTAACGCGTTAAAGCAGGATGACATTCTATCAAAATTGGAGAGATATTATGTGTATCATTTTTATTGCTTATCGCTGCCATCCAAATTATAACTTGATTACAGCAGCAAATCGGGACGAATTTTACAAACGTCCTACTAAAGCGGCATATTTTTGGGAAGACAATCCTTCTATTTTAGCTGGCAGGGACTTGGAACAAATGGGCACTTGGATGGGTGTCACCCGGACTGGCAGATTTGCCGCGCTTACTAATTATAGGAACCCTTCGGAATTTGAAAAAGCAGATAAAAAATCAAGGGGACATATCGTCCGCGACTTTTTGGCCGGAGACGAATCCTCTTTCGAGTTTTTAAAAAAGCTTCAACAAGAAAATTTGAACTATAGAGGATTCAATTTATTCGTTTCAGATGGGGACAGCCTGATGTATTACTCTAATATCGGGAACGAAATCAAACAACTGGAGCCTGGTATTTACGGGCTGAGCAATGACCAGCTTGATACTCCATGGCCTAAAGTTGAAAAAGGCAAGCGAAAATTAAAACAGATGCTGGACAACGGATTGAATCATGAACAACTCTTTGCCCTCCTTGGCGATCAAGAAACAGCGCCAGAAGAGAAATTACCGCGAACCGGCGTTCCTTTACAGCTTGAAAAGACACTATCTTCCATCTTTATCAAAAGCCCTGATTATGGGACACGCTGCTCAACCGTTCTGACTATTGATCAAAATCAAAAAATCCATTTTATTGAAAAGACGTTTATGTCACATGGGGCAGATGAAAAAGAGTTTACGTTTATATCGGAGAAAAACTAAAAAGCTGCTATTGGCATTTTTAAGCCACAGCAGCTTTTATTTTTTCGGCAAATGAATCACTACACCTTGGACAACACGAATATTTTCATCATCAATCTGGCCTTCACGCTCATCTTCTTTCTTACTCCAGTTTCCAATGAGACAAAAAAGGGCAATTCCATAGCTTGTGAGTTGGATGACTTTCAAAATACCTCCGCCAAGCTGCTGGTCATAAACCGCTGACAGCGATGGAAACAGTTCTCCAGCCACTGCCGTATATAACGTATAATGTGCCTCCGTTATCCCAATAAGTAGAAAAATTCCAATCGGCATCAGTAAAACTGAGTTCAGAAAAATATACGCAACCCTCGTGAAATACGAGAATTTGCTAATCTCCGGCAATGGCATAATAATCGTCCACCACATCAAGAAGCCGGTAAAAATCAGAAAGATTTGGCTGATAATCGAAAGTATTACACTTTGCTGAATAACGTTGAATAATGGCGGCGCAAAATAAACAGTTAATGCTCCGTTAAACAGCAATGCAGCCATCCATGGGTGTCCTAGCAGCTTAATCGTAAATTTCAGCCTGTGATTCCAGAAATATTGCCGAATCCATTGGGGAGGCATACTTAAAATGAACAATGGCAGTACAATGAACAATACTGTCATGACCTCGATTACATGAGCACTGAAAGAAAAATAGTCAGCAGCTATTTTTAACGGACTGCCTTTAACAATATAAAACAAAACTGCCGCTGTATAATAATAGGCCATTTGCTTCTTTGTAACCTTATAGTTGGAAGAATGCATGATTTTTTTTGCATAAATGACCGAAGCTAATGCAACGACCATAAAAGTTATCGGGCTCCACATCTCGTACCAAGTAAAGCCCGAGAAAATATTCCAATTCACATTGATCCTCCTCCCCCTTTCATGGACAGCCATGAAGGATGAAACAGGTTTATAAGTGTGTGTTCAAAAAGTTTCCAAATTAGAAGTAAAAAGGGCGAGGCGGCTTGTTTCACACAGCGGAATGTATGCCTTTTAGATACATAAACCCACAGAAACAAGTCAACGAAGAGATTTTCCGCTTATATTCGGTGACTTTTTGAACTTCTTCTATAAGGACATTCTATCACATTTCAGCAAAGCGTCTCCCTCAATCCATGAAAAACATTTGAAAAGACTGGGATTGATGTCCCGGTCTTTGGAGGAAATAAAAGGCGCTTGTGCTTCTTGTTCCTAGCTGCGAAGCTCTGCACCAGCTTTTTCTTTCAATGCTGACAATACTTTTTCATGGGTTTTTGTGACTTCCTCGTCCGTTAGTGTTCTTTCAGGATCAGCATAGGTCAGTGAAAAGGCAATGGATTTTTTACCCTTTTCCATATTCTTTCCTTCATAGAGATCGAATACATGAACGTCTCTCAATAGCTTTCTGCCGGAATCTTTAATGATTGATTCGAGCGTTGCTGCATGGACATCCTTATCCACAACAAGTGCAATGTCTCGTGCAATTGATGGATAACGAGGGATTGGGACATAGCGCAATTCAGGAAGCTCGTAATCAAAAACTGGTTCAGCTTGGATTTCAAATACATAGGTTTCCTTCAGGTCAAGGTCTTTTTGCAAGTTGGGATGAACCTGCCCGACAAATCCTATGACTTCTCCATCCAATAAGACTTCCGCTGTTCGTCCTGGATGCATACCATCCATTTGAACGGCCTGCCATGAGATATGCTCCTCAAGCCCCAGCTTCTTAAACAAGCCTTCCAGGATTCCTGTGACTACATAAAAGTCAACCGGCTTTTTCTCTCCCTGCCAGGCATTATCCACCCATAGGCCTGTAACAGCTCCGGCAATATGCTCCCGTTCTTCCGGCTGCTTACCTTCACCTTTATTCAGAAAAACAGAGCCTATTTCGTAAAGGGCCACTGATTCATTTTTCCTGGCCACATTATACGAGATTGCTTCAAGCATTTGTGGAACAAGACTTAATCTCAACCGGCTCCGCTCTTCGCTCATCGGCATAGATAGAGTGACAGGCGGACGTTTTTCAATTGAAAACATGGATGCCTTTTCTTCGCTAGTCAAAGAGTAGGTGATCGCCTGAAACAAGCCGGCTCCTTCAAGGAAGCCCCTTGCTGTTCTGCGCTTTTCTTGAATTTTGCTCAAACCGCCTGGAGTTGCTTCTCCTCTAGGCAAAGTTTTCGGAAGATGGTCATAGCCATATAGACGTGCAACCTCTTCAACCAAGTCCTCTTCGATTGTAATGTCTCCCCTGCGGGTTGGTACGGTTACAGTAAATACATCTTCTTCAACTACTACATCGAATTGCAGTCTTTCAAAAATCTTCACGACTTCTGCTGAAGTGATGTCCGTACCGAGAACACGGTTAACTTTTTCCAAAGATATCGATACAACCGCTGGCTCGATTGTTAACTGGTCATCTTCTACAAGCCCTTCAAGCACTTCTCCGCCAGCATATTTTGCTATTAACTCAGCCGCACGCTCTGCTGCCGGTTTTACCCTATTCGGATCAACACCTTTTTCATAGCGGCTGCTTGCTTCACTTCTCAAGCCATGATATTTTGACGTTCTCCGAATCGATCCACCTGTAAAATAAGCAGACTCCAACAAAATGGTTGTTGTTTCATCACTTACCTCTGAATCCGCTCCCCCCATCACACCTGCGAGTGCTACAGGAACAGTTCCATTGGTAATGACAAGCTGATCGGAAGTCAATTTACGCTCCGCATCATCAAGCGTTGTGATCTTCTCTCCTTCTTTTGCCAGACGGACAACCACTTCCTTTGAACCGAACTGGTCATAATCGAAAGCATGAAGAGGCTGGCCATATTCAAGTAAAATATAGTTTGTGATATCGACGACATTATTGTGAGGTCGAATGCCCGCTGACATCAGACGGCCCTGCATCCATAAAGGAGAAGGTCCGATTTTCACATTTTTTATGACCTTTGCTGTATAAAGTGGATTTTCCTTTGGAGCTTCTACTTTTACAGCAATATAGTCAGAAGCTTTCTCTTTAGAAGCTTCATAGGAAATTTCCGGTAACTGAACTGTTTCCCCCAAAATAGCCGCTGATTCATAAGCGACGCCAATCATACTAAGCGCATCTGCACGATTGGGAGTCAAATCAAGCTCAAGTACTTCATCGTCCATGTTTAACAATGACAATGCATCGGAACCAACCTCAGCGTCTGCAGGGAATACATAGATTCCTTCGGCGAACTCTTTTGGTACAAGCTTTCCTTCAAAGCCAAGCTCCTGAAGTGAGCAAATCATTCCATTTGATTCCTCGCCGCGGAGTTTAGCCCTTTTTATTTTAAAATTGCCTGGAAGGACAGCACCTACTTTTGCAACAGGCACCTTTTGTCCTTTAGCAACGTTCGGTGCCCCGCAAATGATTTGGACGGGCTCTCCTTCACCAATATCAACCTTACACACTTTCAATTTATCGGCTTGTGGATGCTGAGTGCAATCAAGGACTTCCCCAACAACGACGTCCTTCACTCCATCACTCAATTTTTCAACTCCATCTACTTCAATACCGCTTCTTGTTATTTTTTCAGCTAATTCAGCTGCGGAAACACCATTTAAATCGACATAATCCTGCAGCCATTTATATGAAACCAACATGTGTTTAACCTCCCGAATTATTCTTGAACAGCAAATTGTTTAAGGAACCGGATATCATTCGTATAGAAATGGCGAATGTCTTCAATTCCGTATTTCAGCATAGCAATCCTGTCGGGCCCCATTCCGAAAGCAAAACCTGTATATTTCTTTGAATCGAAACCGGCCATTTCCAAAACGTTCGGATGAACCATACCTGCACCCAACACTTCGATCCAACCAGTTTGTTTACATACCCTGCAGCCTTCTCCGTGACAAATTTTGCAGGAAATATCCATTTCCACAGAAGGCTCTGTAAATGGGAAGAAGCTTGGGCGCAGACGAATTTCACGGTCAGCACCGAAAATCTTTTTAGCGAATACTTCAAGCGTCCCTTTTAAATCACCCATTGTGATATTTTCATCGACGACAAGGCCTTCGATCTGCATGAACTGATGAGAGTGTGTAGCATCATCGTTGTCGCGCCGATACACTTTTCCCGGGCAAATGATTTTAACAGGCCCTTTTCCTTCATGCTTCTTCATTGTTCTGGCCTGAACCGGCGATGTATGAGTACGCATTAAAATTTCTTCAGTGATATAAAAGGAATCCTGCATGTCTCGCGAAGGATGTCCTTTCGGAAAGTTCAAAGCTTCAAAGTTGTAATAATCTTGCTCGACTTCAGGTCCTTCCGCTATTTTATATCCCATCCCGATGAACAAATCCTCGATCTCTTCGATGATTTTTGTGAGCGGATGACGGTTCCCTGTTGCGACCGACCTTCCTGGAAGCGTCACATCAATTGTTTCAGCTTCTAGCTTCTTGGCGACAGCTTCATTTTCAAGTTCCACATTCTTATTTTCAATCGCCTTTGTAATGGTCTCTCTGATCATATTTCCGAGAGCTCCCATTTTTGGCCGCTCTTCTGCTGACAGTTTCCCCATTCCCCGCAATACTTCGGTAATCGGTCCTTTTTTTCCAAGATAAGAAACACGCACTTGGTTCAACTCTTTTAAATCCGAAGCAGCTCTAACTTCCTCAAGAGCCTTCCGCTCCAGTTCTTTCAACTTTTGCTCCATTTATATATCCTCCTTCTTTTAATCCAATACAAAGTTACGGCAAGCCGAAACGAAGACAATAAAAAAAGCCCGCCCCCAAAAAGGGACGAGGCTATGGTCGCGGTACCACCCTTATAAACATTCTCATGTTCACTTCATTGTCATAACGGCTAGGCCGGTGCATCTTTACGAAATTATAGATAAAAATCTGCAATGACGGTCCCGATGCCGACTCAGGAGGTGAACTTCACCTGGATTTCCAACTAAAAGTGCTTGCAGTCATGGCACTTTCTCCCTGTAAGCGTCCTCCGGCTACTTTTCTCCATCATAGTCATTCACTATATTAAGATATTCACATTATAGACGTTCCGAGCAATAATTTCAAATCGGTTTTCGCAAATGATAAAGCAATATGCCCGCAGCTATCGCAACATTGAGGGATTCACTTTTTCCATAGAGTGGAATATATAAGTTTTTATCCGTCTGCTGAAGAAGGGCGGGGGCTACTCCGGCTCCTTCATTGCCCATAATCAAAGCGAAGGAATCTGATGCGGGAACATTAGTAAAAGGTACTGCATTTTCAAGGGCCGTTCCGTAAACCGAAATATTAGCAGCATGTAACTTTTTTATCCACTCCATTAAATCTCCAGTTTCCATTTGCAAATGAAAATGACTTCCCTGAGCTGAACGAATCACCTTGGGGTTATAAAGATCCCCTGTTCCTTCCCCAAAAATAACGGCATCGATTCCTGCTGCATCTGCCGTCCGGATCATCGTTCCAATATTGCCGGGATCCTGTACCCCGTCAAGAAGAAGCAGTTTTCGATGAATGGCAGGATCCACTCCCGCAGTTCTTTTTTTACATACTGCAAATATACCCTGGGGAGTTTCAGTTGCTGAGATGGATTGGCTGATCTCTGCAGAGATCAATGTTACCGGAAACTTTCTCAACCGTTCAAGCTCGAAAGCAGTATAATTGCTTTGAACCATTATTTCAATAATATCATCGGATTTCAAAGCTTCTTCAATTAAATGGGCGCCTTCTAATATATATTTGCCGGATTGATCCCGCCCTTTTTTTGTAAGTAATTTTTTCCATTCCTTGACCCGCACATTTTTCGCGGATTTAAGTTCTTCCATGCATCATCCAATTCCTTTCGGGACAATTCTTTTTTCATTATAGTGGAAGTTCAAAGAGTCACCAAATAATAAGCGGCAAAATCTCTTCGTTGGCTTGTTTATGTACTGCTCCTGTATCAAAAAGCAAACATCCGTTGCTCGTTACTTTGCCGCCTAATTTTATGCATAATTCAACTCGTTTGCGAAAAGCTAAAGGAAGAATCTTTTGAAAAGGAGCCAATTTGATGGATCTTAACATTAGAAGAGCCGTAATCCACAATGTTGCTGAAAACAATCAAGAACAATTACGTGACACGATTGTAGACGCCATGCAGAAAGGCGAGGAGAAATATTTGCCTGGACTAGGCGTGCTTTTTGAAGTGATCTGGCAGAACGCAGATGATCAGGAGAAAAACAAGATGCTTGGTACACTTGAAAATGGCTTGAAACAGACATAAAGCGGCGGTGTAACCGTCCGCTTTTTTTATGAGATGAAAGTTTAACGGATCCAAATCAAATGCGCCTTGGCGTATTTGCGCCCAGATTTTATCGAGCTCCGCTCGATAAGTTTCCTCTGAAAATCTGTGGCATCTGCCGGGGGCTTTAACTTTATTCAGCCGGGGTTTGAACCCCCACTGAATCGAATACCAATAGGCATTCATCTCACCATTTACAGAAGTGGGAGACTTCTGCTGAATGAAGTTAAAATGCCTTACAGGCAGCTCAAATTCTCCCAAACACACAAATGATGCAACAAGGTATGAACGCTATGAAGTCTTTGTTTGTTAAAGCAATTCAAACTTCCGCTTAAGACTGCCCACGCTTAAAGCTAAAAAAACACCTTGAATGCCTCCACTCCATAATAGGCGGTGACGCCGAAAACGATTGACCAGATCAGCAGACTGATTGTTGTCCAAAGAAGAGTCCAGTTTTTTGCGGCACCAAGAGTCAATCCGATAAATGCAGCGATATGGATGCCGATCAAAATAGGACCAAGCAAAGCCAGGCCCGGCAGACCATATTTGTTCCAGATTCTTTTTGCCCGCGCCTCCCGTTTGCTGCTTTCTTTTAGTTCGCCTCTTTTTTTGAAAAGATAATTCTTAATAGGTTCAAATAAATAGACGACAAGGATGGTTGTCAATAAATTTCCCGCAAAACCGAGTATCACAACCAGAACAGGCTGCAACCCGCTGATAATGGCAATCGGGATTGCCGCCGCTATTTCAATCCAGGGTACTCCAGCCAAAAGAAAAACAACAATATATTCCCATACATTCCCCATACTATTCTCCCTTTTTATGTATTCTTATTAGACAATACAGCAAAATTGATTTGCTGAAAAGAAAAAAGCGGGGAACTCTATTCCCCACTTTCAGACAATTAATCAAAAATAATTTTACCCACTGCTTCTTTATCCAGCCGCTTTACTACTTCAGTAATGAGTTTAACTGCATTTTCATAGTCATCACGATGCAAAAGGGCTGCATGTGTATGGATATAGCGAGTAGCGATTGTAATGGCCAATGACGGGGCACCTTCACCTGCCAGATGAGTGGATCCTGCATCAGTTCCACCACCAGGCATAGCATCAAATTGATATGGGATACCCAATTCGTCCGCTATCCCTGTTACGAAATCACGCAGGCCTTTATGGGATACCATTGAAGCATCATATAATATGATTTGAGGCCCCTCTCCCATTTTCCCCTGCGCCTCCTTATCAGAAACACCCGGGGTATCACCAGCAATGCCGACATCCACTGCAAAAGCAATGTCCGGCGTGATTTTATTTGCAGCTGTTTTGGCTCCCCTCAATCCTACCTCTTCTTGTACGGTACCTACACCGTATACAGTATTGGGGTGATTTTCGCCTTTTAAATTTTTCAGGACATCGATGGCAATGGCGCAGCCAATCCGATTGTCCCAAGCTTTGGCAAGAAGCATTTTCTCATTGTTCATGACAGTAAATTCAAAGTAAGGAACTACCATGTCACCTGGGCAGACTCCCCATTCTCTCGCTTCTTCCTTACTCGACGCTCCGATATCAATGAACATATCTTTGATTTCCACCGGCTTTTTCCGTGCTTCTGCCGATAAAATATGCGGCGGTTTGGAGCCAATAACGCCTGTAATTTCACCTTTCGCAGTAACAATCGTCACTCGCTGGGCAAGCATGACCTGATTCCACCATCCTCCAACCGTTTGGAAACGAAGGAATCCCTTGTCATCAATTTGTGTAATCATGAATCCTACTTCATCCAAATGCCCAGCCACCATAATTTTGGGGCCGCCAGAATCACCCGTTTTTTTTGCAATCAAACTTCCCAGGCCATCCGTTTCAATCTCATCTGCGTATGGCTCTATGTACTTTTTCATGATGCTACGCGGTTCTTGCTCATTGCCGGGAATCCCCTTGGCATCAGTCAAATCTTTTAACATTGTTAAATTTTCGTCGAGATGTTTCATTCATTATCCCTCGCTTTTGAAAATTTTCCCTCTTTAAAATTATACTGAAAAATAGAAGCATTCACAAAGAAGTTGCTGTCCGTTAATATCCGTTTTGCTGGCGCTTGAAATTCACTTCGTTTTTCTTCTTATACGCTTCCTGCACTTCATATAGCGTGAAGCCAAGCGTCTGTCCTAAAATAATATATTGCCGGAAAAGCTCCTCGAAATCCATGGCATCTTTTGACTGACGGAAATCATTAATCAGCCTGTAAATCTTTAAAAAGCTACGGTTCAAATCTTCATTGGCTTCTTGGGATACAAGAGAGTATTCGCGATCTGAGAAACCAAGCTCCAGTCCAAGAGATAAAATGAAATGGATACCGTCTACAAACTCCTCCAAAATATCCTCGTGGGGGGCTGGGGGCTTTTTACTCCAAAACTTAAAGCTTCTCGTTTCGTTCGCCAATTCACCAATTTCAATAAGCAAAGCTAGAACCTTTTTTTCAAATAAATCTTCTCCTTGCAGCCCATGTTCCTTTTCTATGTAACGGTCCAATTCATGCTGCATAGCAAACCATTCCTGTATTGTCATTATTTATCAATCCTCCATGAAAAAATTATAACAAAGTTGAAACCTTTTATCGCGTTTGTCCGTATATTAGGTAGATTATGGATTGGAGGGCTCATCATCATGATCTTATTATTTAGATTCGTCATTTTGGCTTTAATTATTTATCTATTTTATATAGCAATCAAATTTATACTGGATCCGAAAAGGAAATTGGAAAGTGCCCATGAACAAAAGAAGTTTTTCTTTTACGATATTCCCGATAATATCAGAAAAAACTTTTTGATCACATACGAAGGCGTTATGTTTGAAGGTGAAAAATATCTTGGGACAACAGAACGCGCTTTTGAAGTCGTTTCCATTTTCATTTTTCCGCACAATAATGACCTGCTTCAGGGGCTCAGCTACGAGGATTTCACATTCATTGAAAATGAAGTAAAGCTGAGGTATCCCAAGGCAGTTATTGACTGGAAAAGCCCTATCAAAGAATTGGTGGAGAAAAATAGGAGTAAAGAATAAAAAGACGCACGTTTAAGGAGGCTGCCCAGAAAACGTCTCTCTGTGACAGCCTTTCCATTAATGATATTCTAAAACTCCCCCACCTTGTTCAATCTTCAAAGATCCGCTTTTTGGCAAAGTAAAACAAGCGAAGAAAAAAATTTCGTTCGCTTGACTACTTTTGAATTAAAATTTATGCAGAATGGTGTGAAAAGAAGTCATGCCATTTGACAGTGACCACTTTCTCACGAAGTAGATAACAAAGGATAAAAAGAGCGATTACAATAAGAACGACCATTCCAGGGGAAAACTGAGTGATATATTCACCGAATATCGTATAGAAAAAAGCGAGCGGCAGATTAGTTGCGAAGGCGCCCTTCATAAACCCTCGAAAGTCCGGCCTTCTTTCCAGCAGGCAGACATTCAGCAATTGATAGTGAAAGAATGGAATCAATCGCAAAATGGCAATCTGGCCTACTGTCATTTTTGTATGTGCCCCAAACCAGTTATGCTTGACTTTCATCAATTTTCCATACGTACGTGGAATCTTTCCTATGCAGAAATAGAAAAGAGCAGACAATAATAACAATCCTGCCATTGAGTAGACTGTTCCAAGAAAGCTGCCGAAAAGCATCCCGCCTGCCATGCAGACCAACACAACCGGTATAAACATAAATTGCCGGACGACATGGAACAGTATAAATAGCACCGGTGCAAGGATTCCAATTCCACTCATAACCGAAAGCATGATTAACAACTGCTCATCCATGATGATCACCTGCTTTCTTCTATACATATGTATTTTTTTCCTTCCGGCTTATGACAAGAACCTATATCTCAACAGCAAAAGAGCCACTCTTCCAAAATGGAGAGTGGCTCTTTTTCGTTAGGAATATATTTTAACGTCTAACCAAGCACAGGATGTGCTGGTCTGAGCTGATCAAGACGCTATCGCTCTTAAAGAGCCGCCTTTGCTTTGCCTGCAAGCTCTGCAAATGCTTTTTCATCAGAAACAGCAAGGTCTGCAAGCATTTTACGATTTACTTCGATGCCGGCAATTTTCAAGCCGTGCATCAAGCGGCTGTAGGAAAGACCGTTCATGCGTGCTGCCGCATTAATACGTGTGATCCAAAGTTTGCGGAAATCACGTTTTTTGTTGCGACGGTCACGGTAAGCATACATATATGATTTCATTACTTGCTGGTTGGCAGTTTTAAATAATGTATGTTTGGAACCATAATAACCTTTTGCTAATTTTAATACTTTCTTGCGACGTCTACGGGTAACTGTTCCGCCTTTTACGCGTGGCATATTATTTCCCTCCTAAATGCTCCCAAATTATTTAATGTTATCAAGTAAATGACGAATTCTGCGGAAGTCGCCTTTGGAGACGATTGCCGACTTGCGGAGTTTCCGCTTTTGTTTCGTGGATTTATTAGCGGCCAAGTGGCTTGTATAAGCATGTGAACGTTTTAATTTGCCGGAGGCAGTCTTTTTAAAACGTTTTGCTGCGCCGCGGTGTGTTTTCATTTTTGGCATATGAATTTCCTCCTCAAAACATTACTTTTCGTTAATCGGTGCGAGTACCAGGAACATGCTTCTGCCGTCCATTCGTGGTTTTGACTCGACAGTTGCCAAATCTTTACACTCCTCGGCAAAGCGTGTCAGTACTTGCTGGCCAATTTCTTTATGAGTGATAGCACGTCCTCTGAAACGGATGGATGCCTTCACCTTGTCTCCTTTTTCAAGGAATTTACGTCCATTGCGGAGCTTTGTATTAAAATCATGCTCATCAATTGTTGGACTTAAACGAACTTCCTTCACGTTGATCACTTTTTGGTTCTTACGCGCTTCTTTCTCTCTCTTTTGCTGTTCGAAACGATATTTCCCATAGTCCATGATCCTGGCTACCGGGGGCTTTGCGTTCGGTGCCACCAAAACAAGGTCAAGGTTGGCACGCGTAGCAATTTCGAGCGCTTCATTGCGGGATTTGACACCCGCCTGTTCACCATTTTGGTCAATGAGACGAAGTTCACGGGCACGAATGCCTTCATTCACAAACATATCTTTGCTAATAGTTAGCCACCTCCAAGGTATTTTCAAGAATACTGAGTTTGAGTAAAAATAGGGCTGATCTATTTATAGTATGAGATTCTTTTCGCCTATCTTTATCTAGTCTGGTTCATAAAAAAATGCAGGCCGCAAAAAGGACCCGCACTTAATCACACATATCATTGTGTGGATAATTGCTTACAATCATAACCTGTCAACAGCTTTGATGCGTCAATCAGGCGAGAAGCGGGCAGCTCCTTCTTACACAAACAAGTATTCGATTAACCTTATTTAGTCTATCATGGCTGCATAAATTTGTCAAATGACGGGCATGTGAAGCCTTGTGATAACAACGTTTTTTATCATACCAAATTTATGCCCAGCCTGCAATGTTTATTTTTCAAGGATTGGGTAAAACTTTATAACTATAGGTCAAGTGATAAGGAGGTTCACATATATGAAAAAATGGATTTATTCCTTCTCGATCCCTTTGTTTGCTATTGGATTAGCCGCTTGCTCAAACGATCCATCAGTAGATAACCATCCAAAAGAGCAGGTAGTTCCGCCGCCAAATGAAAATGCGACAACGAATGACGATATCATCAGCAAAGGAGATAGCGGCAACAAATCCGATGATGGGAATGTCCAAGATATGAACGTTAAAAAGCTGATGGACAACTTCCCTTATACGAAGTTCGATCTGGAAATCGATTATGCTCCGGATATAGAATATGATTATGAATATGAAGAAAAGGATGCTGGAAGCGGGTCTTACCGCGCAGAATTGAATGACGCCATCCATGACAAAAAGTTGAAAGGTGCAGAAGCATTTCAGTCTTTATACACCTTAATGCAGGAAGTAAGGATTGATGAAAATACGGCAAAGGAAGACGCCATCCAGCAGATCTTGGACACATTCCAACTTGATACCAACTACACGAAATTCGATTTGGAATATACGATGAAAAATGGAAAGAAAATAGAATTTGAAGATAGAAAATAACAAAATCAGGTGAAGAAGAACAACTTTGGTTCTTCTTCACCTGATTTTTTATGGGGTCTTTTATGGGGTCTGACCCCCACTGCTTTAACGCGTTACCTCATTGGGGGTCAGACCCCTTAATCATCACTTATGATCTTTTACTTCTTCCTGAATCTGTGAAATGAATTCCTTTAACGGAACAGTTTCTGTCTTTTTCTCTCCATATTTTCTTACGTTAACTGCTTCGGCTTCCACTTCATTGTCGCCGACGACAAGCATATAAGGAATTTTTTGCATCTGTGCTTCACGGATTTTATAGCCGATTTTCTCATCGCGCTTATCCATTTCCACACGTAAGCCACTTGCTTTCAGTTTATCGGTAACCTGCTTGGCATAATCGAAATGTGCATCCGGAGACACAGGGATTACTTGAACTTGGACTGGTGCAAGCCAAGTCGGGAATGCTCCTTTGTATTCCTCGATCAAAAAGGCAACAAACCTCTCCATCGTCGAAACGACTCCACGGTGAATGACAACCGGGCGGTGCTGTTTCCCGTCTTCGCCAACATAGTTCAGATCGAATTTTTCAGGAAGCAGGAAGTCGAGCTGGACAGTGGATAGTGTCTCTTCTTTTCCAAGAGCCGTTTTCACCTGAACATCCAGTTTCGGGCCATAAAATGCAGCCTCTCCTTCCGCTTCATAATAGTCCAATTTCAGATCATCCATAGCCTCTTTCAGCATGGACTGTGCCTTTTCCCACATGTCATCATCATCAAAATATTTCTCTTTATCTTCTGGATCGCGGTATGAAAGCCTGAATGAGTATTCGCCGATGTTGAAATCTTCGTATACTGCAATAATCAGCTCAACAACCCGTTTAAACTCTTCCTTGATTTGATCTGGACGAACAAATATATGAGCATCATTCAATGTCATTCCACGAACCCGCTGTAAACCGGAAAGTGCTCCTGACATTTCATAACGGTGCATAAGCCCCAGTTCAGCAATACGAATCGGAAGCTCGCGGTAACTGTGAATATCGTTTTTGAAAATCATCATATGATGAGGGCAGTTCATCGGACGCAAAACAAGCTGCTCATTGTCCATATCCATGACCGGGAACATGTCTTCTTGATAATGATCCCAGTGTCCACTTGTTTTATAAAGTTCCGCGCTTCCCATTACTGGAGTGTACACATGATCGTAGCCCAATTCAACTTCTTTGTCCACAATATAACGCTCAACGATTCTACGGATGGTAGCGCCTTTTGGAAGCCAAAGCGGCAGCCCCTGGCCAACCTTTTGTGAGTTTGTAAACAAGCCAAGCTCTTTACCAAGCTTCCGGTGATCGCGCTCCTTCGCTTCTTCCAACATTTTTAGGTGTTCTTCAAGATCGCTCTTTTTAAAGAATGCAGTTCCATAGACACGCTGCAACATCTTATTGTCGCTGTCCCCGCGCCAGTAGGCACCGGCAATGCTCAACAATTTGAAAAACTTGATTTTGCCAGTAGAAGGAACATGGACTCCGCGGCATAAATCGTAAAATTCTCCCTGCTCATAAATTGTCACTTTTTCATCCGCAGGGATGGCATCAATCAATTCCTGCTTATACTCATCATGTGCAAACAGCTTTTTCGCTTCATCCTTTGTGACCTCTTTGCGCACGACTTCCAAATTTTCACCGATGATTTTGTTCATCTCTTTTTCAATAGCAGGCAAATCGTCTGGTGTCAATGAATGCTCCATATCCATATCGTAATAAAACCCATTTTCAATGACTGGACCAACGCCAAGTTTCACACCGGGATAAAGGCGTGATACTGCCTGTGCCATTAAGTGAGCTGAACTGTGCCGAAGCACTTCAAGAGCTTCCTCACTCCCCGGTGTAATGATTTCTATAGAACCTTCTTCGTAAATCGGCGTTCTCAAATCAATCATTTCACCGCTCAGCTTTCCGGCAACCGCACTTTTCTTCAAGCCTGGGCTGATGGAAGCCGCAATCTCTTCAGTTGTAGTTCCAGCAGAAAATTCCTTGACAGATCCATCTGGAAAAGTGATTTTTAATTGGTCAGACATACAATCTACTCCTTTTTCTTTCATTGAAAAATAAAAAAACCCGCCCCTGGCAAAGGGACGAGTTTTAATGCACGTGGTTCCACCCTAATTTCCATAAGACGGCCTGGCCGTCTTATGACTTAGTATACTATAACGGATTTGATCCGCCGCCCACTACTTACATTTCATGGCCGGAGTTCGAAGGTGGTAAGCATTCAAATCGTGTTAGGAAGTTTTCAGCACACCTTCCCTCTCTGCAAACCGTAAAAGAATACTCTTGTCCTTGTCATAACTATTGGTTAATTTGATTATGTACGTATTATAGAATGTTGTCTATAGAAAATCAAGAGGAATCATATATTTGTTTTTTGGATCGGAGGAAGGATGACCAGTCTCTCTTCAAAAATGTTAATTAATGTTCTGACTAGCGGTTTCTCATCGTAAGGAGTATAAAGAAGTATTTTTTCAGGAGCCATGGATAAAAGAGGTGCAATAATTGCCGAATCGATATATGCAGGATGAATAGCAAGCAGGCGGCGGTCAACCATACTGAGGACTTTGTCTTTTTCCATAACTCGAAAGTCTTCGTCATAAAACTTTACTTCTTCATCCATTGAAAGATGCACCATTTTCTTTCTTGGGATACGATCCTTTAAATATTCCCTTAACATATGAATGAATATCTGGTATTCCTGTTCCATCTTATATTCATCTATAGCCACATACAGAAACCGAATTAGTCTTTCTCGATAATCTTTTAGCCTGAAAGTTAAAAGCGAATCAAATCGTACAGATGTTGATGAATCCAAAAAAGACCCCACTGCTTTTCGGACCAATCCCAATTCATCCATTTTTCCTGTCAGTGCGATTAATTCTTCCCTCTTCCCGTTGCACATCTCGGACACGATTTCAATAATTTGATCGCGTTCTTCTTGATTTTCATAATAAAACTGTTCAGAAAGTATCTTGTGAAGGAATTCGCCTTTTTTTACATGAATGATAAAATGTGCAAGTGCATCAATGTAGCAATGTTTTTCTGGGAATGAAAAAACAAAAAAGTCCTTGTTCTTGGCAAACGGTTCATCCAAGCCATATTTATAAAAGTAAGTTTGCAGTTGTATCGCTTCTTCTTCTGATAAAAAGATGATATCCATGCCGGGCCCCTCCTTTGATTGACACTTTCTTACCATTGATTCATGTATATGGGGGGCACGTCCCGGCTATACCTTGGACATGAAAAAATACCCTTTACAGGGTATTTAAAATATCTGTATAAACTACTTCGCAACGGCAGTCCTTATGGCTTTCATCCCCCACCATAAAGTGTGGGAGACTTCTGCCTAATGAAGTTAATAAGTTGCTATATTAGAAGAAGAAGGCAAAGCAATCTATGCTTTTTGAGGTAACGTGAGGTTCGCCGATTTCCTCGCAAACATTCTCTTATAAATGTCTTCGATTCGGTCCACCGAGTTTGATTGGAATGGAAAGAAATTTGATTCTCTCCATCAATCTCCGGGCTTTCATCTTTTCCTCTTCTCCTCTTTGGGTGTACGTCAAATGGTACTCCAAACCACTGAAATCAAAGTTCGATGTAAAAAAGGTGGGTAGCTGTTCTTGCATTCTATACTGCATGATCGAGCCCAAGATTTCATCTCTAGTCCAGCTCGACATCGCTTCTGCACCGATATCATCGAGCATGAGGACATGCGCTTTTTTCACCGTTTCCAGTTTTTCATTCAATGTCTGGTCCCCAAGTGACTGTTTCATTTCCCGCAAAAATTCCGGAACATATACAATCAACGAGGCAATCCCTTTCTCCGCCAATTGATTGGCTATAGCCCCCAACAAATAAGATTTACCGACACCAAATTCTCCGTGCAGATAAAGTCCTTTCATACTGCTTCCTTTTGCGTATTCAGCCGTAAAACGCTCAGCATATTCAAAAGCGTCCAGCCTACCATCACTGTCCAAGAAAAAATCAGCAAAGGATGCATTCAATATTTCTTTCGACATGTAGAAGCTTTGAATCAACTTCTTTGTTTTCCTCCGTTCGTCATCCAGGAGCTTTTCAGGGCATGGACGATAGTGAATGTCAATCCGATTACCTTCAATCACGAGTGAAGGCTCATAGCCCTTCATGAGGTTCACGCATCTGGAAAGATCGGGGCAATCCTTGCAATTGATCGCCTGAGATTTGTATTCATACAGCTTCATTAAATTGGTCTCAATCATCCGATTACTAACAAGTTCTTTATTTTCTTCTAAAAAATCCTGGATATCTGGATCCTCCAGCACTTCCTGCTTTAAATCCTCATATCTCTTGCGGAATTCAGGCGTCTGATACAGGTTTTTCATCGTTTTATCAATGCTTTCCACCTTTTTCACCTCCATCTTTTCGATACTTTCTTTGAATGGCCTCCAGCTTGCGCCTTCTTTCTTCAAAATCTTTGTCATTCTCTACTGCTGGAGTTTTGGACTGAGCATCAGGCTGCTCCTGTTCCTGCATAATGAACCAATCTGGCAGTTTCTCGGTACGGATAGGCGTTTTGCGCTTTTGAGTCCGTTCATTCTTTTCATTTGCCCAGGTTTGATATTGCCGATGTTCATTTTTTGCAAGCTCCATAGCAGCTTTTACTGTCTTAACCTTTTTTCGTGCCCAATGGGATGCAATTTTCTCCATATAATTCTTCGACAGCTTCATATCTGTCTTCAACATGACATAATGAATCAGCACATTAATAACTCCTGGTTCAAGCTGCTGGCCCAGCATGATTTCCTCCACCGCTGTCAAATCGGACATAGCAGGTTGTGCACCTTCAGATAAATCTATTAGAAGTTGCCGTGGCGAAGTGCTTTCCAAATAAAAAATGAGCTTGCTTTCCTTCGATACCCCGGCACCATCACTCTCACGGTACATAACGGGCTGCTTCCGGTTGACCAACTGCGGGAGCTGGTCATCATTTTCCATCTGGTACCAGTCCCGTGCCGCCTTCCTCAATTCGTCCAAATCAATTTTATCATCTGCTGTCATGCTCGACAGGACCACTTTTTGCATATCCATTTCATTGATGGAATACAAAAAAGAAAGCTTCGTAATCGTGTCCTTGACTGTCGCAGTAAAAGCTTTTCTTGGAACCATGGCAGTCGTCAATCCAGACAGGAGCAAGTCGAAGTTAAAGCTGTCCGCAGAAATTTGTATCGTTTCCGTTTTTTCTCTGTGAATATACCTCATATCCGGATCCGACGAGCTGTGTTGCTGCCCTTCGAAATTTTTCAATGCCTGAATACTCATAGAAGTATAGACATCCTGGAAAGAACGGGTAACCTCTGAATACTCTTCTTTATTGATAGACATATCGGAAAAAGCCCTTTTCAATTTTAGAAAATGGGTTTGTCCAAGCTTTTGATATAAGTAAATATTCAGCATGCCATCGGTAAAAAATTGTTCCGCTGATAACGGCGGTTGCAGCTCATAGATGTATATTCTGTGACCCTCGGCCTCTTTAACGAATGTCTTCAAAAGACCCATTCCCTCGAGCTTCAACCTCGCATGGTAAATATCATCCAAATTCAGGTCCAGCAGACCCATCAGATGATAATGATTCCATTCTTCAGACCATAAACGGTTTTCTTCAACCATATAGGCAAGAGTCATATACAAATTCGTACAGACAACTCCCATTAAAGGCTGATACAAAAATGAAATGACCTTCCTGTCATGGTCGTGAATGATCCCGTTCATCACTGAATAAAAACTATCTATAGGCTGGACCTCGTTCCAATATTGTTTCAAGCCAAACACACTTTCACTAATCTTTTTTAATTAAATCTTTCAGCTCATCCAAAAATACATTGATATCTTTGAACTGCCTGTAAACTGAAGCAAAACGGACATAGGCGACCTCATCGACTCTCGCCAGCTTATCCATTACCATTTCTCCAATTGCCTCTGAATTGACTTCCGCTTGTCCCAGATTGCGGAGTTCACTTTCAATCTCATTGGTGATCGTTTCCAACTGTTCCAATGCAACTGGTCTTTTTTCACAGGCCCTGATGAGACCTCGCAAAATTTTCTCTCTGCTAAACTCTTCGCGAGTGCCTTCTTTTTTGATTACGATCAAGGGCATCTCTTCCACACGCTCAAAAGTTGTGAAACGATAGGAGCACCGCTCACATTCACGCCTTCTTCTAATGGACCTCCATTCATCTGCAGGCCTTGAGTCCACGACACGCGTGCCGTTATGCTTGCATGAAGGGCATTTCATCTTCTTCAGCTCCGTTCCAATATGCTTCTACTCATTATACAGTAATTGAAGTCGAAAGAAAAAGGAGAAAAACAGAACTTAGCTAATAGCCCTAAATGCTTACAGAAAAAAGGCTTAGGAGCAGTCATTAATAAGAAATCAGTTGTTCTTGGTTGTAAAAATAGTATACAGTAAATATATCAAAATAAAATTCTTGGAGGGAAAAACATGAAGGAAAGTACAAAGAAAGAAATGGTTTCCTGGGTTAAATCATTCGCAATTGCTATCATTCTCGCTTTTATTTGCAGGCAATTTCTTTTCTCACCCACAACTGTTTTTGGAGAATCGATGGCTCCCTCTTTCCTGGATCACGATCGAGTCATCATCAGTAAAACATCCAAAATTCAGCTATTTGATGTGATTGTTTTCAGAGCACCAGATGCTGAAAATGAGCATTACATCAAACGTGTGATTGGTCTGCCCGGAGACAGCATCGAAATGAAAAATGATGTCCTCTATATTAATGGAAAAGCCTATAAAGAACCTTATTTAGATGAAAATAAAAGAAACAATCCAAGCAACAGCTTGACTGAAGATTTTTCTTTGCTTGAGAAAACAGGAAAAAACAAAGTCCCTGAAAATATGTTGTTTGTGATGGGAGATAACCGTTTAAACAGCAAGGACAGCCGCACATTCGGGTTCATTTCTAATGATTCAGTGATTGGGGAAGTAAAATTTCGTTTCTATCCTTTGAATGAAATCGGGATGCCAAAATAGGTTGAAGAACGATAAGAAAAGTGTGAGCAAAATGCAAAGAAGAGTTTCTCGGCCGCAACAGCCATGTAACTTGATGGCTCTATGATTTGACGTAGCATCATTAACCACGCAGCACTATAAAAGGGACAAATCCACGGTGGATTTGTCCCTTCTCTAATTCGTATTAACCTGCTTTTGCTTCTTTTTTATCAAGCATAGATGCTACATAAGACACAAGGTCTACTACGCGGGAGGAATAGCCCCACTCGTTGTCATACCATGCAAGAACTTTCAGTTTTGTTTCGTCCATGACGATCGTTGAAAGGCCATCGATGATCGCTGAGTTCGGGTTAGTGTTGAAGTCGATTGAAACAAGCGGCTCTGTCGTAAAGGATAAAATATCTTTCAACGGACCATTTGCTGCTGCTTCGAATGCTTTATTTACATCTTGAACCGTTACCGGACGTTTAACATCTACAACAAGGTCAACGAGTGACACGTTAGGTGTTGGAACACGGAGTGCCATTCCGTGCAATTTACCTTTCAAATGAGGTAAGACAAGTGACAAAGCTTTTGCCGCCCCAGTAGTTGTAGGAATGATGGATTGTGCGCATGCACGTGCACGACGTAAATCTTTATGAGGGTTATCAAGATTCTTTTGGTCGTTTGTATAAGCATGAACAGTTGTCATCAAGCCATTCTCAATGCCAAATGCATCGTCAATCACTTTTGCGACTGGTGCCAGGCAGTTTGTTGTACAAGATGCATTAGAAATGATGTCATGCTTGTTGATGTTTAAATCTTTATCATTTACGCCCATGACGATCGTTACATCTTCATTCTTACCAGGAGCTGTCAAAACGACTTTCTTGGCGCCTGCTTCAAGATGCATCGCTGCTTTGTCGCGGGAATTGAATACTCCAGTAGCCTCAATAACGATATCGATACCGAGCTCTCCCCAAGGAAGTTCAAGAGGATTACGGTTGCTCAATAATTTAATTTCTTTTCCATTTACGACCAAAGAATTTTCTTTAGCTTGTACATCGGCACCAAAAGTACCGTGAGTTGTATCATATTTGATTAAATGGGCAAGTGTTTCAGCAGGATAGCTTGCATTGACCGCAACAATATTAAATCGGTCTTCCATGATCGCTTTTCTAAAAACCATGCGGCCGATACGACCAAATCCATTAATTGCAACATTAGCCTTCATAATAACCGGGAGCCCCCTATATAGTGTTATACTTAATTTCATATGATCGTAAATAGTATAACATATTTAAGATAAAAAAAAACTACAAAATGATGACTTTTACAGTTTAAAATAACCAAAAACGGAAGCGCCCATTCGCTCCCGTTCAAGGTTTCATTTTCCATTTTTCAATCAGCTGTTCCAGTTGCCTTTCGGTTTCTTCCATACTACCGTTGTTGTCTATCACAGCGTCCGCCATTTTTACTTTTTCCTGCAAAGGCATTTGAGATGCGATTCTTGATATCGCCTCTTCCTCTGTAAAGGCATTTCTTTCCATCAGCCTTTCCAATTGTGTCTCTTTATTGACAAAGACAACAATCGTTTTTTCAACAAGATGGGTTAATTTACTTTCATACAGCAAAGGAATGTCTAGAATAACAGTCTGCTTTCCAGCTTCGACTGCTTCCGCTTGCCAATCCTTCATTTTTTTTCGTACAGCAGGGTGAACGATGCCATTTAATTTCTTTCTCTCTTCTTCGTTTTGAAAAACGATGGATCCCAATCTAGCTCGATCAAGCGATCCATCTTCCAATAGGATCTCATTTCCAAACGTCTCCACAATTTCTCTGTATGCTTTTTCTTCTGGCTCGACAACTTTTCTTGCTGCGATATCTGCATCAATAATGGCAAAGCCCCGCTCTTCTAAAAGCTTGGAAACAGTGCTTTTACCGCTTGCAATTCCTCCTGTTAATCCTACAATGAATGCCATATGCCAGCCTCTTTCGTTTTACATTTTTAATAGTCCGATGACAATTAACAATACTCCAGGAAAAAAGGTGAATTTCTGTATGGCGCGCATATGAGCAAATAATCCTCCAAAAGCAATGCCTCCAGATAAAAACAACCCGCCCATCACAGCCGCAGCTCCGGATAAGATGATTGGACTGAATCCAATCATCGCGGCACCAATCCCCACTCCAAAAGCGTCAAGAGATAGCGCCGTACCCAGCATGAATGCTTCGATACCTGTGACTGTACCCGAAAAATCGAAGTCAGCTCTAGTCGGTTTTTTTAAAATATGGATGACAATTCCAAGCGATTTGATTTCCCAGTTAAATTCAATTTTTTCCTGCTGTCCCGCTTGTTCTCTTTCAGACCTAATAAACTGAAGAATGACCCAACCACCGATCATAATGAGGATCGCTCCGCCAATTCGGTTAGCGGCTGCAGGAGACAGGAACCCTTGGATCAGCTGTCCCAAGATCATAGCTGTTCCAAGTGATAAAGCGGTACAGGATGCAATAATGATGATTGATTTAAGAGGAATTTTAATATTCCTCAATCCATACGCCAATCCGGCTCCAAAGCTGTCAAGACTGATCGCAATTGCTAATAATAAAAGCGAAAATGTATAGCCCATCTGCAAGCTCCTTCCCCTTCAAATTGCGATAAACTATTATATGAAGGATACTTGCTGATGGTTAAAAAGCTGAATTTAACGTATAATTATGGATTCTTTTGACACGTTGGACAAAAATGTGTCCCACGTCCCGCCACTTTTGTTTTTTCCAAAATGGTGCCGCAATCCAAACAAGCTTCACCGTTCCGCCCGTACACTTTTAGCCTTTCCTGATATGTTCCGCTCAATCCCATTGAATCCATATAGGTGTTTACTGAACTTCCTCCTGCAACGATGGAGTCTTCCAATGTCTGTGCCATTTCTCGGCTCAATTTCTCGATTTCTTTTTCCGTCAGTGTCTTGGCTTTCCTCTCCGGATGTATTTTCGCTTTATATAAAACTTCATCCGCATATATATTTCCAAGCCCGGCCACAATGGTCTGATCAAGCAGCACTGCCTTTATGATCCGTTCCGTTTTCTGAAACTCCACCTTAAGATATTCCGATGAAAATGAAGGGGAAAATGGCTCTGGACCAAGCTTTGCTAAAGGCAATTCTTTATCTTCTTCCCCTTTTTTGAATAAATGCATCGTACCAAATTTCCGAACATCGCGATAACGCAATTCGGTTCCGTCAGAAAACATAAATGTCACATGTGTATGCTTATCTGCCGGATCCCCATTTTGATTCACACTGTAATGACCTTCCATCCGCAAGTGTGAAACAAGCGCATAGTCATCAAGTATAAAAATCAAGAATTTCCCTTTTCGTTGTAAATCATGGATTGTCTGATCCCTCAAAGCATCATAAAATTGCTCAACCTCAAGAGGTTGTTTGATGATTTTGGGCCAGCTGGCTTCAACTCCTTGAATGGTTTTCCCCTGTACCAATTGAAGCAATGACCTTCTTACATTCTCAACTTCCGGTAATTCCGGCATATCCCCACTCCTTGATGTTCAAGCATATTGATGATATTTTATTTATTTTGCATCATACCATGTTGGACCGTATGAATAATCGACTTTCAGAGGAACCTTAAGCTCCATCGCATGTTCCATCACATCTGGAACCAATTTTTTCAGCTTTTCAATTTCATCTTTAGGGGCCTCGAAAATCAATTCATCGTGCACTTGGAGTAAAAGGCGGGTCTTCAATCCTTCTTCTTCAAGTTTTTTATACATATCGATCATTGCTTTTTTTATGATATCTGCTGCACTTCCCTGAATCGGAGTGTTCATGGCTGTGCGTTCCGCAAAGCTTCTGATATTAAAGTTCCTGCTGGTTATTTCCGAAATATATCTTCTTCTATGAAGAAGCGTTGATACATAACCTTTTTGCTTTGCTTCCATCACTATGTCCTTCATATAATTCCGTACACTAGGGTAGCTTTCCAAATACCGATCAATAAAAGTGCCAGCTTCTTTCCTAGTGATTCCTAAATTTTGTGAAAGACCGTAGTCGCTAATCCCATAGATAATCCCAAAGTTAACCGCCTTTGCCTGACGCCTCATATTAGATGTCACTTCATCTCTGCTTACATGAAAAACATCCATCGCTGTTTTTGTATGGATATCCATATCTTCCCTGAAAGCTTCCATCAGCTTCTCGTCTTCCGCGATATGCGCAAGCACCCTAAGTTCAATCTGTGAATAGTCCGCAGCAAAAATCACCCAATCATCCTGCGAAGGGATGAATGCCTGGCGAATTTTTCGTCCTTCTTCCAGGCGGATAGGGATATTTTGCAGGTTCGGATCCGTTGAACTCAATCTCCCTGTTTGTGTCAACGCCTGGTTAAAACGGGTATGCACTTTATCGGTATCCTTATGCACTACTTTAAGTAGACCCTCTATATAAGTTGACTGCAATTTTCCAAGCTGTCTGTAGTTCAGAATCTCTTCGATCACTTCATGTGCGGGTGCTAGTTTTTCTAGTACATCCGCCGCAGTAGAATATCCTGTTTTTGTTTTCTTAATGACAGGCAAGCCTAGTTTTTCGAATAAAATGACTCCAAGCTGTTTTGGCGAATTAATATTAAATTTTTCCCCCGCAAGGTCATATATTTTTTCTTCAATTCGTAATAGCCTTTCGGCCATCTCAGCTTTCATGTCCTTAAGTCTATCAATATCCACCTTGACGCCTGTATACTCCATATCTGCTAGAATGAACGACAATGGAAGTTCCAAGTCATAGAAAAGATCAAGCAATTCATTTTTATCCAGCTCATCAAGCAAAGGCTTGTACAGAGAAGCAATGCCTAACGCCTTTTTGGCAAGATGTTCAGCAAGAACATCTCCTTCAGCTACTTTTCTCTTGGCGCCTTTTCCATAAACCGCTTCATCTGTTTGCACGTTCGTATATTTATGACGCTGCGCAACACCGGCAAAATCAGTCGTGGATTCAGATGGATTAAGCAAATATGAGACTAACAGCAGATCAAAGTCGATCCCTTTTAATTCAATACCATGTCTTCTTAAGGAAACAATCGACCGCTTCCCGTCATAGACATGCTTTTTCTTCGTTTCATCTTCCGCCCATTTTTTAAAAGCTTCCGATTGCAATGCAGTCTCCGCAGGTAGGAAAATATTTCCTTTTTCGTTTGAAAGGCCAAAGCCGACAATGGGGCCAGTATGATAATTATCTTCAAGAATTTCCACATATAGTGCTGTATGATCAGCAAAAAGTCCTTCATTAATTGACTCGGCCGTTTGAAATTCAATAGCTATACTTTCCTGCTGATCTTCATTTTCCTCTTCGCCGCCTTCAAGCTTTCCAAGAAGGGAATTGAATTCGAGCTCCTGGAAAAGAGTTCTCAAAACCGCAGGATTATATCCCTCATATATTAAATTAGGTAGATTGATGTCAATCGGAGCTTTCGTTAAAATGGTGGCGAGTTCCTTACTCATAACAGCCTGTTCCTTAAATTCCTCCAGGCGCTCTTTTAATTTGGGACCATTGACCTTGTCGATAGATCCAAGCAGATTCTCTAAAGTATCGAATTCCTTCAACAATTTGATGGCCGTTTTCTCTCCCACTCCAGGTACTCCAGGGATATTATCTGACTGATCTCCCATCAACCCCTTCATGTCAATGATTTGTTCAGGTGTCAGGCCATACTTTTCCTTAATATGTTCCGGGGTATAATTTTCAATGTCAGTGATACCTTTTCTTGTAATTCCTACTGTTATATGGTCAGTCGTCAATTGCGTCAAGTCTTTGTCTCCAGAAATGACTTTGACTTCATAACCGTCCTTTTCCGCCTCGATTGCAAGAGTTCCGATGATATCGTCCGCCTCGTAATTTTCAAGCTCATATCGTTTAATTCCGTAGGCATCTAGCAGCTCTCTCAGAAATGGAAACTGTTCAGAAAGCTCTGGCGGCGTTTTCTGACGGCCGCCTTTATACTCCTTGTATGTTTCGTGGCGAAATGTCGTCTTCCCCGCATCAAATGCGACCAGAATATGAGTTGGCTTCTCTTCCTCTAGCACCTTCATCAGCATCGTGGTAAAGCCATAAACGGCATTTGTATAAACTCCTTTTTCATTATGCAGCAGCGGTAACGCAAAAAAAGCGCGGTAGGCAACACTGTTCCCGTCTATAAGCATCAATTTCTTACTATTTTTTCCCAAGCCAAATACCTCCTAAGCAAGCAGAACGTCCGCCTGTCTGATATTTTTATTCTAGCATGTGTGTTCGGGAATGTGAAAAAAAGAGAAGAACGCGGAAAGACTAAAGTTTGGGATATTCTAAAATTTGAGAGCATATAAGGTACATTCACCAAAAATTACCTCAAATTCCATAGACTCTCACCGCTTCACTTTTTACAAAATAAAAAGACTCCATGATAGAAGCCTATAGTTATACACGGTTTAAATGAGTGTCTTTAAATTCAGTAGAATACTTCAATCCATAACCTAACATCCTATCCATGCCAATATGAGCCGTCCATATCAAACCGATTGCCATGACTAATGGGGCCGAAAAGACCACCCCAAAGACAACAACAAGTATTGTTACTGCATATGTATGGAATACATTATATATGATTGCACCGATTTGATTATTGACTATATATCCAAACATCGAAAGATCTGGTGCAAATAAAAGTACAATAAACAATATCCAACTGAATTGGCAATGTCCATAAAGCCATAAACTTAAAGCAAAAACCACGAGCCCTTCCACATGTAAAAGCACCTTATTCAATATTCATCCCTCCAGGAAATCATTTGACCTTTTTATCAAATGCGCCTTGGCGTATTTGCGCCCAGATTTTATCGAGCTTCGCCCGATAAATTTCCTCTAAAAATCTGTGGCATCCGCCCGAGTCTTTAACTTTATTCAACCGGGGTTTGCCCCCCCACTGAATGGAATATCCATAGGCATTCATCCCACCACTTACAGAAGTGGGAAACTTCTGCTGAATGAAGTTAAACTAAAATGCCGGGTGCTCCCGCCCCGGCATTTCATCATTTCGTATATCCCTTCAGCAGCTTCGCATATGGAGAGTCAGAAGGAAGAACAATAACTGTGTCCTCGCCAATTGTCTTTTTATAGGATTCCAAGGTCCGGAAAAGCTGATAGAATTCACGATCTTTTGAAAAAGAGTCGTTGTAGATTTTGGCGGCCTGCCCTTCACCTTCAGAGCGGATCACTTCTGCATCAGCCTGTGCTTTAGAAAGCATTTCCCTTACTTTCTGGTCCGTTTTTGCAGTAATCCTATTTTTCTCCGCGTCTCCTCGTGACAAATATTCTTGGGCCGTTGATTCACGTTCGGAAATCATCCGAGTGTAAACCGAGTTTTCGTTCTCATTCGGAAGATCTGTACGCTTCATTCGAACATCCGTAACAACGACTCCGTATTCGTCTTTGGACAGCAATTCATTGACTTTTTCCGTCACTCTATCGTTCAGGCTTCCACGGGAGGATTTTTCATCATTGATAATTTCATCATAGTTCAGTTGCCCCAATTCTGTCCGGACAACGGAATAAATAAATTCCTCCATTCTCGATTCAGCGTTTTCCACCGAACGCGCATTAGCAATCATCTTTTTCGGATCTACGATTTTCCATAGCGCATAATTATCTATAATCATCCTTTTCTTATCTTTCGTATTGATTTCCGCCTGTGATACATCGTACGTCATTTGGTATTTAGGAAGGGTTGAAACGCTTTGAATAAATGGTACTTTCATGGCAAGCCCAGGTTCCGTTTTGATTCGAACCACCTCACCAAACTGGCGTATAACCTTGAATTCCCCTTCCTTTACTATGAATAGGCTAGAAATCAAAATCAGCAGAAGAGCAACCAGAATAATCAATAAGAGTCCAAATTTTGTATATTTCCTCCACTCCAGTTCGGTAGCCTTACGTGAACCAAAGTCAACTACTTTCTTATCCATGCTACTCATCCCCCTCCGTCTTCTCTGCCGGTTTCGGCTCCTCTTTTTCCATCGGCCGGATTGGGAAGTATTTTAACGTATTACCTTCATCATTCATAATGTAAATCTCCGCTCCTGGGAGCACCTGTTCCAGCGTCTCAATTGTCAGACGTTCCCTTGTCACTTCCGGGTTGCTCTTATACTCTTTATACAACTTATTGAAGACTGCCACATCTCCACGTGCGGTTTCCAGCCTTGCGGCCTTTTCCCCTTTCGCTTTGGAGATAATAGCATCCCTTTCCCCTTTTGCTTCATTCATTCGCTGATTCTCATATTTTTTCGCTTCGTTCATTTTAGTGTTCATCGTTTCCCTAGCATCCGTCACCGCTGTAAAAGCGCTTCGGACTTCTTTATTGGGAAGCTCTACATCTTTAAGCTTAACAGCCAAAATAGAAATACCGACATCATATTTTTCCATGAGCGTAGTTAAAAGATCCCTAACATTACCTTCAATCTCAGCTTTTCCAGAAGTGAGGGCATCATCAATTTTCGAACTTCCGATAATACTCCTTAAGGATGCGGATGTCGCGTCATACAACACCTCTTCGGGATTGTCCGCATTAAATAAATATTTCTTGGGATCTGTTATCTTCCATTGGACCACAAGGTCCGCAAAAACGATATTCTCGTCTCCCGTAATCATTTTTGTTTCTTCAGACAGTTCCTTTTTCCCCTCTGAATTTTTGAAACCAAACTGCAGGCTCTTTGTCTCTCTTGCAAGCTTCTCAACCCGCTGCACTGGCCAAGGAAGTTTGAAATGCAACCCCGGATCCGTTACCGTATCCTCAGCTTTGCCGAACGTCAAAATCACCGCCTGGTCCGATTCGTCCAGCGTATACCAGGAAGTAAAAAGCGCGACAATGAGCACAAGTCCTGCAATCACCATGCCTACTGCTGCGTATACCCTTTTTAAACTCATTCCCCACGTTCCTTTCTCTTTTTCTCTTAATACTATTGTATTACGCTACAATAGAAAAAAGGTTTCATTTCACATAAATAAAAAAACAGGCCTAATCGCCTGCACTTTTACTTTTTATTTGTTATGTCTCTACGGATGGATATGGCGGAGACACAAGGAGCGTGCCCGTTATGACCGTTTCTCCACTGTCTGTCCCCTGTACATTTACAGTAATCATACGATCCTGTTCATTGACATCGATAACCTCAAACAAAAATTCGATTGTAGCATAATGAAAGACTGGCTTCAGAAACTCTATCTCCTGCTTTAGGATATTAGATCCTGGACCAGGCAAATATTTTGTAACGGCTGAAATGATAATGCCGGTCAACATGATCGATGGTACAATTGGCTTTTCATACGGTGTTTGGGAAGTATAGTCATGCTGGATATACAGCGGGTTGGCGTCATTTGTCAAACCAAGATACAGCAATAGATCCTTATCTTCGATTTTCTCTGTCAGTTTCAGCTTTTCTCCTGATGAGATTTCACCAATCTGCCTTCCCAGCTTACGCTTTTTCCCCAATAACAATAAGAGCACCCCCGAAAAGTTTATGAGTTTACGATCTATTTTGAAATATAATACCATTTTTATTATTAAAAACAAAGAAAAAGAAAACCAACCATTATAAATGATTGGTCTTCATCAGAATTTACTCTAAAACGTTCATCACTTCTCGGACAGCGTCTGCTGATTTATCCAAAGCTGCTTTTTCCTCGGCTGTCAGTTCAAGTTCAATTACTTGCTCGATTCCATCCTTGCCAAGGATCGTAGGCACTCCTAAGTAAATGCCCTCATATCCATATTCTCCTTCAAGGTAGGCAATGGAAGGCAGCACCCTCCGCTGATCTTTCACAATAGCTTCAACCATCTCAACGAGTGATGCAGCCGGCGCATAATAAGCACTTCCGTTGCCAAGCAGATTCACGATTTCGCCTCCGCCTTTTCGTGTCCTTTCCACAATGACATCAAGTCGATCCTGTGGAATAAGTTTCTCAAGTGGAATTCCTCCTGCATAGGAATAGCGAACTAGCGGAACCATGTCGTCTCCATGGCCCCCCAAGACGAATCCTGTAATGTCTTTCACAGAAAGGTTTAACTCTTGTGCGATAAATGTACGGAAACGTGCAGTATCCAGGATGCCTGACTGCCCGATTACACGGTTTTTCGGGAATCCAGATTCTTTAAACACGGTATATGTCATGGCATCCACTGGATTTGTCAGCACAACGATATGACAGTTTGGAGAATATTTAACGATTTCCTGCGTTACGCTTTTCATTACTTTCTGGTTTGTTTGCACCAGATCATCACGGCTCATTCCCGGTTTTCGGGCAATGCCTGCAGTAATGACGACAACATCAGAGTCTTTCGTGTCTTCATAGTTGGATGTACCAATGATTCTTGCATCGAATCCTTGGACCGGACTCGCCTCTAACATGTCCAGCGCTTTCCCTTTTACAGTGTTCTCCATTTTTGGAATATCGATCAGGACGACATCTCCAAGTTCTTTTTGTGCTGCCAGGAACGCTGTTGTAGCCCCTGTAAATCCTCCACCAATAACAGATATTTTTTTCCGCTTTAATGACATGGGGAAGTCCCTTCTTTCATTAAATTTCACACTAATTGGAGACTGTTTTAAAAACAGTCTCCAATTTTATGCTCTTAAACCCAATTTTCCCTTGAAGAAAGAAATTTAATCCATGTTTTCAATCAATTTAGTTCCGAATTCAGAAGTTTTTACTTCTGTCGCACCTTCCATTAAGCGGGCAAAGTCATATGTGACAACTTTTGATTCAATTGTCTTTTCCATTGACTTCGTAATTAATTGAGCAGCTTCGCCCCAGCCGATATGCTCAAGCATAAGAACTCCTGAAAGAATGACTGAGGACGGGTTCACTTTATCCAATCCCGCATACTTTGGAGCTGTTCCGTGCGTAGCTTCAAAAATCGCATGGCCTGTATCGTAGTTGATGTTTGCACCAGGAGCAATACCGATTCCTCCAACTTGTGCTGCCAATGCATCGGAGATATAGTCCCCGTTAAGATTCATTGTCGCCACTACATCAAATTCTTTGGAACGAGTAAGGATTTGCTGAAGGAAAATATCAGCAATCGCATCTTTGATAATGATTTTTCCAGCAGCTTCTGCGTCAGCCTGCGCTTTGTTCGCAGCTTCTGTTCCTTGCTCCTCTTTGATTTTGTCGTATTGGTTCCATGTGAATACTTTGTCTCCGAACTCCTGCTCAGCCACTTCATATCCCCAGTTTTTGAAGGCACCTTCTGTAAATTTCATAATATTGCCTTTATGTACAAGCGTTACAGATTTACGCCCTTCTTTAATAGCATAATTGATTGCTGCACGGGCCAAGCGTTTTGTTCCTTCTGAAGAAATCGGTTTGATTCCAATGCCTGAAGTTTCAGGGAAGCGGATTTTATTTACACCCATTTCATTTTGAAGGAAATTGATCAGTTTTTTCACTTCTTCGGATCCTTCTTGATATTCAATCCCTGCGTAAATATCCTCTGTATTTTCACGGAAAATAACCATATCTGTATCTTCCGGACGTTTTACAGGGGAAGGAACTCCTTCAAAGTAACGGACCGGACGCAGACATACATACAGGTCAAGCTCCTGACGCAGCGCAACATTCAATGAACGGAAGCCACCGCCGATTGGAGTTGTAAGGGGGCCTTTAATAGCGATAAGGTATTCTCGAATCGTATCCAAGGTTTCCTCAGGAAGCCATTCACCGAATTTATTATGGGCTTTTTCACCCGCATATACTTCTTTCCACTCAATTTTTCGTTTGCCGCCATAAGCTTTTTCTACAGCTGCATCTAAAACTCTTTGTGACGCAGCCCAAATATCAGGGCCTGTTCCATCTCCCTCAATAAAAGGAATGATTGGATGGTCAGGCGTATTTAATACACCATTTGAAACTGTGATTTTTTCAGCTTGAGACATATCTAAATCCCTCCAATTTCAGTATCAAAGGTTAGAAAGCAAAAGCCTCTAACCTTTTCCCCGCTCTATCATATCAAAATACAACATAAAATTCTAACTCGTCATTATTTGCGCTCGTCAAGCGAGATGTATGAGCGCATTCCCGGTCCGATATATTCTGCCCGTGGACGAATCAGACGGTTATTTTCGTACTGTTCTAAAATATGTGCAAGCCATCCTGAAGTACGGCTTACCGCAAAAATTGGCGTAAATAAATCGTGATCAAATCCGAGACTATGGTAAACAGATGCAGAATAGAAGTCAACGTTCGGAGGTAATGGTTTTTCGGAAGTAAATACCTCTTCAACCTTGATAGAAATGTTGTACCATTCCGGCTCACCGGTAATTTCAGTCAGTCTTTTTGACATTTCTTTCAAGTGCTTAGCCCGCGGGTCTCCCTTGCGGTAAACACGATGGCCAAAGCCCATGATTTTCTCTTTGTTCTCAAGCTTATCTTTGATATAGCTTTCAGCATTGTCCGCAGAACCGATTTCTGTAAGCATTTTCATAACCTGTTCATTTGCACCGCCATGCAGAGGTCCTTTTAATGCTCCGATAGCTGCTGTGATTCCTGAATAAATATCTGAAAGGGTCGCAACACACACTCTCGCGGTAAAGGTAGATGCATTAAGCTCATGGTCTGCATGGAGGATTAGCGCCTTATCCATCGCTTCAATTTCGATTTGGTCAGGCTCCTCGCCTTTAATCATATACATGAAGTTGGCGGCAAAACCTAGGTCTTTGCGTGGAGCAATCGGCTCAAGCCCTTTGCGGATACGGGCAAATGCGGCTACAATTGCAGGCATTTTCGCTTGAAGGCGGATCGCTTTTTGATAGTTTGCTTCTTTATCCATCACTTCTGCGTCTTCATCAAAGATTCCAAGAGCGGAGACTGCTGTCCGGAGAACGGCCATTGGATGCACTTTATCCAGTGGATATGTTTTAAAGCTGTCGAGGACTTCCTGCGGCAACTCCATATTTTCTGCTAACTGCTCCTTTAATTCCTGAAGCTGCTCCTTTGTAGGCAATTCAAGGTGCCATAATAAATAAATGACTTCTTCGAAACTTGCATTTTCAGTTAGATCATCAATGTTGTAGCCAACGTATGTAAGCGTGTCATCAATGATGGAACTTATAGAGGACGTTGTGGCTACTACCCCTTCTAACCCACGTGTTGCTGTCATTGAAAACCTCTCCTTTATCTCTTTTTTAAAATTCCTTAGGTGGAAAGCACGTAATACAAATTGTTAGGGGAAAACTTCAGACAAAGAAAATAGTTATGTGGAAAATCATAATGAACTTATCTTCTATTATAAACAAAACTAAATTCTTGTCTATTTTTCAACATTTTATAATGATTCATATTTTTTATACCTAGCAATAAGATTTTCTTTATAGATGGCTAAATTTTCTATCCACCCATGCCTGATCCCGAGCGGAAAACCTCGAAAAACTTCATTGCTAAGTAGGCTATGCCTGCGCCAATCAACGGGCCGACAGCCACACCTTTAAAGAGGGAAACTGCCATAATTGTTCCAAGGACAAGTGCGGTGGTGATATGGGGGTCTTCGGATAATAACGTGACCCCATATTTTGCTATGATGGCTACCGCCATCCCAGCGCCAAGAGCAATCCAAGCGTACGGGGACTTGATCGCTCCACCGAGCTCCTTAAAACCGATATACCCACTTGCAATAGGTGCTAAAACAGCAATCGTGATAACAGTGACTCCCCAGTTGATTCCCTTCGCTTGAATCATGGTAAAGAGTTTTTCATCAGCTCCTGCCAATTTAAGAATGATCAGAACCGCCACTGCGATGACAAGTGATTGGTTTTTTGCGGCTATCCCAATTCCTAGCAACAGAATCAAAAAGAAAAAAGCTTGATTGAACATAGAGCTCATCCTTCCAAATTCGTACAGTTTTTTACCTTATCATGGTATCATAGTATGTAAATAGATTGATAAGGTGGGTGCTTCCTTTGAATCGTGAAAATGCAGATAGGGTTGTCCGCTTTTTTATTGTCATTATCGTTGCGGCTGCGTCCCTCCTATCCATATACTATGCTTCAAAAGTTATTTACCCATTTATCATAGCTCTAATTATTGCCACGGCCATCAATCCCGTAGTGGGGATTTTAGAAAGAAAATGGAAATTCCCCCGTACCTTAGCTGTTTTGACCACATTAATCGTTTTGATTGGGATTTTTACCGGGCTAATCACACTTTTGATAGCCGAGATTGTCGCTGGTGCTTCCTATCTTGCAACAGTCGTCCCTGAACATGTCGCCACTCTGATCAAATATTTAGAGAAGATGTTTGCAAACCAAGTGATCCCTTTTTATAACAAACTGGCAGGCATGTTCCAAAGCCTGGACAGCGGTCAAAGGGATACGATCATGAACAGCATTGACGAGACAAGCGGACGAATTACAGAAAGCGTGACGGCTTTCCTACAAAACTTTTTCCTTAAATTACCTGGCCTTGTGTCATGGATTCCAAACGCCGCCACCGTGATCATTTTTTCCTTATTGGCTACTTTCTTCATCAGCAAGGATTGGGAACGGCTGTCCGTCCTTACCAGCCGCCTTCTTCCGAATAAAGTGAAAAGCAGTGGCATAAGAGTGTTTGCTGATTTGAAAAAAGCCCTTGTCGGCTTTGTCAAAGCACAGATCACACTGATTTCCATCACTCTTGTCATCGTTTTAGTCGGCCTGTTGATTCTACGTATCAATTACGCTATCACCATAGCACTTATTTTGGGCTTGCTCGATTTGCTTCCATATTTAGGGACCGGGACAGTATTTGTGCCGTGGATTATCTATGAAGCAGTGACAGGCAATATTGGTCTTGCTATCGGGCTCGGAATTCTATATACAGTTGTGATTGTCCAACGCCAATTGATGGAACCGAAAATCCTCTCTTCCAATATTGGCTTGTCTCCTTTAGGAACACTCATTTCCTTATTTGTGGGCTTTAAACTGGTAGGGTTTCTCGGGCTTATTTTGGGCCCTGTGACATTGGTTCTGCTCACTACTCTTCATAAGGCGAATGTTTTTCGGGACATTTGGGCTTATATTAAAGGCCCCCCACCGAAAATCATGAAATAAAAATTCTAGGAGCCAGCAGCGTTCGTCCTTTGCGAGAGTTGCCGGCTCATTTATTTCAAGGAAATTTTCCATGGTGAAGGAACCCTTCCAGCATCACGACCGTTGTTTTCTTCCCCTGATAGTCGACATAATCTTCATTTTTCCAAATCTGCTCTGTCACGAAAAAAAGAGCTTCCGCTCTTTTTTTACCGATATATATAAATCTGCTTTCTTGAAAACCATCTCTTAAAGATTTTCAAGAGAACAGGCTGGATCATTCTTCTCGTAGGTGGAAGGATCAGCAACAGCCCTGTGAGGTCTGTAATGAAACCCGGTATCAATAGAAGCAGGCCCCCAAACAAAACACAAACACCCTCGATAAGCGCCTCTCCGGGTGGATATCCGGATCTCATTTGCTCTTGCATTTTTCTTAGCACTCCCATGCCCTGCTGTTTTGCAAAAAAAGCACCGAGAATCCCAGTTGCAATAATAAGAGCAATCGTTGTGAAGCCGCCTATGGTTTTGCCTGCCAAAATGAACAGACCAATTTCCAAAGCCGGGACGACAATGAACAGGAAAAGTAAAAATCTCAAATTTTGTCACTTCCCTAATGGTCTTTACTCTATTATATCACAAGTCCTCATAGAACACTCGCATGACCATTGTACACTACTCCGCGGGTACCATCGACGGTTATTTCCTGCCCATCATGGAAAATGCTCGTTGCATTGTCCACTCCAACTATGACTGGAACCCCAAGATTGATTCCGACTACAGCCGCATGGCTGGTCAGCCCGCCTTCTTCCGCAACAAGAGCCGAACATTTTTCAAGAGCGGGAACCATTTCCTTGTCTGTTCCAATGACAACCATAATGTCGCCTTTTTCTACTTTTTCCAAGGCTTCGCTGGCATTTTTAACAATGACTACTTTTCCATAGGCGGACTTTCTTCCAATTCCTTGCCCTTTTGCCAAGACGTCTCCAACAACATGCACTTTCATCAAGTTTGTTGTCCCCGCTTCCCCAACTGGAACCCCTGCTGTGATAATGATGAGGTCTCCATGCTTTACTATACCAGTGTTAAGACTCTCAGTGACTGCAAGATCAAGCATTTCATCTGTTGTTGTCACCTTCTCACCAACTTGGGGAGATACTCCCCAAACCAATGTCAGGAGTCTGGTCACTCCAACACTGGATGTTACAGCAACAATCGGCGCTTTTGGGCGATACTTCGAAATCATCCTTGCTGTATGTCCGCTTTCTGTTGGTGCCACAATGGCATTTACACCAAGATTGATTGCAGTGTGAGCTACTGATTGGCAAATGGCGTCCATCATGTTGTGTCCATTATACTTGCTTACCTGAGAAAGGATCTCTTTGTGGTTCAGTGCTTTTTCTGCCTCAAGGGCAATATTGTTCATGGTTCGGACGGCTTCCACTGGGTAGGCTCCCGCCGCGGTTTCTCCAGAGAGCATGACTGCATCTGAACCATCAAAGATGGCATTCGCAACATCGCTTGCTTCCGCTCTTGTCGGCCTTGGATTTCGCTGCATGGAGTCGAGCATTTGGGTAGCCGTGATAACCGGTTTACCAGCCTCGTTACATTTTTTAATCAGCCTTTTTTGGACCATAGGAACCGATTCAGCCGGAATTTCCACTCCCAAGTCGCCTCTAGCGACCATCAGGCCGTCCGATACCTCTAATATTTCATCAATGTTGTCGACGCCTTCCTGGTTTTCGATTTTTGGAATGATATACATATGAGCAGCATCATTTGTTTCCAGCAGCTGTCGAATTTCGAGCACATCAGAGGCCCTCCTTACAAATGAAGCCGCGATGAAATCAACGCCTTGCTCTACTCCAAAAAGGATATCCTTTGCATCTTTTTCGGTAATTCCAGGTAGGTTGACGGAAACCCCAGGGACGTTTACTCCTTTTTTATTTTTTAAAGTTCCGTTGTTCAGAACTTTCGTTATTATTTCATTGTATTCTTTTTTCAAGTCGATCACTTCAAGCTCGATTAATCCATCATCTAGTAAAATTTTGGAACCGACATGAACATCATTGATCAAACCATCATAAGTAACGGATATTTTTTCATTCGTACCTAATACCTCTTCCATGGAAACAGAAAGTATTTGACCAGTTTCCAGCTCAATCGCTCCATTTTCCATATCGTGCGTTCTAATTTCAGGACCTTTTGTATCAAGCAGGATTCCAATTTCACTTCCAGCTTTTTCAGCAGCTTTACGGATATTGGTGATTCGCTCACGATGCTCATCCTGGGTCCCATGGGAAAAGTTCAGTCTGGCGACATTCATTCCTTCCTCTATCAATTGTTGAATTAGCTCTGGGCTTTCACTTGCCGGTCCGATCGTACAGACTATTTTTGTTTTTTTCATCAATAATCCTCCTATTGGAAAGTCATCTATATAGATAGTTCTTTTGATAATTGGTATAAGTCATGATTCATGTGTTTCGCCTTATCAAAAACAGTCAGCAAATCCGCATCCACTACTTTGCCTGCTTCTATTCCGACAGCGCGTCCCCCTTCTCCAGCCATCAGCAATTCGACCGCTTTTGCTCCAAGCCTGCTGGCAAGAACACGATCAAATCCTGTCGGCGTTCCACCTCTTTGTATATGACCAAGGACGGAAACTCTCGTTTCAAGCCCTGTTTTTTCTGTTAAATTCTCGGCAAATTCAGCACCGCTGGCAACTCCTTCGGCAACAATGATAATACTGTGCTTTTTCCCTCTTTTAAGCCCATTTTCAATCCGATTGGCGATGTCCTCCATATCGTAGGGTTCCTCCGGAATAAGGATTGATTCAGCGCCGCCTGCGAGCCCTGCCCAAAGTGCGATGTCACCCGCATCTCTCCCCATTACTTCAATGACAAATGTCCTTTCATGCGATGTAGCAGTATCGCGGATTTTGTCGACAGCATCCAACACGGTATTCAATGCAGTGTCAAATCCAATTGTATATTGGGTTCCAGGTATATCATTATCTATTGTACCCGGCACACCAATACAAGGAAAACCAAGCTCACTAAGCGCTCTAGCCCCTAAATAGGAGCCGTCTCCGCCTATTACGATCAATCCTTCGATTCCATGATTATTCAAACACGTAATGCCTTCCTGCTGGCCTTTATCTGTTTTGAATTCTTCACATCGGGCTGACTGCAGGATTGTACCGCCTCTATGGATAATATCACCAACTGATCCAAGCTCCATTTTTTTTATATTGCCCGTTATTAATCCACTAAAGCCCTGGTATATACCGTACGTTTCAAGCCCGTGGTAGATCGATTTTCTTACCACTGCACGGATGGCCGCATTCATTCCAGGAGCATCTCCACCACTTGTCAAGATCCCTATCCTTCTCATCTGAGTCACTCCATTGGACAAAAAATATGTATTTTTGAATAGACTTTATATGTTAAAAATAACATTTCATCATGCTATTAACAAATTTTAATATAAGAGGTTGTTTAAAAAGTTGGCAAATTAGAAGCAAGAAGATCGGGGTGGCTTGTTTCACGCAGCGAAATGATGATTGTAAATACACGACCAGCAAAGAAACAAACTACCGCTTATCCCTTGATGACTTGAGTATTTATGAAAGGGATAGTGCCTTTTCTTTCCGATTTTGACTATTGGCTGGGACACATCAAATGCGCCTTGGCGTATTTACGCCCAGATTTTATCGAGCTTCGCTTGATAAATTTCCTCTGAAAGTCTGTGGCATCCGCTGGAGGCTTTAACTTTATTCAGCCGGGGTTCGAACCCCACTGAATGGTATGCCAATATGCATTCATCTCACCACTTACAGATGTGGGAGACTTCTTCTGAATGAAGTTAAAGCGGATTTGTGACCCGTTTTTGTGAGTCACGCCATTAATGGGCGTTTATAGATAATTTGAGCAATGATTATTACCTTGAGTCAATTAGACTCTTTCACAACTCGAATAGTTTTAAATTGATGACCTATGTCCCTGTTTAGCCTTTTTACAGGAACCTACTTAAATTAGCAAATATATACGTAAAAAAAGAATGTCCAATGGACATTCCTTAGTTTTGAACATTTTCATATTCTTTTTGTTCCGCATATTTACCCATCTTTTTAAATTTCTCGTAACGATCTTTTATAAGGGTATCGGAGTCTTGATGAATAAGCTCCTTCAAAGCTTTTTTCAGGACTTTGTCAATTTCTGCCGCCTGCTTTTGAATATCTCTGTGGGCCCCACCTCTTACCTCAGAAATGATTTCATCAATGATCCCGAGATCCTTCAGATCAGGCGCAGTGATTTTCATTGCTTCTGCCGCCTGCTTCGCCAAGGAGGCATCTTTCCATAAAATACTTGCCGCCCCTTCAGGGGTAATTACCGAATACGTAGAGTTTTCCAGCATATAGATCCGATCTCCGATTCCAAGACCCAAAGCTCCTCCACTTCCTCCCTCTCCAGTGACGATACAAATAATCGGCACCTTCAAGCCAGCCATTTCAAAAAGATTGCGTGCGATGGCTTCACTCTGTCCCCGTTCTTCTGCTGATTTTCCCGGATATGCTCCTTTTGTATCGATGAAGCAAATAACAGGTCTGCGAAATTTTTCAGCCTGTTTCATCAAACGTAAGGCCTTACGATAGCCTTCCGGATGCGGCATCCCAAAATTCCGGCGAATATTTTCCTTAGTGTCCCTTCCCCGCTGGTGGCCAATCACAGTCACTGGAAGACCTCTGTATTTGGCAATTCCTCCTACAAGGGCATGATCATCACCATACAGCCTGTCTCCATGAAGCTCCAGAAAATCAGTAAATAAATGCTCAACATAATCAAGCGTTGTTGGCCTTTTGGGATGACGGGCAAACTGCACGCGGTCCCAAGGACGCATATTTTCATATATTTCTTTTTCAAGCATTTCCAACCGGGATTCCAATTTGTCGATTTCATCTGACAAATCCACATCCGAGTTTTTCGTGATCTCTCTCAATTCCGCTATTTTTTCTCGCAGTTCAAGCACGGGTCTTTCAAATTCCAGCTCGTTCACCATGCAATTTCACCTACTTGTTGATGAATTTCAAGCACTGTCGTCAGCTTTTCCTTCATTTCAGAACGCGGGATGACTGCATCAAGCTGACCATGATTCAATAGGAATTCAGCCGTCTGGAAATCATCAGGAAGTTCTTCCCTTATGGTCTGCTCAATAACACGCCGACCGGCAAAACCGATCAAAGCCCCTGGTTCCGCAAAATTAAAGTCGCCAAGCGAAGCGAAGCTTGCTGAAACCCCTCCTGTCGTAGGATGAGTCATGATAGAAATAATTAAACCGCCTTGATCACTGAACATTTTAAGTGCCGCACTCGTTTTGCCCATCTGCATTAAAGATAATAATCCCTCTTGCATCCTGGCACCGCCTGAAGCGGTAAAAATAATGAATGGCACTCGTTTTTCGGCTGCAGCTTCAATGGCTCTCGCAATTTTTTCGCCTACAACCGAACCCATACTCCCCATGCGGAAATGCGAATCCATGATCGCTGTAATCACTTCTATTTGATTGATAGTACCTGATCCTGTAAGGACCGCTTCGTCCAAATTGGATTTTTTCCTATCTTGTTCCAATTTCTCTAAATAATTCGGAAACCCGAGTGGATTTTCTGTTGCTATTTTTTCATCAAAGGGTACAAAGGAACCCTCATCAAACAGGCTTTCGACCCTTTCATGAGCCGTCATTTTGTAATGATGGCCGCAATTGAGGCACACCTTGTTATTCTTCTGAAGTTCTTTCGTATACATAATCTTCTTACATTCCGGACATTTCGACATAATTCCTTCGGGAACATCCTGCTTGGCAGATTCAGAAGGAATGGTTGCGTACTTCCTTTTCTTTGGCTTTGCATTCTTTTGCTTTGAAAAAAAATCTTTCAGCACAGCAGGCCCTCCTTTCAAATCAGAAAAGTGCAACGCCTTGATAGACCTCGGCAAGACAAGCAGCCTCCCTCATAAACATACACATACGATTAGAGAAACGGCTCTATTCTTGCGAGCTAGGCGACACTTGATGTAGCATCAACGGTTCTGTAACAATCTGGTCGTCTGAATCGGGCATTTTTCCTGCCCTTTCATTTTATTTATCCAAGGCTTGAACACGCATAGGAAAGACCGGCCTTCAAATCGGCACGGCCTTTCCTATATTTATTATTTATCTTTGCCAATAACAGCCAGCTGCATGGTCTTTTCCTTGACCTTTTCTGGGTCCACTTTTATACGTGCTACTCCGGACTCCATGGCAGCTTTGGCAACAGCAGCAGCCACATAAGGGGCAACCCTCGGGTCAAATGGTCCCGGAATGACAAAATCAGGAGAAAGTTCGTCTTCCGAAACCAAGCTGGCTATAGCCTCTACTGCTGCCTGTTTCATTCTCTCGTTGATCTTCGTAGCCTGCACGTCAAGTGCTCCACGAAAGAGTCCAGGGAATGCCAATACGTTGTTGACCTGGTTCGGAAAGTCAGATCTTCCTGTCCCAACTACTTTCGCACCAGCTGCCTTGGCCACTTCAGGCATAATTTCCGGATCAGGATTGGCCATAGCAAAAATAATCGGATCTTTTTTCATGGAAGCAACCATTTCCTCTGTCAATGCACCAGCTACGGATACTCCGATAAAGACGTCCGCATCCTGGATGACATAGGACAAATCACCGTCAAGTCGATCGCGGTTGGTGAATTTGGCCACTTCAGTCTTTACTTCATTCATTCCTTCTTCACGGCCTTCATAGATAGCCCCTCTGGAATCACACATGATGATATCACGAACACCATAGCTATGGAGCAGCTTGATAATCGCAATTCCCGCTGCACCGGCTCCGTTCGCCACCACTTTTATTTCAGACATTCTTCTTCCTGTAATTTTCAATGCGTTCACAAGACCAGCTACTGTAACAATGGCCGTACCATGTTGGTCATCATGAAAAACAGGAATGCTTAATTCTTTTTTTAATCTATTTTCGATTTCAAAACAGTTTGGAGCCGCTATATCCTCGAGATTCACTCCCCCGAATGTCGGTTCAAGCAGTTTAACTGTTTGGACAATATCATCTACATTTGTTGTATCTAGACAGATTGGAAAAGCATCCACACCAGCAAAGCTCTTAAACAATACTGCTTTACCTTCCATGACTGGCAAAGCTGCCTCAGGGCCGATATTTCCCAGTCCCAATACTGCTGTTCCGTCAGAAACGACAGCAACCATGTTGCCTTTCATTGTATATTCATACACAGTTCCTGGATTTTCATAAATTTCCTTACATGGCTCAGCAACACCAGGGGAGTATGCTAGACTCAAATCTTTTCCATTTTTTACTTCAATTTTTGATTTTGATTCAAGCTTCCCCTTATGTAATTTGTGTATATGCAATGCTTCATCACGCAATGACAACAATATTCACTCCTTCATACAAACCATACCCAGTTTTTTATACACCAATAAAAAAGCTTATAAAACAATATACCATATTATCGTCTATTTGAGAAAATTATTTTAACTTTACACAGTCTGCTCCAAGAAGCTCGCTAATCTCTTTAAAACATGTATCTGTAGGATCGACGCGCTTTTTATCCCCAAGCCTTATCATTTTATTTTCTTTCTCATAATAGAGGATGATCCTTGTTTGCCCCGGATATTTTTCAAAAATGGAATGCAGTTTATTTAATATAGTAGGTGCTTGTAAGTCAGTCGGAATTTTCACATACAACGTCTTACTTTGTTTGTTGACTTTATGTTTCAGTTCTCCTACTGAAACAATTCTTTGAACAATAAACTGAATGGCGCCTTTACGTTCCTCAACATTCCCACTGACAAGTACAACTTCCCCCTGTTTCACCAATTCACTGCTCCGTTTGTAAACATCCGGAAAAACGACGCCTTCCATTTCCCCTGAAGGGTCGCTCATTGTAATAAAAGCCATGACGTCGCCCTTTTTTGTACGGATTGTTTTGACTCCAGTCAAGTATATGCCTGCTGATTTATTTTTTTGTCCAGGTTCCAGATGAATCAGCTTGACGGCACCGGCTGATATGAACCCTTCTTCAAAAGCAGTTGCCGGATGACTAGATAAAAATATGCCTGTCGTTTCTTTTTCAAATGCCAGCTTGTCTGCAAGCTGCATCGGCTCAGCTTCTACATACATCGGTTTTATCTGGAACATCTCTTCTTCGACGAAAAGATCCGACGTACCACTCGAAGGTCTCATCAGTTCTGCATGCTCAACAGCCACATGAAGTGTTGCAAGTAAAACAGCCCTATCTTTTCCAAACTCATCAAAGCTGCCGGCATATACAAGTGACTCTAGTATTTTTTTATTAATGATTCTCGGAGATACTCTAAGGCAAAAATCGAACAGGTCTTTGAAAGGTCCTCCTTCCCTCGCCTGAACAATTTCTTTCATTGCAGCAACACCGAGGCCTTTGATTCCCCTTAGACTAAAGCGGATCCCCTCCTTTTCAGCCAGAAAAGGAAAATGACTTTTATTAATGGACGGGGGCAGGACTTCTATTCCTTTCTGCTTGGCTTCCGCTGTATAAAGGGCAATTTTGTCCTCGTTGCCTATCACAGACGTCAAGAGAGCTGCCATGAAATATTTTGGATAATGAGCCTTCAGCCAGGCAAGCTGCCATGAAATAAAACTGTATGCCACCGCATGACTGCGGTTGAATCCATAATTCGCAAAGCGGACAATTAAATCGTATGTGGTATTTGCGGTATTCTGGTCATATCCTTTTTCAACTGCTCCTGAAACGAACCGCTTCCTCTGCTGGTCAAGGACCTCACGCTTCTTCTTGCTCACAGCTCTTCTGAGAAGATCGGCTTCCCCCAGAGAATAGCCGGAAAGAGCCGCCGCTATTTGCATGATTTGCTCTTGATAGACAATAACTCCATACGTGAAATCCAAGATTGGCTTCAGATCAGGGTGAGGGTATTCAATCTTCTCTTTGCCATGTTTTCTTTTAATATAAGCCGGTATGTTCTCCATCGGACCCGGTCTGAAAAGTGCATTAACTGCTACAATGTCTTCGAACTCCGTTGGACCAAGTTCTCTTAGGACCTTTCTCATCCCTTCAGATTCCAGTTGAAAAATTCCGGTCGTATCACCTTTTTGCAGCAACTGAAATGTTTTTTCATCTGCAAACGGGATATTCTTTAAACTAATTGTTTTTCCTGTATGGATTTTAATACTTTTGATCACCTGCTCCAAAAGGGTTAGATTCCGTAACCCCAAAAAGTCCATTTTCAGGAGGCCTATTTTTTCTAGGTCTTCCATAGGAAGCTGTGTCACATACACACCGTCTGGACCTTCTTTGATTGGGATAATGTTCACGAGAGGTTCCTCGCTAATGACTACCCCCGCAGCATGAATGGAAGTGTGTCTTGGAAGTCCCTCCAACTTTAAAGCCGTTTCAAACATCAGGCGGTTTTGCTCAGAGGATGCAATCATATCTCGCAATTCTCCAGATTCTTTAATAGCACCCGCCAATGTCAGTCCTAGGCGCGAAGGTAGCATTTTAGAAAGCCGATCGATTTCTTTCGGGCTTAAACCAAAAACCCGGGCTGTATCACGGAGCGCTGCCTTCGCCGCAAAAGTTCCGAATGTAATAATATGAGCCACATTCATTTTTCCGTATTTCTCACCCACATATTCGATTACCTGATCACGGCGGACGTCCGGAAAATCGATATCAATATCTGGCATGGTGATTCTTTCAGGGTTTAAGAACCTCTCAAACAATAGGCCATGTTTGATTGGATCGACATCCGTAATTTCAAGCGCATAGGAGACAAGCGATCCAGCTGCCGATCCACGGCCTGGGCCTGTCAGAATTCCGTTCTCTCTCGCATACTTCATAAAGTCCCATACAATCAGAAAATAGTCATTGAACCCCATTTGGTTAATGATTTCCAGCTCATACTTCAGTCTTCTCCGGTATTCGTGACTATCTATTCCCCTTTTCTCCAATCCTTTTTCACATTGCTCCAAAAGCATGCTTTTCGCTGTCTGTCTTTCGGAAACAGGATACTTTGGCAGCAGTTGTCTGTCCGTTTCAATGAAGACGTTGCATTCCTCTGCAATCCGAAAGGTGTTTTCAAGTGCTTCTGTATACTCGGAAAATAGCTCACACATGGCTTCCTTGCCTTTGAAATAATATTCTCCGGTTTTATATACATTTTCATCAGTGATGTCCAGCTTTTCTCCTTCACGGATTGCTTCAAGACACATATAGGCAAAGTGATCCTCTTTTTTCAAATACCGTACATCATTCGTCACAACCGTCTTTAATCCCAGACCCTTTGCAAAGTCATCAATTATTCGAGTAAAACCAGACGGAGTATTAGTTTGATGATCTTGCAATGAAAGATAAAAGGAGTCTTCATCAAACGTAGAGGTGTAACGCTCCGTAGCTGTTCTTGCCTGCTCCAGGTCCCCTTCCTTCAAGAGCTGCTCAATTTCTCCCCTAATTCCTGGTGTAATGGCTATTAATCCTTTACTGTAAGACCTAAGCCATTTCCACGAAATGGTTTTATCTTGCTGTATTTGAATGGCACTTGAGATTTTTAAAAGGTTGGTATAGCCTGTATTGTTTCTGGCCAATAAAACCAATGGATACGCTTGTTGCCCTTCCGCTGCCACATCCGCAGTCATCCCGATGATTGGTTTGATCCCTGCTTCCTTGCAAGTCTGATAGAAAGACAGGACACCATATAAAACATTATGATCTGTGATGGACAGAGCATAGTAATTCTTCTTTTTTGCTTCCTGAACCAACTCAGAAATGGAAACCGTACTTGACAGCAAACTGTATGCAGTGGCTATTTGCAATTGAACAAAGTTCAAGTGATTTACCTCATTTCTATCCGATACTATCCTGTCAATAAAAGTTCAAATGGAATATTCGTTCCCCTCTATTATAACCTTTATTTTTACATACATTAACGGTTTGTCCCATATAAGTAATAACAAAGGAAGAATATTTTAATCTTTGGGGTTGGTAATCATGCAAGAACCATTTATTCCAGCTTTCTTTAATAGTTACTTCATTGCTTTTGGAGTGATGCTTGGAGGCTCCTTGATCGGCGGATTGGCTGCTTTCATTACCGGAGCACCGCTGCTGGCGGAAATAGCCAACATAGCGGGACGGGTAAGGATTTGGGCTATCATTGCAGCCATTGGAGGAACCTTCGACACAGTGTACAGTTTTGAAAAAGGCTTTTTGGAAGGCGGTACAACTGACCTGTTCAAGCAGTTTTTATTGATATTGTCTGCAATGGGTGGTGCCAAAACAGCCTCCTTGATCATTTCGTGGCTTACTCAGGAGCACATATCATGAGGATTCCTCCATTGTATCGCCATCCGGTATGGCAGCGTTTCTTTGCCGGTGCTGCTGTTGGTGGGTGCATTAGCTGGCTTATCTTCCTGTTCATATTTGGAAACATCCAGCAAAAAAATAGCACAATCATAGAAAGGCAGGCTATCCGGATCAAGGAATTAAGTGGTTATATTCAAATTTGGGAAGAGGAATACCAGGAACTAAATAAAAAAAATGAAGAAATGCTGACCATCCAGGAGATTGATGTTAAAATCCATAACTTTGAACGATACGAAATCCGTGACCGCCAAAGTATTTTTGAAGCAGAGGAATCCGTTAAAGAGGACTTAAGATCGCTGATTGCTAAGGATTTGACAACCGTTTATAAAAATAAAGAAATTATAAAAAAGACGGTTGAAAATAAAACATTGAACATAAACGGAAAGCAATACAGGCTGATCGTCAAAGAATTATATTTTTATACAACGATCAGCCTTGTATTGGAAATGAAACTGGCTGACTAACATGTCGGCCGTTAATTTTGTCTGCACACCGCTTTTATATCTTCTATCACTTCTTTTGCTTCATCCCATGAGTAAACTGAAGCACCTGCTGCAAGGGGATGTCCACCGCCTCTAAATTTCATGGCGATCGTATTGATGACTGGACCTTTTGAACGTAGGCGGACACGGATTTGATCATCTTCTTCGATAAAAAAGACCCATGCCTTGATCCCTTTTACCATCCCCAAAGAGCTTACAAGCTGAGATGCCTCTGACGGAAGAATGCCGTATTCCTTAAGTGTTCCACTATGAATGGATATAACTGCCGCCCCATCTTCATTCATGGTGAAGTTTTCCAATACATAGCCCTGTAGCTTGATCATGTTTGGGTCTAGCTCGTACATATTGTTATAGAGGAGTACCCGGTCAAAGGAATAGCTTATTAATTCTTTGGCGTATTCAAATGTTTTTTCTGTTGCACTCGGATATAAAAACCGTCCTGTGTCCCCGACAATTCCAGCATATATTAATCTAGCCGCTTCATCGGTCATTTTTAAACCTTCGTCACTGAATGATTTATAAAATTCATAGATCATTTCACTTACAGAAGATGCTTTCAAATCAACCCATAAAATATCTCCGTATGGATCTTCATTTGGATGATGGTCGATTTTGATCAACTTATCCCCCAAATGATATCTTGAATCGCAGATCCTTTCCTGGTTTGCTGTATCACAAACGATGACCAAAGCTCCTTTGTACACTTCATCGGAAATGACATCTGGCTTTCGTAAATAACCCAAGGATGGATCATGTTTTCCCACGGCATAAATCTGCTTATCAGAGAAGGATGCCCGCAAAATTTCAGCTAATCCCCCTTGAGATCCATAGGCGTCAGGATCCGGACGGACATGTCGGTGGATAATAATGGTATTATAGCTTTTGACAGCTTCAAAAATCTCTTCTTTCATAAGAAGCTCCTTTCACCTTGCGCAATCAACAGGAAGTTCATGAAATATTCGATATTGGGCAAGTAGCATTTATAATTGATTGACGTTACAATAAGATGGATGACCAGTTATTGATTTGGGGGATGGAGAAATGCCATTTTTAGTTTTTCTGATCATCTTGTCAGCTTCATTTTATATTTACTATAAAATAAAGTACTTTCGAAGCAAACGGCCGATGGAAAGAAAGTTGCTCAGCGGAAAATCCAGCATGGCCCTAGGTCTTTTTGTTGCGTTATTCGGATTAAACCAGCTTTTTTTGTTCAGTACAACAACAACCTACGTTGTTGCTGCCATTTTTATTTTACTGGGATGTGCCAGTGCATGGGTGGGATTTAAATCTTTCCGTCATCATATTCCGTATGTAAAAGAAGAAGCGAAGCATTTTGATGGACAAACCCGCTGATTGAAAAGCCGCTGAAAAGCGGCTTTTTGTGTTGGGGGCCCTTCGTTAACAGTCATTGTGCGTCATTTATTTCCGAAAAAGTGCCAGCACTTGATGTGAGCACGAATAATGGTGACCGGAAATCGGGTTGAAACTGAAATTCAGGTACATTTAGACGTTAATAGTTACCAAAAATCAGATTGTCTCCCAAATACGGACTCCTTTAAATAGCATTAGTTCCGGTATTCACGCTGTAACGGAAATATGGGCACTTATAACCGTCAAGCTACCTCTGGAGTATAATAATGATCAAAAATCCAGGCGCTCCGGTCCAATACGTCGCAAAACGAGCGCCTGCACTTTTCCAATTACCGATCAATCAGGCGGCACATCATCAGCGCTTTCCCTACAATTTCTCCATTATTGAATGCCTCGACGTCCACTTTACCGAATTTACGCCCAGCTTCCAATATTCTGGGGACAACTTCAAGAGTAGTGTCCATTTGGACCGGTTTCAAGAAGTAAATGGTCATACTTTCAACGGCAAGCTCTCCTTTTTTCTGTAGCCTGAACAGTCTGTTGGAGGCTTCAGCTATAATGGACGAGAAAACTCCGTAGGAAATAGTTCCCAGCTGGCTTGTCATTTGCGGAGTCACCTCGAATGTAAAGGAAGGTTCCCCTGCATATTTGCTGTTAGAGAGCTGTTTTGAGATGGTGTCATCAATCGTTTCTCCAACCTGTGGCTGGCGCTGGATCATTTGCAACGCTTTCAAGACATCCTGGCGACTAATAATCCCTTCAAGCCTCTGGTGCTCATCCACAACCGGAAGCACCTCGATTCCTTCCCAAATCATCATATGGGCAACTGAGGCTACACTGGTTTTTCTGCCAACGAAGATTGGATTCTTCGTCATCAATTTATCAATACCTGCATCTGGATCCTGCCCGATGACGTCCTTCCCAGTAACCATCCCTTGTAGCTTATTATTCAAATCAACCACCGGATAACGGCTGTGATCGGACATTTCCTTCTTTTTATACCAGTCTGATACTTTTTCCTTTGTTGTGATGGTAATCGTATCTTCAAGAGGAATAAAAATATCCTCAACTAGAATGATTTCTTTCTTGATTAACTGGTCGTAGATAGCCCTATTAATCATGGCAGCCACAGTAAAAGTATCGTAGCTTGTTGAGATAATCGGCAGCTCTAACTCATCCGCAAGCTTTTTCACATGGTCTTCCGTATCAAATCCGCCGGTAATTAAAACCGCTGCCCCAGCCATTAATGCGTATTCGTGGGCTTTTGTCCGATTACCAACGATCAGTAGGTTGTTAGCACCCGTATACCTCATCATCGCATCAAGTTTCATTGCACCAATGACAAATTTGTTGAGAGTTTTATGAAGGCCAGCTCTTCCACCCAAAACTTGGCCGTCAATAATATTGACAACCTCTGCATATGTCAGCTTCTCTATATTCTCTTTTTTCTTCTGTTCTATTCGGATCGTTCCGACCCGTTCAATTGTACTTACATATCCCTTGTTTTCAGCGTCTTTAATAGCTCTGTAGGCTGTTCCTTCGCTGACATTCAACGCTTTTGCAATTTGCCTTACAGAGATTTTTTCCCCTACAGGCAATCCGTCAATATGCCGAATGATTTGTTCATGCTTTGTCGACAAGCTTTTCACCCTTTTCATTTACCGTACAATCATTAAGATTATTATATAGTGAAAAGCCCGGTTCATCAATTTTCTCCTTCTTTTAGTTTGCTCTCATACGCTCTTTTCTTTTTCTGTCCCTCTCAGAATTCTCAGCGTATCTTTTGTTATGTCTATAAGGAAATAAAAGAGCTGCTAGGTTTCCTGCAAAAACAAGGAAAGCAAACACCAGCCAGCTTGTAGCAAATCCCCCTTCCATCCCTGAAGCGGCCGGGTCTATGCGAGGTACTGCAAAGTAAATCAGAGCAGAGCAAATTAGAAGGCAAAGCAAATAACGGTTATTCATAAAATTACCCCCTGCATAAACTAATGGTATTAATATATGCAGAGGGATATGCTTATAGCTCGATTAAATCCCCAGGATTCATGACTTTCCCGTAAATATTCTCTTTTAGCAATTCGATAAAACGCTGCGGGTCCTGCTTAATGGGCGGGAATGTGTTGTAGTGAATCGGGACAACCGTTTTAGCCTGCACAAATTCCGCTGCCAGCGCAGCATCTTCCGGCCCCATTGTAAAATTGTCACCAATCGGCAAAAATGCCAAATCAATAGGATGACGCTCTCCAATCAATTTCATATCCGAATACAGTGCAGTATCTCCAGCATGATAAATTGTTTTTCCTTCCGCCATCAATAAAACTCCAGCAGGCATGCCTAAATAAATGATTTGTTTATCATCTGTAAAAATAGCAGAACCGTGAAAAGCAGGCGTGAATTTTACTTTGCCGAAATCAAATTCATACGCTCCACCAATATGCATTGGATGCGTATTCACACCTTGCCATCCGATGTAGGTTGCAAGTTCATTCGGAGCAATTACGAGTGAACCGCATTTTTTAGCAAGCTCTACAGTGTCACCGACATGGTCGGAATGCCCATGCGTTAAAATAATAACATCCGGATTTTCATTCTCCGCTTTTAAATCCGTCAATTCATTTCCAGTTATAAAAGGATCGATTAAAATCGTTTTCCCTTCTGTTACAATTTTCACCACTGAATGTCCATGATACGAGACTTTCATCTTCCTACAACACTCCTTTAAATCAAATGCGCCTTGGCGTATTTGCGCCCAGATTTTATCGAGCTTCGCTCGATAAGTTCTTCTGAAAATCTGTGGCATCCGCCGGAGGCTTTAACTTCATTCAGCCGGGGTTTGAACCCCCACTGAATAAATACCAATAGGCATTCATCCCTCCACTTACAGAAGTAGGAGACTTCTGCTGAATGAAGTTAAAATCCCTATATCCAATTGATTTCGAGATTACTTGAGTATTTCCTTCCTGTTTTCTAATTGTTTTCCTACTTATTTGTTTCTTTCACTATCTAATGCTAATCTCAAATTAAATAATTGAAATCAAGGGGATGATAGTTATGAACTCCAGGCTAGAAAAATTGATCTCGTGGCTGAAAGACCAACAAATCGATGCAGCCTTCATTTCTTCACCAGATAATGTATTTTATCTTACCAGATTTAGGTGCGAACCGCACGAACGGCTGCTTGGTCTCGTTGTCTTTCAAGAAAAAGAGCCTCTTCTCATTTGTCCTGGTATGGAAGTAGATGATGCAAGGAACGCGGGCTGGGATAAGGAAATTCTGGGGTATAGTGACTCTGACAACCCATGGAACCTTGCAGAAGAGCGAATACAATCGCGCATTCCAAAGTTACAGTCGTGGGCTGTGGAAAAGGATCACTTGAACTTGAGTAGATATGAAGAACTGTCAAACAGATTTGAACATGCCCATTTTATAAGCGCTGATAATATTTTAAACGAATTGCGCCTTTTAAAGGATGAACAGGAAATTGAATTGATCAAGAGGGCATGCGAGCTGGTCGATTTTGCTGTCGAAGTCGGTGCAAACGAGCTGGCGGAAGGAAAAACAGAGCTTGATATCATTGCAGCCATCGAATATGAAATCAAGAAAAAGGGAGCCGGAATGTCATTCGATCCTCTCGTACTAACCGGAGCGAATGCTGCCTCACCGCACGGAATCCCTGGCTTGACGAAAATCGAACGAGGACAACTTGTATTGATGGATTTAGGAGTCGTTTACAACGGCTATTGTTCTGATATTACTAGGACACTTGCCTTCGGGGAAATTTCCGATAGACAAAAAGAAATATACGAGACGGTTTTAAAAGCTGAAGAAGCAGCAGTCAAATTGACAAGACCCGGGGTAAAAGCAAAAAAACTGGATCAAACTGCAAGGAATATCATTAGAGATGCTGGCTTCGGGGAATATTTCACCCATCGGCTCGGCCATGGTCTCGGAATCAGCGTACACGAATTCCCTTCCATGACAGAGACTAACGAAATGGAACTGGAGCCTGGGATGGTATTTACTATCGAGCCAGGAATCTACATTCCTGGAGTTGCCGGGGTGCGCATTGAGGATGATGTTCTTGTAACTGAAGATGGAGTTGAAGTTTTAACACAATATCCTAAAACCTTGCAAATCATCGAATAGAGATGGGAAACCTGGAGTGCTCTGGTATTGGTAAAAGCGCGTGGGAAGCGATTTTTGGAGTGAAAACATGGGGAAACAAATTGATCGTGCGGAAAATCATTTAATTGTGCGATCTACCTATTTTTCGTGCGGAATTTCCTTTTATCGTGCGATCTTTCCGATTATCGCGCGAAACTTCCTTTTTTCGTGCAAACAGCTTCTATTGATTTTCAAAATCAAAGCAATAAAAAACAACCGCGGGATTTGATTACTCGCGGTTGTTTTTATTTGTTATAAAGCACCAAGCCCCTCATAAGCCGATTCCCTATGGATGAAAAAGCTGCCTCCGCGGGAATCATCTAATTGTCGAGGCTAGTATAGGCGCTTCCGCATTTCTATTGTCTAGCTTCAGGCGGCAGGGGCTTCGAGGTCGCTTCAAAAAAACCAATAAGGCCAAGAACGCCTTCTTGGTTTTTTCTCCGACGGACAGGACGTCCTAGTGCCACCGACGCCACAGGATGTGGCGTTAGTCGGCGGCCAGCGCTTGTCGCCCCTAAGCAGCCGCCTTCCGCATTTCTATTGTCCAGCTTCAGGCGGCAGGGGCTTCGAGGTCGCTTCAAAAAAACCAATAAGGCCAAACGCCTTCTTGGTTTTTCTCCGACGGACAGGACGTCCTAGTGCCACCGACGCCACAGGATGTGGCGTTAGTCGGCGGCCAGCGCTTGTCGCCCCTAAGCAGCCGCCTTCCGCATTTCTATTGTCCAGCTTCAGGCGGCAGGGGCTTCGAGGTCGCTTCAAAAAAACCAATAAGGCCAAACGCCTTCTTGGTTTTTCTCCGACGGACAGGACGTCCTAGTGCCACCGACGCCACAGGATGTGGCGTTAGTCGGCGGCCAGCGCTTGTCGCCCCTAAGCAGCCGCCTTCCGCATTTCCTTATTAAAGCAATTCTTTTGCATCAACGAAATCGTATCCGAGATCATCAGCAACTGCTTTGAATGTAACTTTTCCATCAAGAACGTTGATTCCTTTGAATAGAGCTTCGTTATCTTGGCAAGCTTGCTTGTAGCCTTTGTTTGCGATTTGAAGCGCATAAGGAACTGTTACGTTAGTCAATCCCATAGTTGATGTTTGTGGAACAGCACCAGGCATGTTAGCAACAGCATAGTGAACAACGCCATGTTTTTCGTAAGTTGGGTTGTCATGAGTTGTAACTCTGTCGCTAGTAGCAAAGATACCGCCTTGGTCGATCGCGATGTCTACAAGGACAGAACCTGGAGACATGGATTTAACCATTTCTTCCGAAACAAGTTTAGGTGCTTTCGCTCCTGGGATAAGAACCGCACCAACAACTAAGTCGGATTCTTTAACCGCATTAGCAATGTTGAATGGGTTAGAAACTAATGTTTTAATATCGTTGCCGAAAATATCGTCAAGCTGGCGAAGACGGTCAACACTCAAGTCGATAACTGTTACGTCTGCACCAAGACCTACTGCCATTTTCGCAGCGTTTGTACCAGCTTGTCCACCACCGATAACTGTTACTTTTCCACGCTCTACACCTGGGATTCCAGCAAGAAGTTTTCCTTTTCCTCCATAAGTTTTGGAAAGGAATTGAGCACCGATTTGTGTAGCCATTCTTCCTGCAACTTCACTCATTGGAGAAAGAAGTGGAAGTGAGCGATTTGGAAGCTGTACAGTTTCGTAAGCAATCGCAACAACTTTCTTCTCTACAAGAGCTTTAGTTAAAGCTGGTTCTGCAGCAAGGTGCAAATATGTGAAAAGGATAAGTCCTTCACGGAAATAGCCAAACTCTTCTTCAAGAGGTTCTTTAACTTTCATAACCATGTCTGCGTCCCAAGCTTCTTTAGCACCGCCGACAATTTTCGCGCCAGCTTCAACATACTGCTCATCAGTAAAGCTTGAGCCGAGCCCTGCACCTGTTTCAATATGTACTTCATGGCCTGCTTGTGACAATGTATAAGCACCAGCCGGTGTCATAGCAACACGGTTTTCGTTACTTTTAATCTCCTTAGGTACACCAATAATCATAATACTTCCTCCTAACATGTTCTAACTATCACAAATAGAATATATCACTTTAATTCAGTAAACGAAAGCCCCCTGAGAAAACATTTTTGTGAACAATACAGAGGTGTTGTCGAAAACACCTCTGTACACAGTATTTTAACCTGCATTTTATTTATTATTATTTAATACATCCTTGATTGTCGAAATAATAAAATTAACATCTTCGTCGGTACAAGAAAGTGGAGGAGATAAAGTTAAAATGTTGTTATATCCGGCAACAGTGTCCCCGTTTTTACCAATAATCAATCCTTTGGTCCTACACTCTGCAATGATCTTTCCGACCCTCTCGTTCGTTGCAGGCTCTTTTGTTTCCTTGTCTTCCACCATTTCAATTCCCATTAAAAATCCTTTGATCCGGATATCACCGATATGAGGATGGTCATTCAACTCAGCCAATTCACTTTGCAGGCGTTCTCCAAGTTCCGCGGAACGAGCAACTAGATTTTCTTTTTCCATGATTTCCAAATTTTTCAAAGCTAGTGCACAAGCTGCAGGATTTCCGCCAAATGTGTTCACGTGTCGGAAATGGCTGTTTTCTTCGCTCTTTTTAAAAGTCTCATAAATGTCTTTTCTAACAGCCGTGACAGATAATGGCAAATAGGCGCTTGTCAAACCTTTGGCCATTGAGATAATGTCCGGTTTTACCTTATAGTGCATGTGTCCGAACATCTTACCAGTTCTGCCAAATCCGCAGATAACTTCGTCGATGATCAACAAGACGCCATACTTAGTGCAAATTTCTTGAACCTTTTCCATATAAACCGGATGCGGTATGATGACACCTCCACCAGTGATAAGAGGCTCCATAATGATTCCGGCAATCGTTTCTTTTTGCTCCCAGATGATTTTTTCTTCAAATTCCTGCGCTTTTTGAATGTTGAACTCCTCAACGGACATACCTGTCGGCCTTCTATAGCTGTCTGGTGGCGCAACGTGTAAAAATCCAGGTACCAATGGCTCATATTTATATTTCCTTAACGCCTGGCCTGTTGCCGACAATGCACCCATGGAGCTTCCGTGATAGGCGCGGTAACGTGAGATAAATTTAAATCTGGAAGACTCACCGTTTTGCTGATGATATTGCCTCACAATCTTAAAGGCAACCTCATTGGCGTCAGATCCACTGTTTGAATAGAAAATCATGTAGTCATCATCTAAATATTCATTCAATTTCTCCGCCAAATCGATCGCGGGTTGATGGCTTTGTGTCATCGGGGTATAAGTCATTTTGATCATTTGATCATAGGCGGCTTTTGCCAACTCTTCCCTTCCATATCCAACATTTACACACCATAGCCCGGACATGCCGTCCAGCACCTTGTTTCCTTTGTGATCTGTCATCCAAGCCCCTTTCGCTTCTGTAAAAACTGTCGGAGGGCTCGATTCGTTATACGGAGAGATGTGGTGCCAAACATTTTGGCGGTCTCTATCAACTAATGTATCCGTTTTAACTGTTGTCATAGCTTTACCCCTTTCTTTTGAGCCCGGGCTCTTCCCCAATTGTATGGGCAGGCCAGACTGTCTATGTCCATGTTTTTATATCAAATGCGCCTTGGCGTATTTGCGCCCAGATTTTATCGAGCTCCGCTCGATAAATTCCTCTGAAAATCTGTGGCATCCACTGGAGGCTTTGACTTTATTCAGCCGGGGTTTGAACCCCCACTGAATGGAATACCAATATGCATTCATCTTACCACTTACAGAAGTGGGAGACTTCTGCTGAATGAAGTTAAATAACCTGCCTAGCAAGAAACAACTGCCCAAATTGGGCTGAGCTATTCAAAGATAGAGCCGCCAATTAAAGGCGGCCGACCTCCACCCCTGTATTAATAAGCGTGCCTTTGAGTAACCATTTTCTTACGTGTATAGAACTCGATTCCATCACGTCCGTTTGCATGCAGATCTCCGTAGAAAGATTTCTTGTAGCCGGAGAATGGGAAGAATGCCATCGGAGCAGGAACACCTAAGTTAATGCCAAGCATACCAGCATCAATCTCTTCCCTGAACTTGCGGATAGCTTTGGCACTGTCTGTGAACAAGCAGGCACCGTTTGCAAAATCAGATTTGTTCGTTAATTCAATTGCTTCATCCAAATCTTTTACGCGAATGACTGAAAGAACAGGAGCAAAGATTTCCTCTTTCCAGATTTTCATATCAGTCGTTACGTTCTCAAAGATTGTCGGCCCTACGAAATAGCCGCCTTCTGATAAAGTTTGATCTTTACGTCCGTCGCGGACAAGTTTTGCGCCTTGCTCAATTCCTGATTCGATATAGCCGAGTGTTTTAGCTTTATGGGAATCGCGAATGACCGGTCCCAAGAAAACACCGTCTTGCAGTCCGTCACCCATTTTGATGCTATCAGATTTTTCAACAAGCTTTTTAACAAGCTCGTCTGCAATGTCGTCAACTGCAACAACGACTGAACACGCCATGCAGCGCTCTCCTGCAGAACCGAAGGCCGCGTTAAAGATGTTGTTTGCTGCAGAATCCAAATCTGCATCTTCAAGGACAATCGTATGGTTTTTGGCTCCTGCCAGTGCCTGAACTCGTTTGCCGTTTGCGGTACCAGTTTTGTAGACGTATTCGGCAACCGGCTGTGATCCAACAAATGAAACGGCCGGAATATCAGAATGCTCCAAAATTCCATTTACAATATCATGTGCACCGTGTACGATATTGAATACTCCTTCAGGAAGACCTGCTTCATTCAGAAGCTCAGCCAATCGATTTGCCAAAAGCGGTGTTCTTTCAGATGGTTTCAAGATAAATGTGTTTCCAGCAGCAATGGCAAGAGGGAACATCCAGCACGGAACCATCATTGGGAAGTTGAACGGAGTGATTCCTCCAACTACTCCAAGCGGATAACGGTACATTCCGGATTCAATATTTGTTGCAATATCAGGAAGCTGATGTCCCATCATCAATGTCGGCGCTCCTGCAGCAAACTCCACACACTCAATCCCTCTTTGAACTTCACCATATGCTTCAGCAAAATTTTTCCCATTTTCGATAGTGATCAATTTTGCCAGTTCGTCCCACTCATTGATTAATAACTGGTGATACTTAAAAAGGATTCTCGCCCTTTGCGGAACCGCAGTTTTTCCCCATGTCTTAAATGCTTTTTTGGCAGCTGTTACCGCATCTTCCAGATCCTCCTTTGTAGAAACTGGAACGCGGGCAAGGATTTCTCCAGTTGCCGGATTTGGAACATCTTCATATTTGTCTGTCTTAGATTTAACCCATTGTCCATTTATAAAATTCGCAAGCGTTTTCGTCTTTTCAGAAACAGCACTCATCTTTTCATCCTCCTAAGCTTAGTAAGATTTATATTTGACTCATTCTTCCTTTCACTTCATAATCAATTTTACAAACTATTCGCTTTTAAATCATTAGACATTATGTAAAATCATCGTTCTATTTCATTTAACATATTGGAGGCCGTCGCCATGATGAATGAATTCACATTGAAAGTAAAGGATATTTTTACAAGAAGTCATTTCAAGCGCGCTAAAGTACTTGCCGGATCCGGCGGTCTTGACAGAGTGATCCGATGGGTCCACGTTTTGGAAGTGGAAGACTTTGGCTCACTCATTCATGGAGGAGAGTTGATTTTAACAACTGGTGTCGGACTCCACCTCGACGTCTCCACCCAGCTAAAATTTGTCCAGCAGTTGATTGCTTCGAATGCAGCCGGGATTTGCATTGAAAAGGGTCCTTATTTTCAAGAAATTCACGAAGATATTTTAGAGCTTGCCGAAATGAATCATTTTCCTATTATCATGTTTGAAGAGACTGTCAAATTCGTAGACATTACGCAGGAGCTTCATAGTTTGATTATCAATAGGCATCATGACCTGCTAAGCTACTTAGATTCTTCTTCAAGAAGGTTCATTGAGCTGTCCATGTCTTCAAACGGTATTTTAAAAATACTTCATGAATTGTACGATTACTTTCATCGGACCATTATTTTCGTTCCTTTACAGGGCAAGAGCTTCTACTATCCCTCTGATCAAAAGTACTTTCACGATTTGATCCTGGATCATTTTCAAACAGCGGAAACTGAAACTGAGACCATCTCTCAAAGAATGCTTACAATTGATAATGAATCATTTGTTTTTATGCCGGTTGAAGGACTTGGCCAAATTTGGGGCTACTTATGTCTTCATACCGCTGATGATGCTCCGGAAGAATTTCATTTTTTAATTTTGGACAGGGCCGCTCTTGCCATTGCCCAAATTCTTTTACGAAACAGAACGATTGAAGAAAGAAAGCAGCATTCCGAAGACAAATTTGTGAGGGCTGTTTTACAGGGCAGGGATTATAACTCCGAGGAGTTGATCAGTCATTTGCCATTTGCAGGACCCGACATGAGATATAGGGTATTTGTCATGGAGATTCAGATGCCTGACCGGATGATCAGTGAAGAAGAATGGGAGGATATAAAGCTCCAAAGATCATTGATGATCCGGGGATCTTTTAAAAGGTTCGGATTTTTCCCCGCTGTGTCGGCAACTAAAGAGGAAATCGCTGTTATCGCTGCGTTCCCGGCGAATGCTCCCGAGAAAGGGAAAGATATGCTGACACGTTTAACCCAACACCTTCTACGAACGAAGGATCACAAGGTGCTTTTGGGGAATAACAAGATTTACGGAGTTGGACGGGAATACAAGCACATTGACCAATTATCTAAAAGCTATGCGGAAGCAAAAGAAGTCGTTGCCTTAAATCATTCAAACATCAAAGAGAAGATGATTACTTATGACGATATCGGGATATACAGGTTGCTTCTCCCCTTGAGAAAGAGCGGTGAACTATCCACCTATGTAGAAGATTATCTCGGGCCCATCCTGGATTACGATTCCCAAAATGACAGCGATCTTTACGAGACATTAAAAGTCTATTTTGCTTGCGGCGGATCGAAAAAAGAAGCGGCCGAACAGCTCTATATCGTAAGACAAACACTTTATCATCGACTCGATAAGATTGAGCAGTTACTCGGAAAGGATTACATGGAGTCAAATCAAAGAATTGCCGTCGAAGCGGCAATCAAGGGATATGAATTAATTAAGAGATCTTGAATAAAGAGGAAAAACATTACTTTAGATTGGCAGATGTTTTTCCTCTTTTTATGATTGCAATAGTAAAGAAAAGCGCGAGGAGTGAATCTTTGATGCCAAGCACAAACCGAAGCGTTTACACTTTTCACATCACATATCCAATTTAAAAGGATCCGCTGCCCCGGATTTTTTTACAGAGATCATTCTAAACAACAACACGATGATTCCAATAAACATCCAGGAAAAGCCCACTGTAATTCCGATGGCATCCATTCCGAATAAGATGTTTAAGCAGACAAATACCCCCAATGCTGGGAATAACAAGTGCAGCAAAATATATTTCCCTGAACGTTCCTTCCTTTTAATATAGAATTCCAAAAATACTGAGATATTAACGCAAGTAAATCCAATTAATGCTCCAAAGACCATAATCGAAAAAATGAAAGACAATGGCAGTAATAGCGCTCCTAAATACCCTGTTACAGCTAAAATGATAATGCTGGCGTATGGGCTTTTATGCTTCGGATGAAGTTTAGCAAAGATCGATGGAAGCACCCTGTCACGCCCCATGCCAAACAGAATCCTTGATCCAGAGGATTGTCCGGCCAATCCTGTAGCAATACCAGTTAAAGCGATGATGACAGTGCAAATAGTAGCTAATCCGCTGCCGCCGACAGCAGTAGCAATCTCAAAAAAGGCTGTATCGGGAGATTGGAAGGATTTGAAATCCGGAGCAACCAAGGTTGCAAAATAGACTTGCATTATATAGAAAAGAGAAGCAAACAACAAAGCAATCACCGCTGCTCTACCAACTATATTTCCGGATTCCCTTGAATCTTCCGCCATTGTCGTTACTGCATCAAATCCTAAGTACGACAAAACGGCAATGGAAGCACCTGCTATTAAAGCGTCCATTGAAAATGTGTGGGCGTTAAAGATTCCGGTGATTGAAAAAAGACTAACAAACCCGTCAGTACGCACAAGACTTGACATCGCAAAGATAATAAAAATGACTAGACTAAACAGCATAGCTGCAGTCATGGCCATATTTACACGAGCTGTAATTTTAGTTCCGTAGTAATTGAAAAGAGTGATTGGAACGAAAAAGACTAACAGCATAATCCAATATGGAACGTTCGGAAAGAGCTCCAAAGAAAATAATGCACTCAACTTTGTCAATAAAATAGGCATCATTAAGTAGTCCAGCAAAATGGTCCAGCCTGCAATAAATCCAACAGCCGGGTGGATGGCACGTGCCGTATAACTATATGTTGAACCTGCGGCCGGAAAAGCGCTTGCCATTTTTCCGTAACTAGCAGCCGTGAAAATCATGGCAACAAGTGCAACGAGATAAGATAACACGGCATGGCCTTGGGAGATCAACGACAATTCTCCAAATAATGTCTGAGCTGATACTGGAGCCATGAAAACAAGTCCAAAGACTACCAAATCTCTTGTTTTAAATACTTTCTTCAATTCGTCGGTGCCGGTATTCGTATCAGCAGGTTGTAAAACCGCTTCGGAGGTCCTTCTAGCTTCCATAATAACACTCCTCTCTTAATCTATTTCTATACACCCGTATGAAATCGTTTACACTAAATGAATCAGAAAAAAGAACTAGCATAATCATGAGAAAAAGAGACCGTCCCAAAGGTCTTCTCCGAATTTGTCAATTTTGGGACAGCCCTTTCATCAGTAATTAAAGAACTTTTTGCTCAAACTCTTTAATTGAATCTGATAAAATCTCGATGATTGTTTCAATGTCCTGCTTTTGTGAGATTAATGGAGGTGCAATGGCCACAGCATTCATTCCTCCGAAAATAAGCGGCCTCAAAATCAGATTGCGTTGCTTACAAGCGGCGACAACCGCTGGAGCTGCAAACAATTCCGGCGCAAAGCCTTCACCTGTCTCAGGATCTTTGAACAGCTCAATAGCCGCCATTAATCCCAGCCCTCTGGCTTTTGCAGTAATCTTGTGGTTTTCCTCCAGATACTTCAGGCCTTTTAACAATCCCTCTCCCATTTCACGGGCATTCTCCACAAGGCCTTCATTTTCAATGATTTCTATATTTTTCAATGCTACTGCACAAGCCGTCGGATGTCCGCTGTAGGTGAATCCATGGAACATCGGTCCTTCAGACATGTCTGCTAGCTCATCTCTCAGCTTGCTTGACATCATGACTGCCCCAAGCTGGACGTAGCCGCTCGTAATCCCTTTCGCAACACACATTAGATCAGGAACGATATCCCAGTGTTCAACCCCGAACATTTTTCCTGTTCTTCCGAATCCCGTGATAACTTCATCTGTAATCATGAAAATATCATGCTCATCACAAAGGTCGCGGACCGATTTCAAATATCCTTCTGGAGGAATATTCACACCACCGACTCCCTGTATAGGCTCAAGAATGACAGCCGCAATATTTTCCGGTCCTTCCTTCTCGATGATCCCCCTGATGCTTCTTTCGTAGTTGGGATGGGACTTTTCCCCTTTTTCGCATTCAGTTTGATGCGGCAAAGCATGCAAGAAACCAGGGGCGATTTCTGTGATCATATTTTTAAATTCAGGAACGCCTGTGGCGCTCGTCGTTCCCATCGTTACACCATGATACCCATTTTCCAATCCAATAATTAATCTTTTTTCCGGTCGCCCTTTTAGCTTCCAATAATGTCGAACGATTTTAAAGGCTGTTTCGTTAGATTCCGATCCTCCAGATGTAAAGAAGCTTACATTCAGGTCGCCGGGTGCGATGCTTGCTAGCTTTGTGGCTAAACGTATAACTACTTCGTGCGACTGGTTGAAAAAAGAAGAACCGTAAGAAAGCTTGAGAATCTGCTCACTTGCTGCCTCAGCAAGTTCTTTTCTCCCATAACCGACGTTGACATTCCATAAGGAAGATACCCCGTCGATGTATTCATCGCCATTTACATCGGTGATGCGAATGCCTTTTCCTGATTCAAAAATGAGTTCAGGCCCTTCCACCTGCTGTTCTTTGATCGGAGTAGTCGGGTGCAAAAAATGTTTTTTGTCCAGTTCTCGTAATTCCTCCACACTGATTTCAGTTGTTACAGATTTAGTCATTATCAATTCCTCCCCTAAAGTTCTTCTGTAAGTTATTATTTATGGACAGGTACGCCTTAAGCGCCGTACCAATCGATAGCGTCAGGATTCAAATCAACCCAGACATGCTTTGTTTCCGTATACATATCCATAGCCTGAACACCCAGTTCACGCCCGAACCCGCTCTGTTTGGTTCCGCCAAATGGAGCCGCACTGTCCAAGAGACTATATGTATTGATCCATACAGTTCCGGATTTGAGACCTCTGGCCATCCGATGACCGCGTTTAATATCGTTCGTCCATACGCCCGCAGCCAATCCATATATCGTATCATTTGCTTTTCTTAATGCATCCTCTTCATCCTTGAATCGAATAACTGACGCTACAGGTCCGAAAATTTCTTCTTGGGCAATTCTCATTTCATTGGATACGTTTTCCAAAATGGTCGGAGTAAAGAAATATCCATCTCCTGAAAAAAGTCTCTCCCCACCAGTCAGTAAGCTTGCTCCCTCATCCAGTCCAGCCGCCACATAATCCTCAATTCTTTCAAGTTGTGTTTGTGAAATTTGTGGCCCCATCTGTGTAGCCATATCCAACTGATTGCCAACCTTGATTGATTTTGCCTGCTTAACAAATGCATCCATGAAGTCATCGTAAATAGAGTCCTGGACAAAGATACGGGAGCCTGCCGCACAAACCTGTCCTTGGGCAAAATAAATACCGAACGCAGCCATTTTTACTGCATTTGCAAGGTTGGCGTCTTCAAAGATAATATTTGGGGATTTCCCTCCAAGCTCGAGTGATAACGGTTTCAAATTCTCGCTGGCAGCCTGCATGATAAATCTTCCTGTTGCAGTTGATCCTGTAAAGGCGATTTTGTCAATGCCTGGGTGTGACACTAGTGCACTTCCCGCTTCTTTTCCAAACCCAGGAACAACGTTTATAACTCCATCTGGAATACCAACTTCCTGGAAAATCTCCATTAATTCAAGCAAGCTGGAAGGTGTCTGTTCCGCCGGTTTAAGCACAATCGTATTTCCGGCTGCAAGTGCAGGTGCAATTTTCCACATAGCGAGCATCAATGGGAAATTCCAAGGTACCACTGCCCCGATAACACCAAGCGGCTCACGAATCGTATAATTCAATCGGTCAGGAGGTGAAGCAAGTGTTTCCCCTTGTAATTTATTGGCAAGCCCCGAATAAAATTCAAGAACATCAATAGTTGCCGGCAAAGCAATGAATTGGGTCTCTTTTATCGTTAAACCGCATTCTCTCGATTCCACTTCAGCAAGGCGTTCAATCTTTTCTCTCATTTTAAGTGCGGCCATGAACAGAAGCCTACCTCTTTCCCCCGGCGGCATGTTCTTCCATTCATTTGATTCAAAAGCCCTTCTCGCCGCCTGAACAGCGCGATCAACATCTGCCTTTCCCGCTTCTGCGACGACAGCATTCACTTCTCCTGTCCCTGGATTGTAAGTTTCAAATGTTTTTCCTGAGAGAGCATCTGTCCACTCTCCATTAATAAATAGTTTGTATTCCTTAGTCATCGTCAATCTCCCTTCAAAGTCATATTGAATATTGTGAGGATTTAACTTAAACTAAATGATAGACCAAAAGACTTACTGGAAACTTACAAACTTTCTTACTTTTTAACAAAATACATATCCGACCTGGGCCAACCCTAATCTAAAAAAAGACAGCGGTTACAGTACTTTAAAATGAGGGGGAGATAATGATGAATATTGAGGAAAATAAGTTACAAATGCCTAATTACTCTCCATCTTTGAAAAGAAAGCGGTTATTTAATGAACTGGATCAGCATGAAAAGGTTTCATTGCTGCTGGTTACTGGTGACAGCGGCTATGGAAAAACCATGCTTATTTCCAGCTACATCTGCGAGAAAAGGATTCCAGCAGTCTGGTACCAGTTAGGAAGCTCGGATCGCTATGCCCATATATTTCTCAGCTATGTCAAAACCGGTATCTCTAGACAATTGGGGATTGACCACTCGCCGCAAATTTTAGAAGCCGAAGAGGTTGACTCTGAATTGGCTACCATCGTTTCAATATTGGCGGACAGAAAAGAGCCGCTGCTGCTCGTCTTTGACGACTACCAGTTGGTAGATTCAAGCCCCGAAATAGAACCGATCATAAATGAATTAATACATACCTCCCCGGCAGTGACCGTCATTATTATCAGCAGAGGCCTCCCGCGATTACCAATAGCCAAGTTGAAAGTAGAGCGGAAATACAAAGAACTTACGACTGCCGATTTAGCCTTTACCCTTGATGAAACATGCCGCTTTTTCAATGAAATGAATCAATTGAATTTGGAAAATCAGGAAGTACAATTCATTTTCGAAAGGACCGAGGGCTGGATTGCAAGCTACCAGCTCATTCTTGGTGTCATTGCCAAAATGAACGTCAAGGAGCGCTTATCGCTGTGGTCTACGTTCCCTTATGTCCAAGACATTTATGACTATTTATCTGTGGAAGTCCTTCAAGCACAGCCTGAAGAGGTCAAACATTTTTTATATAAAACGAGTTTGCTCACTGAACTAGATCCAGTCGTAATTGATGAGTTTCTTGGCATCGACTATTCAGAAAAAATATTAAGCCGTCTGCTCACCCAGCATTTATTTGTATATCGGGACCAACAGGGCATGATCCGTTACCATCGTTTATTCAGGCAGTATTTGTATCAAAACTATAAAAATAAAATAAAAAATGATTATATGAAGGAACATTTGAGGCTGGCTACCATTTATGAAGAGCGTTATCAACTAATCAATTCCTTTGCCCATTATACAATTGGAAAAGATTACTTGAAGGCGGCCAAGGTCATGGGATTGATCAGAGATTTATATAATCCAGTCGAGTCAATGCTATTTTTGGACGGATGGCTCGAGGAGATATCAGCTGGTGACTCATTTGCCAACAATACATTGTTTTTGATCCGGTGTGTACCGCTCGCCACACTAAAGGAGTTGACAACCCTTTTTGAAGAAAACATATCCCTTTTAAGAAAAAAGAAGAATGAACTTTGGCTTTGCAACCTCCAACATCGCCTTGCAACCATCTATCTGATGCGCGGAGATATCGTGAAAGCAAAACAGCTTTTCAGCGATTCATTAAAGGGCTCAGAACAATTTCACGACCATGCCATGAGTGCGCTGAATTTAATCTTACTGGCCGAGATATACAGATATTTGCGGAAGGATGAAGAAGCGATTGAGCATGTGCGAAAAGCCGTTTTCATTTCTGAACGTTACAAGATCAAACATACTCAAATTCACGCGTTAGATACTCTCGCAACCATCTATCTCGATAAAGAAAAAGTAGATAAAGCTGCCCCTTATATCCAATTAGCACTGAATATCGCCAAAGAGCACGATAAATCATCCTTGACATTCATATACACGACAATGGGTAGACTGTACAGTGTAAAAAACGATGGAACCAAAGCTATTGAATGGGGAGAAAAAGCTGTCAGCCTTGCTGAAAGCTTCAATAATGACTTTGACAACGGATGGTCCAAACATGAACTAGGGAAAAGCTATTTAAAATGCAAAAAATTTGAAGAAGCAAAAAGATGTTTTGAACAAGCATCTGAAGCATTCTCCCTTTTTACACATTACCAATGCATGGTTGAGATATCGTTATACCATTTATATACAGTTATCGGAGATAAAGCGCAGGCTGCCAAAACTTACTCGGAAATAAAAAACACATGTGAAAAATATGATTTTTATTGGCTTTTGGATGGATCGAAGCCAAAAGCCAAAGTGAAGAATTTGAAAGAGCGACCGAAACAGCTTACGATTCATACGCTTGGAAACTTCAATGTATGCTACGAAAATAAGCCAATTACAATCAAGCGTCAATCAAGTTTGCGCCTACTGCAATTTTTCATTACACACAGAAATAAAAAAATAGAAAAAGACATGATTATCGATACTGTTTTTCCTGATGGTTCTTTGAGTACGATTGATAATCATTTCAACGTATCATTGTCCGTCCTAAGGAAAACATTAGAGCCCAATTTGAAGTCCGGGGTCCATTCCCGCTTTATTAAAAGATTTGGCAACCAATACTTGTTTGATACAACCGACGTAGATTTGGATATAGAAACATTTATGACTCTGACTAAAAAAGGAGATGATGCCGATATAAATAATTTAGAAGAAGCTGTCAAACTGTTCCGTGGAGACTATTTTGAGGAATATCCATATGAAGCGATGTTGGAAAATGAACGTGAACGGCTTAGGGTTTTATTCGTAAAAACAAGTCAAACGCTTGCTCAGCATTACTTTGAGCAAAACCATTATAAAAAGTGCTTTGAGTATTTTGAGAGGATTCTGGACAAGGACCCGTATCAAGAAGACATTTATTTTGATTATCTCGAAATGCTATTAAAGAAGAATCTTGTTACCAAAGCAACTAAAGTGGCAAGTGACATGAAACAGTTTTTTACCAATGAGATGGGAATATCCGTAAATGATCAAATAGAAAATATATTTTCTAAATTCAGTGTGCAAATGCACGGATAACTTTACAAATGGTGCCAGCTTTCACATCCAGGGAGCGGCGCCACTTTTTTTAAAAGTTTTATTCCGATTCCGCTCCACAATTATGTTTGATAGCCTGTCTTGAAATCCTAATATGGTTTGGCTACATTAAAGGTGGTTAGCTTCACTGTTCAGCCTTCTGAACTCACCCTCACGATTTGTAACCATAAAAAAAGCCTGCAATTAAAGAATTCAGGCTTTGACATTTATAAAACTTTTCCTAAGAAAGCTTTCGTACGTTCATGCTGCGGATTGGAAAAAAGCTCCGCAGGATCATTTTCTTCGACGATATATCCGTTATCCATAAAAATAACTCGGTCTCCGACTTCCCTGGCAAACCCCATTTCATGGGTGACCACAACCATTGTCATCCCGTCTTTGGCGAGCTGCTTCATCACTTCAAGGACTTCACCCACCATTTCAGGGTCCAGTGCTGATGTCGGTTCGTCAAAAAGCATCACTTTTGGTTCCATCGCCAAGGCCCTGGCAATCGCTACACGCTGCTTTTGGCCTCCAGACAAAGAATCTGGGTAGACATTTGCTTTATCTGCCAATCCGACTTTATGAAGGAGATCCATCCCCTTTTCGTTAGCTGCTTGTTTGGATACCCCTTTGACATTAATCGGGGCCATTGTAATGTTTTCCAAAACAGCTTTATGTGGAAACAAGTTGAAATGCTGAAATACCATTCCGACATTCTTACGGATTTCATTGATATCAGTCTTTTTATTTGTAAGATCTTTCCCTGTCACATACACATGGCCGCCAGTTACAGACTCAAGAAGGTTCAAGCAGCGGATGAATGTAGACTTTCCTGATCCTGATGGTCCGATTACAACTACAACTTCCTGTGGATTCACTTCAAGAGTAATATCTTTAAGCACTTCATTGTCTCCAAAGGATTTTTTCAAATTTTTAACAGAAATCATTCAGTCTTCATCCTCCTTTCAATGAAGTTCATCAAGTATGTCAATGATAAGGTAAGGATTAAATAAATGATTGCTACTGTAATATAGGGTTCCCATACACGGATATACTGCCCTTGCGCGGCGCGTCCCCAATACATGAGCTCAGGTGCCGCAATGATGGCTGCTAACGAGGTTTCCTTCAACAATGAAATAAATTCATTTCCAAGCGGCGGAATCATCCGTTTAAAAGCCTGCGGCAAAATAACTAACTTCATTGCTTGTTTATGGGTCATACCAAGAGAGCGAGCTGCTTCTATCTGTCCTTTATCAATTGATTGAATACCTGCTCTGAAAATCTCAGCCATATAAGCCGCAGAGTTAAGAGCCAGAGCTATTATAGCAGAAACAATCGGGTTGGCAGGACTCATAAATAACGGTACAACCCCAAAATGAATAAGAAGGATTTGCACTAAAAATGGAGTCCCTCTAAAGAAATTGATATACCAAATAAATGGCATGCGAACCCATAGTCTGTTGGCCATTTTTCCAAGCCCGATAAAAAGTCCCAGTATTAATCCCAGCGCTACCCCTGCAGCTGTCAGTCCAAGCGTCAACAACGTTCCTTTTATAAAAAACGGTAAATAATCTAATATAATATCATACCGAATGTTCATTGGGTTTCACCTTTCCTTGTTTGCCTGTCCAATACCTTAGAGAAAAAAACGGCTATCCACAGGTGAACACCATTATTGGACAGCCGTATTGATATATTATTTCTCAGCCGCTTTCTTTAAAGCTTCGACATCCGGCTCTTTATCAAACCATTTTTTATAGATTTCAGCATATGTTCCGTTATCAATGACAGTGTTTAGTGCTGAGTCGAATTCATCTACAAGGTCGCTTCCTTTTGGAAAAACAATTCCGTAAAATTCAGACTCGAACTCCTTGTCGTCTGCGACAGTTTGAATTCCTGCATCAGGATTTTTCTTTTGATATTCCAATGCAACTGCAATGTCTGTTACAGCGGCCTGAACATTGTCACCTTGCAATGCCTGGAACATAAGAGCAGCTGTTTCGTATTTAGAAATATCAGGAGAATTTTTACCAACCACTTTTTCAGCAGCAAATTGTCCGGTCGTTCCGTTTTGAACGCCTAGTTTTTTCCCATCCAAATCTTTCGCGTTTTTAATATCCACTTTACCTTCTTTGAAAGCGATCATTGTTTTTGATTCAAAATATGGATTTGAAAAATCGTAAGATTCAACTCTTTCATCCGTAATTGTGACCCCTGCCATACCAATATCCAACTGCTTGCTTTGAAGACCCGCAAACATGGCATCCCAACCAGTATTCTCAATTTTTACTTCATATCCGGCTTCTTCAGCCACTGCGTTCAACAAATCTACATCAAACCCAGTCACTTCACCCTTGTCCATGAATTCGAAAGGTGCAAATGTGGCTTCTGTACCAACATTCAACACTTTCGTTTCTTCTGTCTTTGCCCCACCTTTATCGGATGAATCTTTTTCAGCCTCTCCACCTCCACAGGCTGATAAAACAAGAGCAGATCCTGCAATAATAGACAATAACGTTTTTTTCATTGATATTTTCAACTATATGCCCCTCTTTCATTTGTTGCAATTCGTATAATTGATAGAGATTTCGGTATTTCTTCCTATATAAGAATAGCTTGTAATGGATTTATAATCAATGATTTTTATGCATTTTTATACAAAATCTTTATTTTTATATATTTTTTTATTATTAAAATATAAATGTGTTTTTTCTGTGAAGGCAGTCGTCTTCCTTTTATCTATTATTTACGGTTTGAATGAGATATACTCTTTCAATAATGTTAAAATAAAGATAGGGAGGCGATTTTGATGGATTTGTCTTACAAAAATATTTTAGTCGCTGTTGATGGATCAAAACAAGCAGAATGGGCATTTAAAAAAGCCGTACAGGTTGCCAAAAGAAACAATGATGCAAAGCTGACTCTCATCCATGTCGTCGACACAAGATCATATGGTGCTGTTGAAGCTTACGATGTCACCATGGCTGAACGTGCAAGAACATATGCAGAGAAGCTTCTTGCCGGTTACAAAAAAGAAGCAGCTGAAGCTGGGCTTACAAATGTAGAGACACTGATTGAGCACGGCTCTCCGAAAGTGGTCATCTCCAAACAAGCAGCTAAAGATTTGAATGTTGACTTGATCGTTTGCGGGGCTACAGGACTGAATGCTGTAGAGCGCCTACTCATCGGAAGTGTTTCCGAAAACATTACTCGTTCTGCTAAATGTGATGTCCTTGTCGTTAGAACAGAAAATGACGAGTAATCCCGTGTTGGAGCTGGAAGCAGGCTAATTCTATGAAAAGAGCGTTATCCCAAAAGGGAAACGCTCTTTTTTCATATAAGCTTTTTGGCTTGTTCCAATTGAATTTTGACTTGGTCAAATCCTGTACCGCCGTATGAGTTTCTTCTTCTTACCGCTTCTGTCGGTGACAGTACGGAATAGACATCATTGGAGATTTCGTTGCAAGCTTCCTTGAATTCTTCCAAAGTGAGGTCCAGTAAATAGCAGTTCTTGTTAATGCAATACAACACAAGCTTACCGACGATTTCATGCGCTTCACGGAACGGGATTCCTTTTGCCGCCAGATAATCTGCAAGTTCTGTCGCATTGGAAAAGTCCTGGTTAACCGCTTCTTCCATGACGTCTGTCTTTACCGTCATCGTTTCAATCATTCCTGCAAAAATTTTCAATGAACCAACCATCGTATGGACTGTGTCAAACATACCCTCTTTGTCTTCCTGCATATCTTTGTTATAAGTCATAGGCAGACCTTTTAAAATCGTCAGCATAGAAATAAGATTTCCAAATACTCTGCCGCTTTTTCCACGGATTAACTCCGCCATGTCAGGGTTTTTCTTCTGTGGCATAATGCTGCTTCCGGTCGCATACGTATCGTCAAGTTCAATAAAGCTGAACTCTTTGCTTGACCAAAGGATGATCTCTTCGGCCAGTCTAGTCAAATGAGTAATGTTCAATGCAGAATTGCTCAAAAACTCCACAATGAAATCACGATCACTCACGGCATCCATGCTGTTTTCGTATACACTGGAAAAGCCGAGCAGTTCCGCTGAATAATGACGATCGATTGGGAAAGTTGTTCCTGCAAGAGCACTTGCGCCAAGCGGCGAAATGTCGATTCTTTTCAGGCTTTCCTGGAAGCGCTGTTTGTCGCGTTCAAGCATCCAAAAATAAGCTAGAAGATGATGCCCGAATGAAACTGGCTGCGCCCTTTGCAAATGTGTGTAACCAGGTAAAATGGTTTCCACATTTTTCTCCGCCTGTCCAACAAGGGCAGCTTGCATTTCCGTGATATGGTCAATAATCACTTGGACTTGTTTTTTCAAATACAAATGCATGTCAGTAGCCACTTGGTCATTACGGCTTCTTCCTGTATGAAGCTTGCCGCCTACCGGGCCGATTTCATCAATGAGCATCTTTTCCAGGTTCAGGTGGATATCCTCTTCGGAAACGGAATACTCCAGTTCCCCTGCTTCTGCTTTTTCCTTTAACTTTAGAAGACCCGCTTGGATCTGCTCGCTTTCGTCCTGTGTTAAAATTCCTGTCTTACCGAGCATTTTAACATGTGCAAGCGACCCTTCGATATCTTCCAAAACTAATTGCTGGTCAAAGGAGATGGAGGCCCCAAACTCCTCGATCCATTGCTCTGGCGTCTTGGAAAAGCGGCCTCCCCATAATTTTTTCATTGTTTAACAGTATCCTTTTTATTCACTGAGCTGTGAACTTCAGTCGGTAATCCCCAGAGCTTAATGAAACCGACAGATGCAGATTGATCGAACTCGTCGTCTGATGTGTATGTCGCAAGTTTTTCGTTATATAGAGAGTTCGGTGATTTTCTTCCTTCTACAATCGCATGACCTTTGAACAGTTTTACTCGGACAGTACCGTTGACAAACTGCTGTGTTTCTTTAAGGAATGCTTCAAGAGCAGGTGTAAGTGGTGAGAACCAAAGGCCTTCATAAATCATCTCAGTCAATTTTTTGCTGATGATCGGCTTGAAATGACCGATATCTTTTACAAGCGTCAAATCTTCCAGTTCTTTATGTGCAGTCAACAAAGTGATCGCGCCTGGGCATTCGTACACTTCACGAGACTTAATACCAACGAGTCTGTTTTCGACATGGTCGATTCTTCCAATGCCGTGCTTTCCAGCAACAGAATTCAAGTAAAGAATTAAGTCGCTTAGCTGATATTTATTTCCATCAATGGCAACAGGAACACCTTTTTCAAATTCAATTTCAACCACTTCAGGCTGATCAGGTGTATCTTCAAGGGCTGCTGTGAGGTCATAAGCATCTTCTGGAGGCGCTGCCCAAGGATCTTCCAAAATTCCACATTCGTTGCTTCTTCCCCAAAGGTTTTGGTCAATGGAGTATGGGCTGTCCAAATCGATTGGAATCGGAACACCTTTCTCTTTTGCATATTCAATTTCCTCTTCACGTGACCAGCTCCAGTCACGAACAGGTGCCAAAACTTCCAAGTCAGGATTCAAGGCTTTGATGGAAACCTCGAAACGCACTTGGTCGTTTCCTTTACCTGTACAACCGTGAGCTACTGCATCTGCGTTTTCCTTTTCTGCCACTTCAACCAATTTTTTTGCGATCAATGGTCTGGACAAAGCGGAAACGAGCGGATATTTATTTTCATACATTGCATGTGACTGCAATGCTGGAAGAACAAATTCGTGAGCGAACTCTTCTTTTGCATCAATCATGTAGCTCTTGGCTGCTCCCATGTCTAAAGCTTTTTCTTTAATGAATTTCAAGTCTTTGCCTTCGCCGACATCAAGACAGCATGCAATAACTTCATATCCTTTATCAATAAACCATTTAACTGCAACAGATGTATCTAACCCGCCGGAATAAGCAAGAACAACTTTCTTTTTCACAAAAAACCCTCCGTTTTCGGAATGTATTATTATGCACAAAAACTAATTTTTAATCATTTGATATTTGGATAATAACATACATCTTTAAAGAGTTCAATACATATTCATGAAAATGTATAAAAATAAAAAAATGGGGTCTGACCCCCATCGCGCTAAAGTGGTAACGAATTAACGCAGTGGGGGTCAGACCCCTTTTTCTCCCTATTTCTTCAGTTCTCTAATCACATGGCCCAATTCTTTCAGGATTAATTTTTCCATGGCTGTACGAACAGCGCCACTTGATCCCGGTGTAATAAAAATAGCTTTGCTTCGGTATGTTCCAGCCGCTGCTCTTGACATGATGGCTGACGAGCCGATGTCTTCCAGATAGCTAACCATTCGGAACAGCTCTCCAAATCCAACAATTTCTTTTTCAAAAAATGGAGAAATCGTTTCAATGGTAATATCCCTTTTCGCAATCCCTGTCCCACCGTTTATCAAGACGGCCTCTACATCTGGACTGTCTGCCGCCTCACGAAATGCGGAGGAGATAGAATCTTTGTCGTCCTTGACGATGGCATAATGTCCGAGCTCATGTCCTTTTTCACGAAGCAGGCTTATCATAAGCTTCCCGCTTTTATCTGTCTCTTCTGTCCTCGTGTCACTCACCGTAATGACTGCACAGTTGACTGTTGTGGGAGCCGTTTTTTTATGTTCATCCACACTCATTAAATATCACCGCTCTTGATCAGCAAGTGCTTATATTGATAGTATTTTAATGTAAAATCTGTAATTTTTCTCGTTGTTTTATAGTTAACACCTGCTCCTACAGCCATGGATGCAAGAGGAAGCCCCGAAACCTTCTTTTTGGACAGCATTAAAATAAGGCTGACCTTCAATAGATGCTTCAAAGGCTCATCCACCCATGAAGAATCCGTTATCCGCTCATGTTCATGATAATAGAATTGCTCGTCTCCCTTTTGCAGGTCATTGATTAAATCTTCCCACCCAAACATTTTCAACCGTTCAGGCATTGTTGCCGTATGGAAAACTTTCAGGGTCTCCAACAATCCGACCGGTGACTGGACACTATAGCCAAATGACATAGCCATCAATTGTACAGCCCGTAAATTAATGACAGCCATTCCAACTAAATCGCTTCCAACCAAGACAGCTTTCCCCGAACCCGTCATTCCTCCCTGTGCAAAAGAGTAGAGCCTGTGTCTTGCTGCTTGCTGTTCTGCAAGAAATGTCAATTGATCAATCGATAAGTTCCTCAAATCTTCCAATGTTTCAATGCCGCCATCCATGGAACGAGCTGTACGCAAAATCCGCTCCTCGGCATCTGTTTGTAATTGTGATTCTCGCAGCAGCGAATTTAAATGAAACAGCCACCCGTCGAGCTTATCAAAAAATTGGATTTGCAATGAATCAGGCAATAGTGAAAAAGCTTGTTCCACCCATTTATCATAGGCGTTCTCAATGTCTGTGGTTTCATATTCAAATAGTGTTTGGCGCCATTCCTGCAAATCTTCCCAAATCTGTTCATCTCTTTTTGTCCAATCCACTGCAAACACCCTTTCATCTATTTATTTTCTAAGTATAGAGAAGCATCCGGTAAAACTCAAAGCAGGCACATCATGCAGATATGGCCCGCATAACATCGCGTGCAATCATGATTTCTTCATTTGTGGGGATTACAAGCACTTTTACAGGTGAGTAAGAGTAATTAAGAAAAGCCTCTTTCCCAGTTACTTTATTCAAATCAGGATCCCAGTACACTCCCATGAATTGAAGACCTTTCAAAACCTTTGCCCGAATAAAGCTGCTGTTTTCCCCGATACCGGCTGTAAAGATAATAGCGTCTACTCCAGACATCCGCGCCGCATATGAACCGAGATATTTATGGATCCGATCAGCAAAGATATCCAAGGCCAGTTCTGCCCGGTGATTTCCTCTGGAAGCCTCAAGTTCAATATCACGTAAATCACTGGAAAAACCAGATACGCCGAGCATTCCAGATTTCTTATTCAAAATATCCAATACCTCATCCGCCGTCTGGTCTGTTTTTTCCATTAAATAAGGTATTAGCGCCGGATCAATATTTCCTGATCTTGTTCCCATTGTTACACCTGCAAGCGGTGTAAAACCCATGGAAGTGTCTATCGATTTTCCACCCTTGATTGCAGCAATACTGGCACCATTTCCTAAATGGCAGGAGATAAGCCGCAGCTGCTCGATTGGCCGTCCAAGAATTTCAGCCGCTCTTTGCGAGACATATTTGTGTGAGGTCCCATGGAAGCCATATTTCCTGATACCAAATGTTTTATAATAATCATACGGTAGACTATACAGAAAAGAGCTCTCAGGCATTGTCTGATGGAACGCTGTATCAAAGACGGCCAACTGTGGAACATCCGGAAGCACCTTTTGAAATTCCTTGATTCCGACAATATTAGCCGGGTTATGAAGCGGAGCCAGTTCAACGAGACCTTCAATCTCTTTCAAGGTCGTATCCGTGATCAACACCGAGTCATTGAATTTCTCTCCTCCATGGACAACTCTGTGGCCGACTCCGTCTAAATCCCCAAAAGACCGAATAGCACCGTTTGTTACCAGTCTGTCCAAAAGCAGCTTGATCGCCTGCTCATGGTTGGGGATTTCAAGCTTCTCTTTAAATCTTTTTTCATTTACCGACATAGACAATAAAGAACCCGGCAAGCCGATCCGTTCAATCAATCCCTTTGCAATGACTTTTTCATCGGGCATCTGAAATAGCTGAAATTTAATAGACGAGCTCCCAGCATTGACCGCAATCACTTTTGCCAAACCAATCATCCCTTTTTATTTTCCTCAAACCAATTCTCCATTTTCATGAGCATCCGATCCATCGCCTCTTTGTTGGACAGCTTCGGAATGGCAGCCAATAGAACTTCTCCCGGCGGTTTTAGCCCCGTTTTTTTCTTTTGGAGAACCAAAATGCTTTTGGCTGCCTGGCCGCTTGCAAACATGGAAGGCGGAAGCTGTAATACTGCCTGTATATAAGCCGTCTCTTTCAAGTATTCATGCAGCTTTGGAGCTTCTTCCGATTCAAACAGGTCATTGGGTATAAGAAAAAATAAATAACCACCCGGTTTGGTGTGCTTGATGCTTTGTTCAATAAACAAATGATGCGCGTATGAATGGCCTTGCTCTCTTTTCAGCGAAAAATTAGCCGCGTTAGCAGCATCAGGGTAATATCCAACCGGCAGATCGCAGACAATTACATCAACTGGATCAATAAAAAGGGGCTTCAGTGCATCCTGATTAAAAAATTCCACTGACTGCATCTGCAAATTAGCTCCGATATAGCCAAGTCTTAAAAGCAAATCGTCAACATCCACACCGTAAGCTTCCATCCGCCTTCCCTGTTCTTTCTTATTTAAAATAGCAAATAACAGATTGCCTGTTCCGACAGCAGGGTCAAGAATCGAAATATCCTTTTGATCATTCGTGAACTTTCCGATTAAATAGCTGATAAAATAACCAATTGTATCAGGTGTCATTTGATGATTGGCCTGAACGCTGTCTTTCATTCCTTTTAAAATGGCAAATTGATAGGCCCGTCGAATGTCATCACTCTTATAGGCTGGCAGCTGTATTTCTGAATATTTCTTTTCCAGCCTCTTTTTAGTGATTTCACTTATCTCTGGTTGTACGATTTGCTGTTGAAAAATATTCTCTCCCGTCTCCGCGAGAGCTTCCAAATATGTACACTGCAACTCTTCCTGCAATATTTCCGCTGTTTCATTAAACAGCGAAAATAACTTTTCTATCGGCATTTTTTTCAATGAAATTCCACCCCGTCAACAAACTTCTTTCTTTATTTTAGCGATGTCCTCTATCTTAAACAAGAAAAAACCCCGGAATAACCGGGGAAGTATTCTTTATTGAGCTTTTTTAGCAGCTTCAATAGCTGCTTCATAATTGGGATGGTTCGTTCCTTCACTTACATATTCTACATAAGTGACTTGGTCATTACTGTCGATGACAAAAACACTTCGTGCAAGGAGCCTGAATTCTTTCATGATGACACCATATGCCTCACCGAAGGAAAGATCCCTGTAATCTGAAAAAATCTTTGCTTGACTTAATCCATTTTCTGCCGCCCAGCGCTTTTGAGCAAACGGTAGGTCTACAGATATAGTCAATATTGTCGCATTTTCAAGGGCTGCTTCTTCATTGAATCGCTTAGTTTGCGCAGCACAGACCCCCGTATCAACCGACGGAACGACACTGATTACCCGTACACCGGTGAAATCGCTTAATTTCACTTCTGAAAGCTCTTCATTTAATACAGTAAAATCTGGCGCTTTATCACCCGGTTTTACTGTATTCCCTTCCAATGTGACTGGATTTCCTATAAACGTTACAGCTGGCATCTATCATTCCTCCTTGTCCATTTTCTCTTTTATCATGCTGGAATAAGCTTGAAATAGCAAGGAAAAAGCTGGCAGAAACTTCAATCAAATGCGCCTTGGAGTATTTCCGCCCAGATTTTATCGAGCTCCGCTCTATAAATTCCCTCTGAAAATCTGTGGCATACGCCGGAGGCTTTAACTTTATTCAGCCGGGGTTTGAACCCCACTGAATGGAATACCAATATGCATTCATCTCACCACTTACAGATGTGGGAGACTTCTGCAGAATAAAGTTAAATATCATAATCCAACTGCTGTTTCTCTTCAGAATTCCGCCTTGGCTGAGTGTTTTTCATCATCATTTGGATTTTATCAAAGGCAACCGGAGCCATGTCGACCATTTTTTCAAATAAATGAGTATTTTCTTCCAAGCGCAGCATGTTCACTCCTTTGGAGTTCACTACTAAAAAAGCAATAGGGGTTATGGAAACTCCTCCGCCGCTTCCACCCCCAAAGGGAAAGCCCGCAGTTTCATCATCTGAAGTATCCATTGAGGAGGAGTCTCCTCCCGCCGAAAATTCACTTCCTCCCATAGCAAAACCGAAACCAACCTTGGATACAGTTAAAATCACCCCGCCGTCCGGAGTTTCAACCGGATCTCCAACGATCGTATTCACGTCGATCATTTCTTTCAAATTTTCCATCGCTGTCGTCATTAAACCCTTGATTGGATGTTCCATTAATTTCGATCCTCCTGTTATTCAGCCTCTTCCATTTCTTATACAGTCCAAGTGTCGTTAATATAGCTTTTCCCGTCCGCATCGATACCATACAGAAAAATTGGGATTCAAATCCAACCGCTTGAAAGAAAGGTAAAAAAGAAAGCTCAGGAGGTTTTTCCATTCGGATATACCGTTTTAACCATGCCTCAATGATCCCTTTTATGGACCATACAGCGCCTGCCAGCCTGCCCGTTGAGGCCGCATCCCCGGTTCCTGCTCCGGTTTTCCAGATAAAATGGTGAATAGTCCAATTTTTAAGAGCTTCTAAAATGGGATCCTTTAAATTTTTAATCACATCATCATTCGTTTTATTTCCAAGCTTCCTTTGCCATTTATTCACGGTATCAGCAGATTTTTCCTCATCATTAACAAAATTGTTCATCAGCTCTTTAATATCCAAAGATCTTTTTATCCGGACCAGGCCATAGGCTGCTGATAAATAGATAACCAACGTACATTCAGATAAATTTTTCATTTTGAAAGAAATGTTCACTTTAATTCTGGATACGAGTATAACAGCAATGAGCAAAATGAAAACAGTCGAAGAGAATATAAAAATGTTCCAAATCATTTCACGCCTCCGGTTAGCAGTTTCACCGAAGCGGTAAAAAAATAAACCCGCTTAAGAATAAGCGGGTTCAGCCGTCTCCTTGCGTTCATGAATAACGACAGTGTCAGCAAACATATCATGCAATGCCTGTTTCTTTGGTGTAAATGCAGCGATAACATATAAAATCCAGATGGTAGCAGAAATGTAACGTCCTATCCATTCTCTGAAAATCACTGCACTCCAGCTTAGCTTTTCATCATTCAGCGGAATGACCTTTAAGCCGAAGACCATTTTTCCAAGTGTCTGACCAAAGAATTTTGTCATCAGGACAAAGTACAGGTAGAGAATCAGCGCACTCGCGATGTTGATAGGTGTAAAAATCCCAGAAGCTGAAAGCTGAAAGTCCAATGCCCGAAACACCGGCTTTACAATAATTCCGCTCACAGCCGCTACAACGACGAGATCAAGCAAATAAGCCCAGAATCTCATCCAAAAGCCTCCGTATTGAAAAGCAGGCCGCGGAACTGTTTTACGGATTTCGTTCGTTTGCATTTCATCCATTCATTGACACCTCCATCATTGGGCATATAAATACATCATTCTAGGCGAATTCGGCTGTGATAACATGTTCACTAGCTCGCCCATTTCGGACCCACCCGAGAATTTTTGAGCTGTCATGGAAAATAGCGATCCCAGACCAGGTGTTGAGGAATATTTAAACACCTCAGCATCCTTTATCTTGAAATCTTTTTTCATCGCCTCAATAACGTCTTCCGTATAGCCGAAATCATCAATTAAATCCAATTCCTTAGCCTGGCGCCCGTCATATACCCGTCCGTCAGCAATTTTGCGAACCTGATCTTCCTTCATATCGCGCCCTTCAGCAATAATCCTGACAAATTCGTTATAGGAATTCGTCAGCATGCTTTCGAGAATATCCACTTCTTCCGCCGTCATTTTGCGATGACCGCTCATAATATCTTTGTACTTTCCACTTTTGATCGTCATAAAGTCAATTCCGATCTTATCGGTCAACCCGCTATAATTAACTCCCTGCATGATTACACCCAGTGACCCTGTCAAAGTTTCCGTGCTTGCAAAAATTTTATCTGCAGGTGCGGATATATAATAGCCGCCTGAAGCCGCCATGGAGCCCATGGATACATATACCGGCTTTTTCGTTTCCTTTTGGATTTCTACGATTTTATGACGGATTTCAGCTGATTCATTTGTCCCGCCTCCTGGAGAATTAACACGCAAAACAATTCCTTTGATACTGCTGTCCTCTTTCACTTGATTCAACTGCTCCATGAAATCCCTGTGAGAATATCCAGGTGATGAAAGATAAGATCGTGCATCTCCCGTATCTTGGATCACTCCGTCCACCTCAAGAACGGCAATCCTTTTTAAAGGGTTTCCTGAATCGATCACTTCTTCGCTAAAAGCTTCGTCGGTGAACATATTTTCTTTGAACATTTTTGAGAAATCCTCAAAAATGAACGCACTCGCCATATTAACGATGATTGAAAAGAAAAATACACCTGCAGCTATACCGAGTGCTGCCCATCTTTTTCCATTCACTAAAAATTCCTCCCTTCTTCATCTCATACGGATGACCTTTCAAAGAGTTTCATATTAATGGTACACTTGAAAAACATAGTCAACATTGTAACAAAAAAAGGAAAGCTAAGGAAGCATGACCGTTTTCTTTACGGGAGGTCTGATAAAGATGAGTGATTTCAGAAAAAACATTTACTTTTTCTATAAACATATTTTTTATCAAAATGACAAAAAGCTGGCAGAAAAAGTAACAGCTTTGCATGAAGCCGCCAAAAATAACGGTTTTACAATCGTTACGCAGCCAGAAGATGCAAATATCATTGCAAGCATTGGAGGGGACGGAACGTTTCTTCAAGCGGTTCGCAGGACAGGATTTCGACAGGATGTTATTTACTTAGGTATAGACGATGATCAATTCCGTGGTCTATATTGCGACTTCCAGATCGATAATTTGCCAGAAATGATCGAGGCTATGAAAATGGAGCAAGTGGAAGTAAGAAAATATCCCACCATTCAAATTGATATAGACCATGATGCTTCCTTCTATTGCCTGAATGAATTTACAATGCGCTCCGCTATCATCAAAACATTGGTCCTAGACGTATTCGTCGACGACCTCCATTTTGAAACGTTTCGCGGAGACGGCATGGTGATTGCCACACCGACTGGCAGTACAGCTTATAACAAGTCTGTCCGTGGTGCAGTGGTCGATCCGCAGCTCCCATGTCTTCAAGTAAGCGAAATGGCCTCCTTGAACAGCAACCGCTACCGCACTCTCGGGGCTCCATTTCTATTAAGCAAAGAGCGGACTCTTACACTAAAGGTTGCCCAAGAAGGAAATGTTTTTCCCACAATGGGGATGGACAATGAAGCCATGAGCATCCAGCATGTCAAAGAAGTGAAGGTTAAGCTGAGTGATAAAGTCATCAAAACCCTCAAGCTTAAAAATAATTCCTTTTGGGAAAAAGTGAAAAGAACATTTCTTTAATAAGAAAAGCGAAAGGCGCCTAGCCTTAGGCGACAAGCACAAGACGAATTTTGATGAGGGAGTTCCTCAGCCGACTTGATCCTTGCGCCGATGGCTCCTGGCCTCCTCAAGCTGCCACATCCTGTGGTTCGGTGGCACTAGTACTTCCTGTACGTCGGCAGGCTCAGTGCGCGACATCCTGTCGCTTCGCTTGCACTAGTACTTCCTGTACGTCGGCAGGCTCAGTGCGCAACATCCTGTCGCTTCGCTTGCACTAGTACTTCCTGTACGTCGGCAGGCTCAGTGCGCAACATCCTGTCGCTTCGCTTGCACTAGTACTTCCTGTACGTCGTAGCTAGACATAATCAAATGCGCCTTGGCGTATTTGCGCCCAGATTTTATCGAGCTTAAGCTCAATAAATTTTCTCTGAAAATCTGTGGCATCCGCCGGAGGCTTTAACTTTATTCAGCCGGGGTTTGAACCCCCGCTGAATGGAATCCAATATGCATTCATCTCTCCACTTACAGAAGTGGGAGACTTCTGCTGAATGAAGTTAAATCTTAATGCGAACAAAATATTTCATCTAATTTTATGCTTTCTTAACTCTTTAAAAAGGGCTGAGACTAAGTATATTTTTTAAGCAAAATTTAAACTATTACATCAGAAAAGCGCGAGAATCAACGTTTATAAAATTGATTTCTCGCGCTTTTTAAGGTTTCGACCAGTTTTTGTCCCCGCTTCTTCTCATGCAATCCTATCTCGTCGTTTAGCGTGTAATCCAGACCAGTTGATACTAGAAAGAGAAACGATCAACAAAGCAGCCCAAATGAAGGTGAAAGCAATGAGTTTTGTGGCTCCAAATGGCTCGTGGTATATAAATATTCCGAGCACCAGCATAATAGTCGGCGCAATATATTGCAAAAATCCCATTAAATAGAGCGGCACCTTTTGAACGCCTTTGGCAAATAATAGCAAAGGTATGGCAGTTGCCACTCCTGAAGCAATCACTAACACATCGGTTTTAATGTCTCCAGAAAAAGTAACATGGGTTCCCTTTATCATAATCACCACGATATAAATGAGAGCGATTGGCGTGACAACCATTGTCTCCAAGGTCAAGCCAATGGATGAATCGAATGGAAGCAGCTTTTTAATCAGCCCGTATATTCCGAATGAAAAAGCAAGAGCAAATGAAATCCATGGAAATTGTCCATAGGAGACCGTAAGAAAAATTACTCCCGCCAAAGCGAGAAAAAAAGCAATGGCATGGCTTCGCAGTAGCTTTTCTTTAAGAACAAACACACCGAGGACAATACTGATTAAAGGATTGATATAATAGCCCAGACTCGTCTCCACTATTTTTCCCGCATGAACAGCCCAGATAAAAGTAAGCCAATTCACGCTGATTAGAATGGAAACTGCGATAAGGGCAAACCTTGCCTTGGGATCTTCTTTCATTTGCCTGATACTGCTTTTGAAAGAGCCTAATTTTTTTCCAATAAATAATAGGATCAGCATGAACCAGAATGACCAAAATATCCGATGCGCTAATACTTCACCAGGTGGCACATGATCAATGGCTTTCCAATAAATGGGCAAAAATCCCCATAGCAAATAAGCACCAGCACCATTCATAACCCCTTCATATTTCTTTTTCATCGCAAATGTCTCCCAACTATTTAGATTCCCGAAATACTTTCATTATATAAGACTATAATGAAAGTTACTACCTTAAAAACGGAAATCGAATGAGATAATAAAAACGGAAGCTGCTTGATCCTTGCGGGTCTAGGTCGGGTAGGATCAGAACGCGACGTCCTGTCGCTTTGCTTGCACTAGTACTTCCTGTACGTCGGCAGGCTCAAAACGCGACGTCCTGTCGCTTCGCTTGCACTAGTACTTCCTGTACGTCGGCAGGCTCAAAACGCGACGTCCTGTCGCTTCGCTTGCACTAGTACTTCCTGTACGTCGGCAGGCTCAAAACGCGACGTCCTGTCGCTTCGCTTGCACTAGTACTTCCTGTACGTCGGCAGGCTCAAAACGCGACGTCCTGTCGCTTCGCTTGCACTAGTACTTCCTGTACGTCGGCAGGCTCAAAACGCGACGTCCTGTCGCTTCGCTTGCACTAGTACTTCCTGTACGTCGGCAGGCTCAAAACGCGACGTCCTGTCGCTTCGCTTGCACTAGTACTTCCTGTACGTCGGCAGGCTCAAAACGCGACGTCCTGTCGCTTCGCTTGCACTAGTACTTCCTGTACGTCGGCAGGCTCAAAACGCGACGTCCTGTCGCTTCGCTTGCACTAGTACTTCCTGTACGTCGGCAGGCTCAAAACGCGACGTCCTGTCGCTTCGCTTGCACTAGTACTTCCTGTACGTCGGCAGGCTCAAAACGCGACGTCCTGTCGCTTCGCTTGCACTAGTACTTCCTGTACGTCGTAGCTGGACAAAGAAAAAGCTTCCTTTGAATAACATTTTTCATAACAAGTTGTACTTTTTTTACACTCAAATGAAAACTTCCCCAAAAATCAAATTTAGGGAAGTTTTCAATGATTATTTATTAAGTCCCAACTTTTTTTCCTGTTCCAATTGTCTTAGTTCCACACGCCGTATTTTACCCGAAGCCGTCTTCGGAAGTTCAGATACAAACTCGATTTCCCGCGGATATTTATAAGGGGCCGTCATTTGCTTGACATAATCCTGCAGTTCTGTCTTGAATGCTTCCTCATCATCCAGTTTACTTTCCTTCAGTACGACAAAGGCTTTTACAATATTACCTCTAATTTCGTCGGGAGCCGCGACAACAGCACATTCTTGGATCGCGGGATGTTTAACAAGGGCGTCTTCAACTTCAAAGGGTCCGATTGTATATCCAGAACTGATGATAATATCATCCCGACGCCCCTCGAACCAGAAATAACCCTCTTCATCTTTCTTTGCTTTATCCCCAGTAATGTAATAATCTCCCCTGAATTGTGTTAATGTCCTTTCAGGGTCTTTGTAATATTTTTTAAAAAGGGAAGGAGTACTTTTGTGGACAGCGATATCACCAACTTCTCCGACACCACAAATTTCCCCTTGTTCGTTAACAATTTCAACCGTATTTCCGGGTGTCGGTTTTCCCATGGACCCTGGCCTCAATTCCATATTTTTTGTAATTCCGACAAGCAGTGTATTTTCTGTCTGCCCATATCCATCTCGTACATTGACGCCGAAATGTTGTTGAAAAACGTCAATGACTTCCCTATTTAACGGTTCTCCTGCCGATACGGCACTATGCAAGTGATCCAGTTTGAATTCATTCAAATTATTCACTTTGGCCATTAGCCTGTATTCAGTCGGTGTACAACAAAGCACATTCACTTTGTACTTATCCATTAGCGAAAGATATTTTTGAGCATCGAACTTCCCGTTGTAGACAAAACCAGTTGCTCCCATTCCAAGTACGGAAAGAAACGGGCTCCAAATCCACTTTTGCCAGCCTGGTCCTGCCGTTGCCCAAACGATATCATTCTCTTCGATGCAGAGCCATTTCGCAGCGGCCGTCCTAAGGTGAGCATACCCCCAGCCATGTGTATGAACAACCCCTTTCGGATTGCCTGTTGTTCCGGATGTATAGGATAAAAAGGCCGTATCAGTGCTTTTCGTTTCGGCTGTTTTCAAAGTATCATCGGCATCTTCCATCAATTTTTCCAAATGCCCCCATCCCTCTGCCTCTCCACCGACTGATAACTTGATAAGCCCTTCTGCATTTTTGGCCTGATCTACCTGTTCGACATAAGGATAATAGGTAATAACTGCCTTAACATCACCATGACTAATTCGGTACTCCAAATCTTTTGTCTTAAGCATTTCGGAGCTTGGGATGACAATAATTCCTGATTTCAAAGCAGCGATATAAACCGCGTAGGCTTCGATCAGCCTTGGAATCATGACAAGAACCGTATCTCCTTTTTCCAAGCCGAAATCATGAAATACATTTCCGATTTTATTTGCTTGTTTTGATAACCCTTCATATGTAATCTCTTTCGTTTCTCCATTTTTGCCTTCCCAGATAACCGCCGACCGATCAGAATCAACCGTATATTTCTCAAATTCGTCGATGATATTATAGTCATCTGGTGCGATCAAATCTTCCCTTTTCATTTTTTCTTCCTCCCCCTGTGAAACTGTATCATCTATTATACAAAATTATAAGAAAATTTTATATGTTATAGCTAAAAAAATTTTTAAGCAAAAGCTCCTGTCTATCGAGACAATAGTTCCTCTGACGATATAAAGGAAACGCAGCGACGTCGGCCGCTTCAAGTGCCTAATCCTGTGGCTTCGGTGGCACTGGGACTTCCTATCCGTAGGCAGGCTCAGAACGCGACGTCCTTTTCGCTTCGCCTACACTAGTACGTCTTGTACGTCGGCAGGGCATCCTATCGCCTCGCTTGCACTAGCACATCCCTGTGCGTCGGCGGGCTCAATACACGACGTCCTGTCACTTCACTTGCACTAGCACATCCCTGTGCATCGAAGCTAGGCGCTGCCTTTTGTGAAAATTAAGCTATTCACGCCTTAGGGTATTTTATCAAAATTTCCTATATAAATATAGAAGAAGCGGGGAGAAAGCCCCGCTTCCATGCCATTCATATTAAATTTGTTATCTTGAATGTCCACCCATTTGTTGTTGAGCCATTGCTACAAGGCGCTTGGTGATTTCACCACCTACAGATCCGTTAGCGCGTGAAGTAGTATCTGCTCCAAGGTTTACTCCAAACTCTTGTGCAATTTCAACTTTCATTTGGTCGATCGCTTGCTCTGCTCCAGGAACAAGGATTTGGTTGCTGTTGTTGTTTGCCATGTGTTTTCACCTCCTTGTAAGCCTATATTGTGCGAAAACACATGGCATCATACAATAAAAAGTTGGTAATTCTTCCTAATTTTTGGAAGCTATCTATTTTTTTTAAAAAAGGTTGATATTATTGTCATTTACAGGCTCGTTTCCACCACTTTTTATAACGATTGTTTCTGTTTTTTCCACGGCTTTTTCTAACAGCGGAGCCCAATCAAACTTGCTTTCAAAAGCAACGATTTTATCAGTTTTTGGTCGAGTCTTTGGAGCCGGCGGTGTGAAAATTGTACAACAGTCTTCATAAGGCCTGTTGGAAATGTCCAATGTATCGATTTCGGTGGCAACCTTGATAATCTCCACTTTGTCCATAGCAATCAAAGGACGTAGAATTGGAGTGTTTGTTACCTCATTGATTGCAAGCATACTTTCCATCGTTTGGCTCGCGACTTGTCCAAGGCTTTCGCCATTAAAAATGGCAAGTGCGTCATTTTTTTGCCTAATTTCTTCCGCAATCCGAAGCATCATTCTGCGGGTAGATGTCATGGTATAGCCTTCTGGAATTTTCTCATGGATTTTTTCCTGTATTTCTGTAAAAGGAACAATGTGAACTTTGATCCGGCCTGAAAATTCAGCAAGCTTCGCGGCAATATCAAGCACTTTCTGCTTTGCTCGTTCACTTGTATATGGCGGGCTGTGAAAATGTACGGCTTCAATGTCCACTCCCCGCTTCATTGCCAGGTACCCTGCTACAGGACTGTCGATTCCCCCAGACAGCATCAGTACTCCTTTGCCTGATGATTTTGCAGGAAAGCCGCCCTGGCCTTGGACAACTTCTCCCGAAACAAAAACTCCTTCACCTCTGACTTCGACAATCACATTTATATCAGGTTTTTTTACATCAACTGTAATATCTTCAACATTGATTAAAATATGTGAGCCAAGTTCATAATTCAGTTGTTGTGTATCATATTCAAATGATTTATCTGATCTGCGGGCAGATATTTTAAAAGTTTTTCCCGGACTGTGGGATTTTTTTACAACAAGAAGAGCTGCGGCTTTGATCTGATCGAGATCTTTCTCTGTCCTGATCGCAGGGCTGAAGGATTGGATGCCGAATACTTTGGCCAGCTTCTCCTTCACTTGGTCATACGGCTCCCCATTTAAAAGAACATACATTCTATCATGCAATGTTTCAATTTTTGTCTGCGGAAACTCGCGTAGGAGCACCCGAATGCTGCTTTTAAGCTTTCTGACAAAAAACTTCCGGTTCCTTCCTTTTAATGTCAATTCCCCATATCTAATTAAAATTCTGTCATATTTCATTTATTTCGCCTCATTACTTTTATTAATCGATCCAAAACCTGCTTCAGTGATTGAACCATCTCCTTGGCTTCCTCCATTGTACTGTTATGGGAAAGACTGATTCTGATGGCTCCGGTTGCCTCTTCGTCTGACACTCCCATCGCCTTCAGAGTGCCACTCGGAGTTTTGTCCTTCGATGAACAAGCGCTTGTTGTTGATATAAAAATCCCTTGTTCAGCAAGCGCATGGACAATGACTTCGCCTTTCAAACCAACGGCAGAAACATTCACAATGTGCGGTGCTGCATTGTCTTTGGGCGTGTGGATAACAAGGTTTGGAACTTCTTCAAGCTGATTCATGATAAAATTGCGGATTTCTAACAGGCTTTCCGAATTGGATTTCCTTTTATCCTCCGACATACGAAAAGCTTTCGCCATCGCTACGATACCGCCAGTATTCTCCGTACCACTTCTTACGTTCTGCTCTTGATGTCCACCTGAAATCAGAGGGGCGATTTTTATCCCCTTTTTGATAAACAGAAAACCGCTACCCTTCAACCCATGAAATTTATGTGCAGAAAAAGTGCAAAAATCTATATTGGAACCGTATATATCAAGAGCAACCTTGCATGCTCCTTGAACATTGTCGACATGAAAAAACACCTTTGGAAAATCCTTTAAACGTTGGCCAACTTCCTTAACAGGCTGGATTGTTCCCACTTCGTTACTAACATGGATCATCGACACCAGAATCGTTTTGTCTGTTATTGCACCAATTACGTCATCCGCTGAGACACGGCCGTTTTGATCAACATCGATATAAGTAATCTCAAATCCAAGCATGCGAAGCTGTTCACATGCCTCCCGTACAGACGGATGTTCAACACTGGTCGTGATAATATGGTTTCCCCTGCCGCGATGCATGAGCGCTGTGCCCTTTATCGCTAAATTATTGCTTTCCGAACCGCCTGATGTAAAATAAATTTCATTAGCGTGAACACCAGCCAATTGAGCAATTTGCTCCCGTGCCGTTGTCAGCAACTGCTCGGCTCTCCCCCCAAGAACATGAAGCGAAGAAGGATTGCCGAAGAAATCCCGGTTCACCTGCTCAAACGCTTGGAGAACCTCCTCATATGGCTTCGTTGTTGCACTGTTGTCAAAATATATCATAATAAGGCACCCACTAACCTGTTTCATTAATATAATCAATCATACATAATAACACATGAAAGCCGTAATTTAAATATCAGATGAATAAAGGGGTCTAATAAAGGGGTCTGACCCCCACTGCGTTAATTCGTTACTACTTTAATGCGATGGGGGTCTGACCCCAAGAAAGCCCCCAAGAAAAACAGGAAAAAGAGCGCCTCATTCGAAACGCTCTTTTTCCAAAATATTAAACGTGGATTTCTTCGTTGAACATTTCTTCGATTTTTTTCAAAGCGCCGGGCTCCAATTTTTCAACCGCGGCAGCAGCCTGTTCGAGAGATGAACGGTATTCGTAATTTCGAAATGCCTTTTCAGCCTTCTCAAGATCCTCTCTTAATTGAGGAGATTGACTTCTGTATCGGTTCCCATATTGGATAACCTGTTCGGCAAGGCGGGCGTTTTCAATATGCTCCTCCGTCCGGCTGTACAAATGATCGACAGTGTCGGTTGCCTCATACAAGTGGCTTTGGACTGATTTCATATTCAGCGGCTTTTCCAAAAGACTTCTGAAAACATCCTCGATTTGTTCAGAAGCCTGCTCGTACAGGGATTCAATATCACTTGGAAGACCAGGCATCCTGCTTTTTTTGACAAGCCTGACGATATCACTGACTTTTCGTTTCAAAAGAGCGATTTTTTCCTTGGCCTCCAATTCATCCTTACGCAAACTTTGGAGACGTTCCGCAAACAAATGCTGTTTTGTTTCCAATTGTTCCAACCCGCTTTCAATTTCATTTAACTCCTCGCTTAACGAAGTAAAAGCTAATTGGTCCTCCTGGATTTTCCCTTCTAGCAGTTCATACCGCCTCATAAGCTGGCCCAAACTTTTTTCGAGATTCTGGGGCACATCAAGATCATTATCGAAAAGTTGATAACTCTCCTGGACCAGTTCTGTTTCAGATTTAAGCTGTTCGTTTGCTTCTTTAAGTTTGTTCAAATAGGCTCCGGTCTCTTCGTTCTTCTGAAGGACATAATGTCTTGCGTAAACCTCTTTTTCCAGAAGATCATAAAGCACTTCAATCTGTTCCTTTATTTCATCCAATCCATCAGCCACTTCATCAACTTCCGTCTGGATCAGGAAGTCCTTGTATGTCTTCAATTCCTCTTCCATTTTCTCCATCAAAGATTCCATTTGAATATGATCGAGAACATATCCCTGTTTCTGCATTTCTTTATAACCTAAAAGAAGCTCATCTTTTTGCGAAGGTATGATGGTTTGGCAGTCTGTGAGCAAATCTGGTATTTTGTCCACCCTGTAAACAAGAATTTCAAGCTCCTCCGACAGTGAAACAACCTCTTTGCGCGCTTCAATATAATCTCCGCCTTCAACTAACGTCTCATATTTTGAGATTTTTTTAGCGGCAGATTCTAACTGTTCTTCAAGCTTCTTTCTTGCTTCACCAAAAGTATGAGATTCTGTAAGCAGACTCTTTTTGACCGCCCCATATGTTTCTTTCAGACTCTCGATATCCGTCCGGCTCTTTTCCTCGCTGTCGGTCAACTCTTTTAATTCATCGAGGATCTTCTGCATCTGCAGATTGATTTGTACCAGTTCACCTTCAATTTGATCGCGAGCCTCTTTCACTTTTTTGAAGTTAAACTTATCAGTATACTCCTCAGCATCAAAAAGAAGTTCATCTATATGAGGAAACTGGACGGTAATAATATCGTCCCATGTTTTGCGCCATTCTTCGAACATTTCTTCCGTTTTCCCCGTCATATTCAGTTGTTTGACCTTAGCCAATTTCTCAACCACAGGCTGGTTCATCGTTTCCATTTTTTTTGCTTCCAGCTTGTCGATTTCTTTATAATATTTTTTCCTAATTGTATATCCAATAATGAAAATTATTATGATAAAAATGATTGCACTGATGACGAGTTCAACACCATATTTCATTATCTGTCCCCTGCTCCTTCCATCATTCAGCAAGAACTATGTATATCAAACAAATTAATAGTCAGTTATGTCTTTCTATGATACCATGACAGCGACATTTTTTGACGCATAAATGCAATTTTTCTTCGTTTTTTTGCATTTATACAAAAAATATAACTTAATCTAAAGAACAAAAGCGTAAGTACCTGTTTATCGACGTATAGACTGAGTTGAAAATACGAGAACGCCTTGCTTAATCCCGACAGACATAAGAACATTGCTGAGGAGGCATTTCTCGGGCAGTTTTATAACCTCAAGGGCTAGACAAAAGAAAAGCGAAAACGCTCGTTTAGCGACGTACAGAGGGCGAGTCCTGACAAGATAAAGGAAAAAGAAAAGCGGAGAGTGCCTGTTTATCGGCGCAAAGCTAGACGAACGCTGAAAGGCGTAGTTTGCCGTCAACAGCGTTTGGCTTAATCCTTGCGCTGATGGCAATCGCAGCCGGACAACACGAGGAGCAAATGGCGAATCAATGTTGGCTTAATTGTAGGTAAGAAGAGGAAGTCTGCTAGTCATTGAGCGTTGTAGCTAGACGAGTGCTGAAAGGCGTAGCTTGCCTTCAACTGCAATTGTTTAATCCTTGCGCCGATACTCCGCAGGCACGGAACGCAACATCCTGCCGCTTCGCTTGCACTAGTACTTCCTGTACGTCGGCTGCTCAAGCATCATTTTAGTGACTTAGGTATTTTATTACTTCCTACACACAAAAAAGAAATTGCCCCTCAAAAATTTGAGACGGCAACTTTTCAGACAGTCTTGATAGCTGGTGCAGGAGGCCGATCCGCATGCATATCACTTTTTTGAACCTTCAAAGCTTCTTGCAGCCAGTCAATGATCGATTCATAATATTTTTCTATAAAATATGGCTCCTTCGGATGCATTCCCCAAACCTCACTGATGTAATGGCTATTTAAAAAAGGTGTAGAAAGCATTCCTTTTAACTGGATAATTATCATACTGACAGGTAGCGCAGAATGATGTTCCCCTATCACAGCGGATGTTAGCTCTTTGAAATAATACCTTTCTTTCATCAAATAAGAAGATATTATTTCTCGTGAAATCTGTGAGTCAATCGTGATTTCCCTCCAGACAAACCGGGTAAGCAGATGATGATCACTTTGAAAAACAAGGATTTTCCTGATAGCCCTGTGAAAGCAGATCTCCGGATCTTCCCATGCGACCTTCTTGTTTTCCTTTTCCAATAAGGTTAAATATGGTTCAAAAAAACTGACAAGGCATGCCTCCAGTAGCCCTTGCTTCCCCTGAAAATAATATGAAATGTTCGCCGAGTTCAATCTCGCCCGACCTGCGATATCGCGGATCGTCGTCCCCTTGAAACCTTTGGTTGTGAACAATTCAATAGCCGCTTCGATAATCGACTGTTTTGCTATTCCTGCTTGACCGGACATTGCAGGACCTCCCTTTTGAAACATTGTCCAATCCTTTAATGAACAATTTCGCAAATAGGCACACGGACTCAACTTTACTTACTAAATTCGGCTTCAATTGATTGATTTCCTGCGAAAATAACTCGACAGATTTTTGCCTATTTTGCTAAAAGCTCTGTAAAAATTGAATTTCCAAGACATCCTTGACTTTTTTGGGAGCGAACCCTATAATGTTCTTTGTGTGTAAAATAAATGCAGCCTTGATGAATATCCTGTTGACCGTATTTTGTTCCTCAAGCTATGAGGTGTATCGCGTAACCCGCTGCTGCTAGGGCGATGGTACATGAAAACAAAATACCCAGCATTGTATTCTCGCAACGGTTTTTATTTTACAACAAAATAAAACCTAAGGAGGAGTCTTCTATGGCTCGTTATACCGGCCCAAGCTGGAAACTTTCCCGCCGTCTCGGAATCTCACTGAGCGGAACTGGTAAAGAATTAGAAAAGCGCCCTTATGCGCCAGGACAACATGGTCCAAACCAACGTAAAAAACATTCTGAATATGGTCTTCAGTTACAAGAAAAACAAAAACTCCGTCATATGTATGGTATGACTGAGCGCCAATTCAAAAACACATTCGTTAAAGCAGGCAAAATGCAAGGTAAACACGGTGTTAACTTCATGATTCTTCTTGAACAACGCCTTGACAACATCGTTTACCGTCTTGGCTTGGCACGTACTCGCCGTCAAGCACGCCAGCTTGTCAACCATGGACATATCCTTGTGGATGGACGCCGCGTAGATATTCCATCTTACAAAGTAGTCCCTGGCCAAACAGTAAGCGTACGTGAAAAATCAAAAAATCTTGCCATCATCAAAGAATCAGTTGAAGCTACAAACTTTGTTCCTGAATACGTTTCTTTTGATGCAGACAAGCTTGAAGGATCTTTGTCACGCCTTCCTGAGCGTTCAGAGCTTCCTGCTGAAATTAACGAAGCATTCATCGTTGAGTTTTACTCACGTTAATTCAATCCACTGAGAAGTTTAGTATTAAAAGCCTTTAAACCTTGTTAAATCAAGGTTTAAAGGCTTTTTCCTTTATTTAATGATGCATTAAAAAGAATGTTTTTTGGGATGAATTGGGGCTTAAAAATAATACGTGGGTAGATGCTAGTTTATAAAAGATAAAGCTCGGTCAGAGAACCGGGCTTGTTTTATTTCTAAAGCCCCTCTTTGTATGAAGGGCTATTCTGCAAATTCAACACTGGTAATAGCACCGAAATCTATTCCGTGGGCTATACAACAACGTGCATTTGCTTATTAATTTGATTTATGTAGTGGACTGCACATGTAACTTCTTCAAAAAATCCATCAATCCAGATGGTAAAAATTAATAATTGGTTAAACTTCATTGCAATATGTATAGTCTCATTGATCTGCTCCCGTTCCTGTTCATCCAGCTGCGGCTCTTTGACACGTACCGAATCAACACTTGAATCATTTAATGACCGGACATGCTCCTGTAACATCATACGGCTTGATTCCCATAACATGTTACTGCCTCTACTAGGTATTATTCATGCAAAGCACTTCCATTTACAGATGCAACTTTACAATAAAGATTGATTCTATAAACAGCTCGCATTTTGAAAAAAGATTGATCAAAATGCGAGCTGTATTTAGTACGGAATGTTTCTTAATATACTGAAAAGCGCATTCATATGTTATACAATCATGCATTTAAGTCTGTTATGGCAGGAATATTAATTTCCTTTACACAAGAAACAGGCGATAGATTCATAATGCATTGGACAATGGCTACAATGTCTTGTACAGGAATACGTGTACCTTCATACAACTTAATTGCCTTTTCTGCACCTTCTTCATAAGGTACTTCAGCAGCAAGCTCTCCTGGATTAATACACGTTACAGAGATCCTATCTTTTCTCACATGCTCGCGTAAAGCATTTGTAATACCACGTAAGCCAAATTTAGATGTAACAAACGAAACTTGTGCATTATTCGTATGATCTAAACCCGCTGTTGAACCAATTAAAACAATCTTTCCGTTTTTCGCCTGTCTTAAATTAGGTAAAAGCGCCTGAATATAAGTAATAGTGGAAGTTAAATTAATGTTAATTAAGTTCGAAATATCTCCAACTTCATCCTTATCAAACGTATAGTCATCTTCAAAACCACGCTTTTCCCATACTCCGACATTATAAATTAAGATATGAATAGCAATGTCTTTTAAAGTTTCTATTAAAGACGGAATTTGTTGTTGACTAGATAAATCAATTGTAAGCCATTTACGATTCACGCCATCATTTATATCTAAATTACTTGGCCGCGTGCGTGAAACCACCCACACTGTATCCCCCTTGGTTGGCAAACCTTTTACAAATGCATCTCCTAGCCCTTGGCTTGCTCCAAATATAATAAAGTTCTTACTCATCCTACCACCCCTTTTAAATAACAATACTTCTTAATCATAGTTTTTATATAAATAAACTACATTTAAAATGGCCCTTACCTCTTCCAGTTAGATCAGGTCTCATACCAAAACCAATATCGAAGTAATATCAGCTACTTTATTAACAATCAAATGCGCCTTGGCGTATTTGCGCCCAGATTTTATCGAGCTCCGCTCGATAAATTTCCTCTAAAAATCTGTGGCATCCGCCGGAGGCTTTAACTTTATTCAGCCGGGGTTTGACCCCCAACTGAATGGAATAATCATTACTTACAGAAGTGGGAGACTTCTGCTGAATGAAGTTAAAGAAATCTAGCAATTCATCATTTTTGTAACAGTAAGCATTGAATTTCCTCGTGTTTCTGGGTTTAACTTCATACAAATCTTCCTTTTTCAGCATCCATATCATAAAATAAATACTCACCATCATAATATTGATTCAAATTCTTCCTCGGTATAAGGAATTTTATCAAGAAAATCATCAATTTCATCTTCAATCTTTGATAACTTCTGAATTAAACAATGTTTTCTTCTTTCCTTAGGACAGAATTAAATTAATCCTTGATTGAAAGCTTATTTGTTTCTGCGCTAACAGTGCTAGTAAGAGAAGGTGATATCAATCCAAAAAAACTAAAAGAAAAGCGCAAAGTAATGAAATTATATTCTTCATTCTCTTTTTGAAAATAAATTGCTCATTTCAAATCCTCCTGATTCGTAAAATTATAATTGTTTAAAAATGAATAAATGTATGAATCGGACACTGCTCTTAATTTGAATCAGCTATACATTGGGTGTTGAGAGCGACCTCTTGTTGTGCAAAAAAATAAAACATATTTTAAGATAGCAAGGATCCTTGGAATGAAGTAGGTGCTGCCTTAGCCATTACGATTAGTTTATTAGAAAAAAAGAATGCGCATACCATTTTGTAGTTATAAAGCCCGGTCAGCGCCGTGCCTTTAACTTTACTACTATAATTATATTTTTTATACTAATAAAAACTTACATTGTCATGGAGGTGAATGAACATGCTATGGACCCCATTATTTGAAAACGATGTACCTGTAGCACTTTTCTGCTCTTAATAGAGGGAAGGTGACTACATCTCTCCGTTAGGGGCATTCGACCTAAACAAAAACGGAGGGTAAAAAAAATGAAAAACACCTTATTAGGTTCTTTATATTTAATTTTAGCTTCTAGTATTTGGGGTGGCATGTACGTTGTTGTTAAAGTTTTAGTATCGGTCATACCCCCATTGGAACTTGTATGGTTGCGATATTTAGTGGCTATTGTCACACTTCTTATTATCGGATTCATAACAAAACAAAAATGGCGACTCGAAAAACGTTATTTTTTAATAATCATAGCCATTGGTATTATTGGTTACGCCATTTCAATTGTTACTCAGGAAACTGGTACAATGCTTTCAACAGCACAAATGGGAGCTATTATAACTTCTTCAACACCAGCGTTTATGGTAGTTTTTGCATGGTTAATACTTAAAGAACGGTTGACGTTAAAAAAGGGAATATCTGTTTGCCTAGCGACAATTGGAGTAATTACCATTGTTGGAATTGATGATTTGAATATGTCTGGTACACTCGGTGGTATCTCGCTTCTTATTGCAGCTTTAACATGGGCACTTATGTCTGTTCTTGTAAAGCGTTTGCCAAATGATTATTCACAAATTGTGGTAACCACCTATTCCACCTTGGTAGCATTGATCGTGTTAACTCCTTTTGTTCTGCCAAGGTTACACATAATTAATATCTCTCAACTAACTCACCCAACCATTTGGGGAGGGCTCTTATATTTAGGTATAGTCTCTACAGCAATTGCATTTCTACTTTGGAATCGTGGGTTACTAATGCTCAACGCTTCAAGTGGAGGGATATATTTCTTCTTTCAACCCGTTGTTGGAACATTACTTGGATGGCTTTTGTTGGGAGAAAGTATAGGTGTAACATTTTGGATAGGTTCGATTTTGATTTTAAGTGGTGTTTTGTTAGTGATCCGGGAAAAAAAGTAGAATAACAAAAAAGAAACCTGCGGAATCACAAAGTCCAAAGGTTTCTTTTTTCATAATGTTTTATTGTAGACTCCATAAGTACCGGAGATTGAGGAGGAATCTAGAAAAATAAATAGCTCTGTCGTCGCTTTTCTAAATCTATACAGGTATATTTTTTTATGTAGTATGTCAACAGTTATGACTAAGATCGCCGATATGATATGCGCCATAAAAACTAACCCCGGTCAGCGTCGGACTTGTTTTTAAAGTAAAAATCAATACAAGTGTTTTTCGGTTTTAGATGCTTAAGTTGAAGATAAAGAATATTTAGTTTACGCAACTTGGTAGGCTGATATATAATAGATGAAAATCATTAGGGGTTGATTCTATGTTTAATCGGATCCGTGGTAAATTGATTCCCACACACGAAACGGGAGAAGAAGTAGATAATATATACGCTACCTTACCACCGCCAGGAACCATTATCGGAGAGGCAACTGAAGAAGAAATGGAAAAAGCAGCAGAGCTTGAAATTAGACATACAGCCTTCATGAGGTTGCAAGAAATGTATATACAATTAGACGGTGCGTCTTATAAAGCACTATTAAAAGAGTTTCAAGATTTCGAAACCGATTCGACTAATTTTTGGAGAGGTGTATCCAGCCGTTCATCCATTCCGTATGAATGGCCAATCAGAATTGATCATGCACTCGGACTTATCTATATTGGTGAACATGATATATTTGAACAGGAAGAAGACGAAGATTGATATTGAAATTTGCGCTTAGCCTAGTAAAATAGGTTCACGAATTAGCTATTAATGTATTTTTAAATCGATTTAGAGCTTAACCTAAAGGCTTAACGCTCTTTTTGTTTACCAAATTAGCTGGCTAGTGAAGTAAGTGGATTTTTAATATAATGTATACCAATAAAAGCAAAGCCCGGTCAACGCCGGGTTATTTTCGCTTTGTGATTAATATTTACTAATTAAGAAAGGAAATGGTAATCATTTGTAGAAAAAGAATATTTATGTTTTAGATAAGGAGGATAAGTTTGTGAAGTTTATAGAAGAAACTATTCTTTTGGTTTCCGTTTCTTTGATAGTTATTTATTTATATGGGCTATTTGCAACAAGTTCAAGTGCTTTTAGCTTTTGGCTTGTTCTAATTCCAGTATTGTTATTTTTAATTTTAATTGTTAGCTTTTTTAAGAAAACGGTGAAGTAGATGAATAAGTCAAAGCCCCTCTTATTTAGAAGGGCCTTTCTTATTTATCCTCTCAACTTTTTAAGCAACTGCGTATTTTGTAAGGCCGTACCAGTATAGTCTTTAATACCTTGTTTGGCCGCCAACTTCTTCCGATTGGCGAAAGAAGAATCTACGTTAATCGATTTGAGATAATCAACAATGGATTGCAGCTAGTTTTGCTTGGTTTTAGAAAGAAGAATCTTGCCCAACTGATTTTAGATTTGTTTTGGCACTCGAACGCCCATGTGCCCAAGATTTTCAATAAAAGAGATTCCTTCCATACCAATAAGAAAGAAAATCATTGCGTTTCTCATGAAATGTCCACCACTGCGAGCCACTACGTCTAATTGATTCGCCACCACTACAACTAAAAGCATGGCCGCTTTTTTCAATAGCCCTTTTAAAGCCTTCTTTGATGCTGCATTCTTCTTGAAAAATATTGCTACCGACCATCCCAATCAAATGCACCTTGGCGTATTTGCGCCCAGATTTTGTCGAGCTCCGCTCGATAAATTTCCTCTGAAAATCTGTGGCATCCGCCGGAGGATTTAACTTTATTCAGCCGGGGTTTGAACCCCCACTGAATGGAATAATCATTACTTACAGAAGTGGGAGACTTCTGCTGAATGAAGTTAAATAATCGTTGCCTTACAATGATTAACCCTATTACAAAGTGATCCACCCCACCTAATAATTAATCGGCGCTCATAAAAGTATCGCTCCAAAATGTATTCCATAATGTATTTCATATTATATTGCATGTTTTCGTCTCCTTTTTTAAACAAAATAAAAAAGCCTTTCTCGGCTCCCATACAGGGAAATATTCCTATTTCCCATTACCAAAACTTGTGATAATATTTCTACAACCGTTTGAAATAACGGCCAGAGGGATGACTGTGACGTCCCTCGTCCCCCTTTCTCCTTTATAAAAAGCCCTACTCGGCTTCAATTTGAGTAATTTGTTCCGCTAATGTTTCTTTTACAATCTGCTTAAGCTCGGCAATATCACTTGTTCTGTTTTCTCTCTCAATAAAGCAGTTGTGCATACTCTTATTATCGTCACTAGATAATTTGTAATGCACTTGCACGCTTGTTTTCATTTCTTCACGTGATCTCTAATTTCATTTTAATCCACAGCTTTCCTTTTTAAGTCTCCTTCCAAATAAACAGGCCGAAAAATTATTAGCTGCCGCAGAACAAAACCCATTTCAGAAGAATTCATATTCCAATCTAATACTAAGCCTAGATATGTATATTCAAATGCTTCTTCAATACAAAAAACATCTATCCATGCTTAAGGATGAGATAAATGCTTTAGAAAAAATATTCAAGAATATGAGATTTTCCGTTCACTCCCCGCGTAGGTGAAAAAATCGCCGCCACAATTATTGCCGAAATTGGGAGATTGAGAGATATTATCACCCTAAGAAGATAGTTGCCTTTGCAGGCATTGATCCGACTGTCTTTGAATTTGGAACAATCAAAGGTACTCAAAATCGAATTACCAAAAAAGGATCAAGTAGGCTAAGGCAAACTATATATATTGCCGTTAAATGTACCATTCGTGACTGTCGTAAACAAAAAACGACGGACGAAATCATCCCACGCAACAAGCGATTACGTGCCTTCTATGATAAGAAACGCGAGGAAGGAAACCCATATAAAGTAGCCCTAATTGCGTGTGCTAATAAACTCTTGCATTGGATCTGTGCACTTTTAAAAAACATTACAAGATTTAGCTTGATTTAACAAAATTACTAGATAAACTAAAGCTCTCCAAACGCATTATTTGGCATATAACATGAAACATTTTAAGTTTTTATTGAAAAGTATTGACAACTATTGGCTGGTTTCGTTGAATATCACTAGGTCATTGAATGAAATCCCAAGATAGCTATAATTTATATGAACTTCATTTATAGCTTCGTTATGAAGAACGCTAACTTCATAAATTTCATCCTTTTTAAAAGCAGTACCATCATCTAACTTTTTATGATTAGCTGATGGAGAGGTACCAACGTTAACAGTTAAATTATCTATATCCACTAATCCATATTTCTTGATAAAATTTTTATGCCCCTTGTAGGTAGTCTAAATAAGGACAAATGTGTGGGTCTGCATTTCTGTTGATTAAAGAAATCATAAAACCTTGCAATGTAATTTTCCGCGTCACTAATTGCAGCATGTCCACTCTTCCTCTAAAATAGCGTAATAATATTCATCCCACCATTCATTATCTTTTGGAATACATTTTTTAAAAAAACCTTCTCTTCTCATTCCAATCTTCTCCATAACTCGGTCTGATGGAATATTCTCAGGTTGACACGTTGCTATAATCCTATGTAAGTTCATTTCTTTAAAACCATACTCTAAAATAGCTTGTGCTGCTTCAGATGCATACCCTCTATTTTGATATTTGGGATTAAACACCCATCCAATCTCATAAGTATGATCACCAAAATACTTATAAAAAACAATGTGCCCTATAAGAATATCCCCATCTATTAGTACTACAGGAAATTTTTCAGCCTTATCCCCTTTGTTTTTATTTACAAATTCTTTTGCATCTTCTTCAGTAAAAACCCCTTCCGGTATATACTTCATAACATTAATATTTGATGTATACTCATATACAGCTTGCCAATCCTTGGATTCAAATTCTCGTATCAATAACCTTTTTGTTTTTATGTTCATTAAACTAACTCCCCCCAAAATACTGCCTTTATCCTTATCAAATGCGCCTTAGCGTATTTGCGCCCAGATTTTATCGAGCTCCACTCGATAAATTTCCTCTGAAAATCTGTGGCATCCGCCGGAGGCTTTAACTTTATTCAGCCGGGGTTTGAATCCCCACTGAGTGGAATACCAATACGCATTTATCTCACCACTTACAGAAGTGGAAGACTTCTGCTGAATGAAGTTAAATTAGAGGCAATTATATTGCAATCTAAAGAATAGGAGGAATTTCCACTCCTATTATTAGCTTTCAAGCTATATCTTAAAAATCCATAGTAATCACTAATTTTTTTGTGCATGTTTTTTATTATATCACTAATAGCTGTCGATATATCGGCCACTAATCAAATTAGAGTGTTGTTACTTTTGTATTTAATCGGCATTTTTTTGAGATATAAATAACAAAATAATCCCCTCGAAATAAATCTTATCGAGAGGATTTTGTAAATACTCGGTAACCTATTCATCTAAATATTTTCTTAAGTGTGTGCCAGTAAACGAATTATTTTGTTTTATCAAATCACTAGGGTAACCTTCAAATAAAACTTTCCCTCCATAGTTCCCACCTTTTGGACCCATATCTATTATCCAATCAGCTTGACTAATAATCGTTAAATTGTGTTCTAAAACTATTAAGGTTTTCCCTATTTTCTTCAATTTGTTTAACAGTGAGAGTAAATATTTGATGTCAGCCTCATGAAGACCTGTACTTGGTTCATCTAAAATAAATATTTCAGCGTTTTCTAAATGGACATCCAATAGTTTTGTTGCTATTTTTAACCTTTGTGTCTCTCCGCCTGACAATGTATCCAAACTCTGCCCTAGTTTGATATAGCCTAAATTTGCATCAATTAATGAATTTAGAGCTACTTGAACGTCTGGTATATCAATGAATTTTAAACCCTCAACTACAGTTAATTGCAATAGCTCAAAGATGTTTCGGCCCTTCCAATAAATAGAGAGGGCTTCATCGTTATATCTTTTTCCATGACATATTTCACATTCTTGTGTAACGTCTCCCATATACGCAAGATCATACTTTATATATCCTTTTCCCTTACATTCGGGACATGCACCTTTGCCATTAAAACTAAATAAAGAAACATCTTCATCCGAAATATTAGAATATTTCTGTCGAACTTTATCAAAAACACCAAGGTAAGTTAAAAGATTTGAACGATTACTTTTGTGAATAGGAGATTGATCAAATACAACTGACTCTGGATGATGTTTAACGAAAAGATTTCTTATCAACGTACTCTTTCCAGAACCAGCAACTCCACTGACGACAGTTAGTGCATTTTTAGGGATTTTTACTGACTGATGTTTAACATTAAATGCACTAACATTTTCCAGTCTATAATATTCCTGAAACTGTTGTTTGGCTTTATTGATAGTATAAGGACGCATTAGTGCTTTTGCTGTTAATGTATTCGACTTCAGAAGGTCTTTATAATTTCCTTCAAACACTATATCCCCACCTTTAGAACCAGCAAATGGTCCTATTTCAATAATATGGTCAGCCATTTTAATAATATCCGGATCATGATCAACCAACACTACAGTATTTCCTTTGTCTCTTATCCTTTTGAATATATCACCAATACCCTTAAGATCTTCTGGATGAAGTCCCACACTTGGCTCATCAAAAATATATAAAACATCAGACAAGGCACTATTAAGATGCTTGGTCATTTTTATTCTTTGTGATTCTCCCCCAGATAAAGTTGATGTTTTTCTTCCAATATTCAAATACCCTAATCCAACAGAAAGCATACTTTCTAATCTATTCAATAAATCTGATAAAACAATTTTAACATTAGAATTTTGAATTCCTTTCAAAAAATCAATTAATTCCTCAATAGGCATTTGAACGCAATCTGCGATTGATTTTCCATTTATTTTTGAAGAACGCACTATTTCATTTACTCTTGTACCTTTACAACTTGGACACTCAATAGTATGAATTACTCTTTCTAAATCTAACCGATAATTTTTTGAACCTTTTTCTAAAATTGTTTTTCTTATTCGATCGATTACACCTACATATGTTGCTGTTTTAGGAAATTTTGCAGAAGCATTTTTAGGTTTACTTCCTTCGTCATAAAGTAATTTATTTAATTCATCATTGGAATAATCTTTAATTTTTTTATCGTTATCAAAATAACCAGATTCAGTATATCTAGTAAGCCTCCAACCACCTAGTTGAAAAGTAGGAAATTGAATTGCACCCTCATTTAAGGATTTATCGAAATCAATTAAAGCATCAATATCAAACTCGTTTATTTCTCCTATTCCTTCGCATCTTTTACACATACCTTGAGGATTGTTAAACGAGTAGATCATTGAATAGCCAATAAAAGGTTCACCTATTCTAGAAAATAATAAGCGCAGTCCAGTATAAATTTCCGTTATAGTTCCTACCGTCGACCGAACATTACCGCCTATTTTCTTTTGATCAATAATGATAGAAACTGGAAGATTTATAATTCGATCGACATTTGGTGCTTCATAATGTGGTAAAAGTTGTTGAATATAGCTTGAATAATTTTCATTTAGCAGGCGTTGTGACTCAGCAGCAAGTGTGTCAAAGACCAAGGTTGATTTTCCTGAACCAGATAATCCTGCTACTACAATGATCTTACCTTTTGGAAGAGATACATGGACGTTTTTTAAATTATTATTTTTTGCTCCTTCAATCAGAATATCATCAGTCATATCTGTTCAACCTTTCTGCACTTATAGTATCAATTAATTTGCTTGCAAGATTAACAAAATTCTCTTGCTCTGTGTCGGAAAAAAAACTTTCGACACGTGATAAAGGAATTTGTGACTTTCATCAACTGAGTGGAGAAAAAATTAACCATCTTCTGTAATGTTCGTTCTAAACCCACGTCCGTCTAATTATTTATTTCTTGAACTATATAATTTTTCACCGCTTCTGAAAACTTCGAAGTTCAATATTTAAATAATTACTTAGTTCTGATGGAGTAGCATTTTTTTGCTTCGTAACAATTTTAAGATATCATATTGTAACCAACTTCATTCTTTCGAATTAACATAATTTCTTTCAGCAACCAATTTACATTGTAATTGAAATCAAATGCGCCTTAGCATATTTGCACCCAGATTTTATCGAGCTCTGCTCGATAAATTTCCTCTGAAAATCTGTGGCATCCGCCGGAGGCTTTAACTTTATTCAGCCGGGGTTTGAACCCCTACTGAATGGAATGCCAACATGATTCATCTCACCAATTTCAGAAGTGGGAGACTTTTGCTAAATGAAGTTAAAATTAGTTCTAGATCAGACATATTTTACGCCTCTGTTATAATTTCCATATGGAAACTATATCGCAAAGCAGTAAATTGTTCATATATTAGCTTCGAAAAAAGATTGGCGATTTAGAACAGATTGTACTTCAAACAGTTTACGGTGTGGGGTATAAGGCTTCATCCGGAGTGGAAAAATAAGAGTAAGTCTTAAACTAAAAATCAGTTTAGCACTGGCCGTTCTCCTCCTGTTAACAGTGGGAGTACTTAGTCAGTTTGTGTTACTTGGAATTGAAAGATACCAGGTGCAAAGGTTGGAGAAGAACCTTTTACAACAAAGCAAAATGGCCAACAATATATAAGTCAAAATTAAAATTATTTAACCGGGGATGAGAGAATTCCACCAGCGAATTTTATGCAACAAAGCGGGCAACGTCTTGCTATATATATTGCTATGCTTAGTGGAATGGAGGTTGTTTTGTCAGATGCAAAGGGCTATATAGTTGGCAATTCGATGCCAATCAGTAATGAAGCGAAAGATGTTTCTGACACTCTTCATTATCCTATTCAAGGTAAAATAGCCTACCAGATCTCGGGGAATTCACTAATCTATTTTTCACCTCTCCAAAATGATCATAAAACGATGTGCATCATAGAATTTCACTATTCTCTTAAAAGCAACCATGATTTTTTAAATAAAATTTTGTGGCTGCTACCTGGCCGAGAGCCTAAAGATATGAGAACATTCACAAAAAAAGAGCTAAAATATCTGCCTAAAAATGGTTGACTTAGATTTTCCGTTGGAATATTAGATAATTACAATAGATTAAAATGAGCATTTAAGAAGGACTGAAACATTGTAATAAAGTAATTGGTAGATAATTTGTTAAATACTCTAAATTAAGGAAGGAAAAATCTATTATGCTTCTTTTAGTCCCTGTTGGTGTCGGAATCTTAGTAGGAGGGGATTCAACTGGAACTCCTATAAAAAATTGGGCCTCATTCTAGTCGGGTAGGTAATTTTTTGCTGATAGTATAAACGACTTTGGAACCTCACAGAACCCTCGTGTTTCTTCAAAATACAAAATCAAAACTCCCATATAATTCTTATATAGCAAATATACAATAAATCCTTGGGGTTTACGATCCTTTGACAAAAACCTTAAAACAATTGTAGCTTTTCCGTTTATGATTCATTCCCTGACATATTTATATTTCCACGATTTCTCATGCACAACGCCCAGGACTTTTGGTACAATGTTAATAATACACTAAGTAGTTCTTAGGAACTAAAAAACTGATTACACCATAAAAATTTCAATTAACCAGATAATGACCACTCTAAAATTTCCAAATGAAAATAACGAAACAAGGAGCTTAAAATGTTTCAATCGATTTTATCCAATCTGGCAATTATTTTATTAGGTCATTTGCTAATGAGTACATTAATAAGTTATAAAGAGCGTTTTTCTAAACATTTACTATATTTTTGCATTGTTGCGCTTTTTTCGACAGTTATTATTACAATGCTTTACTTGCCTATCTCATTTGGAGACTATCGGCTAAGCTTAAGCTCGATCCCTCTTATATTTTTGGCCCTATTTAGAGGCTGGAAGATTGCGCTCCCCGTTCTTTTCATCGCTTCGATCTGGCGTCTCTTCATGGGAGGCGATGGAGCACTTCCCTTTGTTATTTTCGGTATTGTCCTTCCAACCATTTTTACTTTGTTATTTTATGAACGGAAAATACCGGTTAGCATTAATTTAAAATTGTTCTTTATCATTACAGTATGTTGGTTAATTTCGGATCTCCCTATCATATTATTTATTCCGAATGGAATGGAGATATTTAAAAATAGTTTTTTATTACGCTACGTATCCTTTCTTTCCGTAGCTTTCATCTATTGTATTTTCATTTTGGTCGCTTATAAAAATGAACGATTAAAGCAAAGTTTGGAATTTCTGGCTTCTCACGACCCGCTCACAAACCTGTTAAACCGAAATAAATTTATAGAAATAGTTGAGGTGAAAGTGAAAGAAAATCATACAAATCACTATATTGCCCTTTTGGATATTGACCATTTTAAACAATTGAACGATACGCATGGACATTTAACCGGCGATAGTGTTTTGAGGGAAATTTCATCTATATTTAATAAGTATGAAAGTGACAATCTAAAGGTAGCAAGATATGGCGGCGAGGAATTTATCTTTTATTTAAAAACTATTTATGATAAGCAAGCTGTGAGAATACTTGAACATATCCAAAATGAAATACGCACTACTCCTTTTCATGCAAACAATGGTATCGCCCTCCACGTTACAGTATCAATAGGATTAGCTAAATTTGAAAATGGTTCCCGATTGTATGACGTGATCCATCAGGCAGACAATCACTTATATTCAGCTAAGAATGAGAACCGGGATCAGCTGGTAGTTTCATTTGAGTGAGCCGCAAGTATAACAAGGTGTAGCCAGCTCAAAGTAAATATCTTTCCTTAAACAACAGAAAAGCGCCTAATCCTAATAGGATTGGACGCTTTTCATGTAGTTGCAGGCTTTTTGGCAGAGAGTCGAGCAAGACAGTCCTAAATTTTACCATTATTTTTTGGTGCAAAATTAGCACCAAAACACAAAAAAGCTCTAACAACGATCAGGTTAACAATTGTCAGTAGTAAAGAAATTTTAGAGATTTCTGTTCGCTCTTTTTTAGTTAACGATACAACAGCCATAATGATGGAAGCAGGAACAAGTAAATAACTAGATTTAATCATTGTGTCAATAATCATTTCGGAAGTACCCACCAAAACAAAAAAGCTAAAAATAGAAATGGAAAGAAGTACGCTGATTATCAAAAACAAGTAACAGCTCCAAGAATAGATTTGCTTCATATTTTCCTTTCTATCTCCTTCCCTTTGTTTTGCTGCCATCAGTCCATCCATATCGGACCTTCTCCCCTAATGCGTGATGACTATTATAAATCATGGGAACAAGGCCATGGAAAAACTCCACGGCCTTTGTTTCCAGACAGTTAGATTACTTTTTTACGGCATGGAGGTAATGAATCGTTTCGAAGGCCGAAAGATAATCATTTCGATTGTCAAAATAAACGTTATTGATTTGAGTGGGAGATAGGTGCTCGTATATCAACAAACCAGATTTCTCCAATAAATGTTCAATCTCCGCATATGAGTAACACGATTTCATAGGCTCCCCGCCTGCCGCCGCCATTTTGACCATGTTTGCCACTCTGTTTGAGATCCCTTTCTCCTCAAACAATCTTCCATCCGCATAATCAAAGACAATGGAGCTCCCTTCAGGAACTATAGAAAATAAATGATCAATCAAGCTCGAAAGCTCCTCTTTTGTTAAATAATAGGAAACACCTAAAAGGCTAAAGAATGTCTTTTTGTTAGCAAAACCTTCATTGAATAAATCCTGAGAAGAAAACGATTTGGTGAAGTCCATCGATACAAAATGAAGGTTTTTAGGTAAATTAAAATTGATTTCGTTCAATCTAGCCTTTTTAAATTGTTGTGTAGCAGTGTGATCAATTTCAAATATTTCCAGACTGTTTTCAAATTCAGGATGTCGAAAGCAAAATGTGTCTAGCCCGGCTCCAAGTACGACATATTGCTCTACTCCCAACCTGATTTCATTTTGGAGCACTTTTTCGCAATACGCAGCTCGTGCCAATGGCGTTGGGGATAACTGAACCTGTGTAACCCACTTTAAAATTTCTTCCGGATTACCTTTGAATTTTTCCGCAACATCTTTGTTAAAGAACTGTATACCTTGAACCATATTCTCTTTTATATCCCTAAATTCCTTTTGGGAGATTAAATCCTTGGCGATAAAGTCATCAAAAATTTTAGGCGTATCAAATTGACTATGGTAGGCTCTACCAAATGCCGATATAAATGAAGTTATACTGGGTTTGCTTTCATTCATGAAATTCCCCCTTGATAAGAAAAGTGCAAGGCACGCGGCCTTAGTCGAAAAGCATAAGACAAGCGCTGAAAAAGCGTAGTTTGCCTTCAAAAGCGATTGACTTAATCCTTGCGCCGATGGCGCCTGGAGCTAGACCAAACTATCTTCACTTATAAAAAATGGGATTCCCCTGGCCAGGAGAATCCCATTATAAACTCTAAATTTTTAAATGTAAATTATAGCACAAATAATATTTTTTGTCAACTTTTTAGACTTAACATCAATGACTCAATTGTTTGCTTTTTTCAAAAGCCGCTGCTAAATCTTCTATTAAATCTTCGCTGTCTTCAAGACCGATTGACAAACGGATGAGCCCATCTTCAATGCCGATTTTCAAACGGCGTTCACGCGGAATGGATGCATGTGTCATTTTGGCTGGAAGGGAGATTAAACTTTCAACCGCACCAAGGCTTTCAGCTAGCGTAAAATATTTCACATTTTTTAAAATCTCCAAAGCCTGCTCTTCTGTGCTTACAGCAAATGAAATCATTCCCCCGAATCCTTCGGACTGCTGTTTATGAATGTGGTGACCAGGGTGATCGGAAAAGCCCGGATAATACACTTTATGAACATCCGGATGGTTTCTTAAAAACTGAGCAACGCTATTGGCATTCTGTTCAATCTCTTCCATACGCACACCCAACGTCTTCATTCCACGGATCAGCAGCCAACTGTCATGGGGGCTTAAAACAGCTCCGGCACCGTTTTGAATGAAATGGAGCTTTTCGGCCAACTCGTCGTTATTTGTAACCACTAATCCCGAAACAACATCACTATGCCCGCCCAAATATTTTGTCGCGCTATGCACCACTATATCTGCACCCAATGTTAGCGGCCTTTGCCAATAAGGAGTGCTGAATGTATTATCAACAACCAATGTGAGTCCATTTTTATTTACCAAAGCAGCAATGGCTTCAATATCCGTTACTTTCAGCAAAGGATTTGTTGGTGTTTCGATAAAGACTGCTTTGGTCTCCGGGCGGATGGCAGCTTGAATTTTATCCTGATTTGTCGTATCAACGAACGATGCTTCGATTCCAAAACGGCATACAATTTTGCTCATTAATCGAAAGGTTCCTCCGTATACGTCATCAGTGACAATAATATGGTCACCCGCAGAAAATAACTGCGTAACCGCAGTGATTGCCGCCATACCCGAAGCAAAAGCGAATCCTCTTTTCCCCTCTTCTAGATCCGCGATGAATGTTTCTACTCCTTCCCGGGTTGGATTTCCAGTTCGTCCATACTCATAGGTAAAGTTTCCGACACCATCCTGTTTAAAGGTAGTTGCTTGAAAAATAGGCAATGAAACAGCACCAGTTGATTGATCCACTGTTTTACCGCCATGAATTAATTTCGTTTTCTTTCTCATTTCTCTATCCCTCCATAAATATTTTTGCTTAAATACCGTTCACTGCTATCCGGAAAAACCGTTACGATGTTCTTTGGAGTGGTGGCTTTTTCAGCTTCCAACAAACAGGCCTCAAGAACAGCTCCTGATGAACTGCCAACTAGTAGTCCTTCACGAAGTGCTATTTCCCTCACCCTCGTAAATGCCTTTTGATCCGAAATTGTATAAACATCATCATATAATGAATGGTCAAAAAACGACGGGAAAAACTCCATCCCAATTCCCTCTGTTTCATGCGAACCCGACTTTCCACCATTAATAATAGAGCCCTCCGGTTCAACGACAACCGTTTTGATCAAAGGATTTTGTTCCTTTAAATATTTGGCTACACCGGTAAAAGTACCTCCTGTCCCGGCCCCAGCAATAAATATATCAATATTCCCCGCCAATTCTTTATAAATTTCAGGTCCAAGCCCTTGATAATACGCTTCGGGATTCCATTCATTTGCAAATTGATTGGGATAATACACCCTTTCACGTGTTTCAGCTATTTGTTTGGCTTTTTCAATTGCTCCTTTCATCCCCAATTCAGTTGGAGTGTGGACAACTTCAGCCCCGAGAGCTTTCATGAGGGTTTGCTTTTCTTTACTGAACTTTTCAGGCACAACAAAAATCGTTTTTAAACCATAATGGATCGCTGCTAATGCCAAACCAATGGCAGTATTTCCGGCGGTTGGCTCAACGATTGTATCCCCTTTTTGAATCAATCCCTTGTTTAAAGCCTCTTCTACAAGATGGAATCCAAGCCGATCCTTTACACTGCCGCCTGGATTAAAAGATTCTAGCTTAGCGAAAATCTTTACATTGTTGTTGAACTGATACGATCTCAGTTGAAATAACGGGGTATTTCCTACAAGGCTCTTCAAGTTTCGCTTATCGATCATTTTATCTTCCTTCCAGTCCTTGTATATTTTTCACCTGCTTTTTGTTTTGGCAGCTTTACAAAGTTAATTTTTCCTATAAACTTACTTGGTTTTATACATTAAATATATTTTATTTTTTTATAAAAAGCAAGTTAAAAAAATCCGATTTCCTCAATAAGTGAAATGGCTCAAACAGGAATTCTCCCGTTTGGCCATAAAAGGCCGCCTGTAGCCTCAAGCTGAGAGAGACTGTCCAGAAAGTCGGTGAAAGCTGATTTTCTGTGAAAGTCTCCTATTTGGGTTAATATTTTCCTCTAAGGAGGATGGTCACTAAGAATAAATACCCATTGTTTCTACCCGATTATTAAAGCTTTAATTAAAAAAAACGCGTTGTTATCAACATTTATCTATAAAAACAATTATTTTACCAAGTTATGAAAAAACTAGTTATTTAGTCACAAAATGATAAATTAACAGTAATACAAGATGATATTATTAGTATATAAATTTTCCACTTTTTCGTTACATAAATGTACAATCAGTTCGATATTGTTATTGACTGAGAAATCGTGATCAGGAGGAAAAAATGACTATCAAAAAGCAATTGTTATTAACTTTGTTACTTATTTTTACTACTTTAGGCGGGATTGAAATTTATTCAATTATTCAGCTTTATGATTCTAGTAAAACATTACAAAAAATTCAAGATCAATCACTAGATAAAGCTTTGAATGCAGAAAAATTAAAGTTGGATGTTGTACAAGTACAGCAATGGTTGACAGATATTAGTGTGACAAGAGCCGCTGAAGGGCTTGACGATGGTTTTGAATTAGCTGAAGCGCATGCGGCTGATTTTCGGAACACTGTGAATCACTTAAAAGAAATCGGAACTGATAAAGAAAAAGAAGAACTTGATAGTTTCTTAACTTCTTTTGAAGATTATTATCAAGTTGGCATTAAAATGGCTAATGATTATATTGAGTCCGGTACGGAAAAAGGTAATGAGTATATGGGAGAGTTCGACAAGTATTCGGATAATATCAACGAAAACATTGACTTATATTTAGAAAACAATATCAATGTGCTTACTCAAGATTTGATTGGCATAAATAAAAAAATGAATGCTGGCATCATTAGAACAGTGATCATTCTTATCATTGGCTTTGTGCTGGCGGCTTTTGCCGGCCAAAGTTTCTTACGGAATTTATCAAGAAAACTTGCAAGCATACAAGAAAAAACGAGTGTGGAGTTTGACAATATTTCACAGCAAACTTCTGATTCAGCTACACAAATTGCGGAGGCAATCAGTGAAATTGCCATCGGTGTGGAGCAACAATCTGTGGAAGTAAACCAGATACTTGACTCCATTCATCATACGACCGATCAAGTAAGTGAAGGAAACCAACTAGTTGAAAGTACAATTGAAGCGGCAACAACTTCCACCGCTACCGCAATGGAAGGAAAGGAAAGAATAGATGAAAGTATTGGATCCTTACAGGGTACGATATTAGCGCTTGAAGACACAACAAAAAATGTTCAGGCATTGGGTGAAAACTCAGATCAAATAGGTGAGATTGTTGATGTGATTAACGAAATTTCTGATCAAACAAATTTATTGGCTTTAAATGCTGCCATTGAAGCTGCAAGAGCAGGCGAACATGGCCGAGGCTTTTCCGTCGTTGCAGACGAAGTCAGGAAACTCGCTGAAAAAACAACCGAGGCAACGAGCCAAATTACACAATTAATTCAAGAAACACAGCAAGAAACAAACAACGTCATCTCAATAATGGAAAACAACCTGAAAAATTTCCAACAACAGGTTTCAGTCATTGAAGATGAAGGCGCGTCTTTAGATAACATTGTCGCTCAGGTTACACATACCGAAAACAATATCCAAGCTCTCAATAATGTATTGGTCTCAATCAATACAAATGCCTTCCAAGTACAAGAAATGCTGGAGACTATCAGTGCGATTATGGAGGAGTCTTCCGCCGCATCTGGACAAGTATCTGCATCTGCAAGGCAACAAGCTACCATGGCTAAAGAAATTACGGCAGCCATTGAACATTCCAAAAAAATGATTAATGACTTGGCAAAATGATCGAGTTTCTGACTGTGAAATAGAAACCCTGGAAACTGCATAGGTTGTCGTTTCCAGGGTTTTTCACCCAAAAATTTTTATGAGCTGGTCAGGAACTGCTATCAAATGTGCCTTGGCGTATTTGCACCCAGATTTTATCGAGCTTCGCTCGATAAATTTCCTCTGAAAATCTGAGACATCCGCCGGAGGCTTTAACTTTATTCAGCCGGGTTTTGAACCCCCACTGAATGGAATGCCCATAGGCATTCATCTCACCACTTATAGAAGTGGGAGACTTCTGCCGAATGAAGTTAAACCGGCCTTACAGCATTTTAATGACATCCACGTAATCAAGTTGCGTAACCACGTAAACTACGTCCCTCGCAATATCCTCCGCTTCCAATTTTTTAATGGTCGGATGTGCTTCTGCTAAAAAAGTTTTCTAAAGTTTTAGCTTCATATATATGATATGAAGCATTATCATTTTCTACAATATTACAAAAAGTCGAGGGACGCAGATGGGTTCGAACGATTCGGCGTTGTCCTATTCAAGGATCAATGGTATTCCCATAGTATTGTGGCATTCAGCTTACCCGGAATGCTTGCCGTCCAATATACATACTTTTCCGCGATCACGCACAGCAAAGCGGCAACCATCCTCCAATATCCGGGTTCGGTTATCATCACAATCTATATCGCTGCCAGATTGAATTAGCTGCGGTGATTTTGGCGGTCATAGGAATCAATGGTGTGGATGTTTGCTGCATTATATACCCATCCATGCATTTGTGATGAGAGGTTCATTCAATGTCTGTTTACAAAGCGTGATCCGAACACTCCAAAAGGTAGAATTGCAACGATCATGTATATCTTTATGCGGCTCAAAGCCTCTTCGTTTTGTTCAGGTTACAGACGATAGAAGAATGCTAAAGCCGGCCTCGTACGAACGAAACCGGCTTCTTCTTAATTATATCTGATCATATAATATTTCTTCTTACCTCTGCGGATGATAGTAAAGGCTCCACCCAGTTTGTCTTCTTCGCTCAATATATATTCAATGTCTGTGACACGCTCTCCATTGATTGAGACAGCTCCATTTTGGATATCTTCACGAGCCTGGCGGCGAGATGGAGATATCTTTGCTTCTACAAGTACACTGACAAGCCCAGTGTCTTCTCCTTCATGCACATACGTAGGCACATCTTTAAAGCCTTGCTCCACTTCTTCAACAGACAATTCTTTAACATTTCCGCTGAATAGAGCTTCTGTAATCCGGATCGCCTGCTGAAGGGCATCTTCCCCATGAATCAAACGGGTCATTTCTTCAGCAAGTGCTTTTTGCGCTTTTCGAAGATGAGGTTCTTCCTGCAATGATTTTTCGAGTTCTTCAATTTCCACTTTTGTAAGGAATGTGAAAAACTTGAGATATTTCACAGTATCTGCATCAGCTGTATTGATCCAGAATTGGTAAAACTCATACGGAGTTGTTTTTTCAGGATCAAGCCAAATGGCGCCGCCTTCGGTTTTACCGAATTTTGTTCCATCTGCTTTTGTAACAAGTGGAATTGTCAGGCCGTATGCCTTGGCATCTTCGCCTGCCATTTTCCGAATAAACTCTAGTCCGGTAGTGATATTGCCCCATTGGTCGCTTCCACCAATCTGCATTTTGCAATCGTGGTTTTCATACAGGTGAAGAAAGTCGATTGCCTGTAAAAGTGTGTACGCAAACTCGGTAAAAGAAATACCGCTTTCTAGTCGAGTGGCCACTGTTTCTTTTGCCAGCATATAGTTAACGCCAATATGTTTGCCATAATCGCGCAAAAATGTGATCAAGTCCATTTTGCCTTGCCATTCAAAGTTATTTGTCATTACTGCGCCATTTTCACCTTCAAAGTCGAAGATCCTCATTAACTGCGCTTTGATCCCTTGCACATTTTTATCGACTTGCTCAAGTGTCTGCAGCTTTCTTTCTTCCTTCTTTCCGCTTGGATCACCGATCAGCCCGGTCGCTCCACCAACCAGAACAATCGGACGATGGCCGTGTTTTTGAAAACGGCGCAATGTCAAAAATGGAAGCAAATGTCCAATATGCATGCTGTCCGCTGTTGGATCCACTCCACAGTATAAAGATATTTTTTCATTTTCCAATACGTTCTTGATTCCTGCTTCATCTGTCTGCTGGTAAATAATTCCTCGCCATTCCAGCTCTTGAAGTAATGTTCCCAAAACATTTCCCTGCTTTCTGTTTTAAAATAAAAAACGCCCCTTCGTAAAAACGAAGGGACGATTTGATTATCGCGTTACCACCCAACTTGGGAAAATATATTTTCCCCACTCTGAAAAATAACGGTTCAACACCGTTTGCCGCTACTGATATTTCACGACAAAAGCTCCCGGAAGTAATTCGCCGAATTCTGTTTGTACCGGTTTGCACCAACCACCGGCTCTCTTACATACAGGGACAGCTCGACTACTCAGCCCGTTCTTTGCTTATATTTAAGATTTTGAACCACCCTCACTTAGCTAACGCTTGAAGTGCGGGATTCCTACGAACACCAGCGTAACCGCTAGTTATTTAGAAGGCTACCCCCGTAGTCCCTACGGTTGATACGAGTTTCGTATGACATTGCAGTCTTGTTTACTATTTGACACTTGGTTTTCGTGCCACAGGTTTGATGGTTTATCCTTTTTACGACTTTTGAAAGGTATAGGCGAACGACAGCCACCCGACAAGTTCTATTTATGCAACAAGCAACCACGCTTGAATTCGTTCTACATCCAGTATACAACACATTTTGGCTATCGACAACCGATATTCATCTCCCGCTTACTCATGGGCTACGCCCTTCACATTCCTTGAAGTGGGAGTCTCCGTCGGGAAATGATAAAAGGTATTGTAACCATTTTAATTGGGATTGTCAAATTCCTCCGAAAAAAGAACTTCCTTATGCTATAATAGTGATGATTTCCAGGAGGTATTTTTTATTATGCATAATTTTATCAGTAAACTGCGGGAGCGTGCCAGGCAATTTTCTAACGGGTTAGACACTTTAGACTCTAAAGATGTTAGAAAAAAAGCTAGAATCACTTATGGAGTTGTATGGAACATTATTCTTCTAACAGTGATTCTCTTTTTCCTTGGAGGCGTTTTTGCAGGAGGAGTAGGCGCGGGATATTTTGCCTCCCTTGTAAAAGAGGAAAAAGTTCGCCCTGCTGCAAACATGAAAGACGATATTTTTCAATATGAGGAAACATCCAAGCTTTATTTTGCCAATAATGTGTACCTTGGAAAACTCCAGTCGGACATTGACAGAGAAGAAGTCAAGATAAAGGATGTTTCTGATTATGTGAAAAAAGCTGTAATTGCCACAGAAGATGAGTATTTTTATGAACATGGCGGTGTTGTCCCAAAAGCTTTGATGAGGGCTGTTTATCAAGAATTGACAAACTCAGCTGTCCAATCAGGCGGGAGCACGCTGACACAGCAATTGATCAAAAATCAGATTTTAACGAATGAAGTTTCATTTGACCGTAAAGCAAAGGAAATTTTACTTGCGTTAAGGCTTGAAAAGCTTCTAGAAAAAGATGAAATTTTAGAAGCGTATCTGAATGTGACAACGTTTGGGCGTAACTCATCGGGTCAAAACATCGGAGGAGTCCAGGCTGCCGCCAGAGGCATTTTTGGAGTTGATGCGAAAGATCTTAACTTGCCTCAAGCCGCTTTTATAGCAGGCTTGCCGCAAAGCCCTTTCATGTACACCCCGTTTGCCCAAGGAGGCGGAATTAAAGAAGAAAGTCAGCTTGAGCCAGGGCTGAACCGGATGAAGACGGTCTTATATAGGATGTACACCGAAGATTATATTACGAAAGAGGAATATGACAAGGCCTTAAAGTATGATATTGTGACCGATTTTATCAAACCGCAGCCAAGGATATTCGAAAAGTACCCATACCTTACAACTGAGATTGAAGAACGTGGTATTGAGGTCTTGACAGAAGTTCTTGCCAAAAAGGACGGTCACAGCAAAAAAGATCTTGAGAAAAACGGTGGAAGGCTTAAGGAAAAGTATGAAAAGCTCGCAAGACGGGATATCAGACAAAGTGGATATCACATCCACTCAACCATCAATAAAGAGATATACGACAAATTTCAAAAAGTAAAAGACGAGTATCAAAATTACGGATATACAAAGGTTACACAAGTAAAAAATAAAGAAACAGGAAAAATGGAGGAAAAAATTGAACCTGTTCAAATCGGGGCCATTTTGATTGAAAATAAAACCGGAAAGATTTTAAGTTTTGTTGGAGGCCGCGATTATAAATTGGAAGCACAAAACCATGCAACCCAGGCTAAGCGTCAAAATGGCTCAACGATGAAGCCGCTGCTTGTCTATGCACCAGCGATGGAAATGGGTTTAAGTGCACCAGGTGCTGTCGTGGCGGATATCCCAATTTCCGCTGGCGGGAAAACGTTCAGAAACTATAGCGGCCGCTTTTATGGACTTGTCTCCTCCAGGGAAGCTCTAGCCAAATCACATAATGCGTCAGCAATCTATACGTATTTAAAAACAATCGATAAAAAACCTTATAAATATGTGGAGAAAATGGGCATCTCCACTTTAACAGATACCGATAAAACCACCTATGCTGCCGCGCTTGGTGGGGTTCAGAAAGGGATCTCTGTTGAAGAAAACACAAATGCTTATACTACATTCGCCAACGGTGGTAAATTTGTCGATGCTTACATGATCGACAAAATTACGGATGCTGACGGAAAAATCGTTTATGAGCATAAAGTGAAACCAGTAGATGTCTTCAGCCCTCAGACAGCTTATTTAATGACCGATATGATGAGGGACGTGTTCAGATACGGAACTGCGTCTGCCGTTCCAGGAATGCTGAAGTTCTCTTCCGACTGGGCAGGAAAAACAGGTACGACAAACGGACCGAATGATTCTTGGCTGATCGGCTCAAATCCTAAAGTAACCTTCGGTACATGGATTGGTTATGATGAGCCGTCACCTCTTTCCAGTGACGGAAGTGAGAGCATGCGTAATTACGGAATTTGGGCCAGACTGATCAACGGCGCCTATGATGTGGCTCCTGACCTAATTAAGACGGACAACAGATTCAAAATGCCAGGAGGCATTGTCAGCCGTTCGTACTGTGCAATATCGGGACTGCTTCCATCAAAAGCATGTTCGAATCTCGGTCTTGTAAAATCCGATATTTATAATGCAAAATATGTACCAACAGCGGTAGATGACAGTCTGGGCAACGGACGCTACGTTACAGCAGGAGGCAGGAAATATATGGCTCTTCCGGAAACGCCTGATGAGTTTACCAAACCAGGCGGAATGCTCAGTCCGAACTTCATCAAGCGGATCTCACTTGGAAGATCGATTGATCCTTCCTATCTGATCCCACCGAATGACGAACGCTGGAAAAACCTGCTTGCTGCCGGCGCTGTTCTCCATGATGACGGAAAAGCACCTGCAGGCGTAAAGGTCTCCATTTCAGGTGGCACAATTTCATGGACGCCTTCTCCAAGCTACGATGTAGTCGGATACCGTGTGTATTCTCAATCCGGCAAGAAGATTGCTTCCGTCACATCAGACGGACCACTCTCCAAAAAAGTTGGAAAAGGATCGTACTACGTCGTTGCGGTAGACATTGCCGGACGGGAATCGGCTCACTCAAATAATACTGTTGCAAAAAAAGAAACGAAGAAAGATAAAGAAGTGATGGAAACATCCGCTACTGCCGATAAAAAGGAAAAAGAAAAGAAACAGCAGGCTGAAAAGGAAAAGATAAACGCTGAGAAAGAGAAAGCCACAGCAGAGAAAAAGAAACAGGAAGAACAGAGGAAAAAGCAAGAGGAAGAAAAGAAACGACAAGAAGAGAAACAGAAGAGGCTGGAGGAACAAAAGAAGAAGCAAGAAGAACAGAAGCAATTGGAAGAACAAAGGAAAAAACAGGAAGAAGAACAAAGACGACTTGAGGAAGAAAAGAAACGTCAGGAAGAGGAAAAGAAAAAAGAGCAAGAGAAACAAAACAACGAAAATGAGGGGAATTAAATCCCCTTCCTCCTCATCTTTCCGAAAAAGCGCTGAAGACTTTTAAGATAAGTCATCAGCGCTTTTGATATTCGGATAAAACCAGCGATTCGGCGTGGGGGCATTTTTTCAAGGTCCCCCTACATTGCCGCTTGAGTTTTCATTTGTTGCTGGACAAGCTTTTGGTACAAAGTGTGAGACTCCATTAATTGTCTATGTGTTCCGGCTCCAGATACGGTCCCATCTTCAATAACAATGATTTGATCCGCCTCCAATATTGTGGATAGGCGATGAGCAATAATAAGTGTTGTTCGACCAGCCATTAAATGCTGTAAAGCACTCTGAACAAGTCCTTCTGATTCACTATCCAAATTGGAGGTCGCTTCATCCAGCAGCAAAATTTTAGGATTGCGCAGCAAGGCACGAGCAATCGCAATTCTTTGCCGTTGTCCGCCAGATAACTTCATTCCGCGTTCTCCAACCTCTGTATCATATTGATTTGGCAGATTTTCTATGAATCCTGCAGCATTAGCCAACTCAGCCGCTTGACGAATTTCCGCTTCATCAACGGATTTTTGGAGACCATAGCAAATATTATCTTTAATAGTTCCCGACATAATCGGACTTTCTTGTGACACATAACCGATTTTCTCACGCCAGTTTGTTAGCTGAAGTTTTTGTATATCCATATTCCCAATATTAATACTTCCATGTTGAGGTTCATAGAACCGCTCAATCAAGGAAAAGATCGTTGTTTTCCCTGAGCCGCTCGGCCCCACGAAAGCAACTGTTTGCCCGGGCTCAATCTGAAAGCTCAGATCCTTCAATATTGTTTTTCCACTTTCATATCCGAAGCTTATACGATCAAATATAATCGTTTCTTCGTGATTTGTTTTCCCTTGATTATGGTCTCTTTCAATAGACAAATTTAAAAGGTCTTGGATTCGCTCTGTTGCTCCCATAGCTTTTTGATAGTTTGTAAAAAACGTGGCAAGCTGGCTAAAAGGAATAACAATCTGAAACATGTAGATGATGATAGCAACAAGAGAGCCCGCAGTCAGATCTCCTGATGCCACACGTGCTCCCCCATATCCAATCAAAATAACCAGCACAACCATTAAGATGGTCGTCATGAAGGGGGAAACAATCGCTTGAATTTTCGCTTCCTTTAAACCAAAACGGAATAACTCCTGAATACCTTTATAGCCTTTTTTTCTTTCCAGCAATTGTCCATTATAAGATTTCACTAATCTGATATCACTAAGGACACGCCCAAGATGTGCATTGAATGAAGCCAGTTCATCCTGGGTTTGTTTCGAGATTGAGTAAACCTTCCTTCCTAAAGGAAACAATACAATCATAGATATAGGAATGGAGCAAAGCATGATCAAAGTCATTTTCCAATCAATCATAATTAAAATGATTAAGGCCCCAATAATAGAGACAATTCCTGACACTGATGAGACAAGGTGGTTGGTAATGAGCATTTTGACTGTGTTCGTATCCTGGGTAACACGGCTCATTGTTTCGCCTGATTGGTGTTTATCAAAATACGGAATTGGCAGTTCAAGTATATGGTCCCAAAGTCTTTTTCTTATATTAGAAACAAACTGTTCACCGATATAGGACATTAAATAAAAAGAAACTCCCCCGGAAATCGTTTGGATAATAAATGCACCCAATAAGAGAAGAATTAAACTCATTTCTATCCCAGACTTAGCGACCTGATCCACTAAGTTTTTGGTGAATAACGGTACAATTAAACTGGCGCCCGTTTCAAGAAGACTTAATAGAATGGCAAAGCCAAGTACCCCAATCGCCGGTTTACCAATTTTTATGAGTTGAATAAAGCTAGATCCTGATTTTTTATGCGTTGTCTCCATTTAATTCATCCTTTGCTCCAAATATATCTCCATGGCCTTTTGAAGGTATCGTTCTTCTTGTTCGGTAAATGGTGATGTGAAGAAGGGTAAATAATCCTCGACGGGAATTGACTCAAGTTTCTCGTAATCAAAATCTTTTCCGAGTAAATCAAAGACAATAGTAACCAGTTCGTGGATATTCGCTTGCAGCTCTGGGTCATCTAGCTCGCAAGTATGAATTAAATTTTTGATCTTTTGAATGGCCATTGTAGATCGTTTGTTGATTTCAAGCCCATTTTCTTCGTACACTTCCATTACATGATCGACTATTTGATTTGGTAAATAATCTCTCAGCCAATCAAATTGTTCCCTTTCATTCAAAATACTATGGATGAGATAATGTAAAACCGGCGAACTCATTTCACCTTCTTCGGTAATTTCAATCGCATGATCCAATGCTTTGATGACTTGGTTCAGATGCTCTTGTTTTTGAATCATAAGCTTTTTTTGGAACTTTAATGAATCCTGCAAATTTCCTTTTTCATCCTTTAATAAAGGTTCAATGTCCTCAAGAGTAAACCCTAAATATTTTAACGAAATAATCTGTTGAAGAGGTATCATATCTTTATCTTCATAATACCGTCTACCAGTTTCGGAAACTCTACTTGGTTTTAATAAATTTTTTTCATCATAATATCTAAGCGCCCTTTGCGTAGCTCCAGTTAGCTTAGAAAACTCACCAATGGAATAATACTTTTTCAATCTGATTACCCCCGTTCCATTTACTACTCTTACTTTACATCTTAACGTAACGTTAGAATCAAGTGTTTTTTTAAATTTTAAAAAATAAAAAAAGAACAAGCGATATATCATAACCATAAACGCTAGTTCTTCTCTTCTTATCTCTCCGTCGTTGAAAGATCAATCGTCGGCAGGTATTATTTTTTTGCTCTTCGAAGCTAATCATCAAAAATCCGGACAGCTGAAGAGCCTGTCCGGACTAATTTAATTATTTGGTTGAGCCTCTGAGCTCAATCCGATGTGGAAGAACGACAACGTTCTCCTGAACCTTTTCTTTGTTCATATATTTAGTTAACAGCCTCATTGAAACCGCTCCAATGTCATAAAGCGGCTGAACAATTGAACTCAATTGAGGACGTACCATAAGCGCCAGCTTCGTGTTGTCTGATGTGATGACTTCAATGTCATTCGGAACTGATAATCCATCATCCTGAGCACCATGCATAACACCAAGCGCCATTTCATCATCGCCTGATACGATGGCTGTCGGCCGATCATCAAGTTCTTTTAATTTTTTCCAGCCTTCAAGACCTGATTCGTACGTATATTCACCTTCAATGACGTAATCTTCCCGGAATTCTATGCCGGCTTCTTCCAGTGCCTGCTTATAACCGACAAGTTTTTCTCCGTGGTTGATTAAATCACGCATCGGCCCCATCGCAAAAGCGATTTTTTTATGGCCATTTTCAATAAAATAATTCGTCGCATCAAATGTTGCCTGACGATAATCGATATTGACAGATGGAATGGTAGCGGAAGCTTCCATTGAGCCTGCCAAAACAATCGGTACAGGAGAACGCTTCAGTTCCTGTACAAAATCATCAGTAATATTTTGGCTCATGACGATGAGGCCGTCTACCTGTTTGCCGAGCATCGTGTTCAAGAGGTGAAGCTCTTTGTTCACATTTTGGTCAGAGTTGCTCAAGATGATATTGTATTTATACATCGTAGCAATATCTTCGATCCCACGGGCAAGCTCCGCATAGAAAATATTCGCAATATCAGGTATGATTACCCCTACAGTTGTTGTTTTTTTGCTGGCAAGACCCCGTGCAACCGCATTTGGCCGATATTCCAGCCTTTCAATCACTTCAAGCACTTTTTTTCGAGTGGCAGGTTTTACGTTTGGATTACCGTTTACCACTCTCGATACAGTGGCCATAGATACATTCGCTTCGCGCGCCACATCATATATCGTAATATTCATCCTCATCACTCTCCTGTATACAACTACGCCCATATGGTCATTTTAGTTTCACTATATTAATTATAATTTTCCATTCTCTCATAATCATACGCCAGAGTACCACTTTCTTGCAAACCTATTGTCCTTCTCGTCAAGAAAATTTCATAAAAAACGGGCGGCCTAGAAGTTAGCCGCCCATTTTTTATGGATTCATTGGATTATTCACTTGATCCGCCATTTACTCCGCTTTTTGAGGTGCTTCCTCATCTGCTTGCAAAGTTTCTGACTGGGCTTTATCAGCTATTTGGTATGGTCTGCAGTCAAGTCAACCGTCTTCTGTATAGTATCTTGTACATCATCTGCACTTTTGTTTACATTCTCGGCTACTTCATCAATTGCTGTTTTAGTCGTATTGCGAAATTGATCAGCTTTATCTTTGACTGTTTCGGCCAAGCTGCTGCCCTTCTCCATTGCCGATTGGCGAATTTGGCTTGTTTTTTCCATTGCGGTGGATGTAAAATCTGAACCTTTGTCCATGACTGTTTCTTTCCATTCACCGGATTTCTCTCTAAGAACATCGATCTGATCGCATAAATCACTACGCAGCTCCCTGCCGGATTTCGGAGTGACCAATAAAGCCGTAGCGGCTCCTACAATGCTTCCCACTAATATTCCCGTCAGAAAATTACCAGTACCATTATCTTGATTGCTCATACTTTTTTCATCCTCCTTAATAGATTAAACTCGCCTTAACCTCTTCCGCCTTCCAACTGTTGAGTATGAATAACAACCTCTGATTGGCTGCCCTTCTTTTTGTCCTTCGCTTTCTTCTTATCTGACCATTTGTCTTTCAGCTCTTTCAAAGCAGTACCCCATTGAACAATTTGAACGATTTTATCTTCATTATTGACAACGGCGGATGACACGGATCTTGTTACCTTTTGTAAAGAAGTATTTAAATCTGAAACTGTATTTCCTACACCTTGGACGGCATGTCCGACACCCTGTATGCCATCAACCACTGTTTCAACCTTCTCTGCTTTTTTCTGGATATCTTCCGCAAGAGCATTGGTTTTATGTAGAAGTTCCGTTGTTTCACTTGTAACCCCTTTTAGTTGACCTTCAAGACCAACCAACGTTTCAGATACACTTTCCAATGTCCCTTTCACTGCTTTTAATGTTTTTGTCAAGCTGATTACGAGAATCAGGAATGCAATTGCTATTAAAGCAACACTTAAGTAAAGAATAATTTTCATCAGTTCCACACCTCCTGTATACAACAACTCTACCCTGTTTATTATAAATTAAACAGCCAGTAAACATCTTCTTTCCTCTACTCTATTTTCCCTTTATTTTTCCTAAAAAAACACAAAATCTTCATTTTTTCGATTTAAAAAAGAAGATGCAGGAAACACACCTTCTTTTTCTCTTCGCCAATGACAAATTCCTGTTTATTATTGCGCTTTTTTCAGTTGTTGCTGCAACAGGTTTTCGTAAGCGATTTGAAATTTCTGTATATCTCCCGCTCCCATGAAAATCAGGACGGAATCGTCGGTCATCAAAAGAGGGGATGTGTCTTCTTCCTTCAGGATTTCGGCTCCCTCGATTTTGTCTTTTAGATCCTCAATCGTCAGTTCCCCATGATTTTCACGGGCCGAACCAAAAATGTCACATAAGTATACTTTATTCGCCTCGCCTAAACTTTCACCAAATTCTTGTAAAAACGTCCGAGTCCTTGTAAAAGTATGGGGCTGGAACACAGCGACAATTGGACGATCTGGATATTTCTGCCTTGCTGCATTAATTGTCGCTTTGATTTCAACAGGATGATGAGCATAGTCGTCGATAAGGATTTGATTGCCTAGCCGTTTCTCAGTAAACCGGCGCTTCACACCATTAAATGTCAATAATTGCTGCTGCAGGACCTTTGTGTCTAATTCTTCATAGTGACATAGGGCGATAACGGAGAGCGCATTTAAAATATTATGATCTCCGTAGGTCGGAATTTCAAAAGAGGCGTAAAAATGATTACGTACAAAGACATCAAATTTCGTTCCAGATGTTGACTTTTCAATATTACGGGCCTGGAAATCATTCCCTTCACCAAATCCGTAGAAAAGGACTGGAACGCCCGCCTGGATTTTTTGCAACTGTTCATCATCACCAAAAGCGATGATCGCCTTATTGACCTGGAGTGCCATCTCCTGAAATGCTTGGAACACATCATCCACATTGGCAAAGTAGTCAGGATGATCAAAGTCAATATTTGTCATAATAGCGTAGTCCGGGTGATATGATAAAAAGTGTCTGCGGTATTCGCATGCTTCAAATACAAAATAAGCTGCATCCTTTTCACCTTTTCCAGTACCATCACCAATTAGGAATGAAGTGGGCTTAGCCCCTTTCATAACATGGGCAAGCAGTCCGGTTGTCGACGTTTTTCCATGCGACCCCGTAACTCCGATGCTTGTAAATTTTTTCATGTGTTCCCCTAAAAATGTGTGGTAGCGGATGACTTCAATTCCCTGCTTTAATGCTTCTTCGATTTCTTCGTGAGCATCCGAAAAAGCATTACCGGCAATTATAGTCATTCCAGGTTTTATATTTTCACGATTAAATGGTAAAATTTTTATTTTCAAATCATCAAGCGCTTCTTGGGTGAAGAAATATTTTTCCACGTCGGACCCCTGCACCTTATACCCCGAATTATGAAGAATTTGCGCGAGAGCGCTCATTCCGGTGCCTTTGATACCGACGAAATGGTATACAGTCATAACAGAACCTCCAGCGATCGTCTATCTGTATGTATTATATGAAAAAAATTGAATTTTGCTCAAACGCCAATAAGCCTTAGTCCTCTTATTATGAACTGCCGGCTGTGCCCATATGTAAGCATTACAGATAGTTTTATTATTATGCCATTATATCATTGAACTGAAACAGTTACTATTCATTCTTCCTTTTACAAAAAACAATTCTTCAATCCACCTTTTCAAGACGCGGGTTAGGACGATATCTTCTCCCCGCTTTGGCAGAATGTTCCCCGTTCAATAGTACACAATCCCCGGTGAAACCGATATTGATTTTCAGCAAGCTACTTCCAATCCCATACATATCTACCGGGACACCCATTTTTTCAAATTCAGTAATTCTTTCCACATTAAATCCGCCTGAAACAACAATTTTGACATGTTGGAAATCTTCGTGATCCAAAGCTTCCCTCAAGGCAAAAATGAGGTTTGCGTTTACTCCGCGGGGATCAAAGGTGCCGAGCAAATGTTGATTTCTAAGAAAGTACTTATCAATCATAGTTCTTGATGTATCCACCCGGACCCCTTTCAATTCTGAACCGAATTCGCGAGCCAGCTTCAAAGAATCGGTGATCACGTCATTATTATAATCGACCAGAGATACCAGTTCATCTTCTGGAAAAGTCGTATGGTAGGCTTTAGTCGCTTCCACAATATCACCATTGAACAGTTGAATCATCGCATGAGGCATCGTGCCTATGCCTTTCTTTCCCCACCATTCGTTCATTGCAGGTGTTGCTTGTGCTGTAGAACCTCCAATATATGCTGCATATCCGTCACCAGCCTGTTGTGTAAAGTGATCATCACGGTCTCCCATAAAAATCACCGGCTTCTGTTCTCCAGATAACGCTGCCGCTTTCGAAACATTATAGACATTTGTCGCTACGGATGTACGCCTTGAGAGGATTCCATCAATGATTCCCTCAAGGTATCCGAAGTTCTGATAAGGTCCTGTAACGGTGAGAACTGTTTCAAACGAGGTAATTTTATCCCCATCTTTCAGGGAATAGATTTCCAGTGTTTCCGGATCTTTTGCAAAATTTTTCAAAAGGGCGATCGCCTCATCTGTACCGCATAGAACAGCATCTTTCCTTTGAAAAAATTGCATGGTCACGATGTTATCTTCTTTATAACGCTTTGCGATTTCTCTTGTTTTCAAAAAATATACAGCTGAAAACCAGCCGTCTTTTACACGCTCATCGAATTTAAATGTTTTATTAGTTAACCTCTTTATTTTGCCCTGAAGCTTCAGTTCAATTTCCTTCATGTCGGATACTCCTTGTGCTACATTAATCTCCAATAAAAAAGGGGAAGCCTTTGTTCCCCATTAACAAATAGAATAACATTTTATCATCTAATGTACTAGGGAATCTTTCAATAAATCAAGCTCCGCCTCTTTAATGAGCACGTCCCGGGGTTTGCTTCCCTTTGCCCCGGAAATGACTCCCTGGTCTTCCATCATCTCCATCAATCTAGCAGCACGGTTATATCCAATTCTAAATTGTCTCTGTAATAAGGATGTGGAAGCATTTCCTTGTTTTACTACAAATTGGCATGCATCCAATAAAAGTTCATCTTCGTTTTCCTGGATTTCAGCCTTTTTCAAAAGCTCATCCTGTTGGAAGATGTAATTCGGCTTTCCTTGATCACGTACATGATCGATGACCCGATCAATTTCCTCATCTGACACGAACGTTCCTTGGAGCCTTACAGGCTTGACTGACCCGTTATTTAAAAACAGCATATCCCCGCGTCCGAGCAATTTTTCAGCACCACTTACATCAATAACTGTCCTCGAGTCCACTTGAGAAGAAACCGCAAAAGCGATTCGTGTCGGTACGTTCGCTTTGATCAGCCCGGTAATCACATCAACGGAAGGCCGTTGTGTCGCAATGAGTAAATGGATACCGCATGCTCTTGCTTTTTGGGCAATCCTACAAATGGACTCCTCTACTTCAGCAGGTGCCACCATCATCAAGTCAGCAAGTTCATCAATAATGATCACGATATAGGGTAGGTGTTCGCTTTTCTGCCCTTTTGTTTCAGCTAACTCATTGAAACGTCCAATATCACGGACACCAGCATGAACAAAAAGTTCGTAACGCCGCTCCATTTCATCCACTGCCCATTTTAAAGCGGCAGTCGCCGCTTTTACATCCGTTATGACCGGACTGACTAGGTGTGGAATATGATTGTACGGAGCAAGTTCAACCATTTTCGGGTCAATGAGCATTAACTTCAGCTCATCAGGTCTTGCTTTATAGAGCAAGCTGACAAGAATAGAGTTGATGCAGACACTTTTACCCGATCCGGTAGCCCCTGCAATCAAACCATGAGGCATTTTCCGCAAATCCGTCACAACCGGCTCTCCTGAGATGTCGAGCCCAAGGGCGGCAGTCAAAGGAGAGTCTGCACTTTGAAAGGCTGATTCACCAATAATTTCACTTATTTGAACCGGGCGACTTTCCTTATTTGGCAGCTCGATTCCAATTGAACGAGTCCCAGGGATTGGAGCTTCCATTCGAATGTCGCGCGCTGCCATACTCAGTTTGATATCGTTGCTCAGATTGGTGATTTTATTGACTTTGACACCTTTATCCGGCTGCACTTCAAACCTTGTGACAGAAGGACCCTGGCTTGCTCTGACAACCCTTGCTTTCACATTAAAGTTTTCCATTGTTTCATCAAGAAGGCTCGCTTGTTCATTTAACCATTCTGTGTTTTCCTCTTTAAAAACGGGTGGCTTAAGAAGCGACAGGTCTGGAAATGTATAATGCACAGTTTCCGTGACGGATGTTTCGACTTCTTGCACTTCTTTAACTGGAGCCGAAACAGCTTCACTCTTAATTTTTTCCTTATCATTTTGCTTTTTCCAATTTGTCTTGTCTTGCGTAAGCATCAGTACATTAAATGGCAAGTGTGACCTCGGCTTACTACCAGAGCTTTCCTTAGCAGGTTCTTCCATTGATGGCTCCGCTACTTCAGCTTCTTGATCCAAGCTCATTTCTACTGCAGCTGCAGCCGCCGCCTCTTCAAAAGCCTCAAGCTCAGGGATAGACGAATCAGCGTCACGCACCACTGTCTCATCAATCTTTTTACCCTCAGCATTCATTAACGCTTCATCAATTAAGGCTGGCTCAATGTTAAGATTAGATTGTTTTAAAGCCATTCTCTCTTTTTCCGGTTCTCCAAGTTTTTCCTCTAGTTCTTCGGATGAGGACCGTTCCTCCGTCACACGAACTTCCTCTGCTGAAACCGGTTTTGCCTTTTCCGGCTGTTCTTCCGGTTTTTCGGATTCTTCGGCAAAAGCCGGTTCCTCTGGTTCTTCTCTTAATTCGGAGGAGAGCTGCTCTTCATTCTCACGGATTTCCTCGGTCGAAGCCGGTTTTGCCGTTTCCGCCTGTTCTTCCGGTTTATCGAATTCTTCGGTAAAAGCCGGTTCCTCTGGTTCTTCTCTTAATTCGGAGGAGAGCTGCTCTTCATTCTCACGGATTTCCTCGGTCGAAGCCGGTTTTGCCGTTTCCGCCTGTTCTTCCGGTTTATCGAATTCTTCGGTAAAAGCCGGTTCCGCCTGTTCTTCCAGTTTTTCGGATTCTTCGTTAAAAGCTGGTTCCTCTGGTTCTTCTCTTAATTCGGAAGAGAGCTGCTCTTCCTTCTCACGGATTTCCTCAGTCGAAGCCAGTTTTGCCGGTTCCGCCTGTTCTTCCGGTTTATCGAATTCTTCGGTAAAAGCCGGTTCCTCTGGTTCTTCTCTTAATTCGGAAGAGAGCTGCTCTTCCTTCTCACGGATTTCCTCAGTCGAAGCCAGTTTTGCCGGTTCCGCCTGTTCTTCCGGTTTATCGAATTCTTCGGTAAAAGCCGGTTCCTCTGGTTCTTCTCTTAATTCGGAAGAGAGCTGCTCTTCATTCTCACGGATTTCCTCAGTCGAAGCTGGTTTTGCCGTTTCCAGCTGTTCTTCCAGTTTTTCGGATTCTTTGGTAAAAGCCGGTTCCTCTGGTTCTTCTCTTAATTCGGAGGAGGGCTGGTCTTCCTTCTCACGGATTTCCTCAGTCGAAGCTGGTTTTGCCGTTTCCAGCTGTTCTTCCGGTTTTTCGGATTCTTTGGTAAAAGCCGGTTCCTCTGGTTCTTCTCTTAATTCGTAGAAGGGCTGGTCTTCCTTCTCACGGATTTCCTCAGTCGAAGCTGGTTTTGCCGACTCTACCTGTTCTTCCAGTTTTTCGGATTCTTTGGTAAAAGCCGGTTCCTCTGGTTCTTCTCTTAATTCGGAGGAGGGCTGGTCTTCCTTCTCACGGATTTCCTCAGTCGAAGCTGGTTTTGCCGTTTCCAGCTGTTCTTCCGGTTTTTCGGATTCTTTGGTAAAAGCCGGTTCCTCTGGTTCTTCTCTTAATTCGTAGAAGGGCTGGTCTTCCTTCTCACGGATTTCCTCAGTCGAAGCTGGTTTTGCCGACTCTACCTGTTCTTCCAGTTTTTCGGATTCTTTGGTAAAAGCCGGTTCCTCTGGTTCTTCTCTTAATTCGGAGGAGGGCTGGTCTTCCTTCTCACGGATTTCCTCAGTCGAAGCTGGTTTTGCCGTTTCCAGCTGTTCTTCCGGTTTTTCGGATTCTTTGGTAAAAGCCGGTTCCTCTGGTTCTTCTCTTAATTCGGAAGAGAGCTGCTCTTCCTTCTCACGGATTTCCTCAGTCGAAGCTGGTTTTGCCGACTCTACCTGTTCTTCCGATTCTTTTATAGCCAATTCCGTCTGTGTTTGATCAATCAAGTTGTCCTCATCAGGAGTTTCATCTTTTTCGTGAGAACCAGTCTGTAATATCTCTGGTATTTTTCCTTCAGATTCCTCACTCGTTTGCTCTATCTCGTGGTGTTGTCTCCATGTTTTTATTTCTAACTCACTATTTTGTGATTCAGGTTCATTTTTTTCATCCAAATCAAATACTGTTCTGTCTGTCTCCGACTTTACAGGCTGGTCTTCCAAAACAGCTTTTCCAATAACCTTCTCAGTATTTGCCGTTTCCTGTTTTACCTTTTTAAACCTTAATTTAGATTGGATGTCGTTTAATTCAAATTCAGGAATATGTGATTTTGGATTTACTTTTCTTTCTATCGGCCGATTAAATCCATAAACCGGGGAAGGGATGTGCGTCGGCTCAAACGGCTGACTGTTTTTTGGCTCAATCTTCCTTCTTCTTTGTTCCGTATCTCTCCTGTCTGCTTGCCTGTTTTGTCTTTTTTCATGGTTTCTTCTTTCATGGTTTCTTCTTTCGTCTTTTTGCTGCGTTTTAATCGGTTGCTTCTGTTTATCCGGGATTGAACTACCAGGCTGATCCTTAATCAATGGAAAACGAAACTCTCCTTTGGGATATTGGTAAATCATCCGGGTTTTCATTTCCTGCATTTCATGCTGTTCATTTTTATGGTTATTTTCTATATGCCATTCAGTTTGTTCATCAATTGATTTATCTGAAAAAAAATTTGAAAGAAATTTTTTCCACCAGTGCATATTCAATCACTCTTTCTTTCATTAAAGGTAATAACTGTCATCCATTTATTATAACAAAAAACGAATAATAATTGATCCGTTTGGAACATTAAAAAAGATTTAAGAAAAAAAGGAGGTTACCTAAATGAAATTTATCAAACCGCTTATTTACACAGGTTTGATATCTGTGGTATTGGCAGGCTGCGGCACTGCAAATAATAATGACCGCTTTACAAACGATGATAATCGTCCTCTTGGAGTCCGTTATAACCCTACGGATAACCGTGATGGGGCTAATAACATGAACGATGGCCGCACGGTCAACGATAACAGAACGGACGGGCTTGGAACAAATGTCAACAACAATGATACAGTCAACAACAATGATACAGTCAACAACAATGATGACCGTAACATTGACCTTGCAGATGACGTTGCGGATAAAGTGGTCGGCCTGAAAGAGGTTGATGATGCAAGTGTCCTTGTAACTAATCGAAACGCATACGTTGCAGTGAAGCTCAGCGGCCAGGGAAATAAAGAGATGACCAAAGATGTACAGAAGAAGATTGCAGATAAAGTTCGGGACACTAACCATAACTTTGACAATGTTTACATTTCAGAGAACCCGGACTTTTACGATCGGATGAGAGGATATGGCAATGATATTCGCAACGGTCGTCCAGTCGGCGGTTTCTTTGATGAATTCACCCAGACCGTACAACGCGTATTTCCTAACGCCAGATAAATAACAAAAACACAAGCGGCCATATAGAGATAAACACATTATGCCAAAATGCATAGACGACAGAGAAGCCGATTTCCTGTTGCAGTACTCCAGCCGCGACAGGGCATTCGCTTTATCCATACGAGGATGCGCGTTATCTGACTTTATGTCCTTTTGGCTGATAAGCAGTCCTTAAAAAGCCGAAATTTCAATGTGAAATTTCGGCTTATCTTTTGTATTATGAGTCGGACACCATGTCCCACTCATGGATTTCATAAGTTCTTGCATCGTTTACTACATAAGGATCTTCTTTAACCCATGATTCAACTTGTTCAAGGTTTTCTCCCTGATAAATGACAAGGCCGCCTGCTCCATCCGTGAAGCGGCCAAACATAGCCACTTTCTTTTCTTTTTTCATCCTTGCCAAAAATTCCAAGTGAGCCGGGCGGTGCTGTTGGCTTTTTTCTTCATCTTTCATTGGTAAAAAAACAGCAAAGTATTTCATTTTGTTCCCTCCAACTTTACTTTCTTGACGTATTATATCACGCTCACTAGCTGTAATAACAGCCGATGACATTTTTTATCAGCTAGTTCACCCTTTTTACCCTACCAGCACTAACAAGTACATTATATACATTATCTACGGCCAATTCAGCCATCTTCATTCTTGTTGCTATACTGGCACTCCCGATATGCGGCAAGGTTACTACATTCGGTAGCGTCAACAACGGGTGTCGTGGATTAATAGGTTCTTTCTCAAATACATCCAGTCCTGCAGCCCATATCATTTCATGTTTCAGTGCATCATACAGTGCTTCTTCATCCACAATTCCTCCACGCGCTGTATTGATTAGAATAGCTGTCTTTTTCATGAGGCGCAGTTCTTTGTCTGAAATCAGATGGTGAACCTCCTCACTATATGGCAGCAGAATACTTATAAAATCCGATTCCCTTAAAACATCGTTTAGCGCTGCGAATCTCGCCCCCGTTTCCTTTTCGACCTCAGGCTTCTGCGACCGATTGTAATATAGAATATTCATTCCGAATCCTGCCGCCCGTTTGGCCACCGCCTGCCCGATTCTGCCAAAACCGATGATTCCCAATGTCGCGCCATGAATATCCATTCCTGTCAATTGCATGGGTGACCATGTTCCCCATTTTCCTGTGCGAAGATAATCGGAAGCTTCAACTAGCCTCCTTGCTGTCGCCATCATCAAGGCAAATGTCAAATCTGCTGTTGTTTCCGTTAAAACCCCCGGCGTATTCGTAACAATGATTTGTCTCTTGGTTGCAGCTTCCACATCAATATTGTTGTAGCCAACTGCCATGTTGCTAATCACTTTTAAATTAGGAGCAGCATCCAGCACCTCTTCATCTATCGTTTCGGTCAACATGCAAAGCACTGCTTGTGCATCCTTTACTTTCTCAAGCAACACTTCCCTTGGAATTGCTTCCTCTTCTTGCCCCCACATTTCAATATAAAATTCACCCTCCAGTTTCTTTACGACACTAGCGGGAAGCTTACGAGTTATGTATATCTTTTCTTTCAAAACCTTTTCCCCTTTCTATATGCCTTTTTGTCATCTTACAATACTATTTCGACCACTTGCCATAAATCTCCTTTTCAACAAGATCACAGGAAATTATACTCATGGTGAAAGGAGTTGATGCAGTGAAAGTTAATGTGAATATCGATCCCAACATCAAAGAAGATGAAATTATAATCTCAATCAAAGAAATGAATACAAAAGTGGAAAAAATTTTGTCCATCATAACTGAAGAGGGTGCGAACGGTGTCATACCCTTACAACGGGAGGAGCGGGTGTATCTAGTGAACCCCCAGGAAATTTCTCATGTTTTTTCAGAAGACAATAAATGCTTTGCGTTTAGAGATAAGGAGAAATACCGTTATAAAGATACTTTGAAGCAATTCGCAGAACGGTTTAGACATAATTTCATGAGAATTTCTAAGTACTGCGTGGCAAACATATCCTGGATGGAATATTTTGAAGCTACTTTCGGAGGGAGCTTGGTCGTCGTCTTCAAAAATGGTGAAAAAGAAATCGTTTCCCGAAAATATGCCAAAGAACTAAAAAAAGCTTTATTGAAGGAGTGAATGATTATGTTGGTTTTTAAAGCAATCAGAAATATATTGATCGGATTTGGGATTGCAAATCTTTCCCTGCTCATCTTCATTTTAATTGCAGGTTTTAACGGCTGGACCCAAATGGATATGGGGTTATTGAGAACCCAAGTCATTGGCAGCATGGCCTACGGTGCCTTTTGCGGAATCGTTTCCCTTGTATTTGAAAGCGAGCGATTGTCGGTGTTTACGAAAACAAGCATCCAATTCTTTGGTTTTGTAACAGGCTATGGAATATTCGGATACTCCTTAGGCTGGTTTCATTCCCTTGAAAACATGCTCCTTATGTACACAATCTACATCGCGATATATATGATCATCTGGTTATGCATCTATTTTTTCCAAAAGCGATTGGCTGACGAGCTGAATAAAGGGATTAGATAGTGAGTTTGACTTTTTGAGAGCTTTTATAAGAGAGTTGGAGCTTTTATAAGAGAGTTGGAGCTTTTATAAGAGAGTTGGAGCTTTTATA